>CAVRIU010000008.1:0-152235 GCA_963721315.1 uncultured Solirubrobacteraceae bacterium
GGGTCGGGCCCGCCGTCCTCGTCGGCCAGGCCGGCCCGTTGCCGCACACGCCGGAAGCAGGCCGGGCGGTCGGACTGTGGCGCGCGGGCGGTCGGGTTGTGCCGCTCGCCTCGGGTGCCCCGCTGCTCGTCGACGTGGAGGTCGGCCAGCGGAACCGGCTGTACGGGCTCGCGCAGGGTGACTGGCCGGACGGGGGCCCGGAGGGTTCCCCAGCCGAGCCGAACACCGGCTACCTCATGCGGGCCGATCGCCATGGTCAGTTCCGGAGCGTGGTTTCCGAACTGGACCGACCGACGACATTCGAGCTCATTGGAAAAACGGCCTACGCGATCACGATCACCGGGAAGGTGCCCTCCGGTCACCGGTCTGGCCGGTGACCCGTGCGCGAGCCTTAAGCCGCGCTGGGCGATCTACGCGGGTCGCCCAGCACGCGGAAGACGTGACCGGAGATCGCACGACCGAGACCCGACTTCATGGACCCATCCTACGCCGAATCGACGCGTTTCCTGGGATAGTCTCTTGGCACAATTACCCAACCGCCGCCGGCACCAAGGAGCAGAAAGCGCGGCCATGCAGGAATTTCGTAATGCCGGAGGAGGGACTCGAACCCCCACACGCGGATTATGATTCGGGCGGAACTAGTGCCGCTTGGCTCTGTAGCGCCCTATCGCGTCTCAAGCCTGGCGTGAGTTGTTCTCGGATCTCGCCGGTTTGGGGGAATCGTGGGGGGAGCCGCAGACGGCCGACTACATGGCAAGCAATCGGCCGAGTCCCGCAGCGGCCCCGGCAGCGCGGTTCAGCAACCCGTAGGGGCGGATGAACGGACGACTGGACCGTAATCTAATCGGTGCTCTCGGCTACGCCGGCACGCCTTGCCAGTGAGCCTGCCTCCGAGCGTGCGCTCGGTTTGCACTCGGAGCGTGCTGTGCACGAGAGGATGGTGTTCGGGACATGTCCCGCGGAGAGATCGCGGGTGTTTGCTCGATGGCAGCGGAAGAACGTTTCGCGGCTGGAGTGAGCACCGTTCGCGGGTGGACCAGGCGCAGTTGCCGACCTCGCCTTCGTCGGCGAGCAGCGACGCCGCCGCCGACAGGGTTCACGTTGGCAGCGGCTTTCCGGTGTGCGGTTGCCGTTGCCCATTGGCTGGATTCCGTCCGCGGCGAGCGTAGACCGTGAAACGTTGACGGAGGTCGGCCATAGCCTGAAGGTGTTGAAGGATCGTCCACGTATGAGGAGGCGCGCATCCGCCGCAACACGCAGCACTGGCGAATGTTGCGCGTGCCAGGGCGCCCAACATCGGCGATCAAGGTCGAAGCCCGACATGCCGAAACAGCCCCCATGGGTCGACCGGCATATCGACTCTGGGCAGTGCGTCTCACGACGGACTGAACACGCGCGGGGGCGCGGGCCTCTCTTCCCCTCCGGCCCGCGCCTCCTAGTGCTGCCAGGCCATCGATTCGATAGCGGAGCGCGGTGGCCCTACCAGGGCTTGGGCTCGCGCACCTAGCAGCCGGGCTCGCGCACCTAGCAGCCGGGCTCGTTTAGCGCATCCCGGTGTTGTGATCTTCTGCGATCGCTTGCAGCAGCCCCATGCGCAGCCTCTCGCGCTCCCTCCAAACAGCCTCGCGACCGACCAAGTCGTCCGGAGCATACTGACGTGACGCGCGAAGCAGGTCCGCCAGCCGATCGATCTCGCGATTGAATGGTTCCTCGTGTTCATGGCTCATGCATCGACCAGACTTGCGTCAGCAAGATCAAAATCGCGCGGACTGGACTGATCGCGGCAACTTCGAACGCTTCGGACGCGCGGGCCTGTCGAGGAACCCGCGCCTCCTGCACTCGGGTCGAGCGCCAGGCGCGCGGCCTCCTGGAGGTGGATGGCCGGTCGTGCTTCCTGGCTCTCATGAGTCGTCGGCTTGTTTGGCGCAGACCTTGAACGTCCTTCGATGAATCGGCGACGCCGGGGGTCAAGGAGAAGGTGGTTGCCTCGGGCCCGACTCGCGTTTGCGTCCGGGAGCCCGCTCGGGCTACGCCCAAACCTTTATGCCGCTGGCTGGAGTTCGTTAGGCGACTAAAGCCAGCAAGACGGCGGCGGCTATCAGCCAAACCGCAGCGGTCAACACGAAGCCGGTGATCACGATGGCGATGCCGGCTGTGTCGCGGTTCATCGCCGTTCACGAGCCGGAACAGGGCGGCGGGTGTCGCGCTTCAGCGGCATGCCGCGCGTAGCCTGATCTTGATCGTGCGTTTGCTGCCGTGTTGCGGGCGGATTTTGAGTTTGAGCGTGTGCTTGCCGGGCTTGAGTTTGGCGAGCTTGAACGAGCGGCGTAGCTTGGCGTGCTTGCGCTTGAGTGTCTTGCGATCGAGCTTGAAGACGGCTTCGGCCACCCGCCGCTTTGTTGCTTTGGTCGCCTTGGCCACGACCTTGACCTTGCCGTTGCGCCTGCGGCCTTCAAGGTCACACGCCCGGCGCCTTTGACCTTGATCATCTTCGGCGCGACCTTGCGCAGCCGAATGGTGCAATTGGGGGCGAGCGTTATGGGCGTTGTGCCCGTTGCCGGGGTCGTGTCGGTTGTGACCGGGGTAGTGGGTGTGAGGATGGGAGACTGCTGGTGGTCGGGTCAGGTTCGGGTTCGGCAATCGATCTGTCGGGGGCTCGGTGCAGGTGCCTGGCGATCGTGCCCGAAAGACCAGAGAACTCCGTGCCTGCTCCGTACACGGAGGTGGCACGGTTTCCGCAACTTGCAGTTTCCTGCACGCGTCTTCCGTGACCAGCACGTGAGTTGTCCCGACAGCGCCAACGATGTCGCCGCAGTCGTCGCCGTTTACGTCGCAGAGCTGCCACTGATACGTCCTGAGGGACCCGTTGCGCCTGTCCAGTCTCCCGGCTGAGCCGTCAGCGTTTCGCCGACTGCGAGCGTCCCGGAGATCACTGACGGCCTTGTGTTGACCGGCACCTGCGTTGATGCGAAGTGCGTTTGAATGTTGGCCGCACTGAGCGCGGAGTCGTAAATTGCGGCCTCGTCCAGGCTGCCCGAGAAGCTTCCGGTGAACGCGCCGCCGCCGTTGCCGCCGAGCACAAACGCGCCGCCACCGGTGGCCGGAGCGCCGCTGAAGGACTTTTTGAGCAGTCCGTTGACATAGAAGTGGACCTTGTTGCCGGACCAAGAACGGTCACAAGCGTCCACGCGTTGCTCGCCAACGTGATCGGGTTGCGTACGGTTCTGTTTCGCAAGCACCTGAAAGTTTGGGCTTTGACCCCGACGCCGAGCGCCCAGCCGTCTACCGCGGGATTCCCATGTGCAGCGATGCCTGTTTGTTGATTGCGGTTCAGCCGGTCCGGGTTCACCCAAAGCTCAAGCGTGCGGCTTGCGGTGGGAATCGATCCGCTCACGTTGCCCCCAGCGGTCAGGTCTACGGTGACCCCCGCGGTAGAAAACGGCGCCGAGACGCCGAGCGTGAAACCGGCAGCGTAGGTCCCGTCGCGACCGTCGACGGACGCATCGTGTGCCGTCACGCCAACCGAGTCGTTCAAGCGCCAGTAGGTCAACGGGTCGTCAGCAAGCACCTCGGCTTCATAACCGGCAGCCTGCGCCGTGGCGGGGAGTGCCAGTGAGGCCGCCGCCACAAGTGCGAGACAGAGCCGCTTTCGCTTCATCATTGCCATGCTGGTCTCCCGAGGTGCCACGACTGGGTTTGAGAGAGCCGGCGAGCCATCTCACCCGTCGGGATGAGACCTCTTGCTTCGCGTCCCCGCCTTACGACGGGTTTGCCAGGATCAGCTCAAGCCCATAGATCGGCAGCAAACGGAGCGACTTCGAACTTCTCCATGGACGGATGGACGGGGGTTAGGCCCCATCCGACCGTGGAGCGCGCGACAGTTCACACGAGCGGCACCCAACGCGTGTTCGGCGCCGGCGATCCACACGCGTGCCGCGCGGAACTGCGAAGGTCGCCGCTCTAATGACCCGGCCTTGTCGGTGTCGCGGCCAACAATTGACTGGCTACGTGCCCGCTGCGCAGGCGCCCGGTCCTTTCGACGACCGTGAAGGGGAAGCTCCGAAGAGGTGGCCCGGTATGGGAAGCCCGCTATCGGCTCCCCGACGGCCAAGACTCGACCAATGTCATAGGTCTCGCATGGCAGAAACGAGGGCGCCCCCCCGAGGGATCCTTCACGCGGGCGACCGCGGAGGCGTGGCTGCGCGCGTTCCTCATCGACGCCGAGCGATCCCAGGCTGCCAACTGCGCGATGCCCTACCGCGCTCTGGCGCAGGCGTACATCGCGGACTGTGAGCGCCGCATCGCCGCCGGCGACCTTCGAGAGACGACGTTCAGGTCGTATCGCGGAATTCTCTGTGGGCCTCCACGGAATGAAGACGGCAGCCGCCGCAAGCGAGGCCGGGAAACGAACCCCGCCTCGCTCGTCGAGCGGTGGGGTGACCGCGCCGTAAGCGCGATCACGGAAGACGATGTCAGGACGTACCGTGACTCGCTGGTCCAGCGCGGTGTCGCGGCGTCGACGCTGAACCAGCACCGAGCCGTTGTCCGGGGTGTTTTCGCCTTGGCGGTCGCTCGGCACGGCGCTGCGGATAACCCCGGGTTAGCGTTCGAGTGGGCGAGGTCCCGTCGGACGAAGTCGGACGCGATCACGTTCTACCGGCCCGATGAGGTCCAGGCGCTCGCCCGCGCGGCTGGCAGATGCACAGGACGCGGCGATCTTTCGCGTGGCGGCTTTCACCGGCCTGCGGCTCTCGGAGCTGCGTGCGCTCCGGTGGCGCGCGGTTGACTTCGACGACGCCCTGATTCACGTCGAGCGCGGCTACACGGACGACGGAGGCGAGGACCTGCCGAAGTCGTATCGCGTGCGGTCTGTCCCGATGATGCCCCAGGTCGGAGCGGCGCTCCAGGCTTTGCGAGACCGCGAGCACTTCTCCGACCGATGATGACCTCGTACTTGTCAATTGCGTCGGCGGCACCGATAGATGGCTCCGCCCTCTATCGACGGTTCGTGCTCGCTAGCGAGCGCGCCGGGCTGCGCCGTATCCGATTCCACGATCTCCGCCACTCGTTCGGCACGATGGCGGTCCGCGATTTTCCGATCACCGACGTGCAGGAATGGATGGGACACGCCGACATTGCGACGACGCGGAAGTACGTGCATTACGCGCCGCGCCCGGACGCTGCCGCACGCCTGGGAGCCCTGGCGATGGAAGGCGACTGCGTCGCCGCTAAAGGAATCACTACGGCTCGGCCGCGGAGCTTTGGGGGGAACTTGGGGGGACCCCACGAAGCCCGGAGCATGTGCGGTGCATTGATTGGCTCTAGCCGCGCCGTTTGTTCGATGCCGGAGGAGGGACTCGAACCCCCGACACGCGGATTATGATTCCGCTGCTCTAACCGACTGAGCTACTCCGGCGGGGAGCGTGATGCTAGCGACGCGCGAGGCGAGCTCGTGCGGTAGCGCAGGTCGGCGTGGCCGCGGCGCGCGGCGTGAGCGCGGGCGCGCCGCTTCCACGTCGGCGCGAGCGAACGCGTAGTGCGCGTAGAGCGCCGCCGCCAGCGCGGCCGCGGCGCCCGCGAAGAGGCCGCTGCGCGGGCCTGCGACCTCGGCCAGCCAGCCGACGAGCGGCGCGCCGATCGGCGTCGAGCCGAGGAAGACGATCGAGTACAGGGACATCACGCGCCCGCGCAGCGCGGGCGCGGCGGCGAGCTGCAGGGAGGAGTTCACGCCCGCGGCGAACGTCACGCTCGCCGCTCCCATCGGCACGAGCGCGAGCGCCTGCAGCTCGAGCGTCGGCGCCAGCGCGACGAGCAGCTCGGCGACGCCGAACGCCGCCGCGGCGGCGACGAGCGTCCGCGACGTCACGCGCCCGCGCGCGCCCGCGGCGAGCGCGCCCAGCACCGAGCCGACGCCCATCGCCGCGGTCAGCGCCGCGTAGGTCGCGGCGGTGCCGTGCCAGGTCTGCGCCGCGAGCAGCGGCAGCAGCACCTGGAAGTTGAACGACACGATGCCCGCGACGACCATCATCACCAGCGGGATGCGCAGGGCCGGCGTGCGGCGCACGTAGGCGAGCGCCCTGGCGCAGCTGGCCGCGGGCGCGCGGCACGCGCTCGGCGCGTTGCAGCAGCGCCGGGTCCATCAGCCGCAGCGCGGCGACCATCACGAGGAACGTGGCGGCGTTGACCGCGAAGCAGGCCGCGACGCCGAGCAGCGCGATCAGCACCGCGGCGGCGGCGGGTCCCGACGATGCGCGCCGAGTGCACGATCACCGAGTTCAGCGCGACCGCGTTCACCACGCGCTCGCCGCCGACCATCTCGGTCACGAACGACTGCCGCGCAGGGTTGTCGATCGCCGTCACCGACCCGCGCGCGAGCACGAGCGCGTAGACCATCCAGATCTCGATCTGACCGCCCGCCGTCAGCCCCCAGAGCGCGAGGGCCGGCAGCGCCATGCACAGCTGCGTGATCGTCAGCAGCGTGCGCTTGTCGAAGCGGTCGGCCAGCACGCCGCCCCAGGCGGCGAACAGCAGCACCGGCAGGAACTGCAGCCCGGCGGTGATGCCGACCGCCGCGCCGCTGCCGGTGAGCTGCACGACCAGCCACATCTCGGCCACGATCTGCATCCAGTTGCCCGAGATCGAGACGACCTGGCCGGCGAAGTAGCGACGGTAGTTGGGGACCGCGAGGGAGGAGAAGGTGCGGTGCAGCGCCGCGTCACTCGAGCATGCCCTCGAGCAGCACGGCGGCCCGCTCGAGCGTGGCGCGGTCCTCGGGGCTGAGCGCGTCGAGACGCTCGGAGAGGAACGCGTCCTTGCGCGTGCGCGCGGCGGCGAGCAGCTCGCCGCCCGGCCGGCGTGACCGTGATCAGCGAGGAGCGGCGGTCGCCCGGGTCGCCCGCGCGCGCGACGAGGCTCTCCTCCTCGAGCCGGACGACGATCCGCGTGACCGTCGGCCGCTGGACTCCGCTCGCGCAGCGCGAGCTCGGACGGCGTCAGCGGCCCGTGCCGCTCGATCGTCGCCAGCGCGGCCGAGAGCGAGGGCGAGAGGCCGGTGCCGGACTCCTGGCGCAGCCGCCGCGCCGAGCGCGCGACGGCGAGCCGCAGGCTGCCCGCGAGATCGGAGTCGGTGGAAGTGCTTCGCATCGCTAACGATTAGCTTAGCGAAGCATCACCTCACGGCTCAGGGCACTCGACATCCGTGTAGCGGCAGGCCACGATCGCGGGGCGCTCGATCGGCTCGCCCGCCTTGATCGACCACGCCAGCCGCACGAACTGCGCGTGCGTCCACGCGAGCGGCGTCGCCGAGCGCGTGCCCTCGCCGGGCTGCTCGCCCGGCGGTGCGTCCGTGCCCCAGACCTGCTCGGGCAGCATCAGCCCGTCGTTCGCGGTGTTCGCGATCGTGCGCAGCCGCGGGCGCGCGTCGATGCCCGCGATCAGCTCGTACTCACCGCGCTCACCCGTCAGCAGCGGCCACAGCCGGCCGTGCGTCTGGCCCGCTTGTCGTCGAAGAACAGGTCCCAGTCACCGCCGTCGTCCTGCTCGCCGTAGCCGTCGAACGTGAAGCGGTGCCAGATGCGCCCGCTCGGCGTGTCCTCCGCCAGCTGCGAGTCGCCGACGGCGAGCGAGTTGAGGATCGTCGGGTCGTCCCACGGCTTGACCCCGAACAGCACGAGCCCGAGGAAGGAGTTGTCGACGATCTCGCGCTGGTCGACCGGCTGCGGGCGGTTGTCGCCGAGGTCATACGTCGTCGCGGCGTTGGGATCCGGGCCCACACCTGGAGCCGCCTCTTTCGTGACGCGAAGGTAGTACGGCCGCGGCGCGTAGGGGCCGTTGTCGGTCGCGGTCCAGTCCTCGACCTGGTCCTGCCACTCGTCCGCCGTCTCCTCGTAGGAGAGCGGCCCGCTCGTCATCGCCGTGCGCGCGCGCGACGTCGGCCGCGCAGATCAGGCCGGCGATCGCCGTCGCGATCGTGTTCGGCGACCAGCCGTTCTGGTTCTCCCAGCGCTCCTGGTCGGTGTCCGGGCCGTTGGCGACGATGTAGTCCGCCGCGCGCTGGATGTGCGCCCAGTCGTCCGCGCCGCGGCGGCCGAGCCACCACGCGAGCACGACCGGCAGCGCCGTCTCGTCGAGTTGCTCGGTCGTCCAGAACTCGCGAGCCGTCCACGCGCGTGTTCTGCCACCACGAGCCGTCGGGCTTCTGCACGCGCCACAGATAGTCGAGCAGGCGCCTGGCGCCGGCGCTGTCGCCGGCCGCCTGCTGCGCCGTCGCAGCGTGGTAGAAGTCGCGCGGCCAGACCAGGTGGTACGGGCCCGAGATCTCCTTGTCAGGGTCGTCGAGCGTCAGCGTGCCCCAGATCCACGGCATGCTCGGCGAGGCGATCGAGGCGCCGCGGTACTGCTTGTCCTCCGACGCGGCGAGCACGAGCAGCGACTGCTCGTACAGGCGGCGCATGTGCGGATCGCGCGCGACGACCGCCGGCGGCTGCTTGAGCGAGGCGAGGTAGCGGCGCCAGCCGGACTTGAAGCGCGCGGCCGCGGACGCGAAGCCGCGCGCGAGCGCACCCTCTGCCGTCGCGGCTGCCGCGCCGGCCCTGGCGCCGAAGCCGATCGCCAGCGTCATCCGCTGCCTGCGGATGCCGTCGAGCCGCGTCCGCGCGCCCTGCACGACGTTGCCCGGCACGGCCGCCTCGTAGCCGCTCAGCCGCTTGTCGGCCTGCAGGTCGAGCCACGGGTCGCTCGCGCTGCCCTTGTAGCCGCTGCTGGTCCGCTCCAGCGCCGGTTCCGCGACGACGGCGCTGGCCGCGTCGTCGTCGAACGCGATCAGCCGCGCCGGCCGCGTCGCTGCGCGGTCGTCGTTGCCGTCGTCACCCGGCGCCGGGTCGGCGAGCACGAACAGGCGCAGCTTCTTGCCGGTGAGCGACGCAGGCGCACGCGCACGAGCACCGTCGCGCTCGTCGGGTCGCTGATCCACGTCTTGGTCAGGCGCCAGCGCGCTGTGCGCGTGATCTGGCGGAAGCCGAGCGCGCGGCGCAGCGGCTCGACGCGAGCGGTCACGCCGGGCGCGACCGGCTCGATGTGGGCGGGATCGTCGTCGACGGTCTCGCGGTCGAGGAACGTCCTGCCGTCGCTGACGGCGAACTGCAGCCCGCGGAACCCGGGCGTGCTGAGGTCGGGGAAGTAGACCTCCGAGAGCGATGCGGCGCGCAGCGTGAAGTAGGCCTTGCCGGCAAGTTGGTGCGCCGTGCCGAAGCCGTGCTTGTCCGCCGGCGCCCAGGTGTGCCTGGCGCCCGGCGCGCCCGGCGCCGGCTCCTTCGCCCCGGCCGGGGCGGCGACGAGCAGGACGGAGCAGACGCACAGCAACGCAGCGGATCGCATGTCGCGCCGGTACCCCGACGCCCGCGATGGGAAACGGCGTCGCGCGGGTAATCTCGGCGGCGATGGCCGCAGGCGACGACGACGACTGGGTCGGCACTCCCCCCGAGGGCCGCCACTCGCGCGACCGTGCGGACCCCGGCTTCTGGCAGAACCAGTGGCAGCCGGCGGCGGCGGGGCGGTGCTGTTCGTGCTGATCCTGATCGTGCTCGCGCTCGCGCTGCTCTGATGAAGCGAGCTGGAGCGGGCGGTCGAGACCGTCGTCGGGCAGTGCCTCGGCATCCGCGCCGGGGAGGACGTCGTGATCGTCGTCGACCGCAGCACCGAGTCGATCGGCGCCGCGCTGCAAGCCGCCGTCGCGCGGCTCGGCGCCGAGCCGGTCGTGACGGTGATGGAGCCGCGCGCGGTCGACGGACAGGAGCCGCCGGCCGCCGTGACGGCGGCGCTCGCCGCCGCGCCGGTGTTCATCGCGCCCACGCGACGCTCGCTCTCGCACACGCGCGCGCGCAAGGCGGCGAGCGAGGCCGGCGCGCGCGGCGCGACGCTGCCGGGCGTGACCGAGGACATGCTCGCGCGGCTGATGGCGTGCGACTTCGCCGCGATGGCGGCGCGCTCGCGCCGCGTCGCGGAGCTGCTGAGCGCGGCGGACGAGGCGCACGTGAGCTGCCCGCTCGGCAGCGACCTGACGCTCGACCTGCGCGGCCGCGAGGCGATCGCCGACGACGGCGACCCTGACGGCGGCCGGCGCCTTCGGCAACCTGCCCTGCGGCGAGGGCTTCATCTCGCCGGCCGGCGGCGACGGGCTCGTTCTTCGCGCGCTCGCTCGCGTCCCTGGGCCTCGCCGGCGCGCCGGTCGAGCTGGAGGTGCGCGACGGCCGGCTCGCGCAGGCCACCGGCGACTGGGGCGAGCGCTGGAGCGCGCTCCTGGATGGGGCGGGAGAGCAGGGGCGCAACCTCGCCGAGCTCGGCGTCGGCACGAACGAGCGCGCGACGCTGACCGGCAACATCCTCGAGGACGAGAAGATGCTCGGCACGGTCCACGTCGCCTTCGGCGCGAGCGCCGGGATCGGCGGCACCGTGTCGGTGCCGGTCCACCTGGACTGCCTGATCGAGGATGCGACGCTCGACGTCGGCGCGACGCGCGTGCTGGACGCCGGGCGCTTCGTGCTGTGACGCGGCTGATCGCCGTCCCCAACGTCTCCGAGGGCCGCAACGAGGCGGTGCTCGACGCGATCGGCGCCGCCTTCGCGACGCACGCCGACGTGCTCGACCGCTCGGCCGACGTCGACCATCACCGCGCCGTCTTCTTCCTCGCCGGCGCGCCGGGTGAGCTGCACCGCGCGCTCGCCGCCGGCGCCGCGGCAGCCGCCGAACGGATCGACCTGCGCGAGCACGACGGCCTGCATCCGCGCGTCGGCGCGCTCGACGTCGCGCCGGTCGTGTTCCTCGAGCCGCACGACCGCGGTGCGGCGATCGCCGAGGCGCTGCTGGCGGCCGACGCGATCGGCGCCGCGGGCATCCCGGTGTTCCTCTACGGCGAGCTGGCCGGCGGGCGCACGCGCGCCGAGCTGCGCAAGGGCGGCCCCGAGGGCCTGGCCGCGCGCGCGACAGCGCCGGACTACGGCCCCGCGCGGCTGCACCCGACCGCCGGCGCGACGCTCGTCGCGGCGCGAGCGCCGCTGATCGCCTTCAACCTGGAGCTCGCGCCGCCGGCGACGCTCGAAGACGCGCGCAGCGTCGCTGCGCTGATCCGCGACGGCGGCGCGGAGGGCCTGCCCGGGGTGCGCGCGCTCGGCCTGCGGCTGGCGCGCCGCGGCGTGATCCAGGTCTCGACCAACATCGAGGACCACCGTGCGGTCACCGCGACCTCCGTGCTGGAAGCCGTCGCGCGCCACCACGCCGTTGCGCGCGCCGAGCTCGTCGCGCCCGCGCCGGAGGCCGCGCTCGCCGGCTGGCCCGCCGACGTCGAGCTGCAGATGCCGGGCACGATCGAGGCGCTGCTCTCAGGCGGCCGCTAACGTCTGAGGGCCATGGCCCAGACCAAGCGCAAGCGCCGTTCCAAGCATCGCGGCAACGCCGCCGGCACGATCGAGGCGCGCGGCCGCACCGGGCGCAAGCCGACCGCCGAGGAGCAGCGCAAGAGCGCCAGCGCGAGCCAGCGCGAGGAGCGCCGCTTCATCCAGCCCTCGTGGACCAGCGCAGCGACCCGCGCCGGGCTCGCCTCGGTGATGCTGTTCGTGCTCTTCCAGGTCGGGCTTGCGGGCGAGAAGCAGACGCTGGCCACGTCGCTGGCGCTGGCCGTCGGCGCGTTCCTGATCTACGTCCCGCTCGGCTACAAGGTCGACCGCTTCTTCTGGGAGCGCAGGATGCGCAAGGCCGGGCGCGTGATACCGCCGCGCGCCGCCAAGGGCAAGTAGTGGACGTACGCACCTTCACCGTCGGGCCGGTGCAGGAGAACTGCCACATCGCCCGGCTCGACGGTGCCACCGAGGCGATCGTGATCGACCCAGGCGACGAGCCGGCGCGGCTGCTCGAGGCGATCGACAAGCTCGAGGTCGGGATCGCCGCGATCCTGCTCACGCACACGCACTTCGACCACGTCGGCGCGGTCGCGCCGCTCGCCCGCGCGACCGGCGCGGAGGTCTGGTGCCCTGAGCTCGAGGTCGAGGTGCTGGCCGACATCATGCGCTTCGTGCCGTGGCCGGGCTTCGGGCCGTTCGAGTCCTACGACGCCGACCACACGGTCGCCGGCGGCGAGCGGCTCGTGCTCGCCGGGATGGAGATCGACGTGCTGTTCACGCCGGGCCACTCGCCCGGCCACGTCACGTACTCGATCCCGTCCGAGCAGGCGCTCTTCTCCGGCGACGTGCTGTTCGCCGGCTCGATCGGACGCACCGACCTGCCCGGCGGCGACCCGGCGACGCTGATGCGCAGCCTCGCGCTGCTGGTGGAGGCGCTGCCGGGGGAGACCGCCGTCTACCCGGGCCACATGGGCAACACGACGATCGGCCGCGAGCGCGCCACGAACCCGTTCCTGGCCCAGCTCGCGTGAGCGGCCGGATCCAGGCGCCGCGCGGCACGTACGACGTGCTGGGCGAGCAGGCGCTCGCGCGCGACGCGCTCGAGGCGCTCGCGCGCGGGATCCTCGAGCGCGCCGGCTACCGCCGGATCGAGACGCCGGCGTTCGAGGCGACCGAGCTGTTCGCGCGCGGCGTCGGCGAGTCGACCGACGTCGTGCAGAAGGAGATGTACACGCTCGCGGAGGAGGACGCGAGCATCACGCTGCGTCCCGAGGGCACGGCGCCGGTCTGCCGCGCGTACCTGGAGCACGGCATGCACAAGCAGCCGCAGCCGGTGAAGCTCTGGTACCTCTCGAGCTTCTTCCGCCGCGAGCGCCCGCAGAAGGGCCGCTTCCGCCAGTTCTGGCAGATCGGCGTCGAGGCGATCGGCTCCGACGACCCGGCCGTCGACGCCGAGGCGATCCTGCTGCTCGCGGAGATCCTCGAGGCCGCCGGCGTGCAGGCGCGGCTGCGGATCTCGAGCCTCGGCATGCCGCTGAACCGGCTGCGCTACCGCGACAAGCTGCAGCAGTACCTGCGCGACAACGCGGCGCGGCTGTCGCCGGACGTCGTCGCGCGGATCGAGCTCAACCCGCTGCGCGCGTTCGACTCCGACGACCCGGGCACGCGCACGGTGATGGCGGGCGCGCCGCGGCTGCTCGACGCGCTCGACCGCGAGGACGCCGAGCACTTCGCCGCCGTGCTCGGCCTGCTCGACGCCGCCGATCTGCCCTACGACGTCGACACGACGCTCGTGCGCGGCCTGGACTACTACACGCGCACGGTCTGCGAGTTCACCTCGTCCGATCTCGGCGCGCAGTCGGGCGTCGGCGGCGGCGGGCGCTACGACGGGCTGATCGAGCAGATCGGCGGACCGCCGACGCCGGGCATGGGCTGGGCGGCCGGCGTCGAGCGGATCCTGCTGGCCGGCTCGCTCGCGCGCACCGCGCGCGCCGCCGCTCGACCTGTTCGTCGCCTATGCCAAGCCGGAGCTGCGCGCCGCCGCGTTCCGGCTGGCGGCCGACGCCCGGCGCGCAGGGCACGCGGCGCGGCTCGAGCTCGGCCGGCCGCTCGCTCAAGGGCCAGCTCAAGCAGGCCGACCGGGCGGGCGCTCGCTACGTTGCGATCCTCGACGACGAGGGCACGTCGCTGAAGGACATGGAGACGGGAGAGCAGCAGCAGGTGGAGACGGGCACGGTCATGCACCACATCGCCCAGGGCAGCCTGTGAGGCCGCCGCGCGCCAACGAGTATCGCGACGCGTGGTGCGGCGAGCTGACCGCCGCGCGCGCCGGCGAGACGGTGCGCGTCGCCGGCTGGGTGCACCGGCGGCGCGACCACGGCGGGCTGATCTTCATCGACCTGCGCGATCGCACCGGGCTCGTCCAGCTCGTCTTCCATCCCGAGTCCGCGCCGGCCGCGCACGCCGCCGCCGAGCGCCTGCGCCCGGAGCACGTGATCTCCGCCGCCGGCCAGGTCGTGCTGCGCGAGGCGGGCAACGTCAACCCGGACCTCGCGACCGGTGAGATCGAGCTCGACGTCGCCGCCGCCGACCTGCTCGCCGAGTCCGCTCACGCCGCCGTTCCCGGTCGACGACGACAGCGCCGGTCGACGAGACGCTGCGGCTGCGCCACCGCATGCTCGACCTGCGCCGCGAGGGCATGCGCGACACGCTGGTGCTGCGCCACACGATCGTGCGCGCGATGCGCGACTACCTCAACGCGCACGACTTCCTCGACATCGAGACGCCGATCCTGACGCGCTCGACGCCCGAGGGCGCGCGCGACTTCCTCGTGCCCAGCCGGATGAGCCCGGGCGACGTTCTACGCGCTGCCGCAATCGCCGCAGCTGTTCAAGCAGCTGCTGATGATGTCCGGCTACGAGCGCTACTACCAGATCGCCCGCTGCTTCCGCGACGAGGACCTGCGCGGCTTCCGCCAGCCCGAGTTCACGCAGCTCGACCTCGAGATGGCGTTCGTCGACGAGGACGACGTGATCGGCGCGATCGAGGGCCTGATGGCGCGCGTGTTCGAGGACGCCGGCTTCGCGGTCAGCGCGCCGCCGCCGTGGCCGCGGCTGAGCTACGACGAGGCGATGCTGCGCTACGGCTCCGACAAGCCCGACGTGCGCTTCGGCCTGGAGCTGGCCGACCTCGGCGCGGAGCTCGCGCAGACCGAGTTCAAGGTGTTCTCCGGCGTGCTCGCGTCCGGTGGCGTGATCCGCGGGCTGAACGCGGGCGCGCACGAGGTGCCGCGCTCCGAGCTCGACGCGCTGACCGAGCACGTGCAGGCGCTTCGG
The DNA here is from genome assembly GCA_963721315.1 of uncultured Solirubrobacteraceae bacterium. Taxonomy (GTDB): domain Bacteria; phylum Actinomycetota; class Thermoleophilia; order Solirubrobacterales; family Solirubrobacteraceae; genus DASQMT01. Next base: position 14,729 of record CAVRIU010000008.1, read on the forward strand.
CGCCGGCGGGCTCGTGTGGGCGTTCGTGCAGGAGGACGGCGCGTGGCGCTCGCCGACGGCGAAGTTCCTCTCCGACGAGCAGCGCGAGGCGGTCACGCGCAAGCTGTCGGGCCGGCCCGGCGACCTGCTGCTGCTGGTCGCCGACTCGGAGCTGGTCGCGGCGACGGCGCTCGGCGCGCTGCGGCTGGAGCTCGCGCGCCGCTTCGACCTGGTGCCGGAGGGCCGCCACGACGCCGTCTGGGTCGTCGACTTCCCGATGTTCGAGTGGAGCGAGACCGACCGCCGCTGGACCGCGATGCACCACCCGTTCACGGCGCCGACGGGCGACTTCGCCGACCCGGGGACGATGCGCTCGCGCGGCTACGACATCGCGCTCGACGGGGTCGAGATCGGCGGCGGCTCGATCCGCATCAACCGGCCGGACGTCCAGCAGCAGGTCTTCGACGTGCTCGGCATCTCCGAGCAGCAGGCCGACGCGCGCTTCGGCTTCCTGCTCGACGCGCTGCGCTTCGGCGCGCCGCCGCACGGCGGGCTCGCGCTCGGGATCGACCGGATCGTCGCGGTGCTGGCGGGCCGCGACTCGATCCGCGACGTGATCGCGTTCCCGAAGACGGCCAGCGGATCGGACCCGCTGACCGGCGCTCCGGCGCCCGTCGACGGCGCCCAGCTCGCGCAGCTCGGCGTCAAGCTGACCGCGCCGCCGCGCAGCTGATCGGGTCCTCACCCCAGACGCGGATTCGGCTAAGGCCGGAGGCTCGAGGTGCCGACAACGGGAGAGGAATGTCCCAGATCTCTCCGCCCATCAGGATCCTCCTCGTCTGCGCCGTGGCCTTCCTGGCCGCCTGGATGCTCTTCCTCCGGCCGAAGGACGATGCCGGGGCGCCCGCGCGGCGGCGACGACACCGACGACGACTCCCCCGGTGGCGGCCGGCGGCGAGAAGGCTGACAGCGCTCGCGGGCAAGCTCGTCGAGAAGGCCAACGACACCACCGCCAAGCAGGACGCGCAGGCCGAGGCGCTCGCCGGCGGGACCGGCGAGACCGCCACGACGCCGTCCGTCACGCCTGTGACGCCGCTGGAGGAGCCTGCGTCCGGCGTCAAGCCCGGCAAGCTGACGAAGGAGGCGGCCGTCGCGGGCGGCCTGCCGCTGCGCGTGCTGCGCGCGCTCGGCGACCGCAAGGTCGTCGTGCTGCTGTTCTGGTCGCCCAAGGGGGCCGAGGACAAGTCGGTGCGCAAGTCGCTGACCGGCATCGACCGTCACAAGGGCAAGGTGCTGGCGCACGCCACGCACATCAAGAAGATCGCCGCGTACGGGCAGATCACCCGCGCCGCCGACGTCGAGCAGTCGCCCACCGTCGTGATCGTCGACCGGACCGCAAGGTCGAGACGCTCGTCGGCTACGTCGACCGGGTCACGATCGACCAGGCCGTCACCGACGCCCTGCGCAACTCGTAGCTGGGCCTACACTCGGCGCGTGGACGCCGAGGCCTTCACAGAGCACCTGCAGTTTCCCCGGGGGCGCGGCCACGTGCCCCCGAGCTCGTGCTCGGGCAACGCGGGCGGCGCTGCCTGCGGCGACCTGATGCGAGTCGACGTGCGCGTCGCCGGCGACCGCGTGGTCGACGCCGGCTTCGAGGCATCCGGATGCGGCACGATGATCGCCGCCGGCTCGGCGACCGTCGCGCTCGTGCACGGCGCGGCGCTGCTCGACGCTGCGCGGACCGGTCCGCGCGAGATCGCCGCGGAGCTGGGCGGCCTGTCGCCGGGCAAGCTCCATGCCGCCGAGCTGGCGGCCGACGCGCTGCACATGGCGCTCGGCGCCGCGGTCGTCGGTCGCGCCGCCGCAGAGCGTGATCGCCGGACGCACGCTCGTCGCGATGAGCGGCGGCGTCGACTCCGCCGTCGCCGCGCTGCTCGTCGCGCGCGCGGGGCGCGAGGCGGTCGCCGTGACGCTCGAGCTGTGGCGCGACGAGGCCAACGACGCGGAGGCGTCGTGCTGCTCCGCGCACGCCGTGCGGCTCGCGCGCTCGGTCGCGCACCGGATGGGGCTGCCGCACTTCACGCTCGACCTGCGCGCGGCGTTCGCCGCCGGCGTCGTCGCGCCGTTCCTGGCCGACCACGCGGCGGGGCTGACCCCGAACCCGTGCGTGCGCTGCAACGGCGACGTGCGGCTCGACGCGATGCTCGCGTTCGCCGACCGGCTCGGCGCCGCCGAGCTCGCCACCGGCCACTACGCGCGCGTCACGGAGCGACGGGTTGCTGCGCGCCGCGGCCGACCCGGCCAAGGACCAGAGCTACATGCTCGCCGCGCTCGCGCCCGCGTCGCTCGCGCGGCTGCGCTTCCCGCTCGGCGAGCTGCACAAGCCGCACGTGCGCGAGCTCGCCCGCGCCGCCGGCCTGCCCGTCGCCGACAAGCGCGAGTCGCAGGACCTGTGCTTCCTCGCCGGCACCGGCAAGAGCGCGTTCCTGGCCCGTCACGGCGGCCTGCGCGAGCGTCCCGGCGCCGTCGTCGATCGCGCCGGCCGGACCGTCGGCCGCCACCGCGGCCAGCACCTCTTCACGATCGGCCAGCGCAAGGGCCTGGGGATCGCGGCGCCCGAGCCGCTCTACGTGCTCGCCAAGGACCACGACGCCAACACGGTCACGGTCGGCGCGCGCGCGGAGCTCGCGACCACGCAGGTGGCGGTGCGCGACGCGGTGCTGCACCGCCCCGCGGCGGACGTCGACCGCGTCAAGCTGCGCTACCGCACGCAGCCGCTGCCCTGCCGGGTCAGCGCGACGGCGGACTCGCGCTGGAGCTCGGCAGAGCCGGTCGACGGCGCCGCGCCGGGCCAGCTCGCCTGCCTGATGCGAGGCGACGTGATCGTCGGTCACGCCGTCATAGACTCGCCCGCGCGATGACCTCCGACGAGATCCGCGAGCGCTTCCTCGCCTACTTCGCCGAGCGCGGGCACACGCGCCTGCCCTCCGCGCCGCTGGTGCCGCGCAGCGATCCGTCGACGCTGCTGATCAGCGCGGGCATGCACCCGCTCAAGCCCTACTTCCTCGGCGCCGAGAGCCCGCCGGCCGACCGGCTGACGACGTGCCAGAAGTGCTTCCGCACGGTCGACATCGACAACATCGGCCGCACCTACCGGCACCTGACGTTCTTCGAGATGCTCGGCAACTTCTCGATCGGCGACTACTTCAAGCAGGGCGCGGTCGAGTACGCGTGGGAGTTCTCGCGCGAGGGCTTCGGCTTCGATCCCGACGCGATCTGGGTGACGATCTTCGAGGGCGACGACGCGCTCGGCCTCGGCCCCGACGAGGAGGCGATCGACGCCTGGCTGTCGGTCGGCGTGCCGCGCGAGCGGATCGTCCCGCTCGGGCGCGAGGACAACTTCTGGCAGGCCGGCCCGACCGGTCCGTGCGGGCCGTGCTCCGAGCTCTATCTCGACCGCGGGCTCGAGTTCGGCTCGGCCGACGAGCTGCCGGGGTCCGAGGGCGAGCGCTTCCTCGAGTACTGGAACCTCGTCTTCATGCAGTACGACCAGGAGCCCGAAGGCGTCCTGACACCACTGCCGGCGCAGAACATCGACACCGGCCTGGGACTCAACCGGCTCGCGGCGATCATGCAGGGCACGACGTCGATCTTCGAGACCGATCAGATCCGGCCATTGGTCACGCTCGGGGAGGAGCTGTCGGGCACGACCTACGGCGAGTCCGAGGAGACCGACCGCGCGCTGCGGATCCTCGCCGACCACACGCGCGGCATGTCCTTCCTCGTCGCCGACGGCGTCGTTCCCTCCAACGAGGAGCGCGGCTACGTGCTGCGCCGGCTGATGCGCCGCGCGATCGTGCAGGGGCGGCGGATCGGGATCGAGCAGGCCTTCCTGCCGCGTTCGCCGGCGTCGTGCGCGAGCTGATGGGCTCCGCCTACGCCGAGCTGCACGAGCAGCGCGAGACGATCGAGATGTGGCTGCGGACCGAGGAGGAGGCGTTCAACCGCACGCTCGCGCAGGGCATGCGGCTGCTCGACGACGTGATCGCGCGCACGCGCGAGCGCGGCGCCGAGGGCATCGGCGCCGATCAGGCGTTCCTGCTGCACGACACCTACGGCTTCCCGTTCGACCTGACGCTCGAGCTCGCGGCCGAGCAGGGCGTGGGCGTGGACGAGCAGGGCTTCGAGCAGCTGATGGACGAGCAGCGCGTGCGCGCGCGCAGCGCCGGCCGCGGCGGCCGCGACGACGAGCGCGAGCAGGTCCGTGGCTTCGCCGACGCGGCCGGCTTCGCCACCACGTTCACGGGCTACGAGCGGCTCGAGCAGGCGACCGCCGTCGGCGCGATCGTCGCCGAGAACGGCCGCACGCTGCTCAAGCTGGTCGAGTCGCCGTTCTACGCGACCGGCGGCGGCCAGGTCGCCGACGCCGGCGTGGTCGAGTGCGAGGACGGCGGCTGCAGCGCGCGCGTGCTCGACGTCGTGCGGCTCGGCGACGACCAGGCGCTGGTGCTCGAGCCCGAGCGCGGGGAGCTGCACGAGGGCGAGCGCGTCGTCGCCCGCGTCGATCCCGCGCACCGGCGCCCGACTGCCTGCAACCACACCGCGACGCACCTGCTGCACGCCGCGCTGCGCGCGCGCGTCGGCGCACACGTGCGCCAGGCCGGCTCCTACGTCGGTCCGGACAAGCTGCGCTTCGACTTCACGCACGGGCAGCCGCTGAGCGCCGAGGAGCTGGCCGACGTCGAGCAGCAGGTCAACGACTGGATCCTCGCCAACCATCCGGTGCGCGCGCTGACGACGACGCTCGTCGAGGCGCAGGCGCTCGGCGCGACGGCGCTGTTCGGCGAGAAGTACGGCGACGTCGTGCGCATGGTCGAGGTCGGCGACGGCGACTGGTCGCGCGAGCTCTGCGGCGGCACCCATGTGCGCTCGACGGCCGAGATCGGGCTGTTCAAGGTGACGAGCGAGACGTCGAGCGCGGCGAACGTGCGGCGCATCGAGGCCCTGACCGGGCCGGTCGCGGTCGGCCTGCTGCGCGATCACGACCGCGTGCTCGCCGAGGCGGCGGGCGCTGCTGCGCACGACGCCCGACAACGTCGCCGTCGCCGTCGCCGATCGCGAGGCCAAGCGGCGCGAGCTCGAGCAGCAGAGCAAGCAGGGGAGCTCCGCGCAGGTGAGCGTCTCGACCGACGCGGCGTTCGCGATCGGCGACGTGCGTGTGCTGGTCGCCGAGGCGGCGTTCCCCGATCCCAAGGCGATGCCCGACGTCGCAGACAGGCTGCGCGGCGAGCTCGGGGACCCCTCCGTGGTGGTCCTCGGCTCGGTCGCCGGCGGGCGCGTGGCGCTGCTGGTGACGGCCACCCCCGGCGCGGTCGAGCGCGGCGTGAAGGCGGGCGCGATCGTGAAGGCCGCCGCGCAGGTGGTCGGAGGCGGGGGCGGCGGGCGCGACACGATGGCGCAGGCGGGCGGCCGCGATCCGGACAAGCTGCCCGAGGCGCTCGCGACGGCGCGCGCGGAGATCGAGCGCGCGCTGGCGGCGTGAGCGCCCGGCGCAACGTCGCGTGATTCGCGGGCTATGGCGGGTACTGATCGACGTTCGGCGGCCGGGAGCGGGCGCGCGTCGTCGCGCTCGATTACGGCTCGGCGCGCTGCGGCTTCGCGGTCTCGGATCCGAGCGGCACGCTCGCGACGCCGCTCGAGCGCGGTCGTGCGGCCGAACACGCGCAAGGGCTTCAACCGCCTGCTCGCGGCGATCCGGGCGCAGGAGCCGGCATGCGTCGTCGTCGGGCTGCCGCTCTCGCTGTCCGGCGCGCGACTCCGCGCAGACGACGGAGGCGCGCGAGTTCGCCGCGCGCCTGCACGCGATCCTCGGCCTGCCCGTCGAGCTCTACGACGAGCGCTTCACGACGGCGCTCGCGCAGCGGCGTCCAGGGACCGCGGCGGAGGACTCGCGCGCCGCGGCGGTGCTGCTGGAGGACTGGCTGGCCGCCCGCGGCTGACCGCCGATCACGCACCTCAGCGGTCAAGGTCGGCGGGGATTTGGGCGATCAAAGGGACAACCGCTCCCTTGTTCGCCCGTCCCGGCATGGATCTCTCGACGCCCACCCCGCCACCCGGCACCCACATCGCTGCTCATTCCGCCGCCGCCGGCGGCCGTCGCGGCCGTTCGTGTCGGACGATCCGCTCGATGTCCTGCTCAAGCAGATCATCGGCGGCTGGTTCATCCTCACCGACGGCCAGGGCGTGATCTCGAAGTGGGGCGAGCCGGCCGAGATCCTGTTCGGCAGGGACGCCGGCGAGGCGCTCGGCCATCCATTCTTCGAGCACCTGCTGGCCGGCCCGCTGAGCGACGACGCCGAGCAGTGGCGCCGCTTCCTCGCCGCCGGCGACCCGCCGCGGGCGCGTGCGCTCGTGCAGGTCGGCGCGCGCCACGCCCCGAGCGAGACGCTGTTCCCGCTCGAGGCCGTGTTCGTGCCCGTCAAGCTCGACGAGGGCTTCGACTTCTCGCTCTTCCTCGAGGACCTCTCCTTCGAGCTGCCGATCAACCTGATGCTGGCGCGCATGCGCCGTCAGCATCCCGTCGTCGTGCGCGCGATGCACGCGGCGATCGACGAGGCGCCGCAGGCCTGGGACGGCTGGCGCACGGCCGGCACGATGGTCGCGTTCCGCCCGCTCGCACCGACCCCGTGGGTCGAGCTCGAGCTCGTCCGCCGCGAGCAGGAGCGCGCCCGGGCCGACGCGGAGCGCGAAGAGGCGCTGACCGTCGTGGACCCGGGACCGCAGGGCGAGGTCGGCGACCTCGAGGACGCAGCGGCCGTGATCGCGCGGCTGCTCGCGGCGGTCGAGCGGATCGACGAGCTGGAGCGTGTCGGCAAGGCGCGCATGGTTCCCGAGCGGGCCGCCGAGCGCGCAGCGGGTCGACCTGGCCACCCGGCTCGAGCGGCTCGAGCAGGGGCGGTTGGAGGCCGCTGCAGGAACCGAGGTGAAGCTGACGGCCGCGCTCACGGAGGCCAGCGCCGCACGCGCCGAGGTGAAGGCACACCTCGCCGAGGAAGCGGCCGCCGAGGCCACGCGCAAGGCGCTGGAGACCGAGCTCGAACGCCTGCGTGCCGAGGCGCACGCAGCCGAGCAGCAGGCCGCGCGCGAGCGCGGGCAGCGCGAGCGCGAGGACGCCGAGGCAGCGCGCAGCGAGCTGAGCGCCGACCTGGACCGGGTCGCGCGCGAGCACGAGCGCGAGCTGGAGGCCACGCGCGCCGAGCTGGCTGCCGCGCTGGAGCGGATCGACGCGGTGCAGCACGACGCCGAGCGGCTGAGCGAGCGCCTCGGGGCCGTCACGATCGACCGCCATGCCGACGAAGCGCTCGCCGGCGAAGACCGCCGCCGGCTGGAGGAGCTGCAGCGCGAGGGCGAGCAGGCGCGCGCGCGACTGGACTCGCTGCACGCGCTGGCCGACGAGCTGCGCGCGGAGTCCTTGCGCGGCGGTGAGTCCGGCGATGCACTGCGTGCCGAGCTGGACGCCCTGCGCACCTCGGAGACGGACGCGCGCGCCGCGGTCGAGGCGCTGCGCGACGAGCTCGCCACGGTGGCGAGGGCGGGCGATGCGCTCGAGACGCTGCGCACGGAGCTGGACGCGGTGCGTGCCGCCGACGGCGAGGCGCAGGCCGACCTGCAGCGGCTGCGAGAGCAGGTCGCCGGGCTGGCCGGCGACGACGAGCAGGTCGACCTCGAGCCGCTGTTGAGCCGGATCGCGGCGATCGAGGGCGAGGAGTCGGCGACGCACGAGAAGCTGTCAGAGCTGGCCCGTCGGCTCGAGCAGCTCGCCGCCGAGCCCGTGGCGTCGGCCGAGCTCGAGGAACTGCGTGCGGGCGTCGACGCCCTGCGAGCAACCGGACCTGATCCGCAGCTCGACGAGTTGCGCCAAGCGCTCGACCGGCTCGGCGAGCGAGTGCCTACTCGTGAGGACCTCGACGGGCTGCGCAGTGAGCTCGGGCGTGTCCCGGCGCGTGAAGAGCTGGACGAGCTGCGCGGTGAGCTCGGCGTGTCCCGGCGCGTGAAGAGCTCGACGAGCTGCGCGGTGAGCTGGGCCAGCTCGGTGCGCGCGTTCCGGGCGGCAGGACGTGGAGGAGCTGCGGCGCGAGCTCGATCAGCTGGGCGAGCGCGCCGCGCCGCGCGACGACCTCGACGAGCTGCGTAGCGAGCTCGGCCAGCTCGGCGCGCGCGTTCCGGCGCAGCAAGACGTCGATGAGCTGCGGCGCGAGCTCGATCAGCTGGGCGAGCGTGCCGCGCCGCGCAACGACCTCGACGAGCTGCGCCGCGAGCTTGATCAGCTGGGCGAGCGTGCCGCGCCGCGCAACGACCTCGACGAGCTGCGCCGCGAGCTCGATCAGCTGGGCGAGCGTGCCGCGCCGCGCAACGACCTCGACGAGCTGCGCCGCGAGCTCGCAGCGCTGCAGCACGCCGAGCCCGATCCCGCGCTGGAGGAGCTGCGCCGGCATGTCGAGCTGCTGCGCGAACGGACCGTCGCGCGCGCCGACTTCGACGCGCTCCAGCGCGCCTTCGAGGCGCTGCGCGAGGGCGGAGTCGGCCGCACCGACCTGGAGGCGATCCGCGGGCAGCTCGCGACGCTCGCCGACGGTTGGGCGGCGAAGGGCGACCTCGACGCGCTGCGCGACTCGCTCGTCGCGCTCGGCGACAGCGTGCCGGCACGCGAAGAGCTCGAAGCGCTGCGTGCCCAGCTGGTCGACGCCCGCCGCGCGGCCGCCGGCCATGAGGAGCTCGATGCGCTCCGTGGTCAGCTCGACCAGGTGCGGGAGCAGAGCGCGGCGCGCGTCGAGCTCGACGCGATCGGCGAACGGCTCGACGGCGTTCGCGAGGGTCTGGCCCCGACCGCGGCGCTCGACCTGCTCGCAGCCGAGCTGGAGAGCCTGCGCGAGGGCGGCGCCGCCCGCGGGGAGGAGGCGCTGCGTGGCGAGCTGGAAGCGCTGCGCGAGCGGCGGGCGAGCAGTCGAGACGCTGCGTGGCGAGCTGGAATCGCTGCGTGACGGCAGCGCCGCACGTGCGGACGTCGAGCTGCTGCGCGGCGAGTTGGATTCGTTGCGTGAGGGCGGCGCGCAGGTTGAGGCGTTGCGCGGCGAGTTGGATGCGTTGCGTGCGGGTGGCGCGCAGGTTGAGGCGTTGCGTGCGGAGTTGGATGCGTTGCGTGGCGGGTGGCGCGCAGGTTGAGGCGTTGCGTGCGGAGTTGGATGCGTTGCGTGCGGGTGGCGCGCAGGTTGAGGCGTTGCGTGCGGAGTTGGATGCGTTGCGTGCGGGTGGCGCGCAGGTTGAGGCGTTGCGTGCGGAGTTGGATGCGCTGCGTGCGGGCGGCGCCCAGGTCGAGGCGTTGCGCGCCGAGCTGGAGACCCTGCGCGCCGGCGATCAGCGGGTCGAGGCCCTCAGCGTCGCGCTCGACTCGCTGCGCGAAGGTGGAGCCGCAGGCGACGACGTCGAGGCGCTGCGCGGCGAGCTCGAGACGCTGCGCGCCGCGGCGGCCGGGCGCGAGCAGGTCGAAGCATTGCGTGCCACGGTGGACGCTCTCCAGTCGCGGCTCGAAGCCGCGCGCGAGCAGGCCGAGGCGAGCGCGGCGGAGGCCGCGACGCTCGCAGCGAGCGAGCTGGACCGCGTGGCCAAGACGACCGGCGACCGCGTCGACGAGGTCGCGGGGCTGGCCCACGCCGCACGCACCGAGCAGGACGAGCTGCGCGCCGATGTCGCCCGGCTGGGCGGCGAGCTGCTGCTCGCCCGCGAGCAGCTCGATCAGGCAGCCGAAGAGGCGCTCGGCGCCCGCGAGCGCGCCGCCAACGCCGGCGAAGCCGCGAGCGCCGCGCGCGACGACGCCGGGCGCGTGCGTGCGGACGCCGAGCAGCTCCGGCGCGAGCAGTCCGCCGGCGAGGAGCGGCTCGAGTCGACCGCCGCCGACGTCGCGCGCGTGGAACGCGAGCTGGCAGCCTTCCGCGAGCAGGCGGCCGGTACAGCGGAGGACGCCCGCCGCGCACAGGCCGACGCTTTGCAGAGCGGCGTCGAGCGCATCGCGGAGCAGGTCGCGGCCGGGCGTGTCGAGAGCGAGGCGCGCGCCGCCGAGCTGCTGGTCGAGCTGGCGGCCGTGCGCCGGCTGGCCGAGCAGGCCGGCTCGGGCGTGACCGAGTTGCGCGCGGAGCTCTCCGCCGTGCGCACGCTGGCGGAACTTGCCGACGCGGTCGCCGAGAAGTCGCGGCTGGCGGTCGAGGAGCAGCTCTCGGCCGCGAAGGGCGATGCCGGCCAGGACCCGGGCGAGCAGGCCGCGCAGGTCTTCCGCGAGATGCTCGGGCTAGCCACGACGAGCCGTCCCGGCATGCTCCAGAAGCCGCTCGAGAAGGCGGCGCCCGAGCCGCGCGCCGCGCGCCCCGGCTTCGACGACGACCCCGCCCCGATGGCCGTGATCGGCATCGATGGCAGGTTCAAGCAGCTCAATCCGTCATTCTGTCGGCTCGTGGGGTACCAGGAACACGAGTTCGCGAAGGCGCTATGGCCGTCTCCGCACGACCGGCTGGTCTATGCCCAGCAGCAGCTCCAGTTCGCCGACATGGTCGCGGGCAGGCTCGAGCGCGTCGCGGTCGAGAGCACCTTCATGCACGGTCAGGGGCTGATGGTGCCGGTCGTCGGGGAGATCACGGCCGTGAAAGGCGTGGACGGCCTGCCGTCCCACCTGCTGCTGCGAGCCGGGGAGCGCGAGCGGGCAGCCTAGGTGGAAGGAAGGACACCCGACGAGCGCGAACGGGCCGCCCACGACCGGGCGGCGCAGCGCGCTGCGCGCGCAAGCGGCCAGGAGGCCGAGCCCGCGCTCGAGCCGCTCCCGCCGACGCGGCGCACCGCGCTCGCCGAGCGACCCCCGGTCAGCCGCGCCGCGCGCGCGCAGCGGATCGGCCGGCCCGGGCGCCCCACGCTCCCGCCCGGCTCGCCCAAGCCGCGCCGCTGGTTCCGGCGCCTCGTCGCGCTGGTCGCGCTGCTGTTCATCGGCGCCGCGCTGTACGTCATCAACGCCACCTTCCAGCCGTTCCAGGATGAGCGCGAAGACGGTGCCGGCGTCGCCGTGCGGATCCCGCCCGGGGCTGACGCGGGCAGCATCGGAAAGCTGCTCGAGCGCCGCGGCGTGATCGCCGACGCGCGGTTCTTCGAGCTCAACGCCACGCTGACTCTGCGGCGCGGCAAGCTGCTCACGGGCAACTACGTGCTGCGCCGCGACATGACCAACGGCGCCGCGATCGACGCGCTGCTGCAGGGTCCCAAGGTCCGCGTCGTCAAGACGTTCAACGTGACCATCCCGGAGGGACTGTCGCGCCGCGAGGCCGCGCCCGCGCTCAACGAGAGCGGCATCACCGGCTCCTATCTGAAGGCGTCGAGCTCGAAGAAGGCGATCGCGCGCGCCCGCCGGCTCGGTGCGCCGAAGGGAACCAAGTCGCTCGACGGCTTCCTCTTCCCCGCCACCTACGAGCTCGAGGTCGGGGCCAGCGCCGCCGACCTCGTGAGCAGGCAGCTCGACGCGCTGCGCGACAACCTCGACGGGATCGACCTGGCCAGGGCGAAGCGCAAGAACCTGACGCGCTACGACGTCATCACGATCGCCTCGATGATCGAGCGCGAGACCTCCTCGGAGAAGGAGCGGCCGTTGATCTCGTCGGTGATCTACAACCGGCTCGCGCGCGATACGCCGCTCGGTATCGACGCCACGATCCGCTACGCGGAGAACAACTGGGACAGCGCGCTGAAGGTCTCAGAGCTCGAGCGCGACGGGCCTTACAACACGCGCCTGCGCGTCGGGCTGCCGCCGACGCCGATCGGCAATCCGGGGCGCGCCTCGCTGAAGGCCGCCGCCGCGCCGGCCAAGACCGACTTCATGTTCTATGTCGCCAAGCCCGGCGCCTGCCATGCGTTCGCCGAGACAGGCGCCGAGCACGAGCGCAACGTCGCCGCCTACGAGGCGGCGCGGGAGAAGAACGGCGGCAACGCGCCGGCGCAGAAGTGCTGACTTACCTCGGCGTGGCCGGCTGGCCCGTGGCCCATTCGCGCTCGCCGGCGATGCACAACGCCGCGCTGGCGGCGGCCGGGTTGACGGACTGGCGCTATCTCAGGCTGCCGCTGCCACCCGCGCGCTTCGCCGAGACGGTGCGCGCGCTGCCGGCCGCCGGCTTCCGTGGCATCAACGTGACGATCCCGCACAAGCAGGCGGCGCTCGCGCTCGCCCAGGAGGCGACGCCGACCGCCGCGGCGGTCGGGGCGGCGAACACGCTGACGTTCACGCGCTCCGGCGCGATCCACGCCGACAACACCGACGTGACGGGACTGCTGGAGGCACTGCCCGTCGACCCGGCCGGCCTGACGGCGCTGGTGCTCGGCGCGGGGGGAGCCGCGCGGGCCGCGGTCTACGCACTGCGCAGCGCCGGCGCGGCCGAGGTGCTGGTCTGGAACCGCACGCGCGAACGGGCCGAGCGGCTCGTGGCGGAGCTCGGCGGCCGGGTGGTCGACGCTCCCCGGGCGGCAGATCTGGTGGTCAACTGCACGAGCGTCGGGATGCGCTCGGCGGACCGGACGTTCAAGAGCCTGCCCATCCACGCCGATACGTTCGAGGTCGGAAGCTACGTGGCGGACATGGTCTACGACCCCGGTGGCACCCACCTCCTCGATCAGGCACAGCAACGGGGAGCGACGGTGGTGAACGGGCTGGAGATCCTGATCGCGCAAGGCGCAGCGTCGTTCGAGCGCTGGACCGGCATGACGGCATCACGCGAGACGATGCGCGCAGCCGTCGACAAACCCTGACAGCCCATGACCTCACCGACACAAGCCGCGGCCCCACCCAAGCCCGCACCGGGCCGGCCCGCCAAGGGCAACGGCATCAGCACGCCCTCGCGTCGCGGTGGCTCGGGTCGCGTGCTGACCGACGTGATCGTGGACCTCGGCTTCGTGGAGCGCGAGACGATGGACAACGCGGTCGAGATGGCGCACGCGGCCGGCTCGGCCGCGGAGCGCGTGCTGATCTCGACCGGTGCGATCACCGAGCGCGAGCTCGCGCGGGCGGTGGCCGAGCGATTCGGGCTCGACCACTTCGACCTGCAGCTCTACCGGGTCGATCCCGACGCCGCGAAGCTCGTCAGCCCGGCGGCGATCAGGCGCTACCAGGCCGTGCCCGTGGCGTTCGCCTCTGACCGCACGCTGCTCGTCGCGATGGCCGATCCGGCGAACGTGCTGGCGGTCGACGACATCGCCGTGATGACCGGCTACGAGGTGCGTCCCGCGGTCGCCTCGCCGTCGGACATCGAGTCGGTGCTGGAGCGCATGAAGGACCCCGGCTGGGGAACCGGCGGCGGCGCGGCGCCAGAGCCCGAGCCACTCGACGACGAGCTCTCCGAGCCCGCGCCGGCCGGGCCGCTCTACGACCTGACGCCGCAGACGGTCAACTTCGGCGCCTCCGGCGAGGAGGCCTCGGTCATCCAGCTGGTCCAACGGGTGATCAGCGAGGCCGTCGAGCGCGGCTCCTCCGACATCCACTTCGAGCCGCAAGAGAACGAGATGCGTGTGCGCTACCGCATCGACGGCGTGCTCCAGGAGGCCGCGATCGTGCCTGCCTCGGCGATCCCGGCCGTCACGTCGCGGATCAAGATCCTCTCCGATCTCGACATCGCGGAGCGGCGCGTCCCGCAGGACGGGCGCGTCTCGACCCAGGTCGGGGACAAGGCGATCGACCTGCGCGTCGCGACGCTGCCCGCGCAGTACGGCGAGAACGTCGTGATGCGGATCTTGGACTCCACCAAGGCGATGATCAGCATGGAGCAGCTCGGCATGCTGCCGCAGGCGCTCGAGCGCTTCACCAAGGCGTTCAGCCAGTCGCACGGCGCGGTGCTCGTCACCGGCCCGACCGGCTCGGGCAAGTCGACTTCGCTGTACGCCGCGCTCAACGTGCTCAACACGGTCGAGCAGAACATCATCACGATCGAGGACCCGGTCGAGTACCAGCTCGAGGGACTCACGCAGGTGCAGGTCAACAAGAAGGCCGGCCTGACGTTCGCGGCCGGCCTGCGCTCGATGATGCGTGCCGACCCCGACATCATCATGGTCGGGGAGATCCGCGATCGCGAGACCGCCCAGATCGCGGTCGAGTCGGCGCTGACCGGCCACCTCGTGCTCTCGACGCTCCACACCAACGACGCTCCGGGCGCCGTCTCGCGCCTGATCGAGATGGGCATCGAGCCGTTCCTCGTCGGCTCGGCGGTCGACTGCGTGGTCGCCCAGCGGCTCGCGCGACTGCTCTGCGAGGAGTGCAAGAAGCGCGTCACGCTGCCCGCCGAGATCATGCGCGCCAACGGCTTCAACGTCGGTCTCGACCTCGAGTGCTACGAGCCGATCGGGTGCGCGCGCTGCGGCGGCTCCGGTTACAAGGGCCGCATCGGCCTCTACGAGGTGATGTGGGTGTCGGACACGATCCGCTCGCTCGCCGTCGCCCGCGAGCCAGCCGAGGTGATCGCCCACGCGGCGGTGCACGAGGGCATGATGCGCCTGCGCGAGGACGGCCTGGAGAAGGTTCGCCGCGGCCTCACCTCGATCGCCGAGATCGCGCGCGTCGCCGGCACCAGGTAAGGCGCCGCCGGGCTACAGGTCCGGGCGGGCGATGCCGATACAGCGAGCGCTATGAACTTCGACTTCTCTGAAATTCTCCTCGAGGTCGTCGCGAAGAAAGCGTCCGATCTCCACATCACCGCCGGCGCCCCTCCGATGCTCCGCGTCCGCGGCGCGCTCGTGCCCGTCGAGGGCGCGGCGCGCATGACGGCGACCGACACGCGCGAGATCGTCTACACGATCCTGAACTCCACGCAGCGCCAGCGGCTGGAGACGGACTGGCAGATCGACTTCGCCTACTCGATCCCGGGCCACGCCCGCTTCCGCGTCAACTCCTACTTCCAGCGCGGCACGATCGGCGCGGCCTTCCGCCTGATCCCCGCCGAGACCGTGCCGATCGACAAGCTCGGCATGCCGCCGGTGATCCGCAGCTTCGCGAGCAAGCCGCGCGGCCTCGTGCTCGTGACGGGCCCGACCGGCTCGGGCAAGTCGACCACGCTCGCGTCGATCATCAACGAGATCAACGAGACGCGCGACGACCACATCATGACGATCGAGGACCCGATCGAGTTCCTCCACCGGCACAAGAAGTGCATCGTCAACCAGCGCGAGATCGGCGGCGACGCGCACACGTTCGCGATGGCGCTGAAGGCCGCGCTGCGCCAGGACCCCGACGTGATCCTCGTCGGCGAGATGCGCGACATGGAGACGATCGGCACGGCGCTGACCGCGGCCGAGACCGGACACCTCGTCTTCGCCACGCTGCACACCCAGGATGCGCCGCAGACCGTCGACCGCATCATCGACGTCTTCCCGCCCAGCCAGCAGGGCCAGGTCCGCGCCCAGCTCGCGATCGGCCTGCAGGGCATCGTCACCCAGACGCTGATCCCGACCGCCGACGGCAACGGCCGCGCCGTCGCCGCCGAGGTGCTCGTGCCCACGCCGGGCATCCGCAACCTGATCCGCGAGGGCAAGACGCACCAGATCTACTCGCTGATCCAGACCGGCGCGGTGCACGGCATGCAGACGATGGACGCTTCGCTGGCCGGGCTCGTGCGCAGCGGCCACATCACGCAGGAGATGGCCGAGACCCGGTCCTCGACGCCCGAGGAGCTGCGCAAGCTGATCCAGATGCCGCCCGGACCGGGCGACGTCAGGCGCGCTGCCTGATGGCCACCTTCGCGTTCAAGGCGGTCGACCTCTCGGGCATCCCGCAGACCGGCACGCTCGACGGCGTCGACAAGAAGTCGGTCACCTCCGAGCTGATGGCCAAGGGCCTCAAGGTGATGGCCCTGGAGGAGAAGAAGTCGGGCCTGAAGATGGAGATCAGCCTCGGCCCCAAGCGGGTCAAGGCCGCGGAGCTGACGGTGATGTCGCGCCAGCTGGCGACGATGATCGCCGCCGGCATGACGCTGTTGCGCGCCTTCTACGTGCTCGAGGAGCAGATCGAGAACCCGAAGCTGCGCGAGACGATCTCCGCGGTGCGCGAGGACATCGAGGCCGGGCTGAACTTCTCCGACGCGCTGGAGCGCCACCCGAAGGTCTTCAACCGGCTCTACGTCGCGATGGTCCGCGCGGGCGAGGCCGGCGGCGTGCTCGAGGAGTCGCTCGAGCGCATCTCCGACCAGCTCGAGAAGGACGACTCGCTGCGCCGGCAGATCAAGTCGGCGATGGCATACCCGATCGTGGTGTTCAGCTTCGCGACGCTGGTCCTGATCGGCATGATCGCGTTCATCGTCCCCGTCTTCGTGGGCGTGTTCGAGGACTTCGGCGGCGAGCTGCCGCTGATCACGCGCTTCACCGTCGGGCTCTCCGACGCGGTGACAGGCTCGTGGTACATCCTGATCGCGATCGCGGTCGGCCGTCGTCATCGGCATCCGCAAGTGGAAGGCCTCGGTCTGGGGCGGCGCGCAGTGGGACGCGATCCGGCTGAAGATCCCGTTCAGCATCGGCAAGACCGTCGCAGAAGATCGCGCTGGCACGCTGGTCGCGCACGTTCTCGGCGCTCTACGGCGCCGGCGTGCCGATCATGCAGGCGATCGAGGTGACCGGCCAGACCGCCGGCAACGCCGTCGTCGACAAGGCGATGGGCGCCGTGATCGAGTCGATCAAGTCCGGCGGCTCGATCGCCGCGCCGCTCAAGGACGCGCCGATCTTCCCGCGCGATGGTCACGCAGATGATCGCGATCGGCGAGGAGACCGGCAACCTCGACACGATGCTCTCCAAGGTCGCCGACTTCTACGAGGACGAGGTCGCAGCGGCCATCAAGGCGCTCACGTCGATCCTCGAGCCGGTCATGATCGTGCTCGTCGGCGCCATCGTCGGCTTCATCGTCGTCGCGATGTACATGCCGATGTTCAAGGTCTACGACTCGATCAAGTAGGGGCTGCGCCGCGCGTCAGCGGCTAGTCCGGCGGCGGTGGCGGCGCTCGCCCGCCACAATGCCCGCATGACGCGCGCCGCGGACACGAACGTCGTCGGCGGCTCGCTGCTGCCCTGCTCGCGCGAGCCGATGACCGGGTTCTACCGCGACGGCTGCTGCGCCACGGGCCCGGAGGATGCCGGCAGCCACACCGTCTGCGCGGTGGTCACGGCCGAGTTCCTCGAGTTCAGCGCGCTCGCCGGCAACGACCTGTCGACGCCGCGGCCGCAGTACGGCTTCCCCGGCCTCTCGCCGGGCGACCGCTGGTGCTTGTGCGCCGGCCGCTGGCTGGAGTCACAGCGGGCGGGATGCGCTCCGCCGGTGGTGCTGGCCGCGACGCACGCGCGGGCGCTCGAAGTGGTGCCGATCGACGCGCTGATCGCTCACGCCGCGTAGCGCTCGGCGCTGCGGGCGCGCGCCTTGGCGGCCTCGACCTCGCGGTCCTTCGGCGGGGCCGAGGTGACGAGCTCGTCCAGCAGCCGCGTCGTGGCCGCGGTCACGGACGCGACCGCACGGTCGAACGCTTCCTGGTTCGCCTTCGAGGGCTTGGTCGATCCGCTGATCTTGCGGACGTACTGGAGCGCGGCGTCGTGGGCCTCTTCGGCGGTCGCCGGCGGCTCGAAGTTGTGGAGTTGGCGGATGTTTCGGCACATGCCCGACACGCTATATGGTCGAAGCGTGCTGTTTCGCCAGGTGACCCACGACGACCTCGGCTGCGCGTCCTACCTGATCGGCGACGAGGACGCCGGCATCGCCGCGGTCGTCGACCCCAAGCTCGACATCGAGGAGTACCTGACGCTCGCGCGCTACCTCGGCGTGAGCATCGAGCACGTGCTCGAGACGCACACGCACGCCGATCACGTGTCGGGCCACGGCCGGCTCGCGGCGGCGACCGGCGCGACGATCCACATCCACCGCGAAGCGGCAGCCGGCTACGCGCACGAGCCGTTCGACGACGGCTGGGAGCTGCGGCTCGGCGCGCTGCGCGTGCGCGCGCTGCACACGCCGGGGCACCGTCCCGAGCACACCGCGTTCCTGCTGCTCGACACGGCGCGCGGCGACGACGCGCCCTGGGCCGTGCTCTCGGGCGACAGCCTGTTCGTCGGCGACGTCGCGCGGCCCGACCTGGCCGTCGACCGCGACGAGGGCGCGCGCGGGATCTTCAACTCGCTGCACGGACAGATCCTCTCGCTGCCCGGCGAGGTCGAGCTGTGGCCCGGGCACCTGGGCGGCTCGATGTGCGGCGGGCCCGGCATGGACCTCAAGGTCAGCTCGACGGTCGGGTTCGAGCGCACGCACAACGCGACGCTCGCGATCGACGACGAGGACGAGTTCGTGCGGGCGGCGCTCGCGACGCTCGGGCCGCAGCCGCCGAACTTCCGCAACATCGTCGACGGTCAACCGCGGGCCGCTGCTCCAGGACGGCACCGAGGCGCATCCGCTCGCGCCGCGCCAGCTCGAGCGCCGGCGTGCCGAGGGAGCGCTGCTCGTCGACGTGCGCACCGAGCTCCAGTTCGACGAGGCGCACATCCCCGGCGCCGTCTGCATCACGGCGCTGCGCGCCGGCTTCGGCACGAAGCTGGCCTGGCTCGCCGATCCCGCGCAGGACGTCCTGTTCGTCGGCCGCGACGACGCCGACGGCCGCCGCGCGGCGGCGCTCGCAGGCGCCGTCGGCGTGACGCGCATCGCCGGTTACCTGCACGGCGGCATGACCGCGTGGCGCGAGGAGAAGCGGAGCGGTCGTCAGCACGCGGCGGCTGACGGTGCCGGAGCTGCACGAGCGCTGGCAAGCGGGCGGGGGAGTGCAGGTGCTCGACGTGCGCGAGCGCTCCGAGTGGGACGCCGGCCACATCCCCGGCTCGATCCACGTGCCGTACCACGACCTGCGACGCGCTGCCGGACGGGGTCGACGCCGCGGCGCCGCTCGCGGTGATCTGCGCCTCGGGCCAGCGCGCCGCGGTGGCCGCGAGCCTCGCGCAGCGGCTCGGCGCCGAGGACGTCTGGCACGTCGTCGACGGCGGCGTCGGGACGTGGGAGAGGAGCGGGTTCGAGCTCGAGCGGCCGGCGTGATCCGCGTGCGCGCCGCGACGCCGGCCGACGTGCCGGCCGCTGACCGCGATCTACAACGAGGGGATCGCCGGGCGCGAGGCGACGTTCGAGACCCGCCCGCGCGAGCCGGCGGAGCGTGGCCGCTTGGTTCGGCGACGAGCTCGCCGTTCCTGGTCGCCGAAGGTCTCGCCGGCGAGGTCGCGGGCTTCGCCCGCGTGAGCGCCTATTCCGACCGCTGCGTCTACGGCGGCGTGGGGGAGCACGGCGTCTACGTCGCGGCGGCCGCGCGCGGGCGCGGCGCCGGGCGCGCGCTGCTGCACGAGCTGTGCGCGGCGGCCGAGCAGCGCCGGCTACTACAAGCTCACCGCGCGCATCTTCACGACGAACGCCGCGAGCCGCGCGCGTGCACGTCGCGGCCGGCTTCGAGGAGGTCGGCGTCCAGCGCCGCCATGGGCGGCTGGACGGCGAATGGCGCGACTGCGTGCTGGTGGAGCGGCTGCTCGGCGAGGCGGTGCGCGACTGACGCCCGGCAACTGGCGCTATCGGTCTTGCGCAGTCGCGCCGATTAGACCTCACAGGATGTCCTCCGTTCCGCCACCGTCCGGCCCGCCGCCCGTCGCGACGCCGGTGCTCGACCCGGCTCCGCCGCAGGCCGGGCCCGAGCTCGTGCTCTCGCTCGAGGAGGGACGCGGCCGTCGCAAGTCCGCGCGCGGCGACGGCGATCGCCTACGGCTGAGCGCAGACGGGATCTCGATCGAGTACGGCCGCATGCTGCACGCGCCGCTGCGGCTGCCGCTCGGCGCCGTCAAGGTCGCGACCGTCGATCCGGGGCCGGCGAAGGTCGGGCCTCAGGTCGGCCGCTTCGCGGTCCTGCGCAGATTGAGCGCGACCACGGTGATCCCGCGCACGGAGGGGATCGAGGGCTGGCTCTGGACCAGCTCGGGCGGCACGGCGATGACGATTCTCGGCGATGAAGACGATGCGCCGAACCTGGCGCTCGTGTTCAGCAAGCCGCTCGACGAGGCAGAGCTGCGCGAGGCATTCGACCCGGATCGTGATCGCAGCGCTCGCGGCCCGTTCGCCGCTCGGCAGCCCGACGGTGCTGGGCCTGCTGCTGCGCGTCGACGAGACGGCGTCCGCGGAGAACGGCTTTCGGCGCTGGGGCTTCCAGGCGCTGCTGACCGACAAGGAGGTGCCGCCCACCCAGCGCCGGCATCTCCTGACGGACATCCCGGCCGATCCGATCGTGCTCGGCGGCGGCTCGGACGCCCGGCGCGCGGCGACCTCGGTCGCGCCGCCCGGCATGTCCTGAGCGCCGGTCGCTACCGTGAGCGCCGTGACGCCCGCCGCCGCAGCCGCCGAGGACCCCGCCCGCTGCCACGCCTGCCGCGGCACCGGGCAGGTCGTCTCCGGCCTCGGCGGCACGCCGCACGAGGTCGCCTGCCCGTGGTGCGAGGGCAGCGGTCGCTTCATCGCCGAGCACGACGCCCAGGCCGCGCAGGCCGCTGCCGTCTAGTCCGTGATCTCGATCGAGCCGATCCGGCGGTCGGCGTCGACCAGCCTGATCGGGTAGACGCCGGCGGGCGCATCGGCGAGGATCTCGAAGCGCGCCGGCGTCAGACGGCTCGATCGCCTCCATCCGGTCGAGCCGCTCGATCAGCACGCTGTCGAGCAGGTCGCCGCTGACCTCGAGCTGGAGCAAGTCGCCGCGGCGCACGACCACGCGGCTGTCCGCGCCCGGGCCGGCGCGGATCTGCTCGACGACCTCGGTGCCGTCGGGCAGGTTCGACGCGCGGCATGGCCGCCGGCTCGCTCGCCTCGCGCGGCGCGAGCCCTGCGGCAAGCGCGGTCAGCAGCATCAGCGCCGCGGCGAGCAGCAGGAGGCGGCGGGCGAGCACCCGTCGAGCATATCCCTGAGCCCGAAGTGCTTAGGAGCGGGTTAAGCGAATCGCGCGACGTGCCGATAACTCGCTTGCCAGTACCTGGGTGTCACAAAGGCAAATCGCCCGCAAGGGCGTGACGCAAAGCCACGGAGCTCCCCGATGGAGCCAGCCGGGTTGCCACCGAGTAAGGGGCAGGGACCGAGGCCCTGGCAAGCAGTGCACAGGCCGCCCCATTGTTCCCCTTCAGGAGGGTTCACCACATGCTTCACAAGCTTCGCAAGCGCGCTCAGAGTGAGAAGGGCTTCACGCTGATCGAGCTCCTCGTCGTCATCCTGATCATCGGCATCCTCGCCGCGATCGCGCTGCCGGCGTTCCTCAACCAGCGCGGCAAGGCGCAGGACACCGAGGCCAAGACGGCCGCCCGTACCGCGCAGACCGCGATGGAGACGCTGGTACACCGACGAGCAGGACTACGTCGGCCACCGTCGGTCGAACTGCGGGCGATCGAGCCGGCGCTGAGCTCGGCGCCGCTGCGGGCTCCGGCCTGACCGTCACCTCGGGCGCTGCCGGCGCCGGCCGGCCGGCTACACGGTCACCGTCGCGTCGAAGACGGCCGAACGTCTTCACGATCACCAAGGCCGACCACGGCAGTCGTGACCCGTACGTGCACGACCGCCGGCAAGTTCGGCTGCGCTTCAGGCACGAAGGGCTGGTAGCGCTCAGTTCTGCAGCATGACGTCGCTGCAAGGGCGGGCCTCGCGGCCCGCCCTTCGCGCGTTTTAGCCCGCAGGACGCGCGGCCGAGGCACCGCGCGCCCAAAGACACCACGTCTCATCAGCTTGTTCCCTTCAGGAGGGTTCACCCAAATGCTTCACAAGCTTCGCAAGCGCGCTCAGAGTGAGAAGGGCTTCACGCTGATCGAGCTTCTGGTCGTCATCCTGATCATCGGCATCCTCGCCGCGATCGCACTGCCGGCGTTCCTCAACCAGCGCGGCAAGGCGCAGGACACCGAGGCCAAGACCGAGCGCCCGTACGGCGCAGACCGCGATGGAGACGCTGGTACACCGACGAGCAGGACTACGTCGGCCACGCGTCGCCAAGCTTGCAGCACGATCGAGCCGGCGCTCGGGCTCGGGCATCGCCGCCGGGTCCGGCCTTGTGGTCACCTCGGGCGCTGTCGGCGCCGGCTCAGCCGGCTACACGGTCACTGTCGACGTCGAAGACGGCCAACGTCGTTCACGATCACCAAGGCTGCGACACGGCAGTCGTGACCCGTACGCTGCACGACCGCCGGCAAGTTCGGCTGCGCTTCAGGCACCAAGGGCTGGTAGCGCTCAGCTCTGCAGCATCGAATCGCCGCGGAGGCGGGCCATCTGGCCCGCTCTCGCGCGTTAACAAGGCTCAAGCCGCGGGCGCGGCGGCCGATAGCCCTCACATGCTCAAGTCACGCCGCCGCGAGGAGAAGTCGATCGTCGGGCTGGAGATGGATCCCAGCCATCTCGCCGCCGCCCAGGTCGAGGTCAACGGGAAGATCGTCCGTCACGAAGGGCGCCGTCGCCGACCTGCGTCCCGGCATCGTGCGCGACGGCGAGGTGGCCGACCCGGTCGCCCTGACCGAGGAGCTGCGCAAGCTCTTCGCCGACAACGAGCTGCCGACCCACGTGCGGCTCGGCGTCGCCAACCAGCGGATCGTCGTCCGCACGCTCGACGTCCAGGCGGTCGACGACCCGAAGCTGCTCGAGGAGGTCGTCCGCGCCGAGGCGCCCGACCACATCCCGGTGCCGATGGACGAGGCGATCCTCGACTTCCAGCCGCTCGCACGCATCGACACCGCGGCCGGCCCGCGGACGCGCGTCGTCATCGTCGCGGTCCGCCGCGACATGATCGATCGCATGGTCGCCTCCGTCCAGGAGGCGGGCCTGAGCATCGCCGGCATCGACCTCTCCGCCTTCGCCATGATCCGTGCGCGTGCGCGCCGCAGGCACCGAGCACGCCGCGCTCTACATCAACCTCGCCGGGCTCACCAACGTCGCCGTCGCGAACGACACCGGCTGCCTCTTCACGCGCGCCGCGACGGGCGGGCTGGACTCGATGGTCAAGTCGCTGATCGACCGCCGCGGCCTGACCGTGGAGCACGCGCGCGGCTGGATGCACCACGTCGGCCTCGACGACTCCGCTCGAGGAGCTCGAGGGCGACACGGAGCTCGTGACGGCGGTGCGCCAGACGCTCGACGAGGGCGTCCACGCCGTCGCCGACACCGTGCGCAACTCGCTCAACTTCTACCGCATGCAGGAGACCGCCGAGACGGTCGATCGTGCGGTCCTCACCGGTCCTTCGGTCGTCGATCCCGGGTTTCGCAGAGGCGCTCTCGGAGCAGCTGCACATGCCCGTCGAGACGGCCCTCGTGGCCGGCGCGCCGGATGCGGTCGACCTGGATCGCCTGACGGTCGCCGCGGGTCTCGCGGTCGACGACACGCCGTAGCGCAGCGGGCCCGGGAGCATGATCGCCGTGACGACCGGCATCGGCGCCGCCCTGGCCGGAGGTCTCGGGCTGCTGCTCGGCTCGTTCCTCAACGTCGTGGCCTACCGCCTGCCGCGCGGGGAGTCGCTGGCCGCGCCGGCATCGCGCTGCCCCGGCTGCGAGCACGCCGATCAAGCCGTACGACAACGTCCCGGTGCTCTCGTGGCTGCTGCTGCGCGGGCGCTGCCGGAGCTGCGCGACGGCGATCGCCTGGCGCTACCCGCTCGTCGAGCTGGCCACGGCGCTGCTGATGGCGCTCGCCGTGATCGTGATCGGTCCCACCGAGCAGGTCTGGCTGGGCCTCGCCTTCGTGCTGCTGCTGATCCCGGTGACGGTGATCGACATCGACTACCGGATCATCCCGAACAAGCTGATGCTGCTCGGCGCCGTCGCCGCACTCGCGATCCTCGCCCTCACACGTCCGGGCGACATCCCGGAGCACCTGATCGCCGGCGCTGGCCGCGGGCGGCTTCCTGCTGGTCGCGGCGATCGCATATCCCGGCGGGATGGGGATGGGCGACGTCAAGCTCGCGTTCGTGATGGGGCTGTTCCTCGGTCGCGAGGTCGGCGTGGCGATGCTCGCAGGGCTGCTCGCCGGCTCGGTCATCGGCATCGCGATCATGGCTCGCAAGGGCACCAAGGAGGGGCGCAAGACGGCGATCCCGTTCGGTCCCTTCCTCGCGCTCGGCGGGCTCGTCGGGCTGCTCGCGGGCGAGCCCGTCGTCGACTGGTACCTGCGCACCTTCGCCTGATGCCGGCCGCTGGGTCCGCGCCCCTCAAGTGCCCCGGACCCGATGCCGATAGCCAAGCTGACGCGCCGCTGAATCCGCCGCTCGCGCCCACTCTTCCCGCTTCCTCCTACCCACGACTCGCCTATCACATGAGAGCTGTCAATCTCCTCCCTACGGACCTGCGCGGCGCCGCTCCCAAGCCGGCCCCCCGTGTGCGCAGGGAGAAGGTCCAGGGCATCGGCGCCTACGTGGTGCTCGGTGTGCTCACCCTCTGCGTGGTGGCGCTCGCCGCCTACGTGCTGACCAACAACACGGTCAAGCAGCGCACGGCCGACCTCGATTCTGCCGACGGAGCGCTCCGCGGCCGCAAGCCAGAAGGCGGCTTCGCTCAAGCCGTACGCCGACTTCGAGGCGATGGCGGTCTCGCGCGTCGAGACGGTGCGCGGCCTCGCCGCGGCCCGCTTCGACTGGGATCAGTCGCTGCGCGACCTCGCCCGCGCGGTGCCGCGCGACGTCAAGCTCGCGAGCTTCACCGGCGACATGGGTCTCGCCGGCGCGAGCGGCGGGGATCCGCTGCGCGCGTCGATCCAGGCGCCTGCGATCACGATGGCCGGCTGCGCCTCCAGCCAGCTCGGCGTCGCTCGCATGCTGCTCCCGTGTCAAGGCCGTCGACGGCGTCACCCGCGTCGCGCTCTCGAAGTCCGAGAAGAGCGGCGACGCCACGACCGGCGCCGAGCTCTCCCTGCACGGGCAAGTCGCCGCCCAGCTTCTCGCTCGTCGTCTTCTTCGAGCGCTCGGACGCCGCTGCCGCGCTGGCGCCGGCGGACGGTCGGCGCGGCGGCTTCGACGGTACCGGTGCCGAACGCGGTCAACGAGACGAGCGGCGCTTCCGACGCGCCCAGCGCGGACGGCACGACTCCGCCGGCGGACGGCACGACGCCGCCCGCGGACGGCACGACCACGCCGGCCACCGAGGACGCCCCATGAACACCAAGATCCTGATCCCCGTCGTGGCGATGGTCGCCGCCGTCGCGGCGTTCTACATGCTGGTCCTCACGCCGAAGCGTGAGGAGATCACGCGGCTCGACGCCGAGATCGCCACGCAGAACGCGACCGCCGAGCAGTTCGAGCAGCAGGCCGCCGCCTATGCGAAGGCCAAAGCTCAACTACCGCGACAACTACACGACGATCGCACGACTCGGCAAGGCCGTGCCCGCCGATGACGACGTGCGCTCGCTGCTCGTCCAGATGGACGCCGCGGCGAAGCGGTCGAAGGTCAGCTTCCGCGCGCTCGAACGTGACGGGCAGCGCGAACCCCGGCCACGGACCGAGCGCCGTGACCGCCGGGCTCGCCGCCGCGCCGGGTGCGGTTCCGGTCGGCAGCGCAGGCTTCTCCGCGATGCCGTTCACCTTCAGCTTCAGCGGCAGCTTCTTCCGCCTGTCGGACTTCTTCGATCGGCTCGACCGGTTCGTCACCGTCGAGAACGACCGGATCGACGTCACGGGCCGGCTGCTGCTGCTCAGCAGCATCGCCGTCACGGCCGACAGCGGCGACCTCGGCAAGCTCGAGGCGCAGATCGGGGCCGCCACCTACATCGTGCCGGCGACTCAGGGCGTGACCGGCGCGAACACGCCGGCCGCGCCCGCGGGGGCCACGCCGGCGCCGGCCGACGGCGCGACCGTCCCCAACGCAGCGACGATCACGGGAGTCCGATGAGCCCTGTCCAGAACATTTGGCGCCAGCTGGTTCAGCGCCGGCTCTGGCCGGTCGCGGTCGTGCTGCTCGCCGGACTGGTGGCGGTGCCGCTGATGCTCGCCAAGGAGCCCGACCCGGCCGTCGCTCCTGCGGCCGTCCCCGTCAGCGGCAACGACGAGCTGGCGACCGCAGCCGATCGTGGCGCTGGCGACCGCGGAGGATCGCGCAAGGCGCCGCCGCGTGCTCGGCGACGCCGAAGAACCCGTTTGCCGTCCCGGAGTCCGATCGACGCGACGCCCGTCGAGCGGGCCGATTCCGGCCGGCGAGACCGAAACTGCGCCGGCGGGCTCATCGCCGGCGGACGGTGGCGCGTCGCCGGCACCGGTACGGGCACGCGGTACGGGCGCTCCCGCATCGCCGGCCCCGGGCTCCGACGAGCCCGCGACACCGAGCTTACGCGATGCACGAGCTGACGGTCCGCTTCGGAAACGCGGAGGGCGGGGAGCTGCAGCGGCTCAAGCGCCTCCAGCCACTGCCCTCGGCCGAAGCGCCCGTGCTGATCTACCTCGGCGCGATCGACGACGGCGAGACCGCCGTGTTCCTGCTCGACAAGGGCCTCACGGCGATCGGCGACGGCAAGTGCAAGCCGAGCCCCGCGCAGTGCGAGACCCTGCGCATCAGGGCCGGCGAGACCGAGTTCTTCGACGTCGTCGACGAGGCCGGCGAAGTCACCGAGCAGTACCAGCTCGACCTCGTCAAGATCCACAAGAGCACCGGCTAGCCGACCGCACGGTCATCGCTGCGCCCGGCGGCCGAATAGGCTTGCGGGCGTGTCGCTGCGACTGGTCACAGCCGGGGAGAGCCACGGCCCCGGCCTCACCTGCATCGTCGAGGGCCTGCCCGCGGGGCTGGCGCTCGACCGTGAAGCGGTCAACCGCGACATGGCCCGGCGCCAGCTCGGCCACGGCCGCGGCGGGCGGATGAAGATCGAGCGCGACACGGCCGAGGTCACCGCCGGGGTGCGCCACGGGCGCACGCTCGGCGGCCCCGTGGCGCTCCAGGTGGCGAACCGCGACTACGCCAACTGGGAGGAGCGCATGAGCCCGTGGCCGGTCGACGCCGAGGTGCCCGAGGTGCACCTGCCGCGTCCGGGTCACGCCGATCTCGCGGGCGCGTGGAAGTTCGGCTTCTCCGACGTGCGCGACGTGCTCGAGCGCGCCAGCGCCCGCGAGACCGCGGCGCGCGTCGCCGGCGGAGCGCTCGCGAAGGCCTTGCTGCGCGCGCTCGGCGCCGAGGTCGTCTCGCACGTGACCCAGATCGGCTCGGTACGCGCAGCGGAGCGCCCGGACCTTCGGTACGAGGACTTCGCCGCGGTCGACGAGTCGCCCGTGCGCTGCCTGGACGCCGAGGCGAGTCGCGCGATGGTCGAGGAGATCAACGTGCTGCGCAAGCGCAACGAGTCGCTCGGCGGCGTGTTCGAGCTGCGCGCCTTCGGGCTCGCGCCCGGGCTCGGCTCGCACGTGTCGTGGGAGGAGCGCCTGGACGGCCGCATCGGCATGGCGCTGCTCTCGATCCAGGCGTGCAAGGGGGTCGGCCTCGGCGACGGCTTCGACCTCGCGGGACGGCCCGGCTCCGAAGCCCACGACGAGATCTTCTACGACGCCGAGCGCGGCTATCACCGCGAGACGAACCGCTCCGGTGGGCTCGAGGGCGGCATGACGACTGGCGAGCCGCTGGTCGTGCGCTGCGCGATGAAGCCGTTGCCGACGCTGACCAAGCCGCTGCGCTCGGTCGACATCGCTACGCGCGAGCCGGCGCAGGCGCTGCGCGAGCGCACGGACTCCTGCGTGGTGCCGGCCGCCGGCGTCGTGGGGGAGGCGATGCTCGCCGTCGTGCTCGCCGGCGCCTACCGCGAGAAGCTCGGCGGCGACCACATCGACGACGTGCGCGCGGCGCTCGCCGCCTACGAGCAGCGGATCGGGTGGAAGCGACGGCGCCCGTAGGCGAGCCGGCGCTCGTCTTCATCGGCTTCATGGGCGCCGGCAAGACGACCGCCGCCCGTGCCGCGGCGGCGGCGCTCGGCGGTCGCGCGGTCGACACCGACGCGCTGCTCGAGCAGCGCCTGGGGCAGCGGATCGAGGACTACTTCGCCGCGCACGGGGAGGAGGCGTTCCGCGCGCATGAGGAGGAGGTGGCCTGCGCGCTGCTCGACGCCCCGACCGCGCCGGTGATCTCGCTCGGCGGCGGTGCGGTCGGCTCAGCGCGCGTGCGCGCGGCGCTGGCGCGCCACGTCGTCGTGCTGCTCGACATCGACCCGGCGACCGCATGGCGGCGCGCCGGTGGGCGCCGTCCGCTGGCACGCGACCGTGCGAGCTTCGACGCGCTGTATGCCGAGCGCCGCCCGCTCTACGACGGGCTCGCCGCGGCGATCCTGACCGATTCCGCGCGCGACGTCGTGCGCCGGGCCGTGCCCGCCATCAACGCGCTGCGCGAGGCACCCGGCGGGACACGGATGCTGTGGGCGCGCAGCGCGTCGGGCGACTATCCCGTCTATGTGGGCGACGGCGTGCTCGCCGCGCCGCGCGGGCTCGGCGGCCGCTCCTTCCTCGTCACGGACGAGACGGTCGGCGCGCTCTACGCGGCGCGCGCCGGGAGCGTCGCCGCGACGCTGACGATCCCACCCGGCGAGGCGGCCAAGACGTGGGAGCAGGCCGGGCGCGTGCTGCGCGGGCTGGCCGCCGCGGGGATGGAGCACGACGACCACGTGCTCGCGCTCGGTGGCGGCGTCGTCGGCGATCTCGCGGGCTTCTGTGCCGCGACTTACCAGCGTGGCGTCCGCGTGGCCCAGCTGCCGACGACGCTGGTCGCGCAGGTCGACTCGGCCTACGGCGGCAAGACCGGCGTCGACCTCCCCGAGGGCAAGAACTACGCCGGCTCCTATCACCAGCCCGCCGCCGTGCTCGCCGACCCGGCAGTGCTCGCGACGCTCCCGCGCGAGGAGCTCGCAGCCGGCTGGGCGGAGGTGATCAAGACCGCGCTGATCGCCGGTGGCGCGCTGTGGGAGCGGGTCCGCGGCGGCGAGCCAGAGGCCGACGCGGACCTCATCGTCGCGTGCGCGCGCACCAAGCTCGCGATCGTCGCAGCGCGACGAGCGCGACGCCGGTCGTCGCCAGACCCTCAACCTCGGGCATACCGTTGGACATGCGATCGAGACGGCCACCGGCTATCGCCGCTACCGCCACGGCGAGGCGGTCGGGCTCGGGCTGCTCGCGGCGCTGTCGCTCTCGGGCCGGCCCGAGCTGCGCGCCGAGGTGGCGGCGCTGCTCGCCGCGCGCGGGCTGCCGACCGTGCTCGACCCGGCGGTCGATCATACGGCCGTGCTGGCGGCGCTGAAGGGCGACAAGAAGCGCCGCGGCGGGCGCGTCGGCTTCGTGCTGGTCGAGGCGCCCGGCGACGTCCGGACGGGGCTGCCGGTAGCGGACGCCGACCTCGCGCACGCTCTGAAAGAGTTGAGCGCCTGATGCGCAACCGCGTGGCCGTCATGCACGGCGTCAACCTCGATGCGCTGGAGCGCCGGCCGGCGGCGCACTACGGCGTTCTGTCGCTTCCTCGGCTGGAGACGCGGATCGAGCAGTTCGCGAAGGAGCTCGGCTTACAGGCGCGGTTCTTCCACACCAACCACGAGGGCGAGTACGTCGAGGAGCTGCACAAGGCCGGCGACTACGCCGACGCGCTGCTGCTCAACCCCGGTGCCTGGACGCACTACGCCTGGTCGCTGCGCGATGCGGTCGAGATCGCGGGGCTGCCGGCGGTCGAGGTCCATCTCTCCGACGTCAAGCATCGCGAGGCCTTTCGCGCCGTATCCGTGCTCGAGGACGTGTGCGTCGCGAGCGTCAGCGGCGAGGGTGTCGATGGCTATCGCACGGCGCTCGCACGGCTGAAGGAGGCGCTGTGAGCCGCGCCGGCCGCGTCGCCGCGCGGCTCGCCGAGCGCGAGCTCGACCTCCTGCTGGTGACCGACGCCGTCAACCTGCGCTACCTGACGGGCTTCTCCGGCAGCAACGGTCTCGCGATCGTGGGGCCCGACACGCGCCGCTTCCTGACGGACTTCCGCTACGTCGAGCGGGCCAGGGCGGAGGTCGACGGCTTCGACGTCGCAGCCCGCGCCGCAGGAGCTGCGTGCCGCGCTCGCCGAGGGCTGGCCGCCGGGCGAGCTGCGCCTCGGCTTCGAGGACCAGCACGTCTCCGTGCGCCGCCACGGCGAGCTGCGCGAGACCGCTGCCGAGCCGGGTCGAGCTGGTTCCGGCCGGCGGCCTGGTGGAGGCGGAGCGGGCGATCAAGGAGCCGGCGGAGATCGCCGCGATCCGCGCCGGCGCGACGCTCGTCGACGAGATCTACGCCTGGCTGCAGGAACAGGGGCTGGTCGGGCGCACCGAGCGCGCGGTCGCGCTGGCGCTCGAGCAGGAGATGCGGCTGCGCGGCGCGGACGGCCCGAGCTTCGCCTCGATCGTCGCCGCGGCCGAGAACGGCGCGCTCCCGCACGCGGTCCCGCGGGACGTCGAGATCGGGCCTGACACCCTGGTCACGCTGGACATCGGCGCGCGCATCGACGGCTACTGCTCGGACTGCACGCGCACCTGGGCCACGGGCCCGCTCGCCGACGACCTGACCGAGCTCTACGACATCGTGCTGGACGCGCAGCAGACCGCGCTCGCGGCCGTGCGGCCCGGGCCCGAGGGACGCGAGATCGACGCGATCGCGCGCGACCTGATCGCCGCGGCGGGTCACGGAGAGCATTTCGGCCACGGGCTCGGCCACGGCGTCGGGCTCGACATCCACGAGGCGCCGCGGCTGGCCCGTACCGCCGAGGGCCGGCTCGCGGCGGGCCACGTCGTCACGGTCGAGCCCGGGATCTACCTGCCCGGTCGCGGCGGGGCGCGGATCGAGGACCTGGTCGTCGTGACGGCAGACGGTCACGAGGTGCTGTCGGGCGCCTCGAAGGCGCTCACGCTCGTCGCCTGATCGGTCCAGCGGCGCTCAAGCCGGGGCCGTCTCCGGCCGATATCGACCGCGATGGAACTCCTTCGCGCTCGCACTCGCCCTTGTCCTCGCCGCGCCGCCTGGCTGGCCGCGCTGGTCGCTCTCCTCGCATCCGCCGTCGCGGGGGTGATCGCTCCCCCCGCCGACGCGCGAAGAAGAAGGCGCCGGTGATCAAGAAGGTCTCGCCGATGGACGTGGCGGTCGGTCAGCAGCTCATGCTCAAGGGCCGCCACTTCCTGCCCGGGCGCGGCAAGAACACCGTCGTCTTCAAGCGCAAGGGCGAGCGCGCCGTCTTCGCCAAGGCCGACCTCTCGACCAAGAAGCTGCTGCGCGTGACGGTGCCCGACCGCCTGACCGAGAACATCGCGGTCGAGGCGGGTCAGCCCGTCCCGACGCGGTTCAAGCTGCGCGTGCTCGCGCAGAAGTTCGGCAAGCGCTACACCGGACGCAAGCGCTCTCCGCAGCGATCAGCGCCAGGCTCGCGCGCCGCGCCGGCCCGACGGCGACTGCGACGGCGACGGCCAGATCAACGGCGTCGACGTCGACGACGACAACGACCTGCTTGCTCGACACGATCGAGAAGGGCCTTCCCTACGCAGCTGGACCCGTGCAAGGCCGACACCGACGGCGACGGCGTCGGCGACGGCTACGAGTATCGCTCGGCGCGCGATCTCAACAACGACGAGTACCAGAACCTCAACGCCTTCGCGCCCTTCCCCGGCAAGAAGCCGTACCCGAACCCGCTCGACGCGACCGACGCCGGGACCGACTTCGACGGCGACAGCCTGACGCTGGCCGAGGAGCACTCGCTCTGGAAGCTACACGCTGCGCGAACGGCGCGGCCGCTCCGACGCCGCAGAGCCTCGAGCAGGGCGCTGCCGCGCTGACCTACTCCGACGGCGCCAAGTACTCGATCTACCAGCAGAGCGGCGATGACCGCCGGACCCCGCGCTGGCCGCCGTCGGGTACGACAAGGAGACCGATTTCAAGAACTGGCTGCGTCGCTCGGGCTACTGCGAACATCCACCGGCCCGACAACGGCACCACGGGATTGCATCCGCGACTTCGACCGCAGACTGGCAACGGTGTCCGACGACTGCGCAGTCGCGGGCTACGTCTACCTCCGAGGCGCACTACCTCGACACGAGACAACAACGGCTATCCTCTCGGACGACGAGCGCGACGAGGACGCCGACGGCCTCAGCAACTGGGACGAGACGCACGGGCGCATGACAGCCGGCTGGTGGACGAGCCTGCATACCCGCGAGACGCCGTTCCGGCTCACGTACGCCGAGCACCGCTCGTCGACGACGCCGACACCGACGGCGACGGCGTGCGCGACGGCGCCGACGACCAGGATCACGACGACGTCCCGAACATCGTGGAGCTGAGCCGCAACGCGACACACGGGCAGGGCATTCGATCGCGCGACACCGTCGCGGCGACCCGAACCCCGTCGCTGGTCGCGTGCACCCGTTCAACCCGTGCCAGCCGTTCACGACTCCCGCACCTGCCCCACCTACATCCCGTTCGAGGGTGCGTGGGCGCCGTTCGACGGCCCGCCCTTCGAGCCCGACGGGGACGACCCGAACTACCTGGTGCTCAACTAGCTGTAGTCCTGAGCAGGTTGTTCATCCGGGCCCCCTTGGTGGCTGGTGGTTGCTAAGGCCCAGTCTCAGCGGAGGACACCGGATGAAGTTGCGCGCTAACGCGGCGTTGTCATGGCGATCGGCGTTTAGATGGTGGGCTTGGTGGTTGAGCAGAGTGGTCGATCGCGGAGCAGCGGCCGAGTTCAACATTTCCCGACAACCGCTCTAGGTGGGTGGCCCGTCCCGGGAGGCGTCAGAGGCCGGCCGCTGAATCGTGGCTCGTCCTGGCGGGTGCTGACCAATCGCACCGATGAGCGCCGGATCGAGGCGATCGCCGCGCCGCGCCGGTTGCGGTTTAGCGGACCGGAGATCGCCGAGCTGCCCGAGATGCCGCTCTCGACGGTGTCGGGGATCCTGACCCGGATCGGGATGGTCCGACTCGGGCGACTGGGCCCGGAGCCCGCGCAACGCTACGAACGCGCCCGCCCCGGCGAACTGAGCCACATCGACGCAAAGAGGCTTGGGCGGATCGTCGGCGGCGGCGCCGGGCACCGCGTCACCGGTCGCGCGGGTCGCGGGCGCTACGCCGCAGGTAGCTTCACCGACGCCGCGGCGACACAGCCGACAGGCTGGGAGTTCGTGATGTCGCCATCGACGACGCCACCCGGCGTGCCTACGCCGAGTCCTGACCGACGAGACGGCCCGCGCAGCGGTCGGGTTCCTGCGCGCGCTGGCCTGTTACGCCAGTTACGGGATCACCGTCGAGCGGCTGATCGGCCGGCCTACGCGATCCACGCGATCGCTTGCCGAGCGCTCGCCGTCCGGTACCTGCCCGCCCGACCGCGCCGGACGCAGACCAAAACGGGAAGGCAAGAGGCTTCATCCGCACGATACTCGGCGGCTGGGCCTACGGCGCGATCTACTGCTCCAGCCGAGTACGCACCGCAGCCTTGACGGCTGGCTATTTTCATACAACCATCGCCGCCGACACGCAGGCAGCGGGCGTCAAACACCCATCACCGCCTGAACAAACCTACTCGGGACTTACAACTAGCGCACGCCGCTCCTGGCAGATAACGAACGCCCGGCCACGCCGGGCACTCGCACTGGTTACGCTTGAGGCCTGCCGATGCAACCGCAAGGATCCACGCGTGACCTACGCGCCTCCGACGCCGATCGCGAGGCGGCCGGCGCACGCCTGCGGGTCGCCGCGATGGAGGGCCGGCTGGACTCCGCCGAGCTCGAGGAGCGCATGGCGGCGGCTTTCGCCGCACGCTGGTGCTCTGAGCTCGCGGCGCTGACCGCCGACGTGACACCGGCGCCCGCGGTCGTCAGGCCGACGTTCGTGCGCCGGTCGATCGGCACGAACGGGCTCGCGATCGCCTCATTGGCGCTCGGCGTCCTGTGGATGTGGTGGCTCGGCTCGATCCTCGCCGTCGTCTTCGGCCACGTGGCGCTCGGTCAGATCGCCCGCTCGCCGGGCCAATCCGGCCGCGGCTTGGCGATCGCGGGCATCGTGCTCGGCTACCTCGGTCTCGCGACGCCTCTGCTCTTCTTGTTCCTCGGGCTCCCGGGCTGACGCTCGCGGCGGTTCGGCGTACCCTGCGGGCGTGCTCACAAGGGAAGCCGTTCAAGCCTGGCTCGACGCCTACATCGAGGCCTGGCGGACATACGATCGCGACGCGATCGCCGATCTCTTCAGCGCCGACGCGAGCTACTCCTACCACCCTCACGACGAGCCGCTCCAAGGGCGTGAGGCGATCGTCGCGAGCTGGCTCGAGGAGCGCGACGAACCGGGCAGCTGGGAGGCGGCCTACCGGCCGCTGCTGATCGAGGAGGACCGTGCCATCGCCACCGGCGAGAGCCGCTACGCCGAGGGCAGGGTGTTCTCGAACCTGTATGTCCTGCGGTTCGATGGCGAGGGGCGCTGCTCCGAGTTCGTCGAGTGGTACATCGAGCAGCCCGGGTCCTGAGACCGGGCGCGCGACTACCCTTCCAGCCGGGATGATCTCGACGAACCAGTTCAAGAACGGGAATCACATCGAGGTCGAGGGCACGATCTTCAAGATCCTCGAGTTCCAGCACGTCAAGCCCGGCAAGGGCGGCGCCTTCGTCCGGACCAAGCTGCGTCGCACGGCTGACGGCGCCGTGATCGACCGCACCTTCCGCGCGGGGGAGAAGTTCCGCGCGATCCGCACCGAGGCGCGCAAGATGCAGTATCTCTACGCCGACGGCACCGACGCGCACTTCATGGACGAGCAGTCCTACGAGCAGCTCGCGATCCCCGAGCGCGCGCTGGCGGAGCCGCTCAAGTGGATCCGGCCGAACGAGTCCGTCGACCTGCTGTTCATCGACGAGCAGCCGTCCGACATCCAGCTCGCCGCGTCGGTCGAGCTGGAGGTCACGCACACGGAGCCCGGCGTGCGCGGCGACACCGCCTCCGGCGGCGGCATCAAGCCGGCGACGCTCGAGACGGGCGCCACTGTCAGCGTCCCGCTGTTCGTCAACATCGGTGACCGGGTGAAGGTCGACACGCGCTCGGGCTCCTACATGTCGCGCGCCTGACCCGGACCGTCGATGTCCCGCCGCTCCGACCAGCGCCGCGCAGCCGTCTTCGCGCTCTACCAGCACGAGTTGACCGGCCGGTCGCTCGACGAGCTGTTCGAGCGCGACGCCGCCGGCTTCACCCGCGCGCTGGCGCATGCGACCTCGGACCACCAGGACGAGCTCGACGAGCAGATCGCGCTCCATGCCGAGGGCTGGACGCTGGAGCGGATCGCCCCGCTGGAGCGCGCGATCATGCGCGTGGCGCTGCTTGAGATGCTGCACTCGGACCTGCTCGAGGGCGACCGGCCGATCCCGCCGGAAGGCGCGATCACGGAGGCGGTCGAGATCGCCAAGGAGTTCTGCGCCGCCCAGGCGCCGGGCTTCGTCAACGGGATCCTCGGCGCCGCGCTGCGGTCCGTGCGCGAGAATGGCGCGTCGCGTGCCTGATCCGCAGCTGGAAGAGCTCGTGACCCGCCTCGAACGCGCCGCTGAGGAGCTGCGTGCAGGCGAGCTGGCGCCGGAACGCGCCGCCGCGCTGGTCGACGAATGCGCGCAACTGGCGGCGGCGGCCGGTGCCGAGCTCGACCGGCAGGTGCGAGGCGGCGAAGCCGGCGGCCGCGCCGGCGCCGGGCCAGCTCGCACTCGGCTCGTGAGCACGCGCGCGCGGGCATCGGCCGCGCATCCGGCGAGCGCGGCCTACCCCGATCAGCTGCGCGAAGCGGTCGAGGTGTACCTCCGCGACCTTCGCTTCGCGCGCGAGCCGGCGACCGCGGGGCTCGAGGAGGCGATGCGCTATTCGCTGCTCGCCGGCGGCAAGCGGATCCGGCCGGTGCTCGCGCTCGCGACGGCGCGGGCGATCGGACGCGAGCCATCCGACGTGATGCCGTTGGCTGCCGCGCTGGAGCTGATCCACACCTACTCGCTGATCCACGACGACCTGCCGGCGATGGATGACGACGAGCTGCGCCGCGGGCGGCCGACGTGCCACGTCCGCTACGGCGAGGACGTCGCGATCCTGGCCGGCGACGGGCTCTATGCGGAGGCGTTCCGCCTCGTCCTGCATGAGCAGGCCGGCGAGCCCGCAGCGGTGCTCGCCGCCGTCGCCGAGCTGGCCGATGCCACCGGGGTCAACGGGATGGTCGGCGGGCAGTACATCGACGTGCGCGGGACGGTCGACACGGGCAAGCCGGAGCTGCGCCGCCTGCACGAGCTCAAGACCGGCCGGCTGATCGGAGCGTCGGTCGAGTGCGTGCTGCTGCTCGCGGGCGAGCGCGACCCATCTCCTACACTCTCGGACTTCCGTGCCTTTGCTGCTGAACTGGGTGTCCTGTTCCAGATCGTCGACGACATCCTCGACGTGACGGGGTCCGATGCAGCGCTCGGCAAGCCGCGCGGCTCGGATGAGCGCCACGGGAAGCTGACGTACGTGAGCTGCTACGGGCTCGACGGAGCGCGCTCGATGGCGGCCGAATCTCATGGCAAGGCGCGCAGGGCGCTGACTCGGGCAACGGCAGGCTCGGGAGCGGCAGAGCTCGAGCAGATCGCCGACTTCATCGCCAACCGAACGACATGACGATCCTCGACCGTATCGACCGCCCGCAGGATCTGCACTCGCTCACGGAGGACGAGCTCGTGCAGGTCGCCCAGGAGATCCGCGAGCTGCTGATCGACACCGTGGGCGAGATCGGAGGGCACTTCGGCGCCAACCTCGGCGCCTGCGAGATCACGGTGGCGTTGCACTCGCTGCTCGACTCGCCGACCGACAAGATCCTCTGGGACGTCGGCCATCAGGCTTACCCGCACAAGCTGCTGACCGGACGCCGTGACGCGCTCGCGACGATCCGCAAGTACGGCGGGCTCGCCCCGTTCTGTTCGATCCAGGAGTCCGAGCACGACGTGATGGGCGCCGGCCACGCTTCGACGTCGATCGGCTACGGCGTCGGAATCAAGGAGGCGATGCGCCTGCGGCTCGCCCAGGGCGAACCGGGCGCGGCTCCGGACGCGAAGGTCGTCGCGGTGATCGGTGACGGCGCCATGACGGGCGGCGTCGCGTTCGAGGCGATCCACCAGGCCGGTGGCCTGGGCACGCCGCTCGTGGTGATCCTCAACGACAACGGCATGTCGATCGCGCCGAACGTCGGCGCGCTGTCGCGCTACTTCAATCGGATCCGGCTCGAGCCCGGGCTCTGGAAGGCGCGCGAAGGCGTCGAGGAGCGGCTCACCAAGCTGCCCGTGGGGATCGGCTCCGCTTTCGAGCGGCTCGGCCCCCAGCTGAAGGAGTCGATCAAGGCGTTCTGGGCGCCCGGCCTCTTCTGGGAGGAGCTCGATTGGGCATACATGGGCGTCGTGGACGGCCACGACGTGCGCGCCCTGCGACGCGCGCTGCGCGCCGCGTTCGAGGCCGAGCGACCCGTCGTCGTGCACTGCGCCACCGTCAAGGGCAAGGGCTTCTCGCCCGCCGAGGAGGGTGGTCTGGAGGGCATGGAGCAGTGGCATGCCGCCAAGCCCAACTCGATCGCCAAGCGCATGCCGGCCCCGTCCAAGCCGACCTCCAAGAAGGCGTCGCCGCCGCAGTACACGCAGGTCTTCGGCGAGGCGCTGGTCGCCGAATGCCGGCGCGATAGCCGCGTCGTCGGAATCACCGCGGCGATGAACTCCGGCACCGGGCTCAACCTGCTCCAGAAGGCGATGCCAGAGCGCTACTTCGACGTCGGCATCGCCGAGCAGCAGGCGCTGCTGTTCGCAGCCGGCCTCGCGCTCGAGGGCGCGCGCCCCGTCGCGGCGATCTACTCGACGTTCCTGCAGCGTGCCTACGACCAGATCGTGCACGACGTCTGCCTGCAGCAGCTCCCCGTCGTGCTCGCGATGGACCGCGCGGGACTGGTCGGCGACGACGGTGCGACGCACCATGGCGTGTTCGACATCGCCTACCTGCGCTGCCTGCCGAACATCACGCTGATGGCGCCCCGCGACGAGGCGCTGCTGGTGCACATGCTCCACACCGCGCTGCACCACGACGCTGGGCCGGTCGGCATCCGCTACCCGCGCGGCGAGGCGGTCGGCGTGCCGCTGCCCTCCGAACCCGAGCTGCTGGAGATCGGCATCGGCGAGATCCTGCGCGAAGGCGAGCGGGTCGCGATCGTGGGTTACGGCAGCGGCGTCGGGAAGGCGCTCGGTGCCGCCGAGTTGCTGGCCGAGGGCGGGCTCGAAGTGACGGTCGCCGACGCACGCTTCGCCAAGCCGCTCGACACCGGCCTGCTGGCCCAGCTCGCGGCGGAGCACGAACTGCTCGTGACGGTCGAGGAGGGCGTGCTGTCCGGCGGCTTCGGCACCGGCGTCTGGGAGGCACTCTCCGAAGGCGGCCTGGCTCCGCGCATCATGCGCGTCGGGCTGCCGGACCGCTACGTGACCCACGGCGCCCCGAAGCTGCTGCACGCCGAGGTCGGCTACACGGCGGAGCGGATCGCCGAGCGGATCCAGG
This sequence comes from uncultured Solirubrobacteraceae bacterium, assembly GCA_963721315.1. Classification (GTDB taxonomy): domain Bacteria; phylum Actinomycetota; class Thermoleophilia; order Solirubrobacterales; family Solirubrobacteraceae; genus DASQMT01. The sequence continues at coordinate 53,293 of CAVRIU010000008.1, forward strand.
CCGCCGTGCTGCAGCCGCGCGGCAGCGTCGCCGCCGCATAGCGGCGTCCGCGACCGGTCGATCAGATCTGCGCGAACGTCTTGCCGAGCGACCGTGGCGAACGGCTCGGTAGCGTTTGCGCGCCAATGGCCCGTGTACGGCTCGACTCCCTCCTCGCCGAGCGCGGGCTGTTCCCGTCGCGCTCGCGCGCCGCGGCCGCGGTGATCGCGGGCGACGTGCACCTCGGGCCCGGCCGGAGGCGGGCGGAGAAGCCCGGGCAGCTCGTGGCCGCCGACGTCGAGCTCGACATCGTCATGCCGCCACAGTTCGTGTCGCGCGGTGGGATCAAGCTCGCCAACGGGCTCGACGCGCGCGGGATCGAGGTCGCGGGACGCCACGCGCTGGACGTCGGCGCCTCCACCGGCGGGTTCACCGACTGCCTGCTGCAGCGCGGGGCGACGCACGTCGTGGCGCTCGACGTCGCGTACGGTGAACTGGCCTTCGCGCTCCGCGACGACCCGCGCGTGACCGTGCTCGAGCGCACGAACGCGCGCGCGCTCGAGCCGTTGATGCTGCCCTACCATCCCGACCTGATCGTCGCCGACGTGTCGTTCATCTCGCTCGCGAAGGTCCTGCCCGCCGTGCTCGCCTGTGCGGCCGCGCGCTTCGACGCGCTGGTGCTGGTCAAGCCGCAGTTCGAGGTCGGCCGCGAGCGGATCGGCAAGGGCGGCGTGGTACGCGATCCGCAGCTGCGGCGGGCGGCGATGCTCGGCTGTCGGCGCGGCCGCGCGCGAGCAGGGAGCAGCGGTGCTCGGCTTCGCATCGTCCGGCCTGCCCGGCCCGGCGGGAAACCGCGAGACCTTCGCCCACCTGGCCGAGAGCGGCCGCAGCGGCGCGCTGCGCGACCTGGACGCTGCGGCGCGCGCGATCGAGCCATGACCCGGTTCGCCACCGTGCTCACCCACCGCCGCGCGGCCGACACCACGACGGCGCTCGCGGCGCTCATCGCCGCCGCCGGACGGGCCGGCGTGACCCTGCGCTTCGACGCCGAGGAGACGAGCAAGCACGGGCTCGAGGCGCGCCAGGGGATCGACGTCGACACGCCGCCGATGCGCGATGCGGACCTCTGCGTGGTGATGGGCGGCGACGGCACCATCCTCACCGCGCTGCGCGAGTACGCCGGCACGACGGTGCCCGTGTTCGCGGTCAACTTCGGCGAGGTCGGCTTCCTCGCGACGCTCGATCCCGATGGCCTCGACGCCGATTTCGATCGCGCGTTCGCGGGTGAGTTCGACACCCTCGAGCTGCCCGGGATCACGGTCGGCCGCCCGGACGGGAGCTGGTTGGCGATGAACGACATCTCCGTGCACCGCAAGCCGGGCTTCCGCGTCGCGGACCTCGGCTACGCGCTCGCGGGAGAGGAGATCGGGCGCGTGCGCTGCGACGGGCTCGTCGTGGCGACGCCGCAAGGATCGACGGGCTACAACCTGGCCAACGGCGGGCCGGTGCTGGCGTGGGGCGTGGCGGGCTTCGTCGTCTCGTTCATCGCGCCGCACTCGCTGACCGCCCGCTCGCTTGTCGTAGCGCCCGACGACCTGCTCACGATCAACAACCGCTCGCGCGAGGAGCCGGTTGAGATACACGTCGACGGGCGCCCGGTCGTCGAGCTGGGGCCGGGCGAGGACATCCACGTCGAGTTCGCGCGAGTGACGGCGCTGCTCGCCCAGCTCCCGGGCGCCAGCTTCTATCACCGCCTGCGCGAGCGGTTCGGCCGCCTGGCGCGATAGTCGGTGGCGGAGGGCGGCTGAGCAGGACATGGGCGAAGCGTCCTCGCGCTTCCGTTGCGAGACAACAGGCAGCCGTGCCGAATTTGTGCCGAATGTGTGCCGGCTCTGCGCTGCGGCCGCGGTCCGTCGGGGGCGGCTGGTAGACCGTCACTCGTGCTTGAAGAGCTGCGTGTAGAGAATCTGCTGCTGATCGAGCGAGCCGAGCTGCGGCTCGCGCCGGGGCTCAACGTCCTGACCGGCGAGACCGGCGCGGGCAAGACCGTGCTCGCGCACGCGCTCGACCTGCTGCTGGGCGGGAAGCCACGCGCCGGCATCGTGCGCCCGGGGGCGACGGAGGCGTACGTCGAGGGCGGGTTCGAGCTGTCCGACGGCTTGCGGGCGGAGCTTGGAGAGCGCATTCCCGACGATGCGGAGCAGCTGGTGCTGGCCCGCCGCGTGAGCGCGGAAGGCCGCACTCGCGCCTACCTGAACGGGCGCAGCGCGACCGCCGGCGACCTGCGCGACGTGGGTGGTGCGCTGCTGTCGTTCTACGGCCAGCACGAGCATCGCAAGCTCACGCTGGCCGCGGCGCAGCTGGAGATCCTCGACGGCTTCTGCGGTGAGGAGCAGGCGGCGCGGCGGCTCGAGTTCGCGCGGGTCCACGCGCGCGAGCGCGCGCTGCAAGCCGAGCTGGCGGCGCTGCGCGAGCGCGCGGGAGCGCGGGATCGTGAGCTTGACCTGCTGCAGTGGGAGCTGGGTGAGATCGAGGCCGCGGCGCCGACTGAGTCCGAGCAGGACGAGCTGACCGCCGAGCGCGAGCGGCTGCGCAATCTCGAGGGTCTGCGCCTGGCAGCCGCCGGCGCGATCGAGGCGGTCGCGCCCGAGAGCGGCGAGGGTGGCGCGTCGGCGCTGGCCGGTGCAGCACGGGCGCTCGAGGCGATCGGCGGAGTCGACCCGGCGCTCGACGCGCTAGCGGGACGTGCGGCCGCGCTTGCGGTCGATGCGGACGACCTGGCGCGCGAGTTGCGCGGCTACGGCGAAGCGGTGGACGCCCCGCCGGGCCGGCTGGACGAGGTCGAGGAGCGCCTGGCGCTGTTCGAGCGACTCAAGCGCAAGCACGGCGGGACGATCGCCACGGTGATCGCGCATGCCGACGTCTGCCGACAGCGCCGCGATGAGCTTGTGGGGGCCGAGGAGGCGCTGGAGGACTCGACGGCGGCGCTGACCGAGGTGCGCGCCGAGCTCGCCGAGCGGCGTCCAGGCCCTCCGCGCTGAGCGGTCGCGGGCCGCAGGCGGCTTGGCGCGGGCGGTCGTCGAGGTGCTGGGTGAGCTCGCGATGGAAGGAGCGAGCTTCGAGGTGCGCGTCACGCCACGCGAGGACCCTGGCCCGAGCGGCGGAGACGAAGTCGAGTTCCTGATTGCGCCGAACCCGGGCGTGCCCGCGGGCCCGCTGCGCGATATCGCCTCCGGAGGCGAGCTGTCGCGCGTGATGCTCGCGCTGATGAGCGTCGCTGCCGCGGCCGGGCCGGCGACGCTCGTATTCGACGAGGTCGACGCCGGCATCGGCGGCCAGACCGCCCGCGCCATCGGCGATCAGCTGCGCACCCTGGCAGCCGGCCGGCAGGTGATCTGCATCACGCACCTGCCGCAGATCGCATCGGTCGCCGAGCGGCACTTCACGATCGCCAAGGACACGTCCGCCGACCCCGCTCGCGCGACCGTCACGCTGCTCGAGCGCGGCGCGGTCGTCGCAGAGATCGTGCGGATGCTCGGGGCCGACGACGCGGACGTGGCGGCGCGTCGCCACGCGAAGGAGCTGCTCAAGGCGGCCTGAGGGCGAGCAGTGTGTCGCGCGTGCTTCTGGTGTACGGAGAACGTCAACTGCGGCAGTGAGGGGCGAGGGTTCGGTGCGGGCGGCGGGCCCGCGAACGTCCGGGAGTACCGGCCAGAGGCCAGTCTCACGGAGGCTCGGATGGCTCGCCGGCGATCCCGGCCGGCCCAGCGGATGTCCGTGACGACTTCACGCCGTATAGCGACGTCAACTCGTCAAGCGCCGCGCGCCGAAGGGACGCGGGGCGCTTTGACCCCGCATGGGGAGGTCAAAGCGCCCGGGAGTGTCGCTCCGCGCCGCGCGGGCCGCGGCGCCGCGAGTCGCCGCCGCGCCCGGCGCGAGTCGCCGCTCCGCCCGGCGCGAGTCGCCGCCGCGCCCGGCGCGAGTCGCCGCCGCGCCCGCGCAAGCCGCCGCCCACACCCGATGCCTCCCTTTGATGCCGCAGTTGACGCACCTCGCGGGCACCCCGATCGCCCGGCTCGCAGGCGCCCGAGGCACGTTTCCCGCTGCGTGCGGGGAAGCCGCAGCTGCCGCCGCCCGGCGCCCTAGACTGCGAGCGAGATGCCCGACTCACGCCCGCGCACCCGCTACATCTTCGTCACCGGCGGCGTCGTGTCGTCACTCGGCAAGGGCATCGCCGCGGCCTCGATCGGCCGCCTGCTCGTCGCCCGCGGGCTGAGGGTCGCGCTGCAGAAGTTCGATCCGTACATCAACATCGACCCCGGCACGATGTCGCCGTTCCAGCACGGCGAGGTGTTCGTGACCGAGGACGGCGCCGAGACCGACCTCGACCTCGGCCACTACGAGCGCTTCACCGACTCGAACACCTCGCGCGCGTCCAACGTGACCGCCGGGGCGATCTACAACTCGGTGATCCGCAAGGAGCGCCGCGGCGACTATCTCGGCGGCACCGTCCAGGTCGTTCCGCACATCACGGACGAGATCAAGCACCGCGTGCAGCTCGTGGGGGAGAGCCAGGACGTCGACATCGTCATCACCGAGATCGGCGGCACCGTCGGCGACATCGAGTCGCTGCCGTTCCTGGAGGCGATCCGCCAGTTCCCGGTCGACGTCGGCCGGCGCCGCTGCATGTACATCCACCTCACGCTCGTGCCCTACATCGGCCATGCCGGGGAGCTGAAGACCAAGCCGACGCAGCATTCGGTCAACGAGCTGCGCCGCATCGGCATCCAGCCCGACATGGTCGTGTGTCGCTCGGAGGGAGCGCTGTCGCGCGAGATCCGCAAGAAGATCGCGCTGTTCGCCTCGCTGCCGGTCGAGGCGATCGTGTCCGCGCGCGACGTCGACAACATCTACAAGGTGCCGCTCTTCTTCCAGGCCGAGGGCGTCGACGACTTCGTGCTCGACCATTTCGGGATCGAGGCCGGGCCGCCCGACCTGGAGAGCTGGAAGCGCTTCATCGGCAAGGCGACCGAGGCGCAGAGCAGCGCGCCCGTGCGGATCGCGTTGGTCGGCAAGTACGTCCAGCTCGCGGACGCGTACCTCTCGGTCGTCGAGGCGCTGCGCCATTCCGGCTTCGAGCATGGCTGCGGCGTCGCGATCGACTGGGTCGACTCGGAGACGCTCGGCGACGAGGAGGTGCGCCACCGGATCGAGGAGGCCGACGGGATCCTGATCCCGGGCGGCTTCGGCGTGCGCGGCATCGAAGGCAAGATCGCCGCGGCGCGGATCGCGCGCGAGCAGGGCATCCCGTACCTCGGCGTCTGCCTCGGCATGCAGATCGCGGTGGCCGACTTCGCGCGTCACGTCGTCGGCATGGACGGCGCGAACTCGAGCGAGTTCGATCCCGCGACCCCGTATCCGGTGGTCGACCTGCTGCCCGAGCAGAAGGAGGTCGCCGACATGGGCGGCACGATGCGGCTCGGGGCCGATCCGGTCAAGCTGCACCCCGACACGCGGGCGCGCGAGATCTACGGCGAGGCCGTCATCTACGAGCGCCACCGCCATCGCTACGAGGTCAACAACTTCCTCCGTCGCCGGCTTGAGGCCGCCGGGCTCGTGGTCTCCGGCACGACGCCGGACGAGCGGCTGGTCGAGATCATCGAGTTGCCCGACCACCCGTTCTTCGTCGCGTCGCAGTTCCACCCGGAGTTCAAGTCGCGCCCGGAGCGCCCGGCGCCGCTGTTCCGCGAGTTCGTCGGCGCCGCGCAGCGCTACATGCGCGAGCGGCGCCCGCACGAGCTGGACGAGTCCGACGAGCCGATCCGGGCCGGCCGGCCCGCGCAAGCCGAGGCGTTGCCCGAGCCCACGGGCCGTTTCCAGCAGCTCTGACGTGAGGCCGGCCAGCGCGGTCGAGAAGCAGCGGCTGAACCAGCGTTTCGCCGCGCTCTGCGCGATTCCCAGCCCGTTCGGGCACGAGGCCGAGGTCGCGGCGGAAGTCACGCGCGAGCTCGAGGCGATCGGACTGAGCGTCGCGGCGGACGCCCGCGGCAACCTGCTCACGCGCATCCGCGGCCGCTCCGAGCGCACGGTGCTGCTGTGCGCGCATCTCGACACCGTCGAGGTGCACGGTGAGATCGAGCCCGTCGTAGTCGACGGTGGCTGGGAGAACGCGCACGACACGATCCTGGGCGCCGACAACAAGGCCGCCGTCGCCGTCTTCCTCGAGGTCGCGCGGCGCGCGAGCGTCGAAGGCTCGCCGGTCGCGCTCGAGCTGCTGCTGACGGTCGAGGAGGAGGACGCGCTGGCCGGCGCCAAGGCGTTCGACGCGTCGGTGCTGCGGGCCGACTTCGGCTACGTCTTCGACCACGCGACGCCGATCGGCGAGGTCGTGATCGCGTCGCCGACCTACTACCGCCTGAGCGCCGACTTCCACGGCCGCGCGGCGCACGCCGGCATCCGCCCGGAAGCCGGGCGCAGCGCCGTGCTCGCCGCCGCGCACGCGATCGCCGCGATGCCGCACGGCCGGATCGACGAGCAGACGACCGCGAACGTCGGCTCGATCCAGGGCGGCAGCGGCTCGACCAACGTCGTGCCGGAGCGCTGCCGCCTGCTGGCCGAGGCGCGCTCGCTCGACCCCGAGCGCGTCGAGGACGTCGTCGCGCGCATGATCGACGCCGTGCAGGACGGCGCCGGGGCCGGCGAGTGCGACGTCGACGTCACCTGCGAGAAGCTGTTCGACGGCTACCGGACCAAGAGCACGGCGCCGCGCGGTCGTCGCCGCCGAGGCAGCCCTGCGCGCGTGCGGCTACGAGCCGAGCCGGATCGTGACCGGCGGCGGCTCGGACGCGAACGCGCTCGCGCGTGCAAGGGGATCGAGTGCGTCAACCTGGCCAACGGGACCGAGCACAACCACGAGCCGACCGAGCGCGTGAGCGTCGCCGCGCTGGAGGGGATGCTCGACGTCTGCCTCGCGCTGCTCGACGAGGCCGCCGCCGTATGAGGCCGCGTGCGAGCATGGCGGCCGCATGAGCTCTCAGGTTCGAGCGCCTCGACGCGCGCACCGTGTTCGAGGGGAAGATCGTCGACGTCTGCGAGGGCACGTTCCGCCACGAGGACGGCGACGAGGTGACGCGCCAGTGGGTCGCGCATCCGGGCTCCGTCGCGATCGTCGCGCACGACGCCGAGCACGTCTGGCTGGTGCGCCAGCCGCGTGAGGCGACCGGCGATCCGGACCTGCTCGAGCTGCCGGCCGGCAAGCTCGACGAGGAGGGGGAGAGCCCGCTGCTGTGCGGCAAGCGCGAGCTGGCCGAGGAGATCGGCAAGGCGGCGGCGAGCTGGGAGCACCTCACGACCTACTTCACGTCGGCCGGCTTCACCGACGAGCAGTGCCACATCTTCCTCGCGACCGGAGCTCAGCGACGAGCCCGGGCAGCAGATCGAGGACGAGCGGATCGACATCGAGCCGCATCCGCTCGCACGAGCTGGAGCAGACGATCGCGCAGTGCCGCGACGCGAAGACGATCATCGGGCTGCAGCTGCTGCAGGCGCCGCCTCGGCGCCTGAACCGCGCCTTGCACCGGCAGGGCTGGCGCCACCCGCGCCGAAACCCTGGAGCCCGTGGCCATCGCTACGCCGCATCCGGCTCCTCGCCCTGACCGCGCCCCGTCGTTCGAGCACCTGCTGCTCGACTTCCTCGCCTACCTCGAGTTCGAGCGCGGCCTGTCGCGCAACACGCTCGAGGCCTATCGCTCCGACCTGCTGCAGTTCGGCGAGTGGCTCGGCCGCAGCGGCCACGATCCGCTCGCGATCGGGCATGTCGAGCTGAGCGCCTTCACGGCGGAGATCGCCGGCGGGCGCGAGGACAAGCCGGCGGCGGCGCCCGCCACGCTGCAACGCAAGATCGCCTGCCTGCGCTCCTTCTACCGCCACCTGCGTCGCACATCCGTGCTGGCGACCGATCCGACGGCGAACCTGCGCGCGCCCAAGCAGAGCCGCAAGCTGCCACAGGTGCTCAGCCGCGACGAGGTCGCCGAGCTGCTGCGCCAGCCGCGCGGGACCGCGCCGGCGGCGCTGCGCGACCGCGCGCTGCTGGAGACGATGTACGCGTGCGGGCTGCGTGCCTCCGAGGCGATCGACCTGGAGGTCGGCGACATCGACCTCGAGGCGGGGATCCTGCGCGCGCGCGGCAAGGGCTCGAAGGAGCGGCTCGTGCCGATCGGCTCGGCGGCCTCGCGCGCGCTCGGCGCCTACGTCCAGCGCGGGCGCGGGCGCCTGATCGGCAACCGCTGGGAGAGCGCGGCTGTTCGTCAACCAGCGCGGCGCCGGCCTGACGCGCCAGGGGCTCTACAAGATCGTCCAGCGCCATGCCGCGAGCGCCGGGCTGGCCGCGAAGATGAGCCCGCACACTCTGCGCCACAGCTTCGCGACGCATCTACTGGCCGGCGGCTGTGACCTGCGCTCGCTGCAGGAGATGCTCGGGCACGCCGACATCGCGACGACGCAGCTGTACACGCACCTCTCGGCCGAGCGGCTCAAGGACGTCTACTTCGACGCCCATCCGCGCGCTCGCCTCGAGCTGACGCTTTGATGCGAGCATGGCCGCCGTGGATCGGCGCGCCTTCGTCATCGTGCTCGATGCCTGTGGCGCGGGGGAGCTGCCCGACTCCGGCGACTACGGCGACGCCGGCGCGAACACGCTCGGCCACCTGGCCGCGGCCTGCGGTGGACTCGACCTGCCGGTCATGCAGCAGCTCGGCCTCGGCTCCGCGCTGCCACTCGAAGGCTGCCCGCCGGCTCCCGCGCCCGTGCTCCACGGACGCCTGCACCCGCTCGGCCCCGGCAAGGACACGATCACCGGGCACTGGGAGCTGATGGGCGCGGTCACGCCCGTGGCGCTGCGCACGTACCCCGGACGGGTTCCCGGACGCGGTGATCGACCAGCTGCGCGACGCGACCGGACGCGGCGTGCTCTGCAACCGGCCCTACTCCGGCACCGCGGTGATCGACGACTTCGGCGAGCAGCACCTGCGCACGGGCGACCTGATCGTGTACACGTCGGCCGACTCGGTGCTCCAGATCGCGGCGCACGAGGACGAGGTGCCGCAGGAAGAGCTCGAAGCAGCCTGCGCAGCCGCGCGCGAGGTCATGCGCGGCGAGCACGCCGTCGGGCGCGTGATCGCACGCCCGTTCCGCGGGTGGCCCGGGCGCGTACGAGCGCACGGAGGGACGCAAGGACTTCGCGCTCGACCCGCCCGGGCGGACGTACCTGGACGAGTTGCAGGCCGCCGGAGTCCCGGTTCACACCGTCGGCAAGATCGGCTCCGTCTTCAACCACGTCGGGGTCGACCGCGAGCATGCCGGCGCGACGAACCCCGCCGCGATCGCCGCGACCTCCGCGCTGATCGACGAGCTCGAGCACGGCTTCGTCTTCACCAACCTGGTCGAGACCGACCAGGTCTACGGCCACCGCCAGGACGTGGCGGGCTTCCACGGGGCGCTGCGCGCGATCGACGTCGCGGTGGGGGAGTGGGTGGCGCGCATGGACGCCGAACGCGACCTGCTCGTGCTGACCGCCGACCACGGCTGCGACCCGACCACGCCGGGCACCGACCACACGCGCGAGCACGTGCCGCTGCTGGCGGCGTTCGCCGGCCACGGCGGCCGCCGCCACGACGGCCCGTTCTGCGACGTCGGCGCGAGCGTCCTGCGCTGGCTGGCGGGTCGTGAGGCGGACGCGCTGCCGGGCACGCCGTTCACCTAGCCGACTTCGTCGGACTCGCCGACTTCGTCGGCAAGCACAGGCAAGCACAGGCAACTAGCAGGATGCCTGCCAACATCAGCCGGCGGATGGCGCTGCGTTCGCTCCTCGCCGGCATTGCGATCTTCGCCACGGCCGGCTGCGGGGGCGGAGGAGGAGCGCCTGCGCCCAGCCCTGCGCCGCAGCCGACTCCCGCCGAGGCGACCGGTCGCGCTCCCGGCGCGACGCGATCGCGACGTTGCTGCGCGAGCGGACGCTCGCGCTCGAGCAGCGCGACATGCGCCGCGTTCGCGGGCACGGCGACCGGCGCGCAGCGCGCACGCGACCGACGCGCGATACGCCGGACGGCGCAGACTCGGGCTGGAGCGCGTCGCGCATCGTCTCCGACGAGCTCGAGATCGCCGGGCGACCGCGCGCGGATCGCACTTGACGCTTTCCTACCGCTTGCGCGGCATGGGCCGGCCGTTTCTCAGCGCGCGCAAGCTCGTCGCACGCCGGACGCCCACAGGCTGGCGCATCAGCCGCGACGTCGCCCGGCGCGAGCCGCTGCCGTGGGAGGTCGCCGCGTTCAAGGCCACGCAGCGCGCCCCACGTGGTGCTGCTGACGCCGCCGGGCGTCGATCCCATCGCGCTGCGGTCCGGACTCGGCCGACGCCTACCGGAAGCTCCGCAGCGCTCTCCCCGACCGCAAGCTGCCGCGCGGCGTGCTGGTGATCGGCGCTCGCGACGCCGCCCAGGCCAAGCGGCTTGCGGGCAGGATCGCGCGCGGCGTGGTCGCGCTCGCGAACGTCTCCGTGCAGTACGGCCCGCCTCCCGCGCTCGCGGTCAGGCGCGTGCTCGCGGAGCGGATGATCGTGATCGACTCGCGCTGGAGAGGGCTGCCTGCGGATGAGCGACTGTCCACGCTCGTACACGAGCTGACCCACACGGCGCTGAACACCGCCACATCCGGGCGCACACCGCCGTGGCTCGCCGAGGCGGTCGCGCTGCGCGTGTCGGGCGACGACCGCGCCGCCGAGGCGCGGCTGCGGGCGACCAGCGCCGGCGGCGGAGTGAAGCTGCGCGAGCTGTGCGGTCCCGAACTCGATCTTCAAGCTCGACGGGCGCGCGCAGGGAGCGGCATACGCCGCCAGCTCAGGCGCCGGTGAGGCGATCGTGGAACGGCATGGAACGAAGGGACTGCTGAGGCTCTACGACGCCTTCAACGACCCGTCGATCGACGGCCGCACGTGCGCCGTCACCACCGACCGGGTGCTGCGCCGCACGCTCGGCATGTCGCTCGCCGAGCTCGAGGCCGCGGTCGCCGGGTAGAACGTTGGTATCAAGTGAGGAGCGATGCCCGAGCTCCCCGAGGTAGAGACGATCCGCCGCCACCTGGCGCCGCGCGTCGAGGGTCGCGTGCTGCGCGAGCTCGAGGTGCTCGACGCGCGTTGGTGCGACCCGCTGACCGGCCACGAGCTCGCGGCCGCCGTCGAGGGCCGGCACGTCGACGCGCTCGCGCGGCGCGGCAAGTACCTGATCTGGGAGCTCGAGGACGACGTGCACCTGATGATGCACCTGCGCATGACCGGCACGCTGCTGCTGGACCCGCCGGAGCCGCCGCGCCACCGGCGCGTGCGCTTCGCCTTCGACGACTCGCAACAGCTCTATCTTCGACGACCCGCGCCGCTTCGGCACCGGCGAGCTGGCGCTCGGCAGCGCGGCGCGCGACGAGTTCTTCGCCGGCCGGCTCGGGGTGGAGCCGTTCTCGCCCGAGTTCACGAGCGCGCATCTGTATGCGCTGACGCGCGTCAGCCGCGCGCCGATCAAGGCGTTCCTGCTCGATCAGCGCAAGCTCGCCGGCGTCGGGAACATCTACGCCGACGAGGCGCTCTTCCGCGCCAGGATCCATCCGCTGCGCGCGGCCGGCCGGCTCACGCGCAGGCAGGTGGCGGCGCTGCGCGACGGCGTGATCGCTTCGCTCGAGGCGGGGCTTGCCGCGAAGGGCGCCTCGATCGACGACTTCCGCGACCCCGACGGGGTCCAGGGCTCGTTCCAGGACCGCTTCCTGATCCACCTGCGCGAGGGCGAGCCGTGCCTGGTCTGCGAGCGACCGGTGCGCAAGCTCAGGGCCGCCGGCCGCGGCACCTACGTCTGTGAGCGCTGCCAGCCGCGGCCGCGGCTACGCCGGCGCGCGCAGGTCGGCCAGGCGACCTGAGCGGTCCGCCACCACGAGCTCCTGGAAGCCGCCCAGCGGGTCGCCGTCGAGCATCACCTGCGGGAAGGTCATCATGCCGGTACGGGCGACCAGCTCCGAGCGTCCCTGCGCGTCCTTCGAGAGGTTGATCTCGTCGTACGGGACGCCGCGCCGGTCGAGCAGCGCCTTTGCCGTCCGGCAGTACCCGCAAGGTTCCGTCGTGTACACCGTGACTCGGTTCATTACTTCACAAAGTATAGTGCGGCCCTGGCCCGGGAGAACCCTGTGACGCGGGAGCCTGAAGGCCGAAGCGGTCGTGCTGCGCTCGCTGCGCTACGGCGAGGCCGACCGGATCCTGCACGTCTACACCCCCGACCGCGGGCGCCTCTCCCTGATCGCCAAGGGAGTGCGGCGTTCGAAGTCGCGCTTCGGCGGCCGGCTGGAACCGTACTTCAGGCTGCGGCTGGTGCTCTACCAGGGACGCAGCGACCTGCTCACCGTCACGAGCGCCGAGACGCTCGACGGCCATCCACGCCTGCGCGAGCACGCCGGTGCGCTCGACGGCGCGTCGCGCGCGTGTGACGCGGTCGCGCGGCTGTTCGGTGAAGGCGAGCCGCACAGCGGCGTCTATCACCTGCTGGCCAACCAGCTCGCGCTGCTCGACGCCGAGCCCGCGCGCGCGACGCTCGCCAACGCGCTCGCCTTCCGGCTCAAGCTGCTGCTGGCCGCCGGCTTCGCGCCGCAGCTCGCCGCCTGTGCGACGTGCGGCGAGAGCGAGCACCTCGTCGGCTTCTCGGGCGCCGCGGGCGGGGTGGTGTGCTCGGCGTGCGAGGCGAGCGCCTTCGCGCTCGGCCAGGACGCGCACGACTTCCTCGTCGCTGCGCTGGGCCGGCCGCTGGCCGCTGCGCCGGATGCTCCGCCGCGTGCGCTGGCACAGGCCGAGCGAGCGATCATCGAGACGCTGGAGCACCACGCGAACCTGCGGCTGCGGCCGGTCGGCTAAGTATCTGCACCGAAACTGCGCATTCGCGCGGGAACGGCGCAGCGGGGCGTCAGAATGGAGGGGCGTGAGCACGAACGTCGCCGACCCAGCCTTCGAGGTGCGCATGCGCGCGTGGGAGGAGGACGCGCTCGCGCCCGTCGCCGCGCGCTCCTACCCGGCCGACCGTGAGCGCGCCGAGGAGGACTGCGGGCTGCGCACGCCGTTCCAGCGCGATCGCGACCGGATCGTGCACTGCAAGGCCTTCCGCCGGCTCAAGCACAAGACGCAGGTGTTCGTCGCGCCGGAGGGCGATCACTTCCGCACGCGACTCACGCACACGCTCGAGACGACGCAGATCTCGCGGACGGTCGCGCGCGCGTTGCGGCTCAACGAGGACCTCACGGAGGCGATCGGCCTCGGTCACGACCTGGGCCACCCGCCGTTCGGGCACATCGGCGAGGCGGTGCTCGACCGCGCCGGGTCCGAGCGCTTCGGCCGCGGGTTTCGCCACAACGAGCACTCGCTGCGGGTCGTCGAGCGGATCGAGCGGCTCAACCTGACCGCGCCGGTGCGCGACGGCATCCTGCGCCACTCGGGCGGTGCGGGCGAGCCGGCGACGCTGGAGGGCAAGATCGTCCGGCTCGTCGACCGGATCGCCTACATCAACCACGACATCGACGATGCGCTGCGGGCGGGGGTGATAGCGGCCGGCGACCTGCCGCTCGCCGAGCTCGAGATCCTCGGCGCCACCGGCTCGGACCGGATCGACACGCTCGTGCACGATCTGGTCGAGCACTCGGGGCCCGCTCAGGACATCGTCCAGGGCGCAGTCGTCGGCGGCGCGATGCTGCGGCTGCGCACGTTCATGTTCGACCGCGTCTACCTCGGGCCGGGCGCGCGCGCCGAGCACGTCAAGATCGAGCGCGTGATGCAGGGCCTGTTCGACTGGTTCTGCGAGCATCCCGAAGAGCTGCCGCGAGGGTGTCGCCGGCGCATCCGAGGCCGAGCGGGTGACCGATTACCTCGCCGGCATGACCGACCGCTTCGCTCTGCGCGCCTGGAGCGAGCGCTTCGTGCCGCGCGGCCTTCCCGGCTGATGCCGCGCTACACCGACGATTCGCGCGAGCGCGTCCGCGACGCGATCGACTTCATCGAGCTCGTCGGCGCGCGGACCGAGCTCAAGCAGTCCGGCACACGCCGCCTGACCGGCCTGTGCCCGTTCCACGACGAGCGCACGCCGTCGTTCGGCATCGACCCCGTGGAGAAGCTCTACCACTGCTTCGGCTGCGGCGCGGGCGGCGACGTCTTCAAGTTCGCGATGGAGACCGAGGGGCTGGACTTCGCGGGCGCGCTCGAGGCGCTCGCCGAGCGCGCCGGGATCGAGCTCGAGCGCGACGCCGAGGACCCGCGCGATGCCGAGCGGCGCGCCCGGCGCGAGCGGCTGCTCGCACTGCTCGAGCGCACCGCCGCCTACTACGTGCGCGTGCTGTGGGAATCGGCCGAGGCTGCTCCCGCGCGCTCCTATCTCGCCGGGCGCGGGCTCGAGGAGGACGCGCTGCGCGAGTTCCGCGTCGGCTTCTCGCCGCGCTCCTGGGAGCGGGTGATCGGCGCCTCTCACGCCGCCGGCTACAGCGATGCGGAGCTGCTCGCCGCGGGGCTGGCCTCGCGCCGGCGCGAGGGCAGCGGGCTGCTCGACCGCTTCCGCGGGCGGATCATGTTCCCGCTGGCCGATCCGAAGGGGCACGTGCTCGGCTTCGGCGCGCGGGCGCTGGCGCCCGACGACCAGCCGAAGTACCTCAACACCTCCGATTCAGAGCTGTTCCACAAGGGCTCGCTCGTCTACGGAGCGGACCTGGCACGCGCGGCGGCCGCGCGCTCGGGGCAGCTCGTGCTCGTCGAGGGCTATACCGACGTGATCGCGCTGCGCCAGGCCGGCATCCCCGAGACGGTCTGCTCGATGGGCACCGCGCTGACCGCGCGCCAGCTCGACGCGCTCAAGCGCCTCACCCCCAGGGTGCTGCTGTGCCAGGACCCGGACGCGGCCGGGCAGGAGGCGGTCGCGAAGGGCAAGGACGCGATCCGGGTCTTCAACGAGAGCCACCACCTGCGCGGCTTCGACCTGCGCGTCGTGCGGCTGCCGCCGGGCCGGGACCCGGCCGACGTCGTCCAGCGCGAGGGCGCGGCGGCAATGCGCGCGCTGCTCGAGACGTCCGTCCCCGTGGCGCGCTTCGAGGTCGAGCGGGCGCTCGACGCGGCGTCGCTGGCGACGCCGGAGGGCCGCGACGAGGCGCTGCGCGCCGTCGCACCGATCGTCGGCCGGCTGGAGCCGGGGCCGCTGCAGTACGACCTGATCCAGCTGATCGCCAACCGCTTGCAGATGCCGGAGGCGATGACGAGCGAGGCGCTGCGCCGGGCGCCGCGCACGAACGGCCGCAGCGCTGCCGTGGCCGCGCCGCCGGCGCGTCAGATGACCTCGGTCGACAAGCGCGAGGACACGGAGCGAGCATTCCTCGCCCGCTGCCTCGCGATCAAGGACGCCGGCCGCGCCGCGCTCGAGGAGATGGACATAGACGCCGCGTTCTCGCTCGAGCTGACGCGCCGCGCCGCCAACTACCTCGCCCAGCACCTGGAGCATCCGGGGCAGTCGCTGCCCGAGGGCGCCGACGAGCTGGCACGGCTCGTCGCCGAGCTGGTGATCCGCGCGGGCGACCTCGCCGCCGACCCGGCGGCGCTGGCGATCGAGCGGCTCCAGCTCGACAAGAACCGCCTCGACCGGGAGATCGCCGCGGCGCAGCGCGCGGGCGAGCCGGTGACCGCTCTCGCGGCGGAGCGTCAGCGGGTCCAGGACGCGATCCGCCACCTGCTCGTCTGAGCCCTTTTCCGTCCGGCACACGAACTAGTGTTCGCCCCATGGACCAGAACATCCTCGCCGCTCAGCTGGAATCCGGCCGGTCGATCGAGGCGATCGCGCGCGAGCTCGGCCGACCACCGAGCACGGTCGCGTACTGGGTCGAACAAGCACGGCCTCGCGTCGGTGCACGCCGGCATGCACGCGCCTCGCGGCGGCATCCCGCGCGAGCAGCTCGCGGCCCTCGTCGAGGACGGCCTGACAGTCCGGGCGATCGCCGAGCGTGTCGGAATGAGCTACGCGACGGTGCAGCACTGGCTGAAGAAGCACGGGCTCGCGACGGCTCGTTCCACCCGCCGGCGCCAAACTGCGCGACCCGACGCGAACGGCGCCACCACCCTCCAAGGCGCGTGCGATGTTCATGGCAAGACCGCTTTCGGAAGGCGCTCGGACGGCTACTACCGATGCCTCGCTTGCCGCGCCGCTGCAGTCGTCAAGCGGCGACGTGCGGTCAAGCGGATCCTGGTGGAGGAGGCCGGCGGCGCCTGTCGGATCTGCGGCTACGATCGCTGCGCGGGAGCACTGCAGTTCCACCATGTCGATCCGAAGCTGAAGGCCTTCGAGCTGTCGCGTCGCGGTGTCACGATCGCGATCGACGCTGCGCGCGAGGAGGCGGCCAAGTGCGTGCTGCTCTGCGCGAACTGCCACGCCGAGGTTGAGGGAGGGTTCGAGACGCTCGTGTAGCTCGTATCATCGGTCGCCGACGAAGCCCCCGCTCCCTGGGGGTAGTTCATCGGTCCGGGGTAGCTCAACTGGCAGATGCGTCCGACTGTTAATCGGAAGGTTGTGGGTTCGAGTCCCACCCCCGGAGTGCGCGAAAGGGCCGCGGTGCGGCCCTTTCGTGTTCTCGGCCGCAGTAGCGGAACAAACTCAATAGCTTCAGTGGACAATGCGTTATCCTCCTCGCGCTCGACCTGGACACGTCTACTCCTGGAGGAAGTTCGTGAAGCACGTGAACGCGCTTACCGCGCTGCTGGTCGGAGCCGCCCTCGGGGTCGCCGGCTGCGGCGGCGCGTCGGACGAGAAGGGCGACGCCTCCGCGTCGACCGGCAGCAGCGACAAGGGCACGCTGTCGCTGGTCGCGTACTCGACGCCCCAGGTCGTGTACGACGAGCTGATCCCGGCGTTCGGCCAGACCGCCGACGGCGAGGGCATCGGCTTCAAGACCTCCTTCGGCGCCTCCGGCGACCAGTCGCGTGCCGTCGAGGCGGGCCAGAAGGCCGACGTCGTGACGTTCTCGACCGAGCCCGACATGACTCGGCTCGTCGATGCCGGCATGGTCGACTCGACCTGGAAGGACGGCGACAACGAGGGGCTGGTAACGACCTCGGTCGTCTCCTTCGTCGTGCGCGAAGGCAACCCGAAGAACATCAAGACGTGGGACGACCTGCTCAAGCCGGGCATCGAGGTGCTGACGCCGAACCCGTTCAGCTCCGGCGCGGCGAAGTGGAACCTGCTCGCCGGCTACGGCTACGCCTCGGACGGCGGCAAGAACCCCGAGGCGGGCCTCGACTACGTGCGCGAGCTGCTCACCGAGCACGTCAAGGTCCAGGACAAGTCGGGACGCGAAGCGCTGCAGAACTTCATCGGCGGCAACGGCGACGTCCTGCTCTCCTACGAGTACGAGGCGATCACTGCGAACAAGAACGGCGAGAAGCTCGAGTACGTGATCCCGGACGACACGATCAAGATCAACATCGACATCGCGACCACGAAGGACGCGCCCGCCGGGGCGAAGTCCTTCGTCGACTACGTGCTCTCCAAGCCGGGTCAGGAGAAGTTCGCCGAGTGGGGCTACCGGCCGGTGAACGAGGAAGTGCTGGCGGCCAACAAGGACCAGTTCCCCGAGCCGCCCGGCCTGTTCACGATCGACGATCTCGGCGGCTGGGAGAAGGTCAACGCCGAGCTGTTCGACATCGAGGGCGGCGCGATCGCGAAGATCGAGGAAGAAGCGGGAGTGTCGACGGCAGGATGAGCACGCTCGCCTTCCCACTGCGGGAGCGCCCGGCCGGCCGGCCGGGCGCCCTCGGGCTCGGCATCTCGACGCTCTGGCTGAGCCTGATCGTCCTGCTGCCGCTGGCCGCCGTCGTCGTCCGCTCGACCGACGGCGGCCTCGATGCGTTCTGGAGCGCGGTCAGCAGCCGCCAGGCGGTCTCCGCGCTGCGCTTCTCGCTGCTCGTCTCGCTCGTCGCGACGGTCATCAACGCCGTCACCGGCACCCTGATCGCGTGGGTCCTGGTGCGCGACCGCTTCCGCGGCAAGCGCATCGTCAACGCGCTGATCGACCTGCCGTTCGCGCTGCCGACGATCGTCGCGGGGCTCACGCTGCTGGCGCTCTACGGCCCGACCAGCCCGGTCGGGATCAACATCGCCTACACCCAGTACGCCGTGCTGCTGGCGCTGCTGTTCGTGACGCTGCCGTTCGTGATCCGCGCCGTGCAGCCGGTGATGATCGAGCTCGACCGCGAGATGGAGGAGGCCGCGCTGTCGCTCGGCGCCTCCGGCAGGACCGTCTTCGTACGTGTGATCCTCCCCAATCTCGTGCCCGCGATCCTCAGCGGCGCGGCGCTCGCCTTCGCCCGCGCGGTCGGCGAGTTCGGCTCGATCGTCCTGATCTCGGGCAACATCCCGTTCGACACGCAGGTCGCCTCGATGTTCATCTTCAAGCAGATCGAGAGCGACAACCCGATCGGCGCGGCCGCGATCTCGGTCGTGCTGCTCGTCTTCTCGCTGCTGGTGCTGCTCGGCATCCGCGGTCTCGGGCGCTGGGGGGCGCGGCATGACCGTTGACCGTCCCTGGCGGATCGGGCTGCGGGTATTCGCGCTCGGTTATCTCGCGCTGCTGCTGTTCGTCCCGATCGCGCTGATCTTCTACCGCACGTTCGAGGACGGGCTCGGCGCGGTCTGGGACTCGATCACCACGCCGGCGGCGATCTCGGCGTTCAGCCTGACGCTGACCGTCACGGCGATCGCGGTGCCGCTCAACACGATCTTCGGCGTGCTCTGCGCGCTCGCGCTCGCACGCGGCCGCTTCCGCGGCAAGGCCCTGCTGAACGCGGTGATCGACCTGCCGTTCGCGATCTCGCCGGTGGTCGTCGGCCTCGCGCTGATCCTCGTGTTCGGCAACGGCGGCTGGCTGGGCGACCTGCCGTTCGAGGTGATCTTCTCGGTGCCCGGCATCGTGCTGGCGACGATCTTCATCTCGGTGCCGTTCGTGGTGCGCGAGGTGACGCCGGTGCTCGACGAGGTCGGCGACGAGCAGGAGCAGGCGGCGTCGACGCTCGGCGCCAACCGCTGGCAGGCCTTCTGGCGCATCACGTTGCCGTCGATCCGCTGGGGCATCGCCTACGGCGTCGTGCTCTCGGTGGCGCGCTGCATCGGCGAGTTCGGCGCGGTGTCCGTAGTCTCGGGCAAGATCTCGGGCGAGACGGAGACACTCACGTTGCTGGTCGAGAAGCGCTTTCAGAACTTCGAGCTCGCGGGCGCCTACGCTGCATCGGCGCTGCTGGCGTTGATCGCGCTCGTGACGCTGCTCGCGATGACGAGCATCAACCCACGGAAGGAAGAGCAATGATCGCCGTACGCGACGTCACGAAGTCTTTCGGGGACTTCACCGCGCTCGGCGGCGTCTCGCTGGAGATCCCCGACGGGTCGCTTACCGCGCTGCTCGGACCGAGCGGCTCGGGCAAGTCGACGCTGCTGCGGATCATCGCCGGGCTCGAGCAGCCCGATACGGGCGTGGTCGAGATCCACGGCTCCGACGCCACGCGAGTACCGCCGCAGCGGCGCGGGATCGGCTTCGTCTTCCAGCACTACGCCGCGTTCAAGCACATGACGGTGCGCGACAACGTCGCCTTCGGCATGAAGATCCGCAAGCAGCCGAAGGACCGGATCCGCGCGCGCGTCGACGAGCTGCTCGAGGTCGTCGGCCTCGCCGGCTACCACGAGCGCTACCCGAACCAGCTCTCGGGCGGCCAGCGCCAGCGCATGGCGCTCGCCCGCGCGCTGGCGGTCGAGCCGAAGGTGCTGCTGCTCGACGAGCCGTTCGGCGCGCTCGACGCCAAGGTCCGCGCGGAGCTGCGCGAGTGGCTGCGGCGGCTGCACGACGAGGTCCACGTCACCACCGTCCTGGTCACGCACGACCAGGAGGAGGCGATGGCGATCTCCGATCACATCGCGGTCATGGACCACGGCACGATCGTCCAGGTCGGCGGCCCGCGCGAGCTCTACGACGCGCCGGCCAACGGCTTCGTGATGCGCTTCCTCGGCCCGGTCAACCAGGTCGGCGACCACCTCGTCCGCCCGCACGACGTCACGATCCTGCTGACGCCCGAGGACGGTGCGCGCGAGGCGGTCGTCGAGCGCGTCGTGCACCTGGGCTTCGAGGTGCGCGTGGAGCTCCTGCTCGACGGCGAGGAGGCGTTCTCGGCACAGGTGACGCGCAACGAGGCCGATCAGCTCGAGCTCGCCGAGGGTGCCACCGTGTGGGTCCGCACGACGAGCAAGCTGGCGGTGCCCGCCTAGGGATCCGTGGTCGGGGGCTCGTGCGGCGGGCAGCCTCGCGGTGCGCGTCTAGCGACCCGCAGGGTGTCGGCCCAGGCCTCGAGCTCGCGTGTGGCAGCGCGCGCGCCGTCGTTCGCGGCGATCCAGGCCGCGGCGGCGCGGGCGCGCGACCGCATCTCCGGATCGCCGAGCGCGCGCGCCACGGCCAGCCGCAGCGTGCGCGGCCCGACCAGCCGCCGTGGCAGGCGGACGCCGACCCCGGCCCAGTCCGCGCGCGCCGCGTTCTCGGCCATGTCGCCGCCGGCCGGGCAGACGACGAGCGCGCAGCCGCACGAGAGCGCGCGCGCGAGCGTTCCATGGCCGCCGTGCGTGACGACCACGTCGGCCGCCGGCATCGAGCGCGCGTAGGAGAACCACGGCACGAGCACGGCGTTGGCGGGGACGTCGAACGGCGGATCGGGCTCGCGACCGTTCGTGCTGGCGATCACCCGCACCGGCGCTCGCGCCAGCCCCGTGAGCGCCGCACGCAGCACGCGCTGCTCCGGGTCTTGCGCGGTCGACTGCGCCACCATGACCACCGGGCCGTCGCCCTCCGGCGGCTCGACGCGCTCTCCGGGCGGTTCCCAGAGCAGCGGGCCGACGACCCGCAGCCACGGCTCCCAGCGGCGTGGGTACTCGAGCTGCGGCAGCGTCCCGATCAGCGTCAGCGCGCGCGAGAGCCCGGTGTGAACGCCGGGCAACGGCGCCAGGCCGAGACGCGCTCGGCAGCCGTTGTACTGGCGGCGGCCCAGCTCGAGTCCGCTCGCGGTCACGCGGTCGAAGCGGCGCCACAGCCAGGCGCCGGCGCGCGTGCGCGGCAAGCGCGCGCCGAGCGAGAAGGGCGGGAAGCCGGGCGCCGCCCATGGGTGCACGTGCGGCACCAGCGTCGCGACCGGCACGCCGCATAGCTCCGCCGCCAGCGCGGGAGCGGGGGTGAGGATGTCCGAGACCGCGATGTCGGGCGCGAACGCCTGGACCGAGGGCACCGTCTCGCGGGCCGCGTGAACGGCGGCCTGGTATGGCGTCAGCGGCTGCTCGCGCGTCGGGAACACCTGGTACTCGGGCGCCGCGGCGAACTCGATCCCGGCCGCCTCCGTCGGTTCCTGCCAGCGCCGCCACGTCTGCAGCGCGACGGCGTGACCGCGGGCGACGAGCGCCTCGCCGAGCGCGAGCATGGGGAACGCGTGACCGGGGTCGCCGAACGCGCCGAGGTAGATGCGCAGCGGGCGCTCCGCGGTGCGTCGCGCGCCGGGCTGCGCCGACACGCCTTCCGACCGGCCGCCAGGCTCGACTGGGGCGCCCTCCGGGCGCGCGCCGGGCTGCGCCGGGGCGCCCTCCGACCGCCCACCGGACCGCGCCCCCGCGCTCACAGCTGCCTGAGGTAGCCGACGAGCGCGAGCGACAGCTCGGACGACCACTGCTCGCGCCCGTCCAATTGCCACCCGAGCGCCTCGTAGAAGTGCCGCGCCGGCGCGTCGCGCGGGGTCCACAGCTGCAGCTCGCGAAACCCGTCCGCGCGCATCTGCTCCTGCGCGAGCTCGAGCAGCGCCGCCCCGATCCCCTCGCGCCAGCGCTCGGGGTGCGTGAAGACCGCCCGCACGTGAGCGCGCCCTGGGATCGGCTCGCCCGTCTCGGGAAGCTCAGGCACCCAGGTGAGCGCCTGCGCGAAGCTGATCACGCCGACGACGCGCCCGTGCGGCTCGACAGCGATCCGCGTCCAGCCCGAGCCGTCCGTGAGCCGGCCGCGCCAGCGGTCGAGCTCCGCCCCGGCCGGCGGCGGCTCCCATCCCGGCGGCGCCCACGCGCGGTATGACTCGTCGCACGCCGCTATGAGCGCGGCGAGCGCGGTGTCGTCGCGCGGGCCGGCGGGCCGCAGCTCGAGGTCGGCCGGCAGCGTCACGCGGCCAGCTCGGCGACCCGGCGCAGCTGATCGCGGCGCTCGTGGAACGACCACGCGATCGGCGAGACGATCAGCGTCCCGACCCCGGCGGCGCGGAACAGCGCCAGCCGCTCGCGCACGACGTCGGCCGGCCCGCAGAGCGAGACCGCGTCGATCAGCTCGCCCGGGAGCGCAGCGGCTGCCTCCTGCTTGTGCCCCGCGAGGTACAGGTCCTGGACCGTGCGAGCCGCCTGCTCGAAGCCGTAGCGCTGCACGACCTCGTTGTAGAAGTTCCGCTCGCGCGAGCCCATCCCGCCGACGTAGAGCGCCAGGAACGGCCGCATCGCATCGCGCGCGGCGGCGCGGTCCTCGCTGACGCACACGTTCACGGTCGGAGCGATGTCGAAGTCGGCGAACGACTTGCCGCCGCCTGCGCGCGCGAAGCCCTGCTCGAGCAGCGGGCGGAACGCGGCCACGTGCTCGGGCGAGAACAGCACCGGCAGCCAGCCGTCGCCGATCTCGGCCGCGAGCACGGTGTTCCTCGGGCCGATCGCGGCGATGTAGATCGGGATGCGCTGCTGCACCGGCGCGATCGTGAGCTTGAGCGCCTTGCCGGGGCCGTCGGGCAGCGGCAGCTCGAGCGTCTCGCCGTGGTACTCGAGCCGCTCGCGCCGCAGCGCCATGCGCACGACCTCGACGTACTCGCGCGTGCGCTGCAGCTGATGGCCGAAGCGCTGGCCGTGCCAGCCCTCGGCCACCTGCGGCCCGCTGGTGCCGATGCCGAGCAGCACGCGGCCGCCGGAGAGCTGGTCGAGCGTGGCCGCCGTCATGGCGGTCATGGCGGCCGAGCGCCCCGGCATCTGCAGGATCGCGGAGCCGAGCCGGATGCTCTCGGTCTGCGCCGCCATCCAGGCGAGCACCGAGACGGCGTCCGAGCCGTACGCCTCGGCCGCCCAGATCGAGTCGTAGCCCAGGCGCTCGCCCTCCCGCACCAGCTCGAGCTGCTCGGACGCACTGAGGCCGAGGCCCCAGTAGCCGACGTGCACGCCGAGCCTCACGGCGCCCGCCTCAGCTGCCCGTGGCGCCGATTTCGTCGACCAGCCGCAGCAGTCGCAGCGGCGAGAACGGCTTGGTGAGGAACAGGTCGGCGCCGGCGGCGATCGCGCGGTCGTGGGCCTGGCCGTCGGACAGGCCGGTGAGCATCACGATCGTGGCGTCCGCGGTCAGCGGGTCCGAGCGCAGCCGCCGGCAGGTCTCGACGCCGTCCAGGCGCGGCATGTCGATGTCGAGCAGCACGATCGCCGGGATCTCCGCGACTGCGGCCTCGAGCGCCTCGTCGCCGTCGCCGGCCTCGCACAGGTGGAAGCCGGCCACGTCCTCGAGCGTGGCCGTGATCAGCTTGCGGATCAGCGGGTCGTCGTCGACGACCAGGATCGTGCGGCTCATCCGAGCGCGTCCCGGATGTGCACGAACGTCTCGTCGGGAAGCGTGCCGTAGGCGGCCACGACCGCCGGGTCGAACTGCGTGCCCGCCTCGTCCGCGATCAGCTGCCGTGCGTCGGCGAAGGAGCTCGCGAGCCGGTAGGGCCGCGCGGACGTCAGCGCGTCGAGCGTGTCCGCGACCGCGAACACGCGTGCCTGCAGCGGGATCGCCTCGCCGGCCAGGCCGTCGGGATAGCCCTCGCCGTCCCAGCGCTCGTGGTGGTGGCGGACCACGGTCTTGGCCTCGTCGAGGAACTCGATGTGGTGCAGGATCTCCGCCCCGACCTCGGGGTGCCTGCGCACCAGCGCACGCTCCTCCTCGGTCAGCGGTCCCGGCTTGAACAGCAGCGCGTCGGGCACCGAGAGCTTGCCGATGTCGTGCAGCAGGAAGCCGAACTCGACCTGCGGGTCGACCTCGATGCCTGCGGCGTGCGCGATCCGCAGGCCATAGGCGGCGACCCGCTGCGCGTGCTTGCCGGTGTAGGCGTCGCGCGCCTCGACCGCATTGGCGAGCGCCAGCACGGTCGCCCTGTAGGAGCGACGCAGTTCGCGGGCGCGCTCGCGCTCGCGCTTGAAGACCTCGCGCAGGTCGGCGGCGTAGTGCTCGAGCTGGCCCTGGCGCGCCGCGGCTTCGCGCTCGAGCTGCGCGAGTCGCGCACGCAGCGATGCGACGGTGTCCTCCGCCTTCTTGGCTCGTGTCGGCGACATCAGCGCGACGTGGTCAGGGCTCACAGCGCCTCGCCGGGCCGCTGGAAGACGATCTCGGGCACCAGGCACTGGGGCGAGGTGCGCAGCAAGAAGCGCACGGACTCGGAGATGTCCTCGGGACGGATCATCAAGTCGGGTGATACGTGCTCGCGCACGAATTGGGTCATCGGGGTGTCGACGAAGCCGGGGCAGAGCGCCACCGACTTGACCCCGTCTCCGCTGAGCTCCTTGTTCATCGCCTGCGTCCAACCGATCACGGCCGCCTTCGTGGCGGAGTACACGCTCAGCCACGCCTGCCCGGACTTGCCCGATATCGAGGACATGTTGACGACCAGCGCGTTGCGGTGCTCGGCTCCGGCAGCGCGCAGCAGGTCCGCGCATTCGCGGTAGATGAGGATGATCGCGCGCAGGTTCACGTCGAGCTGCAGGTCGATCCTGCGCGCGACCGTCTCGCCGACGGCGGCGCCGACGCCCACGCCGGCGCTGTTGACGAGCACGTCGAGGCGCCCCCAGCGCTCGCGATGCGCCGCCACGACACGCTGTATGTCGGCCTCCTCGGCCATGTTGCCCGCGACCTCCTCGACCTCGCAGCCGGCGGCACGCAGCTGCTCCACCGCGCCGGCGAGCTTGTCGGGGCGGCGAGCGGCGACGGTCAGGCCCAGCCCCTCCTCGCCCAGGACGCGGGCTATGGCGAAGCCGATGCCGCTCGAGGCGCCGGTGACGAGGGCTGCGCGCTGCGGCATCGCGGGTCCTTTCTCGGGGGGGAGGGCGGCGGTCGCGAATCTAGAGCATGACGTGCCGGCCGTACGATCAGATCCCCGTGCCGTTCGCCATCATCGCCTGCCTGGCACTGATCCTGGCTGCGCTCGCGCTCGTGCTGGACGGCGACGACGAGCAGCCGGCGCCGCCGGCGCCGCGGCCGGCCGCGCTGGCCACGATCGTCGAGCAGGTCGAGCGCGAGCGCGGCCTGCGGTTCGACGCGCGTCCCGGAGCCGCTCGCCGTCACGCCGGCGCAGGCGCGCCGCGAGGGGCTCGAGTCGCTCGACGCCGACTACCCGCCGGCCCGGCGCCGCGCCGACGCCGAGGTGCTCGTGATGCTCGGCCTGGTGCCACCGGGCACCGATCTCGGCGAGGCGGTCGCCACGACGCTGGGCGAGGCGGTGGCCGGCTACTACGACCCGCGCAAGCAGCGGCTGCGGATCGTGCAGGGCGCGCAGACCGCCAATCGCGTGCTCTACGAGATGGTGCTCGCGCACGAGCTGACGCACGTGCTGGAGGACCAGCGCTTCGACTTCGACCTCGACGTGCTGGCCGCCGGTGGCGACCGTGCGCTCGCCTACACCGCGCTGATCGAGGGCTCGGCGAGCGCGGTGATGTACCGCTACGTCGAGCGGCGCTTCGAGGCCGAGGAGCTGTTCGGCGGGCTCGCGGCCTCGGCGTTCGGCGGCACGGGCAGCCTGCCGCCGTTCCTGACCGCGCAGCTGATGTTCCCCTACACGTCGGGCGAGCAGTACGTCGCGCGGCTGCTCGAGGTCGGCGGCGGCGGCTGGAAGGTCGTCGACGCCGCGCTGCGCTTCCGCCCGCCGGCTTCGACCGAGCAGGTCCTGCACCCCGACTCCTACCTGCGCGTCGAGCAGCCGCGTCGCGTGTCGCTGCGCGCGCCGCTGGCCGAGCTCGGGCGCGGCTGGCGGCCGGCGCTGCGCGCGAGCTTCGGCGAGTGGCAGACGCAGAAGCTGCTCGCGCGCGCGGGCGGCAGCGAGTCCGCGCAGGCCGCCGCGGGCTGGGGCGGAGACAGCTACGCGCTGCTGGCGCGCGGCCGCGAGCGCGCGCTCGTCATGCGCTGGAAGTGGGACTCGCCGCGCGACGCGCAGGAGTTCGTGGCCGCCCTGCGCGCCTGGGGTGAGGAGGGACTGCCCGACTCGACGGCCGCGCGACGCGACTCCTGGCGAACGCCCGATGGCGCCGCCGCGCTGGCGCTCCGCGACGGCGCCGTGACGCTCGTCCTCGCGCCGCAGCTCGCGCTCGCGCGCCGCGTCGCCCGCCACTAGCCTTGCGGGCGGAGCGGGCCGGTAGCTCAGCGGTCAGAGCAGCGGGCTCATAACCCGACAGACGGAGGTTCGAATCCTCCTCGGCCCATCGGACTACCCTTCCCGCTCACGATGGGAGAGCTCGGCGGATTCCTCAAGATCACCCGCGCTCCCGCGCCGGAGCGCGATCCGCGCGATCGCGTCGCGGACTATCGCGAGATCTACGAGGTGCTGCCCGACGACGAGGCGGCGCGCCAGGGCGCCCGCTGCATGGAGTGCGGCGTCCCGTTCTGCCATGACGGCTGCCCGCTCGGCAACCTGATCCCGGACTGGAACGACCTCGTCTACAAGGGCCGCTGGCGCGAGGCGATCGAGCAGCTGCACGCGACCAACGACTTCCCCGAGTGGACCGGCCTGATCTGTCCCGCGCCGTGCGAGCCCGCCTGCGTGCTCGCGATCAACGACGACCCCGTCTCGATCAAGCAGATCGAGCTGGCGATCGTCGAGCGCGCGTGGGAGGAGGGCTGGATCGTCCCGCACCCGCCCGATCACCGCAGCGGGCGCAGCGTCGGCGTGGTCGGCTCCGGGCCGGCGGGGCTGGCCGCCGCGGCGCAGCTCAACCGCGCGGGCCACACCGTCGTGGTCTACGAGCGCGACGAGCACCCGGGCGGGCTGCTGCGCTTCGGCGTGCCCGACTTCAAGCTCGAGAAGCGCTACATCGACCGCCGGATCGAGCTGCTCGAGGCGGAGGGCGTGCAGTTCTGCTGCGATGTGGACGTCGGGGGCGAGATCGCGGCCGGCGAGCTGTGCGAGCGCCACGACGCGATCGTGCTGGCGATCGGCTCGCGCGTGCACCGCGCGCTCGACGTCCCGGGCGCCGAGCTCGCAGGCGTGCGCTTCGCGATGGACTACCTCTACGCGCGCAACCGCTGGGTCGCGCGCGGAGCGGCCGACGGCGACGACCCCGAGCTGACCGCGGCGGGCAAGCACGTCGTCGTGATCGGCGGCGGCGACACCGCGATGGACTGCGTCGGCAACGCTCACCGTGAGGGCGCCGCGAGCGTCACCGTGCTCGACACCTACGCCGCGCCCCCCGGCCCGGCGGCGCGCGAGAGCGTTCCGTGGCCCGCGGCCCCGCGCCGGCTGGTCAGCACCTACGCGCTCGACGAGGGCGGCGATCGGCGCTGGACCCAGACGGCCACTCGGTTGGCGGGGCGCGACGGGCGGATCGTCGCCGTGCACGGCACCTACGTGACGCCACCGCCCGGCCCGCAACCCGTTCCGGGCACCGATTTCGAGCTGCCCGCCGACCTGGTCCTGATCGCGATCGGCTTCTCGCACCCCGAGCACGCCGGCGCGGTCGAGCAGCTGGGCGTCGAGCTCGACCGGCGCGGCAACGTCAAGGCGCCGGCGTACACCAGCTCCCGTGCCGGGGTGTTCGTGGCCGGCGACGCGCGCATCGGCCAGTCGCTCGTGGTCAACGCGATCGCCGAGGGCCGCCGCTGCGCGCGGGTCGTCGATCGCCACCTGGCGGCGCTCGCTGTCGCCTGAGCGCGGTGCGCGTTCTCCGTCGGCTCGACCTGCTGAGATGTGTCCCGTGGACCTGAATCGAGGGGGATCGATGACGCGCCGATTGGAAGCCGGTCCGCTGCTCGTGACGCTTGGAGCGGTGCTGCTGCTCGTGAGCCTGTTCCTGTCCTGGTACACCGGTGAGGTCACGGCCTGGCAGGCGTTCGAGGTCTGGGACCTCGTGCTGTTCGTGCTGGCGCTCGCCTCGATCGCGGCCGGGCTCGGGCTGACCACGCAGGACGTCGATCTCGTCGACCGCCGCTTCCTGCCCGCCGCCGTGGCCGTCGTCGCCGTGATCGTGGCTTCGCAGATCATCGACCCGCCGCCCGCCGCCACCGGACAGGACCCCGACACCGGCGCCTGGCTCGCGCTCGGCGCGGCGCTGCTGATGTGCGCGGGCGCCGTGCTGACGTTCGGGCGCGTGCGCGTTGCGTTCACGGTGGAGGGGCGCGACCAGCGCCGGCACGTATCCGTCGTGGACGCGCGTGCCTCGCGCGACCCGGCGACCGACAGCCACGAGCCCGTCGCGACGGCTGAGCAGAGCGAGAGGCGCGGGCTGTTCGCTCGCCCGCGCGCACCTGAGCCGGACTCCAGCTCGGACGACGTGGGCGCGGTCGTCGCAGACAGCGCGCCGGCGAAGCCGGCCAAGCCGCGCCGGGCAGGGAAACCGGCGGCAGGAGAGAAACAGGACTGATGCCGGTGCGCGAAGTCGCGTTCGAACTCGAGTGCTTCGAGTGGGCCGACGAGCGCCTGGTGGTGGCGGGGCGGTGGAAGGGGCTGGCCGGGCGCCGGCTCGCGCGGCCGGTGCTCAGCATCGACACGGGCACCGGCCGGCGCAAGCGGCTCGTCGCGCTGCCGGGCGGGCACCTGGGCGTCGCCGAGGACGTGTGGCGCGCGGCGTTCGACTGGCCGGGCGATCCCACCGAGATCGTGGCCGCTGAGCTCGAGGTCGGTGGCAGCGTCGCCGTCGACCTCCCGCTGCCCGATCGTCGCCGCCGGCGGCGCAAGCGCGCGCCGGTCGAGGGCAGCGACGAGGCCCTGCGCAACGAGGCCATCGCGCTGCGCGCGCAGGTCGAGCGCCTGCGTGCCGAGCTGGCCGGGCGCGAGCGCGAGAACATGCAGCTGCGCGCGCAGCTCGACGAAGAGGACGAGGGCGGCGACGAGCCGGGCACCGCCGCTCCCACGGTCGAGATCGAGCGGCTGGCGAGCGAGCGCGAGGAGTTGTCGGCCGAGCTCGCGCGGCTCGCCGGCGAGCGCGACCAGACCCGCGTCGAGCTCGCCGCCGAGATCGAGCGGCTGGAGGGCGAGCGCGCCGGCACCGCCGCAGAGCTCGAGCAGCTACGTGCGGCGGGCGAGCACTCGAACGAGCAGCTCGACGTTCTGCGCGAGGCGATCGCCGAGGCCGCCGCGGAGGCCGAGGCGGTGCGCGACCGCCACCGTGCCGAGCTGGCTGCGCTGCAGGACGATCTGGTCGCCGAGCGCGCGCAGGTCGCACGCCTGCGGATCGAGCTGGAGGAGCGGCCTGCGCTGCCGCCGCCGGCGACCGAGTCCGCCCGTGCCGCCGCCGCCTCTGCGCCGCCGCCTGCACCCGACAAGCCGCCCGGCCAGGAGACGCAACCGCTACCGCTGCTGCAGGAGGCCGCCTCACTGCCGGGCGGCCTGGACCCGCCGGGTCCGCTGCGCGCCGGAGCGAGACCGGCGACGCAGCCGGGGACCGGCGCGCGGATCCAGAGCTGGCTGCGAGCGACGGCGGCCCCGCCGCGCCCGGTCGATGAGGAGCCGGATGACATCGCGGTGCGCTCAGCTGCGCCGCCGCGCCAGGTCGACGAGGAGTCGGATGACGACGCGGTGCGCGAAGCCGCGCCCGCGCGCGCCGGCACGGCGTCGCTGCAAGCGCTCAAGTCAAGGCTCGAGCAGCTCTTCAGCTCGAACGGGCACGCCGCGGACGAGGTCGAGCCCAAGGCAGTGCACGAGGACGCTGCGCTGCCCGGGCCGCGGCGGACCGCCACCGCGGCCCGCGCGCGCGCCGGCGCCTCCTTCGCGGCGCGCAGCAACCAGGCGGAGGTGTGGGGGCTGCGGATCCTCGCCGTCGTGCTCGTCGCGGTGCTGCTGATCGCCCTGCTGCTGCTCCTGACCAGCGTTGCGTGACCGCGCGGGGCGGCCCGTCCGCCTCGCCGTCGCGTGCTTGGCGCTCGC
The DNA here is from genome assembly GCA_963721315.1 of uncultured Solirubrobacteraceae bacterium. Classification (GTDB taxonomy): domain Bacteria; phylum Actinomycetota; class Thermoleophilia; order Solirubrobacterales; family Solirubrobacteraceae; genus DASQMT01. The sequence continues at coordinate 83,497 of CAVRIU010000008.1, forward strand.
CGCCCTCTCGCTGCTGCTCCCTTGGGCGCTGGCGTTCGACCCGTGGTCCTGGCTCGTGTGGGGCCGCGAGGCCGGACGGCTCGAGCTCGACACCGCGGGCGGCCCGTCGTGGAAGCCGCTGCCGGTCGTGGCGACGACGCTGCTGTCGCTCGCCGGCGGCGCCGCGCCGGCGCTCTGGCTGATCCTCGCGCGCGCGGGCGGGCTGCTGGCCGTCGCGGGAGCGGCGGCGCTTGCGGGAAGGCTCGCCGGCAACGTCGCCGCGGCAACCGCGGCCGTCGTGCTGGCGGTCAGCGATTGGTGGCTCTTCAACACGGCGCTCGGCAACTCCGAGGGCCTGCTCGCCGCGGCCGTGCTCTGGGCCGTCGTGGCGCATCTCGCCGGCCGCCACCGCCTGGCGCTCGCGCTGCTGGTCGCGGCGGCGCTGCTGCGTCCCGAGGCCTGGCCGTTTCTCGGCGGCTACGCGCTGTGGCTGTGGAGGACGCGGCGCGAGTCGCCCGTCACGCTGGTGCTCGCGCTGCTACCGGTCCCCGTGCTCTGGTTCGCCCCGGACGTGCTCGGCGCGGGCGGGGCGCTCGGCGCTTCGTCGGCAGCGCGCGGGACCGCCAGCCCGCAGAGCGCCGTCTACGCCGAGCTCCCGGCGCTGGAGGTCGTGCTCGACTTCGCGGAGCTGCTGACGCTGCCGGCGCTGCTGGCGGCCGTGGCCGGCGCGGTGCTCGGCGGCCCGATCGCCCGTCTGCTCGCCGCCGCGGCGCTCGCCTGGGTGGCGATCGTGGCGGTGATGACCCAGGCGGGATACGCGGGGAATCCGCGCTACAACGTCGCCGCGGCGGCGGTCGGTTGCGTGCTCGCGGGGGTGGGGGTCGCTTCGCTGGCGGGTCGCCGCGCGCGGGGCGGTGTCGGCCCAGGCGAGCCGGCGGGTAGCGGCCCTCGTGGCGCGATCGGGCCGCTCGCCTGGGTGCTCGCCGCCGCGCTCGTCGCCGGCGTGCTCGCGTTCACCGCCGGCGATCTCTCCGCCCAGCTCGAGGAGCTGGGCGAGCGGGCGGAGCGGCGCACCGAGCTGAACACGCTCGTCGATTCCGCGGGCGGGGCCGGGCCTGTCAACGCGTGCGCTCCCGCGCGCACCAACCAGCCGATGAAGGCGATGCTCGCGTGGCGGCTCGACCTGCGGATGGAGCGGCTCGCGGACCCTCCGCGCCCGCCCGCCGCCGTCTTCCGCGCCCCGCCCGGCTACCGGGTCGAGGCGCCCGCGCCGCCCGTGCCGGAGGGGTTCGAGGAGATCGCGCGCGCAGGCGACTGGTCGCTGCTCGCCGCCTGCGCCGGCGGCCGCGAGCTCACACCTGCGACCGGTCGAACCGGATCGTGACCTTTTCGAAGCCGAGCCCGCGCATCATGCCCTCGAGCATCGAGCGCGTGTTGCGCTCGGCCGTCTGCAGCAGCGTCGGGTCGCTCGCGGCCGCCTCGGTGAGCTTGCGCTCGGCCAGCACGTAGAGCTCCTGCTGATCGGCGCCGCCGTCGTCGGAGAACGCCTCGCTGATCCGGTCGAGCGCGCCGCGGTCGCGGTCGAACACGCGCGAGCGCTCCTGGTCGAGCCGCGCCTCGGTCAGCCGCGCGGGCGGCAGCGTGATCGCGACCTCCTTGCGATCGTCGGACACGCGCACGGCGCCCGGCGAGCGCGCCAGGCCGGCGAAGTCGACGGCCGCGTCGACATTGCCCGCGGCGACGAACAGCGTGCGCTCGCCCTTGATGAACGACGGCACGAGGTCGGTGTCCTGCTCGACGTCCACGACGACCTGCAGGTTGGCGCTCGCCGCGCGGTACTCGCTCAGGTTCTCCAGCGACTTCAAGCAGCACCGGCCCGCTGCGGTCGACCGTCTTCTCCTTGAAGGGGTTGAGCGCCGGGATCAGCGCCGGCAGCGAGCACGATCAGCGCGACGACGGCCGCGGCCAGCAGCAGGGGTCCGGGCAGCCGGCGGCGCACGTCTTGAAGGTAGCGCTAGCTGGGCGTGCCGCTCCAGCGCGTCGCCGCGCCGGGCAGCGCATCCGGGTCGAAGCGCTCGCGCAGCTGCGCGGCGGTCGCGGCGCCTTCCAGGCCCAGCGTCGCCGCGATCCAGCGCAGCACCGCCTCGGGCTCGAGCTGCTCGAGCGTCACGGCGCCATGGCGCTTGGCGAGCCGGCTGCCGTCCGGCCCGAGCACCAGCGGCACATGCGCGTACGTCGGGGCCTGCGAGTCCGAGCGCGCCGGCGAGGAAGAGCTGCCGCGGGGTCGACTCCAGCAGGTCGTCGCCGCGCACGACCTCGCCGATCCCCTGCCACACGTCGTCGACGACCACGGCGAGGTTGTAGGCGGGGGCGCCGTCGTTGCGGCGCACGACGAAGTCGTCGACGACGCCTTCCTGCGGCCCGTGCAGGCGGTCGGTGAAGCCGATCCGGGCGTGCTCGGCGCGCACGCGCAGCGCCGGCGGCCGGCCGCCGGCGCGCTTGCGCCGCCGCTCCGCGGTCGTCAGCCGCAGGCAGGTGCCCGGGTAGGCGCCCTCGGGCAGCGGCCCGTGCGGCGCCGATGCGGCGGCGCGGATCTCGGCGCGCGTGCAGAAGCACTCGTACAGCCGGCCGTCGGCGAGCAGCTGCTCGGTCGCCGCCTCGTAGGCGTGGTGGCGGTTGGACTGGAAGACGACCTCGCCGTCCCAGTCGAGGCCGATCGCAGCGCAGGTGCTCGAGCTGCTGCTCGGCCGAGCCGGCGACGACGCGACCGTGGTCGAGGTCCTCCATGCGCACGACGAAGCGCCGCGCCGGCCGAGCGCGCGAACAGCCACGCGAGCAGCGCCGTGCGCAGGTTGCCGAGGTGCAGCGTGCCCGTCGGGCTGGGGGCGAAGCGGCCGGCCCGGCTCATCCGTCGTAGCGGAACGGCAGCGAGTCGGCCAGCTCGGCCAGCCGCGGGGCGTCGCGGTCGCGCTCGGAGTAGAGCAGCTCGATCGTCGACGGGCCACTCGATGCCGATGTCGGGATCGTCGAAGCGGATCCCGGTCTCGGTCGCGGCGTCGTAGTACGCGGTGCACTTGTAGACGAAGTCGGCCGTCTCGGAGAGCACGCAGAAGCCGTGCCCGAAGCCGATCGGGATGTAGAGCTGAAGGCCCTGCTCGTCGTCGAGCTCGACGCTCTCCCACTCGCCGAACGTCGGCGAGCCACGGCGCAGGTCGACGACGACGTCGAGCACGCGGCCGCGCGCGACGCGCACCAGCTTGGCCTGCCCCGGGTGCGTCTGGAAGTGGATCCCGCGCAGCGTGCCGCGGCGCGAGCGCGAGTGGTTGTCCTGCACGAACTCGTCGGCGATGCCCTGCGGCCGCCCAGGCGTCGGCGCGGAACGTCTCGACGAAGAAACCGCGCGCGTCGCCGTGCACCGCGGGTGCGAGCAGGACGAGCCCGTGCGAGTCGCGTGGGAAGACGCTTCATCGGAAAGAGCAGGCTATCCGGAAGGAGTCGAGGCCCTGGCCGTCGAAACGATGTCGGGCCATGCCGAGAACTGCTCCGATGCCGCCGGCCGCCAAGGGCCACCAGACGCTGTCCGCCTACATCACGTCGCGCTTCGACGAGTTCTCGCGCTCGCAGAAGGACGTCGCGCAGTACGTCGTCGACCATCTCGAGGAGGTCGCCTTCCACACCGCGGAGGAGCTGGCCCGGCGCGCGAACACCTCGTCCTCGACCGTCGTGCGGTTCTCGCAGGCGCTCGGCTTCGAGGGCTTCCCCGAGCTGCAGGAGTCGGCGCGCGAGGAGTATCGCCACGGCCACCGCCGGCCGCCGCGCGGGCTCGAGCAGGCGGCGCCGCTGTTCTCGCTCGACATGAACCCGTTCGAGTCCGCGATCGCGGCCGACCACGTCAACGTCGAGGACACCGCGCGGCGCGTCTCGCGCTCCGAGGTCGAGGCCGCGATCGAGCTCGTCGCGACGTGCGAGCGCGTGCTGATCGCCGGCACCGACCAGATGGCGTTCTTCGCCTCCTACCTGCGCCACCTGCTGATGCTGCTCGACATCCGCGCCGAGATCGCCGCGTCGCCGTCGCAGGAGGCGCTCTCGCGGCTCGGGCGGATCGACGCCACCACGCTCGTGATCGGGCTGTCCGCGGGGCGCCCGCACCCGCTCGTCGTGCGCGCGATGAAGATCGGCCGCCACCGCAAGGCGCCGACGCTGGCGATCGTCGACGCGACGCTGTCCGAGGTCGCGAAGCTGTCGGACCGCACGCTCTACTACTCCTCGAACTCACCGGCCTTCGTGCGCTCGCACAGCGGCCTGCTGTCGGTGCTGCAGGCGCTCGCGTACGGCGTCTACTCGCGCGACACGTCGCAGTACGACGAGCGCATCCGCGCGTTCAAGCTGAAGTAGGCGCCATGCGGTCGTAGTTGAGGCGCAGCAGCGCGATCACGTCGCGCACGTCGTCGTCGTTCTCGATCCTGCGCGCGCCCCAGCCGGGAGCGTCCGGGAACGCCGGATGCGGGCCGATCCGACCCTGCGCGTACAGCTCGGCGCGCACCGCCTTGGGGAACCCGAAGTGCGCGGAGTGATCGCCGTGCAGGTGGCCGATCTCGCGCCTGCCGAGCCGGAACGACAGCTCGCCGCGACTCCCGTCGACCGCCTCGATGCCGGGCCATGACGTGACCTCGTCGATGATCGTCGCGCTGGGTGTGCGGGTGGAGAGCATGGGCCCAAGCTAGGCCCGACCGCGCGCACTTCACAGGGGCAATTGGTCCTAGGACCGTTTGGACTGATCGGCACCAGGTTCCGTTCTACCCTGTGGATCATGCGCGACGAAGCGACATTCCGTGTGAAGGCCGGCCTGGCCGAGATGCTGAAGGGCGGCGTGATCATGGACGTGGTCGACGCCGAGCAGGCGAAGATCGCCGAGGATGCCGGCGCCGCGGCCGTCATGGCGCTCGAGCGCGTCCCGGCCGACATCCGCCGCGACGGCGGCGTCGCGCGCATGTCCGACCCGCTGCTGATCCGCGGCATCCAGGAGGCCGTGACGATCCCCGTGATGGCCAAGGCGCGCATCGGCCACTTCGCCGAGGCCCAGGTGCTCGAGGCGCTCGAGGTCGACTACATCGACGAGTCCGAGGTCCTGACGCCCGCCGACGAGGCGCACCACATCGACAAGTGGGCGTTCAAGGTCCCGTTCGTCTGCGGCGCGACCAACCTCGGCGAGGCGCTGCGGCGGATCGGCGAGGGCGCGGCGATGATCCGCTCCAAGGGCGAGGCCGGCACCGGCGACATCGTCGAGGCCGTGCGCCACATGCGCCGGATCGGCTCGGAGATCCGCCGCCTGCAGACGCTCTCCGACATGGAGCTGGCGACCGCCGCCAAGGAGCATCAGGCGCCGCTCGACATCGTCCGCGCGGTCGCCGCAGGCCGGCCGGCTGCCGGTCGTGCTGTTCTGTGCCGGCGGTATCGCCACGCCGGCCGACGCGTCGCTGATGATGCAGCTCGGCGCGGAGGGCGTCTTCGTCGGCTCGGGCATCTTCAAGTCCGAGGACCCGGCCACGCGCGGCGCGGCGATCGTCGAGGCGACGACGCACTTCCGCGACGCCGAGCGCGTCGCCCACGCCAGCGAGGGCCTCGGCCAGGCGATGGCCTCGCTCGAGTCGCGCAAGCTCGAGGAGCAGCAGCTGCTCGCCAACCGCGGCTGGTGAGCGCGCCGCTCGTCGGCGTGCTCGCGCTGCAGGGTGACTTCGAGGCGCACGCGCGCGTGCTGCGCGGGCTCGGCGCGCAGGTGCGCGAGGTGCGCGTGCCCGGCGACCTCGACGGCCTCGACGGCCTCGTGATCCCGGGCGGCGAGTCGACCACGATGACGCTCGGGATCGAGCGCGAGGGGCTGGCCGATCCGCTGCGCGAGCTGGTGCGCTCCGGCACGCCGGTGCTCGGGACGTGCGCCGGGATGATCATGCTCGACCGCGAGCACCTCGGGCTGGCCGACTACACCTGCCGGCGCAACGCGTTCGGCCGCCAGATCCGCTCGTTCGAGGCCGACCTCGAGATCCCCGGCATCGACGGCGAGCCGGTGCGGGCGGTGTTCATCCGCGCGCCGTGGATCGACGAGCACGGCGACGCCGTCGAGGTGCTGGCCGAGGTCGACGGCCACGTCGTCGCCGCGCGCCAGGACAACATGCTGGTGATCTCCTTCCACCCCGAGATCGCGGGCGAGACGCGCCTGCACGAGCTGTTCCTGGAGGGCGTCGCGCATGGCTGACCTGACGCTGCACTTCGTCCGCCACGGCGAGTCGCTCGCCAACGACGCCGACCGCTCGGGGCGCCCGCGGCCGGCCGAGTGGGACGCGCTGTCCGAGCGCGGCTGGGAGCAGGCGCGCGGGCTCGGGCGCCGGCTGGAGGGCGAGGGGCTCGAGCTGATCGTGGTCAGCACGATGCGGCGCGCGCAGGAGACCGCGCAGGGGATCAACGAGGTGCTCGGCCTGCCGATCGAGACCGATCCAGACCTGCACGAGGTGCGCCAGTCGGACGCGTTCTACGAGTCGGGCGGCGAACTTCGGCGACACGGCGTCGCTGAACTGGATGCCGGGCTCGCCGCGCGACTTCGCGAGCCCGGGCGCAGAGTCCTTCGACCAGATCCTGGGCCGTGTCCTGAGCGTGCGCGAGCGCGTGGAGGCGCGCGCCGCCGACGAGCGCATCCTGCTCGTCAGCCACTACGGCTTCCTCCACTTCTTCCTCGGCCTCGCGCTGTTCGGCGACGCCTTCGGCCCCGAGCACCTGATCCCGCTCTGGTACGCCGGCCACGCCAACACCGGCATCACCGTCTTCGAGCGCCGCAACCGCCGCATGGACGGGATGGACTTCGACGGCTGGCACCTGCTGACGTGGAACGATCAGGCGCATCTGTAGTCGGTTCGCGAACGTCAACTGCGGCATTAAGAGGGGAAGGGTTCGAACTGCCGTGGCGGCCTGCGCGGCCGCGTTGCGAGTTCGCGTCGGATAGCGACGCAAAGTCGCAACGGACCCCATCGCGGAGGTCCTTGACGAGTTCACGTCGCATAGCGACGTCAACTCGTCAAACGCCTCGCGAACGCGGCGCTCAGACGACGAGCCCGTGGCGCATCGTGTTCTCCGTCACCACGCGCGGCTCGACGAACTGCAGCAGGTAGCCCGGCCCGCCGGCCTTCGTGCCGGTGCCCGACAGCCGGTTGCCGCCGAACGGCTGGCGGCCGACCATCGCGCCGGTGATCGCGCGGTTGACGTAGAGGTTGCCGACCGGGGAGCGGTCGACGACGTAGTCGACGGTGTCGGGGTTGCGCGCGAACAGGCCGCCGGTGAGCCCGAACGGGGAGGCGTCGACGCGGTCGCAGGCGTCCTCGACGTCGCGCACGCGCTCGACCGCGAGCAGCGGGCCGAAGATCTCCTCGTGCAGCACCGGCGAGTCGGGCGGCAGGTCGGCCGCGACGGTCGGCGCGTGCGAACCAGCCGTCCGCGGGCACGTCGGTCGCGACCGCGGCGAGCCGGCCGGTCTGCTCCGCCTCGGCGGCGTAGCGGGCGACGCGCTCCTGGGCGTCGCGCTCGATCACGGGCGGGACGTCGATGTCGAGCCGCTCGGCCTGGCCGACGGCGAGCACCTCGACGGCGCCCGCGAGCCGCTCGAGCAGCCCGTCGTGGACGGCCTCGTGGCAGAGCACGCGCGCGGCGGCCGAGCACTTCTGGCCGGCGTAGTCGAAGGCCGACTGCGACGAGCGCGGGCACGACCTCGTCGAGGTCGGCGTCGGCGTCGACGATCACGCAGTTCTTGCCGCCCATCTCGGCGACCACGCGCTTGAGGTGCTTCTGCGCGGCCGGCGTCTCGGCGGCGGTGCGCGATGATCTCCTGCCCGACCTGCGAGGAGCCGGTGAAGGCGATCGTGTGGACGCGCGGGTCGGCGACCAGCGCGGCGCCGACCTCGCCCTCGCCCGGCAGCAGCGCCAGCGCGTCGGCCGGCACGCCCGCCTCGCGCAGCGCGCGCACGAGCACGAAGGCGCAGCCCGGCGCCTGCTCGGCGGGCTTGAGCACGACCGCGTTGCCGGTCGCGAGCCCCGCCGCGACCATCCCGCAGGGGATCGCGACCGGGAAGTTCCAGGGCGAGATCACGGCGACGACGCCGCGCGGCCGGTAGCTCAGCGTGTTGCGCTCGCCCGGCACCTGCAGCAGCTCGGCGCCGGCCTCGAGCGCGACCGCGCCGCGCGCGTAGTACTCGAGGAAGTCGATCGCCTCGCAGACGTCGCCGTCGGCCTCGGGCCACGGCTTGGCGCACTCGCGCACCTCCAGCGCGGCGACCTCGAGCCGGTGCTCGCGCAGCCAGGCGGCGGCGCGCGTCAGCACGGCGGCGCGCTCGGCGGCGGGCCGCCGGCCCCAGTCGCGGTGGCCGGCGCGGGCGGCGTCGAGCGCGGCGTCGACGTCGGCCTGCGAAGCGGCCGCGGCGCGGGCGACGACGCGGTCGGGCGTGCCGGGATCGGTCGAGACGAGCGCGTCGCCCGTGCGCGCGTCCTCGCCCGACCCAGACCGGCACGTCGAGCGGCCCGCGCGCGTCGTGCGCGCGCAGCGCGTCGGCGAGGCCGGCGCGCACCGGCGCGCGGCGCAGCTCCAGCACCGGCTCGTTGGCGAACGGCGTCAGCGCGCGTCATGGCCAGCGTCACGCCGGTCACGGCGTCGCCGGCGGCGGCGAGCAGCTGCTCGATCGGGATGCCCTTCGCCTGGTCGGCGAGGAACGAGTCGTTCGAGGTGTTCTCCAGCAGCCGCCGCACGAGGTAGGCCATGCCGGCGACGAGGTCGCCGACCGGGCAGTAGGTGCGCACGCGCAGCCCGAGCGCCGCGATCGCGTGCTGCAGCGGGTCGCCGAGCCCGCGCAGCACCTGCAGCTCGAGGTCGGCCTCCGTGCCCGGCGGAGAGCTGGTCGTAGGCGATCGCGTGCGCGACCGAGCGCAGGTTGTGCGAGGCGATCGCGACGCCGCAGCGCCGGGCGCGCGTCGAGCAGCCGGCGGGTCAGCTCCTCGAAGTTGCGGTCCGAGTCGGCCTTGACCTCGAACACCGGCGCGTTCCAGCCGTGCTGCGCGGCCTCGACGACCTCGTGGTCCCAGTAGGCGCCCTTGACGAGCCGCACGGTCAGCGGATGGGCGCGCGCGGCGCCGGCGCCCGCGGTCCAGTCGAGCACCGTGTCGAGCGTCTGCGGGGAGTCGCGCAGGTAGGCCTGCAGCACCATGCCGGCCGACGGGCCGGCGCGGAACTCCGGCTCGGCGAGCAGCTCGAGCACCAGCTCGAGCACCGCGTCGCGCGAGTCCAGCGACTCCATGTCGATGTGCAGGTGCGCGTCGAGGTCGCGCGCGCGGCGCAGCAGGCCGCGCAGCCGGTCGGCGGCGTCGCGCTTGCCGCGCTCGGGCGCGTCGGGGCGCAGCAGCGGCGTGAGCGCGGAGACCTTGACGGAGAGGTTCGCGCGCGGCAGCGCGCCGGCGGAGTCGCGCTCGAGCGCGGGCCGCTCCGGCCAGCGCCGGGCCGCCGTCGCCAGGGCTTCGAGCGCTGCGTCGCAGCGCACGGCGTAGCGCTGCGCCTCGGCCTGGGTGACGGTCGCCTCGCCGAGCAGGTCGACCGAGCTCGCGACGCCGTCCTTCCACAGCTCGCGCAGCGTGCCCAGCGCGGCCTGCGGGCTCTCGCCGACGATGAAGCGGTGCGCCATGTGCTTGACGCCCGCCGCCGCGGCGGCGCCCAGCGCGGTGCGACCGGCGCGGCTGTTGCCCATCCGCAGCGCGACCGCGACGGGCGGCGGCGGCGCCTCGACCTCGCCGAGGAAGCCGGTCAGGTGGCGCGCGAGGTCGTCGAGCGAGCGGCAGGCGGGCACGACGTCGACGAAGCGGAACAGCGCGGCCTTCAGCTCGGCGTCCTGGGAGGCGAGCTCCATCGCCTTGCCGTCGGCCGCCGCCATCGGGTTGCGGGCCGTCGACGGCAGCGCGTCGGCGAGCCGGCGGCCGACCTCGAACAGCTCCGATTCCAGCCTGTCCGCGTCCATACGCACGGACTGTACGCGCTGCGGGCTACGCTGATCGCGTGCGCGAGCCAGGACTGCTCAGTGTCGTCGCGCCCCTGCATGACGAGGAGGACATGGTGGGCGCGTTCCACGCGCGCACCGTCGCGGCGCTCGGACGGGATCGAGTTCGAGCTGGTCCTCGTCGACGACGGCTCGCGCGACGGCACCGGCGAGCGGCTGCGCGCGCTCGCCGCCGCGGACGAGCGGATCAAGCTGATCACGCTGTCGCGCAACTTCGGCCACCAGGCGGCGCTCAGCGCCGGGCTCGAGCACGCGCGCGGCGACGTCGTGGTGATGATCGACGGCGACCTGCAGGACCCGCCGGAGCTGATCGGGGAGATGCTGGACGCGTGGCGCCGCGGCGCCGACGTCGTCTACGCGGTGCGCGAGTCGCGCGACGGCGAGACCGCGTTCAAGATCGCCAGCGCGCGCTGGTTCTACCGCCTGTTCGCCAAGCTCGCGCGGATCGAGCTCGCGCACGACTCCGGCGACTTCCGGCTGATGGACCGCGCGCCGCTCGACGCGCTGCTCTCGATGCCCGAGCGCAACCGCTTCCTGCGCGGGATGACGGTCTGGGTCGGCTTCACCCAGACCGCCGTGACCTACCAGCGCGAGGCGCGCGCCGGCGGCGCGACGAAGTTCACGCTCGCGAAGATGCTGCGCTTCGCGTTCGACGCGATCACGAGCTTCTCGCACGCGCCGCTGCAGGCGGCGACGCTGCTCGGCTTCGTCTTCTCGCTGCTCGCGTTCCTCGCGATCCCGCTGACGGTCGTCGCGCGCTACACGGACATGTACTCGCGCGGCGTGCCCTCGACGATCGTGATCATCCTGCTGCTCGGCGGGATCCAGCTGATCACGGTCGGGATCATCGGCGAGTACGTCGGGCGGATCTACGACGAGGTCAAGCACCGGCCGCTCTACGTCGTGCGCGACCGCGTCAACGTCGAGGCGCCCGAGCGGCCCGAGCGCGCCAGACCTGCCGTGAGGATCGCGGTGCTCGGCGCCGGCGTCTGCGGCCTCGTCGCCGCGCACCGGCTCGCGCGCGCCGGCCACGCCGTCGACGTCTACGAGCGCTGGCCCGGCCTCGGCGGCCAGGCGGCGACGCTCGACGTCGGCGACGGCCACCGGCTCGAGCGCTACTACCACCACCTGTTCACCTCCGACCGCCACATCGCCGCGCTGTTCGAGGAGCTCGGGATGCCCGACGCGATCGAGTGGCGGCCGTCGAGCGTCGCGTTCTTCGCGCGCGGGCGGCTGCACCCGTTCGTCACGCCGCTCGACCTGCTGCGCTTCCGGCCGCTCTCGCCGCTCGCGCGCGTGCGCATGGGCGCCGCGGTGCTCGCGCTGCAGCGCTTCGCGGGCGACCCCGCGCCGTACGAGCAGGTCACCGCGCGCGCGTGGATCGAGCGGCGCATGGGGCGCCAGGCGTGGGAGGAGGTCTGGGGCCCGCTGCTGCGCGGCAAGTTCGGCGAGCGCGCCGACCAGATCGCGATGGTCTGGCTGTGGAGCAAGTTCCGCCTGCGCCGCACCGTCCGCGGCGAGGACGTGCGCCAGGAGCGGCTCGGCTACCCGCGCGACTCGTGGGAGCCGCTGTTCGCGGCGCTGCGCCGCTCGATCGAGGGTGCGGGCGGGCGCGTGCTGACCGACCGCCCGGCGGCGCGCGTCGCGCGCGCCGGCGCCGGCTTCTCCGTGCAGGCGGCCGCGCCCGGCTCGTTCCGGCGCGGGCACGACCCGCGCGAGTTCGACGCGGCGGACGAGCGAGCGCTACGACCGCGTGCTCGCGACGGTGCCCAACGACGTCTTCGAGCAGCTGCTCGACCCGGCGCTGGCGGCGGAGGTGGGGGAGGCGTACCTGGCGCGGACGCGCGCGATCGAGTACTTCGCCGCGCTCTGCCTGCTGCTCGAGCTCGACCGCCCGTTCAGCCCGTACTACTGGACCAACGTGGCCGACCGCTCGCTCCCGTTCGTCGGGCTGATCGAGCACACGAACTTCGTCGAGCCGGAGCGCTACGGCGGCCGCCGCTTCCTCTACGTCGCCAACTACCTGCCGCACGGCCACGAGCTGCTCGCGCTCGACGCCGACGCGCTGATCGCCCGCTACGAGCCCGGCCTGCGCGCGGTCAACCCGGCCTTCTCGCGCGCGTGGGTCAAGCGCTCCTGGCTGCACGTCGAGCCGGCCGCGCAGCCGATCGTGACCGTCGGCTACGGGCAGCGCATCCCGCCGCTGCGCACGCCCGCCGGCCGGGCTCGTGCTGGCCAACACGACGCAGGTCTATCCCGAGGACCGCGGCACGAACTACGCCGTGCGCCTGGGCGATCAGGCGGCGCGCGAGCTGCTGCGCGGCTAGGCTCGGAGCCGCATGCGGATCGCGATCGCCGCCGACGAGCGCACCGGCGTCGCCGACGCCGTCGTCGAGGAGATCCGGCGGCGCGGGCACGAGCCGCTGCTGCACGGCGCGCTGACGGACGTCCGAGCGCGACGACTGGGCCTGGGCGTCCGAGGCGGCGGCGCGCGACGTCGCCGGCGGGCGCGCCGAGCAGGGGATCGTCTGCTGCTGGACCGGCACCGGCGCCTCGATCGCGGCGAACAAGGTGCCGGGCGTCCGCGCCGCGCTGTGCGGCGACGCCGCGACGGCCGACGGCGCGCGGCGCTGGAACGACGCCAACGTGCTCGCGCTCTCGCTGCGCACCACCTCGGCGGCGGTGCTCGAGGAGATCCTCGACGCCTGGTTCGCCGGCGCGCCGTCCGCCGAGCAGGACGACCGCGCGAACGTCGCGCACCTCGACGAGATCTGAGGATGAGCGGTCTCGCGGACGCCGTCGCCGAGCTGTCGGAGTCCGCGTGGGCGCTCGGCGCGCTCAGCGCCGCGCTCGACTCCGGCCTCGCGGCGGCGCTGGCCGAACCGGCGCCGGCGCCCGCGCCGGAGCTCGCGCGCCGGGCCGGCTCCCGATCGAGCTCGCGGTGCGCCTGCTGGAGGTGCTCGCGGCGCTCGGGCTGGCGACGCGCGACGGCGCCAACTGGAGCGGCGTCGAACTGGCGCGCGGGCTCGGCGCGCGCGAGCGTTTCGTGCGCGCCGACGCCCGCAACGCGCTGCTTCAGGCGGGCGACCTCGCCGCTCGCGCTGCGCGCGGCGGATTCACGCCCGGATGGTCACACGCCGATCCGCTGATCCTGGAGACGCAGGGGACGATGTCGGCGGCGATCGTCGAGCGGCTGGTCCGATCCGTGTTTCCCTCCCTGGACGGATTGCCGGAGCGGCTCGCAAGCCCCGGCGCCGACTTCCTCGACGTCGGCACCGGCGTCGGCGAGATCGGAATCGGGCTGTGCGATCACTTCGCGCATCTCCGCGTCGTCGGGCTCGAGCCGTCGGCAGCGCCGCGCGCGCTCGCCCTGGCGAAGATCGCGGCGGCCGGGCTGGCCGGACGCGCATCGAGCTGCGCGACCAGCGAATCGAGGAGCTCGTCGACGAGTCCGCAGTTCGATCTCGCGTGGATGGCGCTGCCTTTCCTGCCCCCGGCCTTGGCGGGCGCCGCGATCAACGCCGTCCACAGGGCGCTGCGCCCCGGAGGCTGGCTGCTCGTGGCCACGCTCGGCTCACCCGCCGGCGGCGACCTCGGCGACGCGCTGGCGGCCTTCCGCAGCGTGCTCTGGGGCGGTGGCCCGCTCGCGCCCGATGCCGTCGAGAAACGTCCTCGCCGGCGCCGGGTTCACCGAGCATCGCGGCGCTCCCACGCACGGCCGCGCGGCTCGCCGCCGCTGGTCGCCCGCCGCCCGTGGGCGCGCGCTCAGCCGCGGATCAGGCCGAGCACCTCGTCGCGCTTGGCCTCCATGTGCGCGCGCGAGACGAGGCTCTCGAGGCACAGGCGCAGCAGCGGCTCGGTGTTGGACGAGCGCACGTTGAAGTGCCAGTCCGTCGTAGTCGATCGAGAGGCCGTCGAGCTCGGTGATGTCGCGCGTCGCGTAGCGCGCGCGGATCGCCTCCATCCTCGCCGTGCTGGTCGGCGACCTCGGAGTTGATCTCGCCCGAGATGAAGTAGCGCGAGCGGTACGGCTCGAGCAGCTCGGCCAGCGTCCGGCCCGACTTGCCGAGCAGCTCGAGGATCAGCAGCGCCGGCAGCGTGCCGGAGTCGGCGTTGTAGAAGTCGGCGAAGTAGTAGTGGCCGGACACCTCGCCGCCGAAGACGCCGCCCTCCTCGCGCATGCGCGCCTTGAAGAACGCGTGCCCGACGCGGTTGACGAGCGCGCGGCCGCCGGCGGCCGTCGACGGTGTCGGCGACCGCGCGCGAGGCGCGCACGTCGTAGAGGATGTCGGCGCCGGGGTGCGACTCGAGCACCGAGCGCGCGAGCAGCGCGGCAGAGGAAGTCGCCGTCGACGAAGCGGCCGTCGCCGTCGATGAAGAAGCAGCGGTCGGCGTCGCCGTCCCAGGCGATGCCGAGGTCGGCGCCGCTCGCCGAGCACCTTGCTCGATCACGAAGCGGCGGTTCTCGGGCAGCAGCGGGTTGGGCTCGTGGTGCGGGGAACTCGCCGTCGGGCTCCCAGTAGGTCGGGACCAGCTCGAGGCGCGTCGAGCCGCTCGAGGATCGGGCCGACCATCGGGCCGGCCATGCCGTTGCCGCCGTCGAGCACGACCTTGAGCGGCCGGATCGCGGCCGCGGTCGACGAACGAGAGCGCGCGCGTCGTGGAACTCGGCGTAGACGTCGACCTCCTCGCAGCTGCCGCGGCGCGCCGGCCGGCTCGGGCAGCCCGGCCGAGCACGAGCTCGCGGATGTCGCCGATCCCCGCGTCGCCCGACAGCGCGCAGCGCGCCCTCGCGCACGAGCTTCGCGCCCGGTGTAGGCCTTCGGGTTGTGCGAGGCGGTGCACATCAGCCCGCCGTCGAGCTCGCGCGAGCCGACGAGGAAGTAGAGCATCTCCGTCCCGACCATCCCGGCGTCGAGCACGTGCGCGCCCTCGGCCACCATGCCGTCGCGGTAGCGGCCGGCGAGCTCGGGCGCGGTCAGCCGCATGTCGCGCCCGAGCCCGATCCGCAGCGCGCCCGCGCGGCTTGCCGCGCAGGCCGGCGAGCACGCGGGCGAACGCGCGCCCGATCTGCTCGGCGACGTCGCCGTCGATCTGCTCGCCGTAGAGGCCGCGGATGTCGTAGGCCTTGAAGATCTCCCGGGGACGTGGTCGGCATCGCGGGCGAGGATAGGCTGCCGGCCGCGATGGAGCGCCTCTGCGTCTTCTCCGGCTCGAGCCCCGGCGGCGCACCCCGACTACGCCGCGCGCCGCCGCGGCGCTCGGCCGCGCGCTCGCCGAGCGCGGGCATCGGCCTCGTCTACGGCGGCGGCGAGCGTCGGGCTGATGGGCGCGCGTCGCCGACGCGGCGCTCGCCGCCGGCGGCGAGGTGGTCGGCGTGATCCCGCAGGCGCTCGTCGACCGCGAGATCGCCCATCCCGGGCTGACCGAGCTGCACGTCGTCGGCTCGATGCACGAGCGCAAGGCGCTGATGGCCGAGCTGGCCGACGGCTTCGTCGCGCTGCCGGGCGGGATCGGCACGCTCGAGGAGCTGTTCGAGGTCTACACCTGGACGCAGCTCGGCCTGCACGCCAAGCCGCTCGGGCTGCTCGACGTGCGCGGCTACTACACGCAGCTCGTCGGCTTCCTCGACCACGCGGTGGCCGAGCGCTTCATGACCGCCGAGAACCGCGAGCTGCTCGTCGTCGAGGAGCGCGCCGAGGCGCTGCTGGAGGCGTTCAGGCGCTGGCGGCCGCCGTCGCGGCCCGAAGTGGATCGACCGCGCGCAGACGTGACCGCCGCGGGTGCGGCATGCTCGGCGCCATGACCGCGATGACAAGCTGCACACGCTGCGCGTCTTCCTCGGCGCCGACGGCGAGCGGCGGCAACCCGCTCGGCGTCGTGCTCGACGGCGCTGCGATGCGCCGCGCCCGAGCGCCAGGCGTTCGCGGCCGAGCTCGGGCTACTCCGAGACCGTGTTCGTCGTCGACCGCACGACCGGCGAGCTGCGCATCCACACGCCGACGGTCGAGCTGCCGCTCGCCGGGCATCCGCTCGTCGGCACCGCATGGCTGCTCGCGCGAGACGGGACGCCGGTCGACACGCTGCGCCCGCCGGCCGGCGAGGTCCAGACGTGGAACGAGCGACGAGCTGACCTGGATCCGCGGCCGCGCCGGAGTGGGGCACTCCCTACGACAAGCGGCAGCTCGACTCGATCGCCGCGGTCGACGCGTTCGCCGTGCCCGGCGGCGACGCGATGGTCGCCGTCTGGGCCTGGGAGGACGAGGCCGCCGGGCGGCTGCGCGCGCGCGTGTTCCCGAACGGCATCGGCATCGACGAGGACGAGGCGACCGGCGCCGCCGCACTGCAGTTCGGCGCCCTGCTCGGCCGCGAGCTCGTGATCCGCCAGGGCGAGGGCTCCGAGCTGCACGTGCGCCCGGGCGAGGACGGGACCGTGGCGGTCGGCGGCCGGGTCGCGTACCTCTAGGCGCTCCTAGACTCTCTCGCCATGGCCGGTCATTCCAAGTGGGCTGGGATCAAGCACAAGAAGGCGATCGTCGACGCCCGCCGCGGCAAGCTCTTCACCAAGCTCGCGCGCGCGATCACGGTCGCGGCGAAGGAGGGCGGCGGCGACGTCGACGGCAATCCCTCGCTCGCGCTGGCCGTGCAGAAGGCGAAGGACGCCTCGATGCCGAAGGACAACATCGAGCGCGCGATCGCGAAGGGGACCGGCGAGGGCGGCGACGCGGCCGCGCTCGAGGCGGTCATCTACGAGGGCTACGGCCCGGGCGGGATCGCGCTCCTGGTCGAGGCGACGACCGACAACCGCAATCGCACCGGCTCCGACGTCCGCCACTCGTTCACCAAGCACGGCGGCAACCTCGGCGAGCCCGGCTCGGTCGCCTACCTGTTCGACAAGAAGGGGCATCGTCGTCGTCGACGGGCAGCGCTACTCCGAGGACGACCTGATGGTCGCGATCGACGCCGGCGCCGAGGACATCGGCGCCGACGACGACGTCTTCGAGATCACCTGCGAGCCGTCCGACCTCGCCGCGGTGCGCGCCGCGCTCGACGCGGCGGGGATCGAGTCGAGAGCGCCGAGGTCGCGCAGCTGCCCAAGACGCGCGTCGAGCTCGACGAGGACGGCGCCGTCAAGCTGATGCGGCTGATCGACACGCTCGAGGACCTCGACGACGTCGACGCGGTGCACGCGAACTTCGACGTCGACGCCGAGGTGCTCGAGCGCGTCGCCGGCTAGCCCGGGAAGGCGTCCGACCCGGGGCGCAGAATCCTTCCGGAATGGTCGTCCTCGGCATCGATCCCGGCACCGCGAACACGGGCTACGGCGTCGTGGCGCGCCACGGCGTCGCGGCTCGTCGCGCTCGACGGCGGGCGATCGAGACGCCGCGTCGCTGCCGCCCGGCGCGCGCCTGGCCTCGATCCACGCGCGCGTGGGCGAGCTGATCGACGCCCACGGGCCGGCCGCCGCTGGCGGTCGAGGACCTCTACTTCGGCACCAACGCCCGCTCGGCGTTCGCGGTCGGGCAGGCGCGCGGCGTCGTCATCCTCGCGGCCGGCCAGCGCGGGCTGCCGTGCTCGTCCTACACGCCGCAGCAGGTCAAGGCCGCGGTCTGCGGCTCCGGCCGCGCCGAGAAGGGCCAGGTCCAGCGCATGGTCCAGCGGCTGCTGGCGCTCGACGAGCTGCCGGCGCCCGACCACGCGGCCGACGCGCTGGCGGTCGCGATCTGCCACGCCAACGGCGCGGCGCTGCGCGCCGCGCGTGCGATGCGAGCGGCGCACGCGGCAGGTCCGCGGCATGATCGCGCTGCTCACCGGCGAGGTCGCGGTGCGGCGCACCGACCACGTGGTCGTCTCCTGCGGCGGCGTCGGCTACCGGCTCGCGGTCTCGGCGGAGACGCTGCGCCACACGCCCGCGGTCGGCAAGCAGGCGACGCTGCACACGCACCTGATCGTCCGCGACGACGCGCTGCGCGCTCTACGGCTTCGCCACCGAGGCCGAGCGCGACCTCTTCCTGCTGCTGATCGGCGTGCAGTCGGTCGGGCCGAAGGTGGCGCTGGCGGTGCTGTCGGGCGGCACGCCGCGCGAGCTGCTCGCCGCCGTCGCCGCCGGCGACACCGCGCGCCTGCAGGCCGTCCAGGGAATCGGCAAGCGCACCGCCGAGCGGATCGTCGTCGAGCTGCGCGAGAAGGTCGGCGCGGCGCCGGCCGACGACCCGATCCGGATCGCGCGCGGCGACGACCCGCGGCTGCTCGCCCGCGAGGGCCTCGTCGGGCTCGGCTTCTCGCCCGAGGAGGCCGAGGAGCTGCTCGACGGCGCGCCACGGGGAGACGCCCGAGGACCTGATCGCCCATGCGCTCAAGGGCGCGCGCGACTGATGATCCGCACGCCCGGCATCGATCGCCTGCAGACGCCGCACGAGCGCGCCGATGACGAGCTCGACGCGACGCTGCGCCCGCGGCGGCTGGACGAGTTCGTCGGCCAGGAGGCGCTCAAGGAGCAGCTCGGCGTCTCGATCGCCGCGGCCGTCGCGCGCGGCGACGCGCTCGACCACGTGCTGCTCTCCGGCCCGCCCGGCCTGGGCAAGACGAGCCTGGCGCGGATCGTCGCCGAGGAGCTCGGCGTCGCGTTCATCTCGACCGCCGGCCCGACGCTCGAGCGCAAGGCCGACATCGCGACCTACCTCAACGACCTCGAGGACCGGGCGATCTTCTTCGTCGACGAGATCCACCGCCTCCCGCGCGCGGTCGAGGAGACGTTCTACCCGGCGATGGAGGACCGCCAGCTGCCGATCACGCTCGGCGTCGGCCCGGGCGCGCGGGTGATCACGCTCGACCTGCCGCGCTTCACGCTGATCGGCGCGACGACGCGCGCGGGACTGCTGACGTCGCCGCTGCGCGACCGCTTCGGGATCCAGCACCGGCTCGACCACTACGAGCCGGGCGAGCTCGCGCGCATCGTCGTGCGCAGCGCGGGCGTGCTCGGCGTGGCGATCGACGCCGCGGGTGCGCGGGCGATCGCCGACCGCGCCCGCGGGACCCCGCGCGTCGCGAACCGGCTGCTCAAGCGGGTGCGCGACTACGCCGAGGTGCGCTCGGACGGCGCGATCGACGCGACGGTCGCCGGCGCCGCGCTCGACATGATGGGCGTCGACCGCCTCGGCCTGGACCGCACCGACCGCGAGATCCTCTCGATCGTCTGCGAGCGCTTCTCGGGCGGCCCGGTCGGCCTCTCGACGCTCGCCGTCGCGGTGCAGGAGGAGGCCGACACGATCGAGGACGTCTACGAGCCCTACCTGCTCCAGCGCGGCTTCCTCCAGCGCACGCCGCGCGGCCGCTGCGCGACCGTGCACGCGTACCGCCACCTGGGCCTCGAGCCGCCCGCGGAGCCGAGCGCGCTGTTCTGAGGTCGCCGTTGAGGAACGTCAACGGCGGCAGGTGAGGGGGAGGGTTCGGTGCCAGGTGGCGCCGAGCCGGCGAACGTCCGTCAGCCGCTCCCATAGGGCACGGTTATGGACGTTCGCCGCCCGCGCGGCGCTCCCGGGCGCCTTGACCGTCACTATGCGGCGTCAAAGCGCCCGGCGGCCGCCCGCCGGCGCGCCACCCCGATCGGGACTACCCCTCTAATGCCGCAGTTGACGTTCGCCCACGGCAGACCCCCTAGCCGAACGTGAACGCGTACCCCGCCACGCCGCGCTCCGGCACGACCGAGACCACGTGCCGCTCGACGCCGCCGAAGTCGACCAGCCGGTAGAGCCGCTGCGCGCGGACCCGGACGACGCCGCCACGCACATCTTCACCGGCAAACTTGTCGGGCAGCGGTCTGCCGTCGACCAGCACGCGCGCGCGGCGCGGGCGCTCACCGCGCGAGCCGAGCACGAGGAAGACGCGCCGCGCGCCCACGTTCGCGTCGATCGCCGCGCCCGGGGCAGCTGCGACGGCGCGCTCGCGCTCGACCTTCCAGCGCCCGCGGAACGCGAACTGGTCGGGCTCCAGCGCGGCGACGCGCAGAGCCGAAGTCCTGCGCTCCCGCCTGGATCCGCGCGCCGCTTGGCGAAGCGCTGCGCGCGGCCCCAGCCGAGGTAGGTCTCGGGTGTCGCGACGCCCGGCGTCGGCCGGCTCGGCGCGGACCCGCTCGGCGGTCGGCGCCCGGCGATCTCGCCCGCCTCGGCCAGCAGCGCCCGGATCGCGCTGCTCGGTCTCGTCGTAATCGCCCTCGCCGAAGTGCCAGTAGCGGACGCGCCCGCGCGCGTCGACCAGGTACTTCGCCGGCCAGTACTGGTTCGACCACGCGTTCCAGGTGCCGTAGTCGTTGTCGAGCACGACCGGGTAGCGCAGCTCGTTCGTCGCGACCGCGTCGCGCACGTTGGACTCGCGCCGCTCGAACGCGAACTCCGGCGTGTGGACGCCGACGATCGACAAGCCCGCGGCGCGGTAGCGGTCGTCCCACGCGCGCAGGTGCGGAGAACGTGCGCAGGCAGTTGATGCAGGTGTAGGTCCAGAAGTCGACCAGCACGACGCGGCCGCGCAGCCCGCGCAGGGTCGGCTCCTGGCCGCCGGGATGTTGAGCCAGCCGGCGATGCCGGCGAACTCCGGCGCCTGCCGGCGTCCTGGAGCAGCGGGCCGCCGTCGCTGCGCGCCGTCGCGCCCGGCCCCGCGCCGCGCGCCGCGCACGCCGCCAGCGCGCGCTCGACCGCGCCGTCTCCTCCAGGCCACCGGCGGGATTGACGACGACCGGCCGGCAGGTCGTCGGCGATCGCGCGCCTGGAAGTCGCGGTCCAGCCCGGCCGCGAGCAGCGAGCGCGACGGCGACCATCAGCGCGCCGAAGCGCCTGCTGCAGCCGCCCGGCGAGCGGCGCCGATCCGGCGCGTCAGCGAGCGCCCGAGCGTCATCACGCGCCAGCAGCGCGACGCCGGCGCCGACGCCGTAGGCGAAGCCGAGCGCCAGGCGCTCCGGCCGAGACCGCGGCGTCGAGCGCGACCACGGCGGCGAGGATCGGCCCGGCGCAGGGCGCGTACACGAGGCCGAGCGAGGCGCCGAGCACCAGGCCGCGAGCGGAAGCCGTCGCCGCCCGCCGCGGCCGGCCGCGGCCGCGACAGCCGGCTCGAGCCGCCCCTCGACGCCGCGCCCAGCCGCGGCACGACGAGCGCGAGCGCCGAACGCCGCGAGGACCGCGATCGCCAGCCCGCGCGCGAGGTCGCCCGGCAGCCCGAGCGCGTCGAGCGCGCGCGTCAGCAGGACCGCCGCGAGCGCGAACGTCGCCGCCAGCCCGACCGCGACGCCGAGCGGCCGCCGCCGCCCGCCGGTCGAGCCGGCGGCGAGCGCGACCGGCAGCACCGGCAGGACGCACGGCGAGAGCGCCGTGGCGGCGCCGGCGAGCACGGCGAAGGCGGTCGCGATCAGCGACGTCCACTGCGCGACAGTCAAGCGCGCCCGCGTGAACTGCCGATTACACCGGCACGCGCTGCTCAGCCAGGCTTTAGGCGGCCGATTACCCTTACTCCGACGCATGGCGCATCTCTTCATCTGCCCCAACTGCGGCCAGCGGAGCACCGCGACCGATCGCACCGCCGGCTTCCGCAACCTGCCCAAGGGCTGCTCGAAGTGCGGCTTCGGCTTCCTGTTCGAGCTGCTCGACGACTACTACCCGGCTCCCAACGCGGCGTTCTTCGTCTGCGACCAGCAGGGCCGCGTGATCGGCTGCGGCCGCGGCTCGCGCGAGCTGACGGGGCTCTCGGACGAGAAGGTGATCGGCCGCCCGGTCCAGGACGTGCTCGGCCTCGACTTCCCGGGCGGCGAGGACCACGTGGGCGTCGTGCTGGAGTGGGGCGTGCGCCAGCTGGGCAAGGACGTGACCGTCAACGCGGAGGGCGATCTCCCCGCCAAGGCCGTCGCCGACCTGTTCCCGGCCTACGATGACGACGGCGGGCTCCTGCTCGTGCTCACGCCGTCGAAGTAGGCTGTCCCTCCCCGCTCCATGTCCGACCGCCGTCGCAACCTCTTCGTCCTGCTCGCCGTCCTGGGGCTGATCGCCGCCTCGGTCGCGGTGGTCGCGACCAAGGAGACGCGAGCTCGGGCCTCGACCTCCAGGGCGGCGTCCAGCTCGTCTACGAGGCGCAAGCCCGACCAAGCAGCAGCCGACGGTCACGCCCGAGGGCCTCGACCGCGCGCTCGACATCATGCGCGACCGCGTCGACTCGCTCGGCGTCGCCGAGCCCGAGCTGCAGCGCTCGGGCGAGAACCAGATCGACGTCAGCCTGCCGGGCGTCAAGAACGCCGAGCGCGCCGCCGACCAGGTCGGCACGACGGCGCAGATGTACTTCTACGACTGGGAGCCGAACGTCCTCGACGAGGACTGCAAGACCAACCCCGAGTCGGTCAACGGCGGCCAGCAGCCGATCAGCGGGCTCTACAACGCGGTCAAGCGGGCCTCGAAGTGCGACGCCGAGATCGACGACAACAACACGACGAGCGGCGCTCTTCTACGCGTTCGACAAGGAGTCGAACGAGCCGCTCAACGACGGCGTCCCGGAGGAGAACCGAGGCGGACCTCGAGCGAGGACCTCGCGGCCCAGAACCTGACGCGAGCGGCCGAGATCCTCGAGGTCCCCGAGGGCGTCGATCGTCGCTGCGCGACGCAGACCAGCGCGAGCCCGACCAGCAGCAGCGGCGAGGTCGACAACTGGTGGGTCATCAAGGACAACCCGGTGCTCGGCGGCGCGGACATCAAGAACCCGGAGCAGAACTTCGAGGACGGCACCGGCGGCCCGCCGATCGTCACGATGGAGTTCACCGACAAGGGCCGCGAGGCGTTCGCCGAGACGACGCGCGCGATCGCCCAGCGCGGCGCCGACAACGCGGCGCTCAACGGCGGCCTGCAGGACCCGATCAGCGCCTCGCACCACTTCGCGATCCGGCTCGACAACGAGCTGATCTCGACGCCGTACATCAACTTCCGCGAGAACCCGGACGGGATCGACGGCGAGCAGGGCGCCCAGATCTCCGGCGGCTTCACGATCACAGACCGCGCAGGACCTCGCGCGGCTGCTCAAGATCGGCGCGCTGCCGCTCGAGCTCGAGCTGATCTCGCGCTCGCAGGTCTCGGCGACGCTCGGCCAGCAGGCGCTCGACCAGGGCCTGATCGCGGGCCTCGCGGCTTCGCGATCGTCGCGCTCTTCCTGCTCGTCTTCTACCGCGTGCTCGGCGTCATCGCCGTCGATCGCGCTGGGCATCTACGCGCTCTACTTCTTCGCGCTGATCAAGCTGATCCCGGTCACGCTGACGCTGCCGGGCATCGCCGGCCTGATCCTCACGATCGGCGTCGCGGCGGACGCGAACATCGTCATCTTCGAGCGCGTCAAGGAGGAGATACGCAACGGCCGATCGATCGCGGCCGGCATCGCGCAGGGCTACAAGAAGGGCTTCGCGACGATCGTCGACGCCAACATCGTCACGCTGCTCGTCGCGTTCATCCTGTTCATCCTCGCGACCGCGGGCGTCAAGGGCTTCGCGTTCGTGCTCGGCATCGGCACGATCGTCTCGCTGTTCACGGCGGTGCTCGCGACGCAGGCGATCCTGCTGTCGCTGCGCGGCTCGCCGCTGCTGCAGCAGCCGCTCGGCGCTCGGCGCGGGCAAGAAGCGCAAGCCGATCACGTTCGACTTCATGGGCGCGTCGCGCTGGTTCTTCTCGATGTCGGGCCTGATCCTGCTCGTCTGCGCGCTGGCGATCGCCGCCAACGGGCTGAACTTCGGCATCGACTTCGAGTCGGGCACGCGGATCACGGCGGCGCTCGAGCGCGCCGCGACGCGTCGACGAGGTGCGCGAGGCGGTCGACGCCGGCCGGCTTCGGCGACGCGAAGATCCAGACGATCGAGCAACGAGGAGCTCGGCCCCAACGTCGTGCAGATCGCCGACGAGGTGTCCGGCCGCACGACCGCAGGTCGACCGAGGCGCTGCGACGACGCGTTCGGCGTGCGCGGCGACCCGGAGGTCTCCGAGATCGGCCCGACGTTCGGCGAGCTCGGTCGCGAACTCCGCGCTCGTACGCGATCATCGCCTCGCTGATCGTCATCTCGATCTACATCGCGCTGCGCTTCGAGTGGAAGTTCGCCGTGCCGGTGCTGATCGCGCTGATGCACGACATCCTGATCACGGCGGGCGTCTACGCCCTGGTCGGCCGGGAGGTGACGACGTCGACGGTCGCGGCGCTGCTGACCATCCTCGGCTTCTCGCTCTACGACACGATCATCGTGTTCGACCGGATCCGCGAGAACGTGCCGCGCATGCCGAGCGCCGCGTTCTCGCAGATCGTCAACCGCTCGATGAGCGAGGTCATCGTGCGCTCGCTGGCGACCAGCTTCTGCACGGTGCTGCCGGTGCTCGCGCTGTTCCTGTTCGGCGGCGAGACGCTGCGCGACTTCGCCTTCGCGCTGCTGGTCGGCACGCTCTCGGGCACCTACTCGTCGGTCTTCATCGCCGGTCCGGTGCTCGTGCACTGGAAGGAGCGCGAGCCCGTCTACCGCACGCGCTACCGCCGCATCCGCGACGCGCTCGGGTACGTGCCCGCCTACGCCGTCGCGACCGCCGGCGCGCCCGGTCGACGTCGAGCCCGGCCGAGCCGCGCCGCGGCGCGGCGCTCGGTCACCGCCCCGCAGGACCCGACCCAGGTCTCGCGCGGAGGAGTTCGACGACCTGGTGCCAACCTCGGCGATCGAGGAGGAGGCCGACGGCGGCGCGCAAGCCCGCGGCCGCGGCCGCCGGCCGGCCGGCCGGCGGCCGCCGTGCCCGCGCGCGCGGCGACAGCGGCGACGCGCCGGGGTCGCGTGCGGCCGGCACGGACCCACCGCCCGCCGCCGCTGCGCCCGGCGAAGGCTCCGACAAGCCGAAGAAGCCGCGCAACCGCCGCCACGGGAGGCCGCGCTGATGGGCGCGCTCGTCTGGGTCATGATGGGGCTCGCGATCTGGCACTTCACGATCTTCCTGCCCGACCGCTTCTGGGCCGGCATCGTCGGGGCGTTCCTCGGCGCGCTGCTCGGCTCGCTGCTCTTCGGGCTCGCGATCCACGGCTTCACCGTCCCGGGCCAGGACGACACCGACCTCCTGACGGCGCTCGAGGCGATCCCGGGCGCCCTGCTCGGCATCGCCGCCGTCTACTTCTACGGCGCGAGCCAGGGGAACGAGCCGGTCTAGTCGCACCGCCGGGCGGTTCCGTCCTGCCCGGCTCGTACGGTGCGCGGGTGTCCCGTCCGACGTCCGCCTGCAGGTCGCGCCCTACGACTACGCCGCCGCCGAGCGGCTGCGCGCGGCGCTGGGCGTCTCGCACGTCACGGCGCAGGTGCTGGTCCGGCGCGGGCTCGCCGATCCGGCGGCGGCGCGCACGTTCGTCGCCGCCGACGTGCGCCACCCGCTCGACGCCTTCGGCGGCCTGCGCGACGGCGCCGCGCGGATCCTCGCCCACGTCGCGCGCGGCTCGCGGATCACGGTGCACGGCGACTACGACGTCGACGGCGTCAGCGCGACCGCCGTGCTGGTGCGGGCGCTGCGGACGCTCGGCGCCGACGTCGACTGGTACCTGCCGAGCCGGATCGACGACGGCTACGGGCTCGCGCTCGCGACGGTCGAGCGGCTGGCCGCGCGCGGCACCGCGCTGCTCGTGACGGTCGACTGCGCGATCACGGCGGTCGAGGAGGTCGCCGCGGCGCGCGCCGCCGGGGTCGACGTCGTCGTCACCGACCACCATTCGCCCGCGCGCCGACGGCCGGCTGCCCGACGCGCCGATCGTGCACCCGGCGGTCGGCGGATACCCGTGCCCGGAGCTGTGCGCCGCCGGGCGTCGCGCACATGCTCGCGCGCGCGCTGCTCGAGGGCGCCGGGCTGGACCCCGACCACGCCGACGCCGACCTCGATCTCGTCGCGCTCGCGACCGTCGCCGACTGCGTGCCGCTGGTCGGCGAGAACCGCCGGCTGGTGCGCGCGGGGCTGCGCGCGCTCGCTTCGACGCGCAAGCCGGGCCTGCAGGCGCTGATGGAGGTCGCGCGCGTGGATCCCGAGCGGGATCGACGCGGGCGCGATCGGCTTCCGGCTGGCGCCGCGGATCAACGCGGCCGGCCGGCTGCATCGTGCCGACGCCGGGCTCGAGCTGCTGCTGACGGCCGACGTCGCGCGCGCCCGCGCCGTGGCGGCCGAGCTCGACGCGGTCAACGTCGAGCGGCGCGACGTCGAGACGCGGATCCTCTTCGAGGCCGAGAAGCTGGTGGCCGAGACACCGGGGGGCGCACCGGCGTACGTGCTCGCCGCCGAGGGCTGGCATCCCGGGGTGATCGGGATCGTGGCGTCGCGGATCGCCGAGCGCCATCACCGTCCGGCGGTGCTGATCGCGCTCGACGGCGAGCAGGGCACGGGCTCCGGTCGCTCGATCCCGGCTTTCGACCTGCTCGGCGGGCTGCAGGCCGCCAGCGCCGAGCTGCTGCGCCACGGCGGCCATCGTGCCGCCGCGGGCCTGACGATCGAGTCCGGCCGGGTCGATGCGTTCCGCGAGGCGTTCGTGGCGCACGCCGCGGCGACGCTGACCGCGGACGACCTCGTGCCGGTGCAGCGGATCGACGCGGTCGTTCCCGGCGACGCGCTGCACATCGGCCTGGCCGAGGAGCTCGAGCGCCTCGCGCCGTTCGGAATGGGCAACCCGCAGCCCGCACTGCTCGTGCCCGGCGCGCTGCTCGGCGATCCGCGGCCGATGGGCGAAGGGCGCCACGTCTCGTTCACGCTCGCCGCCGGGGGCGCGCGCTCGCGCTGCGTCTCGTTCGGGCGCGGCAGCTCGCTGCCGGCCGCGCCCGGCGAGCCCGTCGACGCGGCGGTCCGGCTCGAGATCAACCGCTACAACGGGGCCGTCGAGCCGCGGCTCGTGCTGCGTGACGCTCAACCGGTGCGCCCGGCGCCGATCGAGGTCGTGGGCGAGCTCGGCTTCGAGGCCGCCCTGGGCGCCGAGCTGGAGCGCGACCTCGCCGCATGGCCGCCCGCGGACGTCGCGCCGTTCGCGGACGACCTGCGCGGGCACGATGACGGCCTCGGCGGGCCCGGCGGGCGTCTCGTGCGCGACGTGCGCGGCGGCGGCATCGCCGGCTTGCTGGGCGACCTCGTCCACAGCGGCGCCGCCGTGCTCGCGGTGACCGCGCACGCCGGGCACCGCGCTGCGGTGCTGCGCGACCGCGTCGGCGGCTTCGCGGTGACGACGTGGTCGGCGCTGGAGGCGGATGCGTCGATCGCGGCCGGCTACTCGCATGTCGTGGCGGTCGACCCGCCCGCGCACGCTTACCTGCACGCCCTGGCGCAGCACCTGCCGGGGGACGGCTGGATCCACCTGGCGTGGGGCGAAGCCGAGCTCGAGCTCGCGCGGCGCGTGCTCGCCTGGGAGCTGGACCTGCGCGTGCCGCTCGCCGAGGCGTATCGCGCGCTGCGGGCCTCGAGCGCGGCCGGCGCGGACGGCGCGGGCGGCGTGGCCGGCGCGGGCGGCGCGGCCGGCGCGGGTGTCTCGGCCGCCGCGGCCGCGGCAGCACCGCTCACGGGTGCGACGCTCGCCGCCACCCTTCGCGGCACGGGCAGGCAACCGCGCAGCGGGGCGCTCGCCGGGCGGCTGCTGCGGGTGCTCGCAGAGCTCGGACTGGTCGAGCTCGCGGCCGACCCGATAGCCGTCCGCGTACCGCCCGCGGCAGCGCGCACCGAGCTCGAGCGCTCGTCGGCGTTCCTGGCCTACGAGCGCCGCCTGCGCGACGGGCTCGCGTACCTCGATCAGCCCGCGGTAGCCGACGCGCCCGTCCCAGCCGTCGCAGTCGCGGCCTGACGCCGTCGGACGCGGCGCGCTGAGCTACGCTCTCGAGGAGCGATCGCATGGCTGATTCGCAGGACCAGACGACCGAGGGCCGCGCCACCGTGGAAGCGGACGGCAGTGGTGACGTGCGGCTCGCCGGCGCGGCGCTGGCGCCCGACGGCGACGTCGCGATCTCGGCCCACGCGCCGGTCGACCGCGCCGACCACGCGCACGAGCTTCCGCCCGAGGTGCCGGACGATCTCACCGACATCGAGCGCGAGCTGCTCGCCGACCTGTTCGCGATCGTCGAGGAGCACGCCGACGAGGTCGCCCGACCGGTCGATCGCCGTCGCGTGATCGGCGCGTTCGTCTTCGCCTGCGACCACCACGCCGACCAGCGCCGCCAGTCGGGCGAGAACTTCATCGTGCACCCGGTCGGCGTCGCGAAGATCTGCGCGGGCATGCGGCTCGACACCGAGACGCTGTGCGCCGCGCTGCTGCACGACACCGTCGAGGACACGACCGCCAACCTCGAGGAGGTGCGCGAGGCGTTCGGCGAGGAGGTCTGCGGGCTCGTCGACGGCGTGACCAAGCTGACCGGGATCACGTTCCAGTCGCGCGACGAGGCGCAGGCGGAGAACTACCGCAAGATGATGGTCGCGATGGCCACGGACGTCCGGGTCATCCTGATCAAGCTCGCCGATCGCCTGCACAACATGCGCACGCTCGAGGCGATGCCGAAGCAGAAGCAGATCGAGAAGGCCAAGGAGACGCTCGACATCTACGCGCCGATGGCGCACCGGCTCGGCATCCACGCGATCAAGTGGGAGCTCGAGGATCTCTCGTTCGCCACGCTGCACCCGCGCAAGTACCAGGAGATCAAGGGCCTCGTCAGCCAGCAGCGCGACGAGCGCGAGCGCTACGTGGCCAAGGCCGGCGGCTACCTGACCAAGGAGCTCGAGGCGCTCGGCATCCGGGCAGAGATCTCCGGCCGCGCCAAGCACTTCTACTCGATCTACTCGAAGATGACCAAGAAGGGCCGCGAGTTCAACGAGATCTACGACCTCACGGCGATGCGCGTGATCGTCGAGTCGGTCAAGGACTGCTACGGCGCCGTGGGCGTGATCCACTCGATCTGGAAGCCGCTGCCGGGGCGCTTCAAGGACATGATCGCGATGCCCAAGTTCAACATGTACCAGGCGCTCCACACGACGGTGATCGGGCCCGAGGGCAGGCCGCTGGAGATCCAGATCCGCACGCGCGACATGCACGAGACGGCCGAGTACGGCGTCGCCGCGCACTGGCGTTACAAGGAGGGCGCGCGCGGCAACGGCGCGATCGACCCGACCGACGCCAAGCTCAAGTGGCTCAAGTCGCTGCTCGACTGGCAGTCCGACGTCGAGGACCCGCAGGAGTTCGCCGACAGCCTGCGCGGCGAGCTGATCGAGGACGAGGTCTTCGTCTTCACGCCGAAGGGCGAGGTCAAGTCGCTCGCCGCGGGCGCGACGCCGCTGGACTTCGCCTACGAGGTGCACACCGACGTCGGGCACCGCTGCGTCGGCGCCAAGGTCAACGGCAAGCTCGTGCCGCTGCACTACGAGCTGCAGTCGGGCGACATCGTCGAGGTGCTCACTTCCAAGCGCGAGCGCGGCCCGTCGCGCGACTGGCTCGCGATGGTCAAGACGACCCGCGCGCGCAACAAGATCCGCGCCTGGTTCAAGGCCGAGTCGCGCGAGGACTCCGAGCACACGGGGCGCGAGCTGCTGCAGGACCAGCTCAAGAAGGCGGGCCTGCCGGCGCAGAAGATCACCGGCTCGGCGCTGCTGGCCGACGTGATCCGCGAGATGGGCTTCCGCAAGGCCGACGACTTCTACATCGCGCTCGGCGGCGCGAAGATCTCCGCCAAGGTCGTCGTCAACAAGGTCATGCAGCGCCTCAAGGAGGGCGAGGCGGCCGAGGACGAGCCGACCGTCGCCGAGGACCTCGTCGCCACGCGCAAGATGCCGCGCCGCCCGGAGGGCGACGCCTCGAAGTACGGCATCCGCGTCGAGGGCGTCGAGGACGTGCCGCTGCGCCTCGCCAAGTGCTGCCGGCCGGTCTCGGGCGACGCAGATCCTCGGCTACGTCTCGCTCGGCCGCGGCATCACGATCCACCGCGAGGACTGCCCGAACGCGACCGCGCTGCGCAAGGATCCCGAGCGCTTCGTGCCGGTCAGCTGGGACGGCGACTCGGCCGCGTCGTTCAAGGTCGAGCTGCAGGTCGACGGCTGGGACCGCCACCGGCTGCTCGAGGACCTGTCGCGCACGTTCGCCGAGGCCGGCATCAACATCGTCGAGGCGCGCTGCATCGTCACGCACCCGATGGTCAAGAACCGCTTCGTCGTCGAGGTCGGCGACACGCACACGCTCAAGTCGACGATCACGCGCCTGCGCGCGATCGACGCCGTGTTCGACGCCTACCGCGTGACTCCGAACGGCGGCTAGTCGAGCACGCTGAGGCCGCCGGGGAGGACGCTGAAGACGGCCTCCTCGTGGTGGCCGATGAAGTCGCCGTCGACCTGGACGGGCACCGGCCGGTGGTCGAACGAGCGCACGCGCAGGCCGTCGAGGCCGTCGAACGCATGTACGCGCCGGTGCCGGCCGACCGCCGTGTGGCGCGCCAGCAGCCGGTAGGTGATCGTCGGCAGGTCGAGCGCGTTGGCGCGCGTCAGGACGACGCCGGAGAGATCGCCCGACTGCAGGTGCGCGCCGGCGGCGAGCCGCACCGGGCGGCGGCGGAAGTACGTGTAGGGCTGGGAGTTCTGGACGAAGACGCTGACGCCGCGCGTCTCGCGCCCCGCGGCCGTCGCGACGACGCGCGGCGGGTTGACGACGTAGGACTTCAGGAACGTCGTCACGGCCGCCTGGGCGTAGTACCACGGGCCGAAGCGCGCCTTCAGCCGCGGGTTGCTGTCGACGCGCTCGACGACGGACGCGTCGAGCCCGGCGCCGGCCGAGAACGTGAACCAGCGGTCGTTGACGCGCGCGAGGTCGACGGCGCGCGGCTGCCAGGCGTCGGCGCGGCGGAGCAGGCGCTCGAGTGGCGTCGACGACGTCGCTCGGGATGCCGAGCATGCGGCAGTAGACGTTGGTCGCGCCGCCCGGCAGGCAGGTGAGCGCCGTGTCCGTGCCGGCGAGCCCGTTGGCGGCCTCGTTGACCGTGCCGTCGCCGCCGAACGCGACCACGACGTCGTAGCCCTGCTCGGCCGCCTCGCGGCTGAGCTCGATCGCGTGGCCCTTGCGCTGCGTGTCGACGGCGTCGACCTCGAAGCGGCGCTGGAGCGCGTCGACGACGAGCTGCCTGAGCCGCGCCGACATCGGTCGTCGCGTACGGGTTGACGACCATGAGCATGCGCCGCGTTGCGACGCGCGAGCGTGGCGTCGGCGAGCCGTTCCCGGGTGGCGGTGCTGGCGTCGGGCGCCATCAACGACCCGAACACCAACGCGGCGCGGCCGTTACACGGCCCGCCGAGGCGCGCGACCGCGTCGACGGCGACCGCGCCGGACGGGGTCGCGATCACCGGGTTGAGCTCCAGCAGCTCGAGCGACTCGGACAGCAGCAGAGCGCCGGCCGCCGCGGCCAGCGCCGCCAGCGCGGGCAGGTCGACCGCGGGACCGCCGCGCGCACCGGCCAGCACGCCGGCGCCGCGCAGCGAGCGCAGCGCCCGCTCGACGCGCGTCGGCCGAGGCCGGCAGCGGAACGATCGCGACGTCGTCGAGCAGCTCCGTCCAGACCCCGCCGAGGCCGACGACGAGTGCCGGCACGACGGCGTCGCGGCGCGCCGCCACCAGCAACTCCACGCCGGGCGCGGCCATCGCCTCGACCAGCACCTCGGCGCCGGCCGCCGCGACGCGCTCGTAGCCGGCGCGGACCGCGTCCGCGCCGGTCGCGCCGAGCACCAGCGCGCCGGCCTCGCTCTTGTGCTGCAGCGCCGGCGAGGAGGCCTTCAGCGCGACAGCGCCGCCGAGCTCCTGCGCCGCCCGGACGGCATCGTCCGCGTCGGTGACGACGCGACCGTCGGGGACCGCGATGCCGTGCGCGCGCAGCAGCGCCTTCGCCTCGGCCTCCGACAGCCAGCGCCCGGCGGGCGACCCGCGGCGCCGGCCGCCGCCGCGGCGATCGCGCGCAGCCGCTCGGGATCCGCCGCGGGCCGTCGCAGCGCCGCCACGCACGCGAGCGCCGTGCGCAGCCCCGCGACCGCCGGCACGCCGCGGGCGATGAAGGCGGCGGCCGAGTCGCTCTGCAGCAGCTCCGGCAGCGTCGAGGCGACGAGCGCCGGCGTGCCGGCGCCGGCCGCCCCGTCGGCGAGCCCCTCGCGCACCCCGTCCCAGCTCGCGCGCAGGCCGGCCTCCATGCCGTCGGGCTCGTCGTAGAAGAGCAGCAGCTGGTCGATCATCGGGTCGTCGGCGACGGCGCGGACGATCCCGGCAAGCCGCTCGCGCTCGCCCCAGATCATCGCCGTGTAGTCGAGCGGGTTGCCGATCGTGGCCGCGTTCGGCAGCAGCGTCGCGAGCCGCTCGACGGTCGCGGCGCCGAGCGCCGGCAGCGTCGAGCCCGAGGCGCCCGGCCTCGTCGGCGGCGAGGCCGCTGTCGCCGCCCGAGCAGGTCAGGATCGCCAGGCCCGACCCGCCGCGCACCCGCGCGGCGGACCCGCGCTCCGGGAACGGCGAGCGCCTTGGCCAGCTCGAGCAGGTCGTGCACGTCGTCCGCCCAGGCGCCGCCGGCCTCCTCGACGAGCGCGCGGAAGACGCGCTGGTTGCCGGCCAGCGCGCCCGTGTGGGCGGCGGCGGCCGTCGCGCCCGCCGCCGTCGCGCCGACCTTCAGCACGGCGACGCCGATGCCGCGCTCGGCCGCGCGCGCCAGCGCATCCGCCAGCCGCGCGCCGTCGCCGTCGGCCTCGAGGAACAGCGCGACCGAGCCGAGCTCGCTCGTCGTCGACGAGCGCGGAGAGCAGCGTCGCGGCGTCGAGCACCGCCTGGTTGCCGACCGACGCGACGGTGTGGAACTCGCAGCCCGCGCCCGACCGCCAGCGCGTTGACGGCGACGTTCCCGCTCTGGGAGATCAGCGCGACGCGTCCGGCCGGCCGCGGCACCAGCGCGTCGCCCCAGAGCGCGGCGCCGTGGAACGACGACCAGGCCGTCGCAGTTGGGCCCGAGCACGGGCATCGATCCGCCGCCGCGGCGACCAGCTCGGCCTGCAGCGCGGCCGCGCCCGCCTCGGCGAACCCCGCCGCGAACACGACCGCCGCGCCGCAGCCGAGCCGCGCGGCGGATGCCGATCACGTCCGGCACGCCGGCCGCGGGAATCGCGACGACGACCGCGTCGACCGGCCCGGGCAGGTCCTCGAGCGTCGGCACGCAGGCGCGCCCGTGGACCTCGCGCCGCGTCGGGTGCACGCCCCAGACCGGGCCGGCGAAGCCGAGCGTCGCCGAGGTTGCGCAGCGCCGCGTCGCCGTAGGAGCCGGGCCGGTCGGTCGCCCCGACGACGGCGACCGAGCGCGGGCGCAGCAGCGCGGACAGGTCCGGCGCGTCCGCGGCGCGCGGCTCCGCTGCGCTCAGCGCAGCACCTGCGCGACGCCGCGCCGCTCCAGCGAGCGAGCCACGATCAGCCGCTGGATCTCGCTCGTGCCCTCCCAGATGCGGTCGACGCGCAGCTCGCGCAGGAAGCGCTCGGCGACGTTGTCGCGCCGGTAGCCGCGGCCGCCGAACGCCTGCACGGCGCGATCGGCGCAGCGGCAGGCCGCCTCGCTCACGAACAGCTTCGCCATCGAGGCCTTCGCGTGCACGAGCTTCGGGTCGGCGCCCGCGTCTGCCAGGCGCGCGACCTCGAGCGTCAGCAGCCGCCCGGCCGCGGCGTCGGCAGCCGAGTCGGCCAGCGGGAACGCGCACGCCCTGGTGGTCCCACAGCCGCGCGCCGCCCTGCTCGCGCCCGGTGGCGAACGCGACCGTCTCCTCGAGCAGCCGCTGCATCGCGCCGACGCCCGCGCGCCGCGATCCCGATCCGCTCCTCGGTGAACCAGGCGCGCTGCAGGTCGTCGGCGCCGCCCAGCGGCCCGAGCAGCGCCTCCGGCCCGACCTGCACGTCGAAGCCCAGGTTCGGATGACCGTGCGGATAGAAGTGCGTGTAGTCGGGGTCGTCGACGACCGTGACGCCCGGCGCGTCGGTGGGCACGAGGAACAGCGTCGGGCCCTCGGGCGCGACCGCGACGACGATGATCACGTCGGCGACGTCGCCGCTGGTGACGAACCACTTCTCGCCGCGGATCCGCCAGCCGCCGTCCGACGGCGTCGCGGTCGTCGCGATCGCCGACGGGTCCGAGCCGGCGAGCGCCTCGGTGACCGCGTAGGCGTCCTGCGCCTCGCCGCGCAGCATCGGCCGCAGCCAGCGCTCGATCTGCGCCTCGGTCCCGACCGACCAGACGTTGTAGGCGTTCGGCACGTGCCATGCGAGCGCGTTGGTGGAGCGGCCGAGCTGCTCCTCGACGAGCGCCCAGGCGAGATGCGACCAGCCCTGCCCGCCGTGCTCGACCGCGTGCAGCCCGCCGGCCAGGCCCGGCCTCGAGGCCGGCAGCGCGGATCGCGGCGACCTCCGCGGCCGGCAGCCGCCCGCCGGCGCGCTCGGCCGCCTGCTCGCGCGGGATCAGGTGCTCGTCGACGAAGCGGCGCGCGCGCTCGGCGATCGCGTTCGCGTCAGTCTGCCGGCGTGCGGCGGTCAGCGGCGGTCATCGTCTGCAGGCTCCTGCTGCGCGCGCCGGGCAGGCCCAGCGCGAGCGCGTCGTGGTTGGCCACGACGTCGCGCACGAGCTCGACCGTCGCGAGGGTCCGGTCGTCCGCCGCCGCGCCGCTCATGCGCTGCTCGGTCGCCGTCGCGAGCGCCGCGCTGTCGCGCAGCCACGCCTCCCAGCGCGCCCGCCGCGCGCGCAGCACGAGCCGCTCGGCGGCCTGCGCGCTCGGCGGTCGAGCAGCGCCGGCGGCGGCGGCGACGTGACCGCTGCGCAGCACGGCGCGGGCCTCGGGCAGCAGGCGCTCGGGCTCGGGCGTCAGCGACAACCAGGTGTCGTCCCGGAAGGGCATTGACAGCGACCATATCATGCGACTGATCACAAAGTCAGGACGAATCATGACCACCATCGAGCACCGCCGCGACCACCGCGCTGACCGCCGAGGTCTACGTCGATCCGGAGATCGCCGCAGCGCGAGCAGCGAAGCGATCTTCGCACGCACGTGGCAGCTCGTCGGCCACGTCGGCGGACCTGCGCGAGGCCGGCCGTTTCGCCACCGTGCAGGTCGGCGCCGAGTCGGCGCTGTTGATCCGCGGCGAGGACGGCGAGCTGCGCGCGTTCCGCAACGTCTGCCGCCACCGCGCGTCGCGCCTGCGCGAGGGCCGCGGCGAGTGCGGCAAGGCGCTGCGCTGCCCCTACCACGGCTGGACCTACCGCACCGACGGCAGCCTGATCGGCGTGCCCGGAGGGCCGCGGCTTCGCCGGGCTCGACAAGTCCACGCTCGGCCTGATGCCGGCCCGCGTCGAGCAGTTCGCCGGCTTCGTCTTCGTCAACCTCGACCTCGACGCCGCGCCGCTGCGCCGACGGCCTCGACGGGCTCGGAGGAGCGGCTCGCCCCGTACGACATCCCGGCCATGGAGCGGTTCAGCGAGTCGACCAGCAGCCAGCCGGCGAACTGGAAGATCGTCGCCGACAACTACCTCGAGGGCTACCACGTCCCGATCGCGCACCCCGGCCTGATGCGGCTGCTCGACTACCAGCGCTACACGGTCGAGCTGGGGGAGGGCTACGTGTTCTTCGAGGTGCCGCTGCGCGACAAGCCGTCCGGCAACCGGCTCGAGCGCGCCTACCAGCGCATGGTGCGCCCGATGCCCGGGCTCGGCGCCGCCGACCGCGGCGTCTGGCGCTTCGTCTTCCTCTGGCCCGAACACCACGATCGACCTCTATCCCGACCAGGTCACGACGTGGCAGATCAACCCGACGCGCGATCGACGCCACGCACGACGTCTGGGCCTGCTACCGCGCCGAGCGCCCGAGCGCGGCGATGCGCGCGGTGCAGCGGCTCAACCACCGGCTCAACATCGACGTCGCCGACGAGGACGCCGATCTCGTCGCCCGCGTCCAGGCCGGCATGGCGACGACGGGCTGGCAGCCCGGCCCGCTGGGCGAGCGCGAGGCCGGCGTCGCGTGGTTCGCCGAGCACGTGCGCGAGGCGCTGGAGCTCGCCGGGTGACGGCGCCCGCGCGGGCGGCCGTCGACGCGCGCGAGCGCATCCTGGAGGCTGCCTGCGACGTGATCGCCGAGCACGGCATCGACGACGTCCGGATCGCGCGGATCGCCACCGTCGCGGGCGTCTCGCCCGCGCTCGTGCACTACCACTTCGCCACCCGCGAGGCGCTGCTCGAGCGAGGCGCTCGAGCACTCGTTCGAGCTGCTCGGCGACGTCCGCACGACGTCCGCCGACGACGAGGGCTGGACCTGCGCGCAGACGCTCGGCTGGATGATCGACCAGTCGCTCCCGTTCCCGGGCATGGGCGACCGCGAGTGGCGGCTCTGGCTCGAGCTGTGGGGCCGGGCAGCGCGACAGCCGGAGCTGCGCGCGGTCGCCGCGCGGCTCTACGCGCGCTACGACGAGTGGATCGCGGAGGTGGTCGAGGAGGGCATCGCCGCCGGCGAGTTCCGCGCGGCCGACTGCGGCGGCCGTCGTGCAGCGGCTGGTCGCGACGATCGACGGCGTCGGCCTGCGCGTGCTGGTCGACGACCCCGCGATGGAGCTGGCGCGCGCGCGCCGGCTGATCACGGATAGTCTCGCGCGCGGAGCTGGGCACCGAGGCGGCGGCGTTCGACACGCGAGGGGGAAGATGACTCCGGACGGCATGCGCAGGCGCGACTTCCTCCGCGGCGGCGCCGGGCCTCGCCGCCGGCGCGCTGCTCGGCGCCGGCTGCGGCGTCGGCCCGCAGAGCGCGCCGCAGCCGGTCGCCCAGGCGGTCGTCAAGCCGAAGATCGACGGCGACCTGCTGATCTTCAACTGGACCGAGTACATGAACCCGAAGGTCATCAAGGGCTTCGCGAAGCAGTACGGCGTCAAGGTCAACACCTCGAACTTCGACTCGATGCCGGGCATGATGGCCAAGCTGCGGTCGGGCAACCGCTACGACCTGATCTTCCCGACCGCGGACTACGTCAACCGGCTCAACCGCGTCAACGCGCTGCGCCCGCTCGACCGCGGCGCGCTGCGCAACAGCGGCGGCATCTACCCGTTCTTCGACGATCCCTGGTACGACAAGGACTCCGCCCACACGGTGCCGTACGGCATGTACACGACGGGGATCGCGTGGCGCGAGGACAAGGTCGGCGAGCTGACCGGGTCCTGGAACGACCTCGCGCTCGAGGCCGCCAAGGGCCACACGTTCATGCTCGACGACTTCCAGGAGGCGATCGGGCAGGCCAACCTGCTCAACGGCTTCGAGCTCAACGCGACGGCGCCCGAGGAGCTCGAGCAGAGCCAAGGCGACGCTGGAGCACCAGAAGGAGTTCCTGCGCGGCTACTCGACCAACCCGGCGCCGAACCTCGTCAGCGGCGCGGCCTGGGTCCACCACGCCTGGAACGGCGACGTGGTGAACGCGCGCAACCAGTCCAAGCAGCCGGAGAACCTGCGCTTCCAGACCTGCGAGGAGGGGATCCCGGTCGGCTCGGACTGCATGGCGATCCCCGCCAACGCGCGCCACCCGGGGACCGCGACGCTGTTCATCGACTGGATGCTCGATCCCGAGAACGCGGCGGAGAACGTGTCCTGGTTCGGCTACCCGATGCCGATCAAGGGCACCGAGGACGCGTTCGCCGAGCTGACCGGCGACGACCCGGCGATCCAGATCACCACCGAGGACCTCGCCAACGGTCAGCAGTTCCGCGAGCTCGAAGCCGCTCGACAAGAAGGCCTGGGACCGGTTGTGGACGGAGGTGAAGGCATGACCGACGTCTTCTGGCGCCGCTTCCTGTTCCCCGGCGCGCTCTGGCTGCTGCTGTTCTTCGTCGTGCCGTTCGGCATCGCGGTGCTGATCTCGCTCGGCGCGAACAACGACTTCGGCGGCGTCACGTACGGCTGGAACCCGGAGAACTACGGCGACGCGCTCGACCCGCTGTTCGCGCCGGTGCTGCTGCGCTCGGTCGGCTACGCGGCCGCCACCGCCGCGCTCTGCCTGCTGATCGGCTACCCGGTCGCCTACTGCATCGCGCGCTACGGCGGCCGCCGCCGCAACCTGCTGATCGCGGCGATCATGGCGCCGTTCCTGATCAACTACCTCGTGCGCACGTACGCGTGGGTCGCGCTGCTCTCCGACGAGGGCCTGGTCAACAGCGTGATCGCCGACATCGGCATCACGTCGGACCCGGTGCAGTTCATCAACACGCCGTGGGCCGTGATCGGCGGCCTCGTCTACGGCTACCTCGGCTTCATGATCCTGCCGATCTACGCGTCGCTCGAGCGGATGGACCCGGCGCTGATCGAGGCCGGCAAGGACCTCTACGGCTCGCCGCG
The DNA here is from genome assembly GCA_963721315.1 of uncultured Solirubrobacteraceae bacterium. Lineage (GTDB taxonomy): Bacteria > Actinomycetota > Thermoleophilia > Solirubrobacterales > Solirubrobacteraceae > DASQMT01. The sequence continues at coordinate 121,940 of CAVRIU010000008.1, forward strand.
CCAGACGTTCTGGCACGTCACCTGGCCGCAGACCGTGCCGGGCGTGCTGGCCGGCACCGTGCTCGTCTTCCTGCCGGCGGTCGGCGACTTCGTCTCCGCGCAGCTGCTCGGCGGGCCCGACACCTACATGGTCGGGAACCTGATCCAGCAGCAGTTCTTCGGCGCCGACAACTGGCCGTTCGGCTCGGCGCTGACGATCGTGCTGATGGCGTTCCTGGCGATCTTCATGTTCTTCTACCTGCGCGGCTCAGGCGGCTCGCGCGCGGCGCGAGGCGCTGGCATGAGCGTCGCCGCCGAACGCCCCGTCGAGGCGCCCGCGGCACAGGTCGGGCCCGGCCGCGAGCCGCGTCGCTTCGACCGCCCGCGCGTGCTCTGGGTCGTGACCGGGCTCGTCTACACGTTCCTGTTCGCGCCGATCCTCGTCGTGATCCTGTTCTCGTTCAACTCGGCGAAGTCGCTGCAGACGTTCGACGGCGTCTCGCTGCGCTGGTACCGCGAGTTCTTCGCCGACGAGTCGCTGCGCGACGTCGCTGTTCACCTCGATCGAGATCGCCGCCGTCACCACCGTGGTCGCGACCGTGCTCGGCACCGGGCTGGCGCTCGGCATGACGCGCTCGCGCTCGCGCGCCAGCCAGCGGCGCCGGGCTGCTGCTGCTGATCCCGCTCGTCACGCCGGAGATCGTCGCCGGCGTGTCGGCCTTCGTGCTGTTCGCGCAGCTCGGCATCGCGCTGTCGGTCAAGACGATCATCCTCGCCCACATCACGTTCTCGATCTCCTACGTCTGCGTGGTCGTGCGCGGGCGGCTCGCGTCGCTCGGGCAGGAGATCGAGGAGGCGGCGCTCGACCTCGGCGCGACGCGCCTGCAGGCCGTGCGGCTGGTCACGCTGCCGGCGCTGTGGCCGGCGATCCTCGCCGCGGCGATGCTCGTCTTCGTGCTCTCGTTCGACGACTTCGTGCTGTCGTTCTTCACCACCGGCGAGGAGCCGCAGCCGCTGCCGGTGCGGATCTACTCCGCGCTGCGCTTCGGCATCTCGCCGACCATCAACGCCATCGGCACGCTGATGCTGGTCGTCTCGGCGGCGTTCATCGCGATCGCCGTCCTGCTGCCGCGCCTGCTCGGCCGGCGCGAGAGCGGGGTGGCCGTACTGACCGGGAGGAGCACCGAATGAGCACCGAGCGGACTGCGTCCGCGGGGCGACTGGGCGATCGAGCTCGAGGGCGTCTGCAAGAACTACGGCAGCTTCGCCGCGGTCAAGGAGATCTCGCTCCAGGTGCGCCAGGGCGAGTTCTTCTCGATGCTCGGCCCGTCGGGCTGCGGCAAGACGACGACGCTGCGGCTGATCGCCGGGTTCGAGCAGCCGAACGACGGGCGCGATCCGGCTCGACGGCGAGGACGTCGCGACCGTCCCGCCCTACAAGCGCAACGTCAACACGGTGTTCCAGTCCTACGCGCTGTTCGAGCACCTCGACATCTCCGAGAACGTCGCCTTCGGGCTGCGCCGGCGCAAGGTGCCGGGGCCCGAGATCAAGCAGCGCGTCGGCGAGGCGCTCGAGCTGGTCGCGCTCGAGCACCGCGCCAAGGACAAGCCGTCGCAGCTCTCCGGCGGCATGCGCCAGCGCGTCGCGCTCGCCCGCGCGCTCGTCAACCGGCCGTCGGTGCTGCTGCTCGACGAGCCGCTCGGCGCGCTCGACCTCAAGCTGCGCAAGCAGATGCAGGTCGAGCTCAAGCGCATCCAGCGCGAGGTCGGCATCACGTTCATCTACGTGACGCACGACCAGGAGGAGGCGCTGGCGATGTCGGACCGGATCGCGGTCATGCACGACGGCGTGGTCGAGCAGCTCGGGGCGCCGGAGGAGATCTACGAGCATCCCGCCAAGCCGTTCGTGGCCGGCTTCATCGGCATCTCGAACCTGCTCGCCGGCACGGTCGAGAACGGCGGCGTGCGGCTTGGACGGCGGCACGCTCGTGCCCGCGACCGTGCCCGAGGGCATCGCGGCCGGGACCGAGGTGCAGCTCTCGGTGCGGCCGGAGAAGCTCTGGATCGACGAGCTCGAGTCCGGCATGGCGGAGCTGACCGGGCACGATCGCCGAGCGCGTCTACCTCGGCACGACGACGCAGATCATCGTCGAGCTGGGCGGCGATGCGCGGCTGGTCGCGCTCGAGCAGAACATCGACCGCGCGCGCTCCGACAACCGCTGGGAGCTGGGCGACCAGGTGCGCGTCGGCTGGCGTCCCGAGCACGGCCAAGTGCTGCGGTGAGCCGCGACGTCCTGGTCCTCGGCGCCGGCCTGGCCGGCCTCGCCGCCGCGCGCGACCTCGCGGCCGCCGGCGCCGACGTGGAGCTGCTCGAGGCGCGCGGCCGGCCGGGCGGCCGCGTCGAGCAGGTCGTGCTCGACGACGGCCGCGTGCTGCAGCTGGGCGGCGAGGTGGTCGGCTCGTTCCACACCGCCTACCTCGGGCTCGCCGCCGAGCTCGGGCATGGCGCTCGAGCCGAGCTACGTCGCCGAGCCGGGGGAGATGAGCTGGGACCTCGTCGAGGGTGCCGGCCAGGGCGCGTGGCCGCCCTTCTTCACGCCCGCGGACGTCGCCGACGCGCGAGCGCATCGAGGCGGCGTTCGTCGCGCTCGCCGCGACCGTCGATCCCGCCGATCCCTGGAGCCACCCCGATGCGCCGGCGCTCGACGCGATCTCGTTCGCCGCCTGGCTGCGCGGGCAGGGCGCTCGCCCGGCGGTGCTGCGGCTGCACGAGCTGAGCGCGCTGGCGCTCGCCGGCGGCTCGACCGAGCGGCTCTCGCTGCTCGCCCAGCTGCGGCTGGTCAGCGCGGCCGGCGCCGAGGAGTTCTACGGCTACGAGCGCTGGGAGGGCCTGCGGCTGAGCGCCGGCAGCGCGGCGCTGGCGCTGCGGCTGGCGGATGACCTCGACGGCCGCGTGCGGCTGGGCGCGCGCGTGGTGGCGCTCGACGTCGCGCCCGATGTTTCACGTGTAACGCTCGCCGGCGGGGAGGAGCTGCGCGCCGAGAGCGTCGTCTGCGCGCTGCCGGTCGGCCCGCTGCGCGACATCGCGATCAGCGGCGTCTCGGACGCCCGCCTGACGAGCCTGCGGCGCCAGCGCCAGGCGCTCGCCGCCAAGCTCGTCGCCGCGTATCGCGAGCCGATCTGGCGCGCGGCCGGCGCCAGCGGCCTGTCCGACGGCGAGGGAATGGTCTCGTCGACCTGGCCGCAGTCCGCCGACGCGCTCTCGATGCTGGTCGCGCCGGAGCGGCTCGCGCACTTCCTCGCGGCGCCGCCGGAGCGCCGCCGCGCCGAGGTGCTCGACACGCTGGTGCGGCTGTTCGGCGAGCCGGCCCGCTCGCCCGACGTGCTGCTCGAGCGCGCCTGGGGCGTCGATCCGCTGACCCAGGGCTACGTCTCCCAGTGGGCGCCGGGGGACCTGATGGCGGTCGGCCCGCTGCACGGGACGCACGAGCCGCCGTTCTACGTCTGCGGCTCCGACCACTGGGTCGCGGGCTACATGGAGGGAGCCGTGCGCACCGGCCGCGCGGCCGCGGCGGCCGCGCTGGGCGCCGGGGTCGCGCGGGCCACTCGATAGCCTGCGCGCCCGGCGAACTCGATTCGGAAGGCGGAGCAGTGGACTGGAAGCTCGAGCTGGTGGCGATCCCCGTGTCCGACGTGGACCGCGCGAAGGCCTTCTACACCGAGCAGGTCGGCTTCAACGCCGACCACGACCACGTCGTCAGCGATGACATCCGCTTCGTCCAGCTGACCCCGCCGGGATCGGCCTGCTCGATCGCGCTGGGCAAGGGCATCACCGAGGCGCCGCCCGGAGCGGCGCAGGGAATCCAGCTGGTCGTCGACGACATCCAGGCGGCGCACGCGGAGCTCTCAGAACGCGGCGTCGAGGTCAGCGAGGTGCAGGAGTTCCCGTGGGGAGCGTTCGTCTTCTTCAAGGACCCGGATGGCAACGGCTGGGCCGTCCAGGCGATGGCCGGGGACCAGCAGGCCGCGTGAGCCCGAAGGTCAAGCAGCGTTTTCACCAGGTCATCCGCAACAGCGGCATCCGGCCGCAGCGGGCACTCGAGGTCGGCGGGCTGATGGGGGAGGACTCGCTGTTGCGCTTCCCCGAGCTGGCGGGCGCCGAGGAGCGCATCTGCCTCAACCTTGTCGAGCTGCCCAGCGACGGCGAGGTCCAGGCGGTCAAGGGCAACGCCAACGACATGAGCCAGTTCGACAAGGACTCGTTCGACCTGGTCGTCTGCTGCTCGACGCTCGAGCACGACAAGCGCTTCTGGCTGTCGGTGGCGGAGATGAAGCGCGTGCTGCGCCCCAGCGGGCTGCTCGTGATCGGCGTGCCCGGCTACGTCAAGGACGCGCAGCGCGACCAGGGCCGTTCGACCCTGACCTACCGTGTCCACTACAGCTTCGACTACTACCGCTTCAGCGAGCAGGCCGTGCGCGAGGTGTTCTTCGACGGGCTGGAGCGCGTGCGCGTGCGCGCGGTGATGACGCCGCCGCGGATCATCGGCCACGGCTGGAAGCCGCGCCGGCCGACGCCCCGCATGCGTGCCGGACGCACGGTCAGGGCGGTGCGTGTGCGCAGCGCGCCTGCGATCCGGGCGGTGCGCGCGAGGATCGCTCAGCGCCCCTGATCCGCGAAGCTTGCGCGATGGACGCGCTGACACGGGGCCGTGAAGCGTACGGGCGGAGCGAGTGGTCTGCTGCACACGAGGCGTTGGCGCAGGCCGACGCCGGTGCGCCGCTGGCCGCCGCCGACCTCGAACTGCTGGCCACTGCAGCGCACATGCTCGGCCGCGATGACGAGCACCTGAGTGCGCTCGAGCGGGCGCATCACTCATTCCTGGACGCGGGCGATGCGCTCGGCGCCGTGCGCTGCGCGTTCTGGTCCGGCCTGATGCTGATGAGCCGCGGTCAGACAGGGCCGGCGACGGGCTGGCTGGCCCGCGCGCAGCGGCTCGTCGAGGGCCAGCAGGGCGACTGCGTGGAGCGTGGGTATCTGCTGCTGCCCGTCGTGTTGCAACGCGCGGCCGCGGGCGACTACACGGCCGCGCACGCCGCCGCCGCCGCTGCCGCCGAGACCGGCCGGCGGTTCGGCGAGCCCGACCTCGTGGCGCTCGCCCTCCACGAGCAGGGCCACGCGCTTGTCAAGCAGGGGCGCGTCGAACGCGGGCTCGGGCTACTCGACGAGGCGATGGTCGCCGCCTGCGCCGGCGAGCTCTCGCCGACCGTCACCGGCCTTCTCTACTGCAGTGTGATCGGCTACTGCCAGGAGGTCTACGCGCTCGGACGCGCACGCGAATGGACGAACGCGCTGTCGCGCTGGTGTGCGCAACAGCCCGACATGGTCGCCTTCACCGGCGTCTGCCTGGTGCACCGCGCCGAGATCATGCAGTCGCACGGTGCGTGGGACGAAGCGCTGCGGGAGTCCGAGCGGGCCGCCCGGCGCCTTGCGCAGCGCGACGACCCGGTCGCGGCGGCGCAGGCGCTCTACCGCCAGGGAGAGCTGCATCGCCTGCAGGGCCGGCTCGCCGAGGCCGAGGCTGCCTACCGTGCTGCGAGCCGGTCGGGCCGGGAGCCGCAACCCGGGCTGTCACTGCTACGGCTCGAGCAGGGCGACGCCGTCGCCGCGGCGGCGGCCATCCGGCGGGTCGAGGGCGAGACCGCCGATGGGCTGGCCCGCGCGCGGCTGCTGCCCGCTTACGTCGAGATCATGCTGGCCATCGGCGACCTCGAAGCGGCCGGCCGCGCCGGCGGCGAGCTGCAGCAGCTCGCGCGCGATTACGCGAGCCCGGTGCTCGACGCCATGGCCGCTCAGGCAACGGGGTCGGTCGAGCTGGCCGCCGGCGACGTCCATGCCGCCCTGGCCGCTCTGCGGCGAGCCCTGAAGGCCTGGAGGGCGCTCGACGCTCCCTACGAGGTGGCGCGGGTGCAGGTGCTGGTCGCACGGGCCTGCCGCGCGCTCGGCGACGGCGACTCGGCAGCGCTCGAGCTCGATGCCGCGAATGCAGCGCTGGTGGCGCTGGGAGCCGCGCCGGCGCTCGCCCGCGTCGACGCGGCCGAGGCGCTGCCGGCGCACGGTCTGACGCAGCGCGAGCTCCAGGTGCTGCGCCTGGTCGCCGCCGGTTCGAGTAACCGGGAGATCGGCGGTTTGCTCGTGATCAGCGAGCACACGGTCGCCCGCCACCTGCAGAACATCTTCGCCAAGCTGGGCGTCTCGTCGCGTACCGCCGCTGGGGCGTTCGCCTTCGAGCACGACCTCTTCGGTGGTCAGGATTGACCATGACAGGCGGCGCGCGAGGTTGGTGAATCCATGCGATGCGGACGCGATCGCGTCTCCGTAGCGTCGCCCGGCATGAGCACTCAACAGCGGGACGACACCCGGGCGGCATGGGACGCGATCGCGCCGGGTTACGACAGGACCAACACGCCGACGCAGATGTGGCTCGGCAACGAGGGACTCCGCCGCGCGGGACTACGGACGGGAATGCGGTTCCTCGACGTCGCGGCCGGCAGCGGCGCGCTCAGCATCCCGGCGGCGCAGCTGGGCGCGCACGTGCTCGCCGTCGACCAGTCGCCGGTGATGCTCGCGCTGCTCACGTCGCGCGCGTACGCGGCGGGCCTCGGCTTAGAGACCCGGTTCATGGACGGGCATGCGCTCGAGCTCGACGACGACAGTTTCGACGTCGCCGGCTCGCAGTTCGGCGTGATGCTGTTCCCCGACATGCCGCAGGGCATCGCCGAACTGGTGCGCGTCGTCAGGCCGGGAGGCCGCGTCCTGATGAGCGTCTACGGCGATCCCCGCGAGATCGAGTTCCTGGGCTTCTTCGGCGGCGCGATCGAATCCGTTCGCCCGGACTTCACCGGCCCGCCGATGGATCCGCCGCCGCTGCCGTTCCAGCTGCAGGACCCAGAGCGGCTGCGCGGCGAGCTGAAGACCGCCGGGCTGGAAGACGTCGAGGTCGAGACGCTCACCGAGGCGACGGAGTTCGAGAGCGCGGCACAGCTGTGGGAGTGGATCGTGTCCAGCAACCCGATCGCCGAGCAGATCCTGTCGAGCTTGAACTTGTCGCGCGCGGAGCGGGCGACGGTCCGGCAGGCGCTGGGAGAGCTGTTCCATGAGCGCGCCGCCGGCGATGGCCGGGCGGTGCTGACGAACCCGGTGCACATCGGGACCGGGACCAAACCCAGCCGGTGATCGGTGGCTCAGCCGTCCGGCTGAGCGCCGTTTCCAGCCTTGCCGTCGGCGGACTCGATCTCGACGGCCTTCCAGACGCCCTTGACGCGCTGCGCGAGCCCGGCTTCGTCGAGCTTGCGCAGCGTCTCGCGCAGGTCGCGCTCGGGAATGTCGAAGTCGGTCAGCAGCTCCTTCACCGAGCGCCCGTCCGGAGACCCGGCGAGACCGTCGTACACGATCCGTCGCTGGCGCGGTTGGACGTTCAGCGCGGTTGCATCGGGTCGTGGTGCCATGGCGGCGGTCCTTTCAGGGGCGCTCAGCACCCGTAGTCTCGACCGGCACGGCGGAGGGGGCGCCGTTGGCCTGGACGGCGCTGCGCGGCGCGCACCGCTCTCCAAGGAGAGCTAGAACCATACCACCGGCGCCGTCACAGCCAGCCGCGGCGGCGGAACAGCGCCAGCAGTGCTCCGAGCACGACAACGAGGAAACCGAGCACGACATAGAACGCGGTCGCGTCGCTCTCACCTGGCACCTTGACGTTCATGCCCCAGACCGAGGCGATCAGCGTCAGCGGCAGGAAGATCACCGAGAATGCGGTCAGCACGCGGAAGACCTCGTTGGAACGGTGTGCGATCGCTGACTCGTTCGTGTCCTCGAGCGCCTCCACGACCTCCTTGAAGTTCTCCAGCATGTCCCAGATCCGCTCGGACGCGTCGACGATGTCGTCGAAGTAGATGTCGAGGTCGTCGGCGATGTAGCGCTGCTTGTTGCGCTCGAGGTCGCTGAACGCCGCGCGCTGCGGGCGGATCACCTTGCGGAAGTTGATGATCTCCTGCTTGGCGTTGGAGATGTCGCGCACGATCTCGTCCTCGCGGCCCTCGAAGATGTCCTCCTCGATGCGCTCGAGCTTGAGCCCGATCTTGCGCAGCATCGGGAACGAGGCGTCGACGCAGTCGTCGACGATCTTGTAGAGCAGGTAGCCCGGGCCCTTGGAGAAGTGCGACTCGCGCAGCTCCTCGTTGGTGCGGCAGCGCTCGAACAGGTACTCGACCGGCTGCAGCGGCTCGTTCGGCAGCGTGATCAGGAAGTCGGGCCCGACGAAGAGGTCGAGCTCCGCCGCATTCAGACGCGAGACCGCCTTGTCGTAGCGCGGGAAGTGCAGCACGCAGAAGAGGTAGTCGTCGTACTCGTCGACCTTCGGGCGCTGGTTGCGCGAGAAGACGTCCTCGTAGTCGAGCGGATGGAATTCGAAGCGCTCCTCCAGCCAGGCGCGATCGATCTGGCGCGGGCGCTCGATGTTGATCCAGCGCAGGCCGGGCGCCTCGACTATCTCGACGCGCGGCGCCTCGCGCTCGGGCGTGCGTACGTCAGCGCTGCGCGCGCGTGCTGCGCGCCGGCCGAACGGGCTCTTGGGCAGGCTCGGCATGCCTGAGACTGAGCGGGTCGTCGGTCGGGAGCGGCATCAGGGTGCTTAATTCTACGACGACGACGGAATTCCGCTACCGTTGTGGGCACATAGCAGTACGCATCAAGAGGGGTGGAGGGATTGGCCCAGTGAAACCCCGCCAACCATCCGGTCGCGCGAGCGTCCGGGAACGGTGGCAATTCCATCAGGCTCCAAGAAGACAGCCTGGGAGATGCGGTGGACGGCTTCGCCTCGCGCTCGCTCCCGCCGCATCACCCCGGCGGAGAGGAATCCGGACAGATGCCGGCAGAAGCCCTGAAGTGCAAGGAGTGCTCGACCACTTATCCGCTCGAGGCGAGTTACGTCTGCGAGCGCTGCTTCGGGCCGCTGGAGGTCGCCTACCGGCCGCCCGGCTCGAGCCCGGACGAGCTGAAGCGCCGGATCCAGGCGGGCCCGAGCACGCTCTGGCGCTACGCCGACTTCCTGCCGCTCGAGCGCGTGCCGCGCGCATCGCTGCCGACCGGCCTGACGCCGCTGGTGCGCGCCGACCGCCTGGCCGAGCGGCTCGGTCTCGGCGAGCTGTGGATCAAGAACGAGACCGCCAACCCGACGCACTCGTTCAAGGACCGCGTCGTGTCGGTCGCGCTCGCGCGCGCGGTCGAGCTCGGCTTCGGCACCGTCGCCTGTGCCTCGACCGGCAACCTGGCCGGCGCCGTCGCCGCGCACGCGGCGCACGCCGGGCTGCCCGCTTTCGTCTTCATCCCGGCTGACCTCGAGCCGGAGAAGATCCTCTCCGCCGGGGCGTACGGCGCGCAGATCGTCGGCGTGCGCGGCAACTACGACGCCGTCAACCGGCTCTGCACCGAGGTCTCCGGCGAGCGTGAGGACTGGGCGTTCGTCAACGTCAACCTGCGCCCGTACTACGCCGAGGGCTCCAAGACGCTCGCCTTCGAGACGGCCGAGCAGCTCGGCTGGGAGCTGCCCGACCGCGTCGTTGCGCCGATCGCCTCGGGCTCGCTGTTCACGAAGGTCGCGCGCGGCTTCCAGGAGTTCATCGACGCCGGCCTGCTCAGCGGCGAGCTGCCGAAGATGAACGGCGCCCAGGCGGAAGGATGCTCCCCGGTCGCGCAGGCGTTCGCGCAGGGCAGCGACGTCTGCCGGCCCGTCCGGCCCGACACGATCGCCAAGTCGCTCGCGATCGGCAACCCGGCCGACGGTCCTTATGCGACCGAGCTCGCCCGCCGCACCAACGGCTCGGTCGACGCGGTCTCCGACGACGAGATCCGCGCCGGCATCCGCCTGCTCGCCGAGACGACCGGGATCTTCACGGAGACCGCCGGTGGCGTGACGACAGCGGTGCTGGCCAAGCTGGCCGAGCGCGGCGAGATCGACCCCGACGAGCGCGTGGTCGCCTACATCACCGGCGACGGGCTCAAGACGCTCGACGCCGTGCGCGGCACGTTCGAGGTGGCGGAGATCGAGCCGCGCTTCGAGGCGTTCGAGCAGGCGCTCGGAGCGATTGCCTGATGCCCGTCACGATCAAGCTCCCGACGCAGCTGCGCGGCGCCGCGGGCGGTGCCGCCGAGACGCGGGCCGACGGCGGCACGGTCGGCGAGGTGCTCGAGGCGCTGTACGCGCAGCACGGCGAGCTGCGCGAGCGGATCGCGGGCGACGACGGCGAGCCGCGCCGCTTCGTCAACGTCTACGTCGGCGGCGAGGACATCCGCTTCCTCGACGGCCTCGCCACCCCGGTCGCGGACGGCGACGAGGTCACGATCCTGCCGGCGGTCGCCGGCGGGTGATGAAGGGCGCGTCGAGGGTCGCTCCGTGACCGGCGGGGCGTCGTACCGGCGCTTCGGCACGGCACCGCTCGAACCCCCCGCGGACAGCTCAGCCGCCGCGGTCGTGATCCCGTCGCGCGACGTGTTCGCCGACCCGCCGGCGCTCATCGTGCGCGAGGACGTGCTCGCGCAGGTCGGCGAGCCCGAGCCGGTGCGGGCGGGCGCGCTCGCGGACCTCGTCATGCGGATCGCGGCGGCCGGGCACGCGGTCGAGCGGCGCCCGCCGCTCGCGCGGCCGCGGCGCGCGACGCCGGCCGCGCTGTACCGCGAAGGCGCTGGCCGCTTCTGGCTCTTCCGCCGCCACCCGGACCACTTCCCGCTGCCGCGTCCCAAGGACGTCGGCCTCGCGCGCCTCCCGATCCTCGCGGCCGGCGCGCTGCGTGCCAACGGCGAGCCGCGCCGCCCCGGGACCTGAGCCGGGCTCAGCCGGCGCGGCGCGGGGCGAAGTCGTCCGCGCCGACGAGATCCAGCTCCAGCGCGGCGCCGAGGCACTCGATCAGCGCCTCCATCGACTCCGTGACCGACCGCTCGTACTCCTCGACCAGCAGCTCGCGCCACGCCGCCTGGCGCTTGTCGAGCGCGGCCAGCTCATCACGCGTGCAGCACTCCTGCATCCACAGGAAGCACTCCGGGCAGCGCAGGTCGACCATCATCTCGCCACCCGAGCCGGGGCGCGATTTCAACGGCTGCAGCAGCGCCGACCCGCAGCCGGGGCAGATGCTCATGCTGGTCACGAGCCCGACCATAGGCACGGCCTCGGACGGAAGCCGGGCCGCTGCGCCGCCTCTTGACGGCCTCGCGAGCCCGGCCCGGACGCGCCGTCGACCCGCGATACGATGAGCCGCTCGCGCCAGTAGCTCAGTGGATAGAGCGCTGCCCTCCGGAGGCAGAAGTCGGGGGTTCGAATCCCTCCTGGCGCGCCTGCTCGCGATCATCAGCGATACGCACATGCCGAAGGGTCCGCGCGCGCTGCCGGAAGAGTGCGTGGAGCGCCTGCGCGCTGCCGACGCAATCCTGCACGCCGGCGATTTCTGCGCGCTCGACGTGCTCGAGCAGCTCGAGTCGCTCGGCCCGCCGCTGCACGCGGTGCACGGCAACGTCGACGATCCCGCGATACTGCTGCGGCTGCCGGCCGTGCGGCTCGTGAAGGCGGACGGCGCCCGGATCGTGTTGACCCACGACGGCGGGCCGGCGCAGGGGCGGCTCGCCCGCTTGCGCCGGCGCTTCCCGGACGCCGACGCGGTCGTGTTCGGTCACTCGCACATGCCGCTGCACGAGCAACAGGACGGATTCCACATCTTCAATCCGGGCTCGCCGACCGAGCGCCGGCGCGCGCCCGCGCACACGATGGGGCTCGCCACCGCGCGCGACGGGCGGCTCGAGTTCGAGCTCGTGGAGTTCGACCGGCCGACATGAAAAGGGCGCCGGCCGTGAGGCCGACGCCCTTGGAAAACGGGGCTACCCGCGCGCTACGAGCGACGACCGCGACGGATGCGCTCGGCGTGGGTCGCCGTGACGAGGTGGGAGTGAAGGTTGGAGAACATGGCGACCTTTGTGAGTAGGGCGGCGACGGGAGCAAGTCTCGACGACGCGCGGGCACGGCCCACACGGCTGGCCGGTGTCCGGCGGCGGGGCAGGGCACCGGCCGGGGTGCGGCCTCCCGCACCTGCCCTAAGGTGCGCCTCCGATGGATCTCTCGCTCTTCTTCGCCGGCACGGCCGGCTCGGTCCCGTCGGCGCGGCGCGGGCTGCCCGCGCTGCTGCTGCGCGCGGGCGGTGACCGGCTGCTGTTCGACTGCGGCGAGGGCACCCAGCAGCAGCTGCTGCGCTCGATCGGGCTGCCCGAGGTCGACGCCGTCTATCTCACCCACTATCACCTCGACCACTGGCTCGGCCTGCTCGGCATGGTCAAGACGTTCGACCTGCGCGCGCGCGAGCGTCCGCTCGCGCTCTACGGCCCGCCCGGGTTGCGGGCCCTGATCGAGGCGATGCGGCCGGTGATCGGGCGCACCGGCTATCCGCTCGAGATCGTCGAGCTCGAGCCGCACGCCGAGGTGCGCAGCGGCGGCTACGTGGTCGCGGCGTTCCCCGTCGACCACCGCGCGACCGCCTACGGCTACGCGTTCGCCGAAGACGACCGCCCCGGGCGCTTCGACGCCGGCGCGGCGCGCGCGCTCGGCGTGAGCGAGGGGCCGGACTTCGGGCGCCTGCAACGCGGCGAGCCGGTCGGCGACGTCGTTCCCGACCAGGTCGTCGGGCCGGTGCGGCCGGGCCGGCGGATCGTGATCTCCGGGGACACGCGCCCGTGCCAGACGATCGAGGTCTATGCGGATGGAGCCGACCTGCTCGTGCACGAGGCCACGTTCCTCGAGGACGAGCGCGTGCGCGCGCGCGAGACGGCGCACTCGACCGCGGGTCAGGCAGCCGCGATCGCGAAGCAGGCGGGCGTGCGGCTGCTCGCGCTGACGCACCTGTCGACGCGTTACTTCGCGCGCGAGGTGCGCGACGAGGCGCGCGCGATCTTCCCCGCGACCGTCGTGCCGCGCGACTTCGATGCGATCGACGTCCCGTTCCCGGAGCGCGGGAAGCCGCGGCTGGTCCGGGCCGAGCGGGAGCGGGCGCCGGACGGGCCGAGTGAGCGGACACCGGCGGCGCCGTAGTCCGCGGCGCTTGCGTGACTGTCCCGGCCCGCTCGCCGCCGCGCCGGTCCGGTCCGTCGGCGGGCGCTGCTACCTTGCGGGACACCGAAAGAGCCGTCCCTTTAACCCGGCCCCGTGAGGCCAGGAAGGCGCGTGAATGAGTCACCCCAAGGTCGTCCTCGACGAGGACGACATCCGGCGCACGCTCGTGCGGATCGCGCACGAGATCGTGGAGAAGAACCCCGACGGGCAGGTCGCGCTCGTGGGCATCCACCGTCGCGGCGCGCACCTCGCCACACGGCTGCACCGGCTCGTGTCCGACCTGCTCGAGACCGAGCTCGCGACGGGCGAGATCGACATCGCCTTCTACCGCGACGACCTCGCCACGCGCGAGGCGCCCGAGGTCCGCTCGAGCCACCTGCCGTTCCGGCTCGAGGATCACACGGTCGTGCTCGTCGACGACGTGCTCTACACCGGCCGCACGGCGCGCGCGGCGATCGAGGCGCTGTTCGACTACGGCCGCCCGGCGCGCGTGCAGCTCGCGGTGCTGGCCGACCGCGGCCACCGCGAGCTGCCGCTGCGGCCCGACTACGTCGGCAAGAACCTGCCGACGCACCGCTCCGAGCGGGTCAACGTCCGCGTCGCGGAGCTCGACGGCGCCGACGAGGTCACGATCACCAGTCGCCAGGAGGTCCACGCATGAGGCACCTGCTCTCGATCGAGGATCTCGATCGCCCCGGCATCGAGCGCATGCTGGACCGGGCGCGCTCGTTCACCGAGGTGTCCGAGCGCGAGGTCAAGAAGGTGCCCGCGCTGCGCGGCCGGCGCGTGCTGAACCTCTTCTACGAGGCGTCCACGCGCACGCGCTCGAGCTTCGAGCTCGCCGCCAAGACGCTCAGCGCCGAGGTGATCAACTTCGTCTCGTCGGGCTCGAGCGTCGAGAAGGGCGAGTCGCTGAAGGACACCGTGCAGACGCTCTCCGCCTACCGGCCCGACCTGATCGTCGTGCGCACGCCGCACGTCGGGCGCTGCCGAGCTGGTCGCGCGCTGGAGCCCCGCCGCGGTCGTCAACGCGGGCGACGGCAAGCACGAGCATCCGACGCAGGCGCTGCTCGACGTCTACACGCTGCGCGAGCGCCTCGGCGCGCTCGACGGGCTCAACATCTGGATCGTCGGCGACGTGATGCACTCGCGCGTCGCGCGCTCGAACATCCTCGCGTTCACGAAGCTCGGCGCGCGCGTCACCGTCTGCGGTCCGCCGACGCTGATCCCGCGCGGGATGGAGGCGCTCGGCTGCGAGGTCCGCTACACGCTCGACGAGCTCGCCCGCGGCGGACGTCGTCTACGCGCTGCGGATGCAGCAGGAGCGCATGAGCGAGTCCTTCGTGCCGAGCCTGCGCGAGTACGCGGCGCGCTACCAGATCGACGGCCGGCGGCTCGGCGCCCGCCAGATCCTGATGCACCCCGGCCCGGTCAACCGCGGCGTCGAGCTCGCCGCCGAGGTGATCGACTCGCCCCAGGCGGTGATCGGCCAGCAGGTCGCGGCGGGAGTCGTCGTGCGCATGGCGGTGCTCTACGAGCTGCTCGCCGGACGGACCGCGCCCGACCGCCAGCTGGTGACGGCATGAACGCGGCCCGCCCCGACCTGCCGCGCGCCGCGGCGCCGCTCGTGCACCGCGAGCAGCCGCCCGCCGACGTCCTGATCCGCGCCGCTCACGTGCTCGACCCGCGCGCCGGCATCGACGCGCCCCACGACGTGCTCGTGCGCGACGGCGAGATCGCCGAGCTCGGCGCGCCCGGCAGCCTCGAGGCGCCCGAGGGCGCCGAGCTGATCGACGGCGAGGGACGGCACCTGTTCCCGGGCTTCGTCGACCCGCACGTGCACCTGCGCGTGCCCGGCCACGAGCACAAGGAGGACCTCGACTCGGGCACGCGCGCGGCCGCGGCCGGCGGCTTCGTCGCCGTCGTCGCGATGCCGAACACGAACCCGGTGCTCGACGACGCCACCGTGCTGCGCTCGCTGCGCGAGGCGGCCCGCAGCGAGGCGCGCATCCCGGTCGGCTTCCTCGCGGCCGTCACGCGCGGGCTCAACGGCGACGCGCTGACCGAGATGGCCGAGCTCGCCGACGCCGGCGCGCTCGGCTTCACCGACGACGGCAAGCCCGTGCACCGCGCCGCGATCCTGCGCAAGGCGCTGCAGTACCAGCGGCTCTGCGGCGGCGTGCTGGCGCTGCACGAGGAGGACCCGAGCCTCTCGGGCGCCGGCGTGATGCACGAGGGCGAGATCTCGGCGCGCCTCGGGCTGGCCGGGATCCCGTCGATCTCGGAGTCGACGATGATCGCCCGCGATGCGCGCGATCGCCGGCTACGAGGCCGGCCGGATCCACATCCAGCACCTGTCGGCGCGCGAGTCGGTCGAGGCGGTCGGCGAGGCCAAGGCGCGCGGCGTGCGAATCACCGCCGAAGCCTCCCCGCACCACCTGACGCTGACCCACGACGCGATCCTGGAGCGGCTCGACACGCGGCTGAAGATGAACCCGCCGCTGCGCTCCGAGGACGACCGCCGGGCGCTCGTCGACGGGCTGCGCGACGGCACGATCGACTGCATCGCGACCGACCACGCGCCGCACGCGCGCGAGGAGAAGGAGGTCCCGTTCGAGCAGGCGCCGATGGGGACGACCGGGCTGGAGACGGCATTCGCCGCGGTCCACACCGAGCTCGTCGCGCCGGGCGTGCTGCCGCTCGCGCTGATCGTCGAGAAGCTCAGCGCCGGCGCCGCGCTGCTGGGTCTGCCGACGCCGCGGATCGCGGTCGGCGAGCCGGCGGCGCTGTGCCTGATCGACCTGGAGGCGGAATGGGTCGCCGGCGAGGCGGGCTACGAGTCGCGCGCGGAGAACTGCTGCTTCGACGGCCGCACGCTGCGCGGGCGGGTGCTGGCGACGATCGCGGCGGGCGCTGTCGTCTACCGCGAGCGGGCGTTCGCGGTGAGCGCCGCGTGAGTCCGCCTACATCCTGCTCGAGGACGGCACGCGCTTCGACGGCGAGGCCTGCGGCGCGCCCGGTCACGCGGTCGGCGAGGTCGTCTTCACGACCGGGATGTCGGGCTACCAGGAGTGCATGACCGACCCGTCGTTCCACGCGCAGCTGATCACGTTCACGGCGCCGATGGTCGGCAACTACGGCGTCAGCGCGGCCGCGATGGAATCCGACCGGATCCACGCGCGCGCCGCGATCATGCGCGAGGCGGTCAACGCCGAGGACGCCCCGAGCGCCGAGCGCGGCTGGCTCGACTGGCTGCTGGACTGCGGGGTGCCCGGCATCACGGGCGTCGACACGCGCGCGCTGGTGCGCCACATCCGCGAGGCCGGCGCGATGCTCGGCGGCGTCTTCCCGAGCGCGCGACCGGCGAGGACGAGGCGCGCGCGCTGATCGCGGCCGAGCCGCCGATGGCCGGCCGCGATCTCGTGCGCGAGGTGACGGTCAGCGAGCCGCAGGTCGTCCACGGCGACGGCTCCGGCCCGCGCCTGGTCGCGCTCGACACCGGGATCAAGCACTCGATCGTGCGCAACTTCGTCGCGCGCGGCGCGACGCTCGAGCTGCTGCCGTGCACGACGCCGGCCGACGAGCTGTTCGCGCGCGGCGCCGACGGCCTCTTCCTCGTGCCCGGCCCGGGCGACCCGGCGACGCTCGGCTACCTCGTCGACACGATCCGCCAGGCGATCGGGCGGATGCCCGTGTTCGGCATCTGCCTCGGCCACCAGCTGCTCTCCCAGGCGGTCGGGCTGGAGACGTTCAAGCTCCCGTTCGGGCATCGCGGCGGCAACCATCCGGTCAAGGACCTGCGCACGGGCCGGATCGCGATCACCGCGCAGAACCACGGCTTCGCGGTGCGCGGCGAGGCGGGACAGCGGCTGCAGAGCGACTTCGGCGAGGCCGAGCTGACGCACGTCAACCTCTACGACGGCACGATCGAGGGCCTGCGCCTGCTCGACGTGCCGGCCGGCTGCGTCCAGTACCACCCCGAGGCGGGACCGGGCCCGCACGACTCGGTCGGGCTGTTCGACGAGTTCCTCAGGGAGTTCGAGGCCAGTGCCGCGTAGGGACGACCTGCAGAAGATCCTCGTGCTCGGCTCCGGCCCGATCGTGATCGGCCAGGCGGCCGAGTTCGACTACTCCGGCGCGCAGGCCTGCAAGGTGCTGCTGGAGGAGGGCTACGAGGTCGTGCTCGTGAACTCCAACCCGGCGACGATCATGACCGACCCGGAGTTCGCGACGGCGACCTACGTCGAGCCGCTGCTGCCGGAGGTCGTCGCTCAGGTGATCGAGCTCGAGCGCCCCGACGCGCTGCTGCCGACGCTCGGCGGCCAGACCGCGCTCAACCTCGCCAAGACGCTGTGGGAGGACGGCACGCTCGAGCACTTCGGCGTCGAGCTGATCGGCGCGAGCTACGACGCGATCTGCCGTGCCGAGGATCGCGAGCTGTTCGACGCGACGATGCAGGCGGCCGGGCTGCGCACCGCACGCAACGTGATCGCGACGAGCGTCGCCGAGGCGCGCGCGGCGGCCGGCGAGCTCGGGCTGCCGCTGATCGTCCGGCCGGCCTTCACGCTCGGCGGTCGCGGCGGCGGCATCGCCCGCACGCAACAGGAGTTCGCGGAGATCGTCGAGCAGGGCCTCGCCGCCTCGCCGATCGGCCAGGTGCTGATCGACGAGTCGGTGCTCGGCTGGGGCGAGTTCGAGCTCGAGGTGATGCGCGACGGCGCCGACAACGTCGTGATCGTCTGCTCGATCGAGAACGTCGACCCGATGGGCGTCCACACCGGCGACTCCGTGACGGTCGCGCCGCAGATGTCGCTGACCGACCACCAGTACCAGCTGCTGCGCGACCAGGCGATCGCCGTGATCCGCGCGGTCGGGGTCGAGACCGGCGGCTCGAACGTGCAGTTCGCGGTCAACCCCGCGACCGACGAGATCATCGTGATCGAGATGAACCCGCGCGTCTCGCGCTCGTCGGCGCTGGCGTCCAAGGCGACCGGCTTCCCGATCGCGAAGATCGCCGCGCGCCTGGCGGTCGGCTACCGGCTCGACGAGATCCCGAACGACATCACGCGCGCCACGCCGGCCTCGTTCGAGCCGACGCTCGACTACGTCGTGGTCAAGTGGCCGCGCTTCGCGTTCGAGAAGTTCCCCGGCGTCGACGCGCGGCTCTCGACGCACATGAAGTCGGTCGGCGAGGTGATGGCGATCGGGCGCACGTTCAAGCAGGCGTTCGTCAAGGCCATGCGCTCGCGCGAGCTCGACGCGCCGGCGGTCTACGACGGCGACGTGCTCGACCGCTTGGAGACGCCGAGCGCGGAGCGCTTCGACTTGCTGCTGGAGGCGTTCCGCCGCGGCGCGAGCGAGGCCGAGGCGCACGAGCGCACGCGGATCGACCCCTGGTTCCTGCGCGAGCTGCGCGAGCTGGCGTTGAATCCCGAGGCGGTCGAGACCGGCGTGCGCACCTATCGCGCGGTCGACACCTGCGCGGCCGAGTTCGCCGCCGAGACGCCCTACTTCTACTCCGCCTGGGAGCGCCCGCCGGCCGCCCACGAGGTGCCGCGCGGGGACCGCGCCAGCGTGATGATCCTCGGCTCTGGCCCGAACCGGATCGGCCAGGGGATCGAGTTCGACTACTGCTGCGTGCACGCGGCGATGACCGTGCGCGAGTCCGGCCGCGACGCGGTGATGGTCAACTGCAACCCGGAGACCGTGTCGACCGACTACGACACCTCGGATCGGCTCTACTTCGAGCCGCTGACGCTCGAGGACGTGCTCGGGATCGTCGAGGTGGAGCAGCCGGAGGGCGTGATCGTCCAGTTCGGCGGCCAGACGCCGCTGCGGCTGGCGGCGGGGCTGGAGGCGGCCGGCGTGCCTTTGCTCGGGACCTCGCCCGAGGCGATCGACCTGGCCGAGGACCGCGGCCGCTTCGGCGCGGTGCTCGAGCGGCTCGGCCTGAAGGCGCCGCCGTACGCGCTGGCTCAGGGCGCGCAGGCCGCGCTGGATGCCGCGCCCGAGGTCGGCTTCCCGCTGCTCGTGCGGCCCAGCTACGTGCTCGGCGGGCGCGCGATGGAGCTCGTCTACTCGACCGACGCGCTGGCCGACTACCTCGAGCGCACCGGCGCCAACGGCGGGCGCGAGATCTTCCTCGACCGCTTCCTCGAGAACGCGATCGAGGTCGACGTGGACGCGATCTGCGACGGCGAGGACGTCTGGATCGGCGGCATCATGCAGCACGTCGAGGAGGCCGGGATCCACTCCGGCGACTCCGCCTGCGTGCTGCCGCCGCACTCGCTCGGGTCGGAGATGCTGCACGAGATCCGCGCGGCGACGAGCGCGATCGCGCTCGAGCTCGGCGTCGTCGGGCTGATCAACGTGCAGTTCGGAGTGCTGGGCGAGATGCTCTACGTGATCGAGGCCAACCCGCGCGCGTCGCGCACGGTCCCGTTCGTCTCGAAGGCGACGGGGCTGCCGCTGGCGAAGCTCGCCTGTCGCGTGATGCTGGGCGAGCGGCTGGCCGACCTCGACCTGCCCGACGATCCGGGCGGCGACCACATCTCGGTCAAGGAGGCGGTGATGCCGTTCGACCGCTTCGCCGGCGCCGATGCGCTGCTCGGGACCGGAGATGCGCTCGACCGGCGAGGTGATGGGGATCGCGGCCGACTTCCCGACGGCGTTCGCCAAGGCGCAGGCCGCCGCGGGCGTGCAGCTGCCGCGCTCGGGCACCGTCTTCCTGACCGTCACCGACACCGACAAGTCGGCGATCGGCGCGGTGGCGGCGCAGCTGCACGACCTCGGCTTCGCGATCGCCGCGACCGGCGGGACCGCCGGAGCGATCGCGCGCATGGGCATCCCGGTCGAGCGGCTCAACAAGCTGGGGGAGGGCTCGCCGCACGTGGTCGACAAGATCGAGGGCGGCGACGTCGTGCTCGTGATCAATACGCCGACCGGCACCGCTGCCCGCCGGGACGGCTACGAGATCCGCCGCGCGGCGATCGCCCGGGCGATCCCGTGCATCACGACGATCGCCGGCGGGATGGCGGCCGCGAGCGCGATCGCCGCCGCGCGCCACGGCGGTCCGGGCGTCAAGTCGCTGCAGGAGATCCACCGAGCCAGCGGCGCGCCCGAGGCGGTCGGCAGGTGAGCCGCCCTGCCGCCGGGTTCGACGGCGCCACGTCCGGGGCCGGCGCCGCTGCATTCGGGGTTGACGGCGCCGCTCGACACGGGCGCCGCCGCGACGTGGGCGGCGGTTCCTCTGGCGCGGGCGCCTGACCCCCACATAGAGGGGTCAAGTCGCCCGGCACCAGCCGATCGCACGCTCGCGCCCTTCGGGCGGCGCCGGCTGCCCGTCGTCAGACGGCGCGAGTACGGCTCCTACGTCGTCATCTCGGTCGCCGACCCTGACGGGCCGGCGCCGGACCCCGGCCAGTTCGCGATGCTCGCCGCCGCCGAGCGCTGGGGCGGTGGCATCGACGGGCGGCCGTTCCTGCCGCGCGCGTTCTCGGTCGCACGGCGCCACCCCGATGGGACGCTGGACTTCCTGCTGGAGGCCGTCGGACCCGGGACCGAGCGGCTCGCGGAGCTGCGACCGGGCGACGACATCTGGCTGCTCGGCCCGCTCGGCCGCGGCTTCACCGCACCACGCGGGGGCCGCCGGCCGCTCCTCGTCGGCGGCGGCGTCGGGATCGCGCCGCTCGCGATCTGGCAGGACCGCCTCGGCGGTTGCGAAGTTCTGCTGGGCTTCCGCGACGCCGCCCACGCCGAGGGAGCGGCGCTGCTCGAGCACGCGCGCGTGGCGACGGACGACGGCTCGGTCGGCCACCACGGTTTCGTGACCGACCTGCTCGAAGCGGTGTTGAGCGGCGCCGAGGTCTACGCCTGTGGCCCGCCGCCGATGCTCGAAACGGTTCGAGCGCTCTGCGCCGAGCACGGCGTCCCCGCCCAGCTCGCGCTCGAGGCCGGCATGGCCTGCGGCTACGGCGCCTGCTTCGGCTGCGTCGTGCCGACGCGCGCCGGCTACGTGCGCTTGTGCGTCGACGGCCCGGTGCTGGAGGCGGCTGAGCTCGAGGTCATCGTATGAACTTCGCCGGCATCGAGCTGACTCATCAGATCGTCAACGCCTCCGGCACCTTCGACGCGATCGCCGCCCGCAGGGCCTTCGGCGACTCGCTGCACGAGCACTTCCCGTTCGCCGCCTTCGTCACCAAGACGGTCACGCTCGCCCCGCGCCAGGGCAACCCGCCGCCACGGCTGTGGGAGCTCGGTGGCGGCATGATCAACTCGATCGGGCTGCCGAACAAGGGCTTGAGCCGCTTTCTGGCCGACGACCTGCCGCTGCTGGCCGAGCTGCCCGTGCCGCTGATCGTCAACGTGATGGGCTCGACGCCCGAGGACGTGGCGCAGCTCGTCGCGGCCTGCGGCGAGCGTGATGAGGTCGCCGCGCTCGAGCTCAACGTCTCCTGCCCCAACGTCAGGACCGGGCTGCTGATGGGGGCCGACCCGGGGGAGACCGCGGCTCTGCTGGACGTGGTCCGCTCGCGGACAGCGAAGCCATTGATCGTCAAGCTGACGCCGAACTGCGCCTCGCCGGCGGCGGTCGCGGCGGCGGCCGAGCAGCACGGCGCGGACGCGGTGTCGCTGGTCAACACGCTGCGCGGGATGGCGCTGCACCCGCGGCGGCCGCGCGAGCGCTGGCTGGGCGGCGGCACCGGAGGCGTGTCGGGGCCTGCCATCCGCGCGGTGGCGTTGGCGCAGGTGCGCGAGGTGCGCGAGCGCGTGCGGCTGCCGATCGTCGGCATGGGCGGGGTGCAGAGCGGCCGCCACGCCCGCGATTTACTCGAAGCCGGTGCGGATCTGGTCGCCGTGGGGACCGAATCCTTCCGCGATCCGCTGGCGGGCGCCAGGATCGCGGCCGAGCTCGCTCAGATCGACGCAAACAGCGGAATCGCCGGGCCGGCACGTACAATCCGCATAGCACAAACGGCGCACAAAAAGCCCTGCAAAGCGTGCGAGTTACCATCAAGTGACCTCCATGCGGCTGCACCTCAACTTGAGGTCGAGCTGAATTCAGGCGTTTCGCCTTGTGAGCCCGCTCTCTCGATGTAGACTCGCCGCCCATGCCGCCAGCCACGAAGACCAAGCCCCCCGTGGCAACGCCAGAACGTTCACTCACCCAGCGCATGGACGCTCTCAACCGGGCCAACGACATCCGCACCCGGCGTGCGAAGCTCAAACGCGATCTGAAGGCGGGCCGCGTCAGCATCCACGACCTGCTGCTCGAGCCGCCGGAGTACGTCGAGACCGCGAAGGTCTTCGACATGCTGCTCGCGGTCCCGAAGTACGGGCGGGTCAAGGTGAACAAGGTGCTCGTGCAGTGCCGCATCTCCCCGAGCAAGACCATCGGCGGCCTGTCGCAGCGGCAGCGCACCGAGCTGGTCAGCATGCTCCGCCGTTAGTTGGCCAAGGTCTTCGTCATCACCGGTCCTTCCGGCGTCGGCAAGGGCACGCTGATCCGCACGCTGCTGCAGCGCGTGCCCGAGCTCGAGCTCTCGGTGTCGGCCACGACGCGGCGCCCGCGCGCCGGTGAGACGCACGGCGTCGACTACCACTTCCTCTCCGACGACGAGTTCGAGCGCCGCGTGCACGCGGGCGAGTTCGTCGAGCACGCGGAGTACTCGGGCCGGCGCTACGGGACGCTGCGCTCCGAGCTCGAGCAGCGGCTCGCCGGCGGGCATCCGGTGGTGCTCGAGATCGAGGTCCAGGGCGCGCGCCAGATTCGCACGGCGATGCCCGAGGCCGTCCAGATCTTCATCGCGCCGCCCGGCGAGGACGCGCTGCGCGCGCGGCTGGTGGGGCGCGGTACCGACGATCCCGGCCAGGTCGCGGCGCGCCTGGAGCGGGCGTGCGAGGAGCTGCGTGCCCAGGACGAATTCAGCCACGTGGTCATCAACGACCGGCTCGAGGACGCGTCCGCCGCGCTCGAGCAGCGTGTGCGCGACCACCTGGCGAGCGGCTGAGCGACGCGATTCCGCGCACGGACGCGGCCGGACGCTAATCTAAGGGAAGCCGTTCTGCCGCAGTCCCTCACGGAGGCACCTCTTGATCTCACCCCGCGTCGATCGCCTGATGGAGCATGTCGACTCGCCATACGCGAGCGTCGTGGTGGCCGCCAAGCGCGCCCGCCAGATCAACTCCTACTACCACAACCTCGGTGAGGGCACGTTCGAGGAGTTCCCTCCGCCGATGATCGACACGGGCTCGAAGAACTACCTCACGATCGCCCTCGAAGAGGTCGCGGGCGGGAAGATCAAGTACCGCTACCGCGGCTAGCAAGCCGCCTCGCGCGATGGCGCGAATCCTCCTCGGCGTCACCGGTGGGATCGCGGCCTACAAGGCGCTCGAGCTGACGCGACTGGCCACGCGGGCCGGTCACCGCGTGCGCGTGATCCAGACCGAGTCCTCGCTGCGCTTCGTCGGCACGGCCTCGTTCGCCGCGATCACCGGCGCGCCCGTGCTGACGAGCGAGTGGGAGCCCGACCCGCTGCGCGGCGCTTTCCCCGGTGACCCGGCGCCCGCCCATGCGCCGCTCTCGCACCTCGCGCTCGCAGAGGTCGCCGACGTGTTCGTGGTCGCGCCGGCGTCCGCCAACACGCTGGCCAAGCTCGCGGCCGGCCAGGCCGACAACCTGCTCTGCGCCGCGGCGCTCGCCTGCCGCCGTCCGCTCGTGCTGGCGCCCGCGATGAACGACGCGATGTACGAGCACCCGGCGACGCAGGCGAACCTCGCCACGCTTGCGCGCACGCGGCGCGACCGTGCTCGAGCCCGGAACCGGCGCGCTCGGCTCGCCCGGCGAGTGGGGGATCGGGCGGCTGCCCGAGCCGCCCGCGCTGCTCGCCGCGATCGAGGCCGCGCTCGGAGACCACGGGGGCGCCGGCGACGAGCGCGATCCCCGCAGCGACGCCCCGAACGGCGATCGCCGCTGGTCAGGCCTGCGCGTGCTCGTGACGGCAGGCGGCACGCGCGAGCCGATCGACGCCGTGCGCTTCATCGGCAACCGCTCGTCGGGCCGGATGGGCTTCGCGCTCGCCGACGAGGCCGCGCGGCGTGGCGCCGCCGTCACCGTCGTGGCGGCCAACGTCGGGCTGGCGCGCAACCCCGCCGTGCGCTACGTCGACGTCGAGAGCGCGGCCGAGCTCGCTGCCGCGACGGCCGCCGAGTTCGACGGCTGCGACCTGCTGCTGATGGCGGCGGCTGTCGCCGACTACCGCCCCGCAGCCGCGCGCGCGGACAAGATCAAGAAGACCGAGGCGGAGCTCGAGCTGCGGCTGGAGCGCACCGAGGACGTCCTCGCCGGGCTCGCGGCGCGCCGGCGCGAGGGTCAGCTGCTAGTCGGCTTCGCCGCGGAGACCGGCGCGCGGGCAGTCGAGTACGGCCGCGACAAGCTCGCACGCAAGCAGCTCGACGCCGTCGTCGTCAACGACGTCGCGCAGCCGGGCGTCGGCTTCGACGCCGGCGAGAACGAGGTGACGATCATCACGCGGGAACTGGAGCAGCATGTGCCGCGTAACACGAAGGCAGAGGTGGCGGCCGCAGTCCTGGATGCTGTATTGAGCCACCGTTCATCAACGACAGTGACAGTCTGAAAGGCCAAATGGAGCCGATCGAGCCGCTGCCCAGGTCAGTCGCGCAGGACGAGGTCGAAGCCGCCGTCGGCTTCGCGCGCCGGATCGAGGACAACATCCGCCGCGCCGTCAAGGTGCGCGACGAAGTGCTCGAGCACGTCGTGGTGGCGCTGCTGGCGGAGGGCCACATCCTCGTCGAGGACTACCCGGGCGTCGGCAAGACGGCGCTGGCGCGTGCGCTCTCACGCACGCTGGACTGCCAGTTCGCGCGCGTGCAGTGCACCGCCGACCTGCTGCCGGCCGACATCGTGGGCGCCAACATCTACAACCAGCGCGAGCAGCGCTTCGAGTTCCGCCCCGGGCCGATCTTCGCCAACATCGTGCTCGTGGACGAGATCAACCGCGCCTCGCCCAAGACGCAGTCCGGCCTGCTGGAGTGCATGCAGGAGCGCCACGTCACCGTCGACGTGCACTCGCACGAGCTCGCGACGCCGTTCATGGTCTTCGCCACGCAGAACCCGGTCGAGTACGAGGGCACCTATCCGCTGCCCGAGGCGCAGGTCGACCGCTTCATGGTTCGCCTGTCGCTCGGCTATCCCGACGCCGGACGACGAGGCGGGCATGCTGGCCGGACACGAGGGCGGCGACAGCGTGCTCGAGCTCGAGCCGGTGGTCGATCGCGCCGAGGTGCTCGAGGCGCAGGACGCCGCCCGCCGCGTGCACGCGTCGAAGGCGCTGCGCGACTACATCGTCGCGCTGCTGCGCCACACGCGCGACGACCCGCGGGTCGAGCTGGGCGCGTCGCCGCGCGCCGGGCTGATGCTGCTGCGCGCGGCCAAGGCCCA
Organism: uncultured Solirubrobacteraceae bacterium; assembly: GCA_963721315.1. Lineage (GTDB taxonomy): Bacteria > Actinomycetota > Thermoleophilia > Solirubrobacterales > Solirubrobacteraceae > DASQMT01. The sequence continues at coordinate 147,518 of CAVRIU010000008.1, forward strand.
CGCGCTCGTCAAGGGCCGCGATCACGCGCTGCCCGACGACGTGCAGGCGCTGGCGCCGACCGTGCTGTCGCACCGGATCATGCTCGTGCCCGAGGCCGTGGGCGTCGAGCGCGACGAGATCGTCGCCGCGGCGGTCGCGGCGACGCCGGCCCTGTAGAGCGGCATGCGCTCGGCGCTCGGGTGCGCGGCGCTGGGGCTGCTGCTGCTGCTCGTCGCCGGCACCTTCGACGCCGAGCCGCTGTACGTGACCGGCGCCGCGTTGCTGCTGCTCGGGGCGGGCGCGGCCGGCTGGATCGGGCTTGGCGCCTGGGGCGCGCAGATCCACCGCACGATCGCCGAGCGCAGCGTCGTCGAGGAGCAGCCGCTGCCGGTCCGGATCGAGGTCACGCGCGGACGGCTGCCGCTGCCCCCGGGCTGGATCGACGAGCCGCTGCTGCCCGAGCCGGTGCGGCTGACCGCCGGGCGCTCGCATGCTCGCGTGCGCGTCGACGTGACCTTCGGGCGCCGTGGCCGGCGCACGCTGGCGCCGCCCGCGCTCGTGCTGCGCGACCCGTTCGGGCTGGCCCAGCGGGTGTTGACCGGCGCGCAGTCCGACGAAGTCACGGTGCTGCCGCGCGTGCTGCCCGTGCGCGCGACCGGCGGCGGGGGCGAGGGCGTGAGCGCCCACGCACGCGCCGCGCTGATCGCAGCGGCAGAGACGGAGATCGACGGACTGCGCGAGCACCGTGAGGGCTCACCCGCCTCGCGCATCCACTGGGCCAGCCTGGCCCGCGGCGCCGGCCTGATGGAGCGCAAGCTGATCTCCGAGGCCGACTCGCGCCCGCTCGTCGTGCTCGACCCGCGCGCGCCCGCCTCCCAGGACGCGCTCGACGCGAGCGTGCGCGCGGCGGCCTCGCTCGTCGTGCACTTCGCGCGCAAGACCGGCTGCGGCCTGGTGCTGCCGGGCGATCGCCGCGCGGTCACGATCGATCCCGACCTGCTCGCCTGGCCCCAGGCGCACGTGCGGCTCGCGCTGATCGACGACACCGCCGGGCCGGCGCTCGCGGCCGCGCAGAACCGCCGCGGGCTCGTCATCTTCGTGGCGGCACGCGTGATCGACCGGCCGCCGCGCGGCCTCGGTCGCACGCCCGGCGGTTGCCTGATGGTCGTCCCGGGAGCGGTGGCCGGGCGCCGCGCCGTGCTCGAGGTGGCCGGTTGCCAGGGCTTCGTCGCAGGGCGCACGGGCAGCGCCGCCGTGCTCGCCGCCGTCGGTGGCGCCGCGTGAGCCGGACGGTCCTGGTGCTGCGCGGCGCGGCGGTGGCGCCGCATGAGCACGGTCGCCGCGCCGCGGACGGTGCGGGCGGCGCCTGCGGATGCCGCGGGCGGTCTGTTGCTGCCGCTCGCGGTCGCGCGCGGCGGCGCACTGCTCCTCTTCCTCGCGTTCGGCGGGCTGCACTGGGTGCGCCTGCTCGAGCCGCCCGAGCCCGGGCGGGCGTGGGAGGTCGTCGGGCTCGGCGCGCTCGTGGTGCTCGCGCTGCTGGCCGTCGCGCGGCTGCAGGGGCCGCCGCGCTGGCTGGCGGCGACGGTCGTCGCCGCCACGGCCATCGCGCTCGCGCTGCTCGCGGGCGGCCTGGCCGACGAGGGCCTGCGGCCGGATCGCTGGGAGGCGCTGATCGCCGGCGCGGGCCGCGGGTTCGAGGCGCTGCCGGGCGTGCGCGTGCCCTACCGCGGCATCGACGAGTGGACGCGGCTCGTGATCGGCGCCGGCGGAGCGCTGCTCGGGGTGATCGCGGCGCTGCTCGCGTTCTGGCCGCGGCGCGACCGCACCGGCTTTCCCGCCGCGGCGCTGCTCGCGCTCGTCGCGCTCTACGCCGTGCCGGCCGTGGCGCTCAACTTCGAGGCCGAGTTCGTGCGCGGCGCACTGCTCGCGCTGCTGATGCTCGCCTTCCTACGGCTGGAGAAGCTGCGCCTGCGCGACGCTTCCGCGGCCGCCGCCGTGGCGGCCGCGGCCGCGGTCGGCGCGATGATCGCCGCGCCGGCGCTCGACGGGCGCGACCCGTGGTTCGACTACGAGAGCTGGGCGGTCGAGACGGCCGCCGCGAAGTCGGTCACGTTCAGCTGGAATCACGATTACAGCCCGCTCGACTGGCCGCGCGACGGCCGCGAGCTGCTGCGCATCAAGGCGCGCGCGCCCGCCTACTGGAAGGCGCGCGACCTGGCGCTGTTCGACGGCCGCGGCTGGCGCCAGGATCCGCGCCAGCGCGGCGCCGACGCGAGCGCGCAGCTGCCGGAGGACATGGGGATCGTGGCGCGCTGGCGCCAGCGCATCGAGGTGAGCGTGCGCAACCTGCGCTCCGACAGCTTCGTCACCGCCGGGATCGCCACCAGCATCGACGGCGAGGTCGGCTACCCGATCGGCGGCGGCGTCTTCAACGCGCCCGACGGGCTCGGTCGCGGCGCCTCCTACTCGGCCGACGTCTACACGCCGAACCCCAGTGAGCGCCAGCTGCGCGAGGCCACGAGCACCGACTACAAGGACTGGATGCGCGCCTACGTCGCGATCTACGTCGCCCCGCCGGGCGCCGGCGGCGATGCGACTCCGGGGCCCGGCATGCCCTACCGCGTCACCTGGCCGCTCTGGGGCGAGCAGGGCGCGCCGGAGGCCGAGCGCTTCGGCGCCTTCGAGGGGCCCGCCGAGCGCGTTCTCGAGGCCGGCGACATGGCGCGCGTGTGGGAGCTCGCGCAACGGCTCCGGCGCGAGTCGGCGACCCCGTACGAGTACATCCGGCGGGTCGAGGCGCTGCTCGCCACCGGCTACACCTACTCCGAGCGCCCGCCGCGCGCCTCCGCGACGCTCGCCGGCTTCCTGTTCGACTCGAAGATCGGCTTCTGCCAGCAGTTCTCCGGCGCCGAGGCGCTGCTGCTGCGGATGGGCGGCATTCCGGCGCGGGTCGCGACCGGCTTCACCTCGGGCTCCTTCGACGATCGCGGGCAAGAGTTCGTCGTGCGCGACCTCGACGCCCACTCGTGGGTCGAGGCGTGGTTCCCGGCCTACGGCTGGGTGACGCGTGACCCGACCCCTGCCGCCGCGCCGCCGCGCTCGCAGGCGGGCGAGAGCGCCGGCGATGCGAGCAGCGCGCCCACGGCCGGGGCGCCGGGCTTCGCCGGCGACCGCCAGAGCAGCTCGGCCAGCGGGCTGACGCCGGCTCAGGACGAAGGCGGCTCCCGGGTCGAGCTCACGCTGCTGGGCGTGCTCGCGTCCGCGCTGCTGATCGCCGGTGCGCTGTACGAGCGGCGCCGGCGCAGGCAACTGCCCCCGCCCGCTCAGCGACCGCTGGCCGAGTTCGAGCGCGCGCTGCGCCGCGCCCGCTTCCGCGGCGACCCCGGCATGACGCTCTCGCGGATCGAGCGCGAGCTCTCGGGCTGGCCCGGCGCGGTCGGCTACGTCCGCGCGCTGCGCGAGCAGCGCTACTCCGGCCGGCCGGCGGCGCCGACGGCCGAGCAGCGCCGCGGCCTGCGCGCGGCGCTCGCCCGCGACGCCGGCGTGCTGCGCTCCTGGTGGGCGCTGCCGCCGCGGCGCGCGCGCGACGCATGATCGCGCTTGTGCGGCGGGCGCGCACGCCGTAGGCTGCGTGGCGATGCACGGCAAGCCGATCACCGCTGCGCCCCGCGCGCACGACGCGATCAGCTGCGCCTGCCTCATCGCGATTGCCACCTAGGGCCCCGGCACGCATCCGCGCGCCGCCGGCCCATGAACGGTCCCATCGGACCGTGGGTGGCGGCGCGCACCTCCGGAAGGACGGGTCCAGAAGGGAGTTCCCATGACCCGCTGTTTCTCGCTCCTGGTCGACGACCAGCCCGAGACCCTGCTGCGCGTGACCGGCCTGTGCCTGCGCCGGCGCGCCGACGTGATCGCGCTGCGCTACGCCCGCTCGCGTGGCGGACGCGTCGGGTTCGCGCGGCTGGAGCTCGAGCTGGCCGTCTCCGAACGCCACGGTCGCGGGCTGGCCGAGCGGCTCGACGCACTCGTCGAGGTGCGTGACGTCGTCGAGTTGCAGAGGTAATCTGAAGCGGCAGATGGACGACGTCTACGAGCTGTTCCAGCGCGGCATGCGCCTACTCGAGGCGGGTGACTTCAATCAGGCGACGGTGCCGCTGGGCAAGGCCGCGGCGATCGAGCCGGAGAAGACGTCGATCCGCGAGGCCCTCGGCCGGGCGTACTTCCGCTCGCGCCGGTTCGAGCAGGCGGCAACCGAGTTCGAGGCAGTCGTCGAGCGCGCGCCGACGAACGACTATGCGCTGTTCTGCCTCGGCCGCGCGCTGATGGAGTGCGGCCGTCCCGGCGAGGCGCGCAAGCCGCTCGTGCTCGCGGCCTGCCTGCGGCCCGACCGGCGCGATTACCGGATCTACCGCGATCGTGCCCGCGCCCGCGCGGCTTGATCGCCGGTGCTAACCTTAAAATCTGCTTTCGCGGCTCCCGTGGGCCGTGGTTTGGAAGCGGGCGGAGGCCCGCTTTTTTGTTGGAGAACGAGATGACTATGAGCGCGATACAAGCCGACATCGAGGCCCGGCTGGCGGAAGCCGAGCCGGAGGTGGAGGTGCTGCTCGCCGAAGTCGTCGGCGGCCGGCTGATCCGGCTCTTCATCGACCATCCGAAGGGCGTGACGCTCGCGCTCTGCGAGCGTGTGACCAAGCTGCTTCCGGACCTGCGCGAGCGCTACGGGCTCGAGGTCTCCTCG
>CAVRIU010000009.1:0-463746 GCA_963721315.1 uncultured Solirubrobacteraceae bacterium
ACCCCGAGAGGGTAGCTATCCGCCCGTCGCGACCTCAGCAGCAACGCGCGCGCGGATTGGCCTCGCGGTGATCCTGGCGGGCACGCTCGAAGTCGCGCCGCGACATGACCAGCGCGTCCGGATGCTCGGCGGTCGTGTGGGCGACATAGCGGTCGTAGGCCGACTCCCCCGAGACCTCGCGCAGGTACCACATGACGCCCCGCCCGACGGCGCGAGCGCGCTCAGCCACGGCCGTCATCGCCCGCCCCCGGCGCCGACGGGCTCGCGCGACCCGCCGTCCGCCATCGCCGCGCGCTCGTCGGCGGTCGGGAACAAGCCGGCGGGCGCGAACAGCTTGGACTCCTCGAACGGCGTCTCGGTCGTCGCCGAGCGGCTCGCGCGCGCGGATCGCCTTCACCCAGATCCGGGACGCGTCGAGGATCACGACGATGACCAGGACCGCGAACAGCGCGGCGAGGACGCCGTCGACGGTCGAGTTGGTGACCACCGCGCTCATGTCGTCGAGGCTCTTGGCCGGCGGCAGCACCTCGCCGTCGTCGCAGCGCCTGCCTGGAACGCGGTCGCGCTGCGAGAAGAAGCCGCAGCTTGGGATCGTCGGAGAAGACCTTCTGCCAGCTCGCGGTGAGCGTGACCGCCGACGTCCCAGGCCAGCGGCACGGCGGTCACCCAGGCCCATTTGAGCCGGCCCGACTTGATCAGCAGCGTGGTCGCGACCGTCAGCGCCACCGCGGCGAGCAGCTGGTTGGCGATGCCGAACAGCGGGAACAGCTGGTTGATCCCGCCGAGCGGGTTCGTCACGCCGGTGTAGAGGAAGTAGCCCCACGCGCCGACCACGATCGCGCTGGTCGCCCACAGCCCCGGCTTCCAGCTCACGCGCCCGATCGGCTTCCACACGTTGCCCAGCGTGTCCTGCAGCATGAAGCGCCCGACCCGCGTGCCCGCGTCGACCGTGGTGAGGATGAACAGGGCCTCGAACATGATCGCGAAGTGGTACCAGAAGGCCTTCATGCCGCTGCCGGTGACGCCCGAGAAGATCTCCGCGATGCCGAGCGCGAGCGTCGGCGCGCCGCCGGTGCGCGCGACGCACGCTCGTCCTCCTCGACGCCGTCGGCGACGCGCCTGCAGCTCGTCCGGGGTGATCGCGAAGCCGAGGCCGGTCACGGCCTCGGAGGCCGACTGCACCGTAGTCGCCGACGACGCCGGCGCGGCGCGTTGATCGCGAAGTAGAGGCCGGGATCGAGGATCGAGGCGGCGATCATCGCCATCACGGCCACGAACGACTCCATCAGCATCGCGCCGTAGCCGATGAAGCGGACCTGCGTCTCCTTCTCGATCATCTTCGGCGTCGTGCCGGAGGCGATCAGCGAGTGGAAGCCCGACGAGCGCGCCGCACGCGATCGTGATGAACACGAAGGGGAACAGCGCGCCGGCGAACACCGGTCCCTCGCCCGAGGAGGCGAACTTCGTGACCGGCTCGTTCTCCATCACCGGCAGCGTCACGAGGATGCCGATCGCCAGCAGCACGATCGTGCCGATCTTCATGAAGGTCGAGAGGTAGTCGCGCGGGGCGAGCAGCATCCACACCGGCAGCACCGAGGCGAAGAAGCCGTACACGATCAGGCAGAGCGTCAGGACCTCGGGCGAGAGCGTGAAGAAGTCGGCGCAGCGCGCCCTCGGACTCCTGCACCCAGCCGCCGGCGACGATCGCCAGCAGCAGCAGCGCGACGCCGATGGCGCTCGCCTCGAGCACCTGCCCGGGCCGCAGCACGCGCATGTAGAAGCCCATGAAGAACGCGATCGGGATCGTCATCGCGATCGAGAACGTCCCCCACGGCGATTCGGCCAGCGCGTTGACGACGACCAGCGCGAGCACCGCCAGCAGGATGATCATGATCGAGAACACGGCGACCAGCGCCGCGATGCCGCCGACCGGGCCGATCTCCTCGCGCGCCATCTGCCCGAGGCTCTTGCCGTCGCGGCGCATCGAGAAGAACAGGATCACCATGTCCTGCACGGCGCCGGCGAAGATGACGCCGACGATGATCCAGATCGTGCCCGGCAGGTAGCCCATCTGCGCGGCCAGCACCGGGCCGACGAGCGGGCCGGCCCCGGCGATCGCCGCGAAGTGGTGGCCGAACAGCACGCGCCGGTCGGTCGGCTGGTAGTCGATGTCGTTGTCGAGCCGCTCCGCCGGCGTGGCCCGCCGGTTGTCGACGCCGAGCACCTTGTTGGCGATGAAGCGCGCGTAGAAGCGGTATGCGATCGCGTACGACGCGAGCGCGGCGAACACGAGCCAGGCCGCCGAGATGGTCTCGTCGCGCGGGAGCGCGATCACACCCCAGGCGACCGCTCCGACAAGCGCGACCGTGGTCCAGATCACGATCGAGCGCGTCCGGCTCGGGCTGCTCATAAGACCTCCCCTGATCGTTACCCGCCCGGCAGCGGCGCACGGAATCGTACTTCGGTCAGCGGCCCTCGGCCAGCTTCGCGAACGCCTCGTGGCGGCGCTTGTCGCGCGCCGCCTGGCGCTGCTCCTCGGAGTCGTCCTCGGCGCGCTCGAGCCGCTGCTCGGCCTCGCGCAGGCGGTCGGAGAGCGTGCCCTGGTCGAGCTCCTCGATCGGGAACACCTCGTCGACGAGCACCAGCGCGTGCGTGCCCGACATCTGCAGGAAGCCCTCGCCCTGGGCGAAGCGCAGCACCTCTGACTCGGACTTGTAGAGCCGCAGCTCGGTCGGGTCGAGCAGCGTCAGCAGCGGCTGGTGGTTGGCCAGCACGCCGATGCTGCCGATCGGAGTGCGCGTGGACAGCATCTCGACCTCGTCGTTGAACGCCTCGCCCTCGGGGGTGAGGACCTCGACGGTGAAGGGGGTGCGCGCCATCAGTGGTTCCTCCTGTAAGTCGTGGCGTCGATGGGCGGTCGCCGGCGCCGGCCGGCAAGGACGCAGACCCGCAGGAATCCCCCGGGATTTCAAGGGTCGAGGACGCCGCCAGGCGGTGATCAGCGGCCGATCCAGCGGCGTCATGGCTTGCAGGAGGGACCACTCTTCTTGGCGGCCTCGACGACGTCGTCGATCGAGCCCTTGAGGAAGAACGCCGACTCCGGCAGGTCGTCGTGCTGGCCGTCGAGCACCTCGCGGAACGAGCGCACGGTCTCGGCGATCGGCACGTACTGACCCGGCGTGCCGGTGAACTGCTCGGCGACCGAGAACGGCTGCGACAGGAAGCGCTCGATCCGCCGTGCGCGCTGGACGAGCTGGCGGTCCTCGTCGGAGAGCTCGTCGATGCCGAGGATCGCGATGATGTCCTGCAGCTCGCGATAGCGCTGCAGCACGCCCTTGACCTCGTTGGCGACGTTGAAGTGCTCGTCGCCGAGGATCTCCGGCTTGAGGATCGTCGAGGTCGAGTCGAGCGGGTCGACCGCCGGGTAGATGCCCTTCTCGGAGATCGCGCGCGACAGCGTCGTGGTGGCGTTGAGGTGCGCGAACACCGAGGCCGGCGCCGGGTCGGTGAGATCGTCCGCGGGCACGTAGATCGCCTGGATCGAGGTGACCGAGCCCTTGCGCGTCGACGTGATCCGCTCCTGCAGCTGGCCCATCTCGGACTCCAGCGTCGGCTGGTAGCCGACCTGCGACGGCATCCGGCCGAGCAGTGCGGAGACCTCCGAGCCGGCCTGCACGAAGCGGAAGATGTTGTCGATGAACAGCAGCACGTCCTGGCCCTCGACGTCGCGGAAGTACTCCGCCATCGTCAGGCCCGACAGCGCCACGCGCATGCGCGCGCCGGGCGGCTCGTTCATCTGGCCGAAGCAGAGCATCGTCTTGTCGATCACGCCCGACTCGGTCATCTCGAGCCAGAGGTCGTTGCCCTCGCGCGAGCGCTCGCCGACGCCGCAGAACGCCGACAGGCCGCCGTGCTCCTTGGCCAGGTTGTGGATCAGCTCCTGGATGATCACCGTCTTGCCGACGCCGGCGCCGCCGAACAGGCCGACCTTGCCGCCCTTGGCGTAGGGCGCGAGCAGGTCGATCACCTTGATGCCGGTCTCGAACATCTCGGTCGTCGGCGTGAGGTTCTCGACCGTCGGCGCCTCGCGGTGGATCGGCCAGCGCTCCTCGACCTCGATCTCCTCGCCCTCGTCGATCAGGTCGCCGAGCACGTTGAACATGCGGCCGAGCGTGACCTTGCCGACCGGCACGGTGATCGGGCCACCGGTGTCGATCACCTCCATGCCGCGGGCCAGGCCGTCGGTCGCGTCCATCGCGACCGCGCGGATGCGGTCGTCGCCGAGGTGCTGCTGCACCTCGCACACCAGCGTGCCGGCGCCCTCGAGCCGCTCGATCGTGATCGCGTTGTTGATCTCGGGCAGGTTCTCGGGGAACGCCACCTCGATCACGACGCCCTGGATCTCCTCGATCCGGCCCTTGTTGTCGCCGTCGCCCGTCGTCTCCTCGGGCCGCTCGGCTGTGCTCGCTTCCATGTCAGATCTCCTTAGGTCAGCGACTCAGCGCCGGCAACGACTTCCATGATCTCCTGCGTGATGTCCGCCTGACGCTGGCGGTTCATCTGCAGGGTGTACGTGTCGATCAGCTCGCCCGCGTTCTCGGAGGCGTTGCGCATCGCGGTCATGCGCGCGCCGTGCTCGGAGGCGGTCGACTCCAGCAAGGCGCGGAAGATCGAGATCTCGACGTAGACCGGAACGAGGCGCTGGAGGATCTCCTCGGGCTCGGGCTCGTACTCGACGAGCGCGCGGTGATGGCCCTGCTCGGAGCGCTTCTCCTCCTCCTCCTCGTCGCCTTCGGCCTCCTCGAGGATCGAGGCCTGCTGCAGCGGCAGCAGCGTCTCGCGCGTCACGCGCTGCTGGAGCGGCGAGATGTAGCTGTTGTAGAAGATCTCGACCTCGTCGACCTCGCCGTCCACGTAGGCGGCGATCAGGTCGGACGCGATCTCGCGCGCGTTCGCATAGGCGGGCCGGTCGGTGAAGCCGGTGTAGGAGCCGGCCGGCGTCCGCTTGCGGAACGTGAGCGAGCCGACGCCGCGCCGGCCCGAGGCCGAGAAGACGACCTCCTTGCCCTCGCGCTCGAACTCGACCGCGGCGCGCACGCCGGCGCGGATGATCTGGCCGTTGAAGGCGCCCGCGAGCCCGCGATCGCTCGTCACGAGCAGCATCCCGACCTTCGAGACCTCGTCGTGCTCGTTGAGGATCGGGACGTTCGGCAGGTTCTCAGCCGCCTCCGCCGCATGCCGGGTCATCCGCCTGATCGCCGACGCGTACGGGCGCAGCGCGACGATCCGCTGCTCCGCCCGGCGCAGCCGGGCGGCCGAGATCATCTCCATCGCGCGGGTGATCTTCTGGACGTTCTTGACCGACGCGACGCGGTTCTTGAGCTCCTTGTCGGCCATGGGCTAGCCGGCGGCGACGGTCGCCGCCGGCTCCTCCTCGCGCGCGCGCGTCGAGTCGTCGTCCTCGCCGGACTCGTCCTCGTCGGCGGAGGAGCGGCGGTCGTCGGTGTCGTCGTCCTCGTCGACCGGCTTGCCCTCCTCGTCGAGGTCCTGGCCGAAGTCGTCGGCGAACTTCTCGACGACCTGCTTGAGCCGCTCCTGCGTCTCGTCGGACCAGTCGCCGCCGGCGATCGTCTCGAGCAGGTCCGCGTCCTCGGCGCGCAGCCGTCCCACGAGCTGCTCGTGGAACTTCGACACGCGGTCCTCGTTGATGCGGTCGATGTAGCCGTTGGTCGCGGCGTAGATGATCGCGACCTGCTCGGCCACCGGGACCGGCTGGCGCTCGCCCTGGTTGAGCGTCTGCACGAGCCGGTTGCCACGGGCGAGCGTGCGCTGCGTGTCCTCGTCGAGGTCGGAGCCGAACGAGGCGAACGCCTCCAGGTCGCGGAACTGCGACAGCTCGCCCTTCATCCGGCCGGCGACCTTCTTCATCGGGTTGATCTGCGCGTTGCCGCCCACGCGCGACACCGAGATGCCGACGTTGATCGCCGGCCGCACGCCCGAGTTGAACAGCTTCGGCTCGAGGAAGATCTGCCCGTCGGTGATCGAGATCACGTTCGTCGGGATGTAGGCCGACACGTCGCCGGCCTGCGTCTCGATCACCGGCAGCGAGGTCAGCGAGCCGCCGCCGAGCTCGTCCGACAGCTTGCAGGCGCGCTCGAGCAGGCGGCTGTGCAGGTAGAAGACGTCGCCCGGGTAGGCCTCGCGACCCGGCGGGCGGCGCAGCAGCAGCGACATCTGCCGGTACGCGTAGGCGTGCTTGGTCAGGTCGTCGTAGATCGTCAGCGCGTGCTTGCCCTGCCAGAGGAAGTGCTCGCCGATCGCCGCGCCCGCGTAGGGGGCGAGGAACTTGATCGGGGCCGCCTCGTCGGCGGCCGCGGCGATGATGATCGTGCTGTCGAGCGCGCCGGCCTCGTCGAGCGTCTGGGCGACGCCGACGACGGTCGCCATGCGCTGCCCGATCGCGACGTAGATCGAGATCACGCCGGAGTCCTTGTTGTTGATGATCGTGTCGATCGCGATCGCCGTCTTGCCGGTCTGGCGGTCGCCGATGATCAGCTCGCGCTGGCCGCGGCCGATCGGGATCATCGCGTCGATCGCCTTGATGCCGGTCTGCAGCGGCTCCTTCACCGGCTGGCGCTGGACGACGCCCGGAGCCTTGACCTCGGCGGGCCGCGACTCCTCCAGGTTGATGTCGCCCTTGCCGTCGAGCGGGCGGCCGAGCGGGTCGATGATGCGGCCGAGCAGCGCGTCGCCGACGGGGATCTCCAGCAGGCGGTTGGAGCGCTTGACCGTGTCGCCCTCCTTGACCTGGCCCCAGGGGCCGAAGAGCACGGCGCCGACGTTGTCGGACTCGAGGTTGAGCGCGAGCCCGGTGACGTCGTGCGGCAGCTCGAGCATCTCGAGCGACATGCAGTTCTCGAGGCCGTGGATGCGCGCGATGCCGTCGGCCACCGACAGGACCGTGCCGACCTCGGTGAGGTCCGCCTGGCCAGCGTCGAGGCCCTCGATGCGGCTCTTGAGGATGGACGTGATCTCGTCAGGCTTGATCTGCATGGTCGCTTTCGTTGGCTCCTTCGGGAAGTCAGGCCCGGACGACCTGTTTGCGAAGTGAGTCGAGGCGGGTGCGGATGGAGGCGTCGAGCACCTGGTTGCCCACGCGCACGACGATGCCGCCGAGGATGTCGGGCTCGACGATCGACGACAGGTCGATCTTGCGGCCGGTCTGCTCGGCGATCCGGTCGCCGATCCCGCGCACCGTCTGCTCGTCGAGCTCGACCGCCGAGGTGACCTCGACGGGCAGCCGCCGGTTGTAGCTCTCCCACAGGCTCTCGTAGCCGCGCCGGACGCGGAAGATCACCGGCGAGCGGTGGTTCTCCAGCAGCAGCTCGAGGAAGTTGAGGAAGAGCGGCTCGGCGCCCTCGACGGCTTTGTGCAGCCCTTCCTTCTTCTCCTCGGTCGAGAAGTAGGGCGAGAAGAAGAACACCTGCAGCTCGCGGTTGGCGTCGAGCGCGTCGGCGAACTCGCCGAGCTGCTCGCGCACGACGTCGAGCTTGTCCGCGTCGAGCGCCGCCTCGAACAGCGAGCGCGAGTAGACGACGGCGATCTCCTCCATCGCGGCTAGCGCTCCTCGCCCGACAGCGCGGCGAAGTCCAGCTCGGCGACGGCCTCGTCGACGAGCCGGCGCTGGTCCTCGGTGGTCAGCGTCTTGCGCGTGACCTTCTCCGTCGCGAGGATCGTCAGGTCCGCCACCTCGGCGCGGATCTCCTGGATCGCGCGGCGCGTCTCGACCTGGATGTCCCTGCGCGCCTGCTCGAGCAGCTCGTCGCGGCGCACCTTGCCGGCCGCCACCGCGTCCGCCTCCTGCTGCTCGCCGGCCTTGCGCGCGCGGGCGACGATCTCGTCGGCCTGCGTGCGCGCCGCGGTCAGGCGCTCGCGGTACTCGGCCAGCAGCTCATCGGCCTCCTTGCGCGTGCGCTCGGCCGTGTCGATCGAGTCCTCGATCGCCCGCTGGCGCCTGTCGAGCGCCTCCGCGATGCGCGGGAACGCGACCTTGTAGAGGATGAGCATCGAGATGCCGAAGAGGAACAGCGTCCAGACCATCAGCCCGATGCCGGGGCTGACGAGGAAGCTCCCGCCCTCTTCCTCCTCGGCGGCTTGGGCGAAGATGAGGATGGAAGCGATCATCGGCCTAGAGGAAGAACGCGATCAGGCCGGCGACGAGCCCGTAGAAGAAGCAGGCCTCGGTGAGCGCGAAGCCGAGCCACTGGATGCCGGTGATCTCGTCGCGCATCTCGGGCTGGCGCGTGACCGACTCGATCACCTTGCCGAAGATGATGCCGATGCCGACGCCGGCGCCGACTGCGCCCAGCCCGCCGCCCACGCCGAGCGCGATCGCCTTGCCAGCGTCCGCGCCGTCCTCGGCAGCCGCGAAGATGAGGGTGAGGAACGTTGCGAGCACTGAGCTGTTCTCCTTTGAGCTAGTGGTGCTCGGCGACTGCGCCGCCGAGGTAGATCGCGGTGAGCGTGGCGAAGATGAACGCCTGTAGCGTCGCGACGAGGCCGACCTCGAAGAGGAAGATCGCGATGCCCGCCGGGATGATGATCACGCCGAGCGCCTCGATCCCGAGCAGCACGGCGAGGCCGCCGGACATGAACAGGATGATCAGGTGTCCCGCGAGGATGTTGGCGAAAAGACGTACGGAGAGCGAGATCAGGCGCATGAAGTTCGAGAGGAACTCGAGCACGAAGACGAAGCCCTTCATGAACGGGTTGTCGATGCCGGCCGGGATCAGGCTCTTGAGGTAGCCGCCGACGCCCTTGGCGCGGATCCCCTCGACGTTGTAGGCGACGAACACGACGAGCGCGAGCACGAGCGGCACCGAGAGGTTCGCGGTCGCGGCGTAGAGCGCGAACGACGGCACGTCGATGCCGAGGATGTCGACCTTCTCGTGCGTGTTGGTCGGCAGCGGGATGTAGCCGATCAGGTTCGAGAACCAGATGAAGAGGAAGAGCGCGCCGATGAACGGAAACCACTTGCGCGCCATCGCGTCGTCCATGTTGCCGCGCGTGATGTTGTCGCGCATCATGGTGTAGAGCCACTCGACCGCCGTCTGTACGCGGTTGGGGCGCTGCCTGCATGCGCTTGGAGACATAGAGCATCGTGCCGACCGTCAGCACGGACGCGATGATCAGGTACAGCACGGCCTTGGTGAAGTCGAACGGGCCCAGCTCGATCCAGGCGTCGAGCTTGAACTCGTCCTGCGGCTTGAACTCGTCGTTGTCCACGCGCGACCAGCCGTAGACGCCGATCGTCAGGACGACCAGGAAGAGGTAGATGCCGCCGACGATCAGGGCGATGCGCTTGCCTGTGCTCATGGGTGCTCGGGCTTCCTCTCCAGCGGACGCAGGATCAGCGCGGTCGCAAGATGGACCGTGTAGGCGGCGAGGCACAGCAACGCCGCGGTGAAGCCGTCCTCGCGCTCGCCGGCGAGCCCGACGGCGAGGATGCCGATGCCGATCAGCCAGGTGCGGCCGATCATGCTCCCGACCTTCACGCCGATCGCCCGCCGCACGTCGCTGCGATCGGCGGAGTGCTCGAGCACCGCCTCGAGGATGCGCGACAGCAGCCACACGGTCGCGCCGACGACGTAGCCGAGCACGGGCAGCTCGAGCAGCACGACGAACGGGGCGGCGAGCACGATCAGCACCACATCCAGGTAACGCACAGGTGCCAGCGGGTCGGCGAAGCCTGTGGCGTTGGAGGCGGAATGGGACATCTCAGCGGGCCACCCTACCCACGGGCGCGCGAAAGCGTGCCGGAGCCGACGCGACACCGCGCGATCGGACCAGGGTGACGGCCGTGAGTCTAGCGGCGAACCGGACTTTGTAACAACTTTGTGCGACCCGGCTCTAGCTCGGGTCCACGCGCAGCTGGGCGATCTCCTCGCCGGCGTCCTCGAGCTCGATCTCGAAGATGCCGGTGATGGTGGCGGGGAACGAGAAGCTGATCGTCTTGCCCGGCTCGATGTCCTTCATCAGGTCGTAGCCGTGGACGTGCACGTGATCGGTCGTGTCCGCGCGGACGCGGAAGCGGACCGTCTCGCCCTCGGTGAAGCGGAGCTTGGTCAGCGTGCCGGCGGTGACGAGGGCCGGCGCCGGCTTTGGGGTCGGCGTCGGCTCGGGCGTCGCGGTCTCGTCGGGCGCCGCTGTCTCCGTGGCCGCGGGGGTGGCGGTCGCCTGTGCGCTCGTGGTTGCGGGCTCCTCCTCGTCGCCGGAGGCGCTGATGAGGATCACAGCGGCGATCGCGATCACTGCCGCGATTGCGAGAAACGTGAGGCGCTGCGCGCGGGACACGCTTGAAGAATCTAGCCTGTCGCTGATGCTCGTCCGGGACGATGGTCTCGTGATCGGTCAGCCGGCGCATGCCTGGGTCTCGGGCCAGCTGGCGCGCGCATGGGGCAACGCGGAGTTCCCGGAGCCGGTCCCGCGCGAGCCGTTCTGCCTGGCAGCGGAGCAGCACGACGTCGGCTGGGCCGACGCCGACCTCGCTCCGTCGCCCGGGCCGGACGGACGCCCGCTCAGCTTCGCCGAGCAGCCGCGGATCGCGCACCTGGCGATCTGGCGCGGCGCGGCACGACGGCTGCTCGCGCAGAGCCGCTATGCGGCGCTGCTCGTGTCGCTGCACGGGACGTCGCTCTACGAGCGCGTCGATGCGGCAGCTGCGCCGCCGGACGTCGCGGACGCGATCCGCGCGTACCTGGACGCGGAGCGCGCGCTCCAGTCAGCACTCGCGACGGGCCTCGATCCCGGCGAGGTCGACCGCAACCGCCGCCTCCTGCTCGCGCTCGACCGCCTCTCGCTCATGCTCTGCCACGGCAGGGCGACGACGCTCGCGGACGTGCCGGGCGCGCACGGGCCGACGACGATCCGCTGCGAGCCGGCCGGTGAAGCCGCGACCGAAACGGCCTTGATGACCGCCGGCGAAGCGGCCGGCGAGTCCGTTCCCGGCTCCAGCGCGACGGCCGCCCGCGACGACCGCGCGGTGCCGGCCGACTCCGTGACCGCTCAGTTCGTCGTCGATCCGTGGCCGTTCGCGGCGCCCGCCGTCGTCGTCGGCTGCGAGGCGCGGCGGCTCGAGGGCTCGTTCGCCGGCGACGCGGCGCTCCGCGCCGCGCTCGCCGAGGCTCCCTGGGTGCCGCTGCGCTGGCAGCTCAGCCCAGGTTGATGCCGAGCAGGTCGAGCAGCCCGTCGGTCGAGCGCGGGTCGACCCCGTGTGCCGCGCGGTAGGCGCGCGCGTCGTCCGCGTCCGCCAGCGCCAGCGCGAGCTCCTCGCGCGAGGAGCCGTAGCGGCACGCCGCGCGGTCCAGCGCGAGCAGCGCGGCATCCTGGACGAGCCCGTCGATGCCGCCCGTCCCGGGCAGTTCGCGCGGCGCGCACGGGTCCGCGATCGTCACGGGTGCGGGCGCGAGCTGCGGCCGCGCCACGGCGTACAGCGCCGGCAGCGCGAACGCCACGACCGCCGTGGTCAGCGCGATCATGCGGCCGCGCCGCTCGCGCGGGAGCACGGTGAGCGCGCCGGCGAACGCGAGCGCGGCCGCGATCACGAACGCGATCCGGAACGCTTCGCTCGATGCCCGCGACCAGCGTCTCGTCCGCTCGCTCGGTCAGCGCGGCGTACTCGCGCCGCTGCTCGGGATCGTCGGCGAAGCGCGGCGCCTGGGCGTCGAGCGCCGCGCGCAGCCCGTCACGCGGGTTCACGGTTTCGAGGTCGGCGACCAGCGGACCGGCGAGCTCGAGCTTGTCGAGCGGCGGCAACGCTGCATCGAGCATCAGCGCCGCACCGCGCTCGCGCACGTCGGCGACGGCACCGTCGAGCTGGGCCGCGGCGATCGGCGCGATCAGCAGCAGCGCGAGCGTGATGCCGGCGTGCCGGACGCTGAGCAGCCAGGCGGCCTGACCGGGGGTGCGCTCAGGCAGCAGTCCGCCGGCAAGCGCCGGCAGCGCCATTCCCATGCCGAGGCCGGCGAGCACCTGCGGCGCGACGATCCAGCCCGCTGCCGCACCCGGCAGCAGCGCGAGCGCGAGCACGCCGGCGCCGACGAGCGCGCAGCCGGCACTGGCGCGAACCGCGGCCGCGGCGCGGGATCCGCGCTCCGGCGATCGCCGCCACGGGCAGCACCGAGACGGCCGCCGCGGCCGCGAGTGGCTCGAGCGACCAGCCCGCGACGAGCAGCAGCACGAGCAGGAAGAGCACTGCCGTCAACGCCGCCGAGACTCCGGCGAGCGCGACCAGCGCACCGACGCGGTGCGCCGCGCGGCGCGCGGCGTGCGTCGGCGGCGCCGTCGCGTCGCGGCCGGCGACCGTCGCGTCGCGGCTCGCCTCGCGTCGCCGCGGCGGCGCGCCGGCGCTCACTGCGATGCGCCGCGCCAGCAGGCTCGCGGCGGCGGCAGCGGCGACGGCGGGCGCCACCTGGAAGAGGAAGATCGCCCGCCAGTCGAACGCCTGCGTCAGCGCGCCGCCGAGCGCCGGACCGACCGCGGTGCCGAACACGGCAGCGGTCGTCCAGAGCCGGCCGCCGCCCAGCAGCGCGAACGCCGCGACGAGCGCGGCGGCCGCGCCCGCCGCCTGCAGCGCCCGGAACGCGAGCATCGCCGTGAGGTCGCCGGGCAACGAGCAGAGCGCGCCCGCGAGCGCGAAGACGCCGAACCCCGCCGCGCCGAGCACGCCGTCGCCGGCCCACCGCCGCAGCCACGCGGCGAGCGGGAGCAGAGCGGCGAGCACGAGCGTGTAGACGCCGATCACCGCCGCGACGCCCTCGACCGTCGTGTCGAGGTCGCCGAGCATCGGCGGCAGCGCGAGCGTCACCACTGAGGCGTCGGCAAGCGCGAGCGCGACGCCGGCGGCGATGAGCACACGGAGGACGGACATCGTCGTATGGATCCTGACGACTCGCCGGCGCGGCACCCCGCGGCGGGCACCGGCGATCCGCCGCGGCGACCTGACGTTCCAGCATCTACGCGCCCACCGGCCACTCCGCCCAACTCGGCTCGTCGAAGCGGAACGGCTCGCCCGAGCGCCAGCGCTCGAGCGCCGGGTGCGGCGCGCCGCGGCGGCGCACGCGCTCGAGCACGCCGAGCGGCGGGCGGCCGCCGTCCGCCGTCAGCGATGCCGGGACGTCGATGCCGCTCAGCGGGTCGAGCAGGTAGGGCGCCGCCGCTCGCGCACCGAACAGGACGACGTTCTCGGTGCCCGGCAGCGCCGCGCTCGGCACGATCGCCCCGGGCGTCCCCGCCGCGCGCAGCCGGTCGGCGAGCCGGTGGCAGGCGCGCAGGTCATCGGAGACGAGGTCGCCCGGCCGCAGCCCGTGCGCTGCCGCCTCGTCGAAGCCGATCCGCACCAGGCCCGCGAGGTCGAGCCGCAGCGCCCAGCTGCGATGGCGGACGAGCGCGAGCTGCCCGGCCGTGCGCAGGCCCGACCCGCGCAGGAACTCGGCCCACGGCCCGAGCGGATGCAGGCAGAGGTACTGCGTCGGCGACTCCTCGGTCGGGCGATGGAAGCGCCCGGCGACCCGGCTGGGCTCGGTCCGCAACGGCCGCCGCCACGACGGCGAGCCGGTAGGCGACTGCCCCCGCCCTCACGACCGGCCGGTCGCCCGCGCTGCGCCGCACCGCGGTCACGCGAACGCCGTGCTCCGGGTCGAGCCCGCCGCGAGCACGAGATCCGGCAGGCGCAGCGGGTCGGGGAGCAGCTCGCGCGGGGTCGCGCCGCCCAGCTCCGGGCGCGGCCAGTCGAACCACGCGACCACGCCCGCCGGCGTGAACGCGTGGCGCAGCTGTCCCACGAGCCGCGCGAGCGCGCGCAGGCGGCGCGCCTCCTCGCCCTCGGGCCGCGTTCGCTCGCGCGCGGAGATCCAGCGCTGGAAGCGGCGCAGGTCGACGCCGAGCAGGTCGGCCAGATCGCGCTGCGGTACCTCGACCGCCGAGACCAGCCAGCGCGCCAGCTCCTTCGGCGTGCGCGCGTCGCCGACCTCCTCGGCCTCGCCGAGCGCCGCGAGCGCATGGCTGAGCCGCTCGAGCGCGATCCGCAGCGCGTCGCGCGACTCCTCCTCGACCGCCGCCCTGCGCGTCGAGCACGGCGCGGTGCACGAGCAGCGCCAGGTACGGGTCGGCCGCCGTCCAGCGCTCGAGCGGCGTCGCACGCACGGCCGCCGCGAGCCGCGCCACCTCGGCGCCGATCGCCGCCGGCACCTGCGCCTCGGCCGCGAGCCGGTCGTTCAGCGCGTCCACCGCGGCGGCCACCTCGGCCGGGTGCGCGAGATCCAGCAGCTCTGTCGTGGTCATGACGTCACTATACGTCATGCTGACGACAGAAAGTGTGCGTGCGACTATCCCGACCTCGGCCAACGAAGACCAAGGGAGCGCAGGATGGCGATCAGGAGCGCGAGCGCGGAGTGGAAGGGCGACCTCACGGGCGGCAACGGCACGTTCAGCGGCGAGTCGGGTGAGATCGAAGGGGCGTACTCGTTCGGCTCGCGCTTCGCGGAGGAGGGCGGGACCAATCCGGAGGAGCTGATCGGCGCCGCGCATGCCAGCTGCTTCTCGATGCAGTTCTCGGCCATGCTCGGCCGCCGGCGGCAACACGCCGGAGTCGATCCGGACCGAGGCCAAGGTCCAGGTCCTCAAGGAGGGCGAGGGCTTCGCGATCAAGAAGATCGACCTCACGACGACCGGGCCGCGTCCCCGGCATCGACGACGCCGCCTTCCAGGAGACCGCCCAGGCGGCCAAGGAGAGCTGCCCGGTGTCGATGGCGCTCGCCGCCGTCCCCGAGATCAACCTGACCGCGACGCTGGAGAGCTGAGCGCTCAGTCGGCGAGCTTGGCGGGGTCGATCGGCTCGGCCGGCCCCGTCAGCGCCCGGCTGATCGCCCACAGCACGACGCCGAGCGCGAGCAGCCCGCCGGCGTAGGCGAAGACGACCGCGTCGTCGAACGCCTTCTGCACGATCAGCGCGAGGCAGGCGACGGCCCCGAGCACCGGCAGCACCGTCGGCGCGCGCCAGTGCTCGTGCTCGACGGGGTCGCGCCGCAGCACGAGCACCGCCACGTTGACGGTGACGAACACCGACAGCAGCAGCAGGACGGTCGTGTCGGCCAGCGACTCGAGGTCGCCGATCACCAGCAGCGCCATCGCCAGCGCCCGCGACGAACATGATCGCGACCCACGGCGTGCGGCGCTCGGGGTGCACGCGTCCCATGACGCGCGGCACGATGCCCTGCTGGGACATGCCGTAGATCAGCCGCGAGGCCATGATCATGTTGATCAGCGCGCCGTTGGTGAGCGCGAACAGCGCGATCGCGGAGAAGACCTTGGCGTTGATCGCGATCGGCCCGAGCTGCACGACCTCGAGCAGCGGCCCGTCCGACGCCTCGAGGTCCTCGACCGGCACCGCCATGCCGGCGATCAGCGTCACGACGATGTAGATCGTGAGCGCGATCCCGAGCCCGACGAACAGCGACGGCGGGAAGATGCGGCTCGGCTCCTGCGTCTCCTCGGCCACGTTGACCGAGTCCTCGAAGCCGATCAGCGCGAAGAACGCGAGCGAGGCGCCCGACAGCATCGCCAGCGGCACCGCCTCGCCGGACTTGAACTCGAGCGCGCGGCCCGGATCGCCGCCGCCGTCGAGGATGAAGACGAGCCCGATCGCCACGACGAGCAGCAGCCCGGTCAGCTCGATCGCCGTCAGCCCGAGGTTGAGCTTGATCGACTCCTTGATGCCGCGGAAGTTGATCAGCGCCAGCACGCCGAGGAAGACGACGCCGACGAGGATCTTCGGCAGCGTCACGAACTCCGACAGGTAGTCGCCGCCGAACGCCGTCGCGAGCGTGGCGGCCGATGCGACGCCGGAGCACATCACCGCGAACGCGATCAGGAAGGTCAGGAACGGCCGCTTGTAACGCCTTGTTCGCGTAGAGCGCCGCGCCCGCGGCCTGCGGGTACTTCGTCACCAGCTCGGCGTAGGCCGTGGCGGTGAACGCGGCGAGCACGCCGGCGAGCAGGAACGCCGTCCAGATCGCGCCGCCGACCTTGCCGGCGACCTCCCCGACGAGCGCGTAGATGCCCGCGCCGAGCACGTCTCCGATCACGAAGACGGTCAGCATCGGGCGGGTGATCTCCTTCCGCAGCGGCGTCGCTTCGGCGCTTGCGGAGGAGTCGGACGCGGCGGTGGTCATTGCGCCTGCCTACCCGGCTCGTCGCTTCCACACACGCGGGCTAGAGGATCACGGTGTCCGCGTCCGAGTAGGGCGGCGAGCAGCAGCACAGCAGCACGAGCGGCTCAGCGCCGTCGTTGACGAGCTGGTGGGCGGCGCCGGGCGCGATGACGACGCAGTCGCCCGCCCGCACCGCGGCCTCCTCGTCGCCGAGGATCATGCGACCGGCGCCGGCGGTGAAGAGGTAGATCTCCTCTGACGCGCGATGGAAGTGCGCCTCGGTGCGCGCGCCCGGCGGCACCGTGGCCTGCGCGAGCGACTGGTTGGCGGCGTTGCCGGACGGCACGCCGGCGAGCTCGCGGATCTCGGAGCCGTCGAGGGTGATGAACGGCTCGCGCTCTTCCAGGCGGTCGAGTCTCATTGGTGACGTCGCCGAAGGCGAGCACGAGCGAAGCGGCTCGCCCTGGCAGGCGAAAGCTTAGCAGGGCCCGCCCCCCGGGGAGGGGGCGGGCCCGCGCTCTAGGCGATCGCGCGCCGGGCGGACTCGGAGTCCAGCCGGCGGGCGAACCGCGCCGTGGCGTACGCCGCCCGTCCGCGTACCGGCGGCGGGTGCTGGCGTCGCTTGGGGATAGCGACGCCGGGCGCCGCCACGGCGCGGTCTGCGGCGAGCGTGCGGTACATCTGGTACTGCAGCATCGAATGCATCTCGAGTGACTCCTCGTGGATCTGTGATGGATGGAATGAGGAGCCGCCCACGGCCGCCGGCACGGGGCGGGTGGGAGCTGGGACCGCTTCGAGGCAGCGATCGCGGGCGGCTCAGGTGGCCCGCGGACTACTGCGTGTGGCTCGGCTGGAGCTAGTCCAGCTGGGAGACGCGCGTGTCGGCGAGCAGGCGGCCGGCATGGACGAGACCACGCTCGGCCAGGTCGGGAATCCTGGTCATGAAGCACGTGATGGTCGTCATACGGTTCTGCTCACCTCCTGCCAATGTCGCGTCTCGGCTACGGATGCGGCACGCTAGCAGCGGCGCGGCGGTCGCACAGTGCGGTTGCCCGTACCGTCACTTCGGATCGAGCGCGCGGAACTCGCCGGTCTCGAGCTCGCGCTCGACCTCGGCGTCGATCGCGAACTCGCTCGTGTCGGGATCGGCGTGTGCGCAGCTGCCAGGCTGCGCAGCCGGCGCAGCTTGAGGATCTCCAGCACGAGCACGAGGTACACGCTCGCGGCCAGCGCGAGCGCGAAGCACAGGCCCATCACGAGCGACCACTCGAGGTCGAGGTCGCCGCGGTCGGAGTACGGGACGAAGCGCAGCGCGACGGCCAGGCCGGCCATCGTGACGGTCCAGCCGTACAGGTAGAGCACGGTGCGCCGCTGCGAGAAGCCGATCCGGTGGAAGCGGTGGTGGAAGTGGTTCGAATCGGCCTCGTAGACCGGCCGCCGGTACTTGATCCGCTTGGCGACGACGAAGCCGGTGTCGAGGAACGGCACGGCCAGCACGACCAGCGGGCACGATCAGGGCGATCAGGGCGTTCGTCTTGAGCGAGCCCTCGACGATCACGCCGCCGAGCAGCAGGCCGAGCAGGTTCGAGCCGCAGTCGCCCATGAAGACCGACGCGGGGTGGAAGTTGTGCACGAGGAAGCCGAGCGCGGCGCCGGCCGTGACCGCGGCCAGCACGCCGGCCGAGTCGCGCTGGAGGTCGAACGCGATCACCGCGAACGCGGCGGCGGAGATCGCGCACACGCCCGCGGCCAGCCCGTCGATGCCGTCGGAGAAGTTGACGACGTTCATGATCGCCGACCAGCCCGAGCAGCGTCAGCACGTCGCCGGCGGTGCCGAACTCGACGCGGCCCAGGAACGGCAGCGTGACGATGTCGACGCTGACGCCGGAGAGCACCAGCACCAGCGCGGCGGTCACCTGGCCGGCGAGCTTGGCGCCCGCGCCGAGCTCGCGCCAGTCGTCGAGCGCGCCGATCGCCGTGATCAGCGCCGCGCCGCCGAGGATCCCCTTGATCGACTCCGAGAGCGGCACGAACAGCAGCGCCGCCACCAGCACGGCGGCGAAGATCGCCAGGCCGCCGAGCAGCGGCGTCGCCTCGCGCGCCAGGCCGCGCTCCTTGACATCGTCGACCGCGCCGATGCGGCGCGCGAGCCGCGCGACGAGCGGCGTCAGCAGCGCCGCCACGACCAGCGCGACGAGGAAGCCGAGCAGCGCGTCGTCCTTCATGGCGGATCGCGGCGGCGCGCGACCCCTGAGATGAGCGTCATGGGACGCTTATGTGCAGCGACGCGGCCGCCGGTCCTGCAGCATAAGCACCGATGCGGTGCTTATCTGCAGGAGGGCTGGATCAGACGGTCGCGGCGGGTGCGCGCAGGTGCGCGTAGAGCGGGTAGCGGTCGGCGATCGCCGTCGCGCGCTCGGCCAGGTCGGCCTTCGCGTCGTCGAAGCCCGGCTGCAGCGCCGCGGCGATGATCCGGCCGATCTCGGTGAAGTCGTCGGCCTGCACGCCGCGCGTCGCGAGCGCCGGCGTGCCGATGCGCAGGCCGGAGGAGACCGCCGGCGGGCGCGGGTCGAACGGGACGGCGTTGCGATTGACCGTGATGCCGATCTCGTGCAGCCGGTCCTCGGCCTGCATGCCGTCGAGCTCGGAGTCGCGCAGGTCGACCAGCACCAGGTGCACGTCGGTGCCGCCCGTCAGGACGTTGACGCCGTTGCCGGCGCCCAGCAACTCCGCCGCCGACCGCCTGAGCGCCCGCGACGGTGCGCTCCTGGCGCTCGCGGAACGCGGCCGACGCGGCGATCCTGAACGCGACCGCCTTGCCCGCGATCACGTGCTCGAGCGGCCCGCCCTGCTGGCCCGGGAAGACGGCCGAGTTGATCTTCTTCGCGTACTCCTCGCGGCACAGGATCAGCCCGCCGCGGGCACCGCCGAGCGTCTTGTGCACGGTGGTCGTGACGACGTCGGCGTGCGGCACCGGGTTGGGGTGGAGGCCCGCAGCGACGAGCCCGGCGAAGTGCGCCATGTCGACCATCAGGAAGGCGCCGACCTCGTCGGCGATCTCGCGGAAGCGCGCGAAGTCGAGCACGCGCGGGTAGGCCGACCAGCCGGCCAGCAGCAGCTTCGGCCGGCGCTCGCGCGCGATCCGGGCGACCTCGTCCATGTCGATCAGGTGGTCGTCGGGCGAGACCTCGTAGGGCGCGATGTCATACAGGCGGCCCGAGACGTTGAGCTTCATGCCGTGGCTGAGGTGCCCGCCGTGCGGCAGCGCGAGGCCCATGATCGTGTCGCCCGGCTGCAGCAGCGCGTGATAGACGGACGCGTTGGCCTGCGCGCCCGCGTGCGGCTGCACGTTCGCGTGCTCGGCGCCGAACAGCGCCTTCGCGCGGTCGATCGCCAGCTGCTCGATCACGTCGATGTGCTCGCAGCCGCCGTAGTAGCGCTTGCCGGGATAGCCCTCGGCGTACTTGTTCGTCAGCACGCTGCCCTGGCACTCGAGGATCGCCTCGGGCACGAAGTTCTCCGACGCGATCATCTCCAGCGTCCGCTGCTGGCGCTCGATCTCGCGGCCGATCGCCTCCGCGACCTCGGGGTCGACTTCGGCGAGCGGGCGCTCGAAATGGTCGGTCGGCACTTCGGTCATGGGCGGCTCTCCGGACGAGGTCGGGTTCAGTCCAGGACCGTACCAACCACGGCAGCAGGCACCGCACCGGCACGCAGCACCGTCCAGCGCCCGTCCTCCTCGTACGCGCGCAGGTCGACCACGGTCGACGGCGTGCCGGGCAGCGTGCCACCGTCGAGCACGAGATCGGCGCCCTGCCCGGATCGTCTCGCGGGACGCGCCGAGGCGCCGCGCGTCGGGCTCGCCGGCGTGGTTGGCCGAGCTCTGCAGCACCGGCACACGCACCCCGGCGAGCGCCGGCAGGTCGGGCACGCGCAGTCCGAGCGTCGCGGGGTCGGAAGCGCACGCGAGCGGGAAGCGCCCGCGCGGGTTCGGCAGCAGCAGCGTCACGCCGCCCGGGCAGCAGCGCCGCGAGCGCCGCCCGCACGCGCGCCCCGAGCTCCGGCAGCGCGGCCAAAGCGACGTCGAGCGAGAAGAACATCACCGCCGCCGGCTTGTCACCTGCGCGCGTCCCTTGAGCGCGTACAGCCGCTCGACCGCGACGCGCGACGAGCGGATCGCAAGCGAGCCCGTAGACCGTGTCCGAGGGAAACACGACTACTCCCTCTCCCTTGATGCAGTTCTCGAACGCTACGGCGGTCACGCGCTGCGACGGCCGACCACGACCCGCTCGATCCCGGCCAGATCGCGGACCGTCTCGACCGAGCCGAACCCCGCATCGCGCGCCAGCGCCGCGACCGCCCCGGCCTGCCCCGCCCCGACCTCGAGCGCGACCACCCGAGCCGCGCTCGCACCCACCGCGGGCAAGCAGCCGACTGATCACGTCGAGCCCGCCCGGGCCGGCGCGCAGCGCGAGCGCCGGCTCGTGGCGCACGATCTCGGGCGCCAGCTCGGCGCCGTCCTCGACGTAGGGCGGGTTCGAGACGACCGCGTCGATCGTCCGTGACGCCCGCGAGCAGGTCGCCTTCACGAAACGAGACCGCGAGCCCGAGCCGCGCCGCGTTCGCCCGCGCCACGTCGAGCGCGTCGCCACTCGCATCGGTGCCGACGACCTCGAGATCCGGGCGCTCGGACGCCAGCGCCAGCGCGATCGCGCCCGAGCCGGTGCCGACGTCGCACACGCGCGAGCGCTGCGGCAGGTCGAGCAGCGCCTCGACCAGGTGCTCGGTCTCGGGGCGCGGGATCAGGACGCGCGGGTCGACCTCCAGCTCGATCGAGCGAAAGCCCTTGCGCCCGAGGATGTAGGCCACCGGCTCGCGCTCGCGCCGGCGCGCCGCGTAGTCCTGGAAGCGCCGCGCGGCAGCGGGCTCGAGCAACCGCCCCGGGTCCGCGACGATCACGGCGCGATCGACCTCCATCGCGGCCGCCAGCAGCAGCTCCGCGTCCAGCCGCGGCGTCTCGCAGCCCGCCGCGGTCAGCGCGATCACGGCGGAGTCGAGCGCGTCGCGGATCGAGGTCTGGGCGAGCGGGCGGCGCACTGCCGCACAAGCCTACGCGGGCTGCGCGCGCGCCCGCGCGACCAGCTGGAGCGCTGCGGCGGCGGCCACCAGCCCGAGCCCGATCGCGATCGTGAGCGGCGCCAGGTAGAGCAGCAGCAGCGCACCCGCGGCGAACAGCGCGCGCAGTGGCGCGCGGCACGTGCCCGCGCAACCAGCCGCCGAGCGCGACCGCCAGCGCGCCCACCGCCACCGCCGAGACCAGCACCGCCACAGCGATCTTCCCCGCGCCGCCCTGCAGCAGCAGTCCCTCCCCCTCCGGCGTCAGCACGAACGCGAACGGGACGAGGAAGGCGGGCGCGGTGTAGCGGAACGTGAGCATCATCGTGCGGAAGCCGTCGCCGCCGGTGATCGCCGCCGCGGCGAAGGCCGACAGCGCGGTCGGCGGGCTCACCTCGCTCAGGACCGCGTAGTAGAAGATGAACATGTAGGCGACGAACGGCTCGACCTCGAGCAGGATGAACGCCGGCGCGATGATCACCGCGGCGATGATGAACGAGGCCGTGACGGGCACCGCGAGCCCGAGGATCAGCACCGCGATCGCCGAGAACAGCGCGGTCAGCGCGAGCGACCCGCCGGCGGCGTCGACGATCAGCGAGGACAGCTTGAGCCCGAGCCCGGTGAGCGACACGACGGCGACGATCAGCCCCGCCGCCGCCGTGGTCGCGGCGATCGGCAGCACGCCGCGGGCGCCGTCGACGAGCGACGCCCAGACCTTGGGCGGCGTCATCCGGTCGCGCTTCGACAGGAACGAGAGCAGGAACGCGAGCACGGTCGCGTAGAGCACCGCGCGGAACGGCGAGTAGCCGATCGCCAGCAGCGCGACGATCGCGAACAGCGACAGGAAGTGGTAGCCGAAGCGCGCCAGCAGGCGCCAGGCGCTCTCGGTCTCCAGCTGCAGTCCCTTGACCTCGAAGCGGCGCGCGTCGGCCTCGATCGCGAGCAGCACGCCGAGGTAGTACAGGAGCGTCGGCACGATCGCGTAGACGAGCACGTTGAGGTAGCTCTCCTCGAGGAACTCGGCGATGATGAACGCGGCCGCGCCGAGCGTCGGCGGCGAGAGGATCGCGCCGATGCCGGCCGCCGCGAGCACGCCGCCGCCCTCGTCCTTCGGGTAGCCGGCCTTGCGCAGCAGCGGCCAGGTGACCGAGCCGAGCGTCACGGTCGTCGCGACGCCCGAGCCCGACACGGTGCCGAGCAGGAAGCCCGCCATCGTCGTCGTGCGACCCGGGCCCGTGCGGCTGGAGCCGAACGCCGCGTGGGAGAGCTCGACGAAGAAGCGGGCCGCGCCGGAGTGCTCCAGCACCGCGCCGTAGAGCGTGAACAGCACGATGTACGTCGCGGCGACGTCTAGCGGGATGCCGAAGATCCCCTCCAGGCCCATGAACGACTGCCCGACGAGCCGGTCGAGCCCGTAGCCCTTGTGGGCGATGCCCGTCCAGTCGGGCAGCAGCCCACCGAGATAGGCGTAGGCCAGGAAGGCGATGCAGATCGCGGGCAGGATCCAGCCGACCGTGCGCCGCGTCGCCTCGAGGATCAGCGCGGCGGCGAGCACGCCGCAGATCACGTCGAGCGTCTCTGGCGCGGCGGCGCGGCGGAACAGCTCGTCCGACGTGACGCGCGGCGTAGCCGACGACCACGAGGCTGAGCAGGCCCGAGCGCCCAGTCGAGCGGCGTCGGGTTCTCCCGCTCGTGCTTGGCGGGCTGTGTGCCGCCGGCACGGAAGACGAGGAACGTGAGCAGCAGCACGACGGCGAGGAACGTCGAGCGGTAGCGCTCGGCGGGGATCGGGTTGAGCACCCAGAAGATCGCGAACAGCGAGAGCCCGGCGCAGAGCACGCGCGACGATCGTCTTCGGCGTCCCGTACAGCTTCCGACCGGGGCGCTCGGACTCGTACTCCTCCAGCTGGATCTCCTCTTCGACCGGCTCCGCGCGCGTGCTCATCCGGTCACCGTGATGCGCAGGTGCGCCGCATGTCCGTCGGAGCGCCAGAGCGGCGTGCGCCGGCCGCCCGCCACCAGCGTGCGGCGCCCCGTGCGCGTCGCCGCGAGCGCGAGCTCGGAGAAGCGCGGCGGCCGTGCCGGGCGCAGCACCCACATCGAGCCACGCCGAGCCCTGCTCCCGTCGAGCGCGTAGTAGTCGAGCACCGCCTCGCTGGGAGAGGCGATCTCGGTCAGCTCGAAGCCGCCGCCGGAGCGGACGCGGAAGCGCTCCTCGGCCGGCGTGCGGTAGACGGAGTGGCGGTAGGCCAGCGCGAAGCCCCGGCCCGCAGGCGCCGCGACGACCTGCTCGCCGTCAGCGGTGCGGACGACGACCTGCGGCCCGCCGTCGCCGTGCGCGGTCGCGGCCAGGCCGGCGACGGCCACGACGAGTGCCGCGAGCGCGCGCTTCACCCGGCCGCCTCGTCGTAGTAGCGCTTCGCGCCCGGATGCAGCTGCACCGGCTCGACGACCTCGCGCGAGGTCTTCGGGTCGAGGCTCTCGGCGGCCTTGTGCACCGTCGCGAGCCGCTCCTTGCCGTCGAACAGCAGCTTCGTGAACGTGTAGGCGAGATCGTCGGGCATGTCGGCGGCGACCATCAGGAGGTTCGGCACGCCGATCGTCTTCGTCGCGCCGATGCCGCTGTACTCGCCCTCCTCGATCTCCGCCTCCTCGTAGGCCTCGCCGTAGCGCTCGCGCAGCGGGTCGAGGTAGGAGTCGAGCGCCAGCAGGCGCACGTCCTCGGTCGTCGTCAGGTCGGTGATCGCCCCGGTCGGGACGCCGCCCGACCAGAAGAACCCGTCGATCGAGCCGTCGCGCAGCGCCTGCACCGACTCCCCCACCCCGAGCCCGCGCTTGTCGATGTCCTCGTCGGGGTCGAGCCCGGCGACCTCGAGCAGCCGCAGCGCGATCACCTCGGTGCCGGAATTGGGCGAGCCGACAGACACCGTCTTGCCTTCGAGGTCCTCTATCCGCTCGATCCCCGAGTCGGCCTTGACGGCGACCTGCGTGATGTTCGGGTAGATCGTCGCGAGCGCGCGCAGGTCGAGCGGCTCGTCGAAGCTCGCGTCGCCCTGGACCGCGTCGATCGCTGTGTCGGACAGGGTGAAGCCGATGTCGGAGTCGTGCTCCGCGACCAGGATCAGGTTGTCGACCGAGGCCGACGTGGTCTCCGCCGTCGTCGGCGCGTCGGGCAGCTCGTCGGTCATCAGGTCGGCCAGGCCGCCGCCGTAGACCTGGTAGACGCCGCCCGAGCCACCGGTCGCGATCGAGTAGCGGTTCTCCCCGCCGGGCGGATCGTTGGCAGAGCATGCCAGCCCGCCGCCGAGCAGGAGTGACACGCCCACGGCAGCCGCCCACCGCCTCGGATGCATTCAGCACGCGTGCCCCGGTGCGCGCCGGATGAAACGAGGTCAGCGTGCCGCGGCGTCGAGCCGGCGGCGCTTCTCGTCGTCCTGCAGCGCCGCGGTGAACTCGTCGAGCTCGCCCTGGAGCAGCTGGTCGAGGTTGTGCGCCGTGTGCTTGATGCGGTGGTCGGTGACGCGCCGCTCGGGGAAGTTGTAGGTGCGGATCTTCTCGGCCCGTTCACCGGTCCCGACCTGGGCGGAGCGCGCGGCGGCCTGCTCAGCCTGCTGCGCGGCCAGCTTCGCCTCGTAGAGCCGCGCGCGCAGCACCTTCATCGCGCGCTCGCGGTTCTGCAGCTGCGACTTCTCGTCCTGCATCGAGACGACGATGCCGGTCGGCTTGTGGGTGATCCGCACCGCCGAGTCGGTCGTGTTGACGGACTGGCCGCCGGGCCCGGAGGAGCGGTAGACGTCGATCTCGAGATCCGACTGCTCGAGCTGCACGTCGACGTCCTCGGCCTCGGGCAGCACCGCGACCGTCGCCGTCGAGGTGTGGATACGGCCCTGGGACTCGGTCTCGGGCACCCGCTGCACGCGGTGCGTGCCGCCCTCGAACTTGAACACGGAGTAGGCGCCGTCGCCGCGCACCTCGAACGTGTAGGCGCCGTCGGTCGCGCTCATCGTCTCGGTCTTGAAGCCGCGCCGGTCGGCGTAGCGGGTAAGCATGCGGTAGAGGTCGCCCGCCCACAGCCCGGCCTCATCGCCGCCGGCGCCGCCGCGGATCTCGACGATCACGTTCTTGTCGTCGGACGGGTCGCGCTCGACCATCGCGAGCCGGATCTCCTCCTCGAGCTCGGCGCTGCGTGCCCGCGCGTCCTCAAGCATCGCGCGCAGCTCCGGCTCCTCGCCGTCCTCGGCGAGCAGCTCCTCGGCGCCCGCGGCGTCATCCTGCGCGCGCCGCCACGCCTCGGCGAGGCGCGCGGCCGGGGCGAGCTGGTTGTACAGCCGCCCGGCCTCCGCATAACGCAGCCGGTCGCCGATCACCGCGGGGTCCGAGAGCTGCGCCTCCGCCTCGGCGTGGCGCGCCTCGATCTGCTCCACGAGCGACCGCATGCGGCCGCGGCGCTAGGAGCGCGCGCGCTTGGCGGCGCGGCGCTTGAAGCGCTCCACGCGGCCACCGGTGTCGACCAGCTTCTGCTTGCCCGTGTAGAACGGGTGGCAGTTCGAGCAGATCTCCACCCGGATCTCGGATTGGGTCGAGCGCGTGGTGAACTCGTTGCCGCACGTGCAGCGCACGTGCGCCTCGACGTACTCGGGATGGATTGCTGTCTTCATAGTCAGTCCAGTGTAGGCCTGTAGCGCACGACGACCACGAGGGCGTCGTCGGACGGCCTGCCGTGATCGGCCAGGATGCGGTCGGCGATCTCCTGCGCGGTGCCGGCCGCCGTGATCGCCTGTGCGAAGCCGGAGTCGATCCCGTCGGTCGCGAGCACCATCACGTCGCCGTTCGACAGGTCCGTGCTCGTGACGCGGATCGCGGGCAGGTTGTAGCCGACGACCCCGCCGAGCGTGAACGCACCTTGCGTCGGCGCGCGCGGCCCCGCGGGTGCGCGCACCAGCCGCCCCTCGACGTTGCCGACGCCGGTCCAGCTCATCCTCCCGGCGACGAGGTCGAACCAGGCGAGCGTCATCACGGCCCCGCGCGTGCGCGCGAGCGCCGCATGGCATGCCTCGATCAGCCGCTTCGGCTCCTCGTCCGGGCGCTCGGCCATCAGCGCCGCCGCCGCATCGGCGGCAGCGGCCGCCTCGCCGCCGTGGCCGAGGCCGTCGATCGCCGCCACGAGCGCGCCGCCGTCGTAGCCGGCGAGCACGGCGCGGTCGCCCGAGCGCTGCTCGCCTGCCAGGGCCCGCTCGGCTACGCCGAGCTCGAGCTGCGCGGGCCAGCTCGGCGGCGCTGCGATCAGGCACGCGTCCACTTGACGAGCCGGATGCTGGTGCCGCTGCCCGAGCGCCGTCTGCAACTCGAACTCGTCGACCAGCCGGCGCGCGCCGGGCAGGCCGAGACCGAGCCCGTTGCCGGTGGTGTAGCCGTCCTGCATCGCGCGCTCGACGTCGGCGATCCCCGGGCCGCTGTCGCTCGCCACAACCTCGATTCCCAGCCGGCCGGCACGATCGAGCACGCGCAGCGCGACCTCGCCCTCGCCGGCGTAGGTCGTGATGTTGCGCGCCACCTCGGAGATCGCGGTCGCGAGCAGCGTCAGGTCGGTGCTCGAGAAGCCGAGCTCGGCGGCCATCGTGCGGGCCTCCTGGCGAGCGGTGACGACGTCGGCGTCCGTGCGGATCGCCACCCGGACGTCACCCGCCACCGGCATCCGCTTCTCCGCTCGAGCCGGCGTTGCAGGAAGGCGAGGCCCTCCTCGAGGTCGAGCGCCGTGTGCACGTCCTCGAAGTTCATCCCGAGCTGGACCATCGCGAAGGCGACCTCGGGCTGGATCCCCACGATCACGGTCTCGGCCCCGCGCAGCCGCGTCATGTGCGCGATCGCGCGCAGCGAGCGCGAGACGAACGAGTCCATCACGTCGAGCGCCGTCACGTCGACGATGATCCCGCGCGAGCGGAAGCGGCCGACCTGCACCATCACGTCGTCCTGCAGGCGCATCACGTCGGTGTCGGTCAGCGCCGCCTGGATCGAGGCGATCAGGAACGGGCCCTGCTTGAGGATCGGGACGGCCATGCGCGCGCGGTCAGCGAACCTCGACCTGCGGCGTCTCGGACGCGCGCGAGACCTCGTAGCCGAGCAGCCGCTCGGCCTCCTCGATGCCGCCCTGCAGGTCGCCGACCGCGTTGACCTTGGAGAGGTCGACGCCGATCGTGACGAGCGTCTGGGCGATCTCCGAGGAGAGCCCGGTGATGATCACGCTCGCGCCCATCAGCCGCGAGGCCTCGACGGTCTGGACGAGGTGGTTGGCGACCGTCGAGTCGATCGTCGGCACGCCCGTGATGTCGATCACGACGACCTTCGCGCGGTTGTCGCGGATGCCGCGCAGCAGCTGCTCGGTGAGCTGGCGCGCGCGCTGGGAGTCGAGCACGCCGATGATCGGCAGGATCAGCAGCCGCTCGCGCACCTGCAGCACCGGCGTCGAGAGCTCGCGGATCGCCTCCTGCTGCTGGCGGATGACGCGCTCGCGCTCCTGCACGAAGTTGATCGCGACGGTGTTGGCGATCCGGTTGGCGGCCGGCTCGTAGGCGTTGAGCACGCGGTTGAGCAGGTCGAAGTCGTCCTGGTACTTCTCGAACAGCGAGCGCGCGAGCACGTCGCGCAGCAGCAGCACGATGCCGAGCACCTCGTCGGTCTCGACGCCGCGCGGGATGATCCGCTCGGACAGGTTGCGCGCGTAGTCCTGCAGCGCCTCGACCGAGCCGGTCTCGAGCACCTCGACGTAGCTGTCGTAGATCGAGGTCGCCTCGGAGAAGATCTCCTCCGGCGTCAGCGCGGTCAGCAGCTGCGCCTCGGTGATGCGCCGCGCCCACTCCTCGCGCAGGACCGTGCGGTTCTGGCGCAGATGGGCGACGAGCTCGCGCAGCATCGCCGCGCTGGTCGTCGGGCGCGGCGGCGCCCTCGCCGGGCGCTCCGCTCTCAGGTTCAGCCATCCGTCTGCCTCCAGGGGTCGAGCAGCGACGGGGAGTGTGCCAGGATCGCCGAGCGGCGGCCGGCGCCGAGCACCAGGATCGCGATGTCGTCGCGTGGCCTGTCGCTCGCCGCCGCGAGCACGGCGTCCTGGACCTGCTGGGCGACGCCGTCGGCCGACAGCCCGCGGCAGCGCGCGAGCAGCTCGGCGAGGTCGCGATGGCCGAAGACCTCCTTGCGGCCCGCACGGACCTCGGTCACGCCGTCGGTGTAGAGCACGATCAGATCGCCCGGCGCGAGCTCGACGACGGCGTCGGACAGCACCGGCTCGACGTCGGCGCCGAGCAGCGTCCCGAGCTTGCCGACCGGCTCGACGACGCCGTTCGCGCGCAGCACCAGCGGCAGCGGATGGCCGCCGGCGCAGAGCAGCATCCGCACGCCCTCGGGACGTACCTCGAAGTCGCAGTAGGCGACCGTGCAGAAGCGGCCGTCGTCGCGCGCCTCGCGCAGCGCGCGGTGCAGCAGCGCCAGCACGGCGCTCGGCCGCGGCTCGTAGGCCGCCGCGGCGCGCAGGGTGTGGCGCGCCAGCGCGGTCACCGACGCCGCCTCCGGGCCCTTGCCGCAGACGTCGCCGATCAGCGCCGCGACGGCCGAGCCGCGCGTGCGGAAGAGGTCGTAGAAGTCGCCGCCGACCTCGATCCCCTCGCCGGCGGCGATGAAGCGCACGGCCGCGGCGAGCCCGGGCACGGTCGGCAGGCTGGGCGGGAGCAGCGAGCGCTGCAGCACCTGGGCGATGTGGCGCTCGCGCGTGTACGCCTGCGTCTTGGCGATCGCGACCGCGGCGAGCTGGCCGAGCTGGCCGAGGATCGCCTCGTCGCGCGGCGTGAACTCACGCTCGCTGCGGTCGGCGACCTCGAGCATCCCCAGCGGCCGGCCGGCGCTGCGCAGCAGCACCGCGATCGGCTCGCCGAGTGCGTCGCCCGCCGCCCCGCCGGCCGGCGAGGCGGCGCTGATGCCGCGCTCGAACGGCTCACCGGCACTGCTGGAGACGCTCGCCCGCCGGGCGCCGAGGATCGCGCGCGCCGCCTCGACCGTCAGCTGCAGCGCCTCCTCGGTGGTCATCGCCGCGTTGATCCGCACCGACGCCTGCGCAAGCGCGTCGAGCTGGTTGACGTGCTCGTGCTCGAGCCGCGCCACCTCCTGGACGGCGTGGAAGCCGCGGTGCGCGATCTCGAACGTCGAGAGCGCTTCGCCGAAGAACACCCCGGCCGCCTCGAGCAGCTCCTCGCGGCGCGCGGCGTCATCCTCGTCGCGCAGCGCGTCCTGCGCCGCCGCGTGGTGCGCCGCGGCGAGGTCGAGCACGCTGAGCTGCGCGCTGACCGCCTCACGTCCGAGGTCGTAGGCGGCGCCCAGCTCGCGCTCGTCGCGGTGCGCGAGCCACTCGCGGAACGCCTCGTGGTAGCGCGCGCGCAGCTCGAGCGGTGCAGCGCCGGCGGAAGTCGCGGGCTCGGCCATCGGCAGGCAGCCTAGCTACGGCCCGGCGCAGCGCCAGGAACGTCCGCCATTCGTCCAGGTGCTCAATCTCCTGCCGCGATCAACCGACATAGGTGACATATGGGCCGCCTTGCCTGCGCAAATGCACTGCCTCACCGGCCGGCTCCGGAGCCGGCTGGCCGCAGAACGCGGCGTCACGCTGATCGAGACGCTGATCAGCGCCGTGATCCTCGTGATCGTCATCGGCGCGGTACTGACGCATGATCGACGTGAGCGGCCGCACCACGGCGACCAACGAGACCGCACGGTCGCCGCGACCCTCGCCGAGCAGGACCAGGAGCGGATGCGCGGGCTCTCGCCCGACCGCGCTGTCGAACTACACGTCACTCAGACGGGCACGTGCCGGTCGACGGCCACGACCTACACGGTCAACTCGGACACGGACTGGGTCTACGACAGCACCGGCTCCGGCGACAGCTGCGAGCGCGCGGCGAACGCAGGCCAACTACCTGCCGCATCACCTCGACGGTCACCTCCGCGTCGTCGGCACACGCATCAAGCCCGTCGTCATGCGCAGCCTCGTCGCTCCGCGCGTCGGCGACTTCGGCGCCAACCAGGGCACGCTGGCGGTGCTCGTCAAGAACCAGCTCGACGGGCCGTGACGAACATGCCGGTCACGATCATCCGGGCCCAGCGGCCCGGTCGTCACGAACGAGCTCGGCTGCGCCGTCTTCGCGCACATCCCGGCGGCGGCCTACGTCGCGACGCTCGACCAGGCCGGATGGGTCAACAAGCAGCGCCAGCGGACTCGTCGAAGAACATCACCGTCAGCGACGAACACGACCACCCGCGATCCAGATGACCTACGCGCTCGCGTCCGCATCGAGGTGACCTTCGAGACCGGGACCAGCACCGCCGCGCCGGTGGCCTCCGGCGCACGCGCCTCACGGTGGCGAACACGAACAGCGGCGACATCGTCGTCCTCGCGCCCGACGCGACGCCGGCGTCGACCCTCACGGCGCCGGCCTGTTCCCGTTCCCGGACGGCTACTCCGCCTACGCGGGCGACTGCGCAGCAGAACGACCCGAGCGAACGCCTACACCGCGACATCCCGCACTACTTCACGACGCTGGCCGCGGCTTCACGAACGTGACGCCCGGCGTCACGGCACGCGGTCAAGGTGCGCGAGCCGGCGTCAACGTGCACGGTTCGTCGACACGGCCAACGACACGACTTCGCGGGGGCCAAGGTGGTGATCACGCCGACCTCGCCGGGCTGCAGCCCGACTCCGGCGCAACGAAGTTCGTGCTTCACGACGACCTCAACGGCTTCCTGACCGACCGGGGCCTGCCGTTCGGCACGTACTACCGCGTGCGTCGACAAGCCGCTCAGCCGACGCTGGCAGCGAGCCATCGAGACGGATCACCAATACGGTTCCCGGCCGTCTGCGCCCGACGGCGCCCGCCACGCCGGGGCAGCTCACGTCACACGAGCGACCGCGAGACTCGGCAGTGTCCGCGACTGCGCCGCCTGCGCCGCCAGGACGGCTTCACGCTGGTCGAGCTGCTCGCCGTGATGCTCATCGGCGGCATCGTGCTCGCCGGCGCCGCGACCCTGATGCAGGTCGTGCTGCGCCAGTCCACCGGGATCATCGGCCGTACGGATGCCACGCAGCGTGGCCGGCTCGTGCTCGACCAGATGACGCGCGCAGCTGCGCTCGCAGGTCTGCCTCGACGTCGGCGGCGACCACGGAGAAGCCAGCGCTCGTGGCGGCGGACCGCAACTCGGTCACGTTCTACGTCGACCTCGGCGACGGCTACGCAGGACTCCCGTCAAGCGCCAGCTCACCTACGACCCGGCGACACGCGGAAGATCGTCCAGCGGGACTACGCCGCGACAGACCGCGCTCGGGGCTCGTGCCGACGATCTCCAGCACGACGCCCACCAGAACGCGACGCTGCTCGCAGAACGTGACGGCTCCCGGTGGCGTCGGTGACTTCTTCAGCTTCGGAACTACACCGGACGGGCCTCTACGACACCGACACGGTCGTCGATCCCGGCACGACCGCGCTCACCAGCGCGCAGCTCGCGGCTCGGTCGCCCGCATCGCGGTCGCGATGGACGTCCGGCCGGGGAACGCGAAGGACGGCAAGCTCGCCACGCGGCTCGAGGACAGCGTGCACTGCGAACCTGAGCAGCGACTACGACCCCGCCAACCCGAAAGCGCTGCGCTGTCGAATGAACCGACTCGACCTCCGTGCCGAGCACGGCTTCACGATGATCGCCGTCATGCTGGTGATGCTCGTCGCGACGGTCCTCGCCAGCGCCGCGCTGCTCGCCGCACAGCAGGACCTGCCCTTCTCGAAGGCCTCGCAGGATCGCAAGCAGGCCTACGCGGCCGCCGAGGCCGGCGTCGAGTACTACCTCTACCAGCTCACGCAGGACAACGACTACTGGACGAAGTGCGCGAACGGTGCCCGCGCCGGCGCCGGTCAACCAGAAATGGAACGGCGTCGGGCCGACCGCGCACGTGGCGCGCGCTCGCCCGGCACGAAGGCCGAGTACACGATCGAGCTGCTGCCCCGAACGCGGCTCGGCGACCTGCGTCGCAGGCAGCGCGGAGACGACGCTGCTCGACCAGTCGACCGGCACGTTCAAGATCCGCGCGACCGGCCGGACGGGCGACACGACGCGGCGCATCGTCGACGACGTTCCGGCGCGACTCGTTCCTCGACTTCCTCTACTTCACCGACTTCGAGACGCTCGACCCGGACGCGTATACGGCACGACCGCGCCCGACTCGCCGGCTGGGCGACGACGAACTGCAGCGCCTCGGCGCCAGTTCCGCGACGCGCGAGCTGCACCGAACATCCAGTTCATCACCGCGGACGCGAACAGGGGCCCGTTCCACACCAACGACACGATCCTGGCCTGCGGCGGCTACACGCTCGGTCGCAAGAAGTCCGACGGATCGAGATCTCGCAGGCCCGGCACAGGTGGCGTGCAACCCGGAGGCGGCAGCTGCAACGCCGGCGCTCCGAACATCCAGGGCACGGTCTACAACCCGGCGACACGCTCGACGCTGCCGACCACCAACGCGGCGCTCAAGGCCGAGGCGGTCAAGGACGGTCACGTCTTCAACGGCACGACGACGCATCTTCCTCAAGGGCAACGTGATGGACGTCTGGAACTCCACCGGCGTCACGACGACCAACATGCCGCTGCCCGCCAACGGCGTCATCTACGTCGACAACGTCGCCTGCCCGACGACGCAGAGCCCGCTGCTGCAGACCTACGACGAGGCAGCCCGGCTGCGCCAACGTGACGGTGTCCGGCACGCTACTCGAAGAACCTCACGATCGGCAGCCGCAAGGACATCATCGTCGGCCCGCCGGCTCGACCCGGCGACGGGCAAGCCGTCGAGCTCGAACGGCGATCTCACCCGGTCCGGCGACGTCGTGCTCGGCCTGATCGCCGACAAGCTTCGTGCGCGTCCAGCACGCGGTCGATCGCACCGATCCGGCCAATGCCGGCAGCTGCACGAACCGCCTCGCGCCCGACGGCAAGTGCGATGGACAACATCACCATCGAGGCGGCGATCCTCTCGCTGCAGCACTCGTTCATCGTCGACAACTACGACTGCGGCGACAAGCTGGGCACGATCACGGTCGAAGGGCGCGATCGCGCAGAAGTTCCGCGGCCCGGTCGGCACTCGTGCGGCTCGGACCGGGCTACATCAAGGACTACAACTACGACGACCGCTTCCGCTACCGCAGCCCGCCGTTCTTCCTCGACCCGGTCTCGGCCGCGTGGGGCGTCGTGCGCCAGAACGAGCAGGTCCCGGCGACGAAGTAGCTCAGCAGGGCGCGACGAGGACGTTGTCGTCCTCGTTGCGCTCGTCGACCGCGAGGTCCGGGTCGACCGTCGCGGTCAGCAGCGCTCCCGCGGCGCAGGCCGGCCCGCTGAACGTCAGCAGCCGGCGCTCGCCGGCGGCGAGGTCCGGCACGGCCACCCGCTCGAGCTCGAGCTCGCCCGCGCGCAGGGCGACCGAGAACGGGCCCGAGGCGCTGCGGCCGTCGTTGTGCAGTGAGACGGTGTAGAGCGGCGCCACGACGGCGATCCCCGTGACGGTCAGGTTCGGGCGCAGGTCGGGCTGGCGACAGACGCGCGACGTCGCCCGCGTGCGTGCCAGCACCGCGCCGTCGGGGTCGAGCCAGCGGAAGCGCACGACCATCCGGTAGGCGGCCGGCGCGGAGAGGTTCTCGCACGGTGCGCGCGTAGAGGTAGCGGCGCACGCCCTTGTCGGACGTCAGCCACTCGTCCGGCCGGGCGGCGACGACGCGGCGCCAGCCCGGCAGCGTCGCGTCGCGGACCTGCAGCCGTGAAGCTCACCTGCATCCGCTCGCTGCCGCGCGTCCGGCGCACGCGCGCCTCGAACGTGGCCGAGCGCTCCTCCGCCGCGAGCGCCGCAACGCACGCGGTCAGCTCGACCCGCGCCGCCGAGGCGCCGGCCGGCAGGCCGAGCAGGACCAGTAGGCAGATCAGCAGGACGCGTCGCATCGCCGCCGGATTAACTCCCCGCGACCACCCGGAGTTGCGGCCCGCGGCGTCAGGTCGACCTGGTAGACCGGTCCGTCGCCGCCCTCGGGCGGCGTCAGGCGCCCGCCCTTGGCGGTGATCGCGCCGCACTGCACGCAGTTCGAGGGGTTCACGATGCAGGTCGACGTGCTCGGCGCCGGGGGGCGTGTCTTCGGGCACCTCGTAGACGGCGGCGGGGCACATCCAGGCCCACGCCTCGGCCAGCTCGCGCGGGACGCGCTGCTGGATCCGGATGTGGCTGGGAGCGTCGTCGCGCGTCGCGTTGCCGGTCGTGAAGACGCTCGAGAGCTTGTCGAACGTGTACTTGCCGTCGGGCTTCGGGTAGCGCTTGTCGCGGTCGGTCAGCAGCAGCGGCTGGTCCGCGTCGCGGTGCGTCGGCCAGTGGCCGCCGGGCAGCCGCCCCTTCGTCACGACCATCGCGTTGGAGATCGCGCCGCCGACGATCAGCCCCCTGCCGAACGGCTGCTTCATGTTGCGCGACTCGTACAGGTCCTTGCCGATCTCGGAGTCGTGCACGGCGTGCTCGTAGGCGGAGAAGTCGGTCGAGCCGTCCTTGAGCCGCTCGTACAGCGTCTCGGCCGCCAGCATGCCCGAGCGGATCGCGAGGTGGATGCCCTTCAGCTTGGGCACGTTGACCATGCCGCCGCCGTCGCCGCAGATCACCATGCCCGGCGCGTGCAGCCGCGGCAGCGCCCAGTAGCCGCCCTCGGGGATCGCCTTGGCGCCCCAGGCGACGCGCTTGCCGCCGGCGAGGATCTTGCGCACGAGCGGGTGCAGCTTGAACTCCTGCAGCACGTCGTGGACCGAGAGCCGCGCGTCGGCGTAGTCGAGCCCGACGACGAAGCCGAGCGACACGCGCGGGCGTCTCGCCGTCGCGGTTCATCGGGTAGATCCACGAGCCGCCGAACTCCTTGTACTTCGCCTGCGCGCGCAGCGGCCAGCCGAGCGTGTGGATCACGCGATCGAGCGGCTGCTCGACCTCCCAGACCTCCTTGACGCCGAGCGCCCAGACCTGCGGGTCCTGCGCCGCCAGGCCGAGGCCCTTCAGCGCGGCGCCGGTCAGGTGGCCCCAGCAGCCCTCGGCGAGCACGGTGGCGCGGGCGATCACGTCGGAGCCGGGCTCGAAGTTCGACTTCTCGCCGCCCTGCTTGTCGCGGCCCTTGTCGCCCGTGCGCACGCCGACCACGGTCGCGTCCTCGACGAGCAGCTTCGCGCCGACCGTCTCCGACAGCACGTAGGCGCCGGCCTCCTCCGCGCGCTCGCCCAGCCAGCGGTTGAGCTCGGCGACCGAGACGATGTACGTTGCCGTGGTTGCGGAACGGCGGCGGCGTCGGCTTCAACGGCAGCGCGCGCTTGCGGTTGAGCATGA
This sequence comes from uncultured Solirubrobacteraceae bacterium, assembly GCA_963721315.1. Lineage (GTDB taxonomy): Bacteria > Actinomycetota > Thermoleophilia > Solirubrobacterales > Solirubrobacteraceae > DASQMT01. The sequence goes on from CAVRIU010000009.1 coordinate 35,737, forward strand.
AGTAGACGGTCTCGCGGCCGACCTCGCCGAAGTGCGGCCAGGAGTCGTCGCCGGCGAACAGCTGCCGGATCGGCCCCGGGTTCATCACGCCGCCGGAGAGCTGGTGCGCGCCGGCGACGCGGCCCTTCTCGATCACCGCGACCGGCACCTCGCCGAGCGACTCGGCCAGCTCCGGGTCGTCCTCGAGCAGCTGCAGCAGGCGGATCGCGCAGGCCATGCCCGCCTGGCCGCCGCCGACGATCGCGACGCCGACCTCGATCCGCTCGTCCTCGGGATCGGTCGGCGGGCCGATGAACTCCGCCGCCGCGTCGACCGGCGGCGGGAACTCGATCGGTGCGACCGCCATCAGCCGCCCTTGCGCGCCTTCACGGCCTCGGTCAGCTTCGGCACGATCTTGTTGAGGTCGCCGACGATGCCGAGGTCGGAGAACTCGAAGATCGGGGCGTTGGCGTCCTTGTTGATCGCGACGATGTTCTCCGAGCCCTGCATCCCGACCTTGTGCTGGATCGCGCCGGAGATGCCGGCCGCCAGGTAGAGCTTCGGCGAGACGGTCTTGCCCGTCTGGCCGATCTGGGCGGCGTAGGAGTACCAGCCCGCGTCGACCACCGCGCGCGTCGCGGCGACGGCGCCGCCGAGCGCGCCGGCGAGGTCCTCGAGCGCCTCGAACCCCTCGGCCTTGCCGAGCCCGCGGCCGCCGGCCACCAGCACCTTCGCGTCCTCGATGTTGACGTCGGCGCCGCGCTGCTCGCCGCGGCTGACCATCTTCGCCCGCAGCGAGTGCGGCTCGAACTCGAGCTCGACGTCCTCGACCGCGGCGCTCTCCGCGCCCGACTCGGTCACCTCGAAGGCGTTCAGGCGCCCGATGATCACGCCGACGTCGGAGCGGTAGTGCACGTCGGAGACCGACGAGTCCTGCAGGATCGGGCGCTCGGAGACGAGCTTGCCGTCCTCGACGCGCACGTTCGTGACCTCCATGCAGACGCCCGCGTCGAGCCGCGCCGTCAGGCCGGCGCCGATCTCGAAGCCGAGCAGGCCGCCGCCGAACAGCGCGTAGCCGTGGCCGTGCTCGCCGATGACCTTCGCCATCGCGTCGACGACGGGCTGCGCGAGCCCCTCGGGCCCTTCGACGCGGAAGACGCGGCGCGCGCCGTAGCGGCCGAGCGAGGCGCACAGCTCGTCCGGCAGGCCGGCCTTGTCGCCGACCACGACCGCGTGGCACTCCGCCGCCGAGCTGCGCGGCGAGCCGAGCGCCCTCGGAGACGGCGCCGAGCGAGTTCTTGTTGAAGGCGCCGTCGTAGTGCAGCGCGTAGACCAGGATCGCCGCTCATGCCAGCAGCTTCCTCTCGTCGAGCCAGGCGACGATCTGCTCGACCGTCTCGTTCGTGTCCTCGTCCTCGATGATCCGGCCCGGCTCCTTGGCGGCGGGCGCCTTGAAGTCGGCGCAGTGCGCGCGCGCGTTGTCGTAGCCGACGCGGTCGGGCTCGATGCCGACGTCGGCGATCGCCTTGGTCTCGAGCGGCTTCTTCTTCGCGCCCATGATCGCCTTGAGCGACGGATAGCGCGGCTCGTTGATCGCGTCGCCGACGGAGATCACCGCCGGCAGCTCGACCAGCACCGTGTCGTAGCCGTACTCGGCCTGGCGCTCGCAGCGCAGCGCGCCGTCGTCGACGTCGATCTTGATCACCTGCGTCAGCGACGGCATCCGCAGGTGGTCGGCCAGCACGGCGCCGATCGTGTAGCACTCGCCGTCGTCGGACTGCTGGCCGAGCAGCACCAGGTCGGGCGCCTCGGACTCCAGCGCCCGGGCCAGCGCGTAGCCCGTGCCGTTGACGTCGGAGCCCGCGAGCGCCTCGTCGGTCAGGTGCAGCGAGCGGTCGGCGCCGAGCGAGACCGCCTTGTGCAGCGCGCGCACCGCCGTCTCCGGGCCCATCGTGACCGCGACGACCTCGTCGACCTCGACCGCGCCGCCCTCCTTGAGCTGCATCGCGGCCTCGATCGCGTGCGTGTCGAACGGGTTGAGGTTCTTCTCGCCGCTGCGGTCGAGGCGCCCCGTGCCCGGGTTGATGCGCTTCTCGACTGCGGCGTCCGGCACTTCTTTGACCAGGACGCAGATCTTCACGGCCTTGCAAGCCTCCTGCCGGCGTGTTCGTTGACTGACGAGTCAATCTATCGCGCGCCTACGGCGGTGACGGCGCCGCGGATGAACTCGATGATCGTCCGCGGTCGGCGCGCCGGGGGTGAACACCTCCGCGACGCCGAGCTGCTTGAGCTCGGGGATGTCCTGTGCCGGGATCGTGCCGCCGACGGTGACGACCACGTCGCCGGCCTCCTGCTCGCGCAGCAGTTGCACGATCGCGCGGGACCAGCGTCATGTGCGCGCCGGAGAGGATCGACAGGCCGACCGCGTCGGCGTCCTCCTGCAGCACCGTCTCGACGATCTGCTCGGGCGTCTGGTGCAGTCCCGTGTAGATCACCTCCATGCCGGCGTCGCGCAGCGCCCGCGCGATGATCTTCGCCCCGCGATCGTGCCCGTCGAGCCCCGGCTTGGCGACCACGACGCGGATCTTGCGGTTCGAGCCGCTCTCCGCCATGCGCTGATCCTAGTCCCACGCGCGCCCGCGCAACGGCGCGGCGGAGCCGATCCGGCCGCGCAGACGACGTGGCGGCGGCACCGACGCGCCGCTACTCGACGATCAGCTTCATCTTCTGGTCGCCGCCGCCGTGAACCGTGCAGATGATCGTGTACGTGCCGCGCTTGCGCAGCTTCTTCGTGTACTTCCCGCTCGTCATCGACGACGAGCCGAACTTCACCGGGCCCCTGAGGACCTTGACGTTGTGCAGGCTGTCGCCCTTCCAGGCCCAGCGGACCTTCGTGCCCTTGTCGACCGTGACCGTCGGCACGCCGTCCGGTTCGACGAAGTAGTTGTCGCCGATCTTGACCCGCGTGACCGAGGGCGCGGCCGCAGCCAGCGCGGCGCTCAGACCGCCCGCGGCGACGATGACGAATGCGACGAGCAGCTTGCGCACGGCGGGAGCCTCCTCCGGATCGGGGCCGCCAAGCCTAGCCGCCGTCGCGCATCGCGTCGCCGAGCAGCGCGCGCGCGATCACGAGCTTCTGGATCTCGCTCGTGCCCTCGTAGATCTCGGTCACCTTGGCGTCGCGGTAGTAGCGCTCGGCCGGGAACTCCTTCGTGTAGCCGTAGCCGCCGAGCACCTGGATCGCCTCGCCGGTCTGGCGCCGCGCGACGGCCGAGGCGAACAGCTTCGCCTGCGCGCCCTCGACGGTGTGCGGGTGCCCGGCCTGCTTGAGCCGGGCCGCGCGCCAGACCAGCGCGCGCGCCGCCTCGATCTCGGTCTGCATGTCGGCGAGCTTGTGCTGGATCGCCTGGAAGCGCGCGATCGGGCCGCCGAACGCGCTGCGCTCGCGCGCGTAGCCGGTCGCGAGCTCGAGCGCCGCCTGGGCGATCCCGACGGCCTGCGCGGCGATCCCGATGCGGCCGCCGTCGAGCGTGCGCGAGCGCGATCCGCATGCCCGCGCCGGGCTCGCCGAGCACGCTCGGCCGGCGTCGTCCTCGAAGGACAGGTCGGCGGTCGAGGAGGAGTTCAGGCCGAGCTTCTCCTCCTCGCGCATGACCTCGAAGCCGGGCGCGCCGGCGCGCACCACGAATGCGCTGGGCCGTGCTCGGCATCGCGCGCGAAGACGAGGAAGCGTCGACGCGTGCGAGCCGTTCGTGCACCACTGCTTGGCGCCGGTGATGCGGCCGTCGGCAAGCGCGGTGCGCATCGCGCTCGCGTCGGAGCCGGAGCCGGACTCGGTCAGCGCGAACGCGCCGATCTCCGTCGCCCGCCGCCAGCGGCGGGACAGCGTCGACTGCTCGGGGAGCCGTGGTCGAGCAGCGGCAGCGTGCACGCGCTCGTGTGCACGGCGACGGTCACGCCGACGCCGGCGTCCGCGCGCGCCAGCTGCTCGAGCACGAGCACGTAGGAGAGGAAGTCCGCGCCCGCGCCGCCGTGCTCCTCGGGCACGCAGACGCCCATCAGGCCGAGCTCGCCCAGCTCGCCGAACAGCTCGCGCGGGAACGTGTGCTCGCGGTCCCAGCTGCGGCCGCGTGCGGGGCGATCCGCTCGTTCGCGAAGCGCGCCGCGAGGTCGTGGATCTCGCGCTGCTCGGCTGTCAGCTCGCTGAGGCTCATCGGCGGCGCAGTGCGATCGCGTTGGCGCGCCTGGGCGCCGGCGGCGCGACAGCACGATCGAGCCGAGCCCGCCGAGCCCGGCCGCCACGCCGGCGGCGCCGAGCACGCGCAGCCGGCGGCCGAGGCGCTCGAAGCGCAGCAGCTCCCAGCCCTCCGCGCGGGCGACGCGCCCCAGCTCCGCGTCCGGATTGACCGCGACGGGGTTGCCGACGAGCCGCAGCATCGGCAGGTCGGACTCGGAGTCCGAGTACGCCCACGAGGCGTCGAGGTCGATGCCCTCGCGCGCGGCCAGGTCGCGGATCGCCTCGGCCTTGCCCTCGCGATAGGTGAACGGCCCGCCCGCGCGCCCCGTGTAGCTGCCGTCGACGACCTCGGAGACCGAGCCGACCGCGCCGTCGAAGGTGAGCACGATCGCCATCAGCTCCGCCATCTCCTGCGCGGCGGCGGTGCAGATGAAGATCGGCCGGCCCGCGTCCTGGTGGCCGTAGGCGATCGCGAGCATCTGCGGGTACAGCCGCGGCAGCACGCCCGCGAGCACGTCGGGCGCGAGCCGCTGCAGGTCGCGCACGCGCACTCCGTCCAGCATCTCGCCGACGCGCTTGCGCAGCTTGTCCGTGCCCGCGTCGGTCGAGCCGCTCAGGCGGAAGATGATGTTCTCCCACGCGTCGCGCGCGAGATGGCGGCGCGAGACCAGCCCGGAGCGGTAGGCGGCGCGCCCGAACTGGAACGCCGACGAGCCCGGCCATCAGCGTGCGGTCGAGGTCGAAGAACGCCGCGCCCTTCTCCTCCGGACGCCGCAGCGCGCCGCCGCCCGGGGGCGGCGGGAGGATGTGCGGGCGCTCGGTCACAGACCCGGAGGATGACCGCGTCGCCCTGGCCGCCGCCCGAGCAGATCGCGGCGCAGCCGTAGCCGCCGCCGCGACGGCGCAGCTCGTGCACCAGCGTGCCGAGGATGCGCGCGCCCGAGGCGCCGATCGGATGGCCGATCGCGACCGCGCCGCCGTTGACGTTGACGCGCTCCTCGTCGATCCCGAGCATCCGGATCGAGTTCAGCGTGACCGAGGCGAACGCCTCGTTGATCTCCCACAGGTCGATGTCGGACGGCTGCAGGCCGGCCTTCTCGAGCGCCTTGAGCGCCGCGTTGGCGGGCGTGCGCGCGAGGTAGGCGAAGTCGTCGGCGACCTGCGCCTGGGCGACGATCTCGGCCAGCACCTCGTGGCCCTCGCGCTCGGCCCACTCGTCGGAGGCGAGCACGAGCGCGCCCGCGCCGTCGTTGACGCCGGGCGAGTTGCCGGCCGTGTGGGAGCCCTCCTTGTGCGCCAGGCCCGGGAGCTTGGCGAGCGACTCGAGCGACGAGTCGCGTCGCGGGCGACTCGTCGACCTCGACGACGGTGTCGCCCTTGCGGCCCTTGACCGTCACGGCGACGATCTCCTCGGGCAGGCGGCCGTCGTCGGTCGCGGCGATCACGCGCTGGTGCGAGCGCAGCGCCCAGCGGTCCATGTCGGCGCGCGTCATCTCCAGCTCCTCGCCGACCTCCGTCGCCTCGACGAACATCTGCTTGCCCGAGAACGGGTTCGTGAGCCCGTCGTGGACCATCGCGTCGAGCGCCTTCATGTCACCCATGCGAGCGCCGAAGCGCGCCTGCGGGAGCATGTACGGCGCCTGCGACATCGACTCCATCCCGCCCGCGACGGCCACCTCGACGTCGCCGGCGCGGATCGCGGCATCGAGCACGCCGGCGGCGCGCACGCCGGAGGCGCAGACCTTGTTGATCGTCTCCGAGGAGACCTCCTTCGGGATGCCGGCGTTGATCTGCGCCTGGCGCGACGGGATCTGGCCGGCGCCGGCCTGCAGCACCTGGCCCATCACGACGTGCTGCACCTGCTCGGGCGCCACGCCGGAGCGCTCGAGCGCGGCGCGCACGGCGATGCCGCCCAGCTCGGTGGCCTGGAAGCGATGAGAGTCCGCCGCCGAGCTTGCCGACAGGCGTGCGGGCGGCACCGAGGATCACGGTCGTTGGCATGGGGACTGACGATAGCCTCCGCCGATGGAGGTCCGGGCAACCACGGAGGCGCCGCGCGACACCGGCGCCGACACGATCGTCGTCGGCGTCTTCGAGGGCAAGGGAATTCCGCACGACGTCGAGGACGGCGCGCTCGGCGCGCTGGTCGAGTCCGGCGAGGCGCGGCCGGGGTTCCGCAAGCTGACGCACACGCACGCCGCGGGCCGGCGCTGGATCCTGATCGGGCTCGGCGCGCGCGACGACTTCGACGCCGAGCGCGCGCGGATCGCGGCGGCCGTCGCGCTCGGCCGCGCGCAGGAGCTGGGCGCGCGCACGCTCTGCTGGGAGCTGCCGCACAAGGTCGGCGACGCGGTCGCCGGCGCGCTGGTCGAGGGCACGCTGCTGGCTGCCTACCGCTACCTCGACTTCAAGCGCGACGCGGGCGAGGAGCGCCCGCCCGACGCGCTGATCGTCTCCGCGCACCACGACGTCGCGCGCCGGTCGAGGCCGGACGCGCCGGCGCGGTGGCCGCCAACCGCGCGCGCGACCTCGGCAACGCCCCCGCCAACGCGCTCACGCCCGAGGCGCTGGCGGCAGCGGGCGCGCTCGCTCGACAGGCGTCGCCGTCGAGGTGCATGGGGCGGGCGGAGATCGAGGCGGCGGGCATGGGCGCGTTCGCCGCGGTCGCCCAGGGCGCCGACCACGAGCCGCAGCTGATCACGCTGCGCCACGAGCCCGCCGGCGCGAGCGGGCCGCTGCTCGGGCTGGTCGGCAAGGCCGTCACGTTCGACACCGGCGGCTACTCGATCAAGCCGGCCGCGCGGATGCACGAGATGAAGTTCGACATGTGCGGCGGCGCCGCCGTGCTCGAGGCGATCGGCGCGATCGCCCAGCTCGGGCTGCCGGTGCGGATAGTCGGCGTGATCGGCGCGACCGAGAACATGGTCTCCGCGCGCGCCGCGCGGCCGGGCGACATCGTGCGCTCGAAGGCCGGCATCACGATCGAGATCAACAACACCGACGCCGAGGGCCGGCTGGTGCTCGCCGACTGCCTCACGCACGCGCGCGACCAGGGCGCCGAGCGACTGCTCGACCTGGCGACGCTGACCGGCGGGATCGTGACCACGTTCGGATCCGTGCACGCCGGCCTGATGGGCAACGACGACGAGTGGTGCGCCGCCGTGACGGCGGCCGGCGAGGCGACCGGCGAGCGCGTCTGGCGGCTGCCGCTCGATCCGCTCTACGACGAGCTGATCAAGGGCCGTTACGGCGACGTGCAGAACACCAGCGAGGGACGCAAGGCGCAGTCGATCGCCGCCGCCGCGCTGCTGCAGCGCTTCGCCGGCGACGTGCCCTGGGCGCACCTGGACATCGCCGGCGTGGCCGACGACTTCGGCCGACCGTACGCGCGCAAGGGCGCCTCGGGCTGGGGCGTGCGGCTGCTGATCGAGCTGGCGCGCGCCCAGTCCGGCGCCTGACGCGCCGCTTCACCGCACCGATCACACCGGGCATCCGGCCCGCTGCGACGATCGCCGCCGTCAAGCGAGCTGGAGGATCGGATGTCGGGCACACGCAGGAGGGTCGCGCTGCTGGCGACCGTCGGCGGTGGGAGCGGCCGGCACCGCCGGCGCGGTCGCCGTCGCGACGAGCGATGAACCGAGCAATTCACGCGCGATCAAGAAGCTGATCGATCCGAAGAAGCCGAAGAACGTGATCCTGCTCGTGGGCGACGGGATGGGCGACGCGGAGGTGACGCTCGCCAAGTACTACGGCAAGGGCGCGCGCGGCACGCTCAACATGGAGACGCTGCCGTTCACCGGTTCGGTGACGACCTGGAACCTGACCCCCGGGCCGGGCCCGGAGTACCTGCCCAACTACGTGCCGGACTCCGCGCCGACCGGCACCGCGTGGTCGACCGGCAAGAAGACGATCGACGCGCGGCTCTCGCAGGGCCCGCAGCGAGGCGAGGCGGTGCCGGGCTCCAACGAGGGCTACACGACGACGTTCGAGATCGCCAAGCGGCGCGGCATGCGCGTCGGCAACGTCACCACGTCGGAGTACTCGGACGCGACGCCGGCCGCGCCGTCCTCGCACATCTCGCAGCGTCGTTGCCAGGGACCGGAGGACACGCGCACGAGCTGCCCCACGGAGTCCAAGGGCGCCGGCGGACTGGGCTCGATCGTCGAGCAGCAGGCCGACCACGAGCTCGACGTCAACCTCGGCGGCGGCAGGGCACGCTGGGAGCAGACGCTCGACGACGGCAGCGGCACCGTGCTCGATTACGCGGAGGCCAAGGGCTTCCGGGTGCTCGACAACGCGGAGGACCTCGCCGCCGTGTCCTCGCTGCGGCGCGGGCCGATCCTCGGGCTCTTCAACGCGGGCAACATGACGACGGAGTACGCGCCGCTTGATCGCGGCGCCGACGCCCGGCGCGGGCGGCCCGGACGTACCGCTGCACGGAGCGGCAACCGGCCGGCGAACGAGCCGAGCCTGCCGGCGATGACCGTCGAAGGCGATCAGCCTGCTCGAGCGCAACAACCGCAAGGGCTTCTTCCTCCAGGTCGAGGGTGCCTCGATCGACAAGCGCGACCACGCGTCCGACGTGTGCGGGCAGATCGGCGAGACGCTCGCCTTCGACCGGGCCGTGGGCGTCGCGCTCGAGTTCCAGGAGGACAACCCGGAGACGCTCGTGGTCGTGACCGCCGACCACGCGCACACAAGCCAGATCGTCGGGGTCGAGACCGATCACGCCCGGCTTCTACGCGACGCTCAAGACGGCCGACGGCGCCCCGATCCGCGTCTCCTACGGCACGGGCAAGACGCCGCCCGGCCAGGCGTCACACGGGTGCGCGGATCCCGGTCATGGCGATCGGGCCACAGGCGTCGAACGTGCTCGGCGCGCGTGACCAGACGGACCTCTTCCACACGCTGATCGGGCGTCGCCCCTGAGCGCAGGCGCCGTCGGATCCGGCTCGCCGAGGGCGCCCCGCGGGGCGCCCTCGGTGCTTTCATGGCCGGATGGACTTCGACCTCTCGCCCGACCACGAGCTGATCCGCCGCACCGTCCGCGAGTTCGCCGAGGGCGAGATCGCGCCGGTCGCCGAGGAGCTCGACCGGACGAAGGCGTTTCCCTACGAGATCGTCGCCCAGCTCGGCGAGCTCGGGCTGATGGGGATCCCGTTCCCCGAGGCGGTCGGCGGCGCGGGCGGCGACTCGCTCGCCTACGCGATCGCGGTCGAGGAGCTGGCGCGCGTCGACTCCTCGGTCGCGATCACGATGTGCGCGCACACGTCGCTCGGCACGCAGCCGATCTACCTCTTCGGCAGCGCCGAGCAGCAGCAGGAGTGGCTGCCCGAGCTGACCGCGGGGCGCAAGCTGGGCGCGTTCGGGCTGACCGAGCCGGAGGCGGGCTCGGACGCCGGCAACGTGCGCACGCGGGCGCGGCTGGACGGCGGCGAATGGGTCGTCGACGGCGCCAAGCAGTTCATCACCAACGCCGGCACCGACATCTCGGGCGTCGTCTGCATCACCGCGCGGACGGGCGACGACGAGATCTCCAACCTGATCGTGGCGAACGGGACGCCCGGCTACTCGCAGGGCGAGCCGTACCGCAAGATGGGCTGGAACGCGTCGGACACGCGGCCGCTCGTGTTCGAGGACTGCCGCGTGCCCGAGGAGAACCTGCTCGGCCCGCGCGGCGCCGGCTTCCGCCAGTTCATGGCGATCCTCGACATCGGCCGCATCGGCGTCGCGGCGATGGGCGTCGGGCTCGCCCAGGGCGCGCTGGACCAGGCGCTCGCCTACGCGAAGGAGCGGCGTGCGTTCGGCAAGCCGATCTCCAAGTTCCAGGCGATCCAGGGCAAGCTGGCCGACATGGCGACCGAGATCGAGGCGGCGCGGCTGCTGACCTACAAGGCGGCGCTGCTCAAGGACGCCGGGCGCTCGTTCACGCTGACCGCCGCTCAGGCCAAGCTCAAGACCGGGCGGCTGGCGGTCCGCTGCGCCGAGGAGGCCGTGCAGATCCACGGCGGCTACGGCTACATCGAGGAGTACCCGGTCTGCCGCTTCTACCGCGACGCCAAGATCCTCACGATCGGGGAGGGGACCGACGAGGTCCAGCAGATGGTGATCGCGCGGGCGCTCGGGGCGTAACCGCTGCGCGCGCTCGGGCTGTGGGCGGTGCTGTTCGCCGCCTACGTCGCGACCTGGGCGTCGATGCCGCGGGCGGGTCCGGCTACGCGGGCGCGGAGCCGCACTTCCTGCTCGGCGGCGGCTTCGCTCGCCGACGGCGGCGATCTCGACCTCGGCCGACGAGTACGCGGCGGGGGTCGGGGACGAGTGGGCGCCGGCCGGCGGCTGGGCTGCGGACCGACGGGCGCGTGGTCGCGGGCCGCCTGGTCGAGCCGCACGGGATCGGCTTCGGGCTGCTGCTCGCGCCCGCCTACGCGCTCGGCGGGGCGACGCTCGTCGTCGTGCTGCTCGCCGCGGTGGCGGCGCTCGCGTTCGTGCTCGCGGCGGCGCTCGCGCGGCGGGTCGTGCCCGATCCGTGGGCGACCTGGGCGGCGCTGCTGACCGGGCTGTCTCCGCCGGCGCTGGCGCACGCCACCGCGGTGCTGCCGGCGCTGACCGCCGGGGCGCTGCTGGCCGGCGCCGCGCTGTGCGCGCTGAGCGTGCGCGAGCGCCCGCTGATGCGCCGCGCGTACCTGGGCGCGGCGCTGCTCGCCCTGCTGCCCTGGCTCGACCCCTGGCTGCTCGTGCCGGCGGCGCCGGTCGCCGTGCTGCTCGCGCGCTGGACGGCACGGCGCGGCCGCACGCTCGTCGCGTTCGGAACCGTCGAGCTGCAGCTGGCGTCGCTCGTCTTCTACGTCGCGCTCAACGATCGGCTGTACGGCGGCTTCACGCCGCTCGCCGTGGCCGAGGCTCCTGTCACAGGCGCGAGCTCGGTGGCCGACTACGCCGAGCGGCTCCCGCGCCTGGCCGAGCTCTGGGTCGATCGCGACGTCGGGCTGCTGCGCTGGGCGCCCGTGCCGCGCTGGCGTTCCTCGGCGCCTGGCTGCTCTGGCGGTCGCGGCGCGAGCGGCTCGCGCAGCTCGTGGCCGAGCAGCGCGACGCCGAGCACGCGGCGTTCCTCGCGCTCGCGGTCTGCGCCTGCCAGGTCGCCGTCGCGGTGTTCGCGGCGCGCTCGCTCGAAGGGCCGTGGTTCCCGGGGACGCAGCTCGTGGCGGCGCTGCCGTGCGCGGTGCCGCTGGTGGCGTGGGGATTGCGGCACGCGCCGCGCGTGGGGCTGGCGCTGGGGGCGCTGACGCTGGGCGACGAGCCTGTGGCTGGCGCTGACCGCGACCTGGGCGCCGCCGGACTCGGACGCGCCGTGGGGGCCGCTCGTCGTGGCGTGGCCGGTCGGGGCGACGCTGGCGCTGGTGGCTGCGTTCGGCGTCGCGTGGTGGCGCCGGACGCCGTGAACTGCGGCTTTGAGGGAGTGGGTTCGAGGTGCCGTGGCGGTCAGTTCCGAGCACGGGACGGCCCGCCGCGCGACCTCCGCTGACGACGTTGACGTCGCTATGCGACGTCAACTCGCAACGAGCGCGACCGACGCCTCGCGAACCGCCGCCCCAGCGAACCCTCCCCTAAATGCCGCAGTTGACGTTCTCCGGCGCGCGAACTACCGCGACGCGTCGACCGCCCCGCGCGCCAGCACGGCACTGGCGGCGCTCGCCGGGTCCAGCCGCCGCGCGACGACCTCGTCGAGCAGCTCCTGCACCTCGGGGTCCTCGTGCAGCGACGCCTCCAGCGCGCGCCGCAGCCGCACCGTCGCGAGGCCGAGCACCTCGTTCATCAGGTTGCGCCGGCGGCGCTCGGACAGCAGCCCCTCGGACTCCACGAACGCGCGGTGCTCGGTCAGCTTCGCGGCCAGCTCCTCCACGCCGCGCCCGTGCACGGCCTCGGTCTTGATGATCGGCACCGGCCAGCCGCCCTCGAGCGGGGCGAGCGAGAGCACGCCGCGGATCTCGCGCACCATCGTGTCCGTCAGCGGGTGGTCGGCCTTGTTGACGACGATGATGTCGGGGATCTCCATGATGCCCGCCTTGAGCGCCTGGATCGAGTCGCCCGAGCCCGGGATCAGCACGAGCACGACCGAGTCGGCGTGATCGATCACGTCGACCTCGGCCTGCCCGACGCCGACCGTCTCGAGGAAGACGTCGTCCTTGCCGGCCGCGTCCATCAGCAGCGCCGTCTGCAGCGCCGCCTCGGCCAGCCCGCCGAGCGCGCCGCGCGTCGCCATCGAGCGGATGAAGACGCCGGGGTCGAGGAAGTGCTCGCTCAGGCGGATCCGGTCGCCCAGCAGCGCACCGCCGCGGAACGGCGAGCTGGGATCGATCGAGAGCACCGCCACGGTGCGCTCCAGCGCGCGCTGATGCTTGACGAGCGCGCCGATCAGCGTCGACTTGCCGGCGCCCGGCGGCCCGGTGAAGCCGACCACGAAGGCGCCGCCGGTGTGCGGGTAGACCTCGCGCACCAGCGCCCAGCCCTCGGGGTCGTCGTCCTCGACCAGCGAGATCCCGCGCGCCAGCGCGCGCTTGTCGCCGGCCAGGAGCCGCTCGGCGAGGGTTCGGTCGTCCGCCATCGGGCGGGGATGATGGCAACTAGGATCGTGCGCGACAGATGGTCGCGCTGAGAGAACCCCCGGAGGCCGTGGTCGTGCGCGGTGCGCCGATGCCTCCCCACGGCGGGCCGGTCGCGCTCTGGCGCTTCGCGCGCAGCAACGGGATGCTGTCGGCGAAGTACGCGCGCCTGGCGCTGCGCTGGGCGTGGCTGAAGCTGCGCTGGCGCGGGCGGCTGGAGACCGACGGGCTGTGCTTCGTCGCCCCGGACGTGACGTTCCAGATCGGCCGCGACGCGAAGCTGCGGCTCGGCCGCTGGTGCTGGATCGGCCACGGCACGAAGATCCGCGTGCACGAGGGCGAGACGTCGATCGGCGCCAAGTCGGTGCTCGGGCAGGAGTGCACGATCTCCGCCTTCCAGCGCGTCTCGATCGGGCGCGAGTGCATCGTCGCCGACCGCGCGATGCTGATCGACTTCGACCACGGCGTCGTCGAGGTCGAGCGGCCGATCCGCCTGCAGGGGATCTACAAGCGCGACGTCAGCGTCGGGCACAACTGCTGGATCGGCTACGGCGCCTGCATCCTGCGCGGCGTCACCGTCGGCGACAACTGCATCGTCGGCGCGAACACCGTCGTGACCAAGGACGTCGCGTCGAACGCGGTCGTCGCCGGCGCCCCCGCGCGCGTGCTGCGCATGCGCGATGCGCCGGCGCAGCTGCGCTGGCGCTAGGCGCAGTTCGGCCAGGGCGCCGTGCCGCGGACCGCGAGCAGCTTCGCGGCCATCTTGTCCTGCACCGTCTCGGGCGCCTTCGCGGGATCGCCCTTGCCGCCGATCGCCCGCCACGTCGCGCGCGAGAACTGGTACTTGCCGCGGTAGCGGCCGTCCGCCGAGACGGCGTCGGGATCGCCGCCCGACTCGCACGCGCTGATGCGCTGCAGCAGCGAGCCCGCGCGGGCGGCGCCGGCCGTCAGGCCGAGCGCACGGCGCGTCTGCGGTCCGGCGATGCCGTCGACGACGAGGCCGTGCGCGCGCTGGAAGCGCCGCACCGCGCGGCGCGTCTGGCGCCCGAAGACGCCGTCGGCGGGGATGCCGAGCGCGCGCTGCAGCGCCACGACATGCGCACCGCGCTTCGCTGTCGTCGCGCTCGGCACCACCGCTGCCGGAGGCGGCAGCCGGCTCGGCGAGCGCTCCGGCGGCGACGGCGAACGCTGCGCCGAGCACCGCGAGCATGCGGCGCGGGCGCCTGGACGAGCGCGACGGATCGGGCATCGATAGATCGGTTGTCTGCGGCACGAATGAACCTCGCTGGTCATCACGCCTACGGGGTTAGCTGTCGGGCTCGCGCTGTTGACCTGCGCTACACCGCACTCAGGCGGCGATTCGCCCCAGGAGCATCCGGCTCCGTTGGGTCCCCCGCTCCCCTCCGCCCACGGCGGCGAGGACTCGGCTAGTTCCTGCGACGGAGCATAGCCGTCTAGGGCCGCAGCACGGCGAGCAGGTCGAGCGCGCCCGCCGACGCGCCGCGGCGCAGGCGGAAGTCACGCGCGGAGATCGCCGGCGTGAAGCGGTCGTAGAAGCGCTTGGTGAGACCGCAGGCGCCGGTGGACCGCATCCCAGCCCGCGTGCTCGATCGCGAGCTGGTGCAGGCGCAGCTTGCGCGCGTGGAACAGCCCGAGCAGCTCGACCCGCCCGAAGTGGCGCTCGCACAGCGCGCGGTACTCCTCGGGACGGTACTCGCGCACGTGCCACGGGTTGCCGGAGCGCTGCTCGCCCGCGGGAGCGAGCGTCAGCACGTTCGGCGTCGAGACGTAGAGCACGCCGCGCGGCCCGACCAGGTCGCGCAGCCGCACGAGCACCGCGTCGGGATCCTGCACGTGCTCGATCGTCTGCAGCAGCACGACGCAGTCGACGTCGCCGCTCCAGGTCTCGATCATGTCGCGCTCGAACGACACGTTGCCGCCCGTGTAGCGCAGGCGCGCGTGCTCGAACGCGTCCGGATTGGCGTCGACGCCGACCACCGAGGCGGCCGTGCGACCCAGCACCGCGCTGCCGTAGCCCTCGCCGCAGGCGAGGTCGACGACGCGGCGGCCGTGCACGCGCGCGGCGATCCACTCGTAGACCGCGAGGTGGCGCCGGTACCAGTAGTTCTCCTCCGGCACGTCGGGCAGCGTCCGCTCGCCGGTCAGGTGCAGCGGCGGAACGCCGGGCGGCTGGTCGCGCTGGACGTAGAGGTCGGGCGGCGCCATCGCCCGCGAGACGCTAACGCGGCACAGCCCGGTAGCGCGCCATCGCGCGCTCGCGCTCGCGCGCGTGGTCGACGATCGGCGCCGGGTAGTCGGATCCGATCGTGCACCGCGCGTCCGCCTGCTCGGCCGCCGTCATCGTCCACGGCTCGGCGAGCCTGGCGAGCGGCACGTCGCTCAGCTCCGGGCACCAGCGGCGCACGTACGTGCCGTCGGGGTCGTGGCGCTGCTGCTGCGCGGCCGGGTTGTACATGCGCCGGAAGTAGGGCGCGGGATCGACGCCGACCGACGCGATCCACTGCCAGTTGCCGTTGTTCTGGGCCTCGTCGCCGCACAGCAGGTGGCGCATGAAGTGGGCCTCGCCGCTGCGCCAGTCCAGGTGCAGGTCCTTGGTCAGGAACGAGCCCACGATCAGCCGCGCGCGGTTGTGCATCCAGCCCTGGTGCGCGAGCTGGCGCATGCCGGCGTCGACGACCGGGAAGCCGGTCCGTCCCGCGCGCCAGGCGTCGAGGCCGTCCGGGTCGTCGGCCCACTCGAGCGCCTCGTAGCGCGTCTGGTGAGGATGCCTGGCGTTGCCCGGGTTGTGCAGCAGCACGTGCGCGTAGAAGTCGCGCCAGGCGAGCTGGCGCACGAACGCGGCGGCGCCCTTGCCGCCCTTGGCGCGGGCGCGCTGCTCGACCTCGCGCGCCGAGATGCAGCCGAAGTGCAGGTAGGGCGACAGCTCCGAGGTGCCGCCCGCGAGCCGGTCGTGACGCTCGTGATAGCGCTCGATCCCGTTCGCGAGCCAGCGGCTCAGCCGCTCGCGCGCGGCCGCCTCGCCCGGCGCGAACGGCTCGCGAGGCCTCGGGCGACGGCCCGTCCGGGATCGCTCCGGCGTCGAGGCCGGACGGGACGGTCAGCGCGCGCGGCGCGCCGTGGACGTCGCGGCGCGGCAGCTCCTCCCAGCGGCGCCAGAACGGGCTGAACACGCTGAACGGACGACCGTCCGCCGTGCGCGGCGCGCCGACGTCGGCGACGAAGTTGCCCGGCCGGCGCCGCACGGTCAGCGCCGACTCCACGCGCCGGTCGCGCGCCATCGCGAACGGCGACACGTCGGAGGCGAAGTAGACCGCCTCCGCACCGGTCTCGCGCGCCAGCGCCGGCAGCACCTGCCTCCGGCTCGCCCGCACGCACGAACAGCTCGCCGCCACGCTCGCGCAGCGATTCCCGCAGCTCGCGCAGCGCCGCGAGCAGGAACCACGCGCGGTTCGCGGACGGGAAGCGGCCGCCATCCAGCAGCCGCGGGTCGAGCACGAAGACCGGCACCACCTGGTCGGCCTCGCGATGGGCAGCGGTCAGCGCCGGGTGGTCGTGCACGCGCAGGTCGCGCCGGAACCAGACGATCGCGGTTCGCATCTCGTGGAGTACGGCGCGCGCGGCGCTCGCGGGTCAAGGGGCCCGAGAACCCCAGCCCGGCGGTAGGCTCTGGCCGTGGCGCTGGTGCGCGACTTCCCGCTGTTCCCGCTCGGCCTCGTCGCCCTGCCCAGCGAGTTGATCCCGCTGCACATCTTCGAGCAGCGCTACCAGACGATGATGGCGCGCGTGCTCGAGGAGGAGGGCGAGTTCGGGATCGTCTGGGCGTCCGACGACGGGCTGCGGCCCGTCGGCTGCGCGTGCGAGATCGCCGAGGTGCTCGAGCGCATGCCCGACGGCCGCCTCAACCTCGTCGCGCGCGGCACGCGCGCGTTCCGGATCGAGGCGCGCCAGGAGGAGCTCGCCTATCCGGCCGGCACGGTCGAGTTCCTCGACGACCGCGAAGAGGATCCCGACGCCGAGGTCGCCGCCGACGCGCACAAGGCCTACGCCGAGCTCGTCGAGCAGGCGACGGACCGCGTGCCCGACCCCGACGAGGTGGCGCTGATGTCCGCGTACCAGATGGCGGCCACGGTCGAGTTCGGGATGGACGCGAAGCAGGGATTGCTCGACCTGCGCTCGGAGCGCGCACGGCTGAAGCTCGTGACGCGGCTGTTGCGGGGCGCGATCAAGCGCCTGGACTTCATCGAGCGCGCGCAGGCGCGAGCGCGCTCGAACGGCAAGGTCCACTTCGGCGTCTGACGCGTTACGCACCCAACCGGCTTCGCCGGCACTCGGCCGACTTCGTCGGCACTCGGCCGAGCTTCGCGCAGGCAAGCACGGCAAGCAGGCGGGCACAGGCAGGCAGTCAGCCGAGCAGCGCGAGCACGGCGACCGAGGCGCTCGCGCGCGCGATCCCTTCCGCGTCGGCGCCCTTGTCGTTGCGCCGCGCCGGGTCGGCCCCGTGTTGCAGCAACAGCGCGGCTAGCGCCGCGTCGTCGTGCTGCGCGGCTGCGTGCAGGGCGGTGAAGCCGCCGGCCTGGACGGCGTCGGGATCCGCGCCGGCGTCGAGCAGCAGCCGCGCGGACTCGGCATCGCGCGCCGCGGCCGCCGAGTGCAGCGGCCGCACCGCCGGACGGGGTCTGCGCCTCCGGGTCGGCGCCCGCCTCGAGCAGCACCGCTGTCGCAGCGGGGCCGCCGAAGAAGCACGCGTAGTGCAGCGCGGTGAAGCCGTCGGCCGAGCGGCGGCGCGGCAGCTCGGCGTCCGCGGCGACGTCGCGCCGCAGGTCCTCGGCCCAGCCGAGCGCCGCGTGATCGAGCCCGTCGAGCGCCGGCTGCGCGGCGAGCAGCGCCTGCAGCACCGCCGGCTGGCGGTGGTAGAGCGCGATCCGCACGGCCGGGATCCCGTCCTCGCTGGAGTCCGCGAGCTCCGGGTCCCGCGCGAGCAGCGCCTCGACGGCGGCGGCGTCGCCGGCCTTGACCGCGGCGATCAGGTCGGGCATGGACGCGACCCTAGTGGGTCCCACTACCGCTCGATCCCGCACACGCGCTCGGTCACGTCCTTGGTGAACGCCGCGACGCGCAGGAACGTCGCCGGCGCGCCCGGCGAACGGTCCGAGAACGCGATCGAGCCGGACTCGAGCGCTACTCGGTAGGAGAGGTCGGTGCCCTTGCCGGGCGGCAGCTCGATGCCGAGCTCGGCCTGCGGCGCGAGGTCGCGCACGAGCTGCCGCGCGCGCAGCAGCCGCTCCGCGTCGAGCGGGTGCTCCTTGCCGTTGCAGCTGACGCTGCCGCCGTCGGAGACGACCACCTCGACGTTCGCGTTCGTGTCGGCGCCGCTGCGCTCGACCGCGAGCAGGTCGGCGGGCGGGGTGCCGCAACCGGTCACTGCGACCGCGGCCGCGGCGATCGCCCGCCACGCCACGCGCGCTCAGCGATGCGCCGGGAACCCGTAATCGGCGCCGCGCGCCTGGTCGGGCCAGCGCTCCGTGACCACCTTCCCGCGCGTGTAGAAGAGCACGCCCTCGCGCCCGTGCACGTGCAGGTCGCCGAACAGCGACTGCTTCCAGCCGCCGAACGAGTAGTAGGCCATCGGCACCGGGATCGGCACGTTGACGCCGACCATGCCCGTCTGCACGCGCTGCTCGAACTCGCGCGCGGTGCGGCCGTCCGCGGTGAAGATCGCGGAGCCGTTGCCGTACGGGTTCGAGTTGACCAGCTCGAGCGCCTCCTCGAACGTCTCCGCCCGCAGCAGCACCAGCACAGGCCCGAAGATCTCCTCGCGGTAGACCGACATCTCCGGCGTGACGCGGTCGATCAGCGTGGGCCCGACCCAGAAGCCGTCCTCATGCCCCTCGACGGAGAGTCCGCGGCCGTCGCGACGCAGCTCGGCGCCCTCCTGCTCCCCGGTCGCGATCGCCGCCACCACACGGTCGCGCGCGGCATCGGTCACGAGCGGTCCCATCTGGCTGTCCGGCTCCGCCCCCGGCCCGACCTGCAGGCCGTCGATGCGCGCCTCGAGCGCCTCGGCGAGCGCGTCGCCGGCGGCGCCGACCGCGACGACAGCGGAGATCGCCATGCAGCGCTGGCCGGCCGATCCGTAGCCGGCCGAGGCGATCGCGTCGGCGGCGATCTCGACGTCGGCGTCGGGCATCACGACGGCGTGGTTCTTGGCCCCGCCGAGCGCCTGGACGCGCTTGCCGTGCGCGGTGGCGGTCTCGTAGATGAACTTGGCGACCGGCGTCGAGCCGACGAACGAGATCGAGGCGATGCCGGGATGGCGCAGCAGCGCCTCGACCGTCTCGCGGTCGCCGTGCAGCACGTTGAACGCGCCGTCGGGCAGCCCGGCCTCGGTCAGCCACTCGGCCATCAGCAGCGAGGCGGAGGGGTCCTTCTCGCTCGGCTTGAGGATGAACGCGTTGCCGCACGCGAGCGCGAGCGGGAACATCCACATCGGCACCATCGCGGGGAAGTTGAACGGCGTGATGCCGGCCGCCACGCCGATCGGCTGGCGCAGCGAGTGCGAGTCGACGCCGGTGCCGACGGCTTCGGACGCCTCGCCCTTCAGCAGGTGCGCCGCGCCGCAGGCGAACTCGACCACCTCGAGCCCGCGCTGGACCTCGCCGCGCGCATCCTCGAACGTCTTGCCGTGTTCCGCGGTGATCACGCGCGCCAGGTCGGCCGCGCGCCCGGCCATCAGCTCGCGGAAGCGGAAGAGCACGTTCGAGCGGCGCGCGAGCGACTGCCCGCTCCAGTCCGCGAATCCGGCTGTGGCGGCCTCCACGGCGCGGTCGACGTCGGCGCTGCTCGCGAACGCCACGCGTCGCGTCACGGCGCCGGTCGCGGGATCGGTCACGTCGCCGAAGCGCTCGGCGTCCTGCAGGCGCTCGCCCCCGATCCAGTGGGCGACGGTCTCGAGCTCGGTGGTGGTCATGCACAGATCCTGGCACGCCTGCCGTGCTCGGACCTAGGCGATCGCGACAGCGCCGCCGCGGCGCGGATCGCAACCGCCCGTGAGCGCGCCGGAGGCGGGATCGCGCAGCACCGCCTGGGCACCGCCGAAGAACAGGTTGCGCGTGGCGAAGCGGACGAGCGTTCGCTGCTCGGCCTCGAGCGCGTCCGTCGCCACGCCCGGCTCGACGTAGACCACGCCGTCCTCGAAGTGCACGCGCGGCGCGTCGATCGCCGCCTGCACGTCGAGCGCGTGGTCGAGCACGCCGATCACGACCTGCAGGATCGCCGAGCGGATCCGGTTCGATCCCGCCGATCCCAGCACGAGCCGCGGAACGCCGTCACCGAGCACCATCGTCGGCGCCATCATCGACGGCAGCCGCCGGCCCGGCGGGTGTGCGTGGAAGCCGAACGGCGACAGGTCCTGCTCGCCCATCATGTTGTTGAGGTGGATGCCCGTGCCGGGCACGACCTCGCCGCAGCCCTCGCCGTTCGTGCACGTGACCGCGCAGGCCCAGCCGTCGGAGTCCACGACCGAGATGTGCGTCGTCGCCCCCAGCCGGCCGGCGCTGAAGCGGTCGAGGAAGCCCGGGTCCGCCAGGCCGGCGAGGAACTCGGGCGTGCGCTCGGCCTGGGCTGCCTCCATCGCGCCGACGATCGCGTCGACTGATGGCGGCGCCGGCGCGCGCTCGAGCAGCGCGAGCGCGTACGCGAGCAGCACGCCGCCGGCGCTCGGCGGCGGGTTGGTCAGGACCGTCAGGCCGCGGTAGGCGACTCGCACCGGCTCGCGCTCGATCGTCTCGTAGGCGGCGAGATCGGCGCGCGTGAGCAGCCCGCCGCGCTCGGCGATCCAGTCGCAGACGGCCGCGGCGACGTCGCCGGTGTAGAACGGCGCCGGCCCCTCGTCGGCGAGCCGCTCGAGCGTGTCGGCGAGCGCGGGGTCGCAGTGCTTGTCGCCGGGCAGCGGCGAGTGCCCGTCGGGCATGAACAGCTTGCGCGCCTCCGGCGTCGCGCTCGTGATCGGCGAGAGGATCTCGAACAGGTAGGACTGCCGATCGCCGACCAGCACGCCGGCGCGGGCGGCGATGGCGGCGGGCGCGACCAGCTCTGCCAGCGGCAGGCGCGCGAAGCGCTGGGCGGCGGTCCAGGCTCCCGCCAACGCGCCGTACGGGCCGGCCGCGCTGGCGCCGATGTTGAACACCTGCACGGCGTCGCCGAAGTCGACGTCGACCGCGCGCAGCGGCGCGTGCGGAGCGCCGGGCGCCAGGCCGCGGCCCGGCGCCTCGACGAAGAAGTCCAGCAGCACCGGCGCCGTTTGCGGCGGCGCGACGAGCATGTAGCCGCCGGCGCCGAGCCCGGTCAGCATCGGCTCGGCGACGAACGACGTGAACATCGCGGCCAGCGCGGCGTCGACCGCGTTGCCACCGGCGCGCAGGATCTCCGCGCCGGACTCTGCTGTTACGGGATGGCCCGCGGCGACGACGCCGCCCATCGAGCGGGTGCTCAGGACCTCGGCATGTACTCGGGCACGTCGACGTCGATCCGGCTCGACTCGCGGCTCATGCGGCTCACGCGCGGCTCGCCCGCCGGCTCGCGCAGCCCTGGCCGCGCCTGGTCGGAGCGCGGCACGCGCTTGTCGCCGTAGCCGGTCGCGACGACCGTCACCCAGACCTGCTCCTCGAGCTTCTCGTCGACCATCGCGCCGAAGATGATGTTCGCGTCGGGGTGCGCCGCCTCGGCGACGGCCTGTGCCGCCTCGTTGACCTCCCACAGCGAGAGGTCGTGGCCGCCCGTGATCGACAGCAGGATCGCCTTCGCCCCTTCGAGCGTCGTCTCGAGCAGCGGCGACGAGACGGCCTGGGCTGCTGCGTCGATCGCGCGCTTCTCGCCGTGGCCCATGCCGATGCCGAGCAGCGCCGTCCCCGCATCGGACATGATCGTCCGCACGTCGGCGAAGTCGAGGTTGATCAGCCCCGGCAGCGTGATCAGGTCGGAGATGCCCTGCACGCCCTGGCGCAGCACGTCGTCGGCGACGCGGAACGCCTCGACCATCGACGTCTGCTTGTCGAGCACCGAGAGCAGCCGGTTGTTCGGCACGACGATCAGCGTGTCGACCTCGTCGGCGAGCGCCTGGATCCCGTGCTCGGCGGCCTGCGCACGGCGCGAGCCCTCGAAGCCGAACGGCTTGGAGACGATCCCGACGGTCAGCGCGCCCAGCTCGCGCGCGATCCGCGCCACGACGGGTGCGCCGCCTGTGCCGGTGCCGCCGCCCTCGCCGGCGGTGATGAAGACCATGTCGGCGCCCTTGAGCTGCGACTTGATCCGGTCGTAGTCCTCCATCGCGGCGTTGCGGCCGCGTTCCGGATCCGAGCCGCTGCCGAGGCCCTTGGTCAGGTCGGCGCCGATCTGCAGCGTGTGGTCGGCGTCCGACTGCTGCAGCGACTGCGCGTCGGTGTTGACCGCGACGAACTCGACGCCGGCGACCTCGGCCTCGATCATGCGGTTGACCGCGTTGACGCCGGCGCCGCCGATGCCGACGACGCGCAGCTGCGGCGACCCGACCGCCTCGGGCGCGGGCGGGTAATAGGCGGCGGGCGCAGCCGGCGGCGGCGGCGGGGCCATGATGTTCTCGGGCAGGTCGGAGGAGAACGCGTGGCGCAGGCGCTCCTGCGGCGTCGGCACGCGCGGCGTGTCCGGCGCGGGCTCGGGTCGCGGCGGGTCGGGCGCGGTCGCGGTGGCGAGCCCCTCGGTCTCCGTCTGGCGGAACAGCGCGGCCAGTGGTCCCTCGCGCATGCTCGCCCGCTTGCCGCTACCCATTCGAGAGCACCTCCTTCGCCAGCTGGCGATACGCGTCGGCCGCCTTGCCGTCCGGTTCGTACTTGAGCACCGACATGCCCTTGACGGGGGCCTCCGCGAAGCGGACCGTCTTCCTGATGCGCGCGCCGAACAGGCGATCGCCGAAGTTCTCCTCGAGGATCTCGATCGCCTCCTTGGCGTGGAGCGTCCTCGTGTCGACCATCGTCGGCAGGATGCCGGCGATGACGACGTCCGGGTTGAGGTTCTCCTGGATCATGGCGAGGGTGTTCTGCAGCTGGATCAGGCCGCGCATCGATAGATACTCGCACTGCACGGGGACGATCACCTGATTCGCCGCCGTGAGGGCGTTGATCGTCAATAGTCCCAGCGACGGCGGCGTATCCACGCAGACGAAATCGTAATCCTCCAAGATCGGGCGCAGCGCCTTCGCGAGCGAGCGCTCGCGGCCGATCTTCGTCGACATCGCGATCTCGGCTCCGGCCAGGTCGATCGACGAGCAGGCGATGTCGACCTCGCGGCGGCGGATGACCTCGCGGATCGGCAGGTCGTGCACGAGCACGTCGTACATCGACTGCTCGACGGCGTCGGGGTCGATCCCCTGCGACATCGTCAGGTTGCCCTGCGGGTCCATGTCGACGCAGAGGACGCGGTGGCCCTCTTCGACGAAGGCCGCGGCCAGGTTGAGCGTGGTGGTCGTCTTCGCCACGCCGCCCTTCTGGTTGGCGAAGGCGATGACCTTGGCCTGGCCGGTCACGGCGAGACTCCTCGGGTCGGTGGGAGAACCATCGGGCCACGCTTTCGCGCCCGCGCGGCGTTCTCCTGCCGCGTGGTCACAATGGAGGGGTGCCCCGTTCGCCAGCGCAGCGCTCTTGAGACCTGACGACGGCGGCGGCCGGGGCGGCCGGTGGCGGCCCCGCGAGGGCCGCGGGCGACACCGGCGCGACGGATGACACCGGCGCCGCAACCGGCCTGACCCACGTCGCGACCGTCTCCTTCCTGGCCAGCCGCGCGGCGCCGTCGCTGCAGTTCTTCTTCGCGCTCGGCGGCGGCATCGCGCTCGCGCGCACAGCGGCGCGGCAGGACGCGCGCACCGGCTACGGCGCCGCGCTCGCGTCGATGCTGCAGACGGTCGCGGTGATGGGCCCCGCACGCATAAACGCGCCGCTCACGCAGGCGATCACCGCGCCGATGATGGGCCGGCTGCGCCAGCGCGGGGCGCCGCCGTTCGATCGAGTTCCTCGCCTGCCTCGCGCTGCGGCTCGTCCACTACACGGTGCTGCTGGCCGCGTTCATCTTCATCATCCTCGGCGGGCTCGACGAGTTCACCGGCTCCTACGAGACGCTCACGGGCTGGCTCGGCATCGTGCCCCAGGGCGCGACCGCCGCGCTCGCGGTGACGGCGGTGGTGCAGATCGCTGTGGGCGATCTTCTTCAGCGCGATCCAGGTGGCGGCCTACCGGCGCGCGCTCGGGGACTGGCCGCTCGCTGGCGCCCGTCGCGGATGAGCCGGTGACGGCGGCCGCCGCGGTCGAGCGCGGCTCGGCGCCGCTTCGACCCGCGCGCGATCCTGGTCGCCGCACTGCTGGCGAGCGCGCTGTTGATCGCGAGCACGTCGTGGGCGCTGCTGCTCGGCGTGACGGCCTGGCTGATCCCGGCCTGGCTGCTCGCCAAGCCCGACTACGACGCCGTCCCGCTCGGCCTCGTGCTCGCCGGCCTGCTCGCGTTCGCCGCGCTCACCGGCGGGCTGCTCAGCGGTGCCGGGCTCGAGCTGACGCTGCGGCGCGTGCTGCGCGCCGTCCTGCTGGTCGCGGTCGCGACCTGGATGCGCGCGGCCGCCGGCCCGGGCGGGCTGCGCGAGGCGTTCCGCCGCGTCTTGCATCGCCTGCGCGCACTGCCCGCCGTGCGCGAGGCCGCGGTGCTGATGGAGGGCCTCGATCCCGGCCCGCGGCTGATCGCGGCCGCGCGCGCGGCCGCGGACCGCTCGCCGACGTCCCGCTCGCGCCCGTGCCGCTGGCCGACGCGGTGATCGGCTGGGTGGCGGCGGAGTCGGCCGGCTTCCGCACCGGCGCCGGCGCCGTGCGCGAGTCGCTGCGGCTGCGGGCGCCGGACGCCCTGCTCGTCGCGCTCACGCTCGCCCCCGGGCTGGCGCTGCTCGGCGGCTGACGGCCCGAGCGCCTGCCCGATCGCCCCTTGCGCACCGCGGCGCGCGCGTGGGATGCTCGCGTGCATGGACCCGCAGCGGCAGGAAGAGCTCGAACGCGGGCGGATCGCGCCGCCCGACCCGCAGCCGGATACCGAACGCGAGGAGCGCTCGCCGATCGAGCAGCTCGCGTCCGACGTCGGCAACCGCGCCTTCGCTTCCACGCTCGGCCGCAGCCCGCTGGCGCGCGAGTCCGAGCAGGGCGCGGGGATCATGTCCGACGGCACCGTCCACGCCGACGTGCAGTCCACGATCGACGCGACACGCGGCGCCGGCACCGGCCTGGATCCGTCCGTCGCCGGCCGCATGGCGGGCTCGTTCGGCGACCTCTCCGACGTCCGTGTCCACACCGACGACACCGCCGACAAGCTCAACCGCTCGGTCTCCGCGCGCGCCTTCGCGACCGGCAGCGACGTCTACTTCGCCCAGGGCGAGTACAACCCCGGCTCGGCGTCCGGCGACCGGCTGATCGCGCACGAGCTCGCTCATGTGGCGCAGCAGCGCGGTGCCTCGCGCGAGCGGCCCGCTCTCGGTTTCGCAGCCCGGCGACGCGATGGAGCGCGAGGCCGACGCCGCCGCCGATCAGCTGGGCTGATGGGAGCGAACCCCTGACGAGCGCGCAGCCATCCGCCGCGGTGACAAGCGCGCAGCCATCCGCCGAAGCGAGCGCCGGCACGACGGCGGGCGAGGCTCCCCCGCTCAGCGTCGGCTTCGACTTCATCGACCGGCGCGTGATGGCCGCGGTCGAGGCCGTCGCGTCGTCGGACCCCAACCCGGCCGACCCGTTCCGCGGCCTCTACATCTCCGACGACCGCGCGCTCGAGCTGAGCCGCGGCGACTCGGTCTCCGACGCCGACGACCGGCTCGAGCAGGTGATCGCCGCGCTCGGGCTCGACCTGCTCGACGCGGCCGTGCTCGCGATCTGCGCGGCGCCGGAGCTCAACCCGCGCTACGGGCGCCTCTACGCGTACCTGCAGGACGACGTCACGCGCAAGCTGCCGAGCCCGCGGCTGGTCGGCCACCTGCTCGCCGGCGAGGGCATCTCGGCGGCCGACGTGATGATGGCGCTGGAGCGCGAGGCGCCGCTGCGCGCGAAGGGCGCCGTCCGCCTGCAGGGCGACGCGCAGACGCCGCTCGCCGAGCGTCCGATCAAGCTCTCCGACCGGCTCGCGGCGCACCTGCTCGGCGTCGGCATGGACGATCCGCCCGCGGGAGGCAAGCTGCGCATGGTCGCGCATCCCGCTCACGACCCGGGCCGCGACGCCGCGGTCGCCGCGCTGGCGGCCACGCTCGCGCAGCCGTCGACGCTGCCGGTCGTGCTCGCCGGCCCCGACGCCGAGGCGCTCGTCGCCAAGGCCTGCGGGCGCGCGCTGGTGGTCGCCCACATCCGCGAGATCGACGTCGCCGAGACGATGGCCGAGGCTGCGCTGATCGAGGCGCTGGAGGACCGCCCGCTCGTGTTCGAGGGGCTCGAGGACGTCGAGCCGGGCGAGCGCGCACGGCTCCTGCGCGCGATCGAGCGCCGCGGGCAGCGGATCGTCGTCTGCGCCCCGAGCCGCAACGCGGCGCTGGCGCTGGGTGACCGCACGTCGCTGCTGATCGAGGCGCCGGCGCCGAGCTTCGCCGAGCGCCGGCTGGCGTGGGAGCAGACGTCCGGCGCGACCGACGCGCGCGACGTCGCCGCCAAGTTCAGGCTCTCGATCGGCCAGATCCTCGAGGCCGCGGAGGTCTCCCGCCTGGCCGCCGCCGCCCGCGGCGCCGAGCGGCCCGAGCCGCCCGAGCTCGACCTCGGCGCGCGCCAGGCGTCCTCCTCCCGGCTGGGCGAGCTCGCGACGCGGATCCCGGCCGGCTACACCTGGGACGACCTCGTCGTGCCCGAGCGCCAGCGCGAGCTGCTGGGCTCGATCAGCGCCTACCTGCGCCACCGCGACCGCGTGCTGTCGGAGTGGGGCTACGAGAAGACGGTCGCCCGCACGCAGGGCCTGAAGGTGCTGTTCGCGGGCGAGTCCGGCACCGGCAAGACGATGTCGGCCCAGGTGCTCGCCGCCGAGCTCGGGCTGGAGATGTTCCGCGTCGACCTCGCCACGGTCGTGTCGAAGTACATCGGCGAGACCGAGAAGAACCTCGACCGCATCTTCAACGCGGCCGAGGGCTCCAACGCGATCCTCTTCTTCGACGAGGCCGACGCGCTGTTCGGCAAGCGCTCGGAGATCTCGGACTCGCACGACCGCTACGCGAACATCGAGGTCGCCTACCTGCTGCAGAAGATGGAGGGCTACCCCGGCGCGGTCATCCTCGCCACGAACTACCGCCGCAACATCGACGACGCGTTCGTGCGCCGGCTCGACTTCGTGATCGACTTCCCGTTCCCCGAGGCCGAGGACCGCGTGCGGATCTGGAAGCTGGTGCTGCCCGGACACCGCGCCGGTCGCCCAGGACATCGACCTCGGCTTCCTCGCGACCAACTTCAAGCTCTCGGGCGGCGCGATCAAGAACTGCTCGCTCTCCGCCGCCTTCCAGGCCGCCGACGACGGCGACGTGATCGAGATGCGCCACCTCGTGCGCGCCGTCGCGCAGGAGTACGGCAAGCAGGGGAGGCTGACCCTCGAGGCCGACTTCGAGCACTTCCACGAGCTGATCCGGGTGCCGAATGGCAAGAGCACGCCGCCGTCCTGAGGAGGACGACGAGGAGGAGAAGGAACCGGTCGCGGAGGCGGAGCGGCCGCTCGACTCGGGCACGATCCAGTCGCTGCGCGAGGCCGATCCGCGTGCCCGCGCGCAGGCGATCCTCAAGCTCCAGCGGCTGCACGGCAATGCCGCCGTGCAGCGCGTGATCCGCTCGCTGCAGGTGACCGACGCCAGCCGCGACGCGCGCGTGCAGATGATCGGCGCGCGCGCCGAGGAGCCGGCGCCGTCCGGGCGGCTCGAGAAGGCCGCGCTCTACCGCGAGGCGGTCGAGGCGGAGCTCGACAGCGCGCCGCTGGCGGCGAAGTCCGAGCGCGACCTCGTGACGGAGAACGTCCACACGATCGGCCAGATCTTCACGAACTACCAGGCCGCGCTGCACCAGTTCGAGGCGGCGGTGGAGAGCGGCGCCGGCGAGGCGGTGCCGCGCGAGCTCGCCCGGGACGTGCTGCGCGAGGCCGCGCGCGACGTCTTCGAGCCGGTGCTCGCCGCCGCGGCCGAGACCGCCGGCGAGGTCGTCGACCACGTCGCGGAGGGCAAGGGCGTCGCCGACTCCTGGCCGGCCGAGCAGCCGCGCGAGCCGGGAGCAAGCGCGCCCGCCTTCGCGCTGCGCAACCTCGTCGTCGCCGAGCGGCGCCGGATCGCGGCGACGCAGATGCGCCTGCTCAAGGCACAGGTGTCGTTCGCGGCCGCGGCCGAGGACAGGGCGGCCGTCGGTGGCCCGGGCTACCGCACGCGCTTGCTCGGCGCGAACATGGACCTCAACGGCATCGAGCAGAAGACGCACAGCGCCGAGGGCATCTTCAAGACGCTGATGGACCGCTACAAGGAGGCCGCCAAGGGCCGCGCCGAGGTGCGGATCGTGATCGACCCGCGAGTGGCGCGTCGTGCGCGCGCACATCACCGCCCCGCGCGGGAGCAAGCTCGCGGGCCAGCTGCTGTCCGAGCACGGCGGCTGGTTCAACCTCAACGACCTCCACCTGGCGCGCCACGTCACCTGGGAGCCGCAGGAGCTCGCCGTCTGCGAGGCGCTGATCGACGCGACGGCAGGCCGCGCCTCTTCGACCGCAACGAGAAGGGCGGCCAGTACTTCGACGAGTTCCAGCAGCGCCTCCGCTCCGGCGGCCTGCCGCACACGCACGTGCTGACGGGCGGCTGAGCCGGCCGGCGGGCGCGAACGTCGGTGAGTCGGGCCTATACCCGGTAGTGACCGACGTTCGCGCATCCGGCCGGCGGTGGCGGGGGCGAACGTCGGCGAGTCGGGCCTATACCCGGTAGTGACCGACGTTCGACTGATCGAACTGGCTTCGCGGCAGCATCGGTGCGTCGCGCGCCGGCAACTGCTGAGCTCGGGTACAGCGACGAGGCGATCATGCACCGGGTCGCCTGCGGGCGGCTCGTGACGGTCTTCGACGGGGTCTACGCGGTCGCGCCGCTACTCGACGAAGCGCGGACGCGCTGGATGGCCGCGACGCTTACCACCCCAGGTAGCGTGCTCAGTCACGCCAGCGCCGGGGAGGCCTGGGGATCATCGCCCCTTCACTGCGCCGTTCGAGATCGTCACGCGCCCGGGATGCGGCGGTCCGGAGAAGCTCGACGGCGTGCTCGTGTGCCGCAGCCAGACGCTCGACGGGCAACATCACGACGCTGGCCGGGATCCCGATCACGACGCCCGAGCGCACGCTGATCGATCTCGCACCGCACCTGGGCAACCGGGCGCTGGCCCGGGCGGTACGTGAGGCGATCCGCTTGAAGACGACGACCCCAAGTCGATCTGTTCATCGCGCTCGCCCGCCATCGCGGCCGACGCGGGACGCGGCGGCTGCACGCGGCCGTCTCGCGTTACGCCGGGCTGCCGCTGGACCGAACCAGGAGCGACGCCGAGGCGCTGGCGCTCGAGATCCTGCGCGACGCCGGCCTACCTGCAACCGGACGTGAACGAGCGAATCGCCGGTGAGGAAGCAGACCTGAGCTGGCCGGCCGAGAAGCTGATCGTCGAGCTGGACGGACCGCAGTTCCATCTCGACGCGGCGGAGGACCTGCGCAAACAGCGGGCATGGGAGGAGGCGGGCTGGACGGTGCACCGGGTACCGACTGACGACGTCTATCTCCATCCCGATCGCCTACTCGACGGCAGCGAACGTCGGTGAGTCGGGGCTATGACCGGTACGTCGACCGACGTTCGCGGCCAAACGTGCCCACAAGTACGCCCGGAATTTTCCCCACCGGCCCGCGCGCGCCGGTTAGGGTCGGATTCCGATGGCGCTGGTCGTAGACGTACCGCTCAACACCATGCTCGCCGACCTGGACGAGACGCTCCGGGTGCTGCTCAAGCGGGAGCTCGGCCGCCACGGTTTCGACGGTGTCGACGTCGCCTTCGACGCCCCCGCGCGCGACTGGTCGAGCCAGCTCTCCGGTCCGACGGTCAACCTGTTCCTCTACGACCTGCGCGAGTCGCACGAGTTCCGCCCGACGGAGTGGAGCCCGGACCGCTCCAACGGCCGCCACCGCGAGGTGCGCCCGCCGATGATCATGGAGTGCTCCTACGCGGTCACCGCCTGGACGCAGGCGGTCGAGGACGAGCATCGCCTGCTCTCCCAGGTGCTCGGGGTGCTGTTCGCCTTCCCACGGCTGCCGCAGCGACGCGCTCGCCGGGCGGCTCGCGGAGACCGCGCAGCGCTTCGCGATCGAGGGCAAGATCGGCCAGCCGAAGTCCGACGGCAAGGCTGACTTCTGGTCCGCCGTCGGCGGCCAGTACAAGGCCTCGCTCGACTACGTCGTCACGCTCGCCTGCGAGTCGGGCCTCGCCTACGAGCGCGGGCCCGAGGTGCGGACGCAGTCGCTCAGCACGCGGATCGCCGACGGAGCCGGCGTCCACGATCACGGAGATGCACCGCTTCGGCGGCAAGGTGGTCGACGCGCGACGACGCGCCGCTACCCGACGTCTGGATCACGCTGCCCGAGCTCGGGCTGTTCGCCGCCTCGGATCCCCAGGGCCGTTTCCTGCTCAGGCGCGTGCCCCCGGGGAAGCACAAGCTGATCGCGCGCACGCGCACGGGAGCGGAGGCGAAGGCGGAGATCGCCGTGCCCGGCGCGACCCTCGACCTCACGGTCGCGCCCAGCAAGCGCGGCGCGAAGAAGGGCGGCTGACCGAATGGGCAACCGCGGCTGCGCGAACGAGTGCCTCACCAGCGCCGAGGCGGGAGCGACCCGATGACTGACTCCGGACCGCCGCGCGTGCTGCTGGGCAACCTCGAGCCGATGGTCCGCCTGGGGATGATCGAGGTGCTCTCCGAGGACGGGATCGAGGTGATCGGCGAGGAGGAGCGCGCCCAGGCGCTCGTCCTGATGGCCGGGCGCCTACGCCCGGATGCCGTCGTGCTCGACCTGCTGCAGAGGTCGTCGCACGAGCTGAGCGAGCGCGTGCGCAGCGCCTCGCCCGAGACGAAGGTCATCCTCTGGGCCCGCGACGAGGACGCGATGGAAGTCCTCGACCCGGGCGCGACCACCCCGCGGCGCTTCTTCACCGCGGTGCCGGAGGAGCTCCTCAGCGAGCTGAGCAATGTCCGTGTGAACCGAGTGGAGGAGTAGCGCCCGTATGCCCACGTACCTGACTCCCGGCGTCTACGTCGAGGAGGTGCCGTCCACCTCGAAGCCGATCGAAGGCGTCGGCACCTCGATCGCCGCGTTCGTGGGGCTCGCGCCCGGTGGACCGGTGAACACGCCGATGCGGATCTCGAACTGGACCCAGTTCGCGAAGATCTTCGGCGACCCCAACGTGCCCGACAACGGCCCGTTCATGGAGGGCGCCTACCTGGCGCACTCCGTCTACGGCTTCTTCCAGAACGGCGGCGGCCTCTGCTGGGTCGTGCGCGTCGGCGCCGGCAACGGCGCCGCGGCGCGCCCGCGCGCTGCATTGCCGGCCGCGGCCGACAAGTCGATCGAGGCGTTCCACGCCGAGGCGCTCAAGGACGTCGACGGCAACGTCAAGGTCGAGCTGTCGGAGGAGCCGGCCGCCAGCGAGGACGCCGAGCCGACCTACAAGCTCGTCGTCGACGCCGGCACCGAGGGCAAGGAGGAGTACGACGGCCTGACGATCAAGAAGGGTCGCCAGAACCTCGCGACGAAGGTCAACTCCGCCTCCAAGTTCATCAAGATCACCGAGGCGGCCAGCCTGCCCGACAGCCGCCCGGCGACCGGCACCTACACGCTCTCGGCGCCCAGCGTGGCGGCCGAGGAGATCAAGTCGACCGACTTCGAGGGCGACGTCGCCCGCCGTCAGGGCATGGGCAGCCTGGCCGCCGTCGACGAGATCACGATGGTCTGCCTGCCGGACGCGATGACGCTCGGCGGCGGCAACGGCGGCAACGAAGCGGCAGTGCGCGACCTGCAGGGCAAGATGATCGCCCACTGCGAGGGCGCCGGCGACCGCATGGCGATCCTCGACGCGCCGCCCAACCTGCTGCCGCAGGAGATCCTCGAGTGGCGCATGAACACCGCCGGGTTCGACTCGAAGTTCGCGACGCTCTACTACCCCTGGCTCGAGGTCATGGACCCGCTGACCAACCAGCCGATGCTGGTCCCCCCGTCGGGCCACGTGGCGGGCGTGTGGTGCCGCTCGGACTCGAGCCGCGGCGTCCACAAGGCGCCCGCGAACGAGGTCGTGATGGGCGTCAACGGGCTCGGCTTCCAGGTCACGCAGGGCGAGCAGGGCGGCCTCAACAAGGTCGGCATCAACTGCATCCGCTCGTTCCCCGGCCGCGGCATCCGGATCTGGGGCGCGCGCACGCTCTCGAGCGACCCCGAGTGGCGCTACATCAACGTCCGGCGGCTGTTCAACTACATCGCCGAGTCGATCATGGAGGGCACCCAGTGGTCGGTGTTCGAGCCCAACGACGAGCGGCTGTGGATGCAGCTGCGGATCGCCGCGTCGAACTTCCTCACCCGCACCTGGCGCGAGGGCGCGCTGTTCGGCGCGACGCCCGAGCAGGCCTTCTTCGTCAAGTGCGACGCGGAGACCAACCCGCCCGACGTGATCGAGGCCGGCCAGGTGATCTGCGAGATCGGCATCGCGCCCGTCAAGCCCGCCGAGTTCGTGGTCTTCCGCCTGAGCCAGTACTCGGCCGGCGCCTCCGAGGTCGAGTAGCACCAACTCCTGAAAGGACTGACAGATGGCAAGCGCACAGAAGCCACGACCTACCAACCACTTCCGGCTCAACGTCGGCGGCAAGGAGGCGATCGGCCAGTTCCGCGAGGTCAGCGGGCTCGACACCGAGAGCGAGATCATCGAGCACAAGGAGGTCGACGCCCAGGGGCGGCCGATGATCATCAAGGTCTCGGGCAACCTGAAGAACTCGAACATCGAGCTCAAGCGCGGCATCGACATCGACAAGGGCCTGTACGAGTGGCGCAAGATGGTCGAGGACAAAGGCCCCGACGGCGCCAGGACCGATTGCACGCTCGAGCTGATGGACTACGACGGCTCGGCGATCGCCACCTACACGATCACGCAGGCGTGGCCCGTCAAGTACACCGGGGTGTCGATGAACGCCGGCTCCAACGAGGTCGCGGTCGAGGGCATCACGCTGGCTCACGAGGGCTTCAAGCGGATGTAGCGATGCGGACGGAGTACGCCTTCACCCTCCCCCGCGGGCTCGCCGACGGCGCCGGCACGGTGCATCGCGAAGGAACGATGCGCCTCGCGACGGCACGCGACGAGATCGAGCCGCTGCGCGACGCGCAGGCACGCCAGAACGAGGCGTACCTCGCCGTGCTGCTGCTCGCCCGCGTGGTGACCCGGATCGGCGCGATCACCGAGATCACGCCGGACCTGGTGGAGGGCATGTACGCGGCGGACTTCGACCACCTGCAGCGCCTGTACGAGCGGATCAACACGGACGGCGAGGCGGTGGGGGCGGTCACCTGCCCCCACTGCGCGGCCGCCTTCGAGGTCGACCTCACGGAGATAGAGGATGGGCGCCTGGGGGAATGACGCGGCCGTCTGCCGCGGAGGTGTTCGCGGAGACGGCCCGGCTCGCACATCACTTCCACTGGCCGCTGGACACGATCCTCGATCTCGAGCACCCCGACCGCAGGCGCTTCCTCCGCGAGGCCGACGCACTCGCAGGCGATCCGGGCCACGCGATGCGCCCGCAGCAGTGATCAGTCATGGACCAGAACCCTTCACCTCACGCGCGCAAGCCCAGCATCGGGCGCCGGCTGCTCGGCCGCCAGGCCGCGCTCACGCGCGCGAGCGGGCTGCGACTGGGGCGCACGGTGGCCGGGCGGCACGAGCAGCCTGAGCCGGTGCGGGCCGCGTTGCGGCTCGTGCCGAGGCGCGCGGGTGTCGCGCGTGCAGTCTGTGGCAGCGCCCGTGACGGAGACGTGGGTGCCGTCGACGACCGAGAGCACGGTCCTGCCCGGCATCTCGGACTGGGCTTCGGAATGGATGTTCGGCGACGCCGACACCGCGGTCGCGACCGGCTCGCCGTTCGCAGGCGGCGCGGACTTCACACCGCGCACACCGGAGCAGAAGCGGCTCTCGCGGATCAAGCGCGGGGCGCCCGAGGTCGCGCGCGCCGCGAAGATCGTCGAGGGACCCGCCGAGGCGACGCCGGGGCCGGCCGAGGCGACGCCGGTGGCCGCCGCGGCGCCCGTCCCGCGCTTCTCCGAGCCGCCGGTCTCCACGCCGGCGCCGGACACGGTGACCGGCGGTGACCCGGTGCGCGTATCGCGCACGCCGCGGCCGCCGGCCGCCGGAGCCGCCCCCGCGCCTGTGCGCGTCGCGCGCTCGCCCGCGGCCGCTTCGCAGGACGCTCCGGGCCGACCTGTCATGCGACCGTCCGGCCCGCCCGAGCGCGGCTCTGCCGGGGACGCGGCGCCGACTCCCGCCGGAGCGGATGCGGCGATGGTCGCCCGCACCCCCGCGCCGGACACGCCGTCGCCGCCCGCCGCGGCGGATCCGCCGTCGATATCCACCGCCGCGTCGGACGCGGCAACGGTCGCCCGCACCAGCGCGCCGGACACGCCGCCGCGAGCCTCGACACCGGCCGTGGACGCGCCTCCAACGACCGCGAGACCCGCCGCGGCCGCAGCCGA
This sequence comes from uncultured Solirubrobacteraceae bacterium, assembly GCA_963721315.1. GTDB lineage: Bacteria > Actinomycetota > Thermoleophilia > Solirubrobacterales > Solirubrobacteraceae > DASQMT01. The sequence continues at coordinate 70,358 of CAVRIU010000009.1, forward strand.
CACGCCGTCAGGGGCATCCGCCGCGGACCGGCCGTCGATGACAGCGACGCCCTCAGCCGTCCCGGACACGGTCGCCCGCACGCCCGCGGCGGGCGCGCCGCCGCCCGCCGCAGACCCGTCCTCGATCGCCCGCACCCCGGCGCCGGGCACGCCGCCCCCCGCCGCAGACCCGTCCTCGATCGTCCGCACCCCGGCGCCGGGCACGCCGCCGCCCTCCGCAGGCCCGTCCTCGATCGCCCGCATCCCCGCGCCGGATACGCCGCCGCCCTCCGCAGGCCCGTCCTCAACCGCCCGCACCCCGGTGCCCGGCACGCCGGCGCCCTCGACCAGCGACACACCCGCAGCCGCGGCGGATCCGGCGACGACCGCCCGGACGGTTGGGCTGGAGACGCCGGCCCCGGCCGTACCCAGACCATCGGTGGCTCTCAACGCTGCACCCGACGCACGGTCGGTGGCCCGATCGCCCGCGCCGTCAGAGCGCGCCGCTGCGGACCCGCCCGCCATGACCGAGACCAATGGCGCGGCGGACGCGGCGACGGTCGCCCGCACCACCGCGCCTGATACGCCCCCGATGACCCGGACGCCCGCCCCTGAGCCGCCGTCGGCCGGTACGCCCGCCGCTGCGGCGGACACGCCGTCGATGGGAGCCGCACCGAAAACCGCGCGCGTCGCGCTCGAGCGCCGCGCGCCGGCGACGGCTCGGCCGGCCCTGCGCCGCGTCGAGCGTCCGCTGCCCGAGCCCACCGAGGTTCCCGTCGACGCGCCCGCACCTGCCGCCGAGCCGGCGCCCGTCCGCGGACTGTTCCGGCGCGTCGCCGGCGCGTTGCGCGGCAACGCGCAGCCGCCGTCCACGCCGCCGCCGGCCCGCTCGGCGCCACCGCCGCAGGCAGCGATCGCGCGCACCCCCGCCCGCCCGGCGGCACCGCCGCCGGCGCGCACCCCCACGCCGATGACCGTGCGTCAAGCGGCCCCCGCCGCCCCGGCACCCGTGCTCGCGAGCACGATCGCCCGCGAGGGGCTGGGCAACGTCGACGCCGCCGAGGACTCGACCAGCGTCACGTTCCCGCTCCCCGGCGACGGGATCCCCGAGTACGTGCCGTTCTCGACCGCACCGGTCACGATGAGCCGCTCGCTCTGGGACCAGGCCCAGACCGCCGTGCGCGAGCGCGCCGAGGACGTCGTCGGCGACGCCGGCGACGCCGTGCGCGAGCGCGCCGAGGACGTCGTCGGCGATGCCGGCGCCGCGGTCCGCGAGCGCGCCGGGTCGGCGATCGACGCCGTCGGGGGCGGGAAGAGCAGCGGCGCCGGCGCCGCCGACAAGGCCTTCGAGGACCTCTACGACCGGCTCAAGCGCGAGCTGATGAGCGAGCAGGAGCAACTCGGCCAGCTGTTCCACGAACCATGACGCCCTGAGGACCGAAACCATGGCAGCCCAACCCGCAACCCTGCTCAACCGCGCCACCGGCGGCAGGCCGATGCCGGTGGCGCAGCTCCCCAGCCGTCCCGACCCGGTCGGCGAGCTGCGCTTCAAGGTCCGCCTGCCGGGCGTCGAGCTCGGCCGCTTCCGCGAGTGCACCGGCCTGGCCGCCGAGATCGAGGTCAAGGACTACAACGAGGGCGGCGTCAACGACCGCGTGCACAAGCTGCCGACGCGGATGAAGTACCCCAACCTCGTGCTCAAGCGGGGCGTGACCTACGAGGACGCGCTGCTGAAGTGGCTCTGGAAGACCCAGCGCGAGGCGCAGCGGATCAACGTGACGGTGTCGCTGGTGGGGCCCGACGGCAAGGACGTCCGCTCATGGGTCTTCAACGAGGCCTTCCCGATCAAGTGGACCGGCCCGAACATGAACGCGTCCTCCAACCAGGTCGCGACCGAGACGCTCGAGATCGTCCACGCGGGCCTGCAGATGCAGGCGGGGGCGTAACGCGATGGCGAAGATGCCCGACGGCTACGTCAAGGCGAAGCTCGCGATCGACGGCGGGGAGACGATCCAGGCGCTCTTCAACCCGACCGAGTTCACGATCACGAAGGGCAACAACTGGACCTTCGACGCGGTCAAGGGCACGTCCCTCCCCAAGCCCAAGTTCGGTGGCGGCAAGCCGCGCGAGATGCAGGTGACGCTGCTGCTCGACCAGTCGCTGCCCAACGGCGGGATGCCGGTCAAGGACATGACCGACAAGCTGTTCAAGATGATGGAGGTGCCGTCCGGCGCGGGCGGCGGCGGCGCCAAGGCCGCTCCGCCGTTCATCACGTTCCAGTGGGGCGAGATGATCCCGTTCAAGGCGGCCTGCACCTCGCTGACCGTCGTCTATCAGCTGTTCCAGCCGAACGGGACGCCGATCCGCGCCGAGGTGAGGCTCGCGCTGACGCAGGCCGAGCCGGCGTCGTCGGCGAGCTCGAGCTCGGCCAACAAGGGCACGAACCCGACGACGCGCTCGGACGGCGGGCTCGGCGTGCACGTCGTGCGCGACGGCGACTCGCTGCCGTCGGTCGCCCACCGCGCCTACGGCGACGCGACCGCCTGGCGGCTGATCGCCGAGGCCAACGGCGTCGACAACCCGATTCACCTGCGGCGCGGCATGTCGCTCAACCTGCCACGGCTCGACTGATGCCCGCCGGTGAGCACGTCGCGTCGGCGTCGATCAAGGTCGCAGGCCAGCGGCTGGACGTCGCCGACATGGACCGGGTCGAGCGGATCGAGGTGCGCAACTTCGTCGGGCTGCCCGACATGGCGACGATCCGGATGGCCGACCCCGAGGGCAGCAGCGTCGCGAAGCCGCCGTTCTTCATCGGCGACGAGCTCGAGATCGCGCTCGGCGACATCGCCGCCACGAGCCCGAAGCCGGTCTTCACGGGCGAGGTCGTCACGTTCGAGCCGGAGTTCACCAACTCCGCGGCGCTGATCTGCGTGCGCGCCTACGACCGCTCGCATCGGCTGCAGCGCAACCGCCGCAGCGCCACGTTCCAGGACATGACGCTCGCCGACGTGGTGCAGAAGGTGGTCGCTGCGGCGGGGCTGCAGGCCGGCACGATCGAGTCGACGCCGACGGTGCACCCGTTCCTGCAGCAGAGCATGGAGTCCGACCTCGACTTCATCAACCGCCTCGCGGCGCTCGAGAACTGCGAGTTCGGCGTTGCCGACGGTCGCGCCTTCCTGCAGCAGCGGCACAACGGCAGCGGCCCCGTGCCGACGCTCGCGTGGCGCAAGAACGTCAAGTCGTTCAAGCCGCGCATGAGCGCCGCCCAGCAGCACGGCAGCGTCAAGGTCACGAGCTATGACCCGGTCAGCAGGGCGGCCGTCGTCGGCGAGGCGTCCCAGCCCGGGGCGATCCCGCGCCCCGCGCAGGAGGCGCGCGACAAGGCGAAGTCGTTCGGCGGCTCCGAGCTGCTCGTCTCCGACCGCGTCGCGAACACCGCCGGCGAGGCGCGCACGATCGCCCAGAGCACGCTCGACAAGCTCGCGAGCGGCTCGTTCGAGGCCGAGGGCACGATGGAGGGCGATCCGGCCGTCAAGGCCGGCGGCAAGCTCAAGCTCGAAGGCTTCACGAGCCGCTTCGACGGCGAGTACCACGTCACCTCGGTCACGCACGTCTACGGCCACAACGACTTCCGCACCCGCTTCGCGATCAGCGGCCGCAACCCGCGCACGCTCAGCGACGTGATGCGCCCGAAGGCGACGCGCGACTGGAACGCCGGGCTGGTGATCGGGCTGGTCACGAACGTCAGGGATCCCGACTCGCTCGGCCGCGTGCGCGTCAAGTTCCCTACGCTCGGCGACAACATCGAGGGCGGCTGGGCGCGCATCGCGCTGCCCGGCGCCGGCCCCGACGCCGGCATGTCGTTCATGCCCCAGATCGACGACGAGGTCGTGGTCGGCTTCGAGCACGGCGACACGCGCCGCCCGGTCGTGCTCGGCTTCCTGCACAACGCCGTCGACAAGCCGCACGCAGAAGATGCGCGGCGCCGACGACGGCGGCTCGCTCGTCGTCTACGGCCGCAAGGACGCCGAGCTCAACCTGTCCAAGCAGCTCGTGATCACCGCGAAGGAGCACGCGGTGATCAAGGTCGAGCGCGGCGACGACGGCCCCGGCGACGTCAAGCTCGAGCCCGCGGACAAGCTCGAGATCAAGGCCGGGACCACGATCAAGATCGAGAGCACGGGCGAGATGACGCTCAAGAGCAGCGCCGGGATCACGCTCGAGGCGACCGGGCCGCTGAAGCTGAAGGGTGCGACGGTGGACATCGAGGCGAGCGCCACCGTGAACGTCAAGGGCTCGCTGATCAACATCGGTTAGGTTCGGATTCGCCATGGCAGAGATCCTCGGCTCCGGCGTCGCCTTCCCGCTCCAGGTCGACCGGCGCGGCGGCATCGCGCTCGCGTCCGACGAGGCCGACGTCGACCAGGCGATCCACCTGATCCTGTCGACCGCGAAGGGCGAGCGGCCGATGCGGCCCGAGTTCGGCTGTGGCGTGCACGACTTCGTCTTCGACACGGTCGACGCCACGACCGTCGCCCAGATGGAGGGCGAGGTGCGCGAGGCGCTCGACCGCTGGGAGCCGCGCATCGAGGTGGTCGCGGTCGACTTCGACCTGTCGGGCACCGACCGCGGCGAGCTGCTGATCAACATCGGCTACCGCATGCGCCCGACCAACCACCTGCGCAACCTCGTCTACCCCTTCTACATCATCCCCGCCGAGGATCAAGAGCCGTGAGACTGCCCGAGATCGAGCTCGACGACCGCCGCTTCCAGGACCTCGTCTCCGAGGCGCGGCTGAAGATCAACCGCGCCTGCCCGGAGTGGACCGAGCACAACGTCTCCGATCCGGGCATCACGCTGATCGAGCTGTTCGCGTGGATGACGGAGATGACGATCTACCGGCTCAACCGCGTGCCGGACAAGCTCCACGTCGCGCTGCTCGACCTGCTCGGGATCCAGCTCGACGGGCCGACTCCCGCCCGCACGCGGGTCCGCTTCCGGCTCGCCGGAGCCTCCGAGGAATCGGTCGAGATCCCGGGCGGCGAGACCGAGGTCGCGACGCCGCGGACGCCGAACGAGGAATCGATCGTCTTCCAGGTCGACGAGGACTTCACGATCCCGGCGATCCGCCCGGCCGCCTACGTGGTCCAGCGCGCGAACCAGATCAAGGACGTCGGCCTCGCCGACGGCGTGGCGCGCCCGCAGGGCGCCGACCAGCTCCCGTTCGGCAGCCCGCCGGCGGTCGGCGACGCGCTCCTGCTCGGCTTCGACGAGCCGATCGGGCGGCTGCTGGTCGCGGTCGACGTCGACGCCTCGCAGGCGCGCGGCGCGGGCGTCAACCCGGAGGACCCGCCGCTGCGCTGGGAGGTCTCCCAGGGCGAGGGCGGCTGGGCCGAGGCCGACGTGCTCGAGGACCTCACCGGCGGCTTCAACTACGGCTCGGGCACGGTCGAGCTGCAGCTGCCCGAGCGCTCGGCGATCCATCCGCTCGGTGGCCACCGGATGCACTGGCTGCGCTGCCGGATCGACGACCGCACGCGCACCGGCGGCGCCGCCACGACCTACTCGCATCCGCCCGAGATCTACTCGATCACGGCCGTGCCGATCGGCGCGCTGCTGCCGGCGACGCACGCCGCGCGCATCGAGGAGGAGCTGCTCGGCCTGTCCGACGGCACCCCCGGCCAGGTCTTCCCGCTGCGTCACTCACCGGTGCTCAAGCCGGCCGCCGGCGAGACGCTCGAGGTGCAGGACGCCGAGTCGGGCGACTGGTCGAAGTGGGAGCTGCGCGAGGACTTCGTCGGGTCGACCGAGTTCGACCGCCACTTCGTGATCGACCAGGTCTCGGGCGAGATCGAGCTCGGGCCGGCGATCCGCGAGACCGACGGCGGCTGGACCCAGTACGGGGCGGTGCCGCCGAAGGGCGCGGTGCTGCGCTTCGCGCGCTACCGCCACGGCGGCGGCCGGCGCGGCAACATCAGCGCCGGAGCGCTGTCGGTGCTGCGCAGCACGATCCCGGGCATCGACACGGTCACCAACCCCGAGCCCGCCGTCGGCGGCGTCGACGCCGAGGCGCTCGAGCACGCGCGCCAGCGCGCCTCGATGGAGATCCGCACGCGCTACCGCGCCGTCACCGCCGAGGACTTCGAGTTCCTCGCCGGCGAGGCGTCCCCGCGCGTCGCGCGCGCGGTCTGCATCCCGCCGGCCGAGGGCAGCGCGGTGCCGCTGCACATCGTCCCGCATGTCTACCCCGCCGACCGCCAGCTGCCCTACACGGAGCTCGTGCCCGACCCGGAGCTGATGGACGAGGTCGCGGCCTACCTCGACGAGCGCCGCCTGATCGGCACGACGGTGCAGCTCGCAACCGTGCAAGTTCCGCGGGCTGTCGGTCGTCGTCAACCTGCAGGCCTCGCCGCTGGCCGACACCGCGCGCGTCGAGGAGGACGTCGCGCACGCGCTCTACACGTACCTGAACCCGCTGGTCGGCGGCTCGGCCGTCGGCCTGGGGCCGGGCTGGGCGTTCGGGCGCGCGCTCAACCAGGGCGAGCTCTACGGCGTCGTGCACGCCGTCGACGGCGTCGAGTTCGTGAAGATCCTGCGCATCTACGAGACCAACCTGGCGACCGGCGAGCAGTCGCCCAAGCCGGCCGGCACGCACATCGTGCTCGAGCCCGACGAGCTGATCGCCTCCGGCGCGCACATCGTCAAGGCGAGCCACCGGGAGGCGTGAGCTTGGCCGAGGACGCCACGCAGAACGGCGGCGACGAGTACCGCACGTTCGCGGGCGCCGGCTTCGGCACGCTGATGGTGCGCCTGGCGTCGGGGCCGAAGGAGACCCCGCCGGTCGCTTCGAGCCGCGCGTACCTGCGCGACGCGCTGCCCGCCGTCTACCAGGAGGGCGACTTCGGGATGCGCTTCATCGGCGCGCTCGAGACGCTGCTGGACCCGATCGTCGCGGTGCTCGACTCGCTGCCCGCGCACTTCTCCGCCGAGCACGCGCCGCGCGACGTGCTCGACCTGCTCAGCGCCTGGCTGGGGGTCGGGCTCGACGAGTCCCAGACGCCCGCCCAGCGCCGCGCGATGGTCCGCCAGGCGGCCGAGCTGGGCCGCCGCCGCGGCACGCGCGCCGGGCTGGAGCTGGCGCTCTCGCTGGCGTTCCCGAAGCTGCCGCTGCGCGTCGAGGACCGCGGCGGGGTGAGGACGGCTCCCCCCGAGGAGGGAATGGAGACGGCCGCGGCAGCGTTCATCGTGTACTGCGACAAGCCGATCGCCGAGACCGAGCAGGCGGCGGTCGCGCGTTGCATCGAGCAGTACAAGCCGGTACACACGACTTACCGATTGCGCGTGAAGGCAGCGAAGCGGACAGACGAAGGCGAACAAGGATGAGGACGTGCCAGAGCTGCGGTCGCGAGAATCCGGCGGACCGCGACTTCTGCGAGTGCGGCGAGTACCTGCGCTGGGACCCGACCGGGGTCGTCGAGGCGGTCACGCCCGAGCTGGCCGCCGCGGCCGCCGCCGAGGCCGCGCCGCCCGCGCCCGCTGCGCCCCCCCGCCCGCCGCCGCCCGCGCCGCCGGCGGCTGAGCCGGCCGCGCCGCGGACCCAGGTCCACGCCGCCGCAGAGCCGGCGCCGGAGCCCGAGTCCGAGCCCGCGACGATCACGCTGCGCCTGCCCGACGAGGAGGCCGACAAGAGCGCGACGCTCGCGGTCGGAGTGCACCCGGGCGACCGGGCGCGCGTGCGCGCGCTGATCCGCAACCAGTCGGGGATCGTCGACAACTACCTGATCTCCGTCGACGGATTGCCCGACGACTGGTTCTCGGTGCTGCCCGACACGGTCTACCTCGTCCCCTACGGCACGGGCGGCACCTACGAGCAGGAGATCGAGATCCACCTGCACCCGCCGCGCTCGCCCGAGGCCGAGGCGCGGATCTGGGAGCTGCAGGTGACGGCGCAGTCCAAGGCGCAGGAGCGCACGGTCGCGACCGCGCCGCTGCTGCTCGGCATCCAGCCGTTCGAGCAGCACGACACCAAGGTCAAGCCGGAGCGCGCGTCCGGGCGGCGCAAGGCAGACCTCCAGGTCGCGGTCGCCAACAAGGCCAACGCTCCGGTCTACGTCGCGTTCGCCGCCAAGGAGGCCGACGACGACTGCCGCTTCACGTTCTCCCCGCCCGCGGCCGAGATCGCGCCGGGCGAGACGGTCGTCCACGCGGCTGCGCGTGCGCCCGCCCAAGCAGATCTGGGTCGGGCGCCCGCACGAGCGCCGGATCGACGTGATGACGAAGTCCGGCGAGGAGGCGCAGGCGCTCGAGGCGGCTGCGCCCAGATCAGGAAGGGTCTGACGGCGAGGGCCCGGCGGCAAGCTCGAGGGGAAGGGCATCCCCGGCGTGCACGGGCCGCGGATCCACAAGCCGCAGGTCCACAAGCCCAACGTCCAGCTCGGCCCCGGCGGGCTGCAGGTGTCAAAGCCGATGGTGCGCGGCCCGCAGGTGATGGGGCCCGCAGGCGCGCGCCATGAACCTGAACCTGAACAACCTCAAGATGCCGGGCGGCCAGGCGCCGCCCGCCGTCAGCGGCCCGCTGCTGCCGACCCAGGCCGTCTTCCGCCAGAAGCCGTGGCTGCCGTGGTGGGTCGCGATCGTGATCCCGCTGCTCGCGCTGCTCGCGCTGCTGCTGTTCCTCTTCCTGCCCAAGAACGTCGAGGTCCCCGACGTCGTCGGCAAGAAGTCGGCCTTCGAGGCCGAGAAGGCGATCACCGAGGCCGGGCTCAAGCTCGCGCCCGCGACCAAGGAGAAGGTCGAACGCGAAGCTGCCCCCCGGCACCGTCCTGAGCCAGACGCCGAAGGCCGGCGAGACAGCGGAGAAGGAGTCCGAGGTCACGCTGCTCGTCGCGGTCGGCAACGGCAAGGTGAGCGTGCCCGGGATCGTCGGCCAGACGAACGTCGAGGCGGAGAAGACGCTGCGCGACGCGGGCCTTTCGCTCGGCCAGGCGACGCCCCAGCCCGTCGATCCGAAGGCGAAGATCAAGAGCCAGGTCCCGGAAGAGAAGGAGATCCTCAACCGCGGGCGCGCCGGTGGCCATCTTCCTCGAGGTGCCCGGCGCCGCCAAGGGCGAAGGGGGCGGGAACGGCGCCGCTGCCGCCGGCGGCGGTGGCGGCGGGCGGTGGCGGTGGCGAAGCTGAGGGCGGCAGCCTCAAGGTGCCCGAGATCGACGGCGCAGCGCGCGCTGTCTACGCCAAGAAGGTCGGCGACGAGGGACTGATCCCGAAGGTCGTCAAGAAGTACGACGAGAAGGCGGAGAAGGGAGCGATCTTCCGCGTCGTGCCCGAGCCCGGCACCGAGGTCGAGACCGGGAGCGACGTGACGGTGTTCGTCTCGGCCGGCTTCCCCAAGCTCGCGTTCGACAACGATCGCGACGTGCTGGTCGCAAACGGTGTCGACGGCAGCGATCGCGAGCCGATCGCCAAGGGCTCCCAGGAGGAGAAGGACCCGACCTGGAGCCTGGACGGCAGCGCGGTCGCGTACACCAGCGACGGGCAGGTGTTCCTGCGCAACCTCACTGACCCCGATGCGAGCCCGCAGGCGCTGACGAAGGCCGATGAGGACTTCCGCGACCTCGCCTGGGCGCCGACTGCCAACACGCTGGCGATGATCAAGGATGGCGGCGGCACGACGGCGGCGGACGCGCAGAGCTCACTCTGCTTCGGCGCGATCGACGCGAGCGGCATGCGCACGCGCTGCATGGCCCCGTCCGACATCCTGCTCGGGCGAAAGGTCAACTGGGGCCCGGACGGCAAGTCCCTGCTCGTCGTCGGCCAGTCGCGCGACGCGAGCCAGCTGGGGATGGTCCGTTTCCGCAGCAGGCGCGCGTTCTCCGCCGATCCCGCCGACTGGCAGAGCCAGGGCTTCAAGACCGACACCACCAAGCCAAGGACCGGTGTGCTCGACGCGGCGATCTCGCCGGACGGCAAGCAGCTGGCCGCGGTGGTCCTCGCGGCCGACGGGACCACGGATCTGTTCCTCGGCAAACCCGACAACCTGCTGCTCTCCGACGCCAAGCCGGTCGGCGTCCGCGCTTGCAAGGTGATCTGGCGGCCGGATGGTGAGCAGCTCGTCGTGGTTCGCGCCGATGACTGTCTTGGCTCGACGACGGGTGAGCTGCTGCGGCTGTCGGTGGCCGACCCGCGGAGCGATCAGGACTCGCTCGGGCTGACCGGCGACAACCCGACGTTCCAGCCGTTGGCCGCGGAGTAGGCCGGCGTGCTGTGTCCCGAGTGCCGCCGCCAGGTGACGCGCGGGGCCGGTTTCTGCGGCAGCTGCGGCGCGCCGCTGGGGCACACTGAGGCGCCGCTCGAGCTCGTGCTGGCCGGCGGTGAGCGCGTGCCGCTCGTCGAGGACGTCGTGATCGGGCGCTCGCCGGGCTCGACGCTCCAGCTCGACGATCCGAGCGTCTCGCGCACGCATGCGCGCATCTCGGCCGGCGAAGGGCTGCTCGAGGACGCCGGCTCCAGCCACGGGACCTGGGTCGACGGCGCGCGGCTGGCGCGTCCGGTCGCGCTGCGCGACGGGATGCGGATCGGCATCGGCAATCAGGAGCTGAGCGTCGAGCGCCGGCGGGCGCGAGCGGAGGCCGGGCGCACGATCGTCGTGCGGCCCGGCGCGTCGCTCGTGGTCGGCGCCGTCGGCGCGAGCGCCGAGCCGACGCCGCGCAGGCGACGCAGTTCGGGATGCGGCCGCGGATGCGATCGGGCTACGCGCTCAAGCGACTGGACGCGGACGAGGGGACGCGCCGCTGGGTGCTGCGCGATCTCTCGCGCGACGAGCTACCTGCGGCTGTCCGACGAGGACGCGCAGCTGCTCGAGCTGCTGGACGGCTCGCGCTCGCTCGTCGACCTCGTCGGTGCGGCCGAGCAGCGCTACGGCGCCGCCGGCCCGGTGCGGCTGGCGCGGCTGCTGGCGGACCTCGGCGAGCGCGGGCTGCTGGCGGGCGTCGCGGGCACGCAGGCCGTCGCCGCCGAACCCAGCTTCTGGCGCCGGCTGCTGACGCCGCGCGAGAAGACCTTCGACGGGGTCGGCACGCTGTTCGAGCGGCTCTACCGGCACGGCGGCTGGGTGCTGTTCACGCGGCCGGCGCTGCTGGCGATCGCGGCGCTGTGCATCGATCGGGGTCGGCGCGTTCGTCGCGCTGGTCGCGCTGCGCTACGGCACGCCGTTCGTCGTCGCGGAGCGGCTCGAGCTCGGCGGGCTCGTGTTCCTGCTCGGTCGCTTCGCGATCGTCGCGGTGCACGAGACCGCGCACGGGCTGGCGATGTCCTCGTTCGGGCGGCGCGTGGAGAAGGCTGGGCTGAAGCTCGTCGTGATCCTGCCCTACGCCTACGTCGACACGAGCCAGGCGTGGTTCGAGCCGCGCCGCCGGCGGATCGCGGTCAGCGCCGCGGGGCCGGTGTCGGATCTCGCGCTGGGCGCGATCTTCGCGCTCTGCTGCCTTGTCGCTGCCCGGACAACACGGTGCGCGACATCTTCTTCCAGCTCGCGTTCGCCGCCTATGTCGGGGCGTTCTTCAACCTGAACCCATTCATCGAGCGCGACGGCTACCACATGCTCGTCGACCACCTGCGCGAGCCCGGGTTGCGCCGGCGCGCGCGCGAGCAGTTCGCGCGCCGGCTCTCGGGCCGCGGCCGTTCGAGCGACTCGCCGGTGCTTGCGCGCTACTCGTTGTGGGGGCTCGCCTGGACGGTGCTGGCGGGCGCGTTCGCGATCGTGCTGTCGCTGCGCTACGCGCCGCTCATGACCGCGGTGGCGCCGAAGGAGGTCGTCTACGTGGTGCTCGGCACGCTCTGGGTCGCGTTCTTCATCCCGGCCGTGGTCATCGTTGGGCGACCGCTGTTGGACCGGGCACGTGGTGTGGGAAAATGAGCCGTGGCCGCAGCTGAGTCAGAGATCGCCGCGAAGCTGATCGAGCGGCTGCTCGCCGATCCGGTGTTCCGCGATCGCTTCCGGCGCAACCCCGCGGCGGCGTGTCGCGAGGCCGGGCTGGACAGCCTCGCCGAGGAGATGCGGATCGGCGCGGGCAAGGCGATGCACACGCTCGACATCCGCGAGTCGCGCTCGAGCCTGGCCGGCGTGATGATGGCCGCCGCGATGGAGGGCATCGGCGTGTACGAGTTCTCCAAGCACGTCGTGCCGCATCTCGACGACTTGCCCGACGCCGTCGGCGACGTGATCAGCCGCGTCAACCTGCCGGCGCTACCCGGTGCGGGCTCGCTGTCGGGCGGAGCGGAGGCGAGCGCGGCGCGCTCTGCCCGCTGCGCCGGGCGAGGAGGAGGCCGCCGCGGCCGGCAACGGCGGCAGCGCGCCGGCGCCGGTCGCCGCCTCGACGCGGCGCAGGAGCCGGCGGCGCCCGGCGGCGCGCGAAGGAGCGCGTCCGGCGCACCGGAGGACGGCGCGGCGGCGCCGCCCGAGGTCGCGGCGGAGGCGGCCGGGAAGCCGGCGGCGGCGGCAAGGACGAGCGGTCACCCGTGGCGCCCGAGCTCGCCGGCGCTCGGAGACGGCGGCGGCGCGGCAGCGACCCGCGACGCCGGGAGCCCTTGGGCTCCGAGCTGCCTTCGGGCGCGGTCAAGCCGCAGGCGTCCGTGGGCGGTCCCGAGCCGGGAGCCGTGCAGGACCCGGCCGCCGGCGCCGCGCCACCGGCCCAGGATCCCGCCCCGACGCCCGCGCCGCAGGGCTCGTCGGAGCCGGTCGACCCGTCGCAGCTCGGCCAGGAGGGGACGGGCGGCAAGCCGAACGCGGAGGCGCTCGCGCTGCTCGAGAACAAGAACGTCGTGCTCGACGACGTCGGCGTCGCCGACATCAAGGCGGGCAGGATCGACCCGCGGATCGTCGGCGTGCTCACGCAAGCTCAGCGAGGAGCACAAGATCGTCGTCTCGTGCATGTGCTCGGACCACTCCAAGTTCACGGCCGGCGGGTCGGTCTCCAACCACGCCTACGGCCGCGGCCTGGACATCGCGTCGATCGACGGCGAGATCGTCAGCCCGGGCAGCGCGCTGGCGCGCGAGATGGCCTCCCAGCTCTCCCAGCTGGACCCCGCGATCCGGCCGGATGAGATCGGCTCGCCGTTCGCGATCAACGGCCCGGGCTACTTCAGCGATGCGGCGCACATGAACCACATTCACGTCGGCTTCAAGCAGGAGCTCACGCCGGACTTCAAGCTTCCGGCGGAGCTGTCGGCGGGGGCGCCGGCGCCGGCGGTGGCGGCGCCGGAGCGCCGGTGCCGGCGGTGGTGGCGGCTTCGCCGGCGGCGGGTGCGGCGCCGGCCGCAGAGCCCAAGCGCGAGTCGGGCCTGTTCGTGGTGCCCGAGCCGGCCAAGCTGGCCTCCGCCGAGGCCGCCAAGGCCAGCGTGACTCGGGGCTGTTCGTGCGCGCCGTCGAGCAGCCGCGCGCCGTCGCCGCCGCGCCCGCCGATGCCGGCGCCGCGGCCGCGCCGGCCGTCGATCTGTCCGCCGTCGAGGGCCAATACCCCGGCGACGACGCCTCCAGAGAGCAGATCGCCGCCTGGATGGCCAAGCAAGCCCAAGCACGCGGACTGCCGCCACAACTGCCCGTGATGGCCGCGCTGGTCGAATCCGGGCTGAAGAACCTCAACTTCGGCGACGCCGACTCCGTCGGCTTCTTCCAGATGCGCGAATCGATCTGGAACCAAGGCGAATACGCCGGCTACGCCGACGACCCAAACAAGCAACTCGACTGGTTTCTAGACACCGCCGAACGCGTCAAAGAACAACGCGAATCCACGCAACCAATCGATCACCGACCCCGCCCAATTCGGCGAATGGATCGCCGACGTCGAACGCCCCGCCGAGCAATACCGCGGCCGCTACCAACTCCAACTCGACACAGCCAACCAACTACTCGAAAACACGCCCGCCAGCACCCGGCCCCACCGCCCGAGGTGCCCAGCGCTCCGCCACCGCCCCGGCCCCACCGCCCGAGGTGCCCAGCGCTCCCGCTGCTGCGGGCGGCGGCAGCGTCGAGGCCGCGACCAAGGCGCTGCTGGCCAACTCGAACCTCGAGCTGCCGCCGGGGGCGCGCTCGGATCTCGAGCAGGGCGTCGTGGACGCGCGCCTGGTCGCGGTCCTGGCTGAGCTGGCCAAGGACCACGAGATCGGCCTGAGCGTCATCAAGACCGGTCACGACCAGTTCACCTCCGGCGGCTCGGTGTCGAACCACTTCGTCGGCCGCGGCCTCGACATCGCGCGCGTCGACGGAGAGCCGGTCTCGCCCGGCAACGGCGCGGCGCGGGAACTGGTCTCGGCGATCGCCGAGCTGGAGGGAGCCATCCGGCCGACCGAGGTCGGCTCGCCGTGGGACCTCGAGCCGCCCGAGTTCTTCACGGACGGCGCGCACCAGGACCACGTCCACGTCGCGTTCGACGGCGAGCTGCCGGCGGGCTTCGAGATGCCTGGCCCGCCGGCGCCGGCGCCGGCGGTGGTGGCGGCTTCGCCTGCGGCGGGTGCGGCGCCGGCCGCAGAGCCCAAGCGCGAGTCGGGCCTGTTCGTGGTGCCCGAGCCGGCCAAGCTGGCCTCCGCCGAGGCCGCCAAGGCCGCACGTGACTCGGGGCTGTTCGTGCGCGCCGTCGAGCAGCCGCGCGCCGTCGCCGCCGCGCCCGCCGATGCCGGCGCCGCGGCCGCCGCCGGCCGTCGATCTGTCCGCCGTCGAGGGCCAGTACCCCGGCGACGACGCCTCCAGAGAGCAGATCGCCGCCTGGATGGCCAAGCAAGCCCAAGCACGCGGACTGCCGCCACAACTGCCCGTGATGGCCGCGCTGGTCGAATCCGGGCTGAAGAACCTCAACTTCGGCGACGCCGACTCCGTCGGCTTCTTCCAGATGCGCGAATCGATCTGGAACCAAGGCGAATACGCCGGCTACGCCGACGACCCAAACAAGCAACTCGACTGGTTTCTAGACACCGCCGAACGCGTCAAAGAACAACGCGAATCCACGCAACCAATCGATCACCGACCCCGCCCAATTCGGCGAATGGATCGCCGACGTCGAACGCCCCGCCGAGCAATACCGCGGCCGCTACCAACTCCAACTCGACACAGCCAACCAACTACTCCAAGACGCACCCGCCAGTGCACCCGAGCAACCCGAACCCGCGCCCGAAGCGGCTCCCCCCGCGATGGCGCGCGGAGCCGGCCCGAAGGCGCTCGCAGCGCTCGCGGAGGCCGAGAAGCACATGGGCACGCCGTACAAGTGGGGCGGCTCGACGCCCGCGACCGGCTTCGACTGCTCGGGCCTCGTGCAGTGGGCGTACGCGCGCGCCGGCATCCAGATCCCGCGCGTGACCTACACGCAGATCGAGGCCGCGAACGGCACGCCGGTGCGCCGCTCGGAGCTGCTCCCGGGCGATCTCGTCTTCTTCCGCGACGCGAGCGGCGACGTCCACCACGTCGGCATGTCGATGGGCGGGGACAAGTTCCTCCACGCGCCGCACACCGGCGACGTGGTCAAGGTCTCGAGCCTCGACGAGGCCTACTACAAGGAGCAGTTCACCGGCGGCCGCCGCTTCGACGGCGCCACGGCCGCGCCGGCTACGGCGCCTGCCGCCGCGCCGGCAATCGACCCCGTCGCCGTCGCCGCCGCCCAAGCCGCGGTCGCGCGCGACGCGGCCGAGGCGAGCCGACCCAACAGCGGCCTGTTCAACGCGATCGGCGCCCAAGAGGCCCGCAAGAACCGCGCGGCGGGCGGCGAGCCCGCGGGGATGGACTCAGGCCTCTTCCTCCGGGCCATCACTCCCGAGCAGGCTGCGCAGGCCAAGGCTGCGGCGACGCCCGTCGCGCCCGCGCCGGCAGCCGTCGACCCAGCGCCCGTGCCCGCCGCGCCAGAAGTCGCAGCCGATGCCCCGGCCGTGGACGAGCCGCCGCCAGACCTGCAGGGCGTCCCCGCCGACTACCCGGGCGACGACGCCGGCCAGGAGGCGCTCGCCAAGTGGCTCGCCAAGCGGGCCGAGAAGGCCGGCCTGCCACCGGAGCTGCCGGTGATGGCGGCGCTCGTCGAGTCCGGCGTGCGCAACCTCGACTACGGCGACGCAGACTCGATGGGCTTCTTCCAGATGCGCAAGTCGATCTGGGACCGCGGCGCGACCGCCGGCTTCGCGACCAACCCTGGGATCCAGGCCAAGTGGTTCGTCGACACGGCTCTCGCCGTCAAGCGGCAGCGGATCGCGGCGGGCGACGCGGACTTCGGCTCGGACCCGCAGCAAGTGGGGCGAGTGGATCGCAGACGTCGAGCGGCCGGCGGAGCAGTACCGCGGCCGCTACCAGCCGATGCTCGGAAAGGCCCGCGACCTGCTGCGCTGACGGGCCGCTGCCTACTCCTCGCCGCCCGAGAGCTCGCCGCCGTCATCCTGCGGCGGCTGCGTGCTCGTGGGCGGGGCGGTGCTTGACGGCGTGACGGTGCTCGTGGGCGCCACGGTCGCCTCCGGGCCAGAGGTCTCGGACGGCTCCGCGGTCGGCTCAGGCGTCTTCTCGGGCACCCGCAGCGCGGGTAGTCCGCCCGTGTCCGACGGCGCCGGCCGCGACGGTGACGTCGCCGACCTCGATCACCTCGGCCGGCTTGACGGCGCCGGAGGCGTCGGACTCATCGCCGCCACCCGCCTTCGCGATGCCGAACGCGGCGCCGAAGGCGACGAGCACGGCGATGGCGACGATCAGGAGCTGGCGCGGTTGCATCCTGGATCGAAGCCTCACGCGCACGCCGCTTGGTGTCAACACCACCGAAGGATGAACCGCTTCACCCGTCGAGCTCGTAGCCGATCGTCTCGAGCCCGCTCAGCGTCGTCGCAAGGTTGGCCTGCGCCTGCTTGATCGCGTCGCTCGCGCTGTCGAAGCCGCTCTTGTCCTTGTCCGCCGCCGCCGCGGCCGCCTGCTTCCAGGCAGCGCCCGCCTCGGTGAGCCGCTCGGCGATCGCCGCGTTGATCGTCGCATCCGCGGGGCTCGTCTCCGTTCCGCGCAGCTGCTTTGCCGCGGCGACGTACGCGCGCTGGATATCGCGCGCGGCGGCTGCCTGACGCCGGAAGGTCGCAGCGTCGCTGGTGATCTGCTTGCGGCCGTTCGCCACCTGGCCGCCGAGCTCGCCGAAGATCGTGCCGAGGGTCTTCGCGTACGCGGGATCGGGGCCGACCGGGAACGCGTTGCCGGAGGTGATCTGCAGCGTGTCCGCGATCGCCTCGCACTCGCTCTTGAACGCCGCCGCGTCGGCAGGCGAGCGCGAGGCACGCGACCGTCGCGACACCCTCGGAGGTGGGCGACGCGTACACGGTCACGCGACGGCTGGAGCCTTCCGGCTCCAGTCCCTCGTAGCGATATGCCTGCAGCTCGTCGGGGCCGAGCTTGACCGCCGTGCGGTCGGGGAACTCGCCGTTCTTGAGGCCGAGCACCGCGCGGAACTGGTCGGGCAGCAGCGTCGAGTTGTTCGCCTCCGCCTGGCCGAAGCTGACTGCTCGACCGCCTTCCTTGCCGCCCGGGCGCGTATGCCGCCGCGTCCGCGAGGTCGAGCCCCGGCAACGCGGGCGCCGATGCCAGCTCGGCGTAGTCCTCGGGCAGCGTTGAGCTGTACCGATCCGGCCGCGACCGGCTTCACCGGGCCGCCCTGCTCGCCTTCGCCGCCGGAGCCGCCGAGCAGGAAGCCGACGACCGCTGCCAGCACGAGGCCGCAGCCCAGCGCGATCGGGAACGCCCGGTTGCCCCGCTCGCGTGGCTCCCGCGGCTTGCGGACCTTGGGCGGCTTGCGGGGCGGCTCCGGCGCGTCCAGCGGCTCCAGCGGCGGCCGCTTGAGCGCCTCCGGCATGACCGTGGCCTCGCCATCGTCGTCGGCCGCCTCCGGTGCAGGCGCGGGCGTGGGCGGCGGTGTGACGACATCCGGCGCCGCCGCCGCAGCCGGCTTGGGCGCCGGCGGCTCGTCGACCGGCGGCTGCAACGGCGGCGGCGCGTTGTAAGTCTCGAACCCGGGCGTGCGACCCGGCGTGTCGATGCTCTGATCAGGCGGCGCCGCGGCGCCGCTCCCGTACGCGCCGATGATCGGCTCGTCCACGGGCGTCGACGGCGCCGCGGGCGTCGCCAGGTCGATCGGCGACTGCGGCGTCGGGCTGTCGACCGGCGGCGCCGGCGACTCGGCCGCGGGCGTCGCCAGGTCGATCGGCGACTCCGGCGTCGGGCTGTCGACCGGCGGCGCCGGCGACTCGGACGTCGCGCCGTCGGGCTGCGGCGCCGCCGGCGTCTCGGCGGGCGTCTCCGGGGCCGCGCTCTCCGCGGCTGCTGCGGGCGCGTCGGCCGGCACGCCGAAGGTCACGAAGCCCGACTCCGCAACGGGCTCGAGCGGCGGTGGGGTCGGCGGGCCGGTCGGGACGTCGATCGGGCCCGGCTCGAGCGGGCCGGGCGGCGCGTCGACAGGCGGCGGCGTCGCGGGCCCGGGTGGCGACTCCGTCTCCAGACCGGCCCCAGGCGGAGCTCTGGAATTCGTCTGAGGCGCCGTCGCCCGCGCTCGTGCCCTCGAACGGCGCCGGCGTGAGCGGCTTGGGCGTGTCGGTCTGCGCGACCCCCGCCGCCAGGCGTGCGGAGCGGCGCCAGCGCGGCCCGAGCAGCCCGATGATCAGCTCCTCGAGGTCGTCCCAGGCCTCGTTGGCCGACTGCGTGCGCGCGTTCGGATCCTTGACCAGCAGCTGCTCGATCCAGTCGGAGACTCCCTGGTCGACCGACGGAACGATCGACTTGACCGCGGGAATCTCCTCGTTGACGTGGCGCAGCAGGATCGCCATCGGCGCATCGGAGTCGTGGAACGGCACCTTGCCCGTGAACAGCTCGAACGCCATGCAGCCGACGGAGTAGAGGTCGGTCCACGGGCCGATCTCCTGCGCCATCGCCTGCTCGGGCGCCATGTAGGTCGGCGTGCCGACGGTCGTGCCGGTGGCGGTCAGGAAGGCGCCCGTCTGCATCTGCTTCGTCGCCTTGGCGATCCCGAAGTCGGCGATCTTGACGCGCCCGTCCGACGTCACCATCAGGTTCTCGGGCTTGAGGTCGCGGTGCACGATGCCGTGCTGCTCGGCCTGCGCGAGCCCGGCCAGCAGCCCCTCGAGCACGCCGCCGATCTGCGCCGGCGACAACTGCCCGACGAACGGCCGCAGCGACCCTCGCTCGACGTACTCCATCGCGATGTACGGCGTGCCGTCGTGCTCGAAGTAGTCGTGCACGGTGACGATGTTCGGGTGGCTCAGCGAGCCGGCGACCCGCGATTCGCGCAGGAAGCGCTGAGCGAACGCGGCGTCCGAGGCGTGGAACGCGGCCAGCTCCTTGAGCGCGACGAAGCGGTCGAGGTCGGTCTGGCGGGCCAGGTAGACCATCGCCATCCCGCCGCGCCCGACCTCGCGCAGGATCTCGTAGCGGCCGACCGTCTTCAGGACGTCAGGCACCCGCTGACGTCCGTGTCGATGCGTTGGATGGCACGGCTCTTTCCATCAAGACGGCTCGGGCGTAGTATGGCGCGAGCCCACGGGCCGGGCAACAAGCGCGCCGGCGAGGCGCGACAGCCAGGAGCAGGCACGGTGTGAAGCTCTTCGTCGTTGATCCGCACACGATCTACCGTCGTGGACTCGCCGCTTGTCTCGAAGGATTGGCGGAGGTCGAGTCGGTCGGCCAGGCCGACAGCGTGCGCGGCGCCTGGGAGGAGAACGAGCTGTTCGCCGCCGACCTCGTGCTCGTCGATCACGCGATGACGGGCGGGCTCGACTTCCTCGGCGCCGCCGGCGAGGCGACCGGCGCAGCCGTCGTCGTCTGCAGCTCGCTGTGCAGCGAGGAGGCGGTCCTGGCGGCGCTGCAGGCCGGCGCGGTGGGCGTCCTGCGCAAGGAGACGCTCAGCACCGAGTCGCTCGCGAGCGCCGTGCGCGCCGCCGTCGACGGCACCGGCGTCGTGACGTCCGAGCTGCTGCACGACCTGCTCGAGGGGCTGACCCCGAACGGCGACGAGCGGCCGCCCGCGGCCCGCCTGACCGAGCGCGAGCAGCAGGTGCTCTCGCTGATCGCGGACGGTCACCCGACGCGCGAGGTCGCGCAGCAGTTGTGCTATTCCGAGCGCACCGTGAAGAACGTGTTGCACGACGTCGTGACGAAGCTCGGTGCCCGCAGCCGCTCGCAGGCCGTCGCGCACGCGGTGCGCGAGGGGCTCATCTGACCTCGGTCGCGGAGCTGATCGCCGGTCGCAGGATCGTGGTCTGCGCCGGCTCCGGCGGCGTGGGCAAGACGACGACCGCCGCCGCCCTTGCGATGGGCGCCGCAGCCGAGGGCGCGAAGGTCGCGGTGGTCACGATCGACCCCGCGAAGCGGCTCGCGAACTCGCTCGGGCTGGAGGAGCTGGGCAACGAGCCGCGCTTGATCGACCCCGAGCGCTTCACCGAGCACGGTGTCGAGATGCGCGGCGAGCTGTGGGCGCTGATGCTCGACGCCAAGCGCACGTTCGACGAGCTGATCGAGCACCTCGCACCGGATGCGCGCACGCGCGACGAGGTGCTCTCGAACCGGATCTACACGCAGCTCTCCAACGCGGTGGCGGGCTCGCAGGAGTTCTCCGCGATCGCGAAGCTCTACGACCTCGACGCGAGCGGCAGGTTCGACCTGCTCGTGCTCGACACGCCCCCGTCGCGCAACGCGCTCGACTTCCTCGATGCGCCAGAGCGGCTGACCGGCTTCTTCCAGGGGCGCGCGATCAAGGTCTTCCTGCGCCCGGCGGGCTTCGGCGGGCGCATCCTCGGCAAGGGCACCGGCGTCGCGTTCGGGCTGCTGCGGCGCGTGACCGGCGTCGACCTGCTGGAGGACCTGTCCGTCTTCTTCCGGGCGCTCGGCGGCATGATCGACGGCTTCGTGATCCGCTCCGAGCGCGTCGCGGCGCTGCTCGCCGACCCGGGCACGACGTTCCTGATCGTGACGTCACCGCGCCACGACCCGGTCGAGGAGGCGATCTTCTTCCACCGCAAGCTGCGCGAGGCGGGGCTGCCGTTCGGCGGGCTCGTCGTGAACCGCGTGCATCGGGCGGCCGGACTCAACGGCGTGCAGCCGGACGCAGCTCGCGGCGGAGCTGGGGAAGACGCTCGCCGGCCGCGTCGCGACCTCGGCACGCGAGCTCGCGGCGCTCGCCGCGCGTGACGCGGGCAACATCGCGCACCTGCGCCGGCGGCTCGGCGAGCCGCCGCTCGTGATCGTCCCCGAGCGCCAGGACGACGTGCACGACGTCGAGGGGCTGGCGCACGTGCGCGCGCACCTGTGGGGCGTCAGTCCGGCACGCCCGCGCGGATGAACTCGACGAGGCGCTCGAGCTCGGCGGGCGACATCCGCGTCGCGAAGTCCTCGGGCATCCCCCCGCCCGGGTAGCCGGGGGCGATCACCTTCGCCGGCGCGACGATGCTCTCGCGGATGTAGGACGGCGGGCATGCCCTTGAGGCTCAGCGCCAGGTCGGGAGCGAACTGGCCGGTGGCCGACGCTGCGGCGAACGCGTGGCACGAGCCGCAACCGTGCTCGACCCAGACCGCCTCGCCGCCGTTCGCCGCAGCCGTGGCCGGCGCCGGCGCGGCGCGGCGCCGGCGCCGGTTCCTCCTCGCCACCGGCCGTGAAGGCGGCGACGGCCATCGCCGCCGCCGCGCAGGCGAGCACGCCCGCCGCGACCGCGGCGATCCTCACGCCGGCTCCGCCCCCCGCGGCGCGGGCGCCGGCCGGCGGCGCAGCCGGTCGACGGCGAGCACGAGCAGCGCGAGCGCCAGCGCCGCGCCGGCGCCCCACAGCCAGCCGGACGCGATCCCGCCGTCGTCCCGCGCGGGCGCGGATGCCGCTGCGCAGCCGCGGCGCCGTCGCCGATCTCGACCGCCGGGAACGAGTGCGGCAGCTCGTCGTTGAAGCCGTCGAGCACCTGGTAGTCCCAGCGCCCGGCAGTCGGGAACACGACGCTGGCGCGGTAGACGCCGGCCTCGCCCGTCGGCTTGGCGACGAACTCGCGCGTCGCGTCGCCCGAGCTGATCTCGAGCGCGCGGCGAGATGCCCTCGAGCGGCGTGCGCCCGTGCTGGAGCACGGTGATGTCGACGTTCCAGGGTTGACCGGGAGCGACGCCTTCTGGCGTCGAGCTCAGGCCGGCGGTTGCGAACCCGCCGGCGCCCGCGACCGCCGGCGCCAGCAGCAGGATCACGAGGACGAGCGGGAACAGCAGGGACGAGCGACGCACGATGACTCCTTCGCGGAGGGCGGTTTCTGGTCGGGTTACACCGCGCGCGCCGAACCGGTTCCGTCAGTGCGGGCTATTCCTCGCCGGTCCAGTCCGGCGGCGTGTAGGCCGCGCCCGGGACGCCGCCGACGCAGAGCACGCGCAAGCCGTCCGGGCCGCTGGACAGCTTGCGCCCGGTGCCGGCGTTCACGCGCACCACGTGATCGCCGTCGAGCGCCAGCCGCTCGTCTCCGATCAGCACGGCGCCCGAGCCGCTCAGCGCGACGTAGAGCTCCTGCTGACCCGTGCTCGACTCGTCGTGCGACTGAGTCGTGTAGTCGGGCGCCAGGTCCATGATCTGCACGCCAAACGCGCTGATGTCGAGCTCCGTCCGCACGAGCTTGATCATCCCGTCGTAGAGCGAGGGGAGCTCGCTGATCGTCGCGCCGGCATAGCCGGCCTCGGGGGTTGGCATCTGCGGTCCTCCGGGTCGTCGGGACCACGCATTGTCGCCGCTCACGGCGGACGCCGTCAGTACGCGAACGAGGGGCGGTCGGGCGTCGGCGTGCTCGTGGCGTCGGCCGGCGCGCCGGCGCCGCTGGAGGGCTCGTCTTCAGAGCCGCAGGCCGGCAGTGCGAGTGCCGCCGCGCAGGCGGCGATCGCGGCGGCGACGCGAAGGCGTGACATGCATCGGTGTACGGGCAGCGTGTCCACGGCGGTTCGCCGTTTGCGTAGCCTCGGGCGGATGGTCGTCACGGTGCAGTGGGAGGAGCGCTACTGGTACCCCGAGGACGGGGGCGTGGTCTGGCTCGCCGGTTACTCCGTGGTCGAGCCGGCGACCGGAGCGTTCCTTGCGCGCGACTCGCCCGAGCTCGTCGCTGCCGGGCTGCGGATCTCCGGCGTCGCCGGCGCCGCCCGCCACCACGCCGGCGTGCTCAGCTCGGACGCCGCCGCGCCGGGCCGCGCGCTCGTCCTGCGACGCGAGCCGGACAACGCACACGACGCCGAACGCGATCGCGGTCGCGACCGCGGACGGCGAGCAGCTCGGCTACGTGCCGCGTGCGCTGGCGGCCGAGCTCGCGCCCGAGCTCGACGAGTCCCGCCCGTGGTCCGCGATGGTGCTGCGCGAGCAGCGTGCGTCCCCGCGCGATCCGCGCACCGGCGTGACGATGCTGCTGGCCGCGGCTCCGGCGATCGAGCTGCGCGAGCTCTGAGTGACTTCAGCCCGCCGGCGCGGGCGCCACATCCGCCAGCAGCTCATCCGCGACCCGCCGCAGCTCCGCCTCCAGGTGGCCGCACAGGACGTCGCGCAGGATCGCCCGCAGGCATCCGCCGAGCGAGTCGACGATCGCCTCGACGGCGGGATCGGGGCGCACGATGCCCGCGACCGCCCCGCGCTCCATCGCGATCGCGCGGTGCAGCGCCGTGGCCAGCTCCTCGCGCTCGCCGGGCACCGCGCAGATCGCCGCCATGCGCTCGGACAACCGCTCGTATCCGGCCGCTCCGGGCTCGGCCAGCAGCGCGCGGGCGCTCAGCAGCCAGTCCGTCAGCGCCTCCAGCGCGGTGCTCCGCTCGCAGCCCAGCTCGAACCGCCGCAGCGCCCAGGCCAGCTCACCCGCGCGCGGCGTGCGGCGCGCGATCAGCGAGCAGAACGCGCGCAGCGGGTCCTCCTCCTCGGACGCGAGCAGGCAGTCGCCGCTCGGCCGGCGCAGGCCGGTCGCGAGCGGGATCGCCAGCCACGGGGCGCCGTCGGTGCGCGCCCAGGCGGTCGGGCCGAGCGCCGGCTCGGCGTCGTCCCAGAGGCGCAGCGCGGTCTGCAGCCGGCGCAGCCGCCGGCCGGCCTGCTCGAGGCTCGGGCCCTCGCCCTCGAGCGTCAGCACCGCGACGGTCGCGTACTCGTCGGCGCGCAGCTCGGGCGGCGCGTCCTGCAAGCCGATGCCGCGCATGAGCGTCAGTCCCTCACCGAGCGCGACCTCGTCGGACTCGATCACGAGCCCCTCGACCGGCGTCACGACGAGCGCCAGCTCACAGCCGTCGTAGACGGCCTCCTCCAGCTCGGCGAACGCCGCCGCGAAGCGCTGCGAGCTGAACTCGAACTCGGTCGCGTCGGCCCACATCGCCGTCAGGAACGCCTGCAGCGCGGCGTCGGCCCGAGACTCGGAATCCGGCCCCGACGGGCGCCGGCCGCGCGCGCGCAGGTAGCCCTCGAGGTCGGGCAGGCTCATCAGGCCCTGGATCGCCGGGACGTACGTCGGCAGCCGCCCGAGCGCCCCGGCGCGCTCCGCGAGGAAGCGCTGCGTCTGTGGTCGATAGCAGTAGAGCGGAGCAGCGCCACGACTGGACGGAGCCGCGTTGATCAGCTCGAACGGGACCTCGGCGCCGCCCGAGACCTCCTCGGCCAGCTGCCAGGCAGCTTCCTCCACGAAGGCGGCGAGCGTGTCGTGCAGCGCGCGGTTGTGCATGCGCGGCGGGTTCAACGGCCGGCGCGGGCATCCTCCCCCGCGCAGGCGAGCTTGCAGTCCGGTGCTTGTGCTACGCGGCGACGACGACCGGCTCGGGCGACTCGGCGCACGAGCCGTCGGCGCCCAGCCACTCGGTGCCGTAGGTGCGCATCGACTCGATGATCGGGACGAGCGCGCGGCCCTTGTCCGTGAGCGCGTACTCGACGCGCGGCGGCACCTCGGGGAACGTCTGACGGGCGACGATGCCCTCCTCCTCGAGCGCCCGCAGGCGCAGCGAGAGCGTGCGCGGCGAGATCCCCGCGAGCGAGCGCTCGAGCTCGCAGAAGCGTGCGCGCGAGTCGGCCAGGTCGCGGATCACGAGCAGCGTCCACTTGCCGCAGACGATGTCGGCGGTGCGGCAGACGGGACAATCGGAGTTCGGCATGAGCACCGCATTCTATCGCAAGGCTTCACAAACTGAAGTGAGTCTTGACCTCGCGCTCCTCGGTGCCGCGCACGACTCCGAGCGTGATCTCGCCGGCCGCGCCCTCGAGCGCGTCGAAGAGATCGTCGTAACCGCGTAGTGGCCGGCCGGCGGCAGCCACCAGCAGGTCGCCCTGCTGCAGTCCGGCGCGCTCCGCCGGGCTGCCGGTCTCGACGCCGCGGACGAGCAGCCCCTCTCGCTCGGGCAATCCGACCGCGGCGCGCATACGGCGCGCGGCGCGCGGCGGCGCCAGCGCCAAGCCGAGCCGCGGGCGGGCCGGAGCCTCGCCGCGCCCGAGCACGTCGGCCAGCCCGCGCAGCGCGGCGTCGGCGGGCAACGCGAGCAGCAGGCCGCCCTCCATCCGGACCGAGTTGATGCCGAGCAGCCGCCCGTCCACGTCGACCAGCGGCCCGCCGGACGAGCCCCTGCGGCAGCGGCGCGGAGTGCTCGATCGAGCCGCGGATGCGGCGCCCGCGCGGGCCGCGGAACGAGCGCCCCGTCGCCGTCACCATGCCGAAGCTCGTGCGCAGCCCACGTCCGCCGGGGTCGGCCAGCGCGAACACGGCCTGGCCCGCGACGAGCCGCTCGACGCGCCGCCGGGTCCCACGCGACGACCGGCGCGGCGCCGGTGTCGACGGCGATCACCGCGACGTCCAGCGCGTCGTCGGCGCCGGCCACGCGACCGAGCGCCACCTCGCCGTCGGCGCGCGTGACGGCCACCTCCTCGCCACGCAGGACGTGCGCGTTGGTGAGCACGCGCCCCTCGGCGACCACCACGCCCGAGCCGCGCCCCCAGCCGCGCCCGAGCCCGACGACCGCCGGACCGACCCGCTCGGCCACCGCGGTCACGGTTGCCTGCAACTCGTCGAGGAACCCGTTCATCGCCTTACCTCGTAGTCACTTGCTGTTTGCAAGTTACTGACGGTACCAGACCGCGAGTACGCTGCGCGCGCGATGGGTCGCCGCCGCAAAGCCCCCGCGCCGCCCTCGCCGCTGGCCGACGCGCTCGAGCGGGTGGGCGACCGCTGGACGCTGCTGATCGTCGCCGCGTTGCTCGACGGCGAGCGGCGCTTCAACGAGCTCCAGGACGAGCTCGACGGGATCGCGCCCAACGTCCTGAGCGCGCGCCTCAAGGCGCTCGCCGAGCAGGCCCTGATCGTCTCCCGACCGTACTCCGAGCGCCCGCCGCGCTTCGTCTACGAGCTGACCGAGAGCGGGCGCGAGCTGGCCGGGGCGTTACGCCTGCTGGCCGATTGGGGCGCGCGCAGCGGCGCCGGCGAGCCGCTCCGCCACACCGCCTGCGGGACCGCGCTGGAGGCGCGCTGGTGGTGCCCGAACTGCGAGACGGTGGTGGACGACGCCGCCGGCGAGGGCGACGTCATCCATATTTGAGAGTGCTCCGCGGGTCATCCTGACCGCGTCTTGATGGTGTTGCCGACATCCATGCCGACTCGACCGGCTGCGCCCTAGTTTCCGAGCAGGTTGCCGAGCCCGCCGCTGCTGCCGCCGCTCCTCCGGCCGCCGCGACCTGGCCCTCGGACGGCTGCACGAGCACCCAGCCCTGTCCGGCGAACGCCATCTGGATCGTCTCGCCCGAGCCCTTGCCGATCAGGTTCTTCATCTTGAAGTCGGTCTTGATCGACGTCGTCACGCCGGACGACCACGTGATCGCGGCCTGGGCGTCGGCGAACGTCGGTGCCGACGCGACGTTGAGCAGCACGGGCGGCCCGTCGGAGAGGATCGCGACCCAGCCGGTCCCGCGCAGCTCGAGGTTGAACAAGCCGCCGGCCATCGCGGCCGAGGCGCCGCCCGAGATGCGCTTGATGTCCCAATCGATGTCGGCGTCGAACGCGAGCAGGTTCGGGCCGTTGACCGTGATGAAGTCCTGCTCGAGGTAGAGCAGGTGGACCTCCTGGGCCTGGTCGGCCAGGAAGACCTCGCCCGACCCGGACATCTTCATCAGCGTCGTCCCCTCGCCGGTCATCGCCTTCTTCATCATCCGGCCGATCCCGCCCGAGCCGGCGTGCTCGAACGCGACGGCGCCCTGATAGGCGACCATCGACCCGGCCTTGGCCTGGATCTCGCCGGAGGCACCGAGGCGCACCTTCAACAGCTTCGAGTTCTGGAGCGCGAACGCTTCCTCGGACTGCGTCTCGTTGAACTGCGCCAGCGTCGTCTGCACGTCGGGAGATCCTTTCGCTTGGGTCGTCGGTGAAACCTTGCTAGGCCCGCCAGGGCGAGTCAAGCATGCCCCCGGCGGTCGCTAGAAGCCCGGCGGAGCAGCGGACGGCGCCGGGCTGGGGACCGCGGGAGCCGGCTGCCGCGGGCTGTGGCGTGGCCGGGACGACGGTGGCGACGCCCGGCGGCTCGCAGGCTCTCGCGCGCCGGCCTGGCGCCGGGACCCTGGGCCTGGCCCTTGGCCCTTCGGCCTGCCGGCCGCGGCGACCATCAGCTTGAAGTCGTGCGGCGAGGTCGCCACGTGGACCGCCTCGTCCATGGTGATGCGGCCGGCCTCGAGGTGCTGGAGCAGGTGCTGGTCGAACGTCTGCATGCCGTAGTAGCCGCCCTCGGCGATCACCTCGGGCAGCTGGCCGGTCAGCTTCGGGTCGAGGATCATGTCGTGCACGCGGCCCGTCATGACGAGGATCTCCGCCGTCGCGACGCGGCCCTTTCCGTCCGCCGTGCGCACGAGCCGCTGCGAGACGATGCCCTTGAGCGTGCCCGCGATCATCGCGCGCGCCTGGGACTGCTGGTGCGGCTCGAAGAAGTCGATGATGCGGTTGATCGACTCCGAGGCGTCGACGGTGTGCAGCGTCGAGAGCACCAGGTGCCCGGTCTCCGCGGCGCTCAGCGCCGTCTGGACCGTCTCCTCGTCGCGCATCTCGCCGACGAGGATGACGTCGGGGTCCTGGCGCAGGACGCGGCGCAGCGCGCGCTTGAACGAGGCGGTGTCCTGCCCGACCTCGCGCTGGTTGACGATGCAGTTGCGGTCCGGGTGCAGGAACTCGATCGGGTCCTCGATCGTGACGATGTGCTTGTGCATCGTCCGGTTCATGTGGTCGATCATCGCCGCCAGCGTCGTCGACTTGCCCGAGCCGGTCGTGCCGGTGAGCAGGATGATCCCGCGCTCCTCCTCGGCCAGCTGGCGGATCACCGGCGGCAGCGAGAGCTCGTCGATCGACTTGATGATCGACCGGGATCGCGCGCAGCACGAGCGAGACGAAGCCCTTCTGGCGGAACGCGTTGACGCGGAAGCGGGCAAGGCCCTCGAGCGCGAAGGAGAAGTCGACCTCGTTCTCGGCCTCGAACTCGGCCAGCTTGTTCGGGTCGTCGCAGCATCTCGCGCAGGACGCGCTCGGTGTCCTGCGGCGTGAGGCGCTCAGGACCGACGATCGGCTCGAGCTTGCCGTGCAGGCGGACCAGTGGATAGGCCGGGACCTTGAGATGCAGATCGGAGCCCTCGGCCGCGATCAGGTAGCGGAGGGCATGCTCGAGGTCAAAGGCCATCGCGTTCTACATCGGCGGCTCGGCGACGGGTCTTGAGGCGCCGCGGGTCCGCTCAGTCCGGCGACGCGCCGCCGATGTCGCCCGGCGCTCCGCGCTAGGCGACGTCGCGCAGCTTCTGCGCCTCGGCGAGGCTCTGGAGCTTCTTCAGCGACTGGTTCTCGATCTGGCGGATGCGCTCGCGCGTGACGTTGAACGTCCGCCCGACCTCGTCGAGCGTGCGCGGGTGCTCGCCGCCGAGGCCGTAGCGCAGCTCGAGCACGCGGCGCTCGCGGTAGGAGAGGTTCTCCAGCGCCTCGCGCAGCGCCTCCTTGGTGAGGATCTCGGCGGCGCGCTCGTACGGCGATTCGGCCCGTTCGTCGGCGATGAACTGGCCGAACTCGGACTCCTCCTCGTCGCCGACCGGCTTCTCGAGCGAGACCGGCGCCTGGGCCGAGCGCTTGATCGAGTCGACCTCCTCGGGATCGATCCCGGTCACGTCGGCGATCTCTTCAGGCGTCGGCTCGCGCCCCAGCTCCGTGACCAGCTTGCGCTCGGCGCGGCCGATCTTGTTGAGCTTCTCGACCACGTGGACCGGGATGCGGATCGTGCGCGCCTTGTCGGCCAGCGCCCGGGCGATCGCCTGGCGGATCCACCAGGTCGCGTAGGTGGAGAACTTGAAGCCCTTGCGGTAGTCGAACTTCTCCGCCGCGCGCACCAGCCCGAGCGTGCCCTCCTGGATCAGGTCGAGGAACGGCAGCCCCTGGTTGCGGTAGTTCTTCGCGATCGAGACGACGAGCCGCAGGTTGGACTCGACCATCTTCTGCTTGGCGTCGAGGTCGCCGCGCTCGATCCGGCGCGCGAGGTCGACCTCTTCCTG
This sequence comes from uncultured Solirubrobacteraceae bacterium, assembly GCA_963721315.1. Classification (GTDB taxonomy): domain Bacteria; phylum Actinomycetota; class Thermoleophilia; order Solirubrobacterales; family Solirubrobacteraceae; genus DASQMT01. The sequence goes on from CAVRIU010000009.1 coordinate 99,862, forward strand.
GGCGGTGAGCAGCCGCACCTTGCCGATGTCCTTGAGGAACAGCTGCAGCGAGTCGGTCGTCATGTCCGGCTTGAGATCGATCGCCGTCTTCGCCTTGCGGCGGCCGCGCTTGTCGGGCGCGCGCTCCTCCTGGGCGGCGAGCGCGGGGTCGATCTCCTCGACGAGCTCGATCTCCGACTTCTCGAGGAAGCCGTGCAGCTCCTCGACGTCGGCCTCGTCGAGGTCGATCTCCTGGACCGCTGTCGCGATCTCCGCGAACGTCAGCACGCCCACCTGCTGTCCCTTCAGGACCAGGCCCTTGACCTCTTCGAGTTCCTGTAGATCGACTACTGACATCAATGTCCTGTCTAGCTTCGACGTCGTCCGGATTCAACCCACTAACGACGTAACGTGTCGAGATTGGCAACCGCCCCATGTCGCGTACCCCCACAGGCGAGCGACGAAGCTGGAGTTTCGCGACATCAGCCAGTCTAGGAGCTTGGATTTTTGCCGTCAATCACGCGGGCGCGCGAGCGCAGCACGTACACTCGCAGGCGCATGGCTGACAAGGTCGACAAGCCCAAGAAGTCGAAGGCGAAGCTCAAGCAGGACGAGCCGGGAGTGCTCGCCGCGCTGCCCTCCACCCGTGCGGAGCGGATCGGCACGCGGCGCGTGAGCGCGCCCAAGACCTTCGAGGAGCCGGCCGCCGCGCAGGCGGCGGCAACGCCGGAGCCCGCGACGCCGGCCGCGCAGAAGCCCGTCGCGAAGAAGCCGGCCAAGAAGCCGGCCGCCAAGAAGCCGGCCGCGAAGAAGTCGGCCGCGAAGAAGTCGCGCGCGAAGCCCGTGCGCGCCGCGGAGAGTTCTCGCGCCGCGAGGAGCTCGCCCGCCGCGAAGACCTCGCCCGCCGCGAAGCCGCGCCCGCGCGCAGCCGCGCCGGCGCCCGAGCCGGTCGCGCCGCGGACGTTCGAGCCGACGCGCGCAGCCGCAGACGCCGCCGGATCCGCCCCGCCGCCGACCGCCCAAGAGCGAGGCGCGCCCGCGCGCCGTGAGCGAGGGCGCGCCCGGCATCGGCACCAGCAGCACCCGCGACGAGCCCGCGTCCGCGAGCGGCCGGACGAGCGGCGTCGAGATCGTGACCACGGCAGCCCAGGTCGTCGGCGAGGTCGCGCAGATCGGCCTCAAGGCCGGCGGCCGGCTCGTCAAGCGCGCCGTCGACCGGCTGCCGAAGCCATAGCAGCACGCGATCCAGACCCGGTCCTGCTCACCGGAGCATCCGGTTACGTCGGCTCGCACCTGCTCGACGAGCTGCTGCGGCGAGGACGGCGCGTGCGCGCGCTGATGCGCGACCCCGCGCCGGGCAAGCTGCCTGCGGGGGTCGACGCGCGCAAGGGCGACGCCGTCGCCGGCACCGGGCTGGCCGAGGCGCTGGAGGGCTGCCGCACGGCCTACTACCTGATCCACTCGATGGGCAGCGGGGCCGGCGACGCGGCCGAGTTCGCCCGCCGCGACCGCGAGGCGGCGGTGAACTTCGGCGAGGCGGCGCGCGACGCCGGCGTCGAGCGCGTGATCTACCTCGGCGGGCTCGGCGACGACACGTCCTCCGAGCACCTGCGCTCGCGCCACGAGGTCGCGGAGCTGCTGCGCCAGCGCATGCCCGGGTTCGTCTACGTGCGCGCGGCGATGATCATCGGCAGCGGCAGCGCCTCGTTCGAGATGCTGCGCCACCTGACCCGCCGGCTGCCGGTGATGATCACGCCGCGCTGGCTGAACACGCGCTCGCAGCCCATCTCGATCGCTGACGTCGCACGCGCGCTCGCCGCCTTGGCCGAGCTGGAGCAGGCGCCGGACGAGGTCCAGCTCGGCGGCGCCGACGTGCTCTCCTACCGCGAGATGATCCGGCGCACCGCGTCGGTCATGGGCCGCCGCAGCCCGGTCGTGATCCCCGTGCCGCTGCTGACCCCGCGGCTGTCCTCGCACTGGGTCGCGCTCGTCACGCCGGTCGACGTCGGGCTGGTGCGGCCGCTGATCGACGGCCTCAAGGAGGAGATGATCGTCGTCGTCCGCGCCGCCGGCGGGCATCAACGACCGTCCGATGGGCTTCGACGAAGCCGTGCGCGAGGCGCTCGCGTGAAGCTGCTGCACCGGACCCGCGCGCAGCGGATCGCCGACGCCGTGATCCGCGACCCCGAGGAGCACACCCGCGTTCGACGAGCACGGCGCCGTGCGGTCGATCCAGGCCGCCGACCTGACGATGCCGGAGGCGGAGCTCGACGCGATCTGGACGCTGATGCACCTCGAGCGGATCGCGCGCACGTACTGGAAGTACCTCTCGCGCGTGACGCTCGGCCTGGTGCGCGTCGCCTACACGCCGACCGAGCGCTACGTCGTGTTCGTCGCGCGACCGCTCGTGCTGCTGCGCTTCCGCGCGCCCGAGTACTCGATGGACGCCGATCGCGGCATCGTGCGCTGGCGCATCCGCGACGGCATCCTCGTCGCATCGCGCGGCCGCGAAGGCGACGGTCACCTCGAGATCGACCTGCAGCGCTGCCCCGGGCCGGAGCCCGGCCGCGCGAAGCTGCACGTCGAGATCGAGGTCGCGTCCTTCTATCCCGCGATCGCCTTCCGCAAGGCGCGCTGGGTCTACGCGAACACCCAGTCGCGCATCCACGTCCTGGTCACCCACGGCTTCCTGCGCTCGCTCGCGAACCTCGAGCTGGAGGAGTCCGCCGTCGGGCGCTTCGCGATCCGCGGAGGAGCCCGGCACGCGTGCGAGCGCCGACGGCGACGGCCCGCAGCAGTCGGCCGACGTCACGGTCGGCGACACGCCCTGGCCGCTGGTCGCAGCGCTCGCCGCCGGCGCGGCGATCGCGGTCTGCGCTGTTCGCGCTGACGCCTCAGCCGCCGGCGTAGCCGGTGAGGTAGCGCAGCTTCGTGCGGTCGTGGCGCGACTGGATCCGCCGCACCGTGCCCGAGCGCGAGCGCATCACGAGCGACTCGGTGCTCGCCCCGCGCGCGCCGTCGTAGCGCACGCCCTGCAGCACGTCGCCGTCGGTCACGCCGGTGGCGGAGAAGAACACGTCCTCGCCGCGCACGAGATCGTCCTGCGTCAGCACGCGCCCGAGGTCGTAGCCGGCGTCCGTCGCAGCGGCCCGCTCCTCGTCGCCGCGCGGATGCAACCGCCCGACCAGCGCGCCGCCGATGCACTTGACCGCAGCTGCGCTGATCACGCCCTCGGGCGTGCCGCCGATGCCCCAGAGGAAGTCGGCCGCGCGGTCGGGGGAGATCGCGTTGAGCGCGCCCGAGACGTCGCCGTCGGTGATCAGCTGGACGCGCCCGCCGGCCTTGCGGATCGCGTCGATCCCCTCCTCGTGGCGCGGGCGGTCGAGCACGACGGCCATCACGCCGTTGGCGTCGGTGCCCTTGCGCTCGGCGATCAGCTCGACGGTCTCGCCGAGCGGGCGGTCGAGGTCGAGCAGGTCGGCGAAGCGGTCGCCGACAGCCATCTTCTCCATGTAGACGATCGGGCCGGGATCGAACATGGTGCCGCGCTCGGCGAGCGCGATCACCGCGATCGCGCTCGGCATGCCGAACGCGCACAGGCGCGTGCCCTCGAGCGGGTCGACCGCGATGTCGACCAGCGGCGGCGTGCCGTCGCCGATCTCCTCGCCGTTGTGGAGCATCGGCGCCTCGTCCTTCTCGCCCTCGCCGATCACGACGAGACCGTCCATGTGGATCGTGTGCAGCACGGCGTGCATGCCGTCCACGGCCGCCTGGTCGGCCGCCTCCTTGTCGCCGCGCCCGATCCAGCGTGCGCCGCCCAGCGCGGCCGCCTCGGTCACGCGCACGAGCTCCAGCGCGAGGTTGCGATCCGGCGCGACGCTCATCGGCTCGCACACTACCTGCCTTGGGATAGCGTCCGCGCGGATGCCGGCGAGCGATCTGGTCACGGGCACGGACGGGCGCGCGCGCTGCCGCTGGGGCGCGAGCACGCCCGACTACGAGCGCTATCACGACGAGGAGTGGGGCCGGCCGGTGCGCGACGCCGATGCGCTGTACGAGAAGCTCTGCCTCGAGTCGTTCCAGTCCGGTCTCTCGTGGCTGACGATCCTGCGCAAGCGCGAGCACTTCCGCACGGCCTTCGCCGGCTTCGAGATCGGAGCCGTGGCGCGGTTCGGCGCGAGCGACGTCGAGCGGCTGATGGGCGATGCGGGCATCGTGCGCAACCGCGCCAAGATCGAGGCGACGATCGCGAACGCCCGCGCGGCCGCCGCGGTCGACGACCTGAGCGGACTGATCTGGTCGCACGCGCCCGACCCGGCGACGCGCCCCGCGCCGCGCTCGATCGAGGAGGTCCCGGCCGTCACGCCGGAGTCGACGGCGCTCGCCAAGGCGCTCAAGCGGCAGGGCTTCCGCTTCGTCGGCCCGACGACCGCATACGCGCTGATGCAGGCGTGCGGGCTCGTCAACGATCACCTGGAGGGTTGCCACGCCCGATGAGCATCGAGTTCGAAGAGCTGACCGGCGGCGCGCGGCGCCCGCCGCACGAATGGCTCGCGCAGGTGCGCCCGCGCGAGCGCGCGCGCGCCGACCGCCCCTTCCTCTACCTCAACATGGTCGCGAGCGTCGACGGGCGGGCGTCCTACGAGGGCAGCACGAAAGGGCTCGGGTCGGAGGCCGACACGCTGCTGCTGACCGAGCTGCGCGCGCTCGCCGACGCCGTGCTGCTCGGCACCGGGACGGTCCACGCGGAGGGTTACGCGCGGCTGGTGCGCAATCCCGAGCGGGTCGCCCGGCGCGAGGCGGCGGGTCTCGCCGTCACGCCCACGGCCGTGCTGATGTCGCGCACGTTCGGCTTCCCCTGGAACGCCGGCCTGTTCGCGGCCGCAGACCAGCCCGTGATCCTCTACACCGGCGCCGACGGCGAGCCGCCGGACGTCGCCGCGCCGCTCGAGGTGGTGCGGATGGAAGGCCCGGACCCGCGTCGCGGTGATGGCCGACCTGCGCGCGCGCGGCGTGCGCTCGCTGCTGTGCGAGGGCGGGCCGATCCTCAACAGCGCGCTGCTCGAGGCCGGCGTCGTCGACGAGCTGTTCCTGACGCTCTCGCCGATGCTCTCCGGCGAGCCGGGCGCGAAGCGGATCGTCGAGGGACAAGGACTGCCCGAGCCCGCTCGGCTGACGCTCGAGTGGGCACTGCGCCACGACCAGGAGCTCTACCTGCGCTACGGGGTGGCGACATGAGTGAAGCCGTGCTTCAACGCGCGGCCGCGCTGGCCGGCGCGTGGCTGGAGACGCTGCCACAGCGGCCCGTGCGCGCGGCGGGCGAGCCGGACGCCCTGCGCGGGGCGCTGCCCGAGCGGGGTGAGGACCCGGTCGCCGTGATCGAGGCGCTCGCGGCGGCAGCCGAGCCGGGCCTCGTGGCGAGCGCCGGGCCGCGCTACTTCGGCTTCGTCACCGGCGGCGCGCTGCCGGTCGCCGTCGCCGCCGACTGGCTCACGTCGGCCTGGGACCAGAACGTCGGCCTGCACGTCATGTCGCCGCCGCCGCGGCGTCGCCGAGCAGACCGTCGCGAGCTGGGTGAAGGAGCTGCTCGGCCTGCCGGCCGGGCGCCGGCGTCGGGCTTCGTCAGCGGCGCGCAGATGGCCAACGTCACGCGCGCTCGCCGCCGCCCGCAACGCCGTGCTCGCGCGCGCCGGCTGGGACGTCGAGGAGCGCGGCCTGGCCGGCGCGCCGGCGCTGCACGTGATCACGAGCGCGGAGTCGCACGCGACGGTCTTCAACGCGCTGCGGCTGCTCGGCCTCGGACGCGGCACGGCGCTGCGCGTGGCGTCCGACGAGCAGGGGCGGATGCGGGCGGACGAGCTCAGGCGGACGCTCGCAGGCGATCGGCGGGCCGACGATCGTCTGCGCGCAGGCCGGCAACGTCAACACCGGCGCGTCCGACCCGTTCGAGGAGATCGTGGCCGCCTGCCGCGCCGCCGGCGCGTGGTGCCACGTCGACGGCGCGTTCGGGCTGTGGGCGGCGGCGGCGCCCGGCCGCGCGCACCTGGTGGCCGGCGCCGCCGGCGCCGACTCCTGGGCGGTCGACGCGCACAAGTGGCTCAACGTGCCCTACGACAGCGCGCTGGCGATCGTCGCCGACCCCGCGCCGCTGACCGCCGCGATGGCGCTCACCGCGGCCTACCTGACGACGGCGGGCGAGCGCGAGCGCAACGGCGCCGACTGGGCGCCGGAGGCGTCGCGCCGGGCGCGCGCGTTCCCGCTCTACGCGGCGCTGCGCGCGCTCGGCCGGCGCGGCGTGGCCGAGCTCGTCGAGCGCGACTGCGCGCTGGCGGCCCGGATCGCGGAGCGCCTGGCAGGCGAGGACGGCGTCGCGGTGCTCAACGAGGTCGTGCTCAACCAGGCGCTGGTGCGCTTCGGCGACGACGATGCGGCTACCGATGCGGTGATCGAGCGCGTGCAGCGCGAGGGCACCTGCTGGCTCGGCGGGACGGTCTGGCACGACAAGGCCGCGATGCGCGTCTCGGTCTCGGGCTGGCAGACGAGCGCGGACGACGCCGACCGCAGCGCTGACGCGATCGCGGCGGCGTGGCGCGCGCCGTTAGGGTCAGGCCGATGCTGATCGAGGGAGCGCGGGCGCTCGTCTGCGGCGGGGCCTCTGGCCTCGGCGCCGCGACCGCGCGCCGGCTGCGCGCCGGCGGCGCGCACGTGATCATCGCCGACGTCGACGCGCAGCGCGGCACGGCGCTGGCATCCGAGCTGGAGGCCGGCTTCACGCGCTGTGACGTGACCGACCCGGGACAGGTCGAGGCCGCCGATCGCCGCGCGCCGGCACCGGCCTGCGGATCGCGGTCAACTGCGCCGGCATCGGCTGGGCCGAGAAGACGGCGGGCAAGGAACGGCCCGCACCGCGTCGAGCCGTTCCACCAGGTGCTCGAGGTCAACCTGCTGGGCTCGTTCCACCTGTTGCGCGCGGCGGCCGCGGCGATGCTCGCCAACGAGCCCGACGACGGCGGCGAAGGGGGCGTGATCGTGCTGACCGCCTCGATCGCCGCCTACGACGGCCAGATCGGGCAGCTCGCCTACTCCGCCTCGAAGGGCGGCGTGGTCGGCATGACGCTGCCGGCGGCGCGCGACCTCGCGAGCAGCCGGATCCGCGTCTGCACGATCGCGCCCGGGCTGTTCGACACGCCGCTGCTGGCCGGGCTCCCCGAAGAGACGCGCGCCGCGCTCGGCGCCCAGGTGCCGCACCCGGCGCGGCTCGGCGCGCCGGCGGAGTACGCCGCGCTCGCGGCCCACATCGTCGAGAACCCGATGCTCAACGGCGAGGTCATCCGGCTCGACGGCGCGCTGCGCATGCCGCCCCGCTGAGATCTGAGTCACTCACGCTGAGATGTTGGCGCGTGACGCGGTTGAGAAAGGGCCGCTCGACTGCTACGCTTACGCACCAATCGTAAGCAGCTATTGCGGAGAAAGCCTCTCTCACATGCCCTCACTCCTGCTCATCCCCCTCGACGATACGGTCGTCTTCCCCACGATGGACGTGACGCTGCCCGTCGACGCGGGCGACGAGGATCGCGTGCTGCTGATCCCGCGCCACGACGGCGAGTTCGCCAAGGTCGGCACGATCGCCGAGGTCACCGATCGCGTGCGGCTGCCCGGCGGCGGTCGTGCCGTGTCGCTCGCCGGCGTCGCCCGCGGCGTCGCGGGCGCGGCCCACTCCGACACCACCGGGCAGCTGCGGATCGAGGTCACCGAGCACCCCGACGACGTGCCGGTCGACGGTCGCACCCGCACCGCCGAGCGCGAGTACCGCGCCGTCGTGGCCGAGATCCTCGAGCTGCGCGGCGCCGACGACCGCGTGGCGCAGTTCCTGCGCGCGATCGTCGAGCCGGGCCCGCTCGCCGACACGATCGGCTACGCGCCCGACGTCAGCTTCGAGCAGAAGGTCCAGGTGCTCGAGACGCTCGACGTGACCGAGCGGCTCGAGCTGGCCGTCAAGATCCAGCGCGAGCGGCTCGTCGAGCTGCAGCTGCGGCGCAAGATCCGCGAGGACGTGCGCGACGGCGCCGACCAGCAGCAGCGCGAGTACTTCCTGCGCAAGCAGATGGAGTCGATCCAGCGCGAGCTGGGCGAGGACTCCGCCTCGATCGTCGAGGAGTACCGCACGAAGATCGCCGAGGCCGGCATGCCGGAGGCGGTCGACGAGCAGGCCAACAAGGAGCTCGGACGGCTCGAGCGCATGGGCGAGCAGTCGGCCGAGGCCGGCATGATCCGCTCCTACCTCGACTGGCTCGTGTCCGTGCCGTGGTCGAAGAAGTCCGACGAGAAGCTCGACCCGGTCGACGCGCGCGTCGTGCTCGACGCCGACCATGCCGGGCTCGAGGACGTCAAGGACCGGATCGTCGAGTACCTCGCGGTCAAGAAGCTGCGCGTCGAGCGCGGCATCAAGGAGGACCGGCGGTCGGGAGCGATCCTGACGTTGATCGGCCCGCCCGGCACCGGCAAGACCTCGATCGGCGAGTCGATCGCCCGCGCGACCGGACGCGAGTTCGTGCGCATGTCGCTCGGCGGCGTGCGCGACGAGGCCGAGATCCGCGGGCACCGGCGCACCTACATCGGCGCGCTCCCGGGCCGCCTGGTGCGCGCGCTGCGCGACGCCGGGACGATGAACCCGGTGATCATGCTCGACGAGGTCGACAAGGTCGGCGCCGACTGGCGCGGCGACCCCAGCGCGGCGCTGCTCGAGGTGCTCGACCCGGCGCAGAACCACGGCTTCCGCGACCACTACCTCGACGTCGAGCTCGACCTCTCGCAGGTCCTGTTCATCGCGACCGCCAACGTCGCCGAGACGATCCCCGGCCCGCTGCTCGACCGCATGGAGGTCATCCGCTTCGACGGCTACACCGTCGCGGAGAAGACCGCGATCGCGCGCGACTACCTGTGGCCGCGCCAGCGTGAGCGCAACGGCCTGCGCTCGGATGAGGTCACGGTCTCCGACGAGCTGCTGACCACGGTCGTGAGCGAGTACACCCGCGAGGCGGGCGTGCGCAACCTCGAGCGCGAGCTCGGCACGCTGCTGCGCAAGACGGCGACGCGGATCGCGTCGGGGACCGCCGAGGCGCCGGTCGTGATCGACATCGAGTCGGTGCGCGACGCGCTCGGGCGCCAGAAGGTGTTCCACGAGGCGGCGCTGCGGACCGCGGTGCCCGGCGTGGCCACCGGCCTGAGCGTGACCGGCGCGGGCGGCGACGTGCTGTTCATCGAGGCAACGTCGATGAAGGGCAAGGACGGGCCTCGTGCTGACCGGCCAGCTGGGCGACGTGATGAAGGAGTCGGCGCGGATCGCGCTCTCCTACGTCCGCGGCCACGCGGCCGAGCTCGGCATCGACGAGGACGCGTTCGAGAACCGCGAGTTCCACGTGCACGTCCCCGCGGGCGCGATCCCGAAGGACGGCCCGAGCGCGGGCATCACGATGACGACGGCGCTCGCGTCGCTGCTCAGCGGTCGCCCGATCAAGCACACGGTGGGCATGACCGGCGAGGTCACGCTGCAGGGCCGCGTGCTGCCGATCGGCGGGCTCAAGCAGAAGGTGCTGGCCGCTCACGCCGCGGGTCTGACCGAGGTCATCCTCCCCGAGCGCAACCGCGGCGATCTCGACGACGTGCCCGCCGACGTGCGCGAGACGATGACGTTCCACCCGGTGATGGACATCGGCGAGGTGCTCGAGCAGGCGCTCGAGCCGGCGCCTGCGAAGCTGGCCGCATGAGCCGCGGCCGGACCTCCGCTTGACGGCTGACCGGCCTCCGCCTCCCCGGCGCCACGCATGTCGTGGCGCCGGGTGACGCGCCTCTTCCGCCCCTACCGCGCGCCGGCTGACGACGGTCCTGGGCCTGATCGTCGTCTCGGCCGGCCTCGGCGTCGTCTCGCCGTTCCTGCTGCGCGACGTGCTCGACGTCGCGATCCCCGAGAACGACGACGGGCTGCTGATCGCGCTCGTCGCGGGCATGATCGCGATCGCGATCGCCACCGGCGTGCTCGGCGTCCTGCAGACCTGGCTCTCGAACGTCGTCGGCCAGCGCGTGATGCACGACCTGCGCGCGCAGGTCTACCGCCATCTGCAACGGCTCTCGCTCGCCTTCTTCACGCGCACGCGCACGGGCGAGATCCAGTCGCGCATCGCGAACGACATCGGCGGCGTCCAGACGGTCGTGACGACGACCGCGACCTCGATCGTCTCGAACGTCACCACGGTCGTCGCGACCGTCGTCGCGATGTTCCTGCTCGACTGGCGGCTCGCGGTGTTCTCGCTCGCGTTGACGCCCTTCTTCGTGCTTGATCGCGCGCCGCGTCGGCAACCAGCGCAAGCAGATCACCGCGACCAAGCAGGGCGTGATGGCGGACATCTCCTCGCTGATCCAGGAGTCGCTCAGCGTGTCGGGCATCCTGCTCGGCAAGTCGATGGGCCGCGGCGCCGAGCTGGCCGACCGCTTCGAGCGCGAGTCCGCAGGGCTGGCCGACCTGGAGGTGCGCTCGCGCATGGCCGGGCGCTGGATGATGGCCACGATCCAGACGTCCTTCGCCGTCATGCCGGCGCTCGTCTACCTGTTCGCCGGGCTCGACGGCGGCGCCGTCACGATCGGCACGGTCGTGGCCTTCACGACGCTCCAGACGCGGATCTTCTGGCCGATCCAGTCGCTGCTCAACGTCGGCGTCGACATCCAGAGCTCCTCGGCGCTGTTCGAGCGCGTGTTCGAGTACCTCGACATGCCGGTCGACATCCATCCCGGTTCGCGCAGCTCTGGTCTCGCCGCGCGGCGACGTGCGACTCGAGGACGTCTGGTTCCGGTACTCGGACTCGGATACCCAAACGACTTCGTCGTCGGGCACAGGTTGGACGCTTGCCGGGATCGACATCGACGTGCCCGCGGGCACGCGCACCGCGATCGTCGGCGAGACCGGCTCGGGCAAGACGACGCTCGGCTACCTCGTCGCGCGCCTGTACGACGTCGAGCGCGGCGCGATCCGGATCGACGGCGCCGACGTGCGCGAGCTGACGTTCGACTCGCTCGCGGCGACGGTCGGCGTCGTCTCGCAGGAGACCTACCTGTTCCACGCCTCGGTGCGCGAGAACCTGCGCTTCGCCCGCCCGGACGCGAGCGACGCGGAGATCGAGGAGGCGGCACGGGCGGCGCAGGTGCACGACGTCGTCGCAGCGCTGCCCGACGGCTACGACACGGTCGTCGGCGAGCGCGGCTTCCGCTTCTCCGGCGGCGAGAAGCAGCGCATCGCGATCGCCCGCACGATCCTGCGCAATCCGCCGGTGCTGGTGCTCGACGAGGCGACCAGCGCTCTGGATGTGCAGACCGAGCGCGCGGTCGAGGAGGCGCTCGAGCGGCTCGCCGAGGGCCGCACCACGATCGTGATCGCGCACCGGCTCTCGACGGTCCGCGAGGCGGACCAGATCGTCGTGCTCGACGGCGGCCGGATCAGCGAGCGAGGGACGCACGACGAGCTCGTCGCGGGTGGTGGCGTGTACGCGGCGATGGTGGCGCGGGATGCGGCTCCGGTTGTGGCCTAGCGTTGGCGAACGTCAACTGCGGCATTGAAGGGGGCGGGTCCCTTGTGGGCGGCGGGTCGCGAGGCGTCGTTACGACTAGTCGCAACGGAGCGGCGGGGCGACTTGACGTCGGTATGCGACGTCAACGCGCCCCGCGGCGGCCGCGATCCTCCGTGCCGGAAACGAACGTCGAACAGTAGGTGCTATGCCCGGGAAGGATCGACGTTCGCTCCCCGCCTGCCGCCACCCCCACGCCGAAACCTTCCCTCTAATGCCGCCGTTGACGTTCGAACCGCCGAACGCCTCACAGCATCGACTGCCACGCGCCCCCATCGGCCGACCAGGCGGCACCGGTGACCCAGGACGCGCGCTCGGAGCACAGGAACACGATCACGGCGGCGACCTCTTCGGGCTCGCCGTAGCGGCCGAGCGGGACCTTCTTCGAGTGCCGCTCGATCGCCTGCTCCGGCGTGATGCCCTCGCGCGCGGCCACCTGCTCGGCCAGCCCGCCCGCGTCGCGCCAGAGCGAGGTGTTGGTGGGCCCCGGCGCGACGACATTGACGTGCACGCCCTGCGGCGCCCAGTAGTCGGCGAAGAGGCGCGAGAGCGAGTGCTGGGCCGCCTTGGCGACCGAGTACGCCGGCCAGGTCTGCGACGGCCGCTTGCCCGCCGTCGAGGTGACGTTGACGATCCGGCCCCAGCCGCGCTCGGCCATCAGCGGCGCGAAGTGGCGCATGAGCCGCATCGGCGCCATCACGTTGAGCTCGAAGGCGGCGTAGTAGTCCGCGTCCGCCATCTCCTCCAGCGGCTTGATCTCCGACGTCCCGGCGTTGTTGACGAGGATGTCGACCGGTCCCGCGGCGCGCTCGGCTATCTGCTCCGCGGCATCGGGCGCGGTCACGTCGATCCCCTCCGAGCGAGCGACGCGGACCACGCGCGCTCCCTCCGCCTCGAGTCGCTCCGCCACCGCCGCGCCGATCCCGCGCGTGGCGCCCGTGACGACGGCGACGCGACCTTCGATGCCCAGTTCCATGGCCGCCATCATGGCGCAGCCCGCCGCGCCGCCCGCAGCACCGACGCGCCGTAGGACCCGCCGAACAGGACCGCGTGGACGAGCAGCGGGAACAGCTGCCACAGCGGCACGCGCTGCTCGTGCCCGTCCGCCAGCGGGTGGACCTCCTCGTAGGCGTCGAGCGTGCGCGGCGAGGGCCCGCCGAAGAGCCGCAGCATCGCCAGGTCGACCTCGCGGTGACCACCGTACGCGGCCGGGTCGATCAGGTATGGACGCCCGTCCGCCGAAGCCAGCACATTGCCGCGCCAGAGGTCACCGTGCAGTCGCGCGGGCGGCTCGTGCGGACCCGCCAGCTCGGGCAGCCGCTCGATCACGGCCTCGACGGCGCGGACGCCGCCGGCCGGCAACGCACCGCGGTCGGCCGCCGTGCGCAGCAGCGGCGCCAGCCGGTGCTCACCGTAGAACGCGGACCAATCCGCCGACTCGGCTGCCGGGAGCTCGACGTCGCCGAGCCGCAACCCGCCGCGCGGCGCCTCTGGCGGCGGCGCGCCGAACGCGGGTGCTCCGGCCGCATGGACGTGCGCGAGTCCGCGGCCGAGCGTCTCCTCCATGCGCTCGTCGAGCGCTCCCCGCGTCGATCCACGAGAGCGCGAGAAAGACGGCCCGGGCTCCGGCGCATCGCCGACCGCGAGGACCTCGGGCACCGGCAACCCGTGCTCGACCTCGCCGAGCCAGCGCAATCCCGCCGCCTCGGTCGCGTACTCGCCGGGCTGCGCCTGCGTGCGCGACTTGACGAACGCGCGCGCGCCGCCGTCGAGCTCGAGCAGCCAGGCGTCGTTGATGTCGCCACCGGCGACGCGGCGGGCGGAGACCAGCGGGCGCCCGATCGCCCGTGCGGCCGCCTCGGGTATCAAATCCTGCCGTCGGCGCGGAGCTGTGCCAGCAGGCCGCGGCAAGCGGCGTCGACGAGGTCGATCACCTGCTCGAAGCCGTCGTCGCCGCCGTAGTAGGGATCGGGCACGTCGAGGTCGGGCGCTCCCTCCGACGCAGGGTCGAACTCGCGTAACAGGTGCAGCCGCGCGCGCGAGCCCTCCGGGGCGATGGCGCGCAGATCGCGCAGGTTTCGCCGGTCGGCAGCGAGGATCAGGTCGAAGTCGTCGAAGTCGCCGCGCGCCACCACGCGCGCGGCGCCCTCCAACGTGATCCCGCGCGAGCGTGCAGCAGCCCCGGCGCGTGCGTCGGGCGGCGAGCCGATGTGCCAGTCGCCCGTGCCGGCGCTGTCGACCTCCACGTCTCCCTCCAGCCCTTGCTCACGCAGCAGCCCGCGCATCACCCCCTCGGCCGTCGGCGAGCGGCAGATGTTGCCCATGCAGACAAACAGGATCCGAAATGGCTCTATAGCGCGCCTCGGGATCCGATCAGGGCGCTCATGGGAAAACTCTTGGGAAAGTACCGCGCGAGAACCTATCCGTCTGGACCGCGGCAGATGGCATCTGGGCGAGTACGTTCGAAGGTCTGTTCGCTACCGGCTCGGAGACCCTCATGGACACTCGCACGATCGCCATTCTCGCTCTCGTCATCGCAGTAGTCATCGCCGTGATCCTCCTGATGTGAGGTCGTCGACGGTCGCGCCGTTTCAATCAGCATCGAACTGATCGAGCCGCGCCGCCGTGTCAGCACGCGTCAAATACTCGTCCAGCAGCCCGGCGGCTTCCGCCGCGTTCCCGGGCATCAGGTGCCCGTACAGGTCCAAGGTGATCGTGATGTTCGCGTGCCCCATGTAGCTGCTCAAGGCTTTTCGCGTTGACCCCGGCGGCGATCATCAAAGAGGCGAAGTGTGCCGGCACTCATGCAACGTGATCGGCGCGAGCTTGGCTGCCTTCCACGCCTTCGCGGCGCGCTTGGCGACCGTGTCATTCACGAACGGGCCGGTCGCCGTGCCGAACACGAATCCGCGGTCGCGGTCCTCACGCATCCGATGCTCGAGCAGCACGTCACGCAACACCGCCGTCACGGGCACAGTGCGGCGCCCCTCACGGCTCTCAGGCGCGATCTCGCCCTCCACGTCATCCCAGCCGTGCTCGACGCGGAGAACCCCGGTCGCGAGGTCGACGTTCTCCCACTTCAACGCCCGCAGCTCGCCGCGGCGCAAGCCGGCGTACATGGAGGTCGCCTATACCGCCCGCTCGGCTTCCGGCAGGGCCGCTAAGAGCCGCGCCGCCTCCGTGGGGTCGGCGATCCGATCGCGGCGCTCGCGGACCGCGGGTAGCTCGAGCCCGGTGCACGGGTTGACTTGCGCGTCGCCGCGCTTAATCGCCCGCCGATAAATCGCGCGCAATGGCAGCAGTGAGCACTGCACGCTGCTCGCGCTCATGCCTTGTTTGCCGAGCCGGTCGATGAAGTCCTGCAGCTCGTGCCGGGTGAGGTCAGTGAGCCGCCGCGAATCGAGCTCTTGCGGATCAGCTGGCCGTCGCGGTTGCTCCACACGCTCGCGCGGTAGGTGCGGGTGCCGTCCTTCGCGGTGCGGACTTCGATGCCTTCGGCCATAACGTAATGGCCCTTCAGGTCGTGGTGGGAACGCGCCGCGAACAGTACGCCCCAGCCCCGACAAGAACCGGGAAAGCGACAGCCCGCCCTTGTGGGGTGCGTTACGTCCCGGGCGGGCTGCTCTGAATGAACTCCCACGAACCTGCGCGGCGAAGCGTAACCGCCGGGCTAGACGAGTTCCCAGCGGAGGACCTACGGAGGTCTGAAACAGCCCGCGACCTTGCGTGTAAGTGAATCGCGGCAGCTCGTCCAGGCGGTCACGGGAGCCCGTGGCTCAGGCCCGGCGACGTTCCAAAGGCGTCGTCGGGCCGCTAGTGCGGGCCTCATCAGTAGGAACCCGGGAAACCTTTAGCCCGCCGCAGCGTGCAACGGCGCCAAAGGCGACCGCTAGCCGAACGACGCCCTTGGGTCGGCTGCTACTTGACGAAGTTGTGGAGTGGGAAGAGCTGAGGCTCGCCCGGAAAGCCCACCTCTTGGAGCACCGGACCGATGGTGCTGCCGAAACGCTGGAAGGCCTCCTCCGATTCCCAGACATCGACTACCCGGAAGCCGTTCTCCGTCGGGCCGGCCGCGTGGAAAAGGATTCCATCGGCTGGCCAGTCGCTCAGCGATTTGAGACCCCGACCGTCGGTGAGACGGGCACCGACCTGGTCGTACTGCTCTTGGGTCCCACCCGGACTGTCATGCACCATCAAGACGGGCATTGTGGTTCTCCTGGTCGAGTTGCCGCTGATCGACACTCTCAGAAAGCGCTAATCGCAGTCAACCGTCACCGGCGTTTTGTGAGGCGCAGTAGCGGGGCGACGGCTGCTGCGCTTATGAGAAGAACCCGCGGACGCCGAGTTCAGCCGCGTCGGCGTAAATGGCTCCGGTCTCGTGGGATGAGCAGGGCTGCCCCCGGGCTTCCCCGCCCACCCCAGCCGAGGCTACGCCCGCCGGCATCGACGGCGCCTATCCAAAAGGGCAGCCCCGCGATCCTTCTACCCGACCCCACCTAACGCACATCAGTGCCCGGGCCGCCTTCCCGCTTGCAGGCGAAAGCGATTTGTCTTGCTCGACCCGATGTGCGCGGTTCACCTGGTTGCTCGCGGGTTGCGCTCCTAGTACTCGACGCGGAAATTCCCAATGAAGGTGACGAGGTTGCCGTCCGGATCGCGGACGGCGGAGAGCTGGACACCCTTTGTCACTCTCTCGATCGCGCTTGGACTCAATCCCCTCGCGGACAGTTCATCGACGTGAAGCTTTAGATCGTCCACCGCGAGGTTCAAGAGGGCCGACCCGGCACGATCGGCGTCGTGCGTGAGCTGAACCCATCCGCTGCCAGTCACTCGCCACTCGGCAAGGCCTCCCATCGGGTTGTTGTCCGCATGACGGCCGAACAGGCGCTCATACCAAGCATGCGCAGCTTCGAAGTTAGCCACCGGTACGACGGCAAGCACGTGATCGATTGCCACTTTCGTTCTCTCTCATTCGGGCCGCATGAGCGACCGATGACTCCCGGTTCCCGCTGGGCCGATCCGCCTCGAAGCAATGAGACGCCGTCACGGCGCGACACTAGCCGAAAGGGGCCACGCCGCGATATCCCGATGCTGCTTCGAGGCAACAGCAGCAGCGGGACCTAGCGGGGAACATTCATGAACGCTCGCGCATCTCGCGGAGCTGTTCCCGTGGCTCCCGGCTCTCGTCCGGGGCGAGCGTCTCGGGCTCGCCGCGGAGACGCTCGCTATCAGGCGGTAGCGAAAAGGAGGCTCGGGGCATGTAGGCCTCGTGGAGCACCGCCCCCTCGGTCGCACCGGCGTGTCGGTCAGCAAGTTCTGCCTTGGCGCGATGATGTTCGGTGCCTGGGGCAATCCCGATCACGACGAGTCGGTGCGCATCATTCACGCGGCGCTCGACGCGGGGATCAACTTCATCGACACCGCCGATGTCTACGCGCGCGGGGAGTCTGAGGAGATCGTGGGCAAGGCGCTGGCCGACGGTCGGCGCGACTCGGTCATCCTTGCCACCAAGTTCCACGGCGCGATGGCCGATGACGACCCGAACCAGCAGGGCAGCTCGCGCCGCTGGATAATCAGGGCGGTCGAGAACTCGCTGCGGCGGCTGGGCACGGATTGGATCGACCTCTACCAGGTTCACCGCCCGCGCACTGACACCGACATCGAGGAGACGCTGGGCGCCCTCAGCGACCTCGTGCACCAGGGCAAGGTCCGCTACATCGGGTCCTCCACTTTCCCTGCCAGCCAGATCGTCGAAGCGCAGTGGATCGCACGCGACCGGCACTTGCAGCGGTTTGTCACCGAGCAGCCGCCCTACTCGATGCTCGTCCGTGCCGTCGAGGCCGACGTACTGCCCACATGTTTGCGTCATGGGATGGGCGTCATGTCCTACAGTCCACTGACGGGCGGCTGGCTGTCGGGGCGCTGGCGCAAGAACACCGGACAGCAGTCCTCCTCGCGCGCCAACCGGCTGCCCGAGCGCTTCGACCTCTCGCAACCCGCCAACCAACGGAAGCTCGACGCCGTCGAGGATTTCGCCCAGCTCGCAGAACAAACCGGCATCACGCTCATCCAGCTCGCGATCGGGTTCGTGCTCAACCACCCGGCTATCACCTCAGCCCTCATCGGGCCGCGCACCATGGATCAGCTCGATGGTCAGCTCGCGGCGGCCGACGTCGTCTTAGCCGAGACCGTGCTGGACCGGATCGACGAGATCGTCCCGCCGGGTACCACCATCAACCCTGCAGACAACTCCTTCAACAATCCGGCGCTCGCACAGGCTGCACGCCGCCGCTAGTGGCGGCCGTCGGGTCACTGTTGCTCTGAGGCAGAAGGAGTAGCGCTGCTCTCAGGCGGAAGGAGCAGGGATGTAGCGACCGCGCCGCATGACACGAGTGCCGAGCCCCGCACTCATTCGTATCCAGTGAACGGTTCGGTCTCGAACCGAGTGCCTTTGGTGCGATCCTCGAAAACGTGGGTGATGCGAACTGCGGGCTCGATCCGCTCGACCCGGCTTTCCACCAGCCTGAGGTCGGAGTTGTCGCCCAAGCCGAGGTCGTTCAGTCGCGCAGCCTCGGCCCTCGCAACGTCACCGGGCGTGGGATTGCTCTCAGGATAAGCGTCTGTGTGGTGCCGGTTGAGGGCCTGCCAGTGCTCGTCAAACCCCGCCCGTTCGAACGACTCTCGAAGCTGTTCCCGGGTGAATGGCATCTTCTCAGCCTCCACTCCACTCCGCGCGATTAGCAACAGGCGCCAACGCTACCGCCGTCCACAGCGCTCCGTGGCCTTGAGTCTGGCCAGGCGCGGACTGACGGACGCAAGGCACCAAGTTGCCGCCGCCCGGAACCGCTGCGGCCGAGCACGAGCGGCAAGAGCATGTCATGCACGGTTACCGCGCCCAGCGGCGTCTTCCGATTCGAGGCAGACGCGGTACTGCTCGCCGGCGATCGGTTGCGGTCCTCGCGCAAAGCAATAATGCTCGCTGTAGAGCTCTTGGCTATCGCTTGCAGGCGAAAGCAGAAGCGGCTCGACGGTGGATCGGCCTGCCGCTCATACTGCCGCCGATGGTGCAGCGTTCGGAGGTGAACCCGGAAACATGGGCCGTGATGGCGGGACGAGGGGCCGATAGCGCGGGAGCGCCGCTGAACGTCCCTCTGGTGTCCGCTTCGAACTTCCAGCTCGGCTCCGAGCGTGCCTACAGCCGGGATGACGGTACGCCGACGTGGGAGGCTTTTGAGGAGCTGCTGGGCGGCCTAGAGGGCGGCGAGGCGGTCGCATTCGCGTCGGGCATGGGGGCTTCGGCGGCGGTGTTCGACCTGCTGCCGGTCGGCGCCAAGGTCGTCCTGGGAGACGATTGCTACCAGGCCGTCTCCGGCCTGGCCGCCGCCGGAGCGGAGCGTGGCAGATGGCGCGTGGAGCGGGTGGGAGTCGAAGACACGGCGCGCTGGATCGAGCTTGCCGCCGACGCCGACCTCGTTTGGCTGGAATCGCCGTCGAACCCGCTCTTGCGCGTCGCCGATCTCCCAGCGATCTGCGCCGCGCCGCGCTCGGCGGACGCGCTGGTGGTGATCGACAGCACCTTCGCGACACCGCTCGTGCAGCGCCCGCTTGAGCTTGGTGCCGATCTGGTCATGCACTCGGCCACGAAGTACCTGGGCGGGCACTCTGATCTCCTGCTCGGAGCAGTTGTCTCCTCGACGCCCGAGCGCGCACACCAGCTGCGCGAGCGCCGCACGCTGGCCGGAGCCACGCCCGGTGCGTTAGAGGCTTTTCTCGCCGTCCGCGGCATGCGCACGCTCCCGTTGCGGCTCCAGCGCGCAACCGCGTCGGCGACTGACATCGCCGAGCGGCTCGCGCAGCACCCCGCCGTGAAGGTCGTGCGCTACCCGGGCTTCGGCGCCGTGGTGTCCTTCGACGTGCAGGGCGGCGCCGCGCCCGCGGACGCGGTCTGCGGCTCGGTGCGCATCATCCGACATGCCACCAGCCTCGGCGGCGTCGAATCGACCATGGAACGCCGCGCCGCCATCCCGGGCCAGACCCACCTACCGCCCGGCCTCCTCCGGCTTAGCGTTGGCTGCGAGCATCCGGACGACCTCTGGCGCGACCTGCAACAGGCGCTCATGCCGTAGCGGCGAGCCGCACCGCTTGCCGTCAGCGGCGACCACTCGTGTCCGGGCCCTCGATGCTGCTTCGAGACACGCCCGATCGCGCGTCTCCGCACCTCCTAGGTGCCGCTGGTCGCGTGAAGCGGCACTCGCTTGGGCGAGCCCGCGGTGCCGGTGTCAGGCGGGAGCGCGATGCTCGCCAATGGGTCGGGCCATCACCCAGTCGGTCTGTGGATCGTCGCCGACGTGAAAGGTTTGCACGCCGATGATCTGGAACCCGCGCCGACGGTAGAACGCGACTGCGCGAGCGTTGACCTGCCAAACGCTGAGCCAGACCGTCTGCGCGCCGCGGGCGGCGGCGGCGGCGAGCATGTGGTCCATCAGCACATGCGCCAGTCCCTGCCCCTGCCAGGCGCCGTCCACGTAGAACCGGACGAGTTCCACCGACTCGGCTCCGTGAACGCAAGCCGGCGCCGGCGCCGCCCGCAATTGCGCGTACGCAAGCAATTGCCCGTCGTGCTCGGCCAGCAGTGTCGTCCAGCCCGCGTCGGCCAGCTCGCGCGCCTGGTGCTCGCGTCCGAAGGACTTCGCGAGATGTTTGGCGAGCTGGCCTGGATCGTTCAGAGCGCCGAAAGCCTCGTCGAACATGCGACGTGCGAACCCCGCAAGAACCTGAGCGTCCTCGATCCGGCCCTCGCGAATAGCGGCGGGCGGGGTCATCCCGGTGAAGACCGTACCTGCGCTGCGCGAAACCATCCGGCGCGCTGCTGCTTGGAGGCAGAAGCAGTAGTGCCGCTCTCAGGCGAAAGGAGAAGCGACCGCATCGGACACACCGCCGGCACGTTCTCATGGGAAGCCATGGGAAAACGAGCACCCGAATCCAGCGGTTCCGAGCGGGTCCGGGCGGCACAAGAATGGCTCTAGACCGCCAAGCTTGGCTCTACCGGTGCCTAGCGGCAGATGTTGCCCATGCAGACGAACAGGAGCCGGATCAGCTTGGAACGTGCGCCTTCACTCGGCATCGAGCCGCACGATCCACTCAACTGGCTGACTGGCGCATCTCCTTGAGGATCCGGTGCACGATCTCGTCGACCTCGTCTGGAGCGTTGGTCCGTATCGCCTCCAGTACCCGCTCGATCACGTCGTCGGTCCAGCCGGTGTCATGCATGAGCAGGTTGCGCAGCATGACGACGCGCAGATAGCGCGTCGTCTCGGTGCCCGGGCCACCGATGCCCAACTCGTCCAGGACGTCGGCGATCGGCTCGTACTCTTCGCGAAACCAGGCTTCTGCAGCCTGAGCGCGCGAGAGCAGCCGTCCGTCCGCGTGGCTGGCGCGATACGCCCATGACTCGACGTGGGTCGACAGCTGGGCGTAGCGCCAGCCTTCGACGATCTGGATGCGCGCGCGGGCAGGCGCGGGCAGCGGCACCCGCTCGTGGAACTCGCGTTGGTGTCTGATCAGCTGAAGCTCGTACAGCGACAGGCCGTGTGTGGCAGGGCGCTTGGTCTGCACCTCCCTGACGTGCGCCTCGATCGTCGTATCGCCATGAGCGCGCGCCACCGAGATCCGGTGATGGCCGTCCTGCACGAAGTGCAGCTCGCCCACGCGGTAGACGTCGATCGGAGGCATCGACTTTCCGCGGCGCCGGGCGGTGGCGATGCTCTGCCACCTGCGTTGCACGCGACGCGAAGCGGGCCGAAACAGGCGGTCGAACTCGCCGCGCCGGCGGTCGACGGTCCCGACGATCGAGTCGAGCTCGATCATCTGCAGGCCGAGATCACGCTCGCCGACGCGCCCGAGCGCAGCGACCACCTCCTCGAAGCGCAACATGACCGACACGTCATCGCGGCCCCTCCGCAAGCGCGAGGCGAGCCTTGCCAGCGACTGGCGGCGACGCTCCCGGGCGAACAAGCCCTCGGCGTCCGATTCAGGAAATCCAGTGCTCACGTCAGGGGCGGACGTCGGCGGTCGCGTGTGCCGTTCGCTCGACCGTGGCGGCCCAGCTCCCGAGCAGGTTCAGTGCCTCCTCGGAGCGGGAGCCGGGTTCGGCGGCGTAGGTGAAGAGGGTCAGCCCGTGGTCGGCGGCGACGTCGAGGCGGTTGAAGCTGAGGCTGAGCTCGCCGACGACGGGATGGTGAAAGTGCTTGACGGCGGTGGCGTGGAGGCGCACGTTGTGCGCGGCCCAGTGAGTGCGAAACGCCTCGCTCTGCGTCGCAAGCTCGCCGACGAGATCCGAGAGGTCGCGGTCGCGTGGGTCGCGGCCGGCGGCGAAGCGCAGGATCGCCGCGGTCTCGCGGGCGGCGCGGTCCCAGTCGGTGAAGAACAGCTCGGCGCGCCGGTCGAGGAAGATGAACCGGGCGAAGTTGGGCGGCTGGCGTGGCGCGGTGGAGAGCTCGGAGAACAGCGCGCGTCCGAGCTGGTTGGCGGCCAGGATGTCAAGGCGGTCATTGCCGACGTACGCGGCGGCGCCTGTGATCGCGTCGAGCGTCCACTGGATCTCCGGCCGGATGCGTGGCTTCGGCCGGCGCCGGCGCGGGCGCGCCCCGGCCGGCTGGGCGGCGCGGGCGAGGTCGAAGAGGTGGGCGCGCTCGGCGTCGTCGAGCTGGAGTGCCCGGGCCAGTGCCTCCAGCACGCCCTCGGAGGCGCCGCTCATGTCTCCACGCTCCAGGCGCGTGTAGTACGGAACGCTCACGCCGGCCAGGACCGCGACCTCTTCGCGGCGCAGGCCGGGCACGCGGCGGGCTCCGTAGGACGCCAATCCGGCCTGCTCGGGCGTGACCCGGGCGCGACGGGAGGTGAGGAACTCGCGGATCTCCTGCTTCGTCTCCACGAAACCCAGCCTAGACCTGGCGACGCGCGCTTGGGGGACCCTGCCAGTACCTCTCTCAACAGGGACTCCCAGCTTCTGCAGATCCGCGCTTTGCTGGACGCCATGACCACAGGGAAGAAGACCTGGCTGATCACCGGCGCCGGCCGCGGAATGGGCGTCAGCATCGCCCAGACCGCGCTAGCTGCCGGCCACAACGTCGTGGCCACCGGCCGCACCCCCGACACGGTCACCCAGGCCGTCGGCGACGCGGACGACCTGCTCGTCGTCAAGCTCGACGTCACCAGCACGCAGGACGCCGCGGCGGCGGCCGAGGCCGCTGTCGACCGCTTCGGCCGCATCGACGTGCTGGTCAACAACGCCGCCAGCTTCTACGCGAGCTTCTTCGAGGAGCTCACGCCCGAGCAGATGGGCCGGCAGATCGCCACGAGCCTCATCGGCCCGATGAACGTCACCCGCGCCGTCCTGCCCATCATGCGCAAGCAGCGCGCCGGGCACGTCGTCACGATCTCCTCATCGGCGGGCTTCGCCGGCTTCGAATATGGCACCGCCTACGCCGCGTCGAAGTTCGGCATCGACGGCTGGATGGAGTCGCTGGCTCCCGAGATCGAGCCGTTCGGCATCCACACGACGGTCGTCAACCCTGGGTTCTTCCGCACTGAGCTGCTCACCAAGCAGTCGACGAGCTACGCCACGCCATCGATCGAGGACTACGCCGAGCGCAACGCCGCCCAACGCGAGTTCTGGGACGGCATGAACGGCCGGCAGCCGGGCGACCCCGCCAAGCTCGCGCGGGCGCTCCTGACCATCACCGGCGAAGAGCATCCACCGTTCCGGTTCATCGCCGGCGCCGACCCGATCGCCCAGGCGGAGGCGAAGCTCGCCGAGCGCACGCAGCAGATCGACGCCCACCGCGACCTCTCATCCTCGCTCGCGCTCGACTCGGCGGAACCCGTCGCATGAACAGTGATCGCGAACACGATGACGGCGTTGGTTGAGCTTGGCCGGGAGTGGGGATTGACTTAGTTCGCGCCTGCGCCGACCAGTCCCCGCGACGGCGCTCCGCGGACCGGTCGGGCGTCGCCTGAGTCCCGGAAGGGGGCGAAGCGGCGTCCGGCCCCCTGTACTCAGCGAAAGCCCACCGGGAGCTCCGGCTGGGTTTCCGCGCCGGGCCGCGGGGAAGGCTCTGCCGCATGAACCCGTTCGACGCGCTCCTCGTCCCGCCGGCGCTGGTCAAGCGTGCGCTCGACGACCTGCATGACATCGCGGTGCTCGCGCGCCGCTTCACCGAGCTCGAAGCGGTCCTCGTCGCGCGCGTCGAGGGCCTCGAGGACGAGCTCGTCCTCACGCGCACGGGGGTCCAGGCGACGCAGGGCGAGATCGCCGCGGTGCGGCAAGGCGTTGAGGCGCTCAACGGCGAGATCAAGGGCGTGCGCGAGGGCGTCGAGTCACTCAACGGGAGATCACAGCCGTGCGCGAGGGCGTCGACCGCCTGCACGAGCGGATGGAGCCGATCAGCCACCTCGAGCCGATCCGGCGCGGGATCGAGCCGCTCGAGCGCAGCATGGTTGCCGTGCGCGAATCGGTGGACGAGCTCGAGCCGATGGTCGCCGACCTCGACCGCAGGATGCGCGAGATCGATCCCGAAGCTCGACGAGATGCAGGAATCGATCGAGCCGATCGGCGACCTCGCAGAGAAGATCCCCGGCAACCGTCGTCGTCGCGACGGCTGACGCTATCCTCACGCGCCGCCCGGCCGGCTGCAACGAACCTGTCGCACTCCTCGACCGGACTGGGGTAAGAATCAGTGCCGAGCATGAAGCGCATCGTCTTCAGCCTCGTCGCCGCCCTGTTCGGCTGCGGCGCCGCCACCGCGCCCGCACTCGCGCAAGCGCCCGGCCCGCTGCGCCCCGCCGGCGCGACCGGCCCGCTGGGCAACGAGCAGCTGTCCGACGAGCGACCTCGTGACGCGCTTCGGCTATCCGACGCCGCGTCTTCAAGATCCGCACCGGCCCCGGCAAGCGCTTCCGCAGCTTCGCCCGGCTGCGCTTCTACACCGAGGACCGCGCGCCCGAGAACTACCTGATCCTGCGCTCGCAGCTCGACCCCAACGGCAAGCCGTGGCTGAACATCCGCGTGCCACGCCGCCCCAACGGCAGCAAGGGCTGGGTGCCGGCGAGCGCGCTGAAGATGCGCACCGTCACGACCGCGCTTCGAGGTCGACAAGCGTGCCCTCAAGGCGCGGCTCTACAAGGACGGCGTCGTGATCTGGAGCTCGGGCGTCGGCATCGGCGCGCCGTCCACGCCGACGCCGAGCGGACGCTTCTGGGTGCGCGAGGGGCTGAGCAACCTCGGCGGCAACCCGGCCTACGGGCCGTTCGCGTTCGGCACCGCCGCGTACTCGCGCCTGTCGGAGTGGCCCGGCGGCGGCGTCGTCGGCATCCACGGCACGAACGCGCCCCGGCTGATTCCGGGCCGCCCCTCGCACGGCTGCATCCGCGTCCCGAACTCGACGCATCCTGCAGCTCAAGCGGCTGATGCCGATCGGCACGCCGATCTGGATCCACAACTAAGCTCAACCGCTCCACGATCATCGCCTGGCCCATGCCGCCGGCGACGCACATCGTCTCCAGCCCGATCGTGGCGTCGAGCGTGTCGAGGTCGTTGAGCAGCGTGGTCATGATGCGCGCGCCGGTCATCCCGAACGGGTGACCGAGCGCGATCGCGCCGCCGAACGGGTTGAGCTTCGCGGGATCGACGCCCCACTCGTCGCGGCAGGGCACGACCTGCGCGGCGAACGCTTCGTTCAGCTCGATCACGTCGATGTCGGCGATCGTCATGCCGGCCTGCTCGAGCACGCGCTCGACCGCCGGGATCGGGCCGAGGCCCATGATCTCCGGCCGGATCGCGGCGACCGAGGAGGCGACGATGCGGGCCCGTGGCGCGACGCCGAGCGAGTGCGCCCGCTCGGCCGACATCACGAGCACCGCGGCGGCGCCGTCGTTGAGCGGGCAGGCGTTGCCCGCCGTCACGCTGCCCGCCGGGTTGAACGCCGGCTTGAGCTGGGCGAGCACCTCGACCGTGGTGCCCGGCACGCGGCCCGTCGTCGCGGCTCACCTGCGTGCCGTCGGCAAGCGTCACGGGCACGATCTCGGCGTCGAAGTGACCGCGCTCCTGCGCGGCGACCGCACGCTGCTGCGAGCTCGCCGCCCACTCGTCCTGGGACTCGCGCGAGACGTTGCAGCGCTCGGCGACGTTCTCGGCCGTCAGCCCCATCGGGATGTAGACGTTGAAGAGCGCGCCCTCGGAGCCGTCCAGCCCTGAGTGCGGGTCGAACGGCGGGTGCGCCGGGAAAGCGCGAGACCGCCTCGCTGCCGGCGGCGATGTACTGATCGCCCTCGCCGGCCACGATCGCGTGGAACGCCATCCGCAGCGCCTGCAGCGAGGAGGAGCAGAAGCGGCTGACGGTCACGGCCGGGACGTGATGGTCGATCCCCGCCAGCAGCTGCGCGTTGCGGCCGAGGTTGTAGCCCTGCTCACCCAGCGGGAAGCCGCAGCCCATCAGGATGTCGGCCGTCTGGGCGAAGTCGACCTCCGGGTTGCGCTCGACCAGCGCGGCGAGCGGCACGGCGGCGAGATCGTCGGCGCGCACGTCCTTCAGGGAGCCCTTGCCCGCACGCCCGATCGGCGTGCGGACGGCATCGACGATCACGGCTTCGGGCATGGCGGTCTCCTCCGGGTCATCGGAATGCTCAGGCGAGCGCGCGGCCGGCGAGCTGCGCGTGCGCCGCGACCCGGCTCGCGAAACCCTCGAAGTCGCTCGCGTAGAGCGCCTGCGGGCCGTCGCAGAGCGCGTGCTCGGGATCCTCGTGCACCTCCACGATGATCCCGTCCGCGCCCACCGCCGCCGCCGCGCGGGCGAGCGGCTCGACGAGCCGGCGGTCGCCCGACGCGTGGCTCGGGTCGACGATCACGGGCAGGTGCGAGTGCAGCTTGAGCCACGGCACCGCGCCGAGGTCGAGCGTGAAGCGTGTCGCGGTCTCGAACGTGCGGATCCCGCGCTCGCACAGGATCACGCGCTCGTTGCCCTCCTTGAGCACGTAGTCGGCCGCCATCAGCAGCTCGTCGAGCGAGGACGAGAGCCCGCGCTTGAGCAGCACCGGCTTGCCGAGCTTGCCCGCGACCTCGAGCAGCGCGTAGTTCTGCATGTTGCGCGCACCGATCTGGATCACGTCGGCGTGCGCGGCGACCAGCTCGAGATGCGCCGCGTCGAGCAGCTCGGTGACGATCGGGCAGCCCCGTCTCTGCGCGCGCCTCCGCGAGGATCTCCAGGCCGGGCGCGCCCAGCCCCTTGAACGCGAACGGCGAGGTGCGCGGCTTGAACGCGCCGCCGCGCAGCATGCAGCCGCCGGCCGCGGCGACGGTGCGCGCGACTCCCGAGCGTCTGCTCGCGCGACTCGACCGTGCACGGGCCGGCGATCAGCGCGAAGGTGTCGGGCGCGCCGATCGTGTGGCCGTCGACGGCGAACACCGTCGGCTCGTGGTGCGCGAGCTCGGAGGACGCGAGCTTGTAGGGCCGCGAGATCGGCACCACGCGGTCGACGCCCGCCATCCCCTCCAGGCCCAGCTCGCGCACGCCCTCGGGGTCGCCGATCGCACCGATCGCGGTCACCAGCTCGCCCGGCAGCACGAGCACGTGCACGCCGGTCGTCTCGAGCCGCTCGCGGACCGCCGCGATCTCGGCCTCGCCGGCCTCCGGTGTCATGACGATCATCACAAGCCGAGCTCGCGGACGCCGAGCTCGTCGGCGCCCAGGTGGTGCGCCAGCTCGTGGCGCACCGTCCGCGTGACCTGCGCGCGCAGCTCGTCCGGCTCGTCGCCGAAGTCGCGCAGCAGCGTGTCGCGGAAGATGACGATGCGGTCGGACACGTCGTCGCGCGCGACCGTGTCGCCCTGGTAGAGACCGTAGGCGCGGTGCCGCCGACCCTTGTCGGAGATCACGACGGCGACGTGGTCGAGCGCGCGCAGCAGCAGGTCGGGCAGGTCGTCGAGCGCCTCGCGCACCAGCTCCTCGAAGTCCGCCGGGTTGCGCGGGTCGAGCTCGAGGAACTCGTCCTCGCCGGGCTCGGCCGCCAGGTTCTCGCGCGCGAGCCGCTCAGAGCGCAGCACCAGCTCCTCGAACTCGTCCTCGTCGGCCGGGTCGGTGTACTCGGACATGCGCCCGGTGAGGAAGGCCATGAAGACGCCGAGCACTCCGACCGCCGTCACGGCGATCGCGAACGTCTGCGCGATCCGCACCAGGAACGTGTCCGACATGCCCCGGAAGACGGTGACGATCAGGACCGCGACGCACAGGCAGAACACCGCCGAGGCGAGGATCCGCCGTCCTTGGGGCCAGTGCGCCAGCATCGCTTCAGAGCGTAGTCGACGCCGATTCACGAGCTCGTTACGTTTGCTCACAAGGCGGGACCGGGCACACTGGCCGGTTATGGGCATCGGAACCTCAATCTTCCTGATCGCCGCCGGCGCGATCCTCTACTTCGCCGTCAACGCGGACGTCTCCGGGCTGGAGATATCCACGGTCGGGCTGATCCTGATGCTCGTCGGAGCGCTCGGGCTCGTGATCTCGCTGTTCCTCCTCAGCTCGCAACGCCGCACCGCGGGCGAGCGCACGGTCGTACGCGACCGCGAACTGCTCTAGAGCCCCGCGGGGTGCCGGACGGTGTAGCCGCGCGGCGACCGCATCGCCGTGTCCCAGCGCGAGCCGTCGCTTGACCGGCCGCTGGTGTCGAAGCGCAGCCCGGCGATCACCATGTAGCCGTGGCCCGGGTTGGCGTAGTTCGTCACCCACTGGCCCGCTCCCCGCCTCGCCCCAGCGCATGAAGCCGCTCGAGTCCAGCGGCCGGTCGAGCAGTCCGGCGCGCGTGCAGCACGTAGGACATCGAGCCCGAGCAGTCGTAGCCGGAGTCGTTCCAGCGCCCGTGACCGCCGCCGTACTTGTACGGCTTGTCGTGGATCCGGTTGCCGGCGGCGATCATCGCCTTGACCGCGGCGGGCGCCGAGGCGGGCGCCACCGCGAGACCGTCGGGACCGATCGTGGCCCGCTCCACCGGCGCCGCGGGAGCGAGCCCACCGGTCGGCGGCGGAGCGGCCGCGGGCGCCGGCAGGCGGTCGCCGCGCGCTACTGCGAGCTGCAGCGCGCGCGCCTCCCGCCTGCCGACGCGCCCGTCGACGCTGCCGCCGCTCGCGCGCTCCCACCTGCGCACGGCGCGGCGCGTCTGGCGGCCGAACTGGCCGTCTGCTGTCAGCGGCGTCCCCCACGCCGCCAGCAGCTGCTGCAGCACCCGGACGTCGGCGCCGCGCATCGGCCGCTCGAGCGCGCGCGAGCCGAAGCTGCGCTTCGCCGAGGCTTCGGATATCGGTCCTACGACGCACATGGCGGACACGGCCAAGGCGAGCAGTCGTCTGCGTGGCAAGCGGCCAACCCCTTCTTCTCGGAACGCCTACGGGGTTAGCTGTCGGGCTCGCGCGGAAAAGATCGCGCTACTTCGTCGCATGCGACGGCGATTCGCCCCGGGGCCGTTCCTCAATGGCCCAATGGGTCCCCCGCTCCCCGGCGGCTGGGCCGCCCGGGACTCGGCTTATGTGACTTGCGGCGGGCAGCTTACAACGCCGGCCGGTCGGCTGCATCGCGCCGCCTTGTACCTTGGAGCGAGCGATGAGCCATCCGTTCCACGCCGACGACGTCGATGTCGATCCCGACCGCGCCAGGCAGCTGATCGAGGCGGGTGAGGTCCAGCTGGTCGACGTGCGCGAGCAGCACGAGTGGGACGCCGGCCGGATCGCCGGTGCGCGCCACATCGAGCTCGAGCGCGTGGCGGCGGAGGCGGGCACGCTCGACCGCGACCGGCCGCTGCTCTTCTACTGCCGCCTCGGCGCGCGCTCCGGCATGGCCGCGAACGCGTTCCGGCGCGCCGGCTATGACGCCTACTCGGTCGACGGCGGGCTGACCGAGTGGGACCGCCGCGGGCATCCGCTCGACCCCGAGGACGGCACGGTCGCCGACCACTGAGGCCGGGCTTGGCCTACGTGCGCTCGGCGGGCACCAGCGGCTCGCGCATCGCCCGCGTCTCCGGCGCGCGGCGGTACGGCTGCTGGGCCTGCTCGTCGGTCTCGTGGTAGACCGACTCGGCGTTGACCTCCCAGAGGTCGTGCCGGGTGCCGCTGACGACGTTCTCGACTGCGCGGATCGCGGTCAGCATCGAGTGGTCGGAGTTGTTGTAGCGGTGCAGCCCGTTGCGGCCGACCTGCTGCAGGTTGCCGAGCGTCTCGAGCCACGTCCGGATCGTGGAGACGCGCTCCTTGTAGTCCGGGTCGTACATCGGGTACGCGAGCGGCACGCGCGTGACGTAGCCCTTCTCGACCTTGTCGGCGTCGACCAGGCCGAGCGAGGCGAGCTCGCGCTTGGCCAGCTCGACGAGCCCGTCGTCGTCCATCTCCCACAGGTCGTCGCCCTGGAAGCAGAAGTACTCCATGCCGACGCACGCCTTGTCGTCGTCGGGCACCATCCACGGGCTCCAGGCGCGGAAGTTCTGGATCCGGCCGACCTCGACCGCCGGGTCGTGGATGTAGATCCACGTGTCCGGGAACGGGTCGGCGCCGTCGATGATCAGCGCGACCGTGAGGAAGTCGCGGTAGCGCAGGCCGCGCGCGGCGCCCTGGATCTCGCCGGTCGCGGCGGCGCCGGCCATGCCGACGGTCGCGCGCAGCGGCAGCGAGGAGATCACGTCGCTGGGCTCGATCCGCTCGCCGCCGGCCTCGATCGCGACGACCCTGCCGTCGCGCACCTCGAGCTTCTCGACTGGCGTGTTGAGCCGCACCTCGCCGCCGTTGGCGATGATCTCGTCGGCCATCGTCTCCCACATCTGGCCCGGGCCGAAGCGCGGGTAGTGGAACTCCTCGATCAGCGACTTGATCTTGTTGCCCTTGTTGCCGAAGAAGGCCGACTTGGCGGCGGAGAAGAACGACAGGCCCTTGATCCGCTGCGCCGCCCACTCGGCGCGCAGCTCGGTCGTCGGGACGCCCCAGACCTTCTCGGTGTAGACCTTGAAGAAGTGCTGGTAGAGCCGCTTGCCGAAGCGGTTGCAGACCCACTGCTCGAGGTTCTCCTCCTTGCCCTTGGGCGTGACCGCGGCCCACAGGTAGGAGAGGCCGGAGCGCACCAGCTCGACCGGGCCGAGCTGCTTCATCACGTCCTTGCCGTCGAGCGGGTACTTGAGGAACTTGCCGTTCCAGAAGATGCGCGACATGCGCGGCCGCTTGAGGAACTCCTCCTTCATCACCTCGCGCCAGAGCTCGTTGACCTCTTCGGACTTGGTGAAGAAGCGGTGGCCGCCGAGGTCGAAGCGGTAGCCGTCGCGGACCTCGGTCTTGGCGATGCCGCCGACCTGGTCCTCGGCCTCGAACACGATCACAGGCCGCCCCTGCTGGGCGAGCAGATAGCCCGCGGTCAGCCCCGCGGGGCCTCCGCCGAGCACCGCGACCGGCTTGCGCGCCGGGCCCCGGTCAAAGCGGGCATGGCGCGGCGGACCGAATTCGACAGTCGACATGGCACGCACCATGGCGGTCGCCGCCGCGCGCGCCCGCACGGCCTAATGACCGCTAACAGGCCTTAATGCGGGCGATACGCTGCCCTCGTGCTCACCACGGCGGCACTGGAGATCCTGCTGGTCGACGACGACGACCCGCTGCGCGAGATGCTGTCGCGCTCGTTCGAGCGCGAGGGTCATCGCGTCACGGCGGTCGCCGACGGCCAGTCCGCGCTCGACGCGGCGGCCGAGCGGCCGTACGACATCGTGCTGCTCGACGTCGCGCTCGGGGCCGGCCCGACCGGGCACGACGTCGCGCGCATGCTGCGCTCGCGCCGCGACGTCGTGCCGATCATCATGCTCACCGCGCTGGACTCCGAGGCGGATGCGGTGCAGGGGCTCGAGTCGGGCGCCGACGACTACATCACCAAGCCGTTCGGCCTGGCCGAGCTGCGCAGCCGGATCCGCGCCGTGCTGCGTCGCGCGCAGGGTCGCGTCGTCGAGGGCAGCCTGCAGGTCGGCCCCGTCGCGCTCGATCGCGACCTGCGCCGGGTCACGGTCGACGCGACGCAGGTCAAGCTCACGTTCTCCGAGTTCGAGCTGCTCGGCTGCCTGATGAGCCGGCCCGGCTACGCCTTCAACCGCCAGGAGCTGCTGCGCGCGATCTGGGGCGACAGCGCGTATCGCGACCCGCGCGCGATCGACGTCCACATCCGCCACCTGCGCGAGAAGCTCGAGCCGCGGCCGGAGGAGCCCAACCTGATCCTCACCGTGCCCGGCACCGGCTACCGCTTCCGCGAGTCATGAGGCGGCGCCTCCCGGCGGGCCTGCGCTGGCGGCTGATGCTCGCGCTGGTCGCCACGAGCGCAGTCACGCTCGGCGCGACGGCGCTGGTCGTGCTGCCGCCGATGCAGGACCGGTTGCGCAGCCAGAGCGCCCGCAGCATGGCGACGTCCGTCGACAACAACGTGATCGCCGTCGAGACGGAGCTCGCGCGGCTCGAGCGCGAGAAGGTCCCGTACGACCAGTACCGCTTCCAGCTCGGTACCGTCGCGAACGAGCTGAACGCCCAGACCAACGCGCGCGTGCTGATCCTCGACGAGACGTCTGTGCCGAGCGACCCCAACCGAGGCCCGCCCGGATTCGTCTACGACAGCGAGTTCTCGGACGTCCCGCGCCGAACTCTGCTCGCAGCCCTGCGTGCGTTATACGGACCGGTCACCGAGATCGACGGCGACACCGTGCGCGTCGCCCGCCCGCTCACGGTGAACGGCAAGCTCGCCGGCTCGCTGATGGCCGAGCGTGAGCTCGAGGAGGCCGCGCAGCTCGTCGACCAGGTGCGCACGCGCTTCCTGATCGCGGCCGTGGTCGGCCTGTCGATCGCCGCCGTGCTCGCGATCGCGCTGTCCTCGACGCTGCTGCGACGGCTCGGGCGGCTGCGTGCCGCGGCGCTGCGGATCACCGACGAGGGGCCGGAATCGGCGATGCCGCACGACGAGCGCCGCGACGAGGTCGGCGACCTCGCGCGCGCGCTCGCGCGCATGCAGGAGGAGCTGCGCCGGCAGGAGGCCGCGCGGCGCGCTTTCGTCTCGACCGCGTCGCATGAGCTGCGCACGCCGCTGACGATGCTCCAGGGCACGATGGAGCTGCTCGAGGAGGACATCCGCTCGGGCCGGCTCGACGAGCTCGACGCGCTGCGCCAGGTCTCCGACGCGCGCACCCAGCTCAACCGGCTGTCGGCGCTCTCGGGCGAGCTGCTGGACCTGTCGCGCCTGGACGCCGCCGTGCCGCTGCGCTCCGAGCCGGTCGAGCTCGGCGAGATCGTGCGCGCGGTCGCGGCCGAGTTCGAGCTGCGGGCGCGCGAGCGCTCGACGTCGGTGGTGCCGATCCTGCCCGAGGCGGCGTGCTGGGGCCGTGGCGATCCGGATGCCGTCGCGCGCGTGGTCCGGATCCTGCTCGACAACGCGCTGCGCTACGGCCCGCGCGGCGCTCCGGTGCGCGTCGAGGCGCACACGCGCGACGGGCGCGCCGTGATCACGGTGGCCGACGAGGGCGAGGGCATCCCGGTCGAGGAGCACGCCCGCATCTTCGAGCGCTTCCATCGCGGCAGCGCGGCCGGCTCGGCCGGCGGCTTCGGCCTCGGCCTGGCGATCGGCCGCGAGCTGGCGCGCCGCATGGGCGGCGAGCTCGGCGTCGACGCCGAGCACGACGCACGGCACCCGCTTCGCGCTCGCGCTGCAGTCGGCGCACGCCCCCGCCGACCCCCCGCTGCGCGACCGCGTCAGCGCTTGAGATAGACCTGCGCGCGCACCGGGTTGGGGGGCGCCGGCAGCGGCCTGTCCGGCACGACGGCGGTCAGGCCGAAACGCGGGTCGTTGGAGACGAACTGGAGCCATTCCTCCGAGCGCAGCCGGATCAGCTCGGTCCACGGTGCGCTCCAGCGCCCGATCGAGTAGATCTGGGGCACCACCAGCGACCAGGCGCTGGCCCGGCTCGAGCGAGTCCAGCAGCGGCGCCAGGTCGCGCTCGACCGAGGCGGCGCGCAGCCGCTCGACGCCGTCACGCCAATCGGCCACGCCCTTGTCGGCGACCGGCCCGGTCAGCGTCGCGTAGCGCAGGCCGTCGGGCAGGTAGTAGTCGAGCACGGGGACCTGCTCTGGCGGCGTCGCCACCACCAGGTCGCCGGGCCGCAGCGAGGGAGCGATCGCCGCGGCGACATCGCGCACGTTGCTCTTCTGCTCCGGTGCACCGGTGAGCGCCCACAGCACGCAGGTGAGCGCGAGCCCGACGAGCCCGAGCCGGCCGGCGTAGGCGAAGCCGGCGGCCGTGAGCAGCAGGAACGGCGCGACGCCCGCGGAGAGATAGCGGTTCGCCCAGGCGGGCGAGAGCTGCGAGCCGATCCAGGCGAGCACGATCGTGAGCACGCCGATCAGCAGCAACGCGGCGATCGCGCGGCCACGCGCGTCGCGCAGGCGCAGCAGCGCCACGATGCCCGCGCCGGCGGCCAGGAAGACGGCCAGCTCGGCGACCTCCCCCAGTATCCGCGCCGGCACCGACGCGAGCGCCGCGAGCGACGGCGCCTTCGACCACGGCGCTCCCGTGTGAGCCGCCTGGTAGAGCGTGCTCGGGATCCACGGCGCGTACAGCACCAGCGCGCCGCCGTACGCGATCGCGCCGGTGCGCGAGCAGCCGCCGGCGCTCATCCGCACGCGCGCGCCAGACGAGCCACAGCCATGCGATGCCCGTCGCCGCGCCGAAGAAGATCGACCAGTTGTGCGTGTAGAGCATCGCCGCGAGCGCAACGGCGAAGGCGATCGCCGGCCCGCGCCGGAGCGTGTCGGAGACGGTCGTGAACGCCAGGCACCAGCACGTCACGCTGAGCAGCCCCAGCAGGATGACGAGCGCGTACATCCGCCCCTCCTGGGCGTACCGGGTGAGAAACGGGTTGACCGCCACGACGAGCGCCGCGATCCAGGCCGTGCGGCGGCCGAACAGGCTCCAGCCGGCCCAGAACGCGACCGGAACGCAGAGCGTCGCGAACAGCACCGACAGCCAGCGCACGCTCTCCTCCGAGTGGCCTGCGAGCCCGAGCCAGACGTGCAGCAGCATGTAGTAGAGCGGCGGTGAGCCGTCCTGGCGCAGCACGCCCGGGATGTCACCCAGCGGCCGGTCCGCGATCCCGACCGACAGCCCTTCGTCGATCCAGAAGCCGGCGCCGAGCTCGGTCGTGCGCAGAGCGACGGAGACGGCGAGCAGCGCGCCGATCCCCAGCGGCGCGACGACGCGCGCGTTGCTGACCGACCGTGCCCGCAGCTCCCACGCCGGACGCGAGGCGTAGGTGGCCATGCGCATCAGGTTAGAGCCCGCGGCAGTTGCGACCGACGAACCAGCGCCGGTTCTTGTTGATCTCGGGGAAGCGCGGGTCGTGGCCGAGCGCCGAGAAGTGCCCGCCCAGGACGGTCCCCGGCGGGTTGGCGAAGACCCCGACCTGCGAGGAGTGCACGTGCATCGCCCAGGCGACCGCCTGGACCTCGAACGGCGGCGCGTAGACCGGGCCGCAGCTCAGCAGCGCCTCGGCTCCGCCGGACTTGGCGACGATCGGCGGCAGCCGGTCGTAGAGCTCGGACTCCGCGCGCACGACGTCGAGGTCGAAGCGCAGCTTGTCGATGTCGGCGAGCACGAACGGCAGCGCGGCGGCGGCGAGCACGACGGCGAGCGCGACGGCCGGCGCACGGCCGAAGCGGCGCGCGGCGTCGCGCACCAGCTCGACCCAGCCGGCGCCCGCGAGCACGCAGACCAGCGCGGCCGGCAGCGCGACGTAGCGCAGGTTGCCGGCGAAGCCGGCCTGCGTCATCGCGGCGACCGCGATCATCAGCGCCGCCGCCACGCCGCCGAGGATCAGCCGCACGCGGTCGCGCGCTCGCCAGGCGCGCGCCAGCGCGATCGCCGCGCCCAGCAGCATCGGCACCATCAGCACCGCGCTCGCGCGCGCGAAGGTCTCGGCGAACGGGAAGTCGGCGAACGCCGCCGAGTCGGGATTCGGCTCGCGCGCCCGCGACGCGGCGCGCATGAAGTCGCCCGGAGCCGAGGTACTCGGGCACGAGCCAGGCCAGCGACGGTGAGCGCGCCGCAGCCCACGACGAGCACGCGCGTGCGCGGCTCGGTCCACATCAGCCAGAGGCCGTAGAGCAGCAGGAACGGCCACAGCTCGGGCCGCAGCAGCCCGGCCGCGACGCCGAGCAGGAACGCATCGCGCCGGCGACCGTCGAGATGGCGCTCGACCGACCACAGGCAGAGGCCGACGAGCAGCCCCTCGGAGTTGCCGCGCGCGAAGTTGCGGATGAACTCGTCGGCGAGCAGCAGCCCGGCGGCCGCGATGATCCCGGCCGGCCAGCCCGCGAGCCTGGCGGCGAGCCGGTAGGTGAACGCGAACGCGAGCAGCCCGCCGGCCTGTGCGATCACGAGCCACAGCTCCGGGGCGGCGGCGTCGCCGGCGAGCGCGAACGGCGTCGTGAACAGCACCGGCAGCGGCTTCCAGGACGGGCCGGTGCGCGTGTCGAGGTTCCACTCCGTGATCTCGCGGCCCCAGTTGATCCAGGCCCACGGGTCATAGGTGGGCCCGGCCGGCAGGCAGATGCGCGAGCGCGGCGAGCACGAGGCAGGCGAGCAGCAGCAGCCGCCAGGGACGCGCTGCGCCGGTCGCGCCTGCGGCGCGTCACTGCAGCGCGAGGGCGGAGCGCATCGCCGCGGTGGGCTCCCTCGGCCCATTCGACCTCCGCGCCGGGATCGTCCCAGAGCGCGAACCCGCGATCGAGCGCGACGAGCGGCAGCTCGCAGGCGACCGCGAGGTCGCGCGCGCGGCGCTCGAGCAGCATCTTGTCGCCCGACTGCAGCGCCCGCTTGGCCGCCTGCGTCGTCGCGTCGTCCTCGACGCTCAGCTGGAGCGTGTCGGGCTCGAGCTCGTAGAGCCCCGCCGCGCCGAGCGTCGCGAGCAGCTCGAAGCGCGGCGCGCGGCCGAGGCCGGGCAGGGCGAGCCGCTCGAACACGCGCGCGAAGCGGCGCTGCGGCGACCAGTCGGGCTCGCCGGTGAAGCCGGCGACCTGGGAGCCGGCGCGCTCCGCCCACTGGCGGTAGGCGGCGATCGCGCGGGCGTGCTCGGCGAGCGGCTCGGGCAGCTCGCCGGTCCTCGAAGCGCGGCGCGGCGGCCGCGACGGCCGTCCTGGCGCTCGGGCGCGGCGGGGCCGGCGAGCGCGAGCAGGAAGGCGAGCCAGGTCGCCTGCTCGCGGTCGGGCTCGGTCGCGACCGCGTCGTAGGGGCCCGGCGGCTCGAGCCGCTCCGCCGGCCAGCGCGAGCGCCGCCGCGAGCCGCTCCGCGTCCGCGGTCGCGCGCAGGCCCGGGACGAGCGGGTTGCGGTAGCCGTCGTCCTCGGCGCGGGCGATCCTGCGCGTGACCAGGCGGCCGGGCCGCGCGGCGGCGGCGGCGGCGCGGCGCGGCGCGGCGGCCGGCGCGCGGCGGATGCCCGGCGGCCGCGGCGGCGCCTTGGCGCGCAGCTCGGCCTCCATCTCCTTCGAGCAGATCGGGCAGCGCGCGGTCATGCGGTTGTGGCGGCAGAACAGCGACGTCATCGTCCGGCTCGGACGCTAACGGCTAGCGGGACGACGCGGCCGCCGCGCGACGGCGTCAGCGTCACGCCGCGGCGGCGCATCCGCTCGCCCGTCCGGGCGGTCGGGACGCAGGTCGAAGCGGCGCACGACCGCGCGCAGCACCTCGTGCAGCTCCATCGTCGCGAACGCGGCGCCGGCGCAGCGCCGCACGCCGCCGCCGAACGGGAGCCACGAGTACGGGCGCGGGAGCGCCGTCGAGGAAGCGCTCGGGACGGAACGCGGTCGGGTCGGGCCACAGCTCGGGGCGGCGGTGGGCGAGGTAGATGCACGGCGTCACGTGCACGCCCGGCGGCAGCGTCCACTGCCCGACCGTGAACGGCTCGACGACCTTGCGCGGCGTGATCGACAGCACCGGCCGCAGCCGCAGCACCTCCTTGACGGTCGCCTCGAGGTAGGCGTCGTCGCCCTCGCGCAGGCGGGCGACGACGCGCGGGTGGCGCGCGAGCCGCTCGAGCGCCCAGGCGAGCGACGCCGGCGGTCGTCTCGTGGCCGGCGGCGAGCAGCGTCACGACCTGGTCGCGCAGCTCGTCCTCGCTCGCGCCGGCGGCGATCAGCTCGTCGATCACGGCGGGCGGCTGCACCGAGCCGGGCGGCGCCGCGCGTGCTCGCGCGCGCGGATCGCGGCGCGCAGGTGCGCGTCGACGCGCGCCACCGCGCGCTCGAACGGCCGCCACGGCGGCGAGCCGCGCGGCGCCAGCGACAGCGCGACCAGGCGCGGCGCGAGGTCGTCATGTCGAGCGCGTCCCGGATCGCGTCGCGCAGCTGCGGAGTCGGGCGCCCCGAGCACGACGCGCAGGATCACGTCGAGCGTCAGCTCCTGCATGCGCGGCTGCGTGCGCAGCGGCCGGCCGGGCTCCCAGCGGTCGAGCTCGGCCTCGGCGAGCGCGGCGACCGCCGCCCGGTGCGTCTCCATCCGCTCGCCGTGGAACGGCGGCAGCACCATCCGGCGCTGCCGCAGGTGCGCGTCGCCGGTCGTGAGCAGGATCGAGCTCGGCCCGACGAACGGCTCGAGCACGGTCGAGCTCGCGCCGCCGCAGAGCGCTTCCGGCGGCGCTGCGTAGACGCGCTTGATCGTCTCGGGATCGGAGACCAGCACCATCGGCGCGTCCGCCCAGCGGCGTGCGCAGCGTGAACGGCTCGCCGTAGCGCGCGGCGCTGCGTCGCATCAGCGTGGTCGGCCGCACGATCCACTCGATCGTCTGAACGGCGGCCGGCGCGCGCGGGCCGGGCGGGAGCATTGCGCCAAAGCTAGCGGTGCTCGGGAACCGGATTTGGCGTGCGCGTGTAGAAGCAGTGGTGGTGGGCCGGCCACTGGACGAGAACGAGCTGGTCGAGCGTGCACGCGCGGGCGATGCCGGCGCTTTCGCAGCGCTCGTCCGCGGCCACGAGGAGATCGCCTTCAGAACCGCCTATCTGATCTGTGGCAACGCCGCCGACGCCGAGGACGCCGCCCAGGAGGCGTTCGTCAAGGCGCACCGCGCGCTGCGCCGCTTCCGTGCCGGCGAGCCGTTGCGACCGTGGCTGCTCACGATCGTCGCCAACGAGGCGCGCAACCGGCGCCGGTCGGCCGGCAGGCGCGCCGCGCTGGCGCTGCGCGCCGCGGGCGAGGAGCGCCTGCCGGGGGAGGCGGCCCCTTCCCCCGAGGCGGCGCTTCTCGCCGGCGAGCGCCGGGCGGCGCTGCTCGGCGCGCTCGGGCGGCTGCGCGACGACGACCGGCTCGTGATCGGCTGCCGCTACCTGCTCGACCTGTCCGAGGCGGAGACGGCGGCGGCGCTGCACATCCGGCCGGGGACCGTGAAGTCACGCCTGTCGCGCTCGCTCGAGCGGCTGCGGGCGGAGCTTGGGGACGACGATGAGTGAATTGCACGACGAGCTGACCGCCCTGACCGTCGACTGGCCCGCGACGCCCGATCTCGCGGCGACGGTCACGGCGCGCCTGGCACAGCCGGCGGACGCCCGCCGGACGCGCGCGCGCTGGCGGCCGGTGCTGGCCTACGGCCTCGCCGCGCTCGCGGCCGCATTCGCCATCACGATGGCCGCCTCGCCCGACGCTCGCTCCGCCGTGCTGGAGTGGCTCGGGCTGAAGAGCGTGAAGATCGAGCGGCGCGAGCCGAGCGCGCCTGCGCCACAGCCCGGCACGCTCGGTTCGGGCCTCGGCCTCGGCACGCCGGTGACGCTCGCCGAGGCACGACGCGACGCGCCTTTCCTGCGCCTGCCGGAGGCGGACGGGCTCGGACGCCCCGACGCGATCTACCTCGGCGACGGCAGCGTCGCGCTGGTCTACGGCGAGCGGGCGGCCTACGCGCGCTCGACGACGACCGGCGCCGCCGTGCTCGTCCAGCAGTTCCCCGCGCGCGTCGGACAGTTCATCGAGAAGACGCTCGGCGCGGCTGCGGGCCTGGAGCGGCTCCGCGTCGGGGGCGACCCGGCCTACTTCATCACCGGCGCCCACGGCTTCGCCTACGACAGCGAGACACAGGACGTGCGCTTCGAGGATCAGCGCCTCGCGGGCAACACGCTGCTCGTCGAGCGCGCCGACGGGCTGTTGATCCGCGTCGAGGGGGACCTCACCCGCGACCGCGCCGTGGCGATCGCGGAGTCGGTGCCGTAGGCGTGGTCCGGGTCCCGGCGAACGGCGGCTTGTAGGGAGACGGGATCGGGGTTCGAGGCAGCGCGCGAGGCGGCCCGCCACCGCTCCCGGGCGCCTTGACGTCGCATAGTGACGGTCAAGGCGCCCGAGACCACCCCGCGCGAGCGGCGAACGTCCGTCAGTCGGGCCGTGACCGGTATCCCGGACTTTCGCCCGCATTGCGGTGAACGTCGCTCAGTCGACCCTATGCGGCGGACCGCGACGTTCGGCCCCACAACGCCGAACGTCGGTCAGTCCGGGCCAGAGCCGGTACTCACCGACGTTCGGCTACGCGAGGCGCCACCCACACCGGAACCCGCCTCCTTGTTGCCGCAGTTGACGTTGCCGCGGCCTACACACCCCGCAGCGCGTCCGTCGGCGCCAGCCGGTGGGATCACGGTGCTTCAGCCCTGGCTCTGCGCTTAGCCCGCGGTGACGAGCGCGCCGAGCGTCACGCCCGCCAGCCCGCCCGCGGCCGCCAACAGCAGCGACTCGCAGAGGAACAGCAGCTCCTCGAGCGCGAACGGCTTGACGAGGTAGTCGTCGGCACCGGCGTCGAGCCCGCGGACCCGGTCCGAGATCGCGTCGCGCGCGGTCAGCACGAGCACCGGCGTGCGATCGCCCGCGGCGCGCAGCCGGCGGCAGACCTCGAGCCCGTCGACGAGCGGCATCAGCAGGTCGAGCACGAGCGCGTCCGGCGGCGCCGTCGCGATCGGCGTCCAGCGCGGCGCGGCCGTCGGGCGCGAGCGCGACCTCATGGCCCTCCAGCCGCAGCGCGCGATCGACGGCGTCGCGGACCGCCGGCTCGTCGTCGGCGACGAGGATGCGCATCGCCGCAGATTGCGCGGTCAAGCTGAAAGCACGCTAAGAGAGAGGCGCATGAACCTGCTCGCGATGCTCGTACTGCTCGTGCTGCCTCGCGGCGATCCCCGGCCGTGCAGACGCCGCGGAGCCGAGCGAGTGGCGCCTGGTCGCACCGCACGGCCGGCTGACCGCGCAGATCGTGTTCGCGGGCGACGGCGCGCCGCTGCAGGCGACGGTGCTGCGCAAGCGCCGGCCCGTGCTTTCGGCGACGATCGGCCTGGGCACCGTCGAGGGCTGCCTCCCGGCGGGCTTCAAGTTCGCGCGCGGCCGCCGAGCGACCATCTCCGAGCGCTACCGCACCGCGGCCGGCAAGCGGCGCCTGCACCGCCACCGCGCCCGCCGGCTCGTGCTCAAGTTCGAGCAGCGCAAGTCGACTCTGACGGTGGAGCTGGAGCTCGACGCCGACGGCTTCGCCTACCGCACGATGCTGCACGGTCCGATGCGCCGGCGGTTCACCGCCGAGTGCAGCTCGTTCACCGCGCCGGCCGGCAGCAGCGCATGGCTGCAGCGCTACAACCCGTCCTACGAGGGCTTGTACGTCCCTACGCCGCTGAGCGACGCGGCCCCTGGACCGATCGGGTTCCCGGCGCTGCTGCAGTCCGAAGCAACGTGGGTGCTGCTGAGCGAGAGCCGCACCGACCCCGGCCAGGCCGGCTCGCACCTCGAGCTGCTGCCCGGCCTGCCCGGCCTGCTGGCCGTCGTGCGGCCGCCACAGTCGTCGCGCCTCGGCGCGGTCCGCACCTCCTGGCGCGTGGCGGTGATCGGCTCGCTCGAGCGGATCGTCGAGTCCGACCTCGTCGAGGACCTCGCGCAGCCGGCGCGCCGGCAGAGCTGGTCGTGGGTCCGGCCCGGACGTGCGGCCTGGTCCTGGTGGGCGGACAGCGCCAGCCCCACGAATCTCGTGCGCCAGAAGCAGTACGTCGACTTCGCGGCCCGCGTCGGCTGGGAGTACGTCACGGTCGACGCAGGCTGGGACCCGGCCTGGATCCGGGCGCTGACGGCGTACGCGCGCCGGCGCGGCGTGCGGGTGCTGCTCTGGTCGCGCTGGGACGCGCTCTCGCCGGGAGCGCGGCGCAACGCCCTGCTGAGCCGCTGGCGATCATGGGGCGTCGCCGGCGTGAAGCTCGACTTCATGCAGTCCGACTCGAGCCGGCTGATGAGCTGGTACCTCGACGTGGCGCAGGCGGCAGCCGACCGGCGGCTGCTGGTCAACTTCCATGGCTCGACCGTGCCCCGGGGCTTGTCGCGCACGTGGCCGAACGTGCTCACGCAGGAGGGTGTGCTGGGGGCGGAGTCCTACAAGGGCACCGCCCCGCCGGCCACCCCGGCGCACAACGCGACGCTGCCGTTCACGCGCAACGCGATCGGCTCGATGGACTACACGCCGGTCACGTTCTCCGCCCAGCAGCGCCAGACCAGCGCGGCACACGAGCTGGCGCTGTCGGTCGTCTTCGAGTCGGGCCTGCAGCACTTCGCCGACAGTCCCGAGAGCTATGACGCCCTGCCCGTGGCGCGGCGCTGGCTGCGCCGCCTGCCGGTGGCCTGGGACCGGACGCAGCTGCTGGGCGGGTACCCCGGCAGCGGGGCGACGATCGCACGGCGCGCGGGCCGGAGCTGGTACGTCGGCTCGATCGAAGCCGGCGAGGGCGGCTCCGCACGGTTGCCGCTCGGCTTCCTCGTGCCGGGGCGCCGCTATGTCGCGCGCATCGTCGAGGACGCGCCGGGCGGCGGGCTGCGCAGCCGCAAACGGAGGCGCGTGACCGCCAAGCGGGTGCTGCGCGTGCAGGTCGGCCGGGCGGGCGGCTTCGTCGCCCGCTTCAGGCCGGCAAGGTGAAGTGACGGCCGGCGATGTCGAGCACGACCGGCTCTCCCTCGCGTGCGGCGAGCGTCAGCGGCGTGTCGGCGTCGCGCGTCGCGAACGTCGCCGTCGCGACCGAGCGACCGCCGAGCGCGCGGGCCAGCGCCACCACCGAGTCGGCCAGCAGCTGGACGCTGCCGATCGGCGCCTCCAGCTCGCCCGTGTCGGGGTCGGCGCTGAGCGCGCTCGCGGGCACCGCGCGCAGGTCGGGCAGCGCCAGCCCGACCGCGCCGGGCTGCGTCGCGGCTGCCCGCGTCGTCTCGGCCTCGGTCACGTGCAGCGACCCGTCCTCGAGCCGCTCGACCAGCAGCGGCGGCTCGCAGTCGAGCAGCACGGCGACACGCTGCGCCCCGGCGCGGGTGGCGAAGTCCTGCAGCGTCGCGAGCACGACGGGAAGCTGAGCGACGGCGTTGCGCGTAGCGAGGCATTGTGGCGCGCCTGCACGCCGGGACAACCGGGTAGGCGCACCGACGTGAACGCACTCGACGGCTACCGCTCGTCCACCTACGACGACGCCGTGGCACCGGACGGCAGCATCCGCCCCGTCGCGCGCGCCGTCATGGAGGCGGTGCTCGCGCACGACCTCGGCAAGCTCGCGGCGGGCGTGCACGAGGAGATCGAGGCACGGGGCATCGGCTTCGGGTCGGTCGACGGCGACGAGAGCTGGCACGTCGATCCTGTGCCGCGCGCGATAGACGCCGCCGAGTGGGAGGAGGTCGCGGCCGGTCTCGCGCAGCGCGTGCGCGCGCTCAACGCGTTCATCGCGGACATCTACTCGGACCGCAGGATCGTCGCCGAGGGCGTGCTGCCGCAGCGTGTGCTCGACAGCGCGGAGAACCTCGAGCCGACGATGATGGGAGTGCTCCCGCGCGACGGCGTCTGGATCGGAATCGCGGGAATCGACCTGGTGCGCGACTCCGCCGGCAAGTGGCACGTGCTGGAGGACAACGTGCGTACGCCGAGCGGCATCGCCTACTGGATCGCCGCGCGCGAGGCGCTGCTGCACCGGCTCGATGTCGCCGACCAGCCCGGCGTCGCTCGACGGCATACCGGAAGCGCTGCGCCGCGTCTTCGGCGACGGGCGGCTGGTCGTGCTGACCGACGGCCCCGACAACTCCGCCTACTGGGAGCACGACTGGATCGCGCGAAAGCTCGAGATCCCGCTCCTCGTGCCGGGCGATCTCGAGCTGCGCGGTGACAGGCTGCTGCACGACGGCGCTCCGGTCGACGGTGTCTACCGGCGGACGAATGCCGACGAGGTCGATTCCGACGTCGGCGAGCTGCTCGCACCCGCGCTGCGCGCCGGCAACGTCAAGCTCGTCAACGGCTTCGGCAACGGCATCGCCGACGACAAGCTCGTGCATGCGCACGTGGAGGACATCATCCGCTTCTACCTCGGCGAGGAGCCGCTGCTGGCGCAGGTCGAGACGTTCGACCTCGGCGAGCCGCGCACGCTGGAGCGGGCGCTGGACGTCTTCGACGAGCTCGTGATCAAGGACCGCGGCTCCTACGGCGGGCTCGGCGTCGTCATCTGCCCGCACGCCGACCGCGCCGACGTGGAGCAGCTGCGCGAGCGGGTGCGCTCCGCCCCGGGTGACTTCGTCGCGCAACGACTGGTCGAGCTCTCGACACACCCGACCGTGGTCGACGGGCAGCTCCGTCCGCGCCACGTCGACCTGCGGCCGTTCGTGCTGATGCCGGCGCTCGACGCGGTCGAGGTGCTTCCGGGCGGGGTCACGCGCGTCGCGCTCGACGAGGGGGCGCTGGTCGTCAACTCGTCGCAGAACGGCGGCGCCAAGGACACCTGGGTGCTGTAGGCGGCCTCACCCTCCGGGCGGGTTGCGCGTCCAGCCGGCCCAGCGCTCCGCGAGCCTGCCGTCCGCGATCCGGAAGATCACGATCGCCGATCGCTCCACCGGCTGCCCGCTGGGTGGCCGGCCCAGCATCGGGCCGGTGTTGGTGCCGCGCAGCGTCCAGCGGATCGTGACGCGATCCGCCTCGGCGATCAGGTCATCGATGGTGAAACGCAGGTCGGGATGCGCGGTGTGCATCGTCGTGACGACGTACTCGCCGCCTTCTCCGCCGGCGGGCTGCCCGGGCAGCGGGTTGTGGTCGAGGAAGTCCGGCGCCATGACCTCGCGCATCGCCAGCGGATCGCCGGCCGGGATCACCTCCTCGAAGACGCGCCGGATCAGTGCCTTGTTGGCCTCCAGCGCGCTCATCGGCCCGCTCCCACGGTCTCGGGGGCGAACAGATGCGCATGGTCGCGCGCG
This sequence comes from uncultured Solirubrobacteraceae bacterium, assembly GCA_963721315.1. Lineage (GTDB taxonomy): Bacteria > Actinomycetota > Thermoleophilia > Solirubrobacterales > Solirubrobacteraceae > DASQMT01. The sequence continues at coordinate 144,762 of CAVRIU010000009.1, forward strand.
AAGCAGGCGAAGTCGCGCGCGCGGCGCCCGGTCAGCGACTCGACCGTCGCCGTGACCTGCTCGGCCGCCCCCGCGCGCGCCTGCGCGAAGATCTTGACGACCTCGCCGGCGGCGCTCTCGGGCAGGCCCGACTCCATCATCGCGTGCTTCGCGCCGGCGTCGGGGACGTCGACGAACTCGACGGTGCGGGCGAGCGCCGCCGAGAGCTCGGCCGCGACCCGCTCGTACGTGATCGCCTCAGGGCCGGTGAGGACGTAGGTCCGCCCGTCGTGACCCGATGTCTCCAGCACGGCCGCCGCGGCCGCGCCGACGTCGCGTGGGTCGATCATCGCGATCCGCGCTGCGCCCGCGGGCGCGTACAGCCGACCGTCCTGCCCGACAGCCGCGAGCACATTGGTCATGTAGAAGCTCGAGTGCAGGAACACGGCAGCGGCGCCGGATCCGCGCAGATGCTGCTCGATCCGGCCATGCCAGTCCCAGAACGCGACCGCGGCACCCGGCTCGGCCACGACGGAAGAGAGCTTCACGATCCGTCGGACCCCCGCCGCGACCGCGCTGTCGATCGCGCTCGTCTCCCACGCGACCCGGCGCGGATCGTCGGCGCCCGAGAGGAAGACCTGCTCGACACCGTCCAGCGCTGCGCGGACCGACTGCGGGTCCGCGAAGTCGCCCGGCGCCAGCTCGACGTCGCCGTCGAAGAGTTGCGCGGCCTTGTCCGGATCGCGCACGAAGGCGCGTACTGCTTGACCGCGCTGAAGCAGCTCTCGCACCACGTGCGAGCCCGCAATGCCGGTTGCTCCGGTGACCAAGATCATCTGCTCATCCTTTCCTTAAGCTATCTCCCATAGTTTTAGACTATGATGCGTAGCTATGTCAAGAGAAGATCTGAGCCTCTTCTCCTACGAGGTCCTCGGACTCGTCGGGAGCACCGGTGCCGGTCCGCACGACCTGCGGCGGATGGTGCGCCGGGGCCGGATGCTCGACTGGGCCGGGGAGAGCCAGTACTACGTCGAGCCGAAGCGACTCGCTCGGCTCGGCTACCTGGACGCGCGCAAGGAGCCGGGCAAGACGCGCGAGCGCACGATCTACACGCTGACCGAAAAGGGCATGCGGGCGCTGAGCGAGTACGCGCAAACGCCGGTGCACTTCACGCCGCTCAAGAGCGAGCCGCTGGTGCGCCTGCTGATCGCCGATCTCGTGGGCGAGGGGCCGACGCGGACGAGCTTCGCCGCGCTGCGGGACGACATCGCCGACCTGCTCTCGCGACTCGACGAGGCCGAGGCGGCCGCGCAGGCGCTGCCGCACCGGCGCAAGTACCTGCTGCTCGTGACCGGCTTCCAGCGCCGGCTGCTCGAGCTGCACCTCGAGCTCGTCGGCGAGGTCGAGCGCGAGCTTGGCCCGCCGGCGTCCGACTAAGGACACGCTCCGCCCGCGGCATGTCGTCATGCTTCCTGCAATGAGCGATCGACAGCTGCCGTGACCGCGCTGCCGCGCTGGGCGGAATGGAACCCGGAAGCCGTCTCGACGCCGTGGACAGTGGGCGTCGAGGAGGAGGTCATGCTGCTCGACCCGAGCGACTGGTCGCTGGCCTCGCGGGTCGACGAAGTGCTGCCCGCGCTGCCCGAGGAGATCGCCCGGCAGGCCACGGCAGAGACGCATGGCTCGGCGCTGGAGCTGGCAAGCAGGCCGCATCAGACGGTCCGCGCGGCGATCGACGAGCTGGCCACGTTGCGTGCCGGGCTAGCCGCCGAGCTGGCGCCGCGCGAGCTGTGCGCCGCTGTGGCTGGGACGCACCCGTTCGCCCAGTGGGACGAGATCGAGATCTCGCAAGGCGCGCGCTACCGCTCGATCTACGACTCGATGCGGGAGCTGGCGCGGCGCGAGCCGACGTTCGCGCTGCACGTCCACGTCGCGGTGCCGGATCCCGAGGCCGCGGTCCGCGCGCTGCGCGGCCTGCGCGTCCACGTCCCGCTCCTGCTGGCGCTCGCGGCCAACTCACCCTTCTGGCAGGGTCGCGACACCGGTCTGGCGGCGGCGCGCGTGCCGGTCTTCGGCACGTTCCCGCGCGTCGGCATCCCGCGCCGCTTCACGTCGTACGCCGAGTACGTCGAGGCGATCGACGTGCTGCTGCGCTGCGATGCCTTCCCCGAGCCGACGTTCCTCTGGTGGGACGTGCGGCTACAACCGCGCTTCGGCACGATCGAGGTGCGGATCATGGATGCACAGACGCGCGTCGGCGACAACGCCGCGCTGACGGCGCTCGTGCAGTGCGCGGTGCGCCTGGAGGCGACGGAGGGATACGTCGACGAGGCGATCGCCGCGCGGCCGGAGGTGCTCGAGGAGAACCGCTTCCTCGCGACACGCGACGGGATGCTGGCGCAGTTCATCGACCCCGAGAACGACACGCGCCGGCCCGCGCACGACATCCTCGACGAGCTGCTCGCGGCCTGCGGCCCGCACGCTGCGGCGCTCGGCTGCAAATCCGAGCTGGCCGGCGTGGCAGCGCTCGCGGCGGAGCCGGGTGACAATCGCCAGCGGCTGCTTGCCGGCGTCTCGCAGGGGGAGCCGATCGGCTCCGGGCTGGGAGCGCTCGTCTGCGCGCTCGCCGCCGACTTCATCGGCGACCCGCTGCCGGCCCGCCCGCGCGCGGGTGCTCCCGGCGCCTGATCCGCCCGCATGCGGGTGCACGGTTCCGGGGCCTGATCCGCCCCGCGTGCGGGTGCTCCCGGGGCCTAGCCCGCCAGCGCGAGCAGGCGCGCGCGGCCTTCCTCGTCCAGCTCGCCCAAGAGCGGCGCGATGTGCGCCGCGAGCGCCTCGCGCGCCAGCGTGCCCTCGTCGGTCGCCGCGGCAGCGTTGCGCTGCGCTGCGAAACGCGCGGCGGCGAGGAACGCGCCGGTTCCGGCGGGACCCAGCTCGCGCGCGCCCAGGAGGCGCTTGACGGCCGCCGCGGCGAGGGCGTCGCCGCCGGCAGCGGCGTCGATCGCCGCCGCGAGCGCTGCGTCGCCGGGCGGCGGCACGTGAACGTGCGCGAAGCGCCGCACGAGCGCGGCCGAGCCGTGCAGGCCCGGGGGCGTCGCGGTGGCGACGATACGCCAGCCCGGCGCCGGCGCCGCCTCGCCCTCGGGCAGCGCCACGGGCACGCCGCCGAGGAACGATGAGAGGTCGCCGAGCGCGCGGTCCAGCCGCGCCCGGTCGAGCTCGTCGATCAAGAGCCAGCGCCCGCGCGCGGCGGCTTCGAGGACGACTCCGCGCCGCCACTCCTCGTCGCCGGGCCGGCCGACGGTGTCGCGGCCCGACCAGCGGCGCGCGGCGGTGACGAGCGTCGCCCCGGCCGACCGGCCGGCCTGCGCGGCGGCCTTGGCGACCGCGAGCGCGAGCGTCGTCTTGCCGCAGCCGGCCGGCCCGACCAGCACGACGTGCCCGCCGGCGAGCGCCGCGGCGACCGCGGCATAGACGCCCTCGGGCAGCCGCAGCCCGGCCGCCTCGGCGGCGACCCGGATCGCGTCGGCCGGAACGAGCACGGGCCCGACCGGCGCGGCTGCCACGGTCGCGGCGGGTTCGGCCGCGACCGCCGGCGCCGGCACCCCGACGGTCTGGTAGACCGGCGGCGCGATCTCCGGGACGTCCGCGGGCGGTGCCACCGCCGGGCCGACGTCCTCGTACTCCTCGACGGCCGCCGGGGCCCGCTCCGCCTCGCCCTCCCGCGCGGCCGCTTCGGGCCCGCCGGGGTTGAGCTGCCCGGCAAGCTCCTTCAACGACGTGTGCACCGGCAGGGTCAGCTCCTCGCGCAGCTGCTGCCCGGTCGCCGTGAGGCGCCGCTCGCCGTCGACGAGCTCGAGATCGGCGAGGAACTCCGTGTAGCGCTCCCCCTGCGACTCGAACGTGTTCTCGTTGTCCCAGCCCGCGCGGCCGAGGTGGTTCAGCGCGCGTCCGAAGTCACGCATCGACGCGCGAAAATCGGCTGGGTTGGAGGCGTAGAGGCTGAGCCCGACGGCTGCGCCGTGATAGATCGAGTCGGTCAGATGGCGCTCGCGCAGCAGCCGCCGCAGCCATTCCGCCTGGGCGGGCGCAACGTCGAACGGCCTGCCCGCATCGCCCCCGCGCACGTAGCGCTTGCCGATCTGCGTCAGCTCGACCGTTCCGCGGTCCTCGTTGAGCAGGCCGGCGGCACGGGCGAAAGAGACGAACTGGCGCGTGCGCCCGAGCGCGTTCTCGAGGCCCGGCGGGAACAGCTCGTCGACCGCGAACTCGGTGACGAACTCATCGAGCCGGAGGCGCTCACGCTCGCTGATCGCGCGCAACAGGCCGTGCGCGTCGCCGAGACGGGGGGCGGGGATCGGGCGCATCGGCGCACCGTATCGGCGCGCCGCACCAAGAGCTAGACGGCGGCGGCCGGCCCTTTCGGACCGGCCGCTGCGCCGCCGGGGGGGCGGCCGGGTACTAATCCGCCTGCCGTTGTGTCGACTCAGGCGGCGAGCGCGAACTCGAGACTCGCGTCACCACACGCGAGCGCAAGCGCCTGAGGCGCGGAGAGTCGCTCCACGAGCGATCCGTCGCTGTCACGCAGCTCGGCGCATACCTGGCCGATCTCCGCGTCGATCTCGAAATGGATCTCGAGCTCGCTGTCGAAGAGCTCCCGAGCCCGCTTCGCCGCGACATTGATCTGCTGCAGCACCTCAGGCGGCGGGCCGGCCGGCAGATCGATGTTCGTCGCGGAGAAGCGGGGCATCGGGGGGTCCTTTCAGGAGGGCGAAGCGCGCTGCACTCACTTCATCGGGCAGGACGACGAAGTTCCGCATGGGGTGAAAGCCCCATGTGTCTAGAGGCCCGGCGGGTGGCGTGCGACGAAGCCCGCGGTGGAGCGCAGCTCGTTCTGCCAGCGCGAGCCCGTCTGGCTCGCGCCCGAGGTGTCGAAGCGGATCCCTGCCACCTCCATGAACACGTGCCCCTGGTGCGAGAAGATGGTCACCCACTTGCCGCGGCCGGGCTCACCCCAGGACATCAGCGGGCCCGAGGCCAGCGGCGCCTCCAGGTAGCCCGCCGAGGCGAGCACGAAGGAGACCGAGCCGGAGCAGTCATAGCCGCGGTCGACCCACTTGCCGTGCCCTCCGCCCCAGACGTAGGGCGAGCGCGCGATCACGTTGCCGGCCTCGATCATCTCGCGCACCGCCTGCGGCGCCTCCAGCGGCGGCAGCGCGATGCCGTTCGGCAGCGCGGTCGCCTCGCGGATGCCGTCGCCGGTCGTCGACGGCCGTGCCAGCTCCAGGTCGCCCGACGCGGAGGCTGCCTCGTCAGGCTCGGGCGCCTCGGTCGGCGGCGCCTGCCGCGGGGCGGTGTCCGCGCTGCCGCCAGAAGCGCCGGCCACGGGCTCGCTCAGCTTGGCCTTGTGCTTGGTCGGCAGCGGCGGCAGCTCGGTCTGGGCGGGCTCGACGTAGGCGGCGCTGCGCTCGGGAATCGCGACATCGCGCTCGCCGGCGGTCGCCGCGAGCGCGAACGCGCCGCCCCCGCCGACGGCGCAGACCAGGATCGCGGGCAGGACCAAGCGACGCACTCCCTGACGAATCGGCACGCTGCGCGATCCCTTGAGCGTCAGCTCGCGGCCGCGAGCGCCTGGCGCAGGTCCTCGACCAGGTCGGTCGCGGCCTCGATCCCGCAGCTCACGCGCACGAGGTCGGCCGGCACCGCCGCCGCGGAGCCCTCGACGGACTGGTGCGTCATCGCCTGCGGCACTTCGATCAGCGACTCGACCCCGCCAAGTGATTCGGCCAGGGCGAACAGCTTCGTCGCCGCCACGATCCGCGCTGCCTCGGGATGGCGGAAGCAGACCATCCCGGAGAAGCCGGGCCAGCGCACCTCGCTGACCCCCGGCTGCTCGCTGAGGAACTCGCTGACCGCCAGTCCGTTCTCCGCGTGCGCGGCCATCCGCAGGTGCAGCGTGCGCAGCCCGCGATGCACGAGGAAGCAGTCGAGCGGCCCGGGCACCGCTCCGATCGAGAGCTGCGTGAAGCGGATCGCCTCGTGCAGCTTCTCATCGGACACGATCACGGCGCCGCCGACGGTGTCGGAGTGGCCGCCGAGGTACTTGGTCGTGGAGTGAACGACCGCGCCGGCGCCGCATTCGAGCGGACGCTGGCTGACCGGCGTTGCGAACGTGTTGTCGACCGCGACCAGCACGTCGGGTCCGACGGCCTCGATCACCGCGAGCAGGTCGATCACCTTGAGCGTCGGGTTGGTCGGCGTCTCGACCCAGATCAGCTTCGTCTCGGGGCGCAGCGAGGCGCGCACGGCGTCGATGTCGGCCTGGTCGACGATGTCGTAGGCGACGCCGAAGCGCGCCAGGATCTTGTCGACCAGACGATAGGTGCCGCCGTAGAGGTCGTCGGGGATTACGACGTGATCGCCCGCGCTGCAGACCGCCGTCAGCAGCGCGTGCGTGGCGGCCATCCCCGAGGCGAAGGCGGTCGCGTGGCCGCCCTCCAGCTCACCCAGCGCGTTCTCGAGCGCGCGGCGCGTCGGGTTGGCCGCGCGCGAGTAGTCGTAGTCCTCGACGAAGCGGCCCGGAGCGGGCTGCACGTAGGTCGAGCTCTGGTGGATCGCGGGCACGACCGAGCCGTAGCTCGGGTCGGGCTCCAGACCCGCATGGACGGCGCGCGTGGCGAACTCGGTCAAGAGACGAGCGCTTCCAGCAGGTCCGCGCGCGTGACGATGCCGGTCATCCGCCCGTTCTCGGTCACGAGCAGCGCCTGGCGGTCGCCGGAGAGCAGCTCGACCGCGTCGCGCACACTGTCGATCGCGGCGACCGCCGGGAACGGCGGCTCCATCACGTCGACGATCGGCGTGCTCATGATGACCCGGGTTGTCGGCCGCGTGCTTGAGCAGGCCACGTTCGCCGATCGAGCCGACGACGCTGTTCGGGTCGGTGTGTGAGACGACGGGAAGCTGTGACACGCGGTGCTCGTGCAGCAGCGCGATCGCGAGCTTGACCTTCTGCTGGGTCTCGACCACGACGAGCGGCGGGATCTCGCCGGCCGCCTGCTTCGCCCGCAGCACGTCGCCGACGCTGCGGTCGCTGGTCCGCTCGAGCATGCCGTGGGACGCCATCCAGGTGTCGTTGAAGATCTTCGAGAGGTAGGCGCGGCCGCCGTCGGGGAGGATCACCGCGACCATCGCCGCCGGATCTTCGAGCTCACCCGCGACCTCCAGCGCCGCGTGCACGGCGAGGCCGCAGGAGCCGCCCACGAGCATCCCCTCCAGCTCGGCCAGCCGCCGCGTGGTGAGGAAGCTGTCCTTGTCGCTCACGCGCACGTAGCGATCGACCACGGACGGGTCGTAGGTCGTGGGCCAGAAGTCCTCCCCCACACCCTCGACGAGGTACGGATGGACCTCGTCGCCCGAGTAGATCGAGCCGACGGGATCGGCGCCTATCACGACCAGGTCCGGGTTCTGCTCGCGCAGGTAGCGCGCCATCCCGGTGATCGTCCCGCCGGTGCCGACGCCGACGACGAGGTGCGTCAGGCGACCCCCAGTCTGGCGCCAGAGCTCCGGCCCGGTGGTGTCGTAGTGCGTCTGCGGGTTGGCGGGATTGCGGTACTGGTTGGGCTGGAACGCGCCCGGGATCTCCTCGGTCAACCGGTCCGCGACGCGGTAGTAGGACTGCGGCGACTCGGGCGTCGACGTCGGTCGGCGCGATCACGACCTCGGCGCCGTACGCGCGCAGCAGGTCGATCTTCTCGCGCGACATCTTGTCGGGCATGACCGCGATCACGCGGTAGCCCTTCAAGCGCGCAGCGATCGCGAGGCCGGTGCCGGTGTTGCCCGAGGTCGGCTCGATGATCGTGCCGCCTGGCTGGAGGCTGCCGTCGCGCTCGGCCGCTTCGATCAGGCGCAGCGCCACGCGATCCTTGATCGAGCCGCCCGGATTGAACAGCTCCATCTTCGCCACGAGCTGCGCCTTGAGCCCTGCGCCGATGCGGCTGAGGCGCACCAGCGGGGTGTCGCCGATCGTGTCGAGGATCGAGTCCCTGATGTCGGCTTGCAGCTCTGCGCCGGCGGCCATCGCTGATCGAGTCTACGACTCCGAGCGCGGGAACTTCGCGCAATTTGCGGACATTCCGCAGGTCGGGGGGCGAGTCACCGCCCGACTTCCCATATATCGGTGCGGAGCCGCTCGACCGCAGCGGCGCCTCCCCCCATCGCGAGCTTCTTCGAGTTACGTAGAAAGGGGGGTCTCCCTCTGGCGGCGCGGCCGGTGCAGCGGAGGGCGAGGCGTCCCGATCCGGGAGCGGAGGCGCGCGTGTCGGCGCTCGTCGCGAAGCACGAGCGCTCGCTCATGCGCGTCGCCCTGCACTGGTCGCTCTGCAGCGACGACGCCTACGACGCATACCAGCGCGCGCTGGAGATCTACGTCCGGCGCCTCGACACGCTCGACCCGGCGACCGAGATCGCGTGGATGAAGGTCGTCGTGAAGCACGAGTCGCTGGCCGTGCGCCGCGCCCGGTCCGAGTCCTTGCCGGTCGAGGAGGTCGACTTCGACGACCACGCCGCCGCGTCCCAGCGCCCGGTCGACGACCTGCTCGCCGGGCGCGAGCGCGTCCGGCGCTCTGCGGAAGCGCTGCGCCGGCTCAAGCCGGATGAGGCGCGTGCGCTGCTGCTTGAAGGGTGAGGGCCTCTCGTATGCGGAGATCGGTGAACGACTGTCGTTTTCCTACACGAAAGTGAACCGTTGCCTGACCGAGGGCCGCGCGCGGTTCTTGAAGGTGTACGCCGAGATCGAGGCGGGCGCGGAGTGCGATCGCTTCGCGCCGACGCTGAGCGCGCTGGTCGGTGGCACCGCGAGCGCGGACGCGCTGCTCGAGCTGCGGCCGCACATCCGCAACTGCGCGACGTGCCGCGCGACCGTGCGCGAGCTGCACGCGACGCGGCTGGGGAGGCTCGCAGCGATGTGGCCGATCCCGGCGCTCCTCGCTCCGCTGCGCTGGGTGTCGGCGCGGGTAGGCGACGGCGGCGGCGGCGAGGTTCCCGAGTTGTCGCCGGTGAGCGGCGAGCTTGCGGCCGACCTCGCCGCGCCCTGGCTGGACAGAGCTCCGGACGGACAGGTCCCGTCACTCGATGAGGCGGTCGGCGCGGCGGCGACGGGTGGCGAGCGAGCGCGTCCGCGCGCTGTCGAGTGGGCCGTCGAGCGCGCCGGCGACGGTGTCGCGAGCGCTCAAGCAGCACGCGATCGCCGGCTACACGCGCGTGCTCGATCCGACGCCCTGGCCGGTGTCCGCCCGGGCGCGGCCGTGGCCGACCGTCGCCGGCTGCCTCGCGATCGGCGGCGGCACGACGTACTGCGTCACACAGGGCGTCGACCCGATCGGCGGGCTCGTCACATGTCGTGGCCCCGGCTCAAGAGCGGAAGCAGGCCAAGCCGGTCAAGAAGGCTCGGCGCGTGGCCGCTGTCCCGACCGCGACCCCGGTGGCCACCGGCCGTCACTCCGACGGTCGCGCCACCGCAGCCGTCACCGCAGCCGACAGCCCAGCCCACCCCACGAGCCGACGCCGGAACCGACACCGCCGCCGGCCCCGGAGGAGGAGTACGAGCCGCTGCTGCCCGCAGCGACACCCGCCGGCGGCGGCACCCCGGACCCCCGCGCCGGCGCCGGCCAACGGACCGGGGGAGTTCGACGGACCGTGACCAACCCGCGACAAGGAGGCAGTCGATGCGCAGGCTGACAACTCGCCGATGCGTCCTTGCGGGCGTTCTCGCCGCGATCTCGCTGGCGACTGGCGGCTCCGGCCGCGAGCGCGGGCGAGTACTCGGTCGCGAACTGCCAGGCCGACCCGCTGAACTTCAGCACGCGCGCGTTCGACGACTTCGCCACGCGCGGGATGAAGATCAGGCGCGCGTGCAACCCCGAGGGCCCGGGCCTGCGCGGGCTGATCACCGGCAACGTCGTGCGGGCGGGCAGGTGCCGCGCGGCTCGGTGGCACTGGCGACGATCACCGCGCCGGCCGGAACGCAGTTCACGACGTTCCGCTGGGCCGGCACGGCGCAGCGGCGCGACTGCCGCTACGCGCTGCAGCTCTACGCCGAGGCGCCCGGCATCACCCCGATCCCGATCAAGAACGTGCGCGCCAACGAAGACTGCCCGCCGCGCGCGCACAGGCAGCTCGCCGGCTACCGCTCGCGCACCTTCAACGTCACGGGCGCGACGCGGATCGTGCAGCGCGTGATCTGCGTCGGCGGTGACGGCACCAAGTCTGCTCCGCGCGCGGCTCGAACTACATCCGCACCTACGAGGCCGAGGTCGGGATCGCCGACGTGCTCGCCGCCGACGGCCACGATCCTCGGCGACACGCCGCTCGCGCGCGGCGAGTGGGTGGGCGGGATCCAGCCGCTGAACTACGACGCGAGCGACAACGTCGGCGTGCGCGGGCGGACGCGCTCGCCGTCGGGTCAGTCGGGCGGTATCCAGGAGCGACCGTGCGCGTTCGCCACGCCCGAGCGCACGTTCGCAGACCGCGTCCCGTGCCCGAACGGCCCGGGCCAGATCAGCGTGAACACGACGCGGCTTCTCCGAGGGCACGCAGCCGCTCGTCGTCCAGGCCCAGGACACCGCCGGCAACGTCGGCGACTCGGCCGCCGTGACGGCGCGGATCGACAACACGCCGCCCGGCCGCGTCGACGTCGCCGTGGAAGGCGGCGACGCGTGGCGCAACCGCAACGACTTCGCGCTCGACGTGGACGAACCCGCCCGAGAGCGATCGCGCACCGATCGCGGCCGTCGGCTACAAGCTGTGCCCCGCGAGCGGCGGCAACTGCACGCGCGGCGAGCAGGCAGGCGCCGACATCGCGCGCCTCGATGTCCAGGTGCCGGCGCCGGCGAGTGGACGGTGTCGCTCTGGCGTCGCGACGCCGCGGCAACGAGACTGAGAACGCCGCGTCGGTCCCGGTCACGCTGCGCTACGACCCCGAGCCGCCGCAGCTCGGCTTCGAGCCGCCGTCGCCGGCGATCCGACGCTCGTCGGGTCGCCGTGACCGACAAGGTCTCCGGCCTGGCGAGCGGCGCGATCGAGATCAGCGCGAGCGGCTCGGGCATCTGGCAGACGCTTCCGACGCAGAAGGAGGGCAGCCGACTGCTCGCCCGGATCGACGACGCCGCGCTGCCGGCCGGCAGCTACGTGCTGCGAGCGCGCGCCGCGGACCAGGCGCGCAACGAGGCCTCGACCGACCGCCGGGTCGACGGCCAGCCGATGACGGTCACGCTGCCGCTGCGGACCGTCGCGAGCATGCAGGCCGGCTTCGAGCGGATGCGAACGATTCGGCGGATCGTCCGGCGGGACGGCAAGCGCGTACGGTCCGCCGCCGCGTACCGTGCTCACGCCGACGGCGCGCGTCCGCTCGGCAAGCGCGCTCGCGTCGCCGGGCGGCTGGCCAACCGTGACGGCCAGGGGATCGCCGGCGCCGAGGTGCAGGTGCTCTCGCGCTCCGTCGTCGATCCCGAGCAGCTCGTCGCGGTGCTGACGACCGACGCCGACGGTCGCTATCGCCTACACGGCCGCCGGCAGCACGAGCCGCACGCTGCGGTTCGTCTACGCCGGCTCGCCGCGTCGCTGCCCGCCGAGCGCGCGGTCACGATGCGCGTGCCCGCGCAGACCTCGCTGCGCGTCAGCCGCCAGCGCGTGCTCAACGGCCAGGCGGTCAGCTTCAGCGGGCGGCTGCGACACGTGCCGGTGCCCGCCGGCGGCAAGCTCGTCGAGCTGCAGGTGCGGCTGTCGGATCGCTGGCAGACGTTCCGCACGACGCGCACCGACGGCACGGGACGCTGGGCGATCCGCTACCGGTTCAAGCGCACCCGCGGCGTGCAGCGCTTCCGCTTCCGCGCGCGGCTGCCCGCCGAGGCCGGCTACCCGTTCGCCGCCGGCCGCTCGCGCCCCCTGACGGTCCGGGTCAGACGGGGCTTCGATGATCTCGCGGTCGCACGCGGAACTCTGCGCACCTGCCAGGGTCACTGACGTGAGCCCGACCAGAGGAGACCGCGTGCGCACCAGGCTCCGCCAGCGCCTGACCTACGCCAACGTGATGTCCACGCTGGCGGTGTTCATCGCGCTCGGCGGCTCCTCGTACGCGGCGCTGACGATCAGCGGCAAGAGCATCGAGAACCGCTCGATCCCGGCGAAGAAGCTCAAGCGCAACTCGATCACGGGCAGGGAGATCCGCGAGTCGCGGCTGCCGCGTGCCGCGCGCGAAGCAACGCCGACCAGCTCGGCGGCTTCACCGCTGCCGAGCTTCGAGTCCGCTGCCCGAGCGACACGTTCCCGACCGCTGACGTCTGCGTGGAGCGAACGCCTCGCCCGGCGTCGTCGTACGGCAGCGCGGTCCTCCAGTGCTCGCTCGTCGGCACGCCCAGCGGGCCCGGCCGGCGGCTGCCGACGCACGGCGAGCTCCGGGCCGCGCTGGCGGCGGTGCCGCTCGCCGCCGGCGGCGAGCTGACTTCCGAACGTCTACCCGTCGAGCCACTCCGGGCGCGCTCGACGTGCTGTACGTCACCGACCAGGTCGGCAGCGTCGCGCTCACCCCGAACACCGGCTGCGGGCGGCAAGGCCTACCGCTGCGTAACCGACCCGCTCAACTAATTGACCCGCCCAACCACGACACGAGGAGAGCTGCGATCGCATCCCTGACCGCGCACCTGCGCCGGCCGGACGAACACGGACGTCTGGCGTTCCATCCGGAGTGCCCGCTCTGCCGCAGCGAGCGGCTCGCCGGAGCGCTCCCGCGTGACGCGGTCGTGGGTCACAGGACCCAGGCGGTGCTCGCCGCGGGCGTGCTCGCTCTCAGCACCGCGTCCCCGGCCGTCGCGCTGGCGCAGGAGCCTGACCAGCAGCAGGAGGGCGGCGCGGTTCCCGATCCGGTCGCCGCCCCCGAAGCGCCGGCCGAGCCCGACTTCGATCCCGGCGGCAACGCGACGGACCTGCCCTTCAACGCAACGACAGCGCCGGAGCCGGTGGCGGCCGTGCCACCCGTGGACGACGAGGGTGCCGCCGAGCCGGAGCCGGCAACAGACGTGGCTCCCCCCATCGCCGACCCGGGCGACGGCAGCGGCACGCGGGCCGCCCCGGTTCCTGGGGTCCCGCCTGTCGCGCCGGCGTCGCCGCCTGAGCCACTCTCGGCTGAGCCGGGGACGGACGCGATTGCACCGTCGCAAGATGCGAGCGAACCGGCTTCGACGCCGGTCGTCGACGATGACGCACCGGCTCCGGATGATGAGCCTGCCGGCACGCGCAAGCGGCCACGACCAGTTCGGACGGTGCCGCTGACCACGCCTGGGCCGCCGCCGGACTCGGCGGGCGCCGAAGCGCGCGCCACCGATCCGGTGCCGCCCGCGCCCCAGCAGCAGCCAGCGGATGCGGGCAACGGTGGCGACACGGACGCACCAGTTGCGCTGCCGCTCGCCGCGACCGCCCCCGCTCCGCAATCGCAGGGTGAGGCCTCACCAGCCGCGATGACCACCACCACGCAAGCCCGTTCCTCCGCCGGATCGAACCGCCAGGCCGCGCACCGCGGTGACCGCTCCCACGTCGTCCGGCCCGGCGAGTCGCTGTGGTCGATCGCCAGCGACCTGCTCGGCGAGGACGCGTCCACTGCCCGCATCGCTCGCGAGGTCAACCGGCTGTGGGAGCTCAACCGCAGCCGCATCGCCACCGGCGACCCCGATCTGCTGACGATCGGCACGAAGCTCGTGCTGCGATGAGCGACACGCGGGCGGAAGCCCTCAAGCGCCGCGACGTCCATCCCGCGCCGCTCGTCGACGGCCGACCCGCGCCGCAGGACGCAGCCGGGCGGCTGCGCCGCCAGATGCAGCGGCTGCTCGTCTCCCAGGGCGAGCGCGACGAGGCCGAGCTCGAGCGGCGGATCCGCTCCCGGCCGGCCGTGACGCGGTCGAACACGATCGCGCTGATCAGCCCGAAGGGCGGCGTCGGCAAGACCACGAGCACGTTCATCACGGGCAACCTGCTCGCCACCCATCTCAAGCTGCGCGCGATCGCCGTCGACGCCAACCCCGACTTCGGCACGCTCGCACGGCTCGCGCCCGACGACCGCCGCTCGGAGCGCTCGCTCGCCGACCTGCTCGACGACGCCGACCGGCTCAAGACCGCCGCCGAGCTGAGCCCGTACGTCTCGCGCCTGCCGACCGGGCTGCACGTGCTCGGCGCGCCGCGCGACGCCGAGCTGACCGCGAGCCTCGGACCCGATCGCTACGGCGAGCTCGTCGCCTTCCTGTCGACCTTCTACGAGGTCGTGCTGCTCGACCTCGGCACCGGCGTCGCCGGACCGCTCGCGCGCTTCGCGATCGAGCGCGCCGACCAGGTCGTGCTCGTCACGACGCCCGAGTGGGTGACCTCGACCGTCGTGCTCGACGCGCTCTCGCACATCCAGCACGACCACACGACCGTCGCGATCAACAAGTCGCGTCCCGGCTCGTCGGCCGTCGGCGTGATCGAGGAGCGCTTCCGCGCCGAGCACCTACACCGCGCCGTCACGATCCCCTACGACGAGCAGCTCGCCACGATGCTCGACAGCGGCACCTACGCGCTCGACGCGCTCGGGCGCCGCACGCGCCTCGCGGTCAAGCGCCTCGGGCTCGCCGTCGCCGAGCAGCTCGTCTGACTAGCATGCGGCATCGATGGCCAGCGGCGGACTGCAACAGACCGAGGAACTGCTCGCCTACCTGAGCCGATTCGGCGCGCGCACGGACGCAGTGCTGGATCGCGTGAAGGCCGAAACCGCGGAGATGCCGAACGCGGAGATGCAGATCGCGGCGGACCAGGGCGCGTTGATGGAGCTCATCGTGCGGCTGATCGGGACCAAGGACGCGCTCGAGATCGGCACGTTCACCGGCTACAGCGCCATCTGCATCGCGCGCGGCCTCGCGGATGGCGGGCATCTGACCTGCCTCGAGCTCGACGAGGGATTCGCGGCGACGGCGCAGCGCAACATCGACGCAGCGGGCGTAGGCGATCGGGTCGAGATCCGCATCGGACCGGCACTCGAGTCGCTCGCCGCGATTCCTGCCGAGCCGGCGTACGACTTCGCCTTCATCGACGCCGACAAGCAGCGCTACCCCGATTACTACGAGCTCGTGCTCGAGCGGATGCGGCCAGGCGGTCTCGTGCTGCTCGACAACATGCTGCAGGGCGGCCGGATCGTCGCACCCAACACCGATAGCGCGCGCGTGGTCGACGAGCTCAATCGCCGGATCCATGCCGACGAGCGGGTGGACATGGCGATGACAGTGTCCGCCGATGGGCTCACGTTCGTGCGCGTTCGCTAGATCCCCGGCGCCTCCGGTGGGCGAACGCCAGGAGCGCATCGACGTTGTTGCCCAGATCAAAGCGCTCGCCCGCCCATAGCGTGACGGTGGCCTCCGGGTCTATCGAGCGGCCGCCGCGGCCGTTCGAGTCGCACAGCGCGCGGCCGGAGCCTCTCGGCTTCCGCGGAATCGCTTGAAGCCGGCGACCGTCCGGACGGCGGAAAACGAATACGGCGCCGGCCTTGGCCACGGTGTAGCCGCCCTCGTGCAGCAGCCGATGGTGATGCCGACAGAGCTCGACCAGGTTGTCGAGGCTGGTGGAGCCGCCATTCGCCCAGTGCTCGATGTGGTGTGCGTCGGTTCGCTGGTTGGTGCAGCCCGGGAAGCGGCAGCCACGGTCGCGGCTCGAGAGCGCCCGGCGCAGCGCCGGGGAGACGCTGCGTGTCTTGCGACCAACACTCAGCGGACGTCCTGCGCGCTCGAGCAGCGGCACGATCGCGGCATCGCACGCGATCCGGCGCGTGGTCTCGGCCGCCAGCGGAGAGCCGTCGCCGAGCTCGGACTCAGCGTCGCCATCGCGCAGCGAGGTCGCATCCACGTGGACGACGACCTGGAAGCGATCGCCGCCAAGGGCGCGGGGCCCGGTCGCCAACAGCGTGTCGGCCATCAGCACCAGGGCGTCCGCACGGCGCTCGGCGAGGCACGGCGCTTCCGCGGAAGCGTTGACACGGGCGGCGAGCGGACCCGCGGCGCCGACTTTCTCACCCACGGCCGCTTCCGCGGGAACAAGTACCTCACCGACTACGGGCGCTTCCGCGGAAGCGTCAACGCCGACCCCACCGGGCGCTTCCGCGGAAGCATCAAGACCCGCCGCGCCCGGCGCTTCCGCGGAAGCGTCAACGCCGACCCCACCCGGCACTTCCGCGGAAGCATCAAGACCCGCCGCGCCCGGCGCTTCCGCGGAAGCGTCAACGTCAACGCCGGCCCCACCCGGCACTTCCGCGGAAGCGTCAAGGCCCGCCGCGCCCGGCGCTCCTACCACGCGCTCGCTCGCAGCCTGCAGCGCAGCGAGCACGACAGCTCCCTCCTCGGCGGGCAGGCGGGCGCGCAGGAGCAAGGAGCCGTCGTCCGCGTGCTCCCATGTCACGAACCGCTCCGGCCCTCCGCCTTCCGCGGTGCGCGCGCGGGCGACCACGCCGCGATAGGCGCGCACCAGTCGCTCAAGCTGAGCTGCCGTCGCGTGCCGAGCCAGCGCGAGCAACTCCTCCTCCTTGGCCACGTTCTCCACGCGCGTCAGCGCGCGCACCTGCGAGTAGCTCAGCCGGCCCTCCGCGAACGCGCCTCGGATCAGCGGCAGCTGCTCCAGCCGCAGCGCCACGCGAACGTGCTCGCGCGCCGCCACCGGGCTGATCGAGCAGCGCCAGGAGAGCCAGTGGGCGCAGCTGCGGCAACCCCACTCGCCCCAGCCGCCGCGGCGCTCGAACTCCGCGACGAGGCCGAGCCAGCGGCACGTCGCGGCATGGATATGGGACGCGAGCTCGGTGATCTCGTCGGCTAGCCGGTCAGTCTCAGTCGAACACATGTTCGTAGACTACCGGCGCAACCGGACGCTGTCGCGCGCCCCGCGAGACGCGCTCAGTCCAGCAAAGTGACGAGGCGCTTCTCGATCGCCGAGGCCAGCGCCTCACGCGTCGGGCCGGCCTCGAAGCGCTCGATCAGCTCGGCCATGAAGCCCTCGATCACGAGCCGCTGCGCGCTCGGCTTGTCGAGCCCGCGCGAGCGCAGGTAGAAGAGCTGCTCGCGGTCGATCTGCGCGACGGCGGCCGCGTGGGTGCAGCGGACGTCGTTGGCGAGGATCTCCAGGCCGGGGATCGCGTCCGCATGCGCCTTCTTCGACAGCAGCAGGTTGCGGCAGACCTGGAAGGCGTCGGTCTGCTGCGCGCCCGGGTCGACCTTGATCATGCCGCGCCAGACCGCGCTCGAGCGATCGGCGAGGATGCCGCGGAACGCGAGGTCCGACGTCGTGTTGGGGGCGCCGTGCTCCTGCGTGGTGGCGAAGTCGACGTGCTGGCGCGCGTGCGGTGCGTAGGCGCCGGTGACCTTGGCGTCGGCGCCCGGCCCGGCCAGCAGCGTCTCCATCCGCATCCGGCCGCGCGCGGAGCCGAAGCCGAGCGCGACCCAGTCGAGCGCGCCGTCGCGCTCCACCTCGGCGCGCTGGGCGCCGAAGATCCAGGAGCGCTCGTTGAGCTCCTGCCCGCAGACGTAGCGCAGGTTGGCGTTCTGCCCGACCTTCAACTCGACGACCGTGTTGAGCACCGTCGCGTCCGGACCCGCCGGAGACGTACTGCTCCCAGACCTCCGCCTGCGCGCCCTCCTCGAGCACGATCAGCACGCGCCGGTGCAGGATCGTCCCGGCGGCGGCGGTCACCGCGGTCAGCAGGATCGGGGCCTCGACGTGGACGCCACGCGGCACCCAGACGAACGCGCCGCCCTCCCATTCGGACGAGTTCAGCGCGGTGAACGCGTCGTCGTCGGCGACGATCGTGCCCAGGTGCGGCTCGACCAGCTCGGGGTGGCGCTCGCGCGCGACCGACAGCGGCAGCACGACAGGCCCGTCCTCGACCGCGGCGCCGTCATCGAACGAGCCGTCGACCTGCACGAGCTCGATCGCGCCGCGCCGGCGGCTCGAGCAGCTGCGCCGAGTCGAACGCGGTGCCGTTCGCCGGCGCGGGCTCCCACGCCTCGAGCGAGAAATCGCCCAGGTCCGTGAACTCCCAGCCGGCCCGGCCCTTGAACGTCGGCAGCGCGAGCGTCGCTGCCTCAGCCAATGGAGCCCTCCATCTGCAGCTCGATCAGCCGGTTCATCTCGACCGCGTACTCCATCGGGAGCTCCTTCACGATCGGCTCGATGAAGCCGTTGACGATCAGCTTGGCGGCCTCCTCCTCGGGCAGGCCGCGGCTCATCAGGTAGAAGAGCTGCTCCTCGCCGATCTTCGAGACCGACGCCTCGTGGCCGACGTCGACGTCGTCGTCGCCGATCCGGATCGTCGGGTAGGTGTCCGAGCGGCTGTCCTCGTCGAGCAGCAGCGCGTCGCAGACGACCGTCGACTTGGAGCCGTGCGCGCCCTTGGCGATCTCGAGCAGGCCGCGGTAGGAGGAGCGCCCGCCGTCCTTGGAGATCGACTTGGCGAAGATGTTCGACGTCGTGTTCGGCGCCGCGTGGACGATCTTCGCGCCCGCGTCCTGGTGCTGGCCGTTGCCGGCGAACGCGATCGAGAGGACCTCGCCGTGGGCGCGCTCGCCCATCAGGTAGACGCTCGGGTACTTCATCGTCAGCTTCGAGCCGAGGTTGCAGTCGACCCACTCGACCGTCGCGTCGCGCTCGGCGATCGCGCGCTTCGTGACGAGGTTGTAGACGTTCTGCGACCAGTTCTGCACGGTCGTGTAGCGGATCCGCGCGCCCGGCTTGGCGATCAGCTCGACGACGGCGGAGTGCAGCGAGTCCGACGTCCAGACCGGCGCCGTGCAGCCCTCGACGTAGTGCACGTAGGAGCCCTCGTCGGCGATGATCAGCGTGCGCTCGAACTGGCCCATGTTCTCGGTGTTGATGCGGAAGTAGGCCTGCAGCGGCATCTCGACGTGCACGCCCGGCGGCACGTAGACGAACGAGCCGCCCGACCAGACGGCGGAGTTCAGCGCGGCGAGCTTGTTGTCGTTCGACGGGATGATCGTGGCGAAGTACTCGCGCACGAGCTCCTCGTGCTCGCGCAGGCCGGAGTCCATGTCCATGAACACGACGCCCTGCGCCTCGAGGTCCTCGCGCACCTGGTGGTAGACGACCTCGGACTCGTACTGCGCGCCGACGCCGGCGAGGAACTTGCGCTCGGCCTCCGGGATGCCGAGCTTGTCGAACGTGCGCTTGATGTCGTCGGGCACGTCGTCCCACGTGCGCGAGGACTTCTCCGACGCGCGCACGAAGTAGTGGATGTTGTCGTAGTCGACCTCGGCCAGCATCGGCGAGCCCCAGGTCGGCTGCGGGCGGCTGAGGAAGTGATCGAGCGCCTTGAGCCGGAAGTCGCGCATCCACTCGGGCTCGTCCTTGAACTCGGAGATCTGCAGCACGAGCTCGCGCGTCAGGCCCTTGGGAGCCTTGAACGCGTAGCCGGTCTCGGAGTCGTGGAAGCCGAACTTCTCCTTGTAGTCCGCGTTGATGCCGATCAGCGCCTGCTGCTCGGCGAGGACCTCGGGGGTCGCCATGTCAGTCAACCTCGATCTTGATCAGGCCGTTCGTGACGGACACCGGGAAGGTGTCCACGGGCACGTAGGCGGGGAGGTTCAGGGGCTTTCCGGTGCGCAGGTCGAACAACGACCCGTGCCGCGGGCATTCGATCGTGCAGGCTGCCTCGTCGAGCTCGCCCTCGACGAGGTTGCCCTCGTCGTGCGAGCAGCGATCCTCGATCGCGAGCAGCTCGCCGGCGCAGTTGAACACGCCGATCTCGAGATCCTCCCACGCGACCATGCGCATCGCGCCGGGCGGGAGGCTCTCTACGGGGCAGATGTCGATCAGTTCGGCCATATCTCCGACCACTGTGGTCGGACATGGAAGTCTAGCGGTCGCGGTACTGTCCGCGGCCGTGCTCGACGTGCATACCCACACGGACGGCGGGCAGACCGCCGAGGCGGTGGCTGAGCGCCTCGTGGCGTGGCTCGGAGAGGCCCGCCGCTCGCTCGACCTCGCACTCTACGACCTGCGCCTGCCGGGCGACGATCGGCGATGCCGTCGGCGACGCGATCAGGCAGGCCGCGGCGCGCGGCGTCGACGTGCGGATCGCGTTCAACCAGGACGAGCGGCCGCCGGACGCCGGCGACCGGCCGTTCTTCCCCGCCCCACCGCGCACCGAGCCGCACGTGCTCGAGACGCTCGGCGTGCCGGTCAAGCCGATCCCCGGCTGGCGCGACCTGATGCACCACAAGTACGCCGTGCGCGACGGCGAGGCGCTCTGGACCGGCTCGATGAACTGGACGCTCGACTCGTTCACGCGCCAGGAGAACGTGGTCGCGACGCTCGACTCGCCAGGAATCGCCGCCGCCTACACGCGCAACTTCGAGCAGCTCTGGGACAGCGCGAGCGTGACCGAATCGGGCGACTTCGACAGCGCGCCGGTCGACGGCATCCGCCCCTGGTTCTGCCCCGGCCGCGGGCCGGAGCTCTCGCACCGGATCGCCAAGCGGATCGGCGCCGCGCGCCGGCGCGTGCGGATCGCGACGCCGCTGCTGACCGCCGGGCCGATCCTCGGCACGCTGGCCGAGGTCGTCGAGGAGCGGCGCGTCGACGTCGCCGGCGTCTGCGACGCGACGCAGGTCCGCCAGGTCTTCCGCCAGTGGGCGGCAACCCGCGCTCGCGCTGGAAGGGGCCGCTGCTCGAGCGCTGCCTCGTCGCGTTCCACGGCAAGCGCTCGACCCCCTACGAGCCCGGCTCGCTCCACGACTTCATGCACGCGAAGCTGACGATCGCCGACGACACGATCTTCCTCGGCTCTTTCAACCTCTCGCGCTCGGGCGAGATGAACGCCGAGAACGTGCTCGAGATCGCGGACGCCGCGCTCGCGGACCGGCTCGCCACGTTCGTCGACGAGCTGCGCGAGCGCTACCCGGCGCTCAGCCCTCGCGGCTGACCTCCGCCGCGCTCGGCGGCGTGTCGGACTCCCAGGCGACCGCCTGGCCGAGGCCGGCCGACTTCAGCACCTTGAGCGTCAGCAGCGCGCACTTCATGCGCGTGGCCGAGATGTCGATCCCGAGCAGGTCGAGCACGAAGTCGCGGTCGAGCCGGATCAGCTCGTCGACCGGCATCCCGACGAGCTCCTCGGAGGCCATCGACGCCGATGCCTGCGAGATCGCGCAGCCGTGGCCGGAGAAGCGGACGTCGGCGATCCGGCCGTCGTCGCCGAGCTTGAGCTGCACCTTCAGCTCGTCGCCGCAGAGCGGGTTGTTGTCCTCGAACTCGAGGTCGGGGTCGGGCAGCTCGCCGAAGTTGCGCGGCTGCTTGTAGTGCTCGAGGATGTTCTCGCGGTAGAGGTCGTCCATCAGCTGAAGATCTCCTGCACCGTCGCCGAGGCCGCTGACCAGGCGATCGACGTCCTCGTGGGTGGAGTGCACGGCGAACGACGCGCGCGTCGTGGCCGCGACGCCGAGGCGGCCCATCAGCACCTGCGCGCAGTGATGGCCGGCGCGGACGCAGACGCCCTCGCGACCGAGGATCTCGGCGATGTCGTGCGGGTGGATGCCGTCGAGCGCGAACGAGACGACGCTGCCGCGGCGCGCGAGGTCCGACGGGCCGTGGATCTCCAGGCCGTCGATCGCGCCGAGCTGCCCGACGGCGTAGCCGACGACGTCGCGCGAGTGCTCCCAGACGGCCGCCATCCCGAAGCCGCCGAGGTAGTCGACCGCGGCCCCGAGCCCGACCGCCTCGGCGATCGGCGACGTGCCCGCCTCGAAGCGGGTCGGCGGATCGGCGTAGCGGCTCTCGAACTTCGCGACCTTGGCGATCATGTGCCCGCCGCCGAGGAACGGCGGCATCGCCTCGAGCAGCTCGCGGCGGCCGTGCAGCACGCCGATGCCGGTCGGGCCGTAGGCCTTGTGCGCGGTCCAGGCGTAGAAGTCGGCGTCGAGCGCGTGCACGTCGAGCGGCATATGCGGCGCGGCCTGCGCGCCGTCGACCAGCACGACCGCGCCGGCGGCGTGCGCGCGGGCGACGATCTCGGCGACCGGGTTGACCGTGGCGAGCACGTTGGAGACGTGCACGCACGGCGACGCAGCTTCGGCCCGCGCGACAGCAGCGCGTCGAGCTCGTCCTCGACCAGCAGGCCCTCGTCGTCGATCGGCACGTACGCCAGCTCGGCGCCCGTGCGCTCGCACAGCATCTGCCACGGGACGAGGTTGGAGTGGTGCTCCATCTCGGTCACGACGATCAGGTCGCCGGCGGCGACGTTGGCCGAGCCCCACGAGTACGCGACGAGGTTGATCGCCTCGGTCGCGTTGCGCGTGAAGACCGTCTCGCCGGGGTCTGAGCCGGCGAACGCCGCGACCTTCGCGCGCGCCCCCTCGTAGGCCTCGGTCGCCAGCGCGGCGATCGGATAGACGCCGCGGTGCACGCTGGCGCGGTACTCCCGGTAGTAGGAGTCCATCGCCTCGATCACCGGGATCGGCGTCTGCGACGTCGCGCCGGAGTCGAGGTAGGCGACGCCGGTGTGCGGGAGGACCGGGAAGTCGGCCGCCGATGGCGCGAGCAGGCTCATGCCGCGGCAGCCACCTCCTCGCGGATCCAGCCGTAGCCGCGCTCCTCGAGCGCGGTGACCAGCTCCGGGCCGCCCTCCTTGACGATCCGGCCCTCGAACATGATGTGCACGAAGTCGGGCTTCACGATGTGCAGGATGCGCTGGTAGTGGGTGATGATCAGCGTGCCCATGCCGGTCTTCTCCGAGACCGCGTTGACGCCGGCGGCAACCGTGTTGAGCGCGTCGATGTCGAGGCCGGAGTCGGTCTCGTCGAGCACGGCGAGCTTCGGCGCGAGCAGCGCGAGCTGGAGGATCTCCATGCGCTTCTTCTCGCCGCCGGAGAAGCCCTCGTTGAGATAGCGCGAGGAGAACTCCTTCGGCACCTTGGTCAGCGCCATCGCGGCTTCGACGGTCTTGCGGAAGTCCTTCAGCGAGATCGGCTCCTCGCCGTTGGCCTCGCGGTGCGCGTTCATCACCATGCGCAGGTACTTCGTCACGGTCACGCCCGGGATCGCGACGGGATACTGGAACGCCATGAAGAGGCCCGCGCGCGAGCGCTCGTCCGGCTCGGCGGCGGTGATGTCCTCGCCGTCGAACAGCACCTGGCCCTCGGTGACCTCGAAGTTCGGGTGACCCATCAGCGCGTTCGCCAGGGTCGACTTGCCCGACCCGTTGGGGCCCATCAGGGCATGGAACTCGCCCGAGCGGACGTGCAGGTCCACGCCCTTCAGGATCTGCTTGTCACCCGCGGAGACGTGCAGGTTCTTGATCTCGAGATCGGCCATGTTCTCCAGTGATGTCAGTTGGTAAGTGGGTCTTGCCGGCGGCGAAGTCGACGAGCTCCGCGAGGGTCGTGCGCTGCAGCGACTTGATCACGCCCATCTGCACGCGCGTCCAGAGCAGCTTGGTGGCGCACAGCTCGTAGTCGTTCTGATGCGAGCACAGCACGCGCCCGTCGCGGTCGTCGAAGAAGCAGTCCATCGGCGCGATGTGCCCCTCCAGCGCCAGGACGACCTGGTCCATCGTGATCTGCGCCGGCGGGCGGGTCGAGCCGGTAGCCGCCGTGGGCGCCGCGCGTCGCCTCGACGATGCCCGCCTTCTTCAACAGCGCCGCGATCCGCTCGAGGTAGGCGAGCGGCAGCGACTCGTCCTCGGCGATCGCCTTGAGCGAGACCGGCTGGCGACCGCCGTGCAGGCCGAGCTGCACGAGCAGCCGGACGCCGTACTCCGCCTTGGTGGTGAAGATCATTCCGCGCTAAAGCCTACCAACGAGGTAGGAGTTCTCCCGGATAGCGTGCCGCCCGCATGGGCCGGACGCTCGACCCCTCCCAGCTCGGCGATCACATCGATCGCCTCTACCGCGCGGCATGCGCGCTGACCGGCTCGCGCGTCTCCGCGGACGACCTCGTCCAGGACACCTACGCGAAGGTGCTCGCCAAGCCGCGGTTGCTGCGCAACGACGACGACATCGGCTACCTGCTGCGGACGATGCGCAACCTCTTCTACGACGAGCGTCGCACGGCGGCACGGCGCGCGACCGACCCGGTCGACCCGGAGGACTTCGAGCGCGTCGAGGGGCGTGCGGGACCGGACGAGATCGTCGAGCAGCGCGAGCTGCTCGCCGGCATCTCGACGCTGCCGGACGAGTTCCGCGACGCGCTCGTGGCGGTCGACGTCGCGGGGTTGTCCTACAAGGAGGCGGCCGACGCGCTCGGCGTGCCCGAGGGGACGGTGATGAGCCGGCTCTACAGGGCGCGCAAGCGGGTGGTGGGGCGTACGGCGGGGGCTCGAGCGAGAAAGCGACCGCGCCCAAGGCCCTTCCAGCCCGCGAGCTCCGCCAGCTTCTCGTCCGGCACGCCCGCACCGGCCAGCACGCAGGTGTGGCCGTCGCGCTCCCACGTCGCGGCCGGGCGGCCGTCGTCGGTGCGGAAGAGGTTGATCGGGGTGCCCTCCGCGGTGATCGAGCGAGCGTCGTCGGGGACATCGAGCGCGTCGCCTCCGACGATCGTGTAGGCGAGCGTCTTGCCCTCCTTCTCGTAGTAGACCGTCGTCGCGTCGCGCCCGTCGATCTCGCCGGTTCGGATCCCGCTCGTCTCCCAGCCGAACTTCGCCCCCCACTCGGGGAACGCGACACCGCTCTGCGCCGCCGCCAGCAGCTTGCCCTCGGCCGCCGGGGCCGGTCCTGTCGGCGGCTGCGCGCCGAAGGCCGCGGCCTCGTCCAGCGTCGGGCCGGTCGGCCCGGTGAAGATGACCGCCAGCAGCGCCGCGGCGACCGCGGTGCCGGCGAGCGCGACCGAGAACCAGCGGCGGCGTGCGCGCGGGCGGGCGAGCCGGGCGCGGTCGGCCTCCAGGCGCTCGCGCAGCGCAAGCGGCGCGCGCACCTCGCCGGCGGCGCCACGGATCAACGTGACCGCGCGGCGCTGCTCGTCGAGCGCAGCGGCGAGCCCCGGGTCGCCCGCGGCGCGCTGCTCGAGCTCGACCTGGCGGGCGCGCGGCAGCGTGCCGTCGGCAGCGGCCGCCAGATCCGCCATCAGGCGGTCGTCGTAGGGCTCGGAAAGACTCATCGAAGAGATCCCTCAGGACATAGGACGCCGCAACCGGGCGAGCCTATTCCCGCCCACGCAGAATAGGGGCGGCGGACAACGCACCGCACCGACGTCTCCGCGCATAGGATCGCGCCATGAGCGAGCCGACGAAGTTCCTGCTGGACGAGGATGCGATCCCGACCCACTGGGTCAACCTGCTGCCGGACCTGCCCGGCGAGCCGCTGCCGCCGCTGAGTCCGAAGCACCGGCGAGCCGGTCGGGCCGGACGACCTGACCCCGATCTTCCCGATGGGCCTGATCGCGCAGGAGGTCTCGCAGGAGCCCGAGATCGCGATCCCCGATCCCGTGCGCGAGGCGTACAAGCTGTGGCGGCCGACGCCGCTGTACCGCGCGCGCCGGCTCGAGCAAGCGCTCGGCACCAACGCGCGCATCTTCTACAAGTACGAGGGCGTCTCGCCCGCCGGCTCGCACAAGGTCAACACTGCAGTGCCGCAGGCCTACGAGAACGCGCAGGCCGGGATCGCGAAGCTGTCGAGCGAGACCGGCGCGGGCCAGTGGGGCTCCGCGCTGGCGTTCGCCTGCACGCTGTTCGGGCTCGAGTGCGAGGTCTTCATGGTCGGCTCGAGCTACGACCAGAAGCCCTACCGGCGCTCGATGATGGAGACGTGGGGCGCGAGCGTGCACCGCTCGCCGTCGGAGCACACGGAGGCCGGCCGCTCGCAGGCGGAGCACCCGACCGGCTCGCTCGGGATCGCGATCTCCGAGGCGGTCGAGGTCGCCGCAGGCGACCCGGCGTGCAACTACTCGCTCGGCTCGGTGCTCAACCACGTGCTGCTGCACCAGACGGTGATCGGGCAGGAGGCGATCGCGCAGCTCGAGCTGGCCGGCGCGGGCATGCCCGACGTGATCGTCGGCTGCGTCGGCGGCGGCTCGAACTTCGGCGGGCTCGTGTTCCCGTTCCTGCGCGCGGGGTCGGACTGCAGGATCGTCGCGGCCGAGCCCGCCGCCTGCCCGACGCTGACGCGCGGCGTCTACTCCTACGACTACGGCGACACGGTCGGGATGACGCCGCTGATGCCGATGTACACGCTCGGCCACGACTTCGTGCCACCGCCCGTGCACGCCGGCGGGCTGCGCTACCACGGCGATGCGCCGATGGTCTGCGCGCTGGTCCGCTCCGGCCGCGTCGAGGCACGCGCGTACCGCCAGAACGAGACCTTCGAGGCGGCGGTGAAGTTCGCCCGCAGCGAGGGCATCATCCCCGCGCCCGAGCCGGCGCATGCGATCCGCGCGGTGATCGAGGAGGCGTCCGACGGCGAGGCGAAGACGATCCTGTTCGGCCTCTGCGGCCATGGGCACTTCGACCTCGCCGCGTACGACGCGTACCTGGCCGGCCGCCTCGAGGATCCCGAGTTCTCCGAGTCGGATCTCGAGGCGGCCCTGGACGGGTTGCCGGGGGCGCCGGCTATCGCCTGATCGCAGGCATCAGGCGCTGGCGAAGTTCGCGATGCGGTCGACGGCGAGGCCGAGCGCGCCGCCCTGCAGCAGCGCCGCGGTGGCCTGCTCGGCCACGCGTCCCAGCAGGCCGCCGCCGGACCGCAGCGAGACGGACGCGTGGACGTCGCTGCCGGTGCCTGCCGCGCGCGCCTCATAGGCGACGTCGAACGCGACGGGCCCTTGGGCCGACAGCGCCAGGCGACCGTCGCCGGCCTCGTGCACCTCGACGTCGAATCCGACCTTGCGGCCGACGAGCCGGCCCGACACGCGCATCCGCGCTCCGGTGGCGAGCCGCGAGGCCGCCCCGTCGTCGAGCTCGAACGCCACGGGCGACCACTCGCGAACCGACTCCGTGTCGGTGAGCAGGTCGAGCACGACCTCGGGCTCGGCGGCGATGTGCTTGCTGGCGGTCCAAGTCCTCATGGCGGAAACGATCGACGCCACGGCGTCGCGTGTCGTCGGCCGCGCAGCCGATCATGTGACGGCGCAGGAACGAACCCGCGTCATCCGCGCGGATGAGCCCCGATCGTCAGGCAGGAGGACGCCGGGGCGTCGCGCCCGCGTCAACATGTGGCGAAGATGGCCGCCGCGCCCCGCTCACTGCTCGGACGCTTCACCGCGCTGCCGCCGCGCACGCTCGACGCGCTGATCGCGCTGGCGGTCCTCGCCGAGACTGCGCTCGAGGTCCTGCTCTGGAGCCCGCTCGAGGGCTCGCGACTGCTCGCCGGGCTCGGGATCGTGACGCTGCTGTCGATCGGGGTCTTCCTGCGCCGTACGTCGCCGTTCGCGGCGATCGGCCTGAGCGCCGGCAGCCTGCTGCTGGCCGACAGGCTCGGGCCGGAGATGGTCGAGTACATGGCCGGCCCGTACTTCGCCACGCTGCTGGTCACCTACACCGCCGGAACGCGACTCGCGGGCCGCCGGCTGATCGCCGGGTTCCTGCTCGCCACGGCGCTGATCGGCGGCGCGGCGATCGCCCGCGGCGACGACACCCTCCCGAACCTGATCTTCTCCGTCACCTTCGCCGTCGTCGGGCCGATGATCTTCGGCCAGTTGATGGCCAACCGCGCGGGCCTCAACCGGGCACTCGGCGAGAAGGCCCGCCGCGCCGAGGCGGAGCGGCGCGAGCAGGCCGGGTCGGCGGCGCTGGAGGAGCGCACGCGGATCGCCGGGGAGCTGCACGACGTGGTCGCGCACGCGCTGTCGGCGATGACGATCCAGGCGAGCGCTGCGCGACGCTTCTCCGAGCGCGACCCGGCACTCGCGCGCGACGCGTTCTCGGCTGTCGAGCAGACCGGGCGCGAGGCGCTCGCGGAGCTACGGCGGCTGCTCGGCGTCCTGCGCAAGGAGGACGAGGAGCTGGCGCTCGCGCCACAGCCGAGCCTGGCGCACGTCGACGCGCTCGCGCGGCGCGCACGAACTGCCGGGTTGCCTGTGCGCGTGAGCGTCTCGGGAGCGGTGCGGGCGCTCCCCGCCGGCGTCGACCTGACCGCCTACCGGCTGGTCCAGGAGGCTCTCGGTGGCGCCCGCGACGCCGGCCAGGCCGGCCACGCGGAGGTGTCGATCGCCTACGGCGACGCCGACGTGCGCGTCGACGTCGCCGACGACGGCGCGCCGAAGGGGCGGCGCCTGCTCGGGATGCGCGAGCGCGTCGCCGTCTACGGCGGCGAGCTGGCCGCCGCGCCGGTCGCGGGTGGCGGCTGGCGCGTCAGCGCGCGGCTGCCGCTGGGGACGGCGTCGTGAGCGCCGGCCGGCCGACGGCGGCCGACGGTCGCCGCGCCGGCGTCCCGAGACGGCTCCCGCGCCGGCTCGAGCCGCGCCTGATCGACCGCGCCCTGTGCGTCGGCTTCCTGGCGCTTGCCGTGGTCGACTACATCTCCGGCGCCGGCCGCGACGGCTTGCCGGGGCTGACGCTGCTGGCCGTCGCAGTGCTGGTCGTGCTGCCGCTGCTGCGCCGCCGCGCGCCGATCGCGGCGGTCCTGATCTGGTCGGACATCGTGATCGCGCTGACGCTGATCGACGGCGACCCGTACGACATGACGTGCGCCTTCGTCGGGCTGTTCGTCTATCCGTACGCCGCGGGCGCGTACGCGGAGGGACTGCGCGTGCTGGCCGCGATCCCCGCCGTCTGGGGCGCATTGACCGTGATGGCGCTCTCCACCGACAACTTCATCGCCGGCGACATCTTCTTCCCGTCGGCCTTCGGCATGCTCTTCCTGCTCGGCGGCCGTGCCGTCCGCAGCCGCTCGCGCCTGGGCGCCGAGCTGCACGAGGCAGCCGTGCGGGCGGCCGAGGAGCGCGAGGCGGAGGCCGAGCGCGCGATCGCCGACGAGCGTCGCCGGATCGCGCGCGAGATGCACGACGTCGTCGCGCACTCGGTCTCGATGATGGTCGTCCAGGCGGGCGGCGCGCGCCGCATCCTCGAGCGCGATCCCGCGCGTGCCGTCGCCGCGGCCGAGCTGATCGAGCGCACCGGCCGCGAAGCGCTGTCCGAGATGCGCTCGCTGCTGGGCGTGCTGCACGCCGGCGAGCATGCCGAGCTCGCGCCGCAGCCGTCGCTGCACGAGCTCGACGCGCTGGTGGAGCGCACGCGCAGCGCCGGCGTGCCCGTGACCGTCGCGGTCTCCGGCGAGCGCCGCGAGCTGCCCGCCGGGCTCGACCTGGCCGCCTATCGCGTCGTCCAGGAAGCGCTCACGAACGTCGTCAAGCACGCGGGTGGCGCTCCCACCGAGGTGTCGGTTTACTTCCGTGCCGACGCTGTGGAGCTGCGCATCTCTGATCGCGGAAACGGCGGCCTGAGCACGCGCCTCGACGGCGCCGGCCATGGCCTCGTCGGCATGCGCGAGCGCGTCCGCGTCTACGGCGGCGAGCTGCAGGCCGGGCGTCGCCGCGGCGGCGGCTTCGAGGTTCACGCGCGGCTGCCGCTGGAGGCCGAGGCGGAGGCCGCCCTGACCGCCGGGACGCGGGCATGACGGTGCGCGTGGTGATCGCCGACGATCAGGCGCTCGTGCGCGCCGGCTTCAGGATGATCCTCGACGCCGAGGACGACCTCGACGTGGTCGGCGAGGCGGCCGACGGCACCGAGGCGGTCGAGCTGGCGCGGCGGCTGAAGCCCGACGTGATGCTGATGGACATCCGCATGCCGCAGCTCGACGGCATCGAGGCGACGCGGCGCGTCGTCGCGCTCGACGGCGCGGCGCCGGTGCGCGTGCTGATGCTGACGACGTTCGACCTCAACGAGTACGTCTACGAGGCGCTGCGCGCGGGCGCGAGCGGCTTCCTGCTCAAGGACGTGCCGCCGGAGCAGCTCGCCGCCGGCATCCGCGTCGTCGCGCAGGGCGAGGCGCTGCTGGCGCCCTCGATCACGAAGCGGCTGATCAGCGAGTTCGCCGCCGCCGCGCCGGCCACGCCGAAGCCGCCAAGAGGGCTCGACGAGCTGACCGCGCGCGAGCTGGAGGTCTTCAAGCTGATCGCGCGCGGGCTCTCCAACGCCGAGATCGCCGCCGAGCTGATCGTCAGCGACACGACCGTCAAGACGCACGTCGCGCGCGTCCTGATGAAGCTCGGGCTGCGCGACCGCGTGCAGGCGGTCGTGCTGGCCTATGAGTCCGGGATCTCCGTGCCGGGCCGGCAGTCCGCTTGAAGCTCGTCAGCTGGAACGTCAACTCGCTCAAGATGCGCATGCCGCGCGTGCTCGAGCTGCTCGAGCAGCACGCGCCCGACGTCGTGCTGCTGCAGGAGACCAAGGCGGAGCCCGACGCGTTCCCGGCCGCCGAGCTGCAGGCGGCCGGGTATCACAGCGCGCATCACTCGGCCGGGCGCTGGGCCGGCGTCGCTCTGCTCGCGCGGACGCCGTTGGAGGAGGTCTGCACGGGGCTGGCCGGCGAGCCCGCCGTGGAAGAGGCGCGCTGGATCGAGGCGACGGCCGGCGATCTGCGGCTCGCCTCGGTCTACGTGCCCAACGGCCGCGTCGATCGACCATCCGGAGTACGCGAAGAAGCTCGCCTTCCTGGACGCCGCGCGCGAGCGCATGAGCACGCTCGACGTGCTCGCCGGCGACTTCAACGTCTGCCCGGCCGACATCGACGTCTACGACCCGGCCGCGTTCGCCGGCTCCACGCATGTCCAGCCGGAGGAGCGCGCGCGCTTCGCGGCGCTGCTCGACGCCGGCGCGGTCGACGCCTACCGCGAGCTGCATCCCGGCGAGGTCGGGTTCACCTGGTGGGACTACCGCCAGGGCCACTTCCATCGCAAGCTGGGGCTGCGGATCGACGCCTTCCTGGTCGGCCCGCGCGTGGCCGGCCGGATCAGGGAGTGCGGCATCGACCGCAGCTTCCGCAAGGGCCCGAAGCCCTCAGACCACGCTCCGCTGCTGCTCGAGCTGGCCTAGCTCGGCCGCGACGGCGAGCAGCCGCTCGACGTCCTCGGCCTCGGTGCGGAAGTTGACGATGCAGGCGCGCAGGCCGAAGCGCCCGTCGATCACCGCGTTGGAGCAGTACACGCGCCCGTCGGCCATGATCGCCATCATCAGCCGCTCGTTGACGCGGTCGAGCTCGTCCTCGCTGCCCTGCCAGCCCGCGGGCCGGTAGCGGAAGCAGCAGATCGAGAGCCGCGGCTCGCACATCAGCTCGAAGTCGGGATGCTCCTCGACGAGCGCGCCGAGATAGCGGATCAGCGCGACGTCGTGGGCGATCCGGCGACCGTACGCCGCGCGCCCGTGCGCGAGCAGCGAGACCCAGACCTTGAGCGCCGCGAAGCCGCGCGAGAACTGCGGGCCGTGCATCGCGAAGTCGACGCCGTGACGGGCCGCCTCGTCGAGCCAGATGTAGCTCGCGTCGGAGTGGAACGAGCGCGACAGCGCGCCGAAGTCGCGCAGCAGCACGCAGCCGGCCGACTGCGCGGTGTAGAGCCACTTGTGCGGGTCGATCGCGAGCGAGTCGGCGCGCTCGACGCCGGCGAGCAGCCCGCGCAGCTCGTCCGAGAGCACGACCGCGCCGCCGTAGGCCGCGTCGACGTGCAGCCACAGCTCGTGCTCGCTGCGCGATGTCGGCGATCGCCGGCAGCGGGTCGATCGAGCCCGTCGTCGTGGTCCCCGCCGTCGCGCAGATCGCGAGCGGCCGCACGCCGGCGTCGCGGTCGCGCTGGATCGCCGTCCGCGAGCGCGTCGGGGCGCATCCGCTGCTGCGCGTCGATCGCGATCGCGCGCACGGCGCCCGCGCCGAGGCCGAGCATGTCGGCCGCGCGGCGGATCACGACGTGCGCCTCCTCGGAGGCGTAGAGCGCGACCGGCCCGTGCTCGCGCACGCCCTGCTCGCGCACCTCGATTCCGAGCGCCGCGTCGCGCGCGCACTTGAGCGCGACGAAGTTCGCCATCGCGCCGCCGGTCATGATCATCCCGCCGGCGCCCTCGGGCAGCCCGAAGCGCTCCGCCAGCCAGCGCGTCAGGTGCAGCTCGATCTCGGATGCCCCCGCGCTCGAGCCGGTAGCCGCCGAGGTTCGGGTTGAGGCCCGCCGCGAGCAGCTCCGCCGCCGCGCCGGGGACGGTGCCGGCGCCGACGATGTAGGCGAAGAACGCGGGATGGCCCGCGAGCAGCGACTGCTCGAACGTCAGCTCGCGCAGGTGCGCGACGAGCTCGCCGGCCGGCATCGGCTCCTCGGGCACCGGCAGCGCGACGGCCGGCGCGACCTCGGCCGGGATGAGCTCGCGGTTGACCGGCAGCTCCGGCAGCCGCTCGAGCAGCTCGGTCCAGAGGGCGAGCACCTGGCCGCCGAAGTCGTGCGCCCGCTCGGCGCTCCAGGCGAGGTCGGTGACGGGTGCGGGGCGCTCGGGCACGGGTCGCACCCTATGCCAAAGCGGCGCTCACAGGCGCTCGCGGTAGCGCCGCATCGTGGCGGCGGCGAAGTCGCCGTGGGTGCGCCTGCGCATGGCGCGCACGCGCTCGTGGTGATACGGGCTGGAGAGGCTCTCGGCGTGCCCGATCACGTCCTGCGTGAGGATGCCGAAGCGACCCTGCAGCCAGCGCGTCAGGCGCAGCGACGCGGCGAGCTGGCGCGGGCGTCCCAGCACGTCGGCGTCCGAGGTGCCGACGTGCTCGATCCCGATCGCGCGGTCGTTCAGCCCGACCGTGTGGCGGCAGCGCCAGCGCAGCGAGACGAGCTGGTGGATCGTGCCGTCGCGATCGATCAGGTAGTGCGCGCAGACGCCGGGCAGCTCGCCGAACTCGACGTCGCGCGCGTTGGCGGCGAACGTGTTGAAGGCCGAGCTGAAGCTGCTCGACGCGGTGTAGTGCTCGACGATCACCTTCGGCTCGAGCAGCTTCGCCGTCGCGTCGCCGTAGTGGCGCCGCGAGTAGCGCCGCATCTGGCTGCGGCGGTCGGCGCCGAACGGGATCGGGTCCCATTCGATCGGCGGCTCGGGCGCCGCGGCCGCGTGCGCGGCAGGCGGGGCGATCGCGACCAGCGCACGCGCATGGCGCCGCGCGCGCCGGCGCGCGAGCCGCCCGGCGGGCAGCTCGACGACGAACGCGGTGCCGCCGGGCGCACGGTGGTTCTGCCAGCTCGTCGCGGTGCCGCGGTAGTACGGGAGCCGCCGTGCCGGCAGGCCGACGCGGCGCGCGTAGTCGCGCACCGGCCCGTTGTCGGCGCCGCGCGCGAGGTTCACGAGGCTCAAGCGCCTGGTGGTAGTAGACGGTCAGGTCCGGGTCGACGTCGGCGACCAGCCGCCGCAGCGCGCGCGTCTCGGGCTCGCTCGCCGGGGCGCGACCGGGGAAGTAGGTGTCGAACGCGCGCCCGCCGCCGGCCCAGCGGAACGGGAAGTTGCGGTTGAGGTCGACGCCGCGCGCGTTCTGGCGCGTGCCGGGCGGACGCCGTCGGGTTGGCGGTCCGCACGAGCCACAACTGCACGCCGGCGGGGCGGCCGGGCCGGCGCAGCCGCGCGATCACGGCGTGTCCGGCGGTCTCGTTGCCGTGGATCGAGCCGACGACGAGCAGCCGCACGGGCGCTGCGGGATCGCCGGCGCGCGTGACCTCGAGCGAGCGTCCCTCGACCGACTCGCCGAAGCTCGCGGCGCCCGCCGCGGCGGGCGCGAGCAGCACGATCAGGAATGCGAGGGCGACGGCGCGCACCGGAAGCGCAAGTTGTTAGCACGCAGTGCGTTGGAGGCGTCTGGGGAACTGCGCTCGCGGGGGCGGAGCCGGCCGGCAGGGATAGCCGGCCGGCTCCGCTACCTTCCCGCCCATGCGCAGCGCTGTGATCGTCGGTGCAGGGGTGTTCGGGTCGTCGCTCGCCTGGTGGCTGGCGCGTGCCGGGACCGCGGTGACCCTGGTCGACCAGTTCGAGCCGGGCGACCCGCGCGCGACCTCCGGCGGCGAGTCGCGCCTGATCCGCTGCGGCCACGGGCCGGATCCCCACTACACGGCCTCGGCGCGGCGCGCGCGGACGCTCTGGCGCGAGCTCGAGGCCGAGTGCGGCGAGGAGCTGCTGATCGAGTGCGGCCTGACGTGGTTCGCGCATCGCGAGGACGGCTGGGAGGCGCAGGCGATCGCCGTCTTCGAGCAGCAGGGGATCCCGTACGAGCGGCTCGCGCCGGAGGCGGGCGCGCGGCTGTTCCCGAGCTACTCCCCCGCCGGGCTCGCGTACCTGTTGCACGAGCCCGAGGCCGGGGTTCTGCGGGCGCAGCGCGCGGTCCGCGCGCTCGCCCGCCAGGCGGTCGCGCACGGCGCCCGGCTGGTGCGCGCCACCGCCCGCCCGGACGGCGCGGCGGCGCGGCTCGACGACGGCAGCGTGCTCGAGGCCGACGTGGTGGTGTGGGCCTGCGGCGCCTGGCTCGGGCGCCTGTTCGCCGAGCACGTGGCGATCCAGAGCACCTGCCAGGAGCTGTTCTTCTTCGACGGCGGCCCCGCCTGGCGCGCGCCCGACGTGCCGGCATGGGTCGACTTCGAGCATGCGGTCTACGGCACGCGCGACATCGACGAGCTCGGCGTCAAGGCGGCGCCCGACCTCGACGGCCCGGCGCTCGACGTCGACGCCGAGCTGCCGGCTGCCGGCGCCGCCGGCGAGGCGACGGCGCGGAAGTATCTCGCCGAGCGCTTCCCTGCGCTCGCGACAGGCGCCGCTGCTCAGCTCGAAGTGCTGCCGCTACGAGCTCTCGCCCGACGCCCACTTCGTCGCCGCGCCGCATCCCGAGCACGCATCGGTCTGGCTGCTCGGCGGCGGCTCGGGCCACGGGTTCAAGCACGGGCCGGCGCTGGCCGAGCAGGTCGCGGCGGCGCTCGCGGGCACGGCGGCGCTGCCGCCCCACTTCGCGCTCGGCGAGCGCGCGCCGGGAGGCACGCTGCGGACCGCCGGCGCGATCCTCTGACGAGCCATCGGCGCGATCCCTGCGTACTCCTCGTCAAACGGGGAAAGGGAGACCTCCATGCTCGCCACTCTGCTCGCCTCCGCCGCGCTCGCCGCCGCGCCGTTCCCACAGACCATCCCGCTGCCGGTCGCATTCGAGCCGGAGGGGATCGCCACGGGCAAGGGGACGACGTTCTACGCCGGCTCGCGCGCGGACGGCTCGGTCTACAGCGGTGACCTGCGCACCGGCACTGGCGCGGTGCTCGTCCCGGCCCAGGAGGGGCGCGGCGCCTACGGCCTGAAGGCGCGCGGGGGCAAGCTCTACGTCGCGGGCGGCCCGACAGGCTTCGCCTACGTCTACGACGCGCGCAGCGGCGAGAACGTCGACGCGGTCGACTTCGACGGCGGCTTCGTCAACGACGTCACGGTCACGCGCCGAGCGGCCTACTTCACCGATTCGCTGAAGCCGCTGATCTACGTCTATGACCGCAAGACCGGCGATACCGCGACGCTGCCGATCAGCGGCGACCTCGTGTACGAGGCGCAGTTCAACGCGAACGGCATCGTGGCGACACGCAATGGCAAGCGCCTGATCATCGTCCAGAGCAACACTGGCGAGCTGTTCAGGGCGAACCCCCGAACAGGCGCCACGCGGCAGATCGAGGCGCCCGACGTCACGACCGGCGACGGCCTCCTGCTGCGCCGCGACCGGCTCTACGTCGTGCGCAACCGGCTCAACAAGGTCGACGTGCTGCGACTGCGCGACGGGCTCCGGCGGGCGACGCTCAGGGCGACGCTGACCGATCCCGACTTCGACATCCCGACCACGATCGCGCGCTACCGCAAGCGCCTGTATGTCGTCAACGCCCGCTTCGGGCAGGAGTCACCGACCACGACTTACGACGTCGTCCAGGTCGGCTGAGCGGCTACTGGAGCCAGCCTCGCTGCACCGCCCAGCGGCTCAGCTCGTGGCGGTTGGAGAGCTGCAGCTTGCGCAGCACCGCCGAGACGTGCGCCTCGACCGTCTTCGACGAGATGCCGAGCCGCAGCGCGATCTCCTTGTAGAGATAGCCGCGCGCGATGTGGCGCAGCACCTCGCGCTCGCGCGTCGTGAGCTGGTCGAGCTCGGGATCGGCGACCGTGGGCGCCTGACCCTCCTGGCCGGCGAACGCGTCGAGCACGAAGCCGGCCAGGCGCGGAGAGAAGACCGCGTCGCCGCCGGCGACGCGGCGCACCGCGTCGGCCAGCTCCGGCCCGGAGATCGTCTTGGTCACGTAGCCGCGCGCGCCGGCGCGGATGATGCTGATCACGTCGTCGGGCGCGTCCGACACGCTCAGCGCGAGGAAGCGCACCGCCGGCCGGCGCGGCGTCACCGCGCGGATCACCTCGACGCCGCCGCCCTCGGGCATCTGCACGTCGAGCAGCACCACGTCGGGCGATTCGGCGACGATGCAGTCGATCGCGTCGCCGACCGTGCCGGCGTCGCCGACGACGTCGACGAGGCCGTCGAGCTCCGCCCGCACGCCGGCGCGGAAGAGGCCGTGGTCGTCGACGAGCACGACGCGCGGGAGCCCGGCCATCAGCCGATCACCAGCTCGACCTCGGTGCCCTCGCCCGGGCGCGTGTGGATCTCGGCGCGCCCGCCATGGCGCTGCATCCGGCCGAGCACGGACTCGCGCAGGCCGCGCCGGTCGGCCGGGATCGCCGCCAGGTCGAAGCCGGGGCCGCGATCGCGCACGAAGACCTCGGCGCGGTCGCCCTGGACCTCGGCGTAGACGCTGATCGCGGCGTCGGGCGCGAACTTGACGGCGTTGAGCACCGCCTCGCGCGTCGCGGCGACCAGCGCCTCGGCGCGCCTCGTCGAGCGGGCGGTCGCCGACCGCCACGAGCTCGACCGGCACGCCGTGCGCGTCCTCGATCTCCGCCACCGCCGCCTCCAGCGCCGCGGCGAGCGAGGCGCCGGCCTCGCGCCGCGAGCCCGCGTTGAGCCACGAGCGCAGCTCGCGCTCCTGCCGGCGCGCGAGCGCCGCGACCTCGCGCGGGTCCTCGGCGCGCTTCTGCATCAGCGCGAGCGTCTGCAGCACGGAGTCGTGCAGGTGCGCGGCGAGCTCGGCGCGCTCCTGCGTGCGGATGCGCTCGGCGCGCTCCTCGGTCAGCCCGCGCGCGAGTCGCAGCCACCACGGGGCGAGGATCAGCGTCATCGCCGTGACCACCACGAGCACCGCGAGCGTCACGTCGCGATCGGGCACGAGCGCGCCGTTGAGCCAGAGGAAGACGAGCGCGGCGCCGACGATCAGCGCGGCGCCGAGCGCCACGATGCCGAGCGAGGGCCGCGCGAGTCGCAGCAGCCGCCGCGGCCGCCCCGCCGCAACGCTGGGATCCGTCGCCGTGTCCCCGGGCGGCAGCGGCGACCGGGCGCGCCCTGCGACTGGCGCCAGATCAGCGCGCCGCCGCCGGTGGCGAGCACGAGCGGCCAGACGACCGCGTCGCCGACCCAGATGCCCCACGCGCGGAACAGCAGCAGCACGGCGAGCATCAGCAGCACCAGCCCGGACGCGACCATCCAGCTCTCGCGCCGGCCGACCGCGCGCGCCAGCAGCGTCCCGCGCGTGCTGCCGTCACCAGCCGCGGGCAGCAGCACCCAGCAGATCGCGTAGGCGAAGCACGCCCGCGCCGCCGATCGCCGCGGCGACGACGAAGCCGATGCGCAGGATCAGCGGGTCGATCCCGAGCCGCTGCCCGACGCCGGCGCAGACGCCGCCCAGCACGCCGCTCGAGCGGTCGCGGCGGAGCGGAGCGGGGCGCGCCTGCGGGATAGTCACCGACGACGGATGTTCGCAGTCGCCTACGAGCGCCCGCGCGGCGGACCGGCGAGCCCGCACACGAGCAGGATGCCGCCGAGCGCGGCCAGCACGAGCGGCAACAGGTACTCCGCCTGTAGCTTCGAGCACGTCGGCCTGGTCGAGCAGCAGCAGGCCGCCGAGCACGATCACGATCACTCCGGAGAACAGCGAGGCGGGGTCATATCCGGGGCGCGGCGTCATGCGTCCCCCAGGCACGCCGCCCGGTTGGCGCCGGCGTCGAACTGCTCGTCGCGCCAGCGCTCGGGGCCGCGCACGTCGAAGGGGTGCTCACCCACGCGCCACGTAGCCGACGCCGGCATCGGCGATCACGTGCAGGTGAGCGACGCCCGGTGCCACCGTGCGGTCGTCCGAGATGTCGAAGTCGACGCCGCCCTGCTCGCCCTCGCCCACGTTCACAGCCCCCATCCCGACCTCGGCCTCGGTCGTCACGCAGACGTCGTCGGGCACGAGCACCTTGATCTCGCCGATGCCGATGTCGAGCCGCAGGTCTGTTCGGCCCGGCGGCAGGTCGACGTCGCTCATGTCGACCTTCAGCGACCCCAGCCCCATCTCGTAGCCGTCGTCGAGCTCGGCGACGGTGCCGGGATGGAACGTGCGGTCGCCCCACGTGCCGCGCACGTCGAGGTCGGTCGCGGCGACCGCGCCGAGCGGAACGGCGAGCACGATCGCGGGAACGATCAGCCAGCGCGCGCCGCCGCGGAAGGCGCCACCGACCAGGCCGACCCCGCAGGCGATCACGAGCCCCGCGACGACGACCCCGCCGCCGAGCGCGGTCCCGGCCGCGGCCGCCACGAAGCGCGCCCGCGGCGAGTGCGAAGAGCACGATGCCGATCGCGATCCGCGCGGCCACCCGGCCGGCGTGAGTGCCGCCGTCGTCGCGCACCATCCGGACGAGCAGGTAGACGACAGCGCCCGCGAGCAGCAGCAGCGGCAGCTGCGGGCCCCAGAACCAGTCGGGAACGAGGATCGCCAGCGCGGCGACGGCGAGCAGTCCGGCGCCGATCGTCCGGGCCAGCCCCCACTTCAAGGGCGGGGCCGACGGGTCGTCGGTCGGGACGAAGACGAGGCAGAGCAGGTAGGCGATCAGGCCGAGGCCGCCCGGCGAAGGTGAGGATCACGAACGTGATCCGGATCGCGAGCGGATCGATGTTGAGGTGGCGTCCGATGCCACCGGCGACGCCGGCGATCAGGCTGTCGCTGGTCGAGCGCGTGAGGCGTCGGGGGGTCTCTTCGGGCTGCGGCGGCGTGGGCGGCGTCTCGGTCATGGCCGCAATCTGACGCACGCGCCCGCCCGTCACCATCGGGAATCACCCTGAGCCGACCCTATGAGGGATCAAGGAACGGGGCTCTGCTGGCGATGAGAGTGATATGAACAGCGAACGCACCCAGGCCTACGGTCGCGTCCTGCGCCGGCTCGCGGACGTCGGCGCGAGCAAGCTGCACCTGCCCGAGCAGGCGCGCAGTCCGCGAGGCCGCGGACACGCTCCTGTTCGCAGTCACGCTCGAGGACGCCCGCACCGCGCTCGAGGATCTCGACGCGCTCTGCGAGCACCTCGTCGCGACCGGCCGCTGGACCGACGAGAGCGCCGCCGAGCTGGCGCAGGACGTGCTCGCCTGCGGGCCGCTCGCGCCCGTCGGCTAGCGCGGCACGATCCGGCCGGCGACCGCGGCCAGCGAGGTACCGCGCAGCAGGACCGTGTCGCCGTCCTCGAGGAAGGTGCGGCGCCCGCCGCCGGGCAGCTCCAGCGGCTGCTCGCCGTTCCAGCTCAGCTCGATCAGCGAGCCGCGCTGCTCGCGTCCCGGACCCGAGATCGTGCCCGACCCGAGCAGGTCACCCGTGCGCAGGCTCGCTCCGTTGGCCGTCAGGTGGGCGATCAGCTGTGCCGGGCTCCAGTACAGGTGGCGGGCGTTGCTGCGCGCGACGACCGCGCCGTTGAGCTCGACCTCGAGCTCGAGGTCGAGCGCCCAGGGTCGCTCGCGCAGGTAGGGCAGCGGGGCGGGTTGCTGCTCCGGGGCGGGCACGCGGAACCGATCGAGCGCCGCCAGCGGCGTCACCCAGGCGCCGATCGAGGTGGCGAACGACTTGCCCAGGAACGGGCCCAGCGGCTGGTACTCCCACGCCTGCAGGTCACGCGCGCTCCAGTCGTTGAGCAGCACGACCCCGAACACGTGGCGCAGCGCCTCGTCGACCGCGACGGGCTCGCCGAGGCGGCTCGGCGTGCCGATCACGAAGCCCAGCTCGAGCTCGATGTCCAAGCGCCGGCTCGGGCCGAACTGCGGCGCGACCTCGCCCGCGGGCAGGAACTGGCCGCTCGGGCGCACGATGTCGGTGCCGCTGACGACGACGGTGCCGGCGCGGCCGTGGTAGCCGACCGGCAGGTGGCGCCAGTTCGGCAGCAGCGCCTCGCTGCCGGGACGGAGGATCCGGCCGAGGTTGGTCGCGTGCTCGAGCGACGCGTAGAAGTCGGCGAAGTCGGCGACCGTGAACGGCAGCCGCGGGGTCACGTCCGCCAGCGCGTGCGAATGGCGCTCCGCGCGGGCGTCTCCGAGCAGCGTCTCGAGCTGCTGCCGCGTCGCCTCCCATGCCGCGGGACCGGCCGCCATGAACGCGTCGAGCGCAGGCGCGGCGAATGCGGCCGCCGCTCCGGGGAAGCCGTCGACCAGCCCCGCTCGAGCCAGGCTCGCCAGGTCGAGCACGCGGCCGTCGTGGCAGGCGCCGGCGCGCGCGCTCGCGCCGGGCGGGCTGAAGACGCCGTAGGAGAGTGCCGGCGGAGCGAGCGCCACGGCGCGGGATGATGCCAGCGCAGAGCGGGTAGGTTCCGCCACCAATGCCGGCGCGGCGCATCCTCCTGCTGGGCGACGGTGACCTCACCGAGGAGACGTGTGCCGCGCTCGAAGGCGTCCGGCGCCGACGTCGCGCGGCTCGAGGACCCGGACGTCGACGAGCTGCGCGAGGCGCTCGCGCAGCCGGCCGACGCGGTCGCGGTCGTCTCGCGCGACGACGCCTGGCCGCTGCGCGCGGCACTGCTCGTGCGCCACCTCGACGACGACGTCCCGATCGTCGCGACGATCTTCGATCCGGCCACGGGGCGCGAGCTCGAGCAGGCGATCCGCAACATCACGATCACGTCGCTGGCCGACATCGTCGCGCCGAGCCTGGCGGGCCCCTGCCTCGGCGACGACATCGCCGCGGCGCTCGGCGGCGAGCAGCCGACGGGCCTGCGCTGCAAGGACGGCAAGGTCGAGCTCGCGCCGTTGCCCGAGTTGCGCGCGAGTCGCGCGCGGGCCCTGACGACGGCGATCCTGCAGCCGTTCGACCGCAGCGCGGGACTGGTGTTCTTCGGCGCCGTCGGCCTCACGCTGATCCTCATCGCCGAGACCATCGCAGCCGCGCTCGTGCTCGACCAGGCGCTGGTGGACTCCTTCTACGGGGCCGTCAAGACGCTCGTGACCGTCGATCCCAACCCCGAGGTGGAGGACGGGCCGAAGTGGTTCAAGGTCGTGATCTCGCTCAGCATGCTGGTCGCGCTGCTGTTCGCTGCCGCCTTCACGGGCGGGCTCGTGGAGCGCTTGATCGGACGCAACCTGACCGGCCTGCTGGGCAGCCGCGCGGTTCCCCGCTCTGACCACGTGGTGGTCGTCGGGCTCGGCCAGGTCGGGCTGCGCCTCTGCCTGCTGCTGCGCGAGTGCGGCCTCTCGGTCGTCGCGCTCGACGACCAGCCCGACGGCGAGAACGTCGGCCACGCGCGCCAGCTCGGGATCCCCGTCGTGATCGGACGCGGCGCGGACCCGTCGCTGCTGCGGCGGCTGTCGCTGGAGCGCGCGATCGCGCTGGCGGCGGTCACCGCCGACGACCTGCAGAACATCAAGATCGCGCTGGCGGCGCGTTCGGAGGCCCGCGATCTGCGCATCGTGCTGCGCGCCGGCTCCAACGCGATCGGAGGCGAGACGAAATCGCTCGAGCGGCTCGGCCATGTGCGCGACGTGCATCGCATCGGCGCCGTCTACATCGCCGGTCTCGCGCTCGGCTCGGCGGCCGCGCATGTCGTCGTCGAGGGCGACACGGCGCACCTGCGCGGCAGCGACGGCGCGCTCGAGCGCTGCGACTACCCCGTCGCCGCCTGAGCCGGTCGTCAGCGATTCGGCCGCGATTGGCCGAATCGTCGTTCTTCGAAACTCACGCTCAAGTATTCAGAGCTTCGTCCGACTAGGGAAGCAGCAAGGGCGTCCGACGCCTGAAAATCACCCTAAGGAGTGGGGATCATGGGCTGGAACCACTAGAACAACTGGTGCGCTTTCGCGTGCCTTCGATCAATCACGCGCGCTGCGAGCTGCCGAGCCTCGCGGCGCCTGCTTGAGCAGCTCGGCCTCGAGGTCTTCGTCGTCCGCGTGCTGGAAGTCCAGGCCGGACCCCTCGACGACGCCGATGAAGACCTCGACGAACCGCGGGTCGAGCTGAGTGCCCGCGACCCGGCGCAGCTCCGCGATCGCTTCCGGGATCGCGATCGGCGTGCGGTAGGAATCGCGCGCCGTCATCACGTCGAAGCAGTCCGCCACGGCGAGCACCCGCGCGAGTAGCGGAAGCTCGTCGCCGGAGAGGTTGCGCGGATAGCCCTGCCCGTCCATGCGCTCGTGATGGGAGAGCACGATCTCCGCGACCTCGGCGTAACCGCGCACGCGCCCGACGATGTCGGCTCCGCGCTGTGGATGCGAGTAGATCAGCGCCCAGTCCTCCTCGGTCAGGCTGGTGCCGGTCAGCGTGTGGTCCGGGAAGGTGAACTTGCCGACGTCGTGCAGCAGCCCGGCCGTGTGCACGAGCTCCTGCTCGCGCGCCGACAGCCCGGCGGCGGCCGCGGTCGCCTTGGCGAAGCGCGCGACGGCCGCCGAGTGACGCGCCGTCATGCGGTCGCGCATCCCGAGCGTCTCGACGATCACGCGGATCACGCCGCTGTGCAGCGCCTCGAGCTCCTCGACCTGCTCGCGCAGCTCGTCGCGCTGGCGCTGCGCGTCGACGACCGAGCCCAGCAGGTAGCGGTAGGAGAGCAGGATCACGGAGAGCACCGCGACCGCGATCAGCCCGATCTCCTGATAGGTCAGCACCGTGCCGGCCGTCAGCGTGCCGGTGGCGACCTCCCATGGGAACACCGGCAGGTACAGCCGGCGCACCGCGTCGACCAGGCTCGTGCGATCGCGCAGGCACAGGTAGCCCACGATCAGCAGGAAGTTGAGGAAGTTCGCGGCGATGTAGACGCCGAACACGATCAGCCCGGTGCTCAGCTGCGCGGACTCCTCGGCGCCCGGGTCGCCGAGCGCCTTGAGCAGCAGCGCGCCGGCCACCGGGTAGGTGGTGAGCGCCACGACGTTGTTGAAGACCAGCGGCCCGGGCGTGCGCGCCTTGTGCGACCAGGCGAGCACGGCCGCGACCGCGATCAGCGCGGCGGGCGCGGGGCCGAGCAGCACCATCGCGAGCGCGGTCGCGATGAAGGCGGGACCGATCCGCACCTCGCCGGTCCGGACCGACAGGAACTGCCCCACCAGCGCCAGCGCCAGCAGCGCTACGAACAGGTTGAACGGCCGCCAGTCGGCCGCGTCGGTACCGAGTATCGCCGCCACGACTGCGGCGGCGAGCAGGGCGCACTGACCGGCCAGGAGAACGGAATCTCGCCGGTTTGTCCTGGACCCTGACGGGACTTCGGCGATTGTGTTCGCTTCCAACGCCCTACCAGCGTAATGCCTGCAAGCGAGGACTCAACGAATGGACGGGTCGGCCCTGCGCCACTCTACGATTGCCGCGGCTATGAGCGAGACGCAGCGCATCGCACCGGAGGTCGCCGATGCGCTCGCGTCCGGCGGTCCGGTGGTCGCGCTCGAGAGCACCCTGATCGCACACGGCTTGCCGCGTGGGCGCAACCTCGAGGTCGCCCACGAGCTCGAGGGCGTGGTGCGCGCGGCCGGCGCCGTGCCGGCCACGATCGCGATCG
This sequence comes from uncultured Solirubrobacteraceae bacterium, assembly GCA_963721315.1. Taxonomy (GTDB): domain Bacteria; phylum Actinomycetota; class Thermoleophilia; order Solirubrobacterales; family Solirubrobacteraceae; genus DASQMT01. The sequence goes on from CAVRIU010000009.1 coordinate 188,558, forward strand.
TCGCACGGCGACGTGCGCATCGGCCTTGACGAGGCGACGCTCTCCGACCTGGCGCTCGGCGGCGGCTTCGCGAAAGCCGGCATGCGCGACCTCGCGCCCGCGCTGGCAGGCGGCGCGTCTGCCGCGACGACGGTCGGATCGACCGCGCACCTGGCCGCCCGCGCGGGGATCAGCGTGTTCGCCACCGGCGGGCTCGGCGGTGTGCACCGCGCGGCGCGCGAGAGCTGGGACGAGTCCGCCGATCTCTTCGGGCTCGCCACGACCGGCATCACGATCGTCTGCGCGGGCGTGAAGTCGATCCTCGACGTCGGCGCGACGCTCGAGCGGCTCGAGACGCTCAGCATCTGCGTGCTCGGCTACGGCACCGATCGCTTCCCGGGCTTCTACCTCGCCGACTCCGGCTTCCCGGTGCCCTGGCGCGTCGACTCGCCCGAGCAGGTCGCCGCGGTGATGCGGATCCAGGCCGAGCTCGGCCTCGAGCGCCGCGCGATCGTGGTCGCGAACCCGCTCCCGGAGGCCGAGCAGGTCGACCCGGGGCTGCATGCCCGCGTGCTGGCGGACGCGCTCGCGGCCGCCGCCGCGCAGGGCGTGCGCGGCGGGGCGACGACGCCGTTCCTGCTCGAGCGCTTCCATCGCGAGACCGCCGGCGCGACGCTGGCGGCGAACATCGCGCTGGTCCGGCGCAACGCCGAGCTCGCGGCGCGGATCGCGTGCGCGGCAGCACGGTCGTGATCGTCCCGTGACCGCTGGGCGGACGTGACGAGCGTCCTCGTCCGATGACCGGCGGCCGGATCGTGGTCGTCGGTGACGTGATGACCGACGTCGTGGCGTTGCTCTCGGGGCCGGTCGCGCACGGCTCGGACACGCCTGCGCGGGTCGCGCTGCGGGGCGGCGGCGCGGGCGCGAACGTCGCCGTGTGGCTCGCGCGCGCGGGCGCGGAGGTGACGCTGATCGGTCGCGTCGGCGCCGACACGGCCGGCAGCGCGATCGTGGCGGAATTGCGTGCGGAGGGTGTCGACGCGCGGCTGGCGGTGGACCCGCTGCGCGCGACGGGCACGTGCGTCGTGCTGGTCGAGCCCGGCGGCGAGCGCTCGATGCTGCCGGACGCGGGCGCCAACGCCGGGCTCGAGGCGGTCGCGCTGCCGCACGACGCCGCGCATCTCCACGTCGCCGGCTACGCGCTGCTGCACCCGGGCTCGCGTCCGGCGGCGCGGGCGCTGCTGGCCGCGGCGCGGGCCGCCGGCCTGGGCGTCTCGGTCGATCCGGCGAGCGCGGCGCCGCTGCGCCGCGCGGGGCCGGCCCTGTTTCTGAAGTGGTCGGCCGGCGCCGGCCTGCTGGTGCCCAACCGCGACGAGGCGGCCGCCTTGACCGGGATCTCCGATCCGGCCGCGGCCGCGCACGCCCTCACGGCGCACGCGCGCGAGGTCGTCGTCAAGCTCGGCGCAGCGGGAGCGCTGTGGACCGATGGCGCGGCGACCGTTCACGCCGCAGCGCTCGACGTGCCCGTCAGGGACAGCACGGGCGCGGGCGATGCCTTCGCGGCCGGCCTGCTCGCCGCCCGCCTCGCCGGCGCCGCTCCGGCCGAGGCGCTGGCCGCCGGCTGCGCGCTGGCGGCCGAGGCGGTCACCCGCGAGGGCGCCCGCTGATCGCCCCGCCCGTGCGCGGGCGGCTCGCGCAGGTGACCGTCAGGGATCCCCCTGCCGGTGCGCGGGCCCGCAACGACGGTCGTCCCGCACGTTGACCGTGATGGTTCCGCACCGCGGTCTGCGAGACTCGCGACACAATGGCCGCCGCGCGCCTCGCCCTCGCCGCGCTCGCCGCGCTGCTGCTTGTCGCCGAGCCGGCTGCGGCCGCCGCGCCGAGCACCGCGCGCCTCGTCGCGGTGACCGCGCCGCCGCCGGAGCACCTCGCCGACCCGGGCCTGAAGACCTATGTGTTCCGCTTCGGCCCGCACAGGATCGGCCCCTATCAGGTCGCGAAGGACACGGACTTCGTCAGCCCGCCGCCCGTCGACGGCGCGATCGTGGGCATGGACTCCCGGCTGATCAGGCGCTCGGGCGCCGAGGTTCCGCAGTCGGAGGTGATGCTGCACCACATCGTCTACATCGACGGCGGCCCGAACGGACGCCGGCGCGACGGCGCTTGCCCGCAGCGGCCGAACTACCAGCGCTTCTTCGGCACCAGCGAGGAGCTGCGCCCGCTGACGCTGCCACGCGGCTACGGCTACAGGTTCCGCGCGCGCAACCGCTGGCGCGCGAGCTGGATGGTGATGAACCACCAACCGACCGACCGCAGCGCGCTGATCGAATACCGCGTCACGGTCGACACGAGCCCGGCGGTGGCGCCGGTCCTGCCGTTGTGGTTGAGCGTGCTCCCGTGCCGTGAGAGCCCGGACCCGCAGTTCTCCGTCCCGGGCGGCGGCGAGCCGGGCTCGACCTACGAGCGCTCGCGCACTTGGAAGCTCCCGGTCGCCGGCCGGATCGTCGCCATGGGCGGCCACATGCACGGCGGAGCGCACAACCTGACCGTGAGCGAGCCCGCTTGCGGCGGCCGCACGATCTTCACCGCGCAGCCGACCTACGCGACCGCCGACGACCCGCTGTATGCGGTCACGCCACTGCTGCACGAGCCCGATCCGAAGCACATCTCCTGGTCGCAATCGGCGACCGGCTGGAACGCTCCGCGCGGCACCCGCCTGCGCGTGACCGTGGCATACGACGGCGAACGCCCGCACATGCGCGTGATGGGGATCGCGCACGTGTATGTCGCGCGCGGCGCGTCGCCGCCGGGATCGTGCGCGCCGCCGCCCGCGGACGCGCAGAGCCTGGACGCTCCGTTCGCCGGCCGGCCGGCCCCACCGCCGGTCGACCTCACGCTCGCGACACTCGCGAGCGACGGCATCGCGCGTCCGATCGTGCGCCCACCCGGAAACGTGCTGCAGCGTCCGGGCGACGCGCGCGTGACCGTCAACCACTTCGCGTTCAGCAGGCCCAACCTCTCGATCCCGCGCGGGAGCCGGATCACCTGGCGCTTCAAGGGCGAGACGTCCCACGATGCGACGCTCGCGGCGGGTCCCGTCGGCTTCGCCAGCCCCTCGTCAGCGGGCGGCCAGTACTGGTCGCGCAGGTTCGACACGCCCGGCGAGTACCGCATCTACTGCTCGCTGCACCCGGTCTACATGTCGCAGTTCGTCCAGGTGCGCTGAGCGCTCACCCGTTGAGCGTGCGGCGCAGCATCAAGCCGCTGCCGCCCGCCAGCAATGCGGCGATGACGGCCGGCCCGAGACCCATCGACGTGAACACCGCCAGCAGCACGAGCACGACCGTGACCAGCGCGAATCCGCCGGTGGCGAGCACGAGCGTGTAGGCGCGGCCCTCACGCTCCTTGCGCGAGAGGCTTGAGCGGCGGCGAGGCTCGAGATCGGACATGGCTACGAGCGTACCGACTAGCCTGATTCGCGATGCTCGTCGCCCGCGAGGACCTGCGCAACGTCGCCATCGTCGCCCACGTCGACCACGGCAAGACGACGCTGGTCGACGCGATGCTGTGGCAGTCGGGCGCGTTTCGCGCGAACCAGGACGTCAACGAGCGCGTGATGGACTCGATGGACCTCGAGCGCGAGAAGGGCATCACGATCCTCGCCAAGAACACGGCGGTGCGCTACGCCGGCGTCAAGCTCAACATCGTCGACACGCCCGGCCACGCGGACTTCGGCGGCGAGGTCGAGCGCGGGCTGACGATGGTCGACGGCGTGCTGCTGCTCGTCGACGCGTCCGAGGGCCCGCTCCCCCAGACGCGCTTCGTCCTGCGCAAGGCGCTCGAGGCGCGGCTGCCCGTGATCCTCGTCGTCAACAAGGTCGACCGGCCCGATGCGCGCATCGTCGAGGTCGTCGACGAGGTCTACGACCTGTTCCTCGACCTCGACGCCGACGAGGAGCAGATCGAGTTCCCGATCGTCTACTGCAACGCCCGGGCCGGCCATGCGGGGCTCGCGCCCGATCGAGCTCGCCGACGAGCCTCGCGCCGCTGATGGACCTGCTGGTCGAGCGCATTCCTGCGCCCGAGCACGATCCCGAGCACCCGCTGCAGGCGCACGTGACCAACCTCGACGCCTCGCCCTACGTCGGCCGGCTCGCGCTCTGCCGCGTGCGCCACGGCAAGATCCGCAAGGGCCAGCAGATCGCCTGGTGCCGCGCCGACGGCTCGCTCACGCGCGCCACCGTGGGCGAGCTGTACGTGACCGAGTCGCTCGACCGCGTCGATGCCGCCGAGGCCGGCCCGGGCGAGCTGATCGCCGTCGCGGGCCTTGCCGACGTGACGATCGGGGAGACGCTCGCCGACCTCGACGACCCGCGTCCGCTGCCGGTGATCACCGTCGACGAGCCGTCGTTGTCGGTCACGATCGGCATCAACACGTCGCCGCTGGCGGGCAGGTCGGGCTCCAAGCTGACCGCGCGCCAGGTGCGCGACCGGCTCGACGCCGAGCTGATCGGCAACGTCTCGCTGCGGGTCAACGACACAGAGCGGCCCGATGCCTGGGAGGTTCAGGGACGCGGCGAGCTGCAGCTCGCGATCCTCGTCGAGATCATGCGCCGCGAGGGCTTCGAGCTGACCGTCGGCCAGCCGCAGGTGCTCACGCGCGAGATCGACGGCAAGGTGCACGAGCCGGTCGAGCGGATGGCGATCGACGTGCCCGACGACTACGTCGGCGTGATCACCCAGCTGCTGGCGCTGCGCAAGGGGCGGATGGAGCAGATGGTCAACCACGGCACGGGTTGGGTGCGGATGGAGTACCTCGTCCCGGCGCGCGCGCTGATCGGCTTCCGCACCGAGTTCCTCACCGAGACGCGCGGGACCGGGCTGCTGCACCACGTCTTCGATCGCTGGGAGCCGTGGGCGGGCGAGCTGCGCACGCGCCCGTCGGGCTCGCTCGTGGCCGACCGGCGCGGCAGCACGGCCCAGTTCGCGCTGATGAACCTGCAGGAGCGCGGCACGCTGTTCGTCGGACCGGGCGAGGAGGTCTACGAGGGCATGATCGTGGGCGAGAACGCGCGTGCCGACGACCTCGACGTCAACGCGGTCAAGGAGAAGCAGCTCAACAACATCCGCTCGTCGACCTCGGAGGTGCTGGTCCGGCTGGTGCCGCACCGCCAGCTGTCGCTCGACCAGGCGCTCGAGTTCCTGCGCGAGGACGAGTGCGTCGAGGTCACGCCGGACAAGGTCCGGCTGCGCAAGCTCGCGCTCGACCGGGTCTCGCGCACGCGGGCGGCGCGCCGCGTCCGGGCCGCCACCGGATGACGGAAGTGACTTCGCCGCGGCCATCGCCGCCGCCTACGCCACCGAGGGCGAGGCGATCGACCTCGGCCGGGCGGTCCACGAGGGTGAGCTGCAGCGCAGCGCCGCCGTGCGCGTCCCGCTCGCCACGATGAACCGCCACGGCCTCGTCGCCGGCGCCACCGGCACCGGCAAGACGAAGACGTTGCAGGTGCTCTGCGAGCAGCTCTCGCGTGCCGGCGTGCCCACGCTCGTGGCCGACGTCAAGGGCGACGTGTCGGGGCTCGCGGCAGCCGCCGCGGCCGGCGGAGCAGCCGAGCAGCGGATGGCCGACCTCGGAGCTGCCGTTCGCCCCGGAGGCCTTCCCGGTCGAGTTCCTCGCGCTCGGCGGCCTCGGGCCGGGCGTGCCGTTGCGCTCGACCGTCTCGGACTTCGGCCCGCAGCTGCTCGCCAAGGTGCTCGAGGCCAACGAGACCCAGGAGTCGAGCCTCGCGCTGGTCTTCCACTACGCCGACTCCAAGGGCCTGGCGCTGCTCGACCTCGGACGACCTGCGCGCGCTGCTGATGTTCCTCGACTCGGACGCCGGCAAGCCCGAGCTGGAGGGGATCGGCGGGCTCTCCTCCGCGACGGTCGGGGTGCTGCTGCGCTCGCTGCTCGGGCTCGAGACCGGCGGCGGGAGCGAGTTCTTCGGCGAGCCGCAGTTCGACGTCGCCGACCTGCTGCGCCTGGCGCCGGACGGCCGCGGCGTGATCTCCTGCGTCGAGCTGGCCGCCGTGCAGGAGAAGCCGGCGCTGTGGTCGACGGCGCTGATGTGGCTCGTCGCCGAGCTGTTCGAGGCGCTGCCGGAGGCCGGCGACCTGCCCAAGCCGAAGCTCGTGGTCTTCCTGGACGAGGCGCACCTGCTGTTCGCCGACGCGACCGACGCGTTCCTGGACTCGCTCGCCCGCACCGTGCGGCTGATCCGCTCCAAGGGCGTCGGCGTGTTCTTCGTCACGCAGCAGCCGACAGACCTGTCCGACGAGGTGCTCGCCCAGCTCGGCCTGCGCGTGCAGCACGCCCTGCGCGCCTTCACCCCGGCGGACGCGAAGAAGCTGCGCGCGACCGTCTCGACCTACCCGCGCTCGGACTTCTACGACGTCGAGACGCTGCTGACCTCGGTCGGGATCGGCGAGGCGGCGGTCACGCTGCTGTCCGAGAAGGGCGTGCCGACGCCCGTCGTGCACACGCGCATGCTCGCGCCCGCCTCGCGGATGGACCCGGCCGACGATGTCGCCGGAGCCGCCAAGGCCTCGCCGCTGTGGGCGAAGTACGGCGAGCGGACCGACGCCCAGAGCGCGCGCGAGATCCTCGCCGGGCGGCTCGAGACCGCGAGCGCGGAGGCGCCGGCACCCGCGGACGAGCCAGGCCTCGATGCGCCGATGGAGCACGTCCCGCTCCCGCGCAAGCGCGCCGAGCCACGCCGCGCGCCGGCGCCGGGTGGCGCGGACGCGATCGGCGACTTCTTGAGCTCGCGTCAGGGGAAGGCGCTGCAGAAGAAGGTCGCGCGCGGCGTCTTCGGGATGCTGCGCAAGCGCTTCTAGCGGCGCGGCAGCGGTTCGCCTGGCTCGATCGGCCGCGGCTCGCCGACCGGGAGGTCCGGCTCGGGCGGCTGCGGGAACGGCGTCCAGCCGGAGCCGGCGAAGGTCTCCAGGCCGACCGCCTTGACGCCGCGATCGGAGATCGTGAACAGGCGCGGGCCGACCACGACCGCGCGGCTCACCGCGCCCGCCCGGTTGCTCGTGGCTGACGCGGCCGACCGGTGCGATCCCGCTCGCGCGACTCACGCGGAAGCCGGCGGCGCCACTGAAGCCCCGGCTGTCGATCGGGAGCACCGCCAGCTTCGTCGCGGGCCACCAGAGGAACGCGTGATGGTCCCATTCGACGGCCGACTGCGAGAAGCGCTCGCCCAGCCGGCGATGCTGCAGCCGCCGCGGCTGCGCTATGTCGGAGACGTCGAACAGCGACAGCTGGAGGCCTTGGAGCCGGCCGTCGTCGGTGGCGTCCTGCCCGACGCCCAGCAGCAGCTCCTCGCCGACCGGGTGCAGGTAGGCGGAGTAGCCGGGGATCTTGAGCTCGCCGGCCACGCGCGGGGTATCGGGATCGGCGAGGTCGAGCGTGTAGAGCGGGTCGGTCTGGCGGAAGGTGACGACGTAGCCGACGTCGCCGATGAAGCGGACCGCGTAGATGCGCTCGCCCAGGCCGAGGCCGCCGACCATGCCGCGCTGCACGAGCCGGCCGTCGCGCCGGGTGAGCGTCGTGACCCTGCTCTCCGAGTCGGTGTCGAAGCCGGTCGTGGTCGCGACGCGCAGCACGTCGGCGTGCTCGGACATCGCGAACTGGTTCAGCAGCGTGCCGGGAACCGCACCGCTGCCCGAGTAGCCGGTCCGGTCCGGGTCGGCGGTGTCGAAGCGGTGGATCGAGGTGTTGGCGCCGAAGCTCCCGTCCTCGTCCCAGCGCTGCGTCGCGACGTAGAGCGCGGCGTGCGAGGCATAGACGTGGTCGGCGCTGGTGAAGACCGCGTCCGCGTCGACCGCGGGCAGGCCGGCGGCGAGGTCGACGGTGTAGACGGTCAGCACGCCGGGGCCGGAGAAGAGCGCCGGGCGCCGGACGGCACGGCAGCGGACCGCGCGCGTCGTCCGCGCCGTTCCCGCCCGCTCGTCGGCGAGCGTCGATCGCGGCAGCCAGCCGGACGGCCGCCTACGCAGCTCCCGCGATCCGTAGGCCGCCCTGGGCTGCGACGCCACGACCACCCGCGCGGTGCGGCCGGTCAGGCGCGCGTCGACGACGTAGCCGTCGACGTCCTGCGTGCGCAGCACGCGCATCTGGGCGGGATCGGACACGTCGATCTCGGTCATGCGCGCGCCGCGCGGCCCGCTGCTGAGCACGAGCGCACGGCGATCGAGCAGCAGCAGCGTCGCGTCCCAGCCGTGCTCCAGCTCCAGCATGCCGAGCAGCCGCGGCGCCGGCGAGCGCGCGCTGACCGCGTGCAGCGATCCGTTGGCGAGCGCGAAGATCGTCCTGCCGTCGGTCTTGACGATGTCCGGCTCGTCGACGCCGGCCTCCTGGACGTTGGTCTGCGACGTGTCCTCCGCTCCGCCCTCCGCCGGCGCGGACGTGCGTTGATCCGGGACCACGGCGACCGGCATGTCGTCGCGAACCGGCGCGCGCGGCACGTGCCGGGCGGCGTAGCCGACCAGCGCCGAGCACGAAGCTGAACGACTTCAGGCGCTTGGCGGCGCGTGGCTTCGCGGTCGCGGGCGCGGCGCTGACGGCGAGCACCAGCAGGATTGCGACGGCGATACGCATGACGTCACGGTAGCCACGCAGGCCGCAACTTGCATCGAGCCGCCGCAGTTGACCGGCGCCGGTGAACGGCGGCAGTAAAGGGTGGCGGTTCGAAGTGCCGCGCCGGCCTCGACTGCGCCGAACGTCGCTCAGTACGTCCTATAGGGGGTACTGAGCGACGTTCGGCGCGCCCGCGCGCCGCATGGGAACGCCACCACGACCGGGCTTCCCTTACCTGCTGCCGTTCAGCGCCCGGGGCCGCCGGCGCGGCGGGGCCGCCGGCGCGGCCGGCGCCACCTACCGGCGGCTGCGCGACCGCCCGCGCGGGCGGTATGACTTCGCCGCCGCAGGGCGTGCGTGGCCGTTCTGACGCGCCGGTGCGCGGACCTCGACGCCGAGGCCGTGCTCCAGCCCCAGCTCGCCCGCAAGCTTCGCGACGTCGCGCGCCTGGTCGTCGAGCACGAACGTGATCCCGACCCCGCTGGCGCCGGCGCGCGCCGTGCGGCCGGTGCGGTGGACGTAGTCCTCGCGCGCCTCCGGGGCGTCGTAGTTGATCACGTGCGTCACGCCCGCGACGTCGATCCCGCGCGCCGCGACGTCGGTCGCCACGAGCGTGGTCACGTGCCCGGACTCGAAGCGCGCGAGCGCCTTCTCGCGCTGCGACTGCGACTTGTCGCCGTGCATCGCGACCGCGCGCACGTCGTGCGCGCCGAGCCGCTTGACCAGCCGGTCGGCGCCGCGCTTGGTGCGGACGAAGACGAGCGTGAGGCCGCGCTTGGGGTCACCGAGCTCGTGCACCAGCGCCGAGACCTTCGCCTCGTGCGCGACGCGGCGGAAGCGGTGCTCCATGTGGCCGATGTTCTCGAGGCTTGGCTGGTGCTCGTGCCGCCGCGGCCGGTCGGTGTAGGCGGCGGCGATGCGGCCGACCTCGCCCTCGAGCGTGGCGGAGAAGAGCAGCGTCTGGCGATCGTCGGGCGTCATGCCGACGATCTGGTCGACGACCGGCTTGAAGCCCATGTCGAGCATCCGGTCGGCCTCGTCGAGCACGAGGAACTCGATCTGGTCGAGCGACACGGCGCGGCGGTCGATCAGGTCGAGCAGCCGGCCGGGGGTCGCGACGAGCACGTGCGAGCGGCCCGCCTGCTTGGCCTGGTTGTGGATCCCGACACCGCCGTAGACGGCCGTGATCTTGAGCCCGCGGGCGTGCATCACGCCGGCCAGCTCGTCGACGATCTGGGCGGCGAGCTCGCGCGTCGGCGCGAGCACGAGGGCGGAGGGCCAGGCGCCCTCGGGGTCGATCAGGTCGGCCATCGGCACGCCGAAGGCGAACGTCTTGCCGGACCCGGTCGGCGACTTGACGAGCACGTCGTGCCCTTCGAGCACGTCGGGCACGACCATCGTCTGGACGGCGAACGGCGTCTCTATGCCGCGCTTGGCCAGCACACCGGCCACGGCCTCGGACACGCCGAGATCGGCGAAAGTGGTAGACATCGGAGGAGCTCCTTCTCAAGCGGCGATCCCAGGTGGGATCGCGTGCGGTGGGGAGATTCGACTGACCCCAACCGCGCATTCGGAGCGCCTTCAAGGACAAGAACCTCACAGGCAGCAGGACGCCACCCGGACAACCAGCTTAGCGCGCGAGATCCGGCGCGTCCGCGCTACCGTGCCCACCCGACATGACAACAGTGCTGAACAGAGAAGGTCCGGGCATCGACGACGTCGAGCCCTGCGAGAACGAGACACGTGACCGGATCATCACCGGCGCGGTGACGATCGTGCCGGTGTTGTGCCTGGTGATCGTCGGCTGGCAGGTGTGGGGCCAATGGCTGGGCTGGAACGACATCTGGGTCTTCCTGATCATGTACGTGCTGACGGGCCTCGGCATCACCGTCGGTTTTCACCGGATGCTCACGCACCGGGCGTTCAAGACCTCTCCGGCCGTGCGCGGCATCTTCACCGCACTGGGATCGGCGGCGATCGAGGGCCCGGTCATCTCGTGGGTCGCCGACCACCGCAAGCACCACGCCTTCTCGGACCGCCCGGGCGATCCGCACAGCCCCCACGTCGACCACGGCTCGGGCTGGAAGGGAGCACTGCGCGGCCTCACCCACGCCCATGTGGGTTGGCTGTTCTCGCACGGCACCCGCGGCCTGCGCACGCGCTACGCGCCCGACCTGCTCGCCGATCCCGTGGTCAGCAAGATCGACCGCAGCTTCGTGCCTTGCGTCGCGGCCGGCCTGATTGCCCCCTTCTTCCTCGGCTGGGCGCTCGGCGGCACACTGCGCGACGGCCTGACCGGCCTGCTCTGGGGCGGCGCGGTGCGCGTGCTCGTGCTGCACCACTCGACCTATGCGATCAACTCGCTCTGCCACTTCTTCGGCAGCCGCCGCTTCGGCACCAAGGACGAGTCGCGCAACCTGGCCTGGCTGTCGGTCTTCACGTTCGGCGAGGCCTGGCACAACAACCACCACGCATTCCCGACGTCGGCGGAGCACGGGATGCGCCGCTGGGAGTTCGACCCCTCGGCCTACGTGATCTGGGCGCTCGAGAAGCTCGGCCTCGTCTGGGACGTCGTGCGGATCCCGCGCGAGCGCCAGGAGAAGAAGCTCGTGGAGGCGGCGTGAGCACCGCGCCGCTGCGCGAGACGCTCGCGGAGGCGCTGCCGGAGCGGCCGTTCCGCGTGACGCTGTGGGACGGGACGGAGCTGCCGCCGACCGCCGAAGCGGGACCGGTGTTCAAGATCCGCTCGCCGGTGGCGCTGGGGCACATGCTGCGCGCGCCCGGTCAGCTCGGACTCGGACGCGCATTCGTCGCCGGCGCGGTCGACGTCGACGACGTCGACAAGGTGCTCGCCATGCTCGACCACTACGAGCCGCCGCCGCTCGACGCGCGCACGAAGGCGCGCCTGGCCGCCGCCGCGGTCCGTGCCGGGGCGCTCAAGCAGGTTCCCAAGCCACCCGCGGTCGAGCTGCGGCCGCAGGGCCGGCGCCACTCGATCGCGCGTGACAAGCGCGCGGTCACACACCACTACGACGTCTCCAACGACTTCTTCGAGCTCTTCCTCGGCCCGTCGATGACGTACTCGTGCGCCGTCTGGTCGCGCGGCGCGACGACTCTGGAGGAGGCGCAGGAGACCAAGCTCGAGCTCGTCTGCACGAAGCTCGGACTGCAGCAGGGCGAGCGCGTGCTCGACGTCGGCTGCGGCTGGGGGGCGTTCGCCCTGCACGCCGCCGCGAAGCATGGCGTCCACGTCACCGGAATCACCCTTTCAGAGCCGCAGGCCGCCGCGGCGCGCCGGCGCGTTCGCGACGCGGGGCTCGCCGGCCGCATCGACATCCGCGTGATGGACTACCGCGAGCTGCGCGGCGAGCGCTTCGACGCGATCGCCTCGATCGGCATGGTCGAGCACGTCGGCGAGGTCAACATCGATGCCTACGCGCGCACACTGGCGAGCCTGCTCGCGCCCGGCGGGCGGCTGCTCAACCACGGCATCGCGCGGCTGCGTCACGGCGAGCCCGAAGCGGGCCCGTTCTCGGAGCGCTACGTGTTCCCGGACGCCGCGCCGCTGCACCTGTCGCGCACCCAGACTGCGCTCGAGCGGGCGGGCTTCGAGACGCTCGGCGCCGAGGGCTTCCGCGAGGACTACGCGCGCACGCTGACCGAGTGGCTGCGGCGCCTGGAGGCCAACCACGCCGAGGCGCTGCGGCTGGCGGGCTCCGAGCGGATGCGCGTCTGGCAGGTCTTCCTGCGCGCCTCGAGGCGCGGCTTCGAGACCGGCTTCCTCTCGATCTACCAGGTCCGCGCGATCAGGCGCTAGTCGATCAGGATCGCCACGTCGACGCGGGTGACCTTGCCCTGCTCGAGGAAGAAGAACGTGCCGCGCTCGCCGGCCTGCTCCGCTCCGCGGCTGCAGATCCGGGTGCCCTCGAACGTCTCGCACGTGACGCCGGCGACCTTGTTGCGGACCGCCTGCTCGGTCGAGCCGACGCCGACGCCCCTGTTCGTGCGGTCGCCCAGCCCAGTCGTGCGCGCGAGCGTCACGCTGTTGCCGAGGAACAGCACGCGCAGGCCGCCGCGGTAGCGGAACTCGGTCGTCGGGCCGAACTCGCCGTCGCGCGCGATCACCCTGCGCGGCTCCCCCAGCGCCGCCCGCACCTCGGCCTTGGTATTGCCGATGCGGGCGCCCGAGATCGCCCTGTCGAGCTGGATCACCGCCTCGGCGGCCGGAGCTAGCAGGAGCGACGCGAGGATGGTGAGGAGCAGGCTGGCACGGAGCATGCGCGCGAGCCTAACCCAACCACGTTAGGAGGCGCCGCGTCCCGGGGAGACCCCAGCGCACCCGGCTTGCAACCACGACGGAGGTCCCAATGGCAGACAAGAAGGCCCGCGACATCATGTCCGACGACTGCACCTGCATCGGCGAGAACGACAGCGTGCTCGACGCGGCGAAGCGACTCGCAGAGCTCGACGTCGGCTCGATGCCGATCTGCGGCGAGGACGACCGCCTCAAGGGCATGATCACCGACCGCGACATCGTCGTGAAGGTGCTCGCCCAGGGGAAGGACCCCGCGACCACGAAGGCCGGCGAGATCGGCGCCGGCGACGGCAAGACGATCACGATCGGCGCCGACGACTCGATCGAGGAAGCGCTGCGCACGATGATCGAGCACAAGGTGCGCCGGCTGCCGGTGATCGACGGCAAGGAGCTCGTCGGCATCATCAGCCAGGCCGACATCGCGACGAACCTGGACGAGGAGCGCGTCGGCGACCTCGTCGAGGCGATCTCCGCCGCTCCGTAGCGCCGCCGCCCGGCGGGTTGCGCTACGCCGTCCAGCGCACGCGCAGCGCGTCGGGCTTGCGGAACACGAGCCCGCGCGGCGCGGGCGACGAGCCCGGCTCCAGCTCCAGCCCGGGCAGTCGCTCGAGCACGCGCGCGACGGCGGTGTGCGCCTCCAGCCGCGCGAGGTGCATGCCGATGCAGACGTGCGGCCCGTGCGCGAACGCGGCGTGCAGCTTGGCGTTGGCGCGGCGCACGTCGAAGCGGTCGGGATCGGGGAAGACCGACGGGTCGCGGTTGGCGCCCGCGATCGAGACGATCACCAGCTCGCGCTCGCCGATCGCCGCCCCCGCGAGCTCGGTGGCGCGCGTGGCGTAGCGGTCGATCACCGCCGCCGCCGGCTCGAGCCGCAGCGACTCCTCGATCGCGTTGCCGAGCAGCTCCGGCTCGGCGCGCACCGCGGCGAGCGCGTCAGGGTGCGAGAGCAGGTGCGCGATCGCGTTGGCGATCATCCCCTCGGTCGTCTCGATGCCGCCGAACAGCAGCACCGCGGCGTTGGAAACGACCTCGCCGCGCTCGAGCGCGTCCGCGCCGCCTGCGGTGGCCGCCGCGTTGGACACGACCTCGCCGCGCTCGAGCCCGTCCACCGCGCCGGCCGCCGCGCCGACGAGCGAGGCCTCCGGCCCGCGCTCGATCGCGGCCTCGACGGCGACGCGCAGCTCCTCGAAGCCGCGCCGTCCCGCCTCCGTCGGCGGACGTCCGGCGGTGATCTCGGTGACCGAGGCGACGATCGCGTCGTACCAGCCGAGCACCTCGGCGGTCCCGGCGTCCGTGAGCCCGAGCGCGTGCGTGACCGCCGCCGTCGCGAGCGGCCCGGCCAGCTCGCGCCGCAGCTCCGCGCTGCCGGCCGGCGCGATCGCGTCGATCAGCCGGTCGGTCTCCGCGGCGACCGGCTCGCTGAAGCGCGCGCGCACGGCGTCGAGCCGGAACGGCCGCGCGAACGGGTCGCGGTGGCGCTTGTGCGCCGCCCCCTCCAGCGTGAGCATGCTCGGCCCCACGACCTGGCCGGTGGAGAAGCGCGGATCCTCGACGGTGAACGTCTCCGGATCGCGCATCACCGCCATCGCCAGGTCGCGCCGCGTGACCAGCCAGCCGTCCAGCGCCGGCAGCCAGGAGACCGGCTCGTGCTCGCGCAGGCGCGCGAGCACGGGGTGCGGGTCGGCCTCCAGCTGCGCGAGCGTCACCGCCGCGCCGATCGGAAAGGCGCTCAGGGCTGCAGCAGCACCTTGAAGTGGTTGTCCTGCTTGCGCTGGAAGCGCTCGTAGGCCTCCGGGGCGGCGTCCAGCGCCAGCCTGTGCGTGGCGAAGCTCTCGACGCCCAGCGGGTCGTCGTCGCCCGACAGCAGCGGCATGATGTCGTCGATCCAGCGCTTCACGTTCGCCTGGCCCATGCGCAGCGTGACCTGCTTGTCGAACAGCGTGAACATCGGCATCGGGTCGACCATGCCGCCGTACACGCCCGAGAGCGAGATCGTGCCGCCGCGGCGGACGACGTCGATCGCGAAATGCAGCGCTGCGAGCCGGTCGATGCCACCGGTGGTCATCAGCTTCTCCGCGACCGCGTCGGGCAGGAAGCCGACGATCTGGTGGGCGACCTTGGCGACCGGCGCGCCGTGCGCCTCCATCCCGACGGCGTCGATCACCGAGTCCGGGCCGCGTCCCTGCGTCGTCTCCTGCAAGGCCGCGACGAGGTCGTCGTGCTGGTTGAGGTCGAACACCTGCACGCCGTGGCCGCGGGCACGCTCCAGGCGCTCCGGCACCAGGTCGGTCGCGAGCACGTTCTCGACGCCGCGCTGCTGCGCGATCCGGGTCGCCATCTCGCCGATCGGCCCGAGCCCGATCACGAGCAGGCTGCCGCCGTCGGGCACGTCGGCGTACTCGACCGCCTGCCAGGCCGTCGGCAGCACGTCGGAGAGGTAGACGAAGCGGTCGTCCGGTGGGCCCTCGGGCACCTTGATCGGCCCGTACTGAGCCTGCGGCACGCGCAGCAGCTCGGCCTGTCCGCCGGGCACCTGTCCGTAGAGCTTGGTGTAGCCGAACAGCGCCGCGCCCTTCCCCTCGGATCGCACCTGAGTCGTCTCGCACTGCGACTGCAGTCCGTGATCGCACATGAAGCAGTGCCCGCAGGAGATGTTGAACGGAACCACGACGCGATCGCCGACGCTGAGCTGCTCGACCTCCGAGCCGACCGCCTCGACGATCCCCATCGGCTCATGCCCGAGCACGTCGCCCTCCGACATGAATGGCCCCATCACCTCATAGAGGTGCAGGTCTGAGCCGCAGATACCGGTCGACGTGACCCGCACGATCGCGTCCGTCGGCTGCTCGATCGTGGGGTCGGGAACCGTGTCGACCCGCACGTCGCGCTTGCCATGCCATGTCACTGCTCTCATCGTGAATCGCTCCCTGAAGTCTGGTCTCGCCGCGGAACTACCCCACGCGAGCGGGCGCCACTCGCGTGCGCAGCGTCTGGCCGTGAATCAGGCGCGCTGCGACGATGCCGCCGATCGCGCCGAACAGGTGGCCCTGCCAGGAGATGCCGGTCTCAGGCACGAGGCCCTGCAGCAGCGTCGTGCCCCAGACGACCAGCACGAGGACGCCGAGCGCGATCTGGCCGAGGCTGCGGCTGAAGACGCCGCGCGCGACGAGATAGCTGGCGTAGCCGAAGACGATCCCGCTGGCGCCGATATGCACCGTGTTGGCCGGCGCGACGAGCCATGTGCCGAGCCCGCCGACGAGCGCGACGACGGCCGTCACGATCGCCACCCGCGCCAGCCCGCCGAGCGCGATCGCGGCGCCGAGCACCAGGAAGGGGATCGTGTTGCCGATCAGATGGTCGAAGCCACCGTGCAGGAACGGCGCCCAGACGACGCCGTCGAGCCCGTCGATCGCGCGCGGCTCGATCCCGTTGCGGTCGAGGCGGCCGCCGGCGATCTGATCGGCGACCTCGACGACCCACATCAGCGCGGCCATCGCCAAGACGAGCAGCATCCCGCGGGCCACGGGCGAGTCGGTGGACCAGCGGCTGCTCTCGGGCTTCACGGAGCTGAGGATCGCATAGCCTTTGGCCGATGTCGCACGTGGTGGTGTCGAATCTCGCCTACGCGCATCCGGGCGGCGACCTGCTCTTCTCCGAGGTGTCGTTCCGCATCACGCCGGGCCAGCACGTCGGGCTCGTCGGCGCCAACGGGGTCGGCAAGTCAACGCTGTTCCGCGTGCTCGCGGGCCTGCTTCCCGCCGATGACGGCGACGTCGACGTCGGCCCGTTCGCCTACATGGCCCAGGACGTCGGCGCCGGCGCGGCGAACGGCCGCACCGTGCGCGAGCTGCTGCTCGAGCCGGCCCCCGCCCGCCTGCGCGCGGCGGGCGAGCGGATGCTCGACCGCCGATCGCCAGCTGGCCGCCGGGGCCGATCCCGCGGGCGCCGGCATGCGCCTGGGCGAGGCGATCGGCGAATGGTCGGAGCTGGGCGGATACGAGCTGGAGGGTCGCTGGGACGCGGCCTGCCGGCGGATCGTGCGCGCCGGCCTGGACGAGGTCGGGCCGCGCCTGACGACCGAGCTCTCAGGCGGCGAGCGCAAGCGGCTGGTGCTCGAGGTGCTGTTCTCGGGCGAGGCCCCGGTGCTGCTGCTCGACGAGCCCGACAACTTCCTCGACGTGCCGGCGAAGCTGGAGCTGGAGCGGCGCATCGCGGCCTCGAAGAAGACGATCGTGATGATCAGCCACGACCGCGACCTGCTCAGCTCGGCGACCAACGCGATCCTCACGCTGGAGGCGAGCGGCACCTGGACGCACGGTGGCTCCTACCGCAGCTATCCGGAGGCGCGCGAGCGCCGCCAGCAGCTGCTCGGCGACCGTCTGGAGCAGTGGAAGCGCGAGGAGCGGCGCCTGTTCCACTACTACAAGATCATGAAGCAGCGCGCCGCGATCAGCGACGCGAACGCCAAGCGCGCCGATGCCGCGGAGACGCGCTGGAAGCGGTTCGTCGACGCCGGCCCGCCGCCGGCGCCGGTTCCCGACCAGCAGATCCAGGTCCGGATCCCCGGCGCCGACTCGGCGCGCATCGTCGTGCGCTTGCGTGACGTCGCGATCGACGGCCTGGTGCGCCCGTTCGAGGAAGAGATCCACTTCGGCGAGCGGATCGGCCTGATCGGCCCGAACGGGTCGGGCAAGACGCACCTGATCCGCCTGCTCGCCGGCGAGCAGGTCCCGCACGACGGCGAGCTGCGGCTCGGCAACCGCGTCTCGGCCGGCCTGTTCACGCAGCTCAACGCGCGCGCCGACCTGACGGGCCGCGTCGTGCTCGACGTCGTGCAGGAGCGCCTCGGCGCGCTCGAGCCGTCGATGCGCGCGCTCGCCCGCTACCGGCTGCAGGAGGCCTGCAACCGCTCGACCGACACGCTCTCGGGCGGTCAGAAGGCGAGGCTGGAGATCCTCTGCCTCGAGCTGGAGGGCCATAACCTGCTACTGCTCGATGAGCCGACCGACAATCTCGACATCGACTCCTCAGAAGCGCTGGAGGCGGCGCTCGAAACGTTTGTCGGCACGGTCGTGGCGGTCTCGCACGACCGCGCGTTCCTGCGCCGGCTCGACCGCTTCCTGATGCTCGCCCACGACGGCGCCGTGTACGCACTGCCCGACACCGGATCCGCGCTCGAAGCGCTGGCGGCGCCGGACACGATCGCGCGCGCCCGGCTGGCGAAGCCGCTGACGGCCGGCTGGAGCCGGCGCTAGAGCGCGGACCGCGACGGGCGCGCCGAACGGCGACTCGCTCAGCCATGCGGCGAGGTCGTCGGCCGGGCGCGGGCGGCTGAAGAGGTACCCCTGGGCGCAGTCGCAGCCGTACTCGATCAGCAGGTCCAGCGCGGCCTCGTCCTCGACGCCCTCGGCGACGACGGTCACGCCGAGGTTGTGGGCGAGGTCGATCGTCGAGCGCACGATCACGGCGTCGCCCGGGTTCGGTGGCGAGGTTCATCGACGAACGAGCGGTCGACCTTGATCTCGTCGATCGGCAGCCGCTGGAGGTAGACGAGCGACGAGTGGCCGGTGCCGAAGTCGTCGATCGCCAGGCGCTCGCCCATCGCGTGCAGGAGGTCGAGCACGACCGGCGCGTCGGCGTCGATCAGCGCGCTCTCCGTGAGCTCGAGGATGAGCCTGCCGGGCGCGACGCCCCAGGTCTCGGTCAGCTGCGCCACGACGTCCGGCAGCGTCGCTGCCGCGCGTCAGGCTGCGCGCCGAGATGTTGACCGCCATCGTCAGCTCGCGGCCGGCGTCGCGCCACAGGCGCTGCTGCTGCAGCGCCGCGTCGAGCACCCAGCGCGTCAACGGCTCGATCAGCTCGCTGCGCTCCGCCTCGGGCATGAACTGCGCCGGCATCAGCAGCCCGTCGGTCGGGTGCTGCCAGCGGACCAGCGCCTCGACCCCGGTGGTCTGGCGCGTCGCGAGGTCGACCTTGGGCTGGTAGTGCAGGACGAGCTCGCCGCGCGGGATGCCGTCGCGCAGCTCGCTCAGCAGGGTCAGCCGGCGCGCGGTCTGGTCCTCCGGCTCGGCGACGAAGACGGCGAGCCCGCTGCCGGACTCGCTTGGCCTCGTGCATCGCCAGATCGGCCCGGCGCAGCAGCTCGGCGCTCGTCGCGGCCGTGCTGCGGGAAGAAGGCGATGCCGATGCTCGACCCGCACGTCGACGGACGTGCCGCCGATCAGCGAACGGCTGCTCGAACGCCTCGCGGACCTTCCAGGCGATCGCCGCGGCCGTCTCGACGTCGGTCTCGCCCGACGGGCAGGATCGCGAACTCGTCGTCGCCCAGCCGCGCCACGGTGTCCGAGTCGCGCAGCGCGCCGCGCAGCCGTTCGGCGACCGCCCGCAGGAGCGCGTCGCCGAGCTCGCGCCCGAGCGTCTCGTTGACCTCGCGGAACCCGTCGAGGTCGACGACGAGCACGCCGCGCGGCTCGTCGGCGCGGTCGGCGAACGCGATCGCCTGGTCCATGCGGTCGACGAACAGCGTGCGGTTCGGGCAGCCCGGTGAGCTCGTCGTGCAGCGTCCGGTGCTCGAGCGCCTCGGTGTACGCCTTGCGACCCGAGATGTCGCGGATGCAGCGCGATCGTGACCGTCCGCTCGCCGATCTCCATCTGGCTCATGCTCATCTCCATCGGGAAGCACGAGCCGTCCTTGCGCAGTCCCGACCGTCTCGGTCGGCTCCGGCGGGATGTCCTCGCCGGTCAGCAGGCTCCAGCCGACCCAGCGCGGGATCGGGGAAGTCGTCGTGATGGGTCGGCGCGATGATCAGCCGCAGCGGCTGCCCGATCACCTCCTCCTCGCGGTAGCCGAACAGCCGTCGCGCCGAGCGGTTGAACGACTCGATCCGGCCGTCCTCGCCGGCCGTCACGATCCCGTCCGCCACGTTCTGCAGCACCGCCCGCGCGCGCACCTCGCTCTCGCGCAGCGCCGCGTTGAGGCTCGGTGATCGACTCGAGCGAGCGCTGCAGCTCCTGGGACTGCAGGTAGAGGTCGACGAAGGCCGAGACCTTGGCCCGCAGGACGTCGACGCGGATCGGCGTGAAGATGAAGTCGACGGCGCCGCTGGCGTACGCGGTGTGCGTCTCGGTCTCGTCGCGCCCGAAGGCGGTGATGAAGATGATCGGCGTGCGCTCGGACTGGCTGCGCTGCCGGATCAGCTTCGCCGTCTCGTAGCCGTCCATCGTCGGCATCCGGACGTCCATCAGGATCACCGCGAAGTTCTGGCGCAGGACGGCGCGCAGCGCCGCGCGGCCCGAGTCGGCCTCGACCACCGCGTGGCCCAGCGGCGCGAGCATCGCCCGCAGCGCGAGCCGCTTGGCCGCGTTGTCGTCGACGACGAGGATGGTGCGCCGGCGGCGCGCCCGCGCTCGGTGCTCCGTCATCAGCGCGTTCGCGGCGGGCGATCCGTCGGCGCGGCGCCGCGGCCGGGAGGCAGTCGGCGAGCACGCGCAGGAAGTCGGGCCGTCTCGACCGGCTTGGAGACGTAGCCGGTGGCGCCCGCGTCGATGCAGCGCTGGCGCTCCCCGGCCGACCTTGGCCGTGACGGCGATGATCGGGAGGTCTCGCGCCGCCGGCAGCTTGCGCATCGCCCGCATCGTCGCGTAGCCGTCCATGACCGGCATCATGATGTCCACGAGCACGATGTCGATGTCCGGCGATCGCGCTGAGGAGCTCGACGCCCTCCTCGCCGCTCTCCGCCGAGATCACCTCGAGCGTCGCCGCGCTCGAGCAGCGTCGTCAGGGCGAAGATGTTGCGGAAGTCGTCGTCGATCACCAGCGCCTTCATGCCCGGCCAGCCTCGGCGCGGATCGCGCGTCGACGGCGACGGCTCATCGGCCGGCGCCGCAGTCGACGACGGTCGCCGTGCCGACGCACGTCGTAGTCGCGGCGCCGACGGGAGGTAGACGGTGAACGTGCTGCCCTCGTCCGGGCACGCTGGTGAGGCGTGATCTCGCCGCCGAGCAGCCGCACCAGCTCGCGGCTGATCGACAGGCCCAGGCCCGTGCCGCCGTACTGGCGGGCCGTCGTGCCGTCGGCCTGCGCGAACGCCTCGAAGATCAGCTGCTGCATCTCCACCGCGATGCCGATGCCGGTGTCGCTGACGCTGAACGCGGTCACCGTCTCCGCCCGGCCGAGGCTCGTCGTTCGTCGGGCTCCAGCCGCCATCGGCACGGCTCACCCGCACCGCCACCTCGCCCTGCTCGGTGAACTTGAACGCGTTCGAGAGCAGGTTCTTGAGCACCTGGCGCAGGCGCCCGGCGTCGGTGGCGAATGTCGGCGGCAGGTCCGGCGCCGAGCTCGACGGAGAAGGCGACGCCCTTCTGCTCGGCGACCGGGCCGAAGTCGACGCTCGAGCGACGTCCTTGAGCTCGGCCAGCGGCAGCTGCGCTGATCTCGAGCGTGACCGTGCCCGACTCGACCTTCGCGAGGTCGAGGATGTCGTTGAGCAGCCGCAGCAGGTCGCGTGCCCGAGGAGTGGATGACGCTGGCGTACTGCACCTGCGCCTCGGTCAGGTTCTCGTCGGGGTTGTCCTTCAGCTCGCCGGCGAGGATCAGCAGGCTGTTGAGCGGCGTGCGCAGCTCGTGCGACATGTTCGAGAAGAACTCGGACTTGTACTTCGACGAGACGGCCAGCTGCTCGGCCTTCTCCTCGACGAGCCGCTTGGAGGTCTCGACCTCCTGGTTCTTGCGCTCGACCTCGATGTTCTGCTCGGCGAGGCGGCCGCCTGCTCGCCGAGGTCCTCGTTGGAGCTGCGCAGCTCCTCCTGGCGCGACTGCAGCTCCTGCGCCTGCGACTGCGCCTGCTTGAGCAGGTTCTCGGTCAGCGTGTTGGTCTCGATCGTGTTGAGCACGAGGCCGATGCTCTCGGTGAGCTGGTCGAGGAAGGCCTGGTGGGTGACGCTGAAGCTGGCTGAACGACGCCAGCTCGACGACGGCGCGGACCGAGCCCTCGAAGAGGATCGGCAGCACGATGATGTTGAGCGGCGTGGCCTCGCCGAGGCCGGAGTTGATCCGGACGTAGTCGCCGGGGACGTCGGTCAGCAGGATGCGCTCCTTCTCCTGCGCGCACTGGCCGACGAGGCCCTCGCCGAGGCGGAAGTGGTTGGCGAGGTGCTTGCGCTCCTTGTAGCCGTAGCCGGCCTGGTAGCGCAGCACCTGCTCGCCGCCCTCGCTCGAGGCTCGCGAGCGTGTAGAAGACGCCGTGCTGCGCCGACACGAGCGGCGCCAGCTCGGACAGGATCAGCTTCGAGACGGTGGCCAGGTCGCGCTGGCCCTGGAGCATGCGGGTGAAGCGCTCGAGGTTGGTCTTCAGCCAGTCCTGCTCGGTGTTCTGGCGCGTCGTCTCGCGCAGGTTGCGGATCATCTCGTTGAGCTTGTCCTTGAGGACGGCGACCTCGCCGCTCGCCTCGACGCCGACCTGCCGCGTCAGGTCGCCCTCGGTCACCGCCGTCGCCACGTCGGCGATCGCCCGCACCTGGTTGGTCAGGTTGGCCGCGAGCTGGTTGACGTTGTCGGTCAGGTCCTTCCAGACGCCGGCGACCTCCGCCGACTGCGCCTGGCCGCCGAGCTTGCCCTCGACGCCGACCTCGCGCGCCACGCGGGTCACCTCGGAGGCGAAGCGGTTGAGCTGGTCGACCATCGCGTTGACGGTGTTCTTGAGCTCGAGGAACTCGCCCTTGACGTCGGCGGAGATCTTCTTGCTGAGGTCGCCGTTGGCGACCGCGGTCGTCACCTCGGCGATGTTTCGCACCTGCCCGGTGAGGTTGTCCGCCATCAGGTTGACGTTGTCGGTCAGGTCCTTCCAGACGCCGCCGACCTCGATCGTGACGGCCGCCGCCTGGCCGAGCTTGCCCTCGGTGCCGACCTCGCGGGCGACGCGGGTGACCTCGGAGATGAAGCGGTTGAGCTGGTCGACCATCGCGTTGATCGTGTTCTTGAGCTCGAGCATCTCGCCGTGGACGTCGACGGTGATCTTCTTGCTCAGGTCGCCGCCGGCGACCGCGCCGATCACGCGCTGCATCTCGCTCGTCGGGCGCACGAGGTCGTCGATCAGGCTGTTGACCGAGTCGATGCTCTCGTTCCAGACGCGGTCGGGTCCGCGGCGCTCGACGCCGCTGGGAGAGCCTGCCCTCCTTGCCGACGACGCGGCTGACCCGCGCCAGCTCGGTCGGCGAGGATCTCGTTCGCCGCGATGACGTCGTTGAGCCGGTCGGCGATCTTGCCCGCCACGCCCGTCCACTCGAGCGGCAGGCGCACGCTGAAGTCGCCGTGGGTGACGTCCGTCAGGACGTTGAGCAGCACTGTCTCGTCCAGCCTTTCGGCGGCAACGAGCTGCGAATCTCCCATCGGTCCGACCTCCGTCGGTTCGTCCTGCGTGTACGCCGGCGTCGCGGGAAGCGACGAGTCCATGTCCAGTGTCGGCGCGCCGCTTTCGGTACTTGAGGTCAATCCCGTCGCCTGATCACGCCGGCCACGACGCTCACGATTCGCGCCCGGAGGCGATTGATAGCTTCCCTGCATCGACAGGTCGCCACCCGGCGCCGCTCAACGATCAGGAGGTCAGTCATGTTCGACGACGAGGACATCTCGACCGGCGATGGCGGCGCCGATGGCGGCGCCGACACGGGTGACGGCGGCGCCGACGGCCCCGCGGAGCCCGGTCCCGAGGGTCCGGCCGACGGCGGCGCGGGCACGGGCGACGGCGGCGCCGACGGCCCGGCGGAGCCCGGACCAGAGGGTCCCGCCGACGGCGGCGCCTGAGCGGTTCCCGCACCACTTGTGAGGTCGGACGCGCGGACAGGCGGCACGGTGCTCGCGCGCTGTGTCGCCTGCTCTACGCGGACCTTCGCCGACGAGCACTGGGGCCGTGCCCCGCGGCTGTCGCGCGCCGCTGAGCTGGGGTCGGACTTCAGCGACCTGCTGTCCGTCGCCGCCATCGACGCGCTCGTCTCCGAGCACGGGTTGCGGACGCCGTTCCTGCGCATGGCGAAGGACGGCGCCGTCCAGCCGGCGGCGTCGTTCACCCGCGGCGGCGGGGCCGGCGCCGGCGTCGCCGACCAGGCGGCCGACGACAAGGTGCTGACAGCCATCGCCGGCGGCTCGACGCTCGTGCTGCAAGGGTTGCACCGCACGTGGCCGCCGCTCGTCGAGTTCGGCGCGCGGCTGGCGGACGAGCTGGGCCACCCGGTTCAGATCAACGCGTACATCACCCCGTCGCAGAGCCAGGGCTTCGCGCCGCACCACGACGTCCACGACGTGTTCGTGCTGCAGGTGTCCGGCCGCAAGCACTGGATCGTCCACGCGCCGGTCGTCGACGACCCGCTGGACAACCAGCCGTTCGGCGGCTTCGAGGCCGAGATCGCCGCGCGGGTGACCGAGCCGCCGCTGATCGACACCGTCCTCGAGCCTGGGGATGCCCTGTACCTGCCGCGGGGAACGGTCCACTCCGCGGAGGCGCTGGGCGACACGTCGATCCACCTGACGGTCGGCGTCCACCCGCTGACCCGCTACCAGCTCGTGCGGTTCCTCCTGGACGCGGTGCAGGATGACGCCGAGCTGCGCGGATCGCTGCCGATGGGCGCCGACCTCGCCGACCCCGACGTGCTCGCGCCGCACCTCGCCGCCACCGTCGCCGTCCTGCACGCGTCACTCGAGCGCGTGCCCGCGGCGCGGATCGCCGAGCGGCTCGGGACCAACCTGATGCAGCGCACCCGCCCGGAGCCGATCGGCCCCCTGGCGCAGCTCGCCGCGGCCGACGCGCTCGCCTCCGACACCCGGCTGCGGCGGCGCGGCGCCCTGCGGCTGCGACTCGACGGCGCCGACGGCGGTGAACGGCTGAAGATCCTGCTTGCTCGACCGGACGATCGACCTGCCGGCCGGCACGTCCGACGCCGTCAAGCTCCTCGTCGACGGGCGCGCCTTCACGCCGGCGGAGCTGCCCGGCCTCGAGCCCGAGGACCAGCTGACGTTGACCCGCCGGCTGCTGCGAGAGGGTGTCCTGGTGCCGGCGTGAGCGCGTCGCCGTCGCCCGGCCGGCACCGGGAGCGCTGCTCGACCCGAGCCGACGCGCGCGGCGATCACATGCTCGGCAGCGCGATCCCGGCCGCCCGGCTACTGCTCGTCGAGCAGCCTCTGCCGTGGGGATTCGAGGGGCTGCGCACATCACGGTTCGACCCTGCGACCGCGCTGGCGGTCGAGGCTCGGGCGAGGGCTGAGGGCGTGCGCGTCCAGGCCATCCGCCGTCCGGGACGCGACGCGGACCGCGCGCAGCGGCGCTGGGGACTCGTCGACACGCGCGACGCGACGAGGATGCTGCGCTGGGGCACGTTCGCCGACGACGCCGAGCTGCTCGAGCTGCCGCTCGACGGCTCGTCGGGCGAGCCGGACGCGGGACCGCTCTACCTCCTCTGCACGCACGGCAAGCACGACCCGTGCTGTGCTCTGCGCGGCCGGCCGCTGACCGCGGCGCTGGCGGCCGTCCGCCCCCGTCAGGTCTGGCAGGCCAGTCATCTGGGCGGCTGCCGGTTCGCTCCCACGGTGCTCGTGCTGCCGCTCGGGCTCATGTACGGGCGCGTCCCGCCGTCGGCTGCGCCCGAGCTCGTGATCGCGGCCGAGGCGGATGAAGTGATCGGGACGCTGCTGCGCGGGCGCATCGGCGTGCCGCCTGCCGCGCAGGCAGCGATCGGCTTCGCGCACGAGCAGCTGGGGTTGCCGCGCTGCCGTGACGTCTCGCTGGTGTCGACGACGACGCTCGACGGCGCGACCGTGCGCGTGCGCGTCGACAGCCCTCGCGGTCAGCTGGACATCACCGTGACACGGGAACGCGTCGATGCGACCGGGCTCACCTGCGCCGCACCCGGCCCGAGCTGGTTCGTCGCGCACCGTCCCGTGGCGATCGAGCCCGCGAACGACGTATAGCGGGGGCGGGATTCGAACCCGCGACCTTCGGGTTATGAGCCCGACGAGCTACCTGGCTGCTCCACCCCGCGACGCTTGGGCGCTCAAGATTAGCACCGCAATCCGGCTGTTCAAGCGGCGCCCAACCGATAGCGTCCGTGCCGGATGCGCGTGGCCGTCGTCGACATCGGGACCAACTCGACGCGGCTGCTGGTCGCCGACGTGTCGCCGGGTGGGGCGATCGAGGAACGCGTGCGCGAGTCGACCGTCACGCGCCTGGGCGAAGGCGTCGACAGCACCGGACGGCTCGGCGACGGACCTCGGCAACGCGTGTTCGACACGCTCGAGCGCTACGCGCGGCAGATCCGCGAGCAGCGCTGCGAGGCCAGCGCGGCGGTGATGACCTCAGCGGTGCGCGATGCCGCCAACGGCGCCGAGTTCTCCGCTGCTGTGAAGACGCGCTACGGGCTCGAGGGACGCACGCTGAGCGGCGACCAGGAGGCGGCGTTCACCTACGCCGGCGCGACCGTCGCGCGGCCGCCGGACGACACGACGGAGCTGGTCGTGATCGACATCGGCGGCGGCTCGACGGAGCTCGTCTGCGGCGCCGGCGGCCGCCTCGGCTTCCACGTCTCGACGCAGATCGGCGTCGTGCGCCACACCGAGCGCCACCTGCCGTCGGACCCGCCGGCCGCGGCGGAGATCGCGGCGCTCGCGGACGCCGTCGCGACGGGCGTCGAGACCGCCGTGCCGGCGGCGGTGCGCGCGCGTGTCGAGGCCGCGGTCGCGGTGGCGGGCACCGCCACGTCGTGCGCCGCGATCGACCTCGCGCTCGAGCCATACGACACCGCCAAGGTCGAGGGGCACGTGCTCTCGCGCCCGACGCTCGACGAACTGCTCGGGCGGCTCGCCGCGATCACGGTCGCCGAGCGCAGGCAGGTCGTCGGGCTGCAGCCCGACCGCGCGCCGACGATCGTCGCCGGCATCGTCGTGCTCAGCAGCGTGCTCGATGCGTTCGGGCTGACCGAGGTCGAGATCTCCGACCGCGACATCCTCTGGGGGGTCGCGATGGAGCTCGCGCGCGGTGGTCAGGCGAGATTGGACGAGCGCGGATAGGCGACCGAGGGGTCCGTCAGCACGTTCACCAGCGCCGGCCCGCCGGCGGCGAGCGCTCGCTCCAACGCGGGTCGCAGCTCGGCCGGCTCGCGCACGAGCGAGCCGTGGCCGCCGAGCGCCTCGACGACACGGTCGTAGCGCGTCCCGGGTCGCAGGTCAGCGACGACCGAGTAGCCGTAGAGGAACTCCATCGGATGCTTCTCGAGCCCCCAGATGCCGTTGTTGCCGATCACCCCGACGACGCCGACGCCATGGCGCGCGAGCGTGTCCCACTCCATCCCCGAGAAGCCGAACGCGCCGTCGCCGAGCAGCAGCACGACCTGGCGCCCGGGCCGGGCGAGCTTGGCCGCGAGCGCGTATCCCGGCCCGCAGCCGAGGCATCCGAACGGGCCCGGATCCAGCCAGCAGCCGGGCTGGAAGGAGTCGATCGCGCGGCCGGCGTAGGAGGCGAAGTCGCCGCCGTCGCAGATCACGATCGCGTCGCGGTCGAGCACCTCGGCGAGCTCGGCGTACACGCGCAACGGGTGCAGCGGCGCGCGCGGGTCGGCGAGCTGCTCGCGCTCGCCGGCGCGCAGCTCCGTCTCGATGCCGCGCAGGCGCTCCAGCCAGGCGCGCGTCGGACTGCCGCCCGCCGCGGCACCGGCAAGCGCTCGCAACGTGCCGGCCAGGTCGCCGTAGAGCTCGGCCGCGACCGCGCGCGGATGCTCGCGCTCGGGCTCGGCGACATCGAGCACGATCAGCTCGCAGTCGTCGCCGAAAGCGCTGCCGAAGCCGAGCCGGAAGTCCATCGGCACGCCGACCACCAGCGCGACGTCCGCCTCCTGCAGCGCCGCCCGGCGCGCGCGCGAGTGAAAGAGCGGGTGATCGGCCGCGAGGCAGCCGCGCGCCAGGCCGTTGAGCAGGACGGGGATGCCGACCGCCTCGGCCAGCTCGCGCAGCGCGTGCTCCCCATGGCCCCAGTAGAGATCGGACCCGGCCATGATCACCGGGCGCTCGGCGTCGCGCAGCAGCGCCACCGCGCGGTCGAGCATGCGCCCGTCGGGCGTCGCGGACGGGTAGCGGGAGCGTCTCCTCCGGCTCGGGCTCCTCGGCCTCCATGAAGACGTGGTCGAGCGGTAAGTCGACGAATGCCGGGCCGGAGTGCGGGCGCAGGGCCTCGGCCCATGCATCGTCGATCAGCCCGGGGATCTCGGCCGTCGCGGAGGCGGTCGCCGCCAGCTTGACGAGCGGCCGCACGATCGGCACGTGGTCGACCTCCTGGAGCGATCCGCGGCCCCAGCGGTGCGCCGGCGCGCGCCCGCCGAGCATCAACAGCGGCGAGTGGCTCTGCTGCGCGGACCCCAGCGCGCTCATGCCGTTGGTCACGCCCGGCCCCGCCGTGAGCGCGCATACGCCAGGTTCACGCGTGACCTTCGCCCAGCCCTCGGCGGCGAACGCGGCGGCCGACTCATGCCGCACGTCGACCAGCTCGATCCCCTCGGCGCGGCAGCCGTCGTAGATCGAGAACAGGTGACCACCGGACAGCGTGAAGACCTGCTTGACGCCGTGCGCCTTCAGTCGCCGCGCCACGAGCCGGCCTCCGTGCAGCTTCGCGGGCTCCTGCGACTCGGCGGTCATCGGCCGGAACATACCCCCCGATCGGGGGTGCGGCGTGCCGCGGCGCGTCCGCTCAGGTGTCGCGTGGGTACGGTCGGGGCATGGACCAGCTCCACATCCCGCTGAACGTGCACACGCCGTTCGCCGATCTCGACCTGCTCTACGCCGAGGAGGAGCAGGACGCCCAGGTCGTGCCGGACGGCGAGCCCGAGACCGTGGACGCGTTCAACGCCCAGATCCTCGCCGGGCTCGTCTCGCCGTAGGGCGCAGCCCGGTTACGTCCGGCATGGATGCCGGCGAGGTGGTCAGAACGCCGTCAGGATGACCGGCGGAGCACTCATTGGGCGACGCGCGCGACGCGCGCGGCGACGAGCGCCTCACCGACGCGCCCCTCGCCCCAGTACAGCGCGTGCGCGAGGCGCAGCGCGGGCAGGCGGTCGGCGCCCGCCGCGACCAGCGAGCGGCCGGTGCCGGCGATCGCGCCGTCGCGCTCCTCGTCGCGCTGCCGCGTGCAGCGTGCCGTCGAGCACGATGCCCGCGGCGGCGGCCGCCTCGGCCAGGATCTCGGGATCGTCGAGGTCGAAGCCGCCGCAGAACGCGAGCCGTGTCGCGGCGAGCACGAAGGCGCCACCGCGGCCGCACTCGATCGCGTGCGAGGCAACGCGCATCGCGGCGGGCACCGGACCGGGGAAGCGCTCGGGCCAGACGAGCGGCAGGCGCAGCTCGGCGGCGCGCTGCTCGGCCGCGCGACTGCACCTGCGTCGCGTAAAGGTCGTCATCCACAAGCGCGGAGCGGCGCAGGTCGTCGGTAGCGGCGGGGCGCCAGATCACCTCGTCGAAGCTGCGCTCGACGCGCTCGGCGGCGAGATAGGTGAACGGGCAGGCGAGGTCGAAGAAGAACTCTGCGTGCGTGCGCGCACGGCGGCGCGCGGGCTCGCGCAAGCGCTTCGCCTCCCTGCGCTCCGCCAGCATGATCACTTCCCCCATCTGCCCTCACTTGTCCGTGGTCTAAGAGCGCCCGTGCGACCGCTCCCTGCGGTTTCTGCAACGGCAATTGCGCGCCAAACTTGCGCAAATGGGGTCCGGAACCCATCAACCGTCCGGATGGGGTTCGCAACCCATGGGTATTCCGGATCATCAAGAGATAGGGTTTCGCCGTATTAGGGTCTAATCTGATCCGGCCCCGCCATCCCGCCGGATTCTGAGCGGAGGTACACCATTCCCCCCATCCCGCCGCCAAAGCGACATCCATATGACCAATGGTCACCCGACGCCCGAGCGCTCGACCTCGTGGGTGACAAGTGGACGCTCCTGATCATCCGTGACCTCGCCGGCGGCCCGCGGCGCTTCGTCGAGCTGCAGCGCGTGCTGCCCGGCATCTCGACCGAGCAGCTGCGCTCGCGCCTGAACCGGATGGTCGCCGACGGCCTGCTGACCCGCCAGCGCTACCGCGAGGTGCCGCCGCGGGTCGACTACGAGCTCACCGAGCGGTCCTACGAGCTGATGCCGGTGCTCGGCGCCCTGGCGCGCTGGGGCTACGACTGGACCTGGAGCGCACCGCGCAGCGGCGAGGACGTCAACGTCGGCGCGATCTTCCGGCTCGCGCCGGGAATGCTCGCTCCGCCGCCCGAGCTCACCGGCAGCGTCGACCTCGTGCTCGTATCCGACCACGAGGAGCGCATCTTCCGCCTGTCCGCGGAGGACGGCCGCGTCACGATCAGCGAGCATCCAGAAGGTCCGGCCGATGCAGTCGTGACCGGCAATGAGGAGACCTGGATCAGCGCGCTCGGCCCTGACGGGGCGTTCGACTCGCTCGAGGTCGACGGCCAGCGGGGCTCGCCGAGGCGCTGCTGTCGGAGTTCACGGCCGCGGCGGCCGGTCGCGCCGCTCAGCGCGCCGCGTAGCCTGAGTCGACGGCGTAGAGGATGTGCGGGCGCCCGTAAGCGGTCCGCTCCTCGCGCTCGTCCATCCCCAGCTTCTCGAGCACGTGGCGCGAGGCCAGGTTCGCGGGCTCGACCTGCGCGACCACCCGCGGGGCACGCAGCACTGGAAGGCGTGGATGACCAGCGCGCGGCCGAGCTCGGTCGCGTAGCCGCGGCCCCAGGCGTCGCGCGCGAGCGTGTAGCCAAGCTCGACGTCGGGTCCCACCCCGCCCAGCGGGTGCAGGCCGCCGTCGCCCAGCAGCGTTCCGGTCTCGCGCTCGGTCACGGCCAGGAAGGAGTAGCCGCGGCGCGCGAGCACGTCGCCGTAGATGCGCAGCGCATTGGCGGTCTCAGCCAGCGTCGCGTGGGCGCCGTGGCCGACGTGCCGCATCACCTCCGGGTCGGAGTAGACGGCGTGGATCGCCTCGTGGTCGGCGGGCGTGAACGGCCGCAGGTGCAGCCTCGCAGTGGTCAGCTCCACGCGCACATGATGGCGCGCGCGCGCCGCACGGTCGCGCTCAGCGCGCGGTGAGGCTCGACGCGTCAACGCCGGCGATGCGGTCGGCGATCGCCGCCCTGCGGCGCTCGACGTCCAGCCTGACCGGGCCCGCTCCGGGCCGGCGGCGCTCGATCATCGTCTCGCCGCCGCACAACGCGCAAGGCGCCCGCAGCGCGTTCTCCTGCGAACCGGGGACCAGGCTCCAGCGCGTCTCGCCGCACTGCTTGCACCGGACAGCGTCCATCAACGACCAACTCCTCGCATGGCTTGGCCGCGATCATCGCAGTCGTGCAATTTGTCCGGCGAGGGTCTTTACGGCCGCGAAAGGAGCTGGTCCGAGCGCGGACATGCTTGGCTGTGGCGATGGCACCGGCACGCAGCGCGGGCATCCTGATGCACCGGTTCCGAGACGGTGGGACGGAGGTGCTGCTCGTGCACCCGGGCGGCCCGTTCTGGGCGCGCAAGGACCTCGGCGCCTGGTCGATTCCGAAGGGTGAGCTCGACGAGGACGAGGACCCGCGCGCCTGCGCGCTGCGCGAGTTCGCCGAGGAGACCGGCACGTCGCTGCCGGCGGGCGAGCTCGCCGAGCTCGGCGCCGTCCGGCTCAAGAGCGGCAAGCTGGTGCTCGCCTTCGCGGTCGCGGGCGACCTCGACGCGGCCGCCGTCACCGCCAACACGTTCGAGCTCGAATGGCCGCCGCGCTCGGGCCGGATGCAGTCGTTCCCGGAGATCGACCGCGCGGAGTGGTTCTGCGCTCCAGGACGCGCGCGCCAAGCTCAATCCCGCGCAGGCCGCGTTCGTCGACCGCCTGGAGGCGCTGCTCGAGCGGCTAGCGGCATGCCCGGGGTGGGAGTCGAACCCACATGTCCTCTCGGACAGCCGGGTTTAAGCCGACCGCGTATGACCAGTTCCGCCACCCGGGCAGGAGCGGACAATCGTACGCGCGCACGCGGCGTACCCTGGCTACCCTGTGAGCAACTTGTCCGTCCTCTCCGGGTTGTCTCGGGCGGACCAGTTCATCTCCGCATGGAAGTCTCGGCACTCACTCACGCCGGCGCCGCCGGCACACATGCGCGCTCGCCGCTGCTGCGGCTGCAGTCCGACGAGCGCCTGATCGTGCTGATCCGGCGCGGCAACCAGCACGCCTTCGAGGCGCTGGTGGCGCGCTACCAGGCGCGCCTGCTGGCCTTCTGCCGGCACATGCTGTCCAGCCGCGAGGACGCCGAGGACGTGCTGCAGGAGGTCTTCGCAGCCGCCTTCAACGCGATCCTCGCCGACCGGCGCGAGATCAACGTGCGGCCCTGGCTGTACCGGATCGCGCGCAATCGCTCGCTCAACCACCTGCGCAAGGCGCAGGCGATCGGCGTCGACTCGATGGACGTGCACCTCTCCGAGCACGGCCTGACGACCGCCGACAAGGTGCACAAGCGCGAGGAGTTCCGGCAGCTGATGTCGGACGTCGGCGAGCTGCCCGAGACGCAGCGCACGGCGCTGCTGCTGCGCGAGATCGACGCGCTCTCCTACGAGCAGATCGCCGAGGCGATGGAGACGACGATCCCGTCGGTGAAGTCGCTGCTCGTGCGCGCGCGCGTGTCGCTCGCCGAGGCGGCCGAGGCGCGCCTGCTCACGTGCGACGAGGTGCGCGAGGAGCTCGGCGAGGTGGCCGAGGGCCTGCGCCGCACCACGGCGCCGGTGCGCCGCCACCTGCGCACGTGCGATCGCTGCCAGCTGTTCCGCCGCCAGCTGCGCCAGACCAACCGCGCGCTCGCGGCGATCTTCCCGGTCGGACCGCTGCTGCTGCTCAAGAAGGCGCTGGTCGCCCATGCCGGCACGGCGCGCCGCCGGCAGCGGCGGCGCGGCCGCCGCAGGTGGCGGCGCGGCGGCGGCGGGTGCCGGCGGCGCCGCGGCATGCTCCAGGCGGGCGCGGGCGCGCTCGCGTCCAAGGCAGCGGCGGGGCTCGCCGCGGCCGCGATCGTGACCGCGGGCGCCGTCGAGGTCAAGCACGTCAAGGATCGCCCGGGCAAGCAGGCCGGCGCGCGGCCAGACCGCGAAGGCCGCCGCCGTCGGCGCCGTGCCGTCGCGGCGGCGCCGGTCGCTGATCGCCTCCGCGCCGCAGCCGGTCTCCGAGCCGGCGCCCGCGGCGGGCGAGCGCCCTGCGGCGAAGGACAAGCCCAAGGCGCCCGCCGAAGACCGCGGCGGTCAAGCCCGAGCCGAAGCCGACCGTGGCGCCGACCCCCGCGGCCAGCGCGGCGCCCGCGCCGACCGTCACACCCGAGCCGCTCCCGATCACCGCGCCGCCACCGGAGCCCCAGTACGACCAGCGCGAGGGCGACACGATCGCGCTCCCGGTCGTCGCCGAGCCGCCGACCACGACGGTCTCCGAGCCGCAGCCGGCCGCGTCGCCCGTCGCCCGACCCCGGCCGCCACGCCGGCCGCGCGAGCACGCCGGTCGCCGACGCCCGAGCCGCCGGTCGTCCCCTAGTGGATCCGCGCCCCCAGCGGCACTTCTGAGCGCGGCTCGAGCAGGATGATGCTGCCCTTCCTCGTCGCTCGCGCCGAGGCAGAGGACCTCGGACATGAACGGCCCGATCTGGCGCGGCGGGAAGTTGACGACCGCGACGACGAGCCGGCCCTCGAGCTCGTCGCGCGCGTAGTTCGTGATCTGCGCCGACGAGCGCTTGACTCCGACCTCGGGACCGAAGTCGATCGTCAGCTTCCACGCCGGCTTGCGCGCCTCGCGGGAACTCCTCGACGGCCGTGACGCGGCCGACGCGCATGTCGACCGCGAGGAACTGGTCGAACTCGATCGTCATCAGTTGCCGATGCTGAACAGCGCCTCGAGGTCGTGCTTCGAGAACACCTCGAACGCGACCATCGTGTGCGTGCGCTTGATCCCCGGCAGCTGCGCGAGCCGGCTCGTCACGACGACGGCGATCTCGTCCGGGCTGCGGACGCGCAGCATCGCCGCGTAGTCCCACTCGCCGGTCACCGACCACGCCTCGGCGACGCCCTCGACGTCGGCGAGCGCGCCGCCGAGGTCGGGCATCGCGCCGCGCTCGGCCTCGATCAGGACGATCGCGTGGGTCACCGGACGGTGTGCGTCTCGCCCGGCGCCAGCACGACGACCTTGCTCTCGGTCGCGTTCTCGACGTCGGTCTTGAACGCCTGCGCGTCGGTCTCGATCGGCGGGAACGTGTCGTAGTGCACCGGGATGACGACGTCGGCGCCGATGAACTCGCACGCCGTCACGGCGTCGAAGCGGTCCATCGTGTAGTGGCCGCCGATCGGCACGAGCGCGACGTTGACGTGGTCGCCGCGCTGCGCGATCAGCTTGAGGTCGGAGAACAGGCACGTGTCGCCGAGGTGGTAGACGAGCGTCTCGCCGACCATGATCAGCAGGCCGGCCGGCGGGCGACCGTGCCGTTCGGCGTCGTCGAGGAGTGCCACGCCGGCACGAGCTTGACCCAGCCCCAGTCGAACTTCACCGTGCCGCCGAGGTTCGGGTCGTGGACCGTCTCGACGCCCAGCGTCGGACAGCTCGTCGGCGATCTCGACGATCGCCAGCACCGGCGCGCCGGTGCGCTTGGCGATCTCGACGATGTCGCCGTAGTGGTCGGCGTGACCGTGGGTGAGCAGGATGTGGGTCGGCTCGAGCTCGTCGGCCGACACGGTCGCCTTCGGGTTGCCGGTGATGAACGGGTCGACGAGGATCCTCGCGTCGCCGTCGGTCAGCTCGACCGCCGAGTGGCCCAGGTAGCGGATCTCCATCTATTCCTCCCGTCGCATGAGTTCGTGCGCAAGCTCGTACCCGACCGCGACACCGATCAGCATCGCGACGCTCGTCTCCTCGGCGATCAGCGTCCGCACCGCTGTCCATCCGGTCGTCGACGGCCGGCTTGCCGGCCGCCTCGAGCACCGCCGCCTGGTGGGCCGAGCCGAACCAGTCGGCCGCCTGCAGCGCCTCGTCGAGGATCCGCTGGATGCCGGGCGCGTTCGCGCCCACCATGCGCTGCGCGTCCTCGAGCCGCTCGGGTTCGGAGAGCGCCTGGATGGCCGCCTCCACCTCGGCCTCGGAGTAGGCGCGGCGCGGCGGCATCCTCAGCGCAGGCGCGCGAGCCCGAGGCCCATCAGGATCCCGGCGACGCCGCCGCCGAGCCCGGCGAGCGCGTGCGCCTCGCTCGGTCGCCAGCGGCAGCAGCACCAGCAGCGCGGCGATGGCCAGCGTGCCGAGCAGGTCGGCATCGTCCTCGCGGCCCTTGCGGCGCCCGAGCACGTCGCGCATCGCCCACGCGGCGAGCGAGCGCGAGCGCCGCCCCGTTGGCGCCGATCGCGAGCGCTGAGCTCGTCGACGCCGCCACGAGCAGCATTCCGAGCGTGCCGCCGACGAGGAAGACCGTGAGCGGCGCCCACCAGCCGTGCCGGCGCTCGAGCAGGACGCCGAAGATCGCGACGGCCGCGAGCGCCGCCACCTCGTAGCCGGTGCTGACGTAGACGAACAGCGTCGTCACGGGACGCCACCAGTCGCCGTCGAGCGGGCCGAACAGCACGAGCTCGCCGATCCGGTCCCAGCCGGCGCGCCCGAGCAGCGTCACGACGACCGAGACGAGCGACCAGCGCGATCGTCGCGTACGGGCGCCGGTCGGGCCTGATGCCGGGGATCTCGCCGCGGCGCAGCGGCGCCAGCCGCGGGCGCGCGCGGCGCGGCGGCTTGACGGTGCCGGCGCGGTCGAGCTTCGGCGCTCGCTTGCGCAGCCGCGTCCCGCAGTACGGGCACTCCGTGATGTACGGCGACACCTCGGAGCCACAGCTCTTGCAAACGACGAAGAGATCGGGCCCGCTTGCCATTGGCGATCGATTCTACGCGCCCGCAGATCGTGCTCGGGAGCTTTCCGGCGTCATACTTGCTCACGGACGCACACGACGCGAGGAGAACCCGCCCCATGGCACTCGGCTATGACGGAAAGCTGTACATCCTGGCCTTCGACCACCGCGGCTCGTTCCAGAAGAAGCTGTTCGGGATCGAGGGCGAGCCGACCGCGGAGGAGACCGACACGATCGCCGACGCGAAGCGGCGTGATCTTCGAGGGCATGGAGCTCGCCGTCGCGCGCGGCGTCGACGCCGCGGCCACCGGCGTGCTCGTCGACGAGCAGTTCGGCTCGGACATCCCCAAGCGCGCGAAGGAGCAGGGCCTGCAGCTCGCGATGCCGGTCGAGAAGTCCGGCCAGGACGACTTCGACTTCGAGTACGGCGCGGACTTCGGCAAGCACATCGAGGACTTCGACGTGCACTACTCCAAGGTGCTCGTGCGCTACAACCCCGACGGCGACGACGAGATGAACGAGCGCCAGCTCGGCCGCCTCAAGGAGCTGGCCGACTGGCTGCACGACAACGACCGCAAGTTCCTCTTCGAGCTGCTCGTGCCCGCCGAGCCGGCCCAGCTCGAGGCAGCCGGCGACGACACCGACCGCTACGACGCCGAGCTGCGCCCGGCGCTGATGCTGCAGGCGATCAAGGACATCCAGGACTTCGGCATCGAGGTCGACATCTGGAAGATCGAGGGCGTCGACGCGCGCGAGGACGCCGAGCGGCTCGCCGAGCAGACGCGCAAGGGCGAAGGCCGCGAGGGCGTCGTCTGCGTGCTGCTCGGGCGCGGCGCCTCCGACGACAAGGTCGACCACTGGCTCCGCCAGGCCGCGCCGGTCGAGGGTTTCGTCGGCTTCGCGATCGGCCGCTCGATCTGGTGGGACGCGCTGAAGGGCTTCCTCGACGGCGATCTCGACCGCTCCGCGGCGGCCGAGCAGATCGCCGACAACTACCTGCGCTTCGTCAAGGTCTACGACGACGCCGAGTCGGGGGCGCGCGTCTGAGCGCAGGCGTCATAAGATGGACCGACGATGCGGATGCGCCAGAGCCTCGCCGAGATCGAAGAGGCGTTCGTCGAGGAGATCGAGGAGGACCGCGAGCGCCGCGAGCGGCTGGCCCGGCGCGCCGAGCAGCGCTCGCGCAGGCGGCACATCGACCGTACGCACAAGCACGGCTCGATGCGGTTCGCCCTGCTCGTGCTCACGCTGATCGTCACGGCGATCGCGGTGACGATCGCGATGTTCCAGACGCTCTACTACGTGATGGGCTAGCTGCCGCGCGAGGAGAGGCGCTTGAGCGCGTCGTCGACCTCGGCGCGGGCGGTCGCGCCCGCCGCGACGTTCTCCTGCTGGATCTCGAGGTAGACCTCGCGGCGGAACACCGGGATGTCACGCGGCGCCTGGATGCCGATGCGAACCTTCTCGCCCATGATCGACAGCACTGACACCTCGATGTCGTCACCGATCATTATCGACTGGTTGGACTTACGTGTCAGTACGAGCACTGCGCCTCCCTGCAAGTCAGTTACGCCATATCCGTGCCCCGATACCCCGGGTAGCTCCCGAGGAGCGCACCGCTGAGAGTACTCCCCCCGCGGCGCATGTCGCCATGGGTCCGGCACCTGAGTCCTTTCGCTAGTCTCCCGGCCTGCTCATGAGCCGCCGGTCGCTGCGTCCGCAGCTTAACCAGATCCGCGGGTGGGTGCGACAGGGGCGCACCGACGCGTGGATCGCACACCAGCTGGAGGTCACGGTCCAGCAGATCCAGACCTTCAAGCGCGAGCACGGGCTCGAGCCCGACGGCGAGCCCGGCGCCGAGGGTGCCGGCGCCGAGGAAGTCGACCTGCGCGCTTCCGACGACGAGGCGATCGCGGCCGAGCTGGAGGCCGAGGACGTGCGCCGCGCCGAGGAGGAGGCCAAGGCCGCCGAGGAGGCCGCGCGCAAGGCGGCCGAGGCCGAGGCCGCCGAGGAGGCCGAGGCCGCGAAGCCGAAGCCGAAGCGCACCCGCGCACGGGCGGGCGGGCGCGGGCGCAAGCGCACCGCGGGGCCGCTCGAGGGAACGTTCGACCACGGCGAGGAGGGCTACGGGCTGTGGCTCGACCCGGCCGTCCAGGACGACCCGGTCTACGCCGAGCACTGGGCCGGGCACCGGCCCGTCGAGGTCAGCGATCGAGGAGAACGAGATCGTGATCCGCCGCGCCGGTGGCGGCGAGGACGACGACTGACCTCGACCGCATCGTCGCGCACCTGTGCGCGGTCGAGGATGCGGTCGCCGAGCGCACGGAGCCGCTGCCGTGGGGGACGGCGGTGTTCCACGCGCGCGTGCCGTGGGTGCGCGAGGTCAACGTCGTGCGCGTCGAGGCGACCAGCTCCGCGCTGACGGCCGGCGAGATCGCCTTCGCGGCCGAGCAGCGCTTCCCGGCCGCGCCGGCGGTCGAGGTGCTGCACGAGCCGATCGGCGCCGCTCTCGCACCCGCCTTCGCGGCCGCCGGCTGGCAGGTCAGCCGGCACCTGCTGATGGCGCTCGAGGCAGCCGCCGCCGCGCGCCGGCGGCCGTCGCCGAGGTCTCCCCCGACGACGTCTGGCCGCTGCGCGAGGAGTGGATGCGCTCGGAGCCCTGGGGCGACGACGACGCGGTCGCCGCGATGCTGCGCTGGGAGCGCCAGCGGGCGCTGCTGACCGGCGCGCGCGCGTTCTGCGCGTTCGCCGACGGGCGCCCGGTCTCGATGTGCCTGCTGCTCGCGACGCCGCACGCCGACGAGGTCGAGCGCGTCTACACGACGCCCGTCGCACCGCGGCCGCGGCCTCGCCTACGCGGTCGTCGCGCGCGCCGCGCGCGAGGCCGGCGACCAGCTCACGTTCCTCTTCACCGACGCGCACGGCGCGGCCCAGCACCTCTACGCGCGGCTCGGGTTCCGCCGCGCCTGGGTCGTCTACCGGTTCAGCCGCCCGCCGGAGAAGTCGACCGCGGCGCGCACGTAGCGCCCGAACGCGGCGTCGCCGACGATCCGGACGTCCCAGGCGAACGGAGCGTCGGGAGCGACGGCGAACGCGACGTCCGAGACCCAGCCGGTGCCCGCGTCGTAGAGCTCGGCGAGCTCGGCGGTGGTGAACGCGCCGCCGAGCCGGCGGCGCAGCTCCTCGTAGACCTTGCGCGTGACCAGCTCGAGGATCGGGCGCTCGTCGAACGGCGCGGCCTCGAGCCGCTCCAGGCCCGCCTGCCACTGGTCGAACGCCGTCTCGAAGGGCACATGACCGCCCGAGGCTAGCCGGTTACTTGACCACGTAGAGCTTCTCGCCGGCCTTGACCATGCCGAGCTTGCGCGCCTCGAGCTCGACGGCGCCGGCGCGCTGCGAGCCGCTGCTTGCGCTCGCGCAGCTGCTCGTTCTGCGCGCGCAGGCTCGCCACGTCCGCGCGCTTGCGCTTCGCCTCGGCGTAGGTCGTCACCCAGGTGCGGGCGGGACCGATGTAGAGGTAGATCACGAACGCGAAGACGCAGATCAGCGCCCAGCGCCCGACGCGGTCCCAGCGGATGCGCGTTGAAGCGGCAGCCATGCTTGCCGCTTCGTTCGACGCACGCGGCAATCCTGCCGGTGCTCGGCAACCGCTGACCGTGGCGAGCCGCGGTTACCACTCGGCAGCTCCGCGTACCTTCGAAGACCCTCGCCGGGGTACTCGGCGTCGGCGCCGAGCGCCTCCTCGATCCGCAGCAGCTGGTTGTACTTCGCCACGCGGTCCGAGCGCGAGGGCGCGCCGGTCTTGATCTGGCCGCAGCCCGTCGCGACGGCGAGGTCGGCGATCGTCGTGTCCTCGGTCTCGCCCGAGCGGTGCGACATCACGGCCGTGTAGCCGGCGGCGCGCGCCATGTCGATCGCCGCGAGCGTCTCGGTCAGCGTCCCGATCTGGTTGACCTTGACGAGGATCGAGTTGGCGACGCCCAGCTCGATCCCGCGCGCGAGCCGCTCGGTGTTGGTCACGAACAGGTCGTCGCCGACGAGCTGCACCGTGTCGCCGATGCGGTCGGTCAGCGTCTTCCAGCCGTCCCAGTCCTCCTCGTCCATGCCGTCCTCGATCGAGACGATCGGGTAGCGCGCCGGCGAGGTCGGCCCAGTAGCCGGCCAGGTCGCCGGCGGAGAGCGTGCGGCCCTCGTGCTCGAGCTCGTAGCCGCCGTCGCCGTGGATCTCGCTGGTGGCGGGGTCGAGCGCGATCGCCAGGTCCTCGCCGGGCGTGTAGCCCGCCGCCTCGATCCCGGCCACGAGCGCCTCGAGCGCCGCCTCGTTGGACTCGAGGTTCGGCGCGAAGCCGCCCTCGTCGCCGACGCCGCCGCCGAGCCCGCGGTCGTGCAGATGGCGCTTGAGGTGGTGGAAGACCTCGGCGCCCATGCGCAGCGCGTCGGCGAAGCGGCGCGCGCCGACCGGCACGATCATGAACTCCTGGAAGTCGACCGAGTTGTCGGCGTGCGCGCCGCCGTTGAGCACGTTCATCATCGGCACCGGCAGGATCCGCGCCGACTCGCCGCCGAGATAGCGCCACAGCGGCTGGCCCTCCTCGGCGGCCGCCGCGCGCGCGGCGGCGAGCGAGACGCCGAGGATCGCGTTCGCGCCGAGGCGGCTCTTGTTCGGCGTGCCGTCGAGCTCGATCAGCGTGCGGTCCAGGCCGGCCTGGTCGAGCACGTCGTGGCCCGCGATCGCCGCGGCGATCTCGCCGTTGACGTTCGCGACCGCCTTCGTCACGCCCTTGCCGAGGTAGGCGTCGCCGCCGTCGCGCAGCTCGGTCGCCTCGAACTCGCCGGTCGAGGCGCCGGACGGGACGGCCGCGCGGCCGTGCGCGCCGGAGCGCAGCGCGAGCTCGACCTCGACGGTCGGGTTGCCGCGCGAGTCCAGGATCTGGCGGGCGTGGACGGTCTCGATCTGGCTCAAGCGCTCAGTGCTCCTCTGCCATGCCGCGCCCGCGCGTAGAGCGCGAGCTGGTCGTCGGGACCGAGATCGTTCCAGTCCGAGCCCTGCGATGCCGCCAGGCCCTCGGCGTGCTCGACGCGACCGCGGAAGCGGTCGGCCGCCGCGCGCAGCGCCAGCTCCGGGTCGACCTTGAGCTTGCGCGCCACGTTGACGGCGGCGAACAGCACGTCGCCGACCTCGTGGAAGCGCTCGTCGCGATCGGCGGCCGCCTCCAGCTCGTCGAGCTCGTCGCGCAGCGCCTCGTACGGGACGTGGTCGAAGTCGAAGCCGGTGCTCGCGGCGCGGCGCTGGACCTTGCGCGCGAACAGCGGCCCGGGCAGGTTCTCGGGCACCTCGCCGAAGATCCCCGGCTCGCGCCCGTGCCTCGGTCGCCTTGATCGCGTCCCAGTTGCGCAGCACCTCGCCGGCGGACTCGACCTCGACGTCCGCAGAAGATGTGCGGATGGCGGCGGATCAGCTTCTGGCGGCAGTGCTCGGCCACGTCGGCGATCGTGCCGGCGCCGCGCTCCTCCAGCAGCAGCGCCAGGAAGTGCACCTGGAAGAGCACGTCGCCGAGCTCGTCGAGCAGCTTGGCGTCGTCGCCGGCATGCGGCCGCCGCGGCCAGCTCGTAGGCCTCCTCGACCGTGTGCGGGACGATCGAGCGCTCGTCCTGCTCGCGGTCCCAAGGGCACTCGCGGCGCAGCCGGCGGGTGAGCTCGTCGAGCGCCGCGACCGCCGCGGCGACCTCCGCCGGCGTGCTCACCCGCCTACTGCCGGGTCTTCGGTCGGCACGGCGCTGCACCCCGCCGGGCGTGGGCGTCGGCGTCGGCTTCGGCGCGTTCTTGCAGTCCTGCGTCACGTAGCCCTCGCGACACTCGGTCTTCGCCTTCCACTGCTTGCGGAAGTCCTTGACGAACGTGTCGAGCGCCTTCTGCTGGTTCTGTGAGGCGAGCACCTGCTTGATCGTCGCCGTCGCCTCCTCGAGCGTCTGCTGCGACGGCGGGGCTGACCTTGTCGACCTTGAAGACGTAGTAGCCGAACTGCGTCTTGACCGGACCGGTGATCTTGCCCTTCTTGGCGTCGAAGATCGCAGTGTCGAACGCCTTCTCCTGCTGACCCTCCGCGACCGCCGGCAGCTTGCCGCCCTGGGCCTTGGAGGCGTCGTCTTGGAGTACTGCTTGACGACCTGCTTGAACGGCTGCCCCGACTCCAGCGCCGCCTTGGCCTCCTCGGCCTTGGCCTTCGGTCTTGGTCAGCACGATGCTCAGGTCGCGCCGCTCGGGCTGCGCGAACTGCTGCTGGTTGTAGTCGTAGTAGTTCTTCACCTGCGCGTCGGAGACCTTGTCCTTGCCCTTGGTCACCTTGTCGCGGATCTTGTTCGACGAGCACGTCGAGCCGCACGCGCTTCAGCAGGTCCTCGTTGGTGAAGCCCGACTGCTCGAGGAACTTCTGGAAGTCGGCGTCCTTCGGGTAGGACTGCTTGTTCTGATCGTCGAGTGACTTCTTGACCTCTGCGTCGGTCACCTTGACGCCCTGCTCCTCGGCCTCGCGCTCGATCCACTCGAACGAGATCAGCAGCCCCAGCGTCTGCTCGCGCAGCTGGTCGTACTGCTGCTGGCACTGCTTCTTGTAGTCGGCGTCGGTCTGCTTGGGCTGACCCTGCGGCGGGCTTCGGAGCGGCCTTCTTCGCCTGCGCGATGCACTCGGTGAACTCGGGCGGCTTGGGCAGCGACGGCTTCCGGCTGCCCGCTCGACTTCGCGGCGATGTCGAGCCAGTGCTCGAAGTCGGCCTTCTCGATCGTCGGTCCCGTCGACCTCGGCCACGGCGTTGCCCGGGAGGCCCTCCTCGCCGCAGCCGGCGAGGATCGCGGCCGGCACAAAAAAGGCGCCCAGCGCCAAGACACGCAGATATCTGATCATCGCGAACCGAGGGTAGCGTCCTGCTGATAAAGCCCATGTGAAGCATTCAGGCCGCGCGCTGGACCTCCAGCAGCACGTCCGCGGCGCGCACCACCGCTGGAAATCGCTGCGCCGGATCGTCGGGCACGCGCACCGAGAGCTGCGACTTGCCCGACTCGTACAGCGCCCCCGGGATCTCGGCGCGGATCCGCTTGGCGCGCACGGAATCGAGCTCGATCGGGG
This sequence comes from uncultured Solirubrobacteraceae bacterium, assembly GCA_963721315.1. GTDB lineage: Bacteria > Actinomycetota > Thermoleophilia > Solirubrobacterales > Solirubrobacteraceae > DASQMT01. The sequence continues at coordinate 231,487 of CAVRIU010000009.1, forward strand.
TCACCGCGAGGCGGCCCTGGCGGAACGAGACCACGCGCGCGCCCGCCTCGCCGAGCTTGATCCGGGCCTGCTGCAGCGTGATCAGGTTCTCCAGCGGCTCGGGCGGGTCGCCGAAGCGGTCGGCCAGCTCCGCGCGCAGCTCCTCCAGCTCGCCGACGTCGCGCGAGCCCGCGATCCGGCGGTGCACCTCGACCTTGGCCTGCTCGTAGGGGATGTAGTCGACCGGCACGTAGGCGTCGACGTTGACGTCCAGGCGCACGGGCTCGAACAGGTCCTCCTCGCCGTCGCCGTCGCCCATCGACTGCACCGCCTCGTCGAGCATCTGCATGTAGAGCTCGAAGCCGAGCGCCGCGACGTGCCCGGACTGCTCGTCGCCCAGCAGCGAGCCGGCGCCGCGCAGCTCGAGGTCGCGCATCGCGATCTTGAAGCCGGCGCCGAGCTCGGTGTAGTCCGACAGCGCCGAGAGCCGGTCGGCGGCCTCCTGGGTCAGCGCCCCGGCGCTGGGATAGAGCAGGTACGCGTAGGCGCGCTCGCGCGAGCGCCCGACGCGGCCGCGGATCTGGTAGAGCTGGCTCAGCCCGAAGCGGTCGGCGCGGTCGACGATCAGCGTGTTGGCCTGCGGGATGTCGATGCCGGACTCGATGATCGAGGTCGAGACGAGCACGTCGGCGTCGCCGCGCAGGAAGCCGATCATGCGCTGCTCGAGCAGCTTCTCGTCCATCTGCCCGTGCGCGACCGTGAAGCGCAGCTGCGGGCACAGCGCGCGCAGCCGCTCGGCCGTCTCGTCGATGTCCTCGACGCGGTTGTGCAGGAAGAACGCCTGGCCGTCGCGCGCGTGCTCGCGCTCGAGCGCCTGCTTGACGAGGTCCTCGTCGTACTCGCCGACGTAGGTCTTGACCGGGCGCCGGCCCTCGGGCGGGGTCTCGATCACGGTGATGTCGCGCAGGCCGGCGAGGCTCATCTGCAGCGTCCGCGGGATCGGCGTCGCGCTCATCGAGATCACGTCGACCTTGAGCTTGAGCTGGCGCAGCAGCTCCTTCTGCTTGACGCCGAAGCGCTGCTCCTCGTCGACGATGATCAGGCCGAGGTCCTTCGCGCGCACGTCGCGGCTGAGCACGCGGTGGGTGCCGATCAGGATGTCGGCCTTGCCCTCGGCGAAGCGCTTGACCGCCGCGCGCTGCTCGGCCGCGGGGCGGAAGCGCGAGACGTGCTCGATCGTGAACGGATAGTCGCGCAGGCGCTCGGCGAACGTGCCGTAGTGCTGCTGGGCGAGGATCGTCGTCGGCACCAGCATCAGCACCTGCTTGCCGGAGTTGGCGGCCTTGAACGCGGCGCGCAGCGCGACCTCGGTCTTGCCGTAGCCGACGTCGCCGCAGATCAGCCGGTCCATCGGGCGCTCGGACTCCATGTCGGCCTTGACGGCGTCGATCGCCTCGCGCTGGTCGGCCGTCTCGCGATACGGGAACGCGTCCTCGAACTCGCGCAGCCAGTCCGAGTCGGGCTCGAACGCGTAGCCGCGGCGGCGCTTGCGCTCGGCGTAGAGGTTGAGCAGCTCGCCGGCCAGCTCCTGCGCGGCCTTGCGCGCGCGCGCCTTGATCTTCTCCCAGCGCGTGCCGCCGAGCTTGGAGAGCGTCGGCGCGTTGCCGTCGGCGCCGACGTAGCGCGAGATCTTCGCCAGCTGGTCGACCGGCATGAAGACCTTGTCGTCGCCCTGGAACTCGAGGTTGAGGTAGTCGCGCGTGATGCCGCCGACGGTCTTCGTGTCGAAGCCGGCGAAGCGCGCGACGCCGTGGTCCTCGTGCACGATGTGGTCGCCCGTGCGCAGGTCGGTGAAGCTGCGCAGCAGGCCGCGGCCCCTGCGCGCCGGCCGCGCGGCGGCCTTGCGCCGGTGGATCAGCCGGTGCTCGGGGATCACGGCGAGCTTGAGGCCGGGCGCGACGAAGCCGTCGCGCAGGTTGGCCTCGTGGAAGACGAGCCCCTCCTCGGTCCCGTCCCAGCGCGCCTTGATGCGCACGAGGTTGTAGGCGGCGCGCTCGCCGCCGCCGCGGTTGGGCCAGGTGACGAGCGTCGTGTAGCCCGAGCGGGTGAGCTTCTCCAGCTCGGGCTCGGCCTCGCGCAGCGAGCGCGCGGCGAACTCGGCGGCCTGGGCGCGGAACTCGAGCGGCTGGGAGCCCGAGATCGAGGAGAGCCGCAGCGGCTTGCGCGCCTCGAGCGCGGCGAGGATGCCGTCGGGGTTGACGTAGAGGTGGTGCGCGTCGGTGTCGTGGAAGGCGACGCAGACGTCGGCCCAGTGGTCGCGCAGCGCCGGCTCGGTGTCCTCCTCGGCCGAGATCACGAGCGTCCGCTTCGGCGGGCAGCAGGTCGAGCAGGTCGCGGAAGCCGTCGACGGGCAGCAGCTCGGCGATGTCGGGGCGCTCGTCGGCGGTCTCGAGCGCGGCGATCTCGGCCAGCTCGCGGTGCTCGGCGGCGAGCTCGGCCGCGGGCGCGATCTCGACCACGTCGGTCTCGCCGAGCGAGCGCTGCGTGAAGGTCGAGAACCAGCGCAGCGACTCGATCTCGTCGTCGAACAGGTCGACGCGGATCGCCCGCTCCTCGGTCGCCGGGTAGACGTCGAGCAGCCCGCCGCGGACGGCGAACTGGCCGCGGTCCTCGACCTGGTCGACGCGCTCGTAGCCGGCGGCGACGAGATCGCTCGCGCACTCGTCGAGGTCGAGCAGCTCGCCGACCCGCAGCGTGAAGCCGTGCGGGCGCAGCGCCGGGTCGGGGACCTTCTCCGAGAGCGCGACGGCGGAGATCACGATGACCGGGGCCTCCGCGCCCGGGCTCGGGTCCAGCAGCGCGTCGAGCGCCGCGACGCGCAGGCCGACGAGGTGCGCCGGCGGCGTCAGGTGCGACTCGTAGGCGACGCCGCGGGTCGGGTAGAAGCGCACCGCGCGCGGCCGCAGCCAGGCGCGCAGGTCGGCGGCGAGGTCGCGCGCGGCGCGGTCGTCGCCCGCGACGACGACGGTCGGCCGGCGCACGTCGCGCTCGGCCAGCGCGGCGATCAGGTACGGCCGCAGCGACTGCGAGACGAACGCGCGCGCGCCGGGCTCGGACAGCCTGGCGGCGTCGGGATGGCGCTCGAGATGGGCGAGGAAGGGGCGTAGGGACATGGCAAACGGCCGCCCGGGAGGTCCCGCGCGGCTCGTGGGCGATTCTAGAAGCCGACCGCCGCGGGTCGAAAGGCTCGGACGAGTGGCCGCGCGCGCCGGACCGCTACGCCCGCGCGAGCATGTTCAGGCGCACGTAGTGGATCTCCAGCGGCTGCGGCAGCCGCTCGAGCGCCGCGTCCACGAACGGCTCGCGCAGCTCCTCGGGCAGGCGCGTCGAGGAACGAGCCCAGGCAGATCGCGCGGAGGTAGCCGGCCGGGTCGCCGGGGTCGACGTCCACGCGGGTCAGCCAGCACCAGACGTCGCTGAAGCCCGCGGCGTGCAGCCGCCGCTCGCGTGTCCTGCGGCGTGGCGAACGTCCAGTCGCCAGCCCAGCCGGCGAGGTGCTCGGCGAAGCGGCGGCTCGGCCGCGGCGTCGAAGCCCGCCTGCTTGACCTCGTCGACGTTGCCGTGCCCGCCGCATTGCGCGACCAGCCGCCCGCCCGGGCTCGAGCGCCGCGTGCAGCCGGGCGAACAGCCGCTCGTGGTCGCCGATCCAGTGGAACGTCGCGGTCGAGAGCACGGCGTCGACCGGCTCCGCGAGCGTCAGCTCCAGCAGGTCGGCCTGGCGGACCTCGACCGCGGCCGGCAGCAGCTCGCGCGCCTGCTCGACCATCGACGGCGCGGCGTCGACCGCGATCACGCGCCCGCGCGGCAGCCGCTCGAGCAGCACGCGCGTCACGTTGCCGGTGCCGCAGCCCGCGTCGAGCACGGTCTCGTCGCCCGCGCAGCACGAGCCGGTCGAGCACCTCGGTGCCCATCGCGGTGATCGGCGCGGAGAGGCGCTCGTAGGTGGCCGCGTCCCAGTCGCGCGGCGTCATGCGAGCACCAGCCGCTCCGCCTCGTCGCGGGCGCGCTCGACGAGCTCGCGCACCTCCGCGCCGCTCTCGCGCCACTTCCCGAGCACGTGGGCCGAGACGATCTCCGGGATCGGTCGTGTCGGGCCGGCCGACGCCGATCCGCACGCGCTGGAAGTCCGCGCCGCCGAGCTCGCGCTTGAGCGACTTGAGCCCGTTGTGGCCGGCCAGCCCGCCGCCGAGGCGCACGCGGATGTCGCCGAACGGGAGGTCGATCTCGTCGTGCAGCACGAGCACGCGGTCGAGCGCGAGCTTGTAGGAGCCGCGCGCCGGGCCGACCGAGCGCCCCGCCTCGTTCATGTAGGTCTGCGGCTTGAGCACCGCGACGCGCGGGCCGCCCGGGCCGGTGCGCCCCTCGCGTCAGCTCGCCGGCGAACTTCTTCTTCGGCCGCGGCAGGTCCCAGCGGGCGATCAGCGCGTCGGCGACCTGGAAGCCGACGTTGTGCGGCGTGCCGTCGTAGCGGCTGCCCGGGTTGCCGAGACCGACGACGAGCCAGTCGACCGGCGCGGAGGAGAAGAGCTTCAGGACTCGCCGGAGGCCGACTGCTCGGCCTCCTCGCCGGTGTCGCCCTCCGCCTGCTCGCACGCGGCCTCGCCGTCCTCGCCGACGACGCCGGTCTCGGTCTCGATCTCCTCGGGCTCCGGCTCCTTCGTCGGCGGCGTGACCGTGGCGAGCACCGTCTCGTCGGGATCGTCGAGCAGCGTGACGCCGGGCGGGGCGACGAGCTGGGAGAGCGTGATCGTGTCGTTCATCTCCATGCCGGAGACGTCGAAGTGGAGCGCATCCGGGATGTCGCCGGGCAGCGCCTCGATGTTGATCTCGACGGCGCCCTGCGAGAGCACGCCGCCCTCGATCACGCCGGGCGCCTGGTCGGCGCCGCTCAGCTCGAGCGTGACGTGCGTCTGGATCGCGACCTTCATGTCCACGCGCAGCAGGTCGACATGGACCGCGTGCCCGCGCACGGGATGGCGCTGCAGGTCCTTCACCAGCACCGGGGCGGCCTCCCCGTCGCCCACGGCGACCTCGAGGATCGCGCCCGAACGCGCCAGGGTGTTGCGCAGGATGCGGCCGTCGACCGCGAACAGCACGGGCTCGCCGCCGCCGCCGTAGATGATCCCTGGAACCTGGCCGGTGCGGCGCAGGCGGCGGGCTGAGCGTGACCCGTCCGCGACGCGCGGGGCGAGGTCGAGCCTGGAGGAGGTGTCGGCTGAGGCGGCCATGAGCGGCTGCCGATGGTAGCGAAAGCTTGCCTCACGGCCGCTCCGTACGGGTACGATTGAAGCGTGACTCCCGACGAGGAGCTGATGGTCATCTTCGGCGCGCTGCACATCGTCGCGCTGGCGCTCGGTGTGGTGCTCTTCATGATGTTCCTGCGCTCGGACGCGACCTCGTCCTGGAAGCCGCCCGAGGACGACGAGGGCGGCGGCGGCGGCGGCAACGACCGGCTTCCCTCGACGCCCAAGCCGAAGCCCAACGGCGGCGTGCCGCTACCCGACGCGGATCCCGCGCGAGCGCGCCTGCGCGGCCACGACAAGCTGCGCGACTCCCATCCTCGCCCGCTGCGGCGCGAGGTGCGTCCGCACGCCCCGCAGCGCCGCCCCGCGCGGCAGCCTTAGCTAGCAGCGGCTCTCGAGCCCGATCGGGTTCGAGAGCGCCAGCAGCTGCACGCCGGCGCCGGTCAGCGGTCCTTCCCGCCGCACGCGCACGCACTGCACGACCGGCCGGCCGGTGCCCGCCCGCCAGGCGACGCGCCCGGTGCCGGTGCGGCGCGTGAGCGAGAGCCGCGCGCTCGGGCGGTAGTTGAGGATCTGGATCGCGCCCGGGCGCTCCAGCTCCTGCACACGCGCGCGCGTCACCTGAACGCACGCCGGCTCGGCGCGGCACGCGGGCAGCTGGTCGAGCACCGCGGCTGCGTCGCCCGCGGCCTGCGCCTCGAGCAGCGCCAGCACCTTCCCGCGCTCCGTGCTCGCCCCGGTCAGCCCGCGCGCGAGCAGCAGGGACAGCCCGAGGAAGACGAAGACGCCGAAGCCGGCGGCGATCAGGACGGCGCGGCGGCGGCGCATTGCCGCGCGCAGGTTAGGTGGTCGTCAGCCGGTCTCCGCGAAGCCCTCGCCCGACAGCTCGAGGAAGCGCCGGACCGACTGGTCCTGGCGCCCGAGCTGCTCGCCCACGCGGCGCGCGTGCTCGGCGGCGCACTCGAAGAAGTCCTCCAGGCAGCGCTCGGGGTCGTCCGGCAGCGGGTAGACGCGCGCGACGTCCTGCTGGGCGCAGGCGATCCCCATCGGCGGCTTCCCCTCTGCCAGCGGGCGCGCGCTGCAGACTGCCGTGACCACGATCCCCTTGTCCGGCGCCACGAGTGCGGCAGGCAGCAGCCGGTGCGCCGGCAGCCGGACGTCGAGGCCCAGCCGGCGGTCGATCTCGACGTGCGCGTGCGCCACCTCCTCGAGCGGCCCGCGCCAGATGTCCAGCACGGTGTCGGCCGCCTCGAGCGCGTCGCGCAGCGCGCAGGCCTGCTCGGCGTAGAGCTGCTCGGCCTCCTCGCGATCGCCCGCGGCGGCGAGGTCGAGGTCGCATGGGACGCGCATCAGCTCATCCGCCGCCACCGCCGCTCCCGCCCCGCGGCCGCCATGGGCGACGTAGGTCTGGATCGTGCCGAGGTCGCGCCGGCCGTGGAAGACCACGGTGAGCGAATCGCACAGCGGAAGCCCCCTGACCCGCAGGGCGACGGCTGCCGATGCGTCGGCGTCGATCAACGCTCTGCGGAACAGCTCGTCGGAAGGGTGCTCATCCATGCGGGCCTCCTCTTCGTCTCCTGTGACCGACATGTTTACCGGTTTCGCGGCGGAATGACGGGTACAGTTCGTCCGAATATGAAGGCGATCTATAAGCCCATCGGTCTGGTCATGGGCATCCTCTCCGCGCTGGTGTCCAAGCGAATCTTCAACTTCATCTGGACGAAGATCGACGACGAGGACCCACCCAAGGGCACGACGCAGGACGCTCCCTGGGTCAAGATCCTCGCCGCGGCCGCGCTGCAGGGGGTCATCTTCAAGTCCACGCGCACGGTCGTGGACCGCTACGGCGCCGTCGGCTGGAACTACCTCACGGGCGTCTGGCCGGGCGAGAAGCGCCCGGACCCGGACGAGTAGTCAGCCGCTCCTGAGAACGAAGCCGCGCTGTGCCAGGGTCTGCAGCGCGTCCTCGAACGCCCCGAAGTCGCGCGCGAGCAGGGTGTCTAGCGGGCGGCCGGCCGGGCCGGTGGACCGCACCCAGCGGCGCAACACCGGCGCGCCGGCGCTCGCCTCGGCCTCGGCCAGCAGGTCGAGCAGGATCGGTAGCTCCGGCTTGTGCTCGAGCTCGCCCGTGATCACTTCGAGCGGGTCGGCGTCGAGCACGCGCAGCAGCTCCTCGTCGCTCAACCCGAGCAGCTCCTGCAGGTGCTGAGCGGCGGGGGTGCTCAGAACAGCTGGTTCTCGCCGCCGAAGACCTCGGACACCGAGTCGTCGGTGAAGATGCGGCGGATCGAGTCGGTCAGCAGGTCGGCGCACGACAGCGTGCGGATGTTGGCGGGGGCGCCGGGGGGCATCGGGATCGTGTCGGTCACGACGACCTCCTCGAACGGCGCCGCGGCAAGGTTCTCCCAGGCGTTGCCGGAGAACACGCCGTGCGTGGCGCACGCGTAGACGCGACGGGCGCCCTCGTCCATCACTGTCTCGGCGGCCGCGCGCAGCGTGCCCGCCGTGTCGATCAGGTCGTCGACGATCACCGCCGTCTTGTCCTTGACGTCGCCGATCACGTATGCGATCTCGGCGACCTGCTGGGCGGGTCGCTCCTTGTTGAGGATCGCCAGCTCGGCGCCGACCTTCTCGGCGAACTTCTTCGCCAGCTTGACGCGGCCGGCGTCGGGCGAGACGACGACGATGTCGTCCAGGTGCAGGTCGCGGAAGTACTGGGTGAGGATGAACATCGCCGTCATGTGGTCCACGGGCTTCTGGAAGAAGCCCTGCGTCTGGCCGGCGTGCAGGTCCATGGTGAGCACGCGGTCGGCGCCGGCGGCCTCGAGCATCCGCGCCACGAGGCGGGCGGTGATCGGCTCGCGCGGAGCCGACTTCTTGTCCTGGCGCGAGTAGCCGTACCACGGCATGACGGCGATCACGCGGTGCGCCGACGCGCCGACGGCGGCGTCGATCATCACCATCAGCTCCATCAGCGCGTCGTTGAGGTTGATCCCCTCGCGCGGGTTGGCGCAGGTCGGTTGCACGATGAAGACGTCCGCGCCGCGGATCGACTCCTCGTAGCGGCAGTAGACCTCGCCGTTGGAGAACGTCTTGAGCGTGACGCCGCCGAGGTCGACATTCAGCCGGCCCGCGATCTTCGCGGCCAGCTCGAGGTTCGCGCGCCCCGAGAAGACCATGAGGCGCTTGCCGTACTCGAGGTTGATCGAGCTGCCGGCCAATGGCTGAGGTTCCAGCGCACTCACTTGCCCGGCCAGTGTAATCCCACTCGCCGACGGCGTCGCGCGCTTCTGCCCAGTTTGCGCGCGTCAGGCCTCGTCGCGCCGCCGCTCGGCGTAACCCTCGACGTTGACCTGACGCTCACGCGCGATCCCCAGCGCGCCGTCGGGGATGTCCTCGGTGATGACCGAGCCGGCGGCGGTGTAGGCATCGTCGCCCATCGTGACGGGGGCGACGAACGACGTGTCGACGGACACCCTCACGCGGTCCCCGATCGTCGTGCGGTGCTTCGCGCGGCCGTCGTAGTTGGCGGTGATCGTGCCCGCGCCGATGTTGGATCCCTCGCCGATGTCGGTGTCGCCGACGTAGGACAGGTGCGGGACCTTCGAGCCCGCGCCGATCGTCGAGTTCTTGATCTCCACGAAGGTGCCGGCCTTGGCGTTCTCCTGCAGCACCGCGTCCGGGCGCAGGTAGGCGAACGGGCCGATCGTGACGCCCGCGGCAGCCGTCGCGCCGTCGAGATAGGAGTGGCGCACCGCGACCCCGTCGGCGAGCAGGGAGTCGATCACGGTGCTGAGCGGACCGATCGTGCAGCGCGCGCCGATCCGCGTCCGGCCACGCAGGAAGCTCGCGGGCTCGATCGTGGTGTCCTCGCCGATCGTCACGTCCGCCTCGATCAGGGTGCTCGCGGGGTCCACGATCGTGACGCCGGCGCGCTGGTGGGCGGCGTGGATGCGCTGTTGTGCGAGACGGGTCACGTGCGCCAGGTCGACGCGATCGTTGACCCCGAGGGCCAGCGCGGGGTCGTCCAGCGTGAACGCTCGCACGGTGCGTCCGGCGGCGAGCAGCCACGGGACGACGTCGGGCAGGTACAGCTCGCCCTGGGCGTTGTCCGCGTCGAGCTCCTCCAGGGCCGCCAGCAGCGCTGCTCCGTCGAACACGTACAGGCCGGCGTTGACCTCGCGGATCGCTCGCTCCTCCGCGGTCGAGTCGCCGGCCGCCTTGGTCTCGACGACACGCTCGACGCTGCCGTCGGGCGCGCGGACCACGCGCCCGTAGCCGCTCGGATCGTCGAGCTCCATCGTCGCGAGCGTCGCGGCCGCCTGCGCCTCGCTGTGCGCCGCCACGACGGCGGCGATCGCCTCGCCGGTGATCAGCGGCATGTCGCCGTTGATCACGACCACCGGCGCGGCCGGGTCGATCCGGTCGGCGGCGGCGGCGACGGCGTCGCCGGTGCCGCGCGGCCGCTCCTGGATCGCGAGCTCGACGTCGTCGCCCAGGTGCTCGGCGAGCAGTCGCTTCGGATTGTCGACGACGATCACCCGCTCCGCCCCCGCGGCGCGTGCGGCGAGCAGCGGCCAGAGGATCATCGGTCGCCCGCAGATCGGGTGCAGGACCTTGGGGAGCGACGAGCGCATCCGGCTCCCCTCACCCGCGGCGAGGAGTACCACGGTGGGGGCGGGCATGGGATGGCATCGTAGTATCGGGCCGTGCAACACCAACCTTCGGGGGTGGTGTAATCGGTAGCACGCCAGGTTTTGGTCCTGGAAGCTGGGGTTCAAGTCCCTGCCCCCGAGCTGATTCGAACCAGCTCGAGCACAGCTCTCGAGCGGACGGACTGCCCGACAGGCACTCCCCGCTACGCTGCGCCGCCGATGCGCAGCCTGATCGCCGCCGCCGCGGCGGCCGCCTTACTGATCCCGGCGACGGCCGCGCGGGCCGGGGATCCCGTGATGCCGCTCGGAGAGGTGCGCAGCGGGATGCAGTGCACCGGCTACTCGGTCGTGCGCGGCACCGACGATCGCGTCGTTCGACGTCGAGGTGATCGACGTCGTCGATGATCGGGCGGGAGGGACAGGACCGCGAATCCTCGTCCGCACGTCCGGGCCGGCGGTCGACGAGACGGGCATCGGTCCCGGGTTCTCCGGCTCGCCGATCTACTGCGTCGATGCAGCTCGGCGTGCCGCGCAACATCGGGGCGATCTCGGAGGCGATCGGCGAGTACGGCGGCAACGTCGTGCTGGCGACGCCGATCGAGGCGATCCTCGGCAACCCCGTCGACGCTCCGCGACGCAGGACCAAATGGCCGCGATGCCGGCCGGCGCCAGGCCGCTCGCGGCACCGCTCACGGTGACCGGGCTCGGCACGCGGCTCGGCTCAGCGCTGCAGCGGGCGGCGGCCAAGCGCGGGCGGCTGCTGCTCGCGGCGCCCGCGGGCCCGCTCGGCTCCTTCCCGGTGCAGCAGCTGCGCCCGGGGTCGGCGTTCGGCGTCGGCTACGCGTCGGGCGACATCGCGGTCGGCGCGATCGGGACGGTCGCCTACACCGACGGCGACAGCGTCTGGGGCTTCGGGCACGAGTTCGAGGCCGTCGGGGCGCGCTCGCTGCTGCTGCAGGACGCGTACGTGTTCCGCGTCGTCAACAACCCGGTCGCGATCGGGGGCGAACCCGGCACGTACAAGTACGCGGCGGCGGGGCACGACATCGGCACGCTCACGAACGACGCGCTCGATGCCGTCGTCGGACGCGTCGGCGGGCTGCCGGCGACCGTGCCGGTGCGCGTGCTCGCGACCGATCTCGACACGGGCGCGACGCGCTCGATCGCGACCATCGTCGCCGACGAGCTCGCCGTCGACCAGCCGACCGGCGGCGCGATCCTCACGTTCCTCGCCCCGCTGGCCGTGACGGAGGCGGCCGGCCGCGTGCTCGGCGGCTCGCCGGCGCGCCTGACCGGGCGGGCCTGCTTCGCGATCAGCTTCAGGGAGGTGAGCAAGCCCGTGCGCTTCTGCAACCGCTACGTGTCCGACGTGCCCGATGCGCTGGGCGCCGGCAACGTCGTGGCGGGAGCGGCGAGCACCGACCTGCTCGACGCGCTCGCGCTGGTCGACTCCTACAAGGCCGGCGAGCTGCACGTCACGGGCATCGACGTCGATGTGCAGATCGCGCGCGGGCAGCGGCAGGCCTTCCTGCGCGGCGTGCGGCTGCCGCGCCGCGCACGGGCCGGCAAGAAGGTGCCCGCGACGTTGCGCCTGCGGCACGTGCGCGGGCGGTTGGAGAAGCGCAAGGTCATGCTGCGGCTGCCGCGCGACCTACGCCCCGGCAAGCGCCGCGTCGTGTTCACCGGGGTCGACGTCGATTCCGCCGAGGGAGATCTGTTCGAGCTGTTCGAGCTCGATTTCGACCTCGGCGTCACCGGGGGCGAGCTCGGACCGCCGAACCTGCGCAGGCTGATCAAGCGGATCAACGGCCTTGCCCGCTACGACGGGATCTCGGCGCGTCGCCCGAGCGGTGACCCCGACGATCTCGATCCGGGAGCGCCGTCGTACCGCGACCCGGAGCTGCGCATCTCGGGTCGCGCCCGGGCGACGATCCGGATCAAGAAGTAGCGCCAGGACGCGCACCGGCGCGTCCCGGTCAAGCAGTCGCGTCGTGGAACCGGTACACGAAGCCTGTCGGCGCGAGCGCGGATGCGTCGATCCGCGGCAGCGCCTCGGCCAGCAGGCGCGCGAAGCTGTCCGTGCTCGCGGCGATCAGCTCGAGCAGTCGCTCGACCGGCGTCGGCTCGGGCTGAACCCCGTTGGCGTAGTCGGTCGCGTAGCCGACGAGCGCGAACGGCAACTCGGCCTCGCCGGCGAGCACGGTCTCCGGGCCCGCCGTCTGCGATACGGCGGTCACGCCGGCGGCCGCGAGACCGCGGATCTCCGCCTTCGTGTTGAAGCGCGGGCCGTCGACGTGGCCGTAGCAGCCGCCGTCGCGCATCGCCAGGCCGGCAGCGCGTCGGCGGCGCTCAGAAGAGTCGTCCGCAACGCGGGCGCGAACGGGTCCTCGTAGATCCAGTGGCCGCGCCGCCGGTCGCCGGGCTCGGCGTAGAACGTGCAGAGCGAGCCGTCCGGCAGCCGGTTGGACGAGGAAGTGGAGGTCGTCGAAGCAGATCAGCGAGCCGAGCTCGATCGCCGGATCGACGGCGCCGCAGACGGTGACCGCGATCACGGCATCGACGCCGAGCTGCTGCAGCGCGCCGAGGTTCGCCCGGTGCGCGACGTGATTCGAGAGCCGGACATGACCCGCGCCGTGCCGTGAGACGTGCGCGACCGCAACGCCCGCGAACGTCCCGCGCGAGACGAGCGCCTCCCCCCACGGAGTCTGCACGGGCTCCGGATCGCCGGCGTCGAATCCCGGCAGCGCATAGGTTCCCGAGCCGGTGATGATGCCGAGCTCCATCGGGCGCGGATCCTACGGCTCGGTCAGCGCTCGCGCGCGCCGCGCGGGACCCGGCCGCCGCCCGCGCCACGCTCGGTCGCCGGCCCGCGCGGCGCCGCGATTCCGAGCACGCGCATCGCCTTGAGCCCCAGTCCGAGCTTCTCGCGCCCGTCGGTCGAGCCGACATCGAGCCCGCACAGGTCGCGCACGCGTTCGAGCCGGTAGCGGATCGTGTGGCGGTGCGTGAACAGTCGCTGCGCCGAGTTGGCGACGTTGCCGTCGCACTCCAGGAACGTCTCGAGCGTCTGGACGAGGTCGGTCTCGTACTGCTCGTCATAGGCGACCAGCGGTGCGACCGTCTCGGCGTAGAAGCGCTGCAGCTCGCCCGGATCCTCGCTCATCGCCGGCAGCAGCAGCCGGTACGCGCCCGTCGCCTCGAAGGCCAGGACGGCGGGAAGCTCCGAACCGGCCTCCTCGCCGCCGGGCGTCGCCTCGGCGACGTTGGCCGCGAGCAGCGCCTCGTTCCCGGCGCGGTAGAGATCGGCCGGATCGAGCGCCACGCGCGAGTAGCCGACGGCGAACGTGAAGCCGTGCAGCGAAGCCCGCAACTCGCGTGCGACGGCGGCGGCGGTGCGGCGCGAATCGTCCTCGCCGTCCGCCGGTGAGAGCACGAGGATCTGGCCGGCAGTGTCGGACTGCGGCGCGTCGATCGCCGCGATCGAGCCCGGCGCCGCCGCGCGCGCGGCGCGCTCGGCGGCGACCAGCACGCGTACGCGCCAGTCGTCCTCGGCCGGGGCGAAGTGGTGCGCGCGCACGACGATCACGGCCGCGCCGTCCTCGACGGCCAGCCCCAGCTCGGCCGCACGCGCGACGATGTCGCCACGATCCGTGACCTGCCGGTGCAGGACTGCGCGCAGGAACGCCTGTTGCGCGGCCTCGGACGCACGCTCGGGCGCGCGCACCCGCTCCACCTCGGAGGCGATCAGCGTGGTCACGACGCGCAGCAGCGCCGCCGACGGCTCCCCCGATCGCCCGCGCAGCCGCAGCCGGCCGACGACTGCGTCCCCGACGCGCAGCTCGTGCGTCGCCACCCCCGGAGCATCGGCCATCAACGCTCGCTCGTCGGCCGAGGAGCGCGCTGCGACCGCGAGCACCGAGCTCGAGCGATCGATCAGCACCAGCGAAGCATCGAGCGCGCGCGCCGCGGCGCGGACGACCTCCGGCAGGCCGTCACCCGCCTCCACCGCATCGCTGATCGCCCCCAGCGTTCCCAGGTCGAGCGCTTCCGTCTCGCCGGGCGCGTCCATGCAGACGAAGTCTAGGAGGCAGTCAGAGCTCGTCGAAGTACCACAGGAAGCCGCCGCCGAGCATCAGGCCTGCGAGCACGAAGGCCGCGAGCACGTAGATGCTGAGCACGGTCGCGACGATCCGCTCCCAGACGCGCGAGAACGAGGTCCACGCGGGCACGAGCACGAGCACGACCCAGGCGATCAGCGAGAGTCCGGCGGCGGAGCCGAGCGCGATGTAGGTCCAGGTCTGGTTGCTCATGAGAGCGGCGGTTCATTCTGGCGCAGGTGGCCGACGACGACGGCGACGACGCCGACCAGCGCGAAGATCGCGGTCGCGACAGCGAGCCCACCGTTCACGTCGGAGAGGTAGTGCGCGCGCAGGTACACGCGGGTCAGCGCGACCACCACGGCCAGCACGACCGCCGCCGTCACGACCGCGAAGCGCGCCGCGATGCCCGCTCCGCCGCGCACGAGCACGACCGCGCAAGCGATCCACGCGGTCGCGTAGGCGGCGTGACCGGAGGGGTACGACATGCCCTGCGTGAGCACGTGCGCGCCCGGCGGGCGCGGCCGGTCGTACGCCGCCTTGGCGATGTCGACGACGAGCCACGTCAGCAAGAAGCCCGCCACCAGCGCGATCGCATCGAGGAAGCGACGTCGCGCAGCGGCCCACAGCGCGGTCGCGACGACGACGCAGGCCGACGACCGGGAACGAGCCGAGCGCCGTGACCCAGACGAGGACGTCCTTGACCGGCTCGGAGTAGAGCCTGTCGGCGATGTCGAAAGCCCAGTCGTCGACGCGCATCTGCGTCGCTTCCTCGGGCGCGTCGCCGAGCAGCACGAACGCGAACAAGCCGACCGCGGCGAGCGCGAGCAGCGTGGTGATCTCGAGGCCGAGCTCGCCCGGCGTGAAGCGGTTCCAGACGAAGCGCGCCGGCTTCTCCGACTGCTCAGCGAGCGGCTGCCCGACGTCGCGCCAGCCCGCGCGCAGGTACGGCGCGAGCGGCCGCAGCAGAGGCTTATCGAGCTGGGTCGCGATCCACGACCGCGTCCGCTGCCGCAGCTCGGCGCTGCGCTGGAGCCGGACCAGGAACACGATCCCGACGATCAGCGCGATGACTAGGCCGAATGCGAACAATCCGCGCGAGACCCACGCCGTGAGCTGGTCGAACGAACGCCAGAAGACGTAGCCGAGCACGCAGAAGGTCGTCGCCCAGAGCCCGGCTCCGAGCACGTCGTAGGGGAGGAACTTGCGCAGCGGCATGCGCGAGGCGCCCGCGATGAACGGCGCGAGCGCGCGCACCAGCCCGATGAAGCGGCCGATCAGGATCGTCATGCCGCCGCGCCGTTCGAAGAAGCCCTCGACCTGCACCAGGCGCTCCTCGGTGATCTTCACGCGCCCGCCGTGCCGGACCATGAAGTCGCGCCCGAGCCGGCGCCCGAGCACGTACGAGGTGACGTCGCCCAGCACGGCGCATGCCCAGACGATCGAGATCAGCAGCAGCAGCGAGATCTGCCCCTGTCCAGCTACCAGCCCACCGACGATCACGGTCGTCTCGCCGGGCGCGATCAGCCCGATGAAGGCGCCCGTCTCGAGGAATGCGAGCAGGCCGACCGCGAGGTAGGTCCACTTGCCCAGGCGCTCGCCGGCATCCTCGATCAGCTGCTCGACGTTCGGCAGCTCGACCACGCCGAAGCCGATCAGGGCGGCGCCGGCCGCCGCGAGCGCGCCCAGCGCGAGCACGACGCGGCCGTGCGAGCGGCGGCGAAGCACGAGGTAGAGCGCCAGCGCCACCGCGCCGACGAGCCAGGCCGGCCGCACCGTCAGACCTCGGCCGGCGCCGCGAAGTCGCGGCCGACCGGCGTCGCGGCGACAGCGCGCGGATGGCGCGAGCGCAGCGCCGCCGCTGCCGCCTGCGCGTGCGCTTCGCCGTCCGCGCCGCCGAACAGGCCGAACACCGTCGGGCCCGAGCCCGACACCATCGCCCGCACCGCGCCGGCGGCGCGCACGTCGGCGAGCACGGCGCCGATCGGCGGGCAGAGCGAGCGTGCCGGCGCCTCGAGGTCGTTGCAGAGCAGGTTCTCCGTCAGCAGCGAGCCCGCGCGAGCCGCGCCCGGCACCTGCCCGCTCAGCCCGTCGAGCTCGTCGGGATCGCGGCCCAGCGCGAGCCGGTCGAACTCGCCGTAGACGGCCGCCGTCGAGAGCGCGTGTGCGGAGGGCACGATCAGCAAGCCGAACGGGTCCGGGTCGCCGAGCATGCGCACCATCTCGCCGATGCCCGTCATCAGGCAGCGCTCGGGCGCGAGCTGGCTCGGCACGTCGGCGCCGAGCCCGACCGCGACCGAATGCAGCTCGGGGCCGGCCGGATCGTTCCCGGCGGCGGCGGCGGCGAGCCGCAGCGCGGCTGCGGCGTCGGCCGAGCCGCCGCCCATGCCGGCAGCGACCGGCACGTGCTTGGTGATCGTGAGCCGGACCGGCGGACCGCTCCAGCCGGTCGCGCCGCGATAGCGGGCGAGTGCGTGCGCGGCCAGGTTCTCACCGTCCACGCCCGGGCAGACGACCTCGTCCTCGGCTCCGCTCGCGGACTCGAGCTCGACCGAGTCGGCGAGCGAGACCGGCTGCACGAGCGAGACCAGCGGGTGGTAGCCGTCGGCGCGCGCGCGGCCGATGAACAGGCAGAGGTTGACCTTGCCCGGCGCGAGGCAGCGACAGCCGCTTCATGCCGTCAGCTGCTCGTGTAGCCGGCGCCATTCGTCCGGCGAGAGCTGCTCGGCACGCGCGTCGGCGGGACGGCCGATCGCCGCCAGCGCAGCGCGCGCGCGGTCGCGCAGGCCGGGCTCGGCGCCCGCCGCGAGACTGAGCGAGCGCGCGAGCGCCTTGCGCCGGTGCGCGAAGCCCTGCTGGACCAGCGCGCGCAGCGCCGGCTCGGGCGCGGGCCCGCGGCGGGTCAGTCCGACGAGCACGGAATCCACGTTCGGCACGGGATGGAACACCGTACGCGAGACGGGGCGCAGGACCCGGACCTCGCAGGCGAGCTGGGCGAGCACGCTCGGAACGCCGTAGGCCGACGTCGCGGGCCGGGCGGCGAAGCGCTCGCCGACCTCCTTCTGGCACATCGCGACCCAGGTCGTCACGCCGGGCAGGTCGGAGATCGTGCGCAGGATCACGCTCGCGGCGACGCCGTAGGGCAGGTTGGCGACGACCTTCGTCGGCGCGGGGTCCAGGGCGGCGAGATCGAGCCGCACCGCGTCGGCGAGGTGCAGGGTCGTGTTCGGGTGAGCGTCGAGCGCGTCGCGCAGCGGCGGCTCGAGCGTGCGGTCAAGCTCCACCACGTGCACGTGGGCGACGCGTGCGGCCAGGTGCTCGCTCAGCACGCCGAGTCCGCCGCCGACCTCGAGCACGACGTCCGCCGGGTCGAGCGCCGCCGCGCGGGCGATCACGTCGAGCAGGTTCGAGTCGATCAGGAAGTTCTGGCCCAGCTCGCGCTTCGGGCGGATGCCGAACTGCTTCATCCGCCGCAGGCTGGGCTGCGTCGGGAGCCCGCCCGCGGCGCTCGCCGGACCTCCGCGAGCGCTCACCAGCCGAGCAGGCGGGCGCTGTTGGCATGCAGGGACGCCTCGAGCTCCGCATAGGAGATGCCCTGCCGCTCGGCCAGGAAGCGCGCGGTGTGGACGACGTAGGCGGGCTGGTTTCTGTCCTTGCGTACCGGTTGCGGGGTGAGGTAGGGCGCGTCGGTCTCGACGAGCATGCGGTCGAGCGGCGTGCGCTCGGCGGCGAAGGCGAGCTCGCGCGCCTTCGGATAGGTGACGTTGCCCGCGAAGGAGATCCACCAGCCGTGCTCGAGGCACTCCTCCAGCCGGCCGGGCATCGAGAAGCAGTGCAGGATCACGTCGAGCCCCTGGGCGTCGCGCGCGAGCGTCGCGATCGTGTCGTCGTCGGCCGCCCGGGTGTGGATCACCAGCGGCTTGTCGGAGCTCATGCGCAAGGGCGAGCTGCGCAGCGAACGCGCGCTCCTGGTCGGGCCGCGGCGCATAGTCGCGGTAGTAGTCGAGCCCGGTCTCGCCGATCGCCGCGCAGCGGGGATGCCGGGCGAGCTCGCGCAACTCGTCGGTGTGGGCGTCGGTGTAGCCGGTCGCGCTGTTCGGATGGTGGCCGACGGCGAACCAGACGTCCTCGTGCGCCTCGGCGGCGGCCTGCGCGCTGCGCGAGCTCTCGGCGTCGGTGCCGATCGTGAGGATGCGCGTGACGCCGGCTGCGCGCGCCGCCGCCACGATCTCGGCGTCGGTGCCCGGCGTGCTGTCGAGATGGGTGTGGCTGTCGATCACTGGGGCTTCGGGGAAGACGCTGCGGCAACTCACCGACGGAGTCCGGCCGCCCGGGCGCGGCCCCGAAGCCCGCCGACTCGAGCGCGAGCTCCTCCTCCCCCAGCGCCGCGCAGCAGCTTCGCCGCGGTCTCGGGCATGAAGGGATGCAGCAGCACGGTCACCGCGCGGATGCCCTCCGCGAGCGAGCGCAGCGTGACGTCGAGCGCCGGCGCCTGTTGCTCGTCCTTGGCGAGCTGCCACGGCGCGCGCTCCTCGACGTAGCGGTTGAGCCGCCGTACACGCTCCCAGATGCGCTCCAGCGCCTGCGTGATCTCGGCGCGGTCCAGCAACTCGGAGACCTGCTCCACGAGACCGTCGAAGTCGGGGGCGAGCGCCGGGTCGACATCGACGTCGGGCACGACGCCGTCGCGGTAGCGCCCGATCATCGCCAGCGTGCGACTCGCGAGGTTGCCGTAGTCGTTGGCCAGCTCGGACTCGTAGCGCTCGCCGAACGTGGTCGTCGACACGCCGCCGTCCTGGCCGAAGGAGACCTCGCGGAAGCAGTAGTAGCGCAGCGCGTCGGTGCCGAAGGCGTCCATCACCTCGAACGGGTCGAGCACGTTGCCGAGTGACTTGGACATCTTGCTCTCCGCACCTGACGCGTCGCGCATCAGCAGGTAGCCGTGGATCAGCTCGCGCCCTGGGAGCGGGAGGTCGGCCGCCATCAGCAGGGCGGGCCAGAAGACGGCGTGGAACTTGAGGATGTCCTTGCCGAGGATGTGGTACGTGGCGGGCCAGAAGCGATCGGTCAGGTCCTCGCCGTCGCGCGCGAAGGAGAGCGCCGTGTAGTAGTTCAAGAGCGCGTCGAACCAGACGTAGAACACGTGCGCCGGGTCCCACGGGACCTCGACGCCCCAGGTCAGCTTGGCGCGCGAGAGCGAGACGTCCTGCAGGCCGCCGTTGATGAAGGCGAGCGCCTCGTTGTAACGCGAGCGGGGCGAGACGAAATCGGGCTGCCGGGCGTAGAGGTCCTTGAGCGGCTGCTCGAACGTCGAGAGCCGGAAGAACCAGTTCTCCTCGTGCTCGCGGTCGAGCGGGGTGCCCGCGTGGATCTTGCACGTGTTGCCCTCGCCGATCTCGGCCTCGGACTTGAAGTCGGCGCACTTGGGGCAGTACCAGCCCTCGTAGAGGTCCTTGTAGACGTGCCCGTTGTCGTGCACGCGCTGCATCACCGCCTGGACGCGCTGCTTGTGGCGCGGGTCCGAGGTGCGGATGAAGAAGTCGTTGGACGCGTTGATGCGCGGCAACAGGTCCAGGAAGCGCTGGGCGTTGCGGTCGGCCAGCTCCTTCGGCGTGATGCCCTCGCTCTCGGCCACGCGCGCGACCGGTTCGCCGTGCTCGTCGGTCCCGGTGAGGAAGAAGACGTCCTCGCCGCGCTGGCGGTGATGGCGGGCGAGGATGTCGGCGCCGATCGTCGTGTACGCGTGGCCGAGATGCGGCGCGGCGTTCACGTAGTAGATGGGCGTCGTGACGTAGAAGGCCATCGCGGGCGTCAGAGGCTAGCGGCGGCGCGGCCACGGCCATGCACCGCGCAGCAGCCGTCGCGATGGCCTGCGAGCCGGGCTCTGCCGTCGCGCGCATCACGCCGTGGAGGTCGCGCGGGCGCGTGCGTGGATGAAGCGGCGACGCCTGAGCGCGACGGTCCCGGATCCGGCGGCGCCACAGAGCAGCAGGGCGAGTCCCAGCCAGACCGGCCACGGCACAGCGGTCGCGGCAGCCGGGACCGCGACCGGGGTTCGTGCGGCGCGAGGAGCGGCACCTCGCCGACGGCCGGTTGCTCCGCTCGGCGCGGCGCAACATGCGAGGGCACCGGTCGCGGTACGAGGCGCGGACGGCCGGACCGGAGCGAGGCGCGGACGCCGGACGCGGAGCGCCGCGCGGGATCGCCGGACGCGGAGCGAGGCGCGGGAGAATCGGTAGCGGACCCGGGGCCACCGGACGGTCGGGTCCGCCGAGGAGAGTCATCGGGTCCGTGTAGCCGAACCGGTCGCGTTCGCGGCGAACGCCTAGGTGGAGCCCACCATGGCCGGCCGCGACCGTGCCGAGCCGCGCGCCGGCGCGGACGCGCTCGCCCGCGCGGACCGCGAGCGGTCGCGAGCGGGAGGTAGCTGACGCGCCGCGCACCGCAGGTCGTACTCGCGACTTTCGTGCTCGAGGCGACCGCGCCCGCATGCACGACGCGACCGGCGCAGGCTGCTCGCACGACAGCTCCGGGCGGCGCACTGAGATCGACACCGCGGTGAGCCCCTGTCGTGAACGGGGCGCTTTGCGTATAGGAGAACGAGCGCGCCACCTCGCCGGGGACCGGCCGCACCCAGCGCTGCGCGATGACGGCGGAGGGGACCGCCAGCAGCGCCGTGGCAGCGGCGACCAGGGACGCGCAGGCCGCGACGGCGATGGGAGGTGCATTCGGGAGCGAGGTGGCGCGCACCGGGCGAACCTACGGTCAGATCGCCGCGCGCCGCCGTGGTGCGCGTGGATCGGCACGAAGTTGGTGCGATGTCGTTACGGGTGGCGCGGCGCGCGTTGCCGGACGGCCGGTTTCAACAAGCGGCCGGCGCGGACCTCGCCGGACCCCACGACGCCGGGTTCCCCATTACTCGACGTCGTGGGGTCTCGGATTTAGGCCCACAACTCAGAGACGCCGCAACGGTCCGCGCGATTCCAGCGCATCGTCATTTCTCGGCAACCGCCTTGTAGAGCGCGTTCGCGGGCGCGCCGGTCAGCTCCGAGACGACGCCGGCCGCCGGACGCGCTCTCGCACCTGCCGCGACCAGGCGACGGACGGCGTCGACGGCGACCTCGTCCAGACCCGTGCGCGGCGGTGCGCCGCCGACCACGAGCACGACCTCACCGCGCGGCTCTGCCTCCGCATACCGCGCGGCCAGCTCGCCCGCGGCGCCGCGCACGACCTCCTCGTGCAGCTTGGTCAGCTCGCGGCAGACCGCGACGGGACGCTGCGGATCGAGCTCCGCGAGCACCGCCAGCGAAGCCGCGACGCGCTTGGGCGATTCGAACGCCACGAGCGTGTCGGGCCCCGAGAACGCCTCGACGATGCCGGCGCGCTTGCGCGGGAGGAAGCCCGCGAAGCGCCAGACGTCGGCGGGCAGTGCCGAGGCCACGAGCGCCGCGAGCGCCGCGGACGGCCCGGGCAGAACCTCGACCTCGAGCCCGGCCGCGACGCAGCCCTGAACCAGCAGGTAACCGGGATCGGAGACCAGCGGCATGCCGGCATCGGAGACCAGCGCGACGATCGCGCCGGCGCGCATCCGCTCGACGAGGTCCGCTGAACGCGGATCGCTCGTTGTGCTCGTGGTAGGTGACGAGCTTGGCCTGGACGCCGTAGCGCTCGAGCAACAGCCCCGTGCGCCGGGTGTCCTCGCACGCGACGACGTCCGCGTCGCGCAGCGCCGCGAGCACGCGCAGCGTGATGTCCTCGAGGTTCCCGATCGGCGTCGGGCAGACGATCAGGCGCCCGCTCATCGGCGTCGGCCTCGGGCAGACGATCGCGCCGTCGTACGCGGCTCGGCGCGCCGTCGCAGACGCAGGCGTCAGCGCCGCACAGCCCGCGTCATCAGCCGCCGCCTCGCGCGCCATCAGCGCAGCGCCGATCATCCCCGCCTCCTCGCCGAATGCCGCCGCGACCACGCGCACCGCGTCGCGCGCCGGCGCCAGCGCGCGCGCGAGCATCTCGCGGCGGGCCGGCTCGAGCAGCATCTCGCCGGCCGCGATCACGCCGCCGCCGATCACGATCACCTCCGGGTTGAGCAGGTTGACCAGGCTGGAGAGGCCGACTCCAAGGGCGCGGCCGACGGTCTCGAGCGCGTCGCACGCGACCGGGTCACCGTCATGCGCCAGCTCTGTCACGAACGGGCCCGTCAGCTCGCGTCCCTCCTCGAGCGCGTGACCGAGCGCGGTGTCCGGCCGGCGCGCCACCCGCAGCGACGCCTCGCGCACGAGCGCGGAGCCGGACGCCATCACCTCCAGGCAGCCGCGGTTGGGGCAGCGGCCCTGGCACGGCGGGCCGTTCATGTCGATCACCATGTGGCCGAGCTCAGCGCCCGCCCCGATCCAGCCGCGCTGCAGCCTGCCGCCGAGCACGAGCCCACCGCCGATGCCGGTGCCGAGCGTGAGCATCACCACGTCGCCCGAGCCGCCGCCGGCGCCGTGCCGCGCCTCCGCCAGCACCGCGCAGTTGCCGTCGTTGTCGACCACCACCGGGAGGCCCAGGCGTTCGGACATGACCGTCGCGAACGGGACGTCCGCCAGCGGCAGGTGCGTGGAGTAGACGGCCATCCCCGTGCGCCGGTCGAGCGTCACGGGGATGCCGAAGCCGACGGCGACGACCTCTTCCTCGACCTCAGCTCGAGCCTCCTCCACCGCCTCGACGATCGTGGCCAGCAACCGCGTCTGGTCGAGCCCGAACGCCTGGCGCCGGATGCGGTGACGCACAGCGAGATCGGGCCCGACGACGCCCGCCAGGAGCTTCGTGCCGCCGAGGTCGACCCCGATCACGCAGCTCGTGCTTGAGCGGGCCGGCGACATGGGGGCTGCCACCATACCCACCGCCGATGGCCGACGAGAAACAGCGAAGCTCCGCGGGCGGAGCCGGAAAGCCCGACTACAAGGTCTATCGGAGCCGTCCGCGACTGCTGCGGCGACGCGCGGATGCAGACCCGGCCGCGGCGGGTCTCGAGCAGCTGCGAGCGCCGGATGCGCCACCACCGGAGTACGAGGTCCATCGCAGCGGGCGGCGGCCGCCGAAGCTACCCGCGCTGCCGCGCTTCGGGGGCACGCGCCGGCGCCTCTCCCCCGGTCGCGTCGTCAAGTGGCTGCTGATCGCGCTGCTCGGCTGGTTCGCGCTGTCCGCGGCGCTCTTCATGCTCTCGGCCCAGATCCAGCGCGGCGACCTGGCTGAACAGGTCGGCCCGGAGCTGGCCGACGGCCCCTTCCCGCTGACCGGCGCCAACACGATCCTGGTGCTGGGCTCCGACACGCGCACCGACGAACTGGCCGAGCCCGGCTCCGGTGGCCCGGGCCGCTCTGACTCGATCATGCTGCTGCGGATCGGCGGCGGCGCCAACGCGTCGCTCTCGATCGCCCGCGACACCGTCGTCGACATCCCGGGCCACGGCACCGACAAGATCAACGCCGCGTACGCGTTCGGCGGGCCGGCGCTGGCCACCCGGACGGTCAAGCAGTTCCTCGGCATCGACGTCAACCACGTCGTCGAGGTGAGCTTCGAGAACTTTCCGCAGCTGATCGACGCGCTCGGCGGAGTGACGTACAAGGGCGGCTGCGTGCACTCGAAGATCAACGGCGGGCGCAGCAACGGCGGCACCACGCTGCGGCTGAAGCGCGGGGAGACGGAGATCGACGGCGACCAGGCGCTCGCCCTCGCCCGCACGCGCACCAACCTCTGCAACCCGAGCGAGGACGACCTCACGCGCGCGAAGCGCCAGCAGCAGCTGGTCGCGGCGATGAAGGACAAGGTCACGTCGTTCGAGACGTTCATCCGGTTGCCGTGGGTGTCCTGGGCGGCGCCGCGCGCCATCCGCTCCGACATGGCCGGGCCGACCCTGCTCGGCGTCGTCGGAGCGACGCTGACCGGCGGCGGTGGCAAGCAGCGCGTGCTCGAGCCGTCGGGCGGCGTGACGCTGCCGGGCGGCGGCGCCGGCCTGACCGTCGACGACGCGACCAAGCAGGAGGCGGTCGAGCGTTTCCTGCGCGGGTGAGTCGCTGCGCAGTCGACGTTCGAACCGCTACGCGCGGATGAGTTGCAGCGCAGCTGACGTTCGATCCGCTACTCCGCGCGCACGCTGCCGTACGCGAGCGCCCCGCCGAAGCCGATCAACCCCACGCCGGCGATCACGTCGGCCGTGCGCATCGCGCGCTCGCCCGCGGCTCGGCGCGCGATCGCGACGACCGTCGCGAGCAGCGTGACCCAGGCGAGGCTGCCGAGCGCGACGCCGAGCACGAGCGCCGCCGCGCCGCCGGAGCTGTCGGTCGCGCCGGCAACGCTCGCGGCCGCGAAGATCGCCGCCCACGAGGCGATCGTGCTCGGGTTCGATGCGGTGGCGGCGAGCGAGGTGAGGAAGGCGCGGCGCGGGTCGGCGACCTCGGACGGGACCTCCAGCCCGCTGGCGCACGCGGAAAGCGCTGACGAGCGTCCGGATCCCGAGCCCGATCAGCACCGCCGCGCCGACCAGGCCGAGGATCAGCCGCAGCGGCCCGATCGTCAGCAGCGAGGCAGCGCCCGCGGCGCCGGCGGCGGCATAGAGCGCGTCGACCACGGCGATCCCGGCCCCGATCGCCAGGCCGACGCCCCAGCCGCGGCGCAGCGTGGAGCGGATCAGGAAGAGCGACATCGGCCCGAGCTGAAGCGCGACGAGGAAGCCGAGCCCGAAGCCGACGATCAGCGCGTGCATCGGCGCATCATCCCAGCGCTAGGCGCCGCCCGCCAGCGCCAGCACGCCGAGCAGCCCATACGTCCCGGCGCTCGCGCGAGCCATTCGACGCCCGCTGCGGGCCCGCCTGCTCAGCCGCGCCGCCGCCAAGGCGTAGGCGCCGTCGGTCAGCGTGGCCAGCGCGACGAAGCAGACGCCGAGCAGCGCGACCTGGGCAGCCACGGGGCCGCGCGCGGGATCGACGAAGCCGGGCAGGAAGGCGAGGAAGAACAGGGCCGTCTTCGGGTTGAGCAGGTCGACGAGCAGGCCCTGGCGGAACAGCCGCGACCGCGAGACGGGCACCGGCGGCGGTCCGCTGCGGCGGTGGCGCCGGATCGCCTGCGCGCCGAGCCAGAGCAGGTAGGCGCCACCGATCCAGCGCAGCAGCGTGATCGCCGCCGGCGACGACGCCACGAGCGCGGAGACGCCGGCGGATGCGACCGCGACGTGGACCAGCGCTCCTGTCTCCACGCCCGCCATCGACACCAGCCCGGCGGAGCGGCCCTGCTCCAACGTGCGCGCGACGACGAACATCACCGACGGGCCCGGCACGACGAGGATCGCCAGCGTCGAGACGACGAACACGAGCAGAGTGCCGGACGCGGGCATGGGGGGAGGACTCCCCCCGGGCCATGCTTATTCCGCTTCCGCCGCCGCGCGGCGAGGTCAGTCGGCGCTGCCCGACGAGGACGACGACCCGGACGACCCGGACGACCCCGACGACGACGACCCCGAGGACGAGGAATCCTTCGACCCCGAGCCCGAATCCTTGGACGAGGATGAGGAGTCCTTGCTCTTGGAGTTCTCCTTGTCGCTGCCGGACTTGGCCGCCGCGTCCGTCTCGCGCTTGCGCTTGGCGGTCCCGTAGTCGGTGTTGTAGAAGCCCGAGCCCTTGAAGTGCACCGCGATCGGGTGGAAGACCCGCTGGACTGCTGCCGCGCAGGTCGCGCACGCCGTCACGGGCGGATCGGCGATCTTCTGCATCACCTCGAACAGGTGGCCGTTCTCGCAGCGGTACTCGTAGATGGGCATCCGCCGCCAGTGTAGGGCGCACTAGCATCCCCGCCCGATGCCGGAGACCCTCGTCACCATGGACAAGATCGTGTCGCTGTGCAAGCGGCGCGGGTTCATCTTCGCCGCCTCGGAGATCTACGGCGGGATCGCCAACACGTACGACTACGGCCACTACGGCGTGCTGCTCAAGCAGAACGTCGTCGCGCAGTGGTGGAAGGCGATGATCCAGGAGCGCGACGACGTCGTCGCGCTCGACTCGGCGATCATCCAGCACCCGAGCACGTGGGAGGCGAGCGGGCACCTGGCCGGCTTCACCGACCCGCTCGTCGACTGCCGCACGTGCAAGCAGCGCTTCCGCGCCGACCACCTCGGCGAGCTCGGACTGCGGGCGCCGGCCGTCCAAGCACCCGGGCGAGGACGCGCAGTGCGACCTGACCGACTCGCGCGAGTTCAACCTGATGTTCGAGACGACGATCGGGCCCGGTCAAGGCAGCGGGATCGACCGTCTACCTGCGGCCGGAGACCGCGCAGGGCATCTTCCTCGACTTCAAGCAGGTGCTCCAGTTCGCGCGGCGCAAGCCGCCGTTCGGGATCGCGCAGGTCGGCAAGTCGTTCCGCAACGAGATCACGCCGGGCAACTTCATCTTCCGCACGCTCGAGTTCGAGCAGATGGAGATGGAGTTCTTCGTCCCGCCGGCCGAGGCGCAGCACTGGTACGAGCACTGGATGAAGGAGCGCTTCGACTGGTACGTGCAGCTCGGCATCGACCCCGACCACCTGCGCCTGCGCGCGCACGACGCCGACGAGCTCTCGCACTACTCGTCCGCCACGAGCGACGTCGAGTACCTGTTCCCGTACGGCTGGGGCGAGCTGGAGGGGATCGCCAACCGCGGCGACTTCGACCTCAGCGCCCATGCGCAGCACTCGGGCGAGAAGCTCGAGTACGTCGACCCGCAGGGCGGCGAGCGCTACATCCCGCACGTGATCGAGCCCGCGGCGCGGCGTCGGCCGGTCGATGCTCGCGTTCATGATCGACGCCTACGACGAGGACGAGCTCGGCGGCGAGCGGCGCACGGTGCTGCGGCTGCACCCGGCGCTCGCGCCGGTCAAGGTCGCAGTGCTGCCGCTGCTGCGCAAGGACGGGCATCCCGAGCTCGCGCGCACGGTCTACGAGGAGCTGCGCGGCCACATGAAGGCGGAGTACGACGAGGGCGGCGCGATCGGCCGGCGCTACCGGCGCCAGGACGAGATCGGCACTCCGTTCGCGGTCACGATCGACCACCAGTCGGTCGAGGACCGCACGGTCACGCTGCGCGATCGCGACACGCTCGAGCAGGAGCGCGTGCCGATCGAGGGGCTCGCGCAGCTGCTGCAGGACCGCCTCGCCTACCCGCTGAAGCGCGCGGTAGTCTTATTGACATGGCGTCCGCAGCCGCCGACCAGCTCTCCTATGACGACCTCTACGAGCGCTGGGAGCGGGGCAACTGGCGGGCGGCGGAGATCGACTTCAGCCAGGACCAGCGGCAGTGGCAGGAGGGGTTCTCGGAGCTCGAGCGCCGCGCGGCGCTGTGGAACTACGCGCTCTTCTTCTGGGGCGAGGACGCGGTCACGACCAACCTGTCGCCGTTCATCGACGCCGCCCCGCGCGCCGAGCAGAAGTACTTCCTCGCCACCCAGCAGGCCGACGAGGCGCGCCACGCCGTCTTCTTCAAGCGCTTCATGCGCGAGGTCGCCGGGCTCGGCGACGGGACGCTGGCCGGCGGGCTGGAGGCGATCCGGCCGCAGCTGACCTGGGGCTTCGTGAAGACCTTCGAGCTGCTCGACAGGCACGCCGAGGAGCTGCGCGCCGACCGCTCCGCGACCAAGCTCGCGCAGGCCGTCACGCTCTACCACATCGTGATCGAGGCGACGCTGGCGCAGCCGGGCCAGCACTTCATCGAGCGCTACCTGACGCGAGCGCGACCTGCTCCCCGGCTTCCGCCGCGGCATGCGCCAGCGTGGCGCTCGACGAGCAGCGCCACATCGGCTTCGGCGTCAAGCTGCTGCGCGACCTCGCGCGCGCGGACCCCGACGTGCCGGCCGCCGTCGCCGACCTGCTGCGCGAGTCGCTGCCCTACAGCGCCGCGGTGTTCGCGCCGCCCGGATGGGACCGGCGCTACACGGAGTGCTTCGGCTTCACGCTCGAGGAGATCTTCGAGGAGGCCGGGCGCTCGTTCGAGAGCAAGCTGCGCGCCGCCGGGATGCCGCTCGAGTCGCTGCCCGGGCCGATCCCCTACCCGTACGACCTCGAGCCGACCGAGCGCGCCCACCGGATCGTCGCGATGCTCCAGGCGGGGCTGCTGGGCGAAGGCAACGGCGCGGCGCCGACGCGACCCGGCGACGATGGCAGCTGCTGTTCGACTCGCTGCGCCGCGGCGTCGACCTGCGCCACGCGCCGGACGGCCCGCTGACGCTGCAGTGGGAGTTCCCCGACGCCGAGCCCTGGCACCTGCGCCTCGACAACGGGCGCACCGCCGTCGCGGCCGGCTTCGTCGACGGCGCCGACGTCACCTACCGCGTGCGCTACGACGACTTCGTCGACGTGTTCGCGGGGCGGCTCGACCCGCGCCGGGCGCTCGCGACCGGCCGCCTGCGCCCGCGCGGGTCGGTCAAGGCGCTGTGGAGCACGCGCCGGCTGTTCGGCTAGGACGAGAGCTGCGGGACCGCGTCGAAGCTCCGCGCGCGGCAGCACGCGCGCCAGCGGACTGCGGCAGGTACCAGTTCCACTCCCCCAGCAGCTCCATCGTCGCCGGCACGAGGATCAGCCGCACGAGCGTCGCGTCGAGCGCGATCGCGACCGCGGTGCCGAGCCCGATCTGCTGGATCGACGGCACGCCGGTGGCGACGAACACGCCGAAGACGGCGACCATGATCAGCGCCGCCGAGCTGATCGTGCGCGCGCTCGCGGCGAGTCCCTCGGCGACCGCCAGGCGCGTGTCGCCGGTCACCTGGTAGCGCTCGCGGATGCGCGTGAGCAGGAACACCTCGTAGTCCATCGAGAGCCCGAACACGACCGCGAGCACCAGCGGCGGCGTGAGCGTGTCGACCTCGACTCGAAGCACGAGCGTCGAGCACGCCGAACGCCGCGACGCCGACGCTGAGCAGGTTCATCAGCACCGCCTTCGGCCGGCAGCACGACCGAGCGCAGCAGCACCAGCAGCACGAGGTAGGACAGCCCGAGCAGGAACAGCAGGATCTTCCACATGCCGCCGCTGATCAGGTCGTCGAGGTCGAGCTGGGAAGCGGTCACGCCGCCGACGGCGACCTGCACGTCGCGCCCGCCGGCGGCGGGCAGCGCCGTCGCGCAGCCGCTCGACGGTCGCCTTGGCCGCGGCCGACTCCGGGTCGGCGCGCGTCTGGCGCGACGAGCAGCACCGCGCGCCCGTCGCGCGACGGCGACGGCGCGCCGACGCCGCGCGATCCCCGGATCGCCCGCGAGCACCGCGCGCAGACGCTCGCCGGCCGCGGTCGCGGTCGGCGCCGTCACGCGCCTCGGCCGACCACCTGGACCGGCGAAGCGGCGCCGGCGCCGGCGACGCCGCGGCGGCCTCGAAGCCCGGCACGCACCTCGTGGTCGGCCGGGAACTGGTCGAGCGCCCCGTTCTTCGTCTCCATGCCCCAGCACCGGCGCGGCGAGCGCGAGCAGGACCGCGCTCGCGCCGAGCGCGGAGACGACCGGGCGGCGCATGACCGCGTCCGTCCAGCGCTGCCAGAAGCCAGCCGCCGCGGTCGGCGCGCGCCGGCCGACCCGCGCCTGCAAGACGAGACCCGGAGAAGCTGAAGATGCGCGAGCGCGCGTAGACGCGCCGGCCCAGCAGCGCGATCAGCGCCGGCAGCAGCGTCGTGGCGGCGAGCACCGCGACCGCGACCACGAGCATCGCGCCGAGCGCCATCGAGCGGATCGCGGTGTTGTCGAGCATCCACAGCCCGGCCAGCGAGATGATCACGGTCAGGCCGGAGAACAGCACCGCCACTCCCGACGTCGCCATCGCGACCGCGCGCGCATCCTCGGGCGAGCGGCCGGCCGCGATCTCCTCGCGGTAGCGGGCGACGACGAAGAGCGAGTAGTCGACGGCGACGCCGATCCCGATCATCGACGCCATGTTGGTCACGAAGACCGACATCTCCATCACCTGCGAGAGGCCGAAGATCAGCGCGCCGGTGACCAGCACCGAGCCGATGCCGAGCGCCAGCGGCAGCAACGCGGCGGCGAACGAGCCGAAGACCGCCAGCAGGATCAGCAGCACGATCGGGAAGCCCGCCGACTCGGCCTTGGCGAGGTCCTCCTTGGACAGGTCCTGCATCGCGGCCCACAGCGCGCCCTGGCCGACCAGGTGCGTCGCGACGCCGCTCGCGCGCGCCGTCGGCGATCGCCAGCTCCTCGCGCAGGTCGGCGGCGACGGCGGTGGCGTCGTCCTCGTCGACCGTCGGCGACGAGCGGCACGACCAGCGGGCCGCCGGTCGCCGCCTGGCGCGCGGCCTGCTCGCGCGCGGCCGGCGCCAGCGCGATGCCGTCGACCTTCGCCGGCGGCGGCGGCGACGCGGTCGAGCGCGGCGCGCAGCTCCGCCTCCGACGGCGCCCGGCTGCGGCACGAGCACCGCCGCGAGCTGCGCGCGCTGCGACCCCGGGGAAGCCTGCCAGCGCGATCGTCGACCTCGCGTCGGACTGCGAGCCGGGCACGCCGAAGCCGCCGCTCGAGAGGTCCTCGGACTGGCGCGCCGCGAACGGCACCGCCGCGAGCAGGACCAGCGCCCAGGCGATCAGGACGAGGCGCCTGCGGCGGCGGATGAAGGCGTCGAGGCGCAACATCGAGCTTTGCATCTGCGGAGCTCCCGGGGAGGCTTGGCTGGCTGGCCAGCCAACCGTATCAGGGCGTCGCGGGGAGCACCAGCGCGCGAGCGCCTGCAGCGCCAGCCCGAGCGCCACGTCGTAGTCGCGGTCGGGCTCGGCGAGCATCCGCAGCGCGAGGCCGTCGGCGAGCGCGAAGAGCACCTCGGAGACCGCCTCCGGCTCTCGCCGCGAGCCGGATCACGCCCTGCTCGCGCGCCTGCTCGAGCAGGCTCGCCGAGGTGCTGGCGCACGCGCCGGTGCAGCTCGGCGAGCTCGACCGCGATCTCCTCGTTGCGGCGCGCGAGCGAGTGCAGCTCGAACAGGATCACGAAGAACTCGGGCGAGTCGGCGATCGTCTCGTTGAGCGACTGCACGAGCGCGCCGAGCAGCGCGTCCGACGCTCTCGACGCCCGCGACGCGTCTCCGACATGCGCTCCATCCGCAGGTCGCAGTCGCGCCGCACGACCTCGACCAGCAGCCGCTCCTTCGTGCCGAAGTAGTAGTGCAGCAGCCCGCGCGAGACGCCCGCCTCGCGCGCGACGTGGTCGAACGTCGAGCCGGTCGCGCCGCGCAGCCCGACGGACGTGCGCATCGCGTCGACGATCCGCTGCGCCTTGTCGCCCGAGAGCTCGCGTCCTGGCGTGGCCGCCTCCATCACGACAGAGGCTAGCTGCGCGCCGTCCAGCAACGGCCTGGCCGGGTCAAGTCGGCGCTGGCTGAAGCCGATCCTCTTCGAGTGACCCGACTCGACTTCACTTACTCGCGCTCGGCGCGCTGTTCATGTTTCCTGCCGCGGCATCCGCCGCCACGTCAGCCGCAGCCAGGACCAGTGACGGTCAGCGCGATCACGCAAGGCGGCGCGCAGCTCGCCGCCACGATCACGCTGGGCACTGATGTCGGCCAAGTACGTGTTCAAGCACAGGACCACGGCGGCGCATTCCCCCCGGCACCCTGGATCGCGGACGGCACAGCGACCCACGACCAGGACGACAAGGACCACCGGGTCGGCGTCGGCCGAGCGCTCACCGGACTCGATGCCGGTACCACGTATCACGTCCGTCTCGTCGCCCAGGGCAGCGGTGCGAGCGTGGCGAGCACAACCGCGACATTCACGACCCTCGAAGCACCCTCCGCGCCGGCATCCGACGAGGCGCCGGCGACCCCGCCCGCCGAAGCACCACAGGCGCAGCCCGAGCTCGGTGCGACGGTGGCGCTCGCGGCGACGCGCGGCACCGTCAGTGTCCGCACGCCCGGCAGCACCGCCTTCGTCGCACTCGGTGACCTCGCCTCACTGCCCGTCGGCACCGTCGTCGACGCCTCGCGCGGCACGGTCGCGCTCCAGAGCGCACTGCCCGACGGCAGCACGCCAGACCGGCACCTTCCACGGCAGCCGCTTCAAGATCCGCCAGAGCGCGACGGGCGACGGGCTCGTCAACCTGCACCTGCGCGGCGGCAACCTGGACGGTTGCCGCGCCCGGGGCGGCAATACCGCCCAGGCCTCGGCTGCCGCCAAGCCCAAGCGCCGCCTCTGGGGCTCGGACAGCGGCGGGCGCTTCCGCACCCACGGCCGCGACAGCGTTGCGACCGTGCGCGGCACGCGCTGGAGCGTCACCGACCGCTGCGACGGCACCCTCACCCGCGTGACCGAGGGCGCCGTGGACGTGCGCGTCCGCGCCACCGGCCGCGTCATCCGCGTCGCCGCCGGCGAACGCCACTTCGCCCGCCACCAGCGTTAGGGTCGTGCGCGGCGCCGGGGCCGTCCGCGGCGCCGGGCGATCGCCGTGCTGCTCGCCGGCTTCGTCGCCGTCGCCGCGGCGCTGGCGGCCGACGCGGCGGGTCTCCTGTCGGGCCCTGAGCAGAACACGATCGGACTGCGCTTCGAGCTGCGCGGCGAGCAGCCGGTCGACGACGTCGCCGTGGTCGCGATCGACGACGTGACGTTCTCCGACCTGCGCAGGCAGTGGCCGTTCCCGCGCTCGCTGCACGCGCGCGCGATCGACCGGCTGCGGGCCGCCGGCGCGCGCGTGATCGCCTACGACGTCCAGTTCACGGAGGAGACGCAAGCCGCGCGAGGACCTGGCGCTCTACGACGCGGTCAGCCGCGCGCCGGGGACCGTGCTCGCCACCACGGAGACCGACGGGCGGGGCGGCACGCGGATCCTCGGCGGCGACGAGAACCTCCGCGCGGCCGGCGCGCTGGCCGGCGCCGCCAACGTGAACGCCGAGCTGGGCGGCGTCGTGCGAGCGCTTCCGCTTCAGCGAGGGCGGCCTGCGCAGCTTCGGCGTCGTCGCAGGCGCGGCAGGCCGGCGGGCCGCGGCTCGACCGCCGCGAGCTTCCCGCCCGGCGGCGCCTGGATCGACTTCCGCGGACCGCCCGGCACGATCCCGACCGTCTCCTTCTCCGACGCTCGTGCGCGGGCGCGCCGACACTCAGCCTGCTGCGCGACCGCGTGGTCGTCGTCGGCGCGACCGCGCCGACGCTCCAGGACGTCCACCCCACTCCGGCCTCGAGCAAGGAGGTGATGAGCGGCGCCGGAGGTGCAGGCGAACGCGATCTGGACCGCGCTGCACGGACTGCCGCTGCGCAGCGCACCCGGCTGGGCGGGCTGGCTCGCGATCCTCGTCGCCGGGCTGGCGCCCGCGCTGGCCGCGCGTGCGCGGGCGTGCCGTGCGCGCGGCTCTGGTGGCGCTCGGGCCTGGCCGCTGGCTGGCTCGTCGGCGCGCAGGCGGCCTTCGAGCACGGGCTGATCCTCCCGGTCAGCGCCCCGCTGATCGGCGCTGCTGCTCGGCACGCTGAGCGCGATCACGACCGCCTTCGTGGCGGAGCGCGACCGAGCGCCGCCGCGCGGCGCTCTACGGCGCGCGGCTCGAGGCGGAGGTCCAGAGCCGCACCGAGCAGCTGCGCGAGACCCAGCTCGAGATCGTGTCGCGCCTGGGCCGCGCGGTCGAGTCGCGCGACGTCGAGACCGGCGTGCACGTCGCCCGCATGAGCTCGCTCAGCCACCGGCTGGCATTGGCGATCGGCATGCCCGCGAGCGACGCCGAGACACTGCGCCACGCCGCCATGCTGCACGACGTCGGCAAGGTCGGCGTGCCCGACGCGGCTGCTGCTCAAGCCCGGCGGCTTCGAAGCCGAGGAGCGCGCGTCGATGGAGCGCCACACCCTGATCGGCGCAGACATCCTGAGCGGCTCGCGCTCGCCGCTGATCCAGCTCGCGGCAGAGATCGCGCGCTCGCACCACGAGCGCTGGGACGGCACCGGATACCCCGACGGGCTGCGCGGCGAGGCGATCCCGCTCGCCGCCCGCGTGTGCGCGGTCTGCGACGTCTTCGACGCGCTGCGCTCGGCGCGTCCCTACAAGCCGGCGTGGACGCTCGAGCACACGCTTGCCGAGCTAACCGCCGAGCGCGGGCGGCAATTCGACCCGCGGCTCGTCGACGCGTTCCTGGCGCTGGTGCCTGGGCTCGAGCCGGAGCTGCTGGCGGAAGCCGGGGTCCCGTTGCCCGCGATCGGCGAGATCGGAGTCGCAACCGTCCGCGCCGCCGCGCCGGTGGTCGCGCGCACCGCACGGCAACGGCGCGCCTGAGCGGTTTGTCAGACTGCTGTCAGTGCGCCTGCGGATCGGACTCCTCGCCGCCGTCGGCCTGGTCGCCGTCGTGCCCGCGGCGCCCGCGCAGGCGCCGGCGCAGCGCAGACGCCGCGGCGTACGTCGCCTCGGGCGACTTCGGCGACGTCGGGCGCGCCGCGGTCAGCGACTCCGGCCGCGAGACCGTCTCGGACTCTGCTGCGCGACCGGGGATAGAGATCGCCGGCGGCCGTGCGACCGCGCGCGCCGCACGCAGCGGCGGTGCGGCCAGTGCGCGGGCGGATGCGACCGCGGAGCTGGTTTCGCTGTTCGACGGCCGCGTGAGCGCCGAGCGCGTCAGCCGCACGGCGCAGGCGCGCGCCGGCGCCGTCAGCTACCGCGGATCGGTCACCGGGCTCGTCATCGACGGCGAGCCGCGCGGTGACAGCACGCGCGTACGCCGCTTCTCCTCAGGCGGCCTGCGCGTCACGGTCAACCGCAAGGGCGAGGGCCTGCGCGTGCGGCTCACGCGCGCGGTCGCGGGCTACGCCGCCGGCACGACGATCGTGATCGCGGACGTCGCGGCCGAGGCCATCGACCGCGTCGCCCCCACGCCGACACCTGCGCCCACCGTCGCCCCGGAGCCAACACCCGTGCCGAGCGCCACGCCGGCCCCGGCGCCGCGGATCACGCCGGCCGAGCGCCTTGCAAAGGCGCGCTTCGTCTTCCCGGTCTACGGCGACGCCCGCGTGGCGGACGACTTCGGCGCACCGCGGCGCGAGACCGGCACGCACAAGGGCAACGACATCTTCGCGGCGTTCGGCAGCCCGGTGCTCGCCGTCGCCGACGGCACGCTCAACCGCGTCGGGACGCTCCCGATCAGCGGCAACCGGTTATGGCTGGAGACGGCGCGCGGCGACGCGTTCTTCTATGCCCACCTCTCCGCGTTCGCGCCGGAGGCGATCAGCGGCCGCAAGGTCCGCGCCGGCACGCTGCTCGGCTTCGTCGGCAACACGGGCGACGCCGAGCCGACGCCGCCGCACGTGCATTTCGAGATCCACCCGGACGCAGGGCGGGCGATCGACCCCCACGCGGTGCTGCTCGCGTGGCAGGCCGGCGGCGAGGTCCCCGCACGCGGCTGGCTCGCGCGCTACGGCAGCGATACCGAGGCGCGCCCCGGCGCGCTCGTGGAGGTGCGCGATTTCATCGCGGGAGAGTGACGGGGACGACGACGTCCCGCGCGCGCAGCGGATGCGCGAGCGCCTGGCCGAGCGCCGCGAGTCCCACGTCCGGCGCAGCCGCGCCTATCGCATCGCGTTTGCGATCGCCGGCGCGACCGTGACGCTCGCCGGGATCGCGATGCTGGTCACCCCGGGCCCCGCGTTCGTCGTGATCCCGATCGGGCTGGCGATGCTGGCGCTCGAGTTCGCCTGGGCCGAGAACCTGCTCGACCGCGCGCTCGAACAGGCCGAGGTGGCCCAGCGCAAGGCGGCTGCGACAACGCGCACGCAGCGCATCCTCGGCGGCCTCGCCGCCGCGCTGGGCGTCGCTGCCGCCGTGACGGCATGGCTGCTGTGGGAGATCCCGGTGATCCCGGGCTAGCACACCCGAAACGCGAAGGGCGCCCGTCGGACGCCCTTCAAGCACACGTCGCGGACGTGCCGCTCAGCTGGTCGACTCGGAGGTCTCGCTCGCGGGAGGCGTCGCCGGCGGCGTCGCCGGACTGGTCGTCGAGGTGTACTCGAACTCCTCCTCGGCGCCGAACAGCGCGTCGAGCAGCTTCTTGCGCAGGTCCTCGGACACGGCCAGCGCGATGCCGCCGCCGACCACGGCGATGACGAGCAGCTTGCCCAGGCCCTTGCGCTTGCGCTTCTTGCTGCGGGGCGCCTCGTGCAGCGCGACGGACGCGTCCTTGAAGGCTTCCGCCGCAGACTTGATGTCCTTCTGCAGGCGCTTGTCGTCGAAGATCTGCTTCGTCGGGCTCTTGCCGTTCTGGAGCCGACCGACCGCCTTGCGCGCGGACTCATAGGCACCCCAGAGGTTCTGGCGCAGCTCCTCGTCCTCGGCGAGGCGCCGGACGTACGGGCTCTTCGTGACGGCGACGGCGCCGGCGCCGGCCTTGGCCGCCTTCTTCTTCGCTCCCATGCCACCTCTCATCGGTCTGGTTGCGTCTCCGCGGCGAGCATACCCCGGAGGCGCCCTCCTGCGAACCCGCCGGCGCCACCGAGCGCCGCGTCGAGCACCTCCTCGACCTCGCCGGCCCACACGAACTCGAGGTTCCGGCGCAGGTGCTCGGGGATGTCCTCGAGGTCCGGCTCGTTGCGGCGCGGCGCTATGACGCGCGTGATTCCGGCCCGCTGGGCGGCCAGCGCCTTCTCCTTGAGGCCGCCGATCGGCAGCACCTGCCCGGTCAGGGTGATCTCCCCCGTCATAGCGGTGTCGTCGCGCACGGGACGGCCGTAGACGAGCGAGATCAGCGCTGTCGCCATCGTGACGCCGGCGCTGGGCCCGTCCTTCGGCACCGCCCCCGCGGGCACGTGCAGGTGCAGGTCGTGCTCTGCGAACCAGCCCTCGTCGAGGTCGGCGTGACCCCGCACCCACGAGCGCGCGGCCTCGGCGGACTCCTTCATCACGTCGCCGAGCTGACCGGTGACCGTGAGCTTGCCGGTGCCAGGCATCGCGGCGGCCTCGATGAACAGCACGTCGCCGCCCACCGGCGTCCAGGCCAGGCCCGTCGCGACGCCCGCCTGGCGCGTGCGCCGGCGCGCCTCGGGCTGGAAGTGCGGGCGCCCGAGCAGCTCGCGCACGCGCGGCGCGGTGACGTTGACCTTGCGCGCGCCGTGACCACCCTCGGCGACGCGCCGCGCGACCTTGCGGCAGGCGGCGCCGATCTCGCGCTCGAGGTTGCGCACACCGGCCTCGCGCGTGCGCTCCGTGATGATCGCCTTCAAGCCGGTGTCGGAGAAGCCGACATGCGACTTCTTCAGGCCGTTGCGCTCGATCTGGCGCGGCACGAGGTAGCGCTTGGCGATCTGCAGCTTCTCCTCCTCGGTGTAGCCCGCGAGCTGGATCACCTCCATGCGGTCGCGCAGCGCGAGCGGCACCGTGTCGAGCGTGTTCGCCGTCGTGATGAACATCGCCTTGGAGAGATCGAACGGGACGTCCAGGTAGTGGTCGCGGAAGGTCGCGTTCTGCTCCGGGTCGAGCACCTCGAGCAGCGCCGAGGCCGGGTCGCCGCGGTAATCCGAGCCCATCTTGTCGAGCTCGTCGATCATGAACAGCGGGTTGGCCGAGCCGGCGTCGCGCAGCGCGCGCACGATCGTTCCCGGCATCGCGCCGATGTAGGTGCGGCGGTGCCCGCGGATCTCGGCCTCGTCGCGCACGCCGCCGGCGCTGATGCGCTCGAACTTGCGCCCGAGCGCGCGCGCGATCGACTGGCCCAGCGACGTCTTGCCCACGCCGGGTGGTCCCAGGAAGCAGAGGATCGAGCCGCGCGCGTCCGGCTTGAGGCTGCGGACGGCGAGGAACTCGAGGATCCGGTCCTTGACCTTCTCGATGTCGTAGTGGTCGGCGTCGAGCACCTCGCGCGCGTGAGCGAGATCGAGGTTGTCCTCGGTGGTCTTGTCCCACGGCAGCGACGCGAGCCACTCCAGGTAGTTGCGGATCACGCCGTGCTCGGCCGCCGCCTGAGGCAGCTTCTCGAGCCGTCCCAGCTCCCGGTCGGCCTGCTTGCGCACGTCCTCGGGCAGCGCGATCGCCGCGAGCTGCTCGCTCAGCTCGTCGACCTCGACCTCGCTCGGGTCGCGCTCCCCCAGCTCCGCCTGGATCGCCTTGAGCTGCTGGCGCAGGACGTACTCGCGCTGCGACTTGTCGAGCTCCGATTGCACCTGCGTCTGGATCCGCGTGCCGATCGCCGCCACCTCGAGCTCGCGCGCCAGCACCTCGGAGAGCCGGTGCAGTCGCTTGCCGACGTCGAGCTCCTCGAGCAGCGCCTGCTTCTCCTCGGTCTTGATCCGCAGCGCACCGGCGATCAGGTGCGCGAGCGCGGACGGATCGTCCAGGTTCGCGACCGCCATCTGCAGTTCCTCGGGCAGGTACGGGACGTCCTCGATGATGCGCAGGAACGTCTGCTGCACGTTGCGCACGAGCGCGGTCAGCTCCGGGCCTTCCTGCAGCACGTCCGGCGCCTCGACGACGTGGGCGACGAGGTACGGCTGATCGGGCACGAAGCCGGTCAGGCGCACGCGCGGGCCGGATTGCACCAGGATCCGCAGCGTCCCGTCGGGCACCTTGAGCATGCGCGCGACAGTGCCCAGCACGCCGTACTCGTGGATCTGGGCGGAGTCGGGAACCTCGACCTCCGGCATCCGGCTCGCGACCATCGCCAGCATGCGGTCGCCGCCGAGCACGTCGTTGACGAGCTGGATCGAGCGCTCCTGCCCGACCGCGAGCGGCGTCAGCGTGTCCGGGAACGTGACGCTGTCGCGCAGCGGCAGCACCGGCAGCTGCTCGGGCAGCTCGGGCGGCAGGCCGAGCTCGACCGCCTCGCCGCCGCTGCCGGGTGTGGCGATCTCGATCACGGCTCGCCCTCGCGCTCGCGGATCGGCACGCTGCGCGATTCGCTCGGCGCCCTGATCGGGAGCTCGACCGTCAGCATTCCGTCCTCGTACGTCGCCTTGGCGGCGTCGGCGTCGACATCGGCGCCGAGCGCGATCACGCGGCGGAACGGGCCGTGCTGGATCTCGAGCTGCTGATAGAGGCGCTCCTCGTCCGGGTCCGGCGGGCGGCGGTGGCCCGCGACGACCAGCTCACGTCCACGGATCTCGAGCTCGATCTCCGACGCGCGCACCCCGGCGAGCTCGGCGCGCACGACCGCGCGTGGAGGATCGGCGACGTAGTAGACGTCGACGGAGGGGGAGAACGCCCCGCGGTGCGCCAACCCGCGGGCGCCGCCACCGAAGACGTCGCCGAACAGCTCGTCCATCTCGCGCCGCATGCGCTCGAAGTTGGCGAACAGGTCGCGCTCGGACACGCCCCGCAGGGTAGTGCGGCCCTACACCAGTTCGGGCCGGGCGCGGACCAGCCGGGGGTCGACGTCCATCGGGCGCTCGGTCGGGTGACCGAAGTAGTAGCCCTGGCCGAAGTCGACGGCGAGCTCGCGCATCGCCTCGAACTCGCTCACGCGCTCGATCCCGACCGCGACGACGCTCGCCCCGTACTCGTGCGCGCACTCGACGAGCGCGGCGACCAGGCGGCGGCGCCCGGCCGAGCTCTCGATCCCGGTTGTCAGCTTCATGTCGATCTTGGCGAAGTCCGGCTTGAGCAGCTCGAGGTAGTCGAGCGAGTCGGTCCCGCCGGAGACGTCGTCGAGCGCGATCAGCGCGCCGCGCTTGCGGTGCGCCGCCACCAGCTGCTCGAGCATCTCGCGATCGTTGGAGCGCTCCGGGCGGACCAGCTCGAGGCAGACACTGGCGGGATCGCCCTGCATCCGCTCGATCACGGGCCAGGTGGTGCGCAGGGAGGTGTCGACGTCGAGCGCCGCGCGCGGATCGAGGTTGACGAACAGCAGCTCGCCCGCCGGCATCAGCGGCAGCCCGATCTCGATCGCCGCGGTGCGCGCGCGCGAGTCGAAGGAGAACAGCGCGTCGTGCGCCTCGGCGGCCGCCATCAGCTCGCCGCCGCGCAGCTCGACGGCGCCCAGCTTGCCGCGCATCAGCGCCTCGCGTCCGAACACGTTGCCGGTCGCGAGATCCACGATCGGCTGGAAGTGCGGCCGCATCAGCCCGCGCGAGAGAAACTCGGGAAACCAGTCGGTGCGCTCGCGCGCGAGCAGCGTCTCGGCCGGCAGCGGCAGCGCGTGCTCGTCCGACAGGCGCACGGCGAACAAGGTCGCGCGCTCGGCCGGCGAGACCGCCTGCAGCAGCGCCTTGAGGCGATCGCCCCAGCCCGGCCCGGCGAGCTTGAGGCCCTCGACGGCGATGTCGCCATCGGCCGGATCGGACGCCATGTGCTCCACCTTGTAGAGCACGGAGGGACGGTGCGACAGGAGCCGCACGCCATCCGTGGTGGTTGCCTCTGAGGTGGTCACTTTTTCCAGTCGCCGGTCCCTACGCCGTTGTTATCGGCCGTTGGGGCGTGCGGCTGGAGCAGACAAGTGTCTAGAGCTCGTAGACGGCGCCCTCTTGCGCCAGCTCGACCGGCCCGCCGAACTCCCGCTGCGCTTCCCGCAGCGCCGTGTCGGCGTCGAGCTCATCCGTCCGATGCGTGAGCACCACGCGCCGCGCGCCGGCCTTGCGGGCCTGCGCGCCGGCCTCGGCTGCCGTCATGTGCCCGCGCGGGCCGTCGCGCTCGGGCTCCGGCAGCGTCGCCTCGACGATCAGCAGGTCGGTGTCGCGCGCGAACGCGCACAGCTCCTCCGACGGCGCGCAGTCGGCACTGAACGTGAGCCGCCCGCCGCCGCCGCGCGCCGCTCGCAGGTCGACCGCGTGGGTCGGGCCGAAGTGCGGAACCGGCTGGAAGCGAACGCTCAGCGGCCCGGCGTCCAGCGACTCACCCGGGTCGTACTCGCGCAGCGCGAACACGTTCTCGATCAGATCCTCGGCGCCCCACGCGCCGACGACGCGGCGGAAGCAGGCGCGCGCGCCGGGCGGGACATGCAGCGCCGGCGATTGCGCGGGCCGTGCTCCCGGGCCATAGGTGAGCGCGTAGGAGAACGGCACGAGATCGAGGAAGTGATCGGCATGCAGATGCGAGATCACGACCGCGTCGACGTCGACGTAGGCGACGTAGCGGCGCAGCTTCGCGAAGACGCCGGGGCCGCAGTCGAGCAGCAGGCGGAAGCCCTCGAGCTCGACGAGATATCCCGAGCAGGCCCCGTCGACGTCCTGCCAGGAGGGCGATTTGCCTAGCACGGTGAGCCTCACCTCGTGCGAGACTCTACCCCGGTGACCATCCTCGCCGCGGGCAGCGGGAGCGACGCTTTCGACGCCGCGGTGCTCGTGTTCGGCGCCTTGCTGCTGGGTGGAGCGCTGCTCTCCGGCCTGGCGCGACGCTCGTTTCTCTCGCTGACCGCCCTGTTCGTGCTGTGCGGCTTCGCGCTGGGCGAGGGTGGGCTGCAGGTGCTCGAGCTCGATCCCGGCAGCGGTTTCGTGCAGGGGCTCACGATCGTCGCGCTGATCGTGATCCTGTTTCGCGACGGGCTCGAGGTCGAAGCCGAGATGCTGCAGGCCGAGTGGCGCCTGCCGCTGCGCAAGCTCGTGCTGGCGATGCCGATCACGGCCGCGATCGTGGCCGGCGCCGCGCACGGGCTGACCGATCTCGGCTGGGGTGAGTGCCTGCTGCTCGGCGCGCTGCTCTCCCCGACCGATCCCGTGCTCTCCTCCAGCGTCGTCACGAACCCGCGCGTGCCGCGGCTGGTGCGCCACTCGCTCAACCTCGAATCGGGGCTCAACGACGGGCTCGCGCTGCCCGCCGTGCTCGCCTTCTCGGCCGCGCTGCGGATCGGCGAGGACGACTTCGTCTGGTGGGAGTTCGTGCTCCAGGACGTCACGCTCGGGTTCGCCCTCGGGCTCGCGATCGGCTACGTCGCAAGCCGCCTGCTGCCGCGCGCCGGCTCGATCCCGGACCATCAGGTCTCGCTCTTCGCGCTGGGGACCGCTTTTGCCGCCTACGGCATCGCCGTCGGCCTGCCGCTCGCCGGCAACGGGCTGATCGCGGTGTTCGTGTCCGCGATCGTGCTCGGGAACCGGAGAGGAGACCTGCGCTCCACGTTCGAGCACCTGTCCGAGGACATCGTGGAGATCGTCAAGCTCGGCGTGTTCGTCGTGTTCGGAGCGCTGCTGACGCTCGGCGGGTTGTTCGGCGACGGCCTCGCCGCGGTTGCGATCGTCGCCGTCACGCTGCTCGTGGCGCGTCCGGTCGCGATCTCGCTGGCGCTGGTGGGGGCCGGGCTGCCGGCGAGCTGGGTCGCCTTCATGGCCTGGTTCGGCCCCAAGGGGGTGGCGACGATGACCTTCTCGCTGCTCGTGCTCGCCGACGCGATCCCGTCGAACGAGCGCCTCTTCAATATCGCCGCGCTGTGCGTGTTCGTCTCGATCCTCGCCCACGGGCTGACCGACACGCCCGCGGTGGGGTGGATCGCTAGGCGTGCAGGGCCGCCTGCTCCTGCGCGCTAGGCAGCGCCCAGGCGACCTGGCGGCGGCGCTCCTGGCGGAAGACGAAGCGCAGCTGCTGCGGTGGGCGCAGGCCGTCCGGGTGGTCGGGGCGGAAGGTCGGGCAGGGTGCGTCGCAGCTCAGCGCGCACAGCATGTTGCGCTTGAAGTAGCAGTCCTCGCAGCTGACTTTCGCGACCTTCTTGACCGGCACCCGCTCGCTCCTCCTCGTTCACCACTTCGTCACAGGACGAGGGGAGCAAACAGGATCCGGGCACGGGAGCGCAACGGCCAAACCCGCAAATCGCACGCATCGCGTGACGTTTCCGCAAACAGGCGAGAAAGCGCCGTGATTCACCCTGCTAGCGAAACGGGCACGTCGCAACCTGCGCACGTTTCTACCCTCGTCGCAGATGCAGACCCTCGTCACCGGCGTGTCCGGCTACATCGGCGCGGCGCTGGCCGGTCGCCTGAAGCAGGACGGGCACGCGGTGCGCGGCTTCGCGCGCTCGGGCGAGCGCGTCGCGGCGGCGGGCGTGGCGCTCGACGACCTGCTGCTGGGCGACGCCACGACGGGCGCCGGGCTCGAGCGCGCGCTCGACGGCGTCGACGTCGCCTATTACCTGATGCACTCGATGGAGGGCCCGGCCGGCGCGTTCGCCGAGGCCGAGCGGCGCTCGGTCGCCGCGTTCGTGCAGGCCGCCGACGGCGCGGGCCTGCGCCGCGTCGTCTTCCTCGGCGGGCTGGTGCCCGCCGGCGCGCCGCCCTCGCGCCACCTCGCATCGCGCCTGGCCGTCGAGCGCGCGCTGCTCGATGCCGTGCCCGAGGCGATCGCGCTGCGCGCCTCGATCGTGATCGGCGCGCGCTCGCGCTCGTTCCGCTTCCTCGTGCGGCTGATCGAGCGCCTGCCCGTGCTGGCGCTGCCGGCCTGGCGCGAGAACCGCACGGCGCCGATCGACGGGCGCGACGTGCTCGACTACCTGGCCCGCGCGGCGACCGCGCCGGCGCGCCTGACCGGGCGGTCCTGGGACATCGCCGGCCCCGACGTGATGACCTATGCGGCGATGATCGCCCGCATCGCCGACGCGCTGATGGTCCGGCGCCCCGCGCTGGAACTCGGTCTCTCGCTGACGCCGGTCGCCGCGATCGTGGCCGCCGCGATCGCCGGCGAGGACCCGGCGCTGATCGAGCCGCTGATGGAGTCGCTCGAGCACGACCTGCTGCCGCGCGAGGGTGATGCCGCCGCCGCGTTCGGCGTCCACCTGCACGACTTCGGCGCGGCGGTCGAGCGGGCGCTGCGCGACTGGGAGCGCACCGAGGAGCTGGCCGCCCGGTGACCGTCGTGCAGGCGTCGACCGAGATCGCGGTGCCGCCCGAGGCGGTCTGGGACGTGATCATGGATCCCAGCCATTTCGGCGACTGGGTCACGATCCACCGCAAGCTCGGGCATGTCGACGACGGCGACCTGCGCAAGGGCTTCCGCGTCGAGCAGACGCTCTGCCTGCACCGCGCCAACTTCAAGGTGAAGTGGTCGCTGGCGGAGGTCGAGCCGCCGCACCGTGCGATCTGGGAGGGCCGCGGGCCGGCCGGCT
The DNA here is from genome assembly GCA_963721315.1 of uncultured Solirubrobacteraceae bacterium. Lineage (GTDB taxonomy): Bacteria > Actinomycetota > Thermoleophilia > Solirubrobacterales > Solirubrobacteraceae > DASQMT01. The sequence continues at coordinate 275,478 of CAVRIU010000009.1, forward strand.
CCCACGCCCGCATCGTCGACGAGCTGGCGCCGCTCGACGGCGGCTCGCGCACGCGGTTCGACTATCTCAACGAGTACACGAACCCGGGCGGGATCTTCGGCCGCGTCGCCGGCCGCGTGCTCGTCGCGGGCGCGGCCGAGCGCGAGGCGTCGCGCTCGCTCGCACGGCTCAAGGCGTTCCTCGAGCGCTGAGCGCACGCAGCCGGTGCACCGTGACGTGCGCCGGGCCGTCGTGCGGGATCGCGTCGATGCGCCAGCTCTCCGCGGCCGCGGTGAAGAAGCCGGCGGAGGGCGCGCGGCCCGGGTCGGCGAGCCAGACCTCCCCAGCTGCCGCGACCAGTCGCGGCAGCAGCGCCAGCAGCGGCGCGACGTTGCGTTCCTCGTACAGCACGTCGGATGCGAGCACCAGCGGCCAGGGTGGGCCGAGCGGTTCGGGCGCGGCGTCCCAGCGGAACACCCGCGCTTCCAGCGCGATGCCGTTGCGCTCGGCGTTGTGCGCCGTGATGGCGACGGACTCCGGCGACCAGTCCGTCGCCAGGACGCGACCGCCGGCCGCCGCCGCCGCGATCGCCGGCAGCCCGAGGCCGCAGCCCAGCTCGATCGTGCGCCGCCCCGTCAGCGGCCGCCGCGCGATCACGCGGGCGAGCGCGAGCGCGCTCGGCCACAGCTCGGCCCAATAGGGCATGAACTCCTCCTGGCTGAACGCGTCCTCGCTCAGCAGCGTGTCGGGATCGCGCGGCGCCAGCAGCAGCAGCTCGAAGCCGGGGAGGGCGACGACCCGCTCGGCGAAGTCAATATCTCCCACTGTCGCACATCCCAGAAAATGTGAGGTTAACGGTAGTATGAGTCAAATGACTGACTTTCTTGATGAGAAGCGCAAAGAGATACAGACGCGGTTGAAGGAGCTGAAACCGCTGGTCGAGGAGTACGGCCGCCTCGAGGCCGCCGAGCGTGCACTTGCCGGAGTGGACTCGAAGCCCTCCGCCCCCAGCCCGCGCCGCGCCCGCTCGGGCTCCTCCAACGGCCGCCGCGGCCGCCCCAAGGGCTCGGGCACGCGGGCACTGCAGGCACTCGAGCTGGTCCGTGCACGGCCTGGCATCACGATCCCCGAGCTCGCCGAGGCGATGAGCATCAAGCAGAACTACCTCTATCGGGTGATGCCGACGCTCGCCGAAGAGGGTCAGGTGGTGAAGTCAGGCCGCGGGTGGCATAGCAAGGGTTAGATCAGCCCTAACCCCTTCGCGGTCTCGCGCTCGCCGGCGAGCTCTTCCACAGTCTTGTCGATTCTCACCTGTGAGAACTCCGGTACGTCGAGGCCCTGGACGATCTCGTACTGCCCGTCCGCGCAGCGGCACGGGAACGAAGAGATGATCCCCTCCTGCACGCCGTAGGAGCCGTCGGACGGCACGGCCATCGAGACCCAGTCGCCGTCCGCGGTGCCGTACACCCAGTCGTGCACATGGTCGATCGCGGCCGACGCGGCCGACGCGGCTGACGAGGCGCCGCGGAACTCGAGCACCTCGGCGCCGCGCTTGCCGACGCGCGGGATGTACTCCTCCGCGACCCAGGTCTCGTCGCCGACGGCATCCCACGCGCGCTGACCGGACACCTTCGCGTTGAACAGATCGGGGTACATCGTCGGCGAGTGGTTGCCCCAGACCGCCATGTTGGTGATCTCCGTCACGGCGGCGCCGGTCTTCTGGGCCAGTTGCGCGACGGCGCGGTTGTGGTCCAGGCGAGTCATCGCCGTGAAGCGCTCCGACGGCACGCCGTCGGCGTTGGACTGCGCGATCAGCGCGTTCGTGTTGGCCGGGTTGCCGACGACGAGCACCTTGATGTCAGCGGCTGCCCCGGCGGCGATCGCCTCGCCCTGCGGCTTGAAGATCGCGCCGTTGGCCTCCAGCAGCTCGGCACGCTCCATTCCCTTGGTGCGCGGGCGGGCGCCGACCAGCAGCGCGATGCTCGCGCCGTCGAACGCCTGCCCAGGATCGTCGTAGATGTCGATCCCGGCAAGCGCGGGGAACGCACAGTCGAACACCTCCATCGCCGTGCCCTCGGCCGCCTTGACGGCCTGTGGGACCTCGAGCAGCGCGAGTTGCACCGGCCGGTCGGCGCCGAGCAGCTGTCCGGAGGCGATCCGGAACAGCAGCGCGTAGCCGATCTGGCCGGCGGCGCCGGTGACGGTCACCTTGACGGGCTGGCTCATGCGTTCATCTCCTCGATCACGGCGTCGGCGAACTGTGAGGTGCCGACAGCCGACGGGTCGTCGCGGTTGCGCTTGAGGTCGTAGGTGACCTTGTCACCCTGCTTGATCACCGATGCGATCGCGCCCTCCAGCCGGTCGGCCGCGTCGCGCTCGCCGAGGTGGCGCAGCATCAGCACGCCGGAGAGCATCAGCGCGGTCGGGTTGACCTTGTTCTGGCCCTTGTACTTCGGCGCCGAGCCGTGCGTGGCCTCGAACATCGCCGCCTCGGTGCCGATGTTGCCGCCGGGCGCCAGGCCCAGCCCGCCGATCATGCCGGCGCAGAGGTCGGAGACGATGTCGCCGTAGAGGTTGGGCAGCACGATCACGTCGTACTCCTCCGGGCGCGACACCAGCTGGTTGCAGAGGTTGTCGATGATCCGGTCCTCGAACTCGATGTCGTCGTAGTCCTGCGCGACCCCGCGCGCGACATCGAGGAACAGCCCGTCGGAGTGCTTCATGATGTTCGCCTTGTGGGCGGCGGTGACCTTGCGGCGCCCGTTCTCGCGCGCGTAGTCGAACGCGGCGCGCACGATCCGCTCGGAGCCGAAGACGGAGATCGGCTTGATCGAGATGCCCGAGTGCTCGCGAATCTGCGAGCCGTCGAGGTCCGCGAGGAACTCGCGCAGCCGCTCGGCTTGCTCGGAGTCGCGCTCGAACTCGATCCCCGCGTAGAGGTCCTCGGTGTTCTCGCGCACGATCACGAGATCGGTCTCGGGGAAGCGCGTGCGCACGCCCTCGTAGGCCTTGCACGGGCGGATGCACGCGTACAGGTCGAGCTCCTTGCGGAGCAGCACGTTGACCGAGCGAAAGCCGGAGCCGACAGGCGTCGTGGTCGGGCCCTTGATGCCGACGCCGTTGCGCTTGATCGAGTCGAGCGTGCGGTCGGGAAACGGGTTGCCCTCCTCCTCGTACACGTCCTCTCCGGCGGGATGCTCGTCCCAGGTCAGCTCGACGCCGGTCGCCTCGAGCACGCGGCGGGTCGCTTCCGCCAGCTCGGGACCGGTGCCGTCACCCGGGATGAAGGTGACTTGGTGTGCCATGTGACTCCTCGCGCGTTCAGGTGGCCGGCGATGCTATGCGACCATGGGTGTCCGATGACGGGCTCCCGCTCACTCCAGCTGGCGCGCGTGTTCGGCATCCGCGTCGGCGTGAACCCGTCGTGGTTCCTGATCCTGTTCGCGGTCATCTTCCTGCTCTGGGACTCGCTCTCGGAGACGCTCGACGCGAGCGAGACGACGGTCTACGTGGTCGCCGTGGTGGCGGCGGGCAGCTTCTTCGCGTCGATCCTGCTGCACGAGCTCGGGCACGCGCTGGCGGCGCGGCGCGAGGGAATCGCGGTGGAAGGCATCGACCTGTTCCTGTTCGGCGGCGTGATGAAGATGAGCCGCGACACCGACTCGCCGGGCGCCGAGTTCCGCGTCGCCGTGGCCGGGCCGCTCGTGACGCTTGCGCTGATGGCGCTCGCAGCGGTGGCGGCGCTCCTGATCGCCGGCGGGGACTCCTTCCGCGATGCGGCCAGCCTCTCGGCGACGGCCGACGCCTCGCCGGTCGAGGTCGTGGTCTCGCTGCTGGTCACGATGAACCTGGGGCTGCTGCTGTTCAACCTCGTGCCGGCGTTCCCGCTCGACGGCGGCCGGATCGCGCGTGCGGCGGCGTGGCGGGTGACCGGCGACCGCCACCGCGCGACGCGCTTCGCGGCGCGCATCGGCATCGGCTTCGGCTGGCTGATGATCGCGCTCGCCGCGCTGCTCTTCGTGCTGCTCGGCTCCACCGCCGCGATCAACGCGATCTGGCTCGCCGCGCTCGGCTGGCTGATCGCGTCATCCGCGCGGGCCACGCTGGCGCAGACCGCGTTCACCGAGCAGTTCGCCGGCGTCACCGTCGCCGATGTGATGGACGCCGAGCCCGTCACGATCCCGGCCTCGCTGCCGGCCGCACGCGCCTACGAGGAGTTCTTCCTGCGCTACCAGGGCTGGGACTGGTTCGCCGTCGTCGAGGACGACGGCCGCTACGTCGGTCTCGCTCACCGGCGCGCGGTCGAGCACGCGGCGCTGGCGGAGCAGGGCGCGGCGACGATGCGCGAGGTCGCGGCGCCGGGCGCCGCCGACGCTCAAGTGCTGGCCGATGCCCCGCTGGAGGCGCTGCTCGGATCCGAGCCGCTGCACCGGCTCGGCGCGCTGATGGCCGTCGACGCCGAGGGGCGGCTGCGCGGGGTGGTCACGTTCGAGCAGGTGACGCGCGCATTGCGGACGCGACTCGCGCCCTCGGCCTAGCCGGCTCGATGGCGGACCGCTCAGCTGCCTCGTGCGCGGCCACGAACGCGTCGACCACCGCCGGCGCGAACTGGCTCCCGGCGTGCCGGCGCAGCTCCTCGATCCCGGCCGCCTCCGGCATCCCGGGCTTGTAGACGCGGTTGGTCGTCATCGCCGAGAACGAGTCGCAGACGAAGAGGATCTGGGCGCCGAGCGGGATCGCATCGCCCGCGAGCCCGTCGGGGTAGCCGCCGCCGTCCCAGCGCTCGTGGCTCGAGCGGATCAGTCCGGCGACGCCGACCAGGGCGGGAGCGCCCTGGGCGATCCGCTCGCCGATCAGGGTGTGGCGACGCATGAACGCCCACTCCTCGTCGTCGAGTGCCGTCGGCTTGTTCAGGATCGAGCGCGGGATCGCGATCTTGCCGACATCGTGCAGCTCGGCCGCCGTCGCGATGCGTTCCACCTCGTCGTCGTCGAGCCCGAGCCGGCGCGCCACCTGCGCTGCGAGCGCGGCGACGTCGGTCGTGTGCTCGCCCAGCTCCTCGTCCCAGGCCTCGAGCGCGCGCCGCAGCACGCGGGCACTCTGGACGCGCGCGGAGACGCGGCCGCTGTTCTTCTCCGCGTAGAGCCGGCGGTCGGCGATCCGCAGCGCCTCGGCCGCGTCGTGAGCCTCGACCGAGAGCATCGCGTGGCCGCAGGAAGCGCCGACCTTGAAGCCCTCGCCCTCCTCGCACAGCGCCGAGCGGGCGCGCGCGATGAACGCCTCGACCGGCTCGCCCGCGCGCCATTCGGCGAGCACGCAGAACTCGTCGCCGCCGATGCGGTAGGCGCCGCCGTCGGCGGCCGTGGCCGCCGCGAGCCGTGAGCCGAGCCGAGCCAGCAGCGCGTCGCCGGCCGGGTGGCCGTAGCTGTCGTTGTAGTTCTTGAAGCCGTCGAGGTCGAACAGCAGCAGCACGTGCGGAGTCTGGTCCGCGAGTCGCTGCTCCATCGCCCCGAGCAGGGCGAAGCGGTTGCCGAGCCCGGTCAGCGAGTCGGTGCGCGCCTGGCGACGGCTGGTGACGATGTTGTCGAGGCTCTCGCGGTGCGTCAGCACCAGCGCGCACGATCATCGCGACGATCGAGGCCGTGGCGAGCCCAGCGCGAGCAGGTTGCGTCGGGTCGAAGTGGTCGTAGACCAGGATCGCGAGGCTGACGAGCGCGAGCGCCACCGGCATGACGACGCTCGGCAGGCGCTCGCCGCCGACGCGCTCGCGCACGCCGGGCTGCCATGCGGCGAGGCCCGATCAGCAGCGCGCCGAGCGGCCAGCCGAGGTCGAGCAGCCCGTCGACGACGTAGGTGCCTTCGGCGACCTGGAAGAGGTAGATCGAGTCGGCCACCGTCCAGGTCGCGATCCCGGCGCCGAAGAACAGCCAGGTGCGGTCGAGCCGGCCGCGGCCCGCTGTCATCGCCCCGATCAGGATCGCGATCAGGATCATGTCGCCGAGCGGGTAGGCCAGGTTCGTCGCGACGGCCGCGGTATCGCCCCCGGTGGTCGCCTGGACCGCGCCGAAGACGACCGCGGCGCTGACCGCGCCGGTCGGTCAGCGCCGCGATCACGCCGTCGAGCCACAGCCGCGCGTCCAGGTGGGGCAGGCGCTGCCGCACCAGCAGCACGACGGCCACATAGGCCACCGGCAGGAAGCCGAGATAGCCCGCGTCGGCCAGCGAGGGATACGGCGGCTCCTCGAGGCGCGCGAGCGCCGCCGTCCAGTAGATGTCGCCGGCGGCCCAGAGAGCCAGCGCGACTCCCATCAGGGCCCAGGCGAGACGCTCGTCCCGGCGTAGGGCGGCACGCGCCACGCAGAGCACCGCCGCGCCGACGACCAGGCCGTCGTAGAGCACATCGGCGAACACACCTGTCCAATCGCCACGCAGCACCGCGTTGCGGACCGTCTCCGCCAGCATCCCGAGCAGCAGCACGACCACGAGGACGCGCACGCCGGTGGGCATCGCGTCCCAGTTCAGGAGACCGGCGGATGCGGCGCGTGCGGCGTGAAGCGGATCGGCGGCGATCATCCACTCTCATGATCGGCTGCGGCGCCGATCGGGTTGAGCGGGCGGCTTCAGCGCCCGGCCAGCGCGAGCAGCAGCGCCGGGATCTCCTCGAAGCGATCCTTTGACAGGACCGCGCGGATCCCGGCCGCCGCCGCGCGCGCGCGCACGTCGTCGTCGACCCAAGCGCTGCAGAGCAGGATCGGCAGGTCCGGCCGCCGCGCCAGCAGCATCGGCGCGGCCGCGAAGCCGTCCACCAGCGGCATCCGCGCGTCGAGCACGACGACGTCGGGAGCCAGCGCGTCGAGCTGCTCCAGCGCGGCCTCGACGCTGTCGGCCTCGCCCACGACCTCCACGTCGAGCCCGGCATCGGCCACGATCATGCGGATCAGGAAGCGGACGTCGGCATGGTCGTCGACGATCAGGGTCCGCACGGTTGGCATCGCAGCAGTCAAGTATGGCCGCCCTGTTCCAATAAGATCGGCCGCCATGCCCGCACACGACGTTCTGATCATCGGCGCCGGCCTCGCCGGCCAGCGGGCAGCACTGGCCGCCGCCGAGGCCGGAGCGACCGTGGCGATCATGTCCAAGGTCCATCCGGTGCGCTCGCACTCGAACGCCGCCGCCGGCGGCATCAACGCGGCGCTGAACCCGGACGACTCGTGGGAGTCGCACGCGTTCGACACCGTCAAGGGCTCGGACTACCTCGGCGACCAGGACGCGATCGAGATCATGTGCCGCGAGGCGCCGGGCGAGGTGCTCTGGCTCGAGCACCGCGGCGTCACGTTCCATCGCAACCCCGAGGGCAAGCTCGGCACGCGCGCGTTCGGCGGCGCCTCCGCCGCACGCACCTACTACGTCGCCGACATCACCGGCCAGGCGCTGCTGCACGTGCTCTACGAGCAGCTGATGAAGTACCACGCGCAGATCGACCGCTACGAGGAGTGGTTCGTCACCGCGCTCGTGCAGGACGACGACGGCGAGTGCTGCGGCGCCGTCGCGCGCAACATCCGCGACGGCTCGATGGAGCTGTTCGGCGCCAAGGCCACGATCCAGGCCTCCGGCGGCGCCGGCCAGTGCTTCAAGCCGACCACGAACGCGCTGATCTGCACCGGCGACGGGATCGCGCAGTCGTTCCGCATCGGCGCGCCGCTGATGGACATGGAGATGATCCAGTACCACCCGACCACGCTGGCCGGCAACGGGATCCTGATCACCGAGGGCGCCCGCGGCGAGGGCGCCCACCTCTACAACGCGCAGGGCGAGCGCTTCATGGAGAAGTACGCGCCCGAACAAGATGGAGCTCGCCTCGCGCGACGTGGTCAGCCGCTCCGAGCAGACCGAGATCAACGAGGGCCGCGGCTTCCCCGACGGCACCGTCGCGCTCGACATCACCAAGGTGCCGCGCAAGCGCACGCTCGAGGCGCTGCGCGAGATCGTCAACATCGGGCGCGACTTCGCCGGCGTCGACATCACGCGCGAGCCGATCCACATCAAGCCCGGCTGCCACTACATCATGGGCGGGGTCAAGACCGACGTCTGGGGCGCGACCGACATCCCGGGCCTCTACGCGGCCGGCGAGGTCGCCTGCGTCTCGGTCCACGGCGGCAACCGGCTCGGCGCCAACTCGCTGCTCGACACGCTGATCTTCGGCCGCCGCTCGGGCGAGCACGCCGCCGAGCGCGCCGCGGGCATGAGCATGCCGGACGTCTCGCGGGCGGCGCTGGCCGACGAGCAGCGCATGATCGACGACATCCTGCGGCGCAGCGGCGGCGGCCGCCGCATCTCCGAGATCAAGGACGAGCTCGGCACGATGATGAACGAGAAGTGCGCCGTCTTCCGCACCGAGGAGGGGCTCACCGAGGCGCACGCGACGATCCGGCGCCTGCAGGAGGAGGCCTCGGTGGCCGCGATCGACGACCGCGGCACGGTCTTCAACCAGGACGTGCTCGGCGCGATCGAGCTTGGGTACATGCTCGACGTGGCCGAGACGATCGTGATCGGCGCGCTCGAGCGCAAGGAGTCGCGCGGCGCGCAGTTCCGGCTCGACTTCCCGGAGCGCAACGACGAGGACTGGCTCAAGCACATCAACGTCTCGCGCAACGGCGGCGACGTGCCGCAGATCTCCTACTCGCACGTGACCATGACCCGGTGGGAGCCGCAGGAGCGGACCTACTAGTGGCCGACTACACGCTGAGACTGCGCCGCTACTCGCCCGAGACGGGCGAGGCTCCCTACTGGGAGGACTTCGAGGTCGACCTCGACGGGAAGCGCTCCGTGCTGGACGGCATCCTCCAGGCCAAGGACCGCACCGACGGCTCGATCGGCATCCGCTGCTCCTGCCGCGCGGCGATCTGCGGCTCGTGCGGCGTGCGCGTCAACGGCAAGCCGAACCTGGCCTGCCACATGCACCTCGACCAGGCCGCCGAGAACGCGATCGACGGCATCATCATGGTCGAGCCGATGGGCAACATGCCGGTGCTCAAGGACCTGATCGTCGACATGGACGCGGTCCACTGGAAGAAGATGCAGCGCGTCACGCCGTGGCTGCTGCCCGCCGGCGAGGAGCCCGAGCGCGAGTACATCGTGCCGCCCGAGTCGATGATCGACGTGACGCAGACGATGGCCTGCATCCAGTGCGGCGCATGCGTGTCGGACTGCCTCTCGATGGAGGTCGATCCGCTGTTCATCGGCCCCGCGGCGCTGGCCAAGGCCTACCGCTTCGTCGGCGACCCGCGCGACGGCCGGCAGTTCGAGCGGCTCAAGGACCTCGCCGAGGACCCGCACGGGATCTACGACTGCACGCACTGCTTCAACTGCATCGAGGCCTGCCCGAAGGGCGTCGCGCCGATGAGCCAGATCATGCGCCTGCGCCGGATCGCCAACGCCGACCACGAGATCGACGACCGCAACAACGGCCACCGCCACGAGCAGGCGTTCGTCGACAACATCGAGCGCAACGGCCTGCTGCACGAGGCCGACCTGCTGCCCGACTCCTACGGCGGCAAGTTCCACCCGCGCGCCGTGCCCGAGCTGGTCGGCTCGCTGCCGGTGATCCTGAAGGCGCTGCGCACGGGCAAGGTGACGCCGCGCAAGGCGCTGCTGCACGCGCACAAGGCGTCCGACGACGTCAAGCGCATCTTCAAGCACGTGCACGACAAGGAGGAGCGCTACGAGCTCAACCTGTACGTCGCGGGCGAGGAGGAGGAGGCCGAGGGCGAGAGCAGCGTCCAGGCCAGTGCCGGTGGCCACCTGCCCGAAGAGAGGAGCCCGAACCAGTGAAGGTCGCCTACTGGCCCGGCTGCGTGAGCCGCGGGTTCACGCCCGAGCTGCACGGGTCGATGGCGAAGGTCGCGCCGCTGCTCGACATCGAGCTGGTCGAGCTCGACCGCGCCTGCTGCACCGGCGCCGGCGTGATCGCCGAGCACAACCAGGAGCTGGCGGACACGCTCAACGCGCGCACGTTCGCGCTCGCCCAGCAGGTCGAGGGCGCGGAGCTGATGATGAACATCTGCTCCACCTGCCAGGGCGCGCAGTCCGAGTGCCAGGAGCGCCTCGATGCGAACACGCGAGTACCGCGACCACGTCAACGAGACGCTGTCGGCCGAGGGGCTGACCTACGAGAAGGGCATCGCCAACAAGCACTTCCTCTGGCTGATGGTCGAGGAGATCGGGCTCGACGCCGATCGCCGCCAAGGTCACGCGGCCGTTGACCGACCTGCGCATCGGCCCGTTCTACGGCTGCTACATCGTGCGCCCGACCGACCGGCTGGGGATCGACCGCGAGCGGCCGCGCGACACCTACCTGCAGCAGCTGATCGAGGCGCTCGGCGGCACCGTCGTCGACTACGCCGGCCAGTACAAGTGCTGCGGCTTCCCGATCATCACGATGAACAAGGAGGCGTCGCTGCTGCAGGCGGGACGCCACCTCGGCGACGCGATCGACGCGGACGCCGACTGCCTCGTGACGCCGTGCCCGCTGTGCCATCTCAACCTCGACCTGCAGCAGCCGCTCGCCGAGAAGCTCGTCGGCCGGCCACTCGGGATGCCGGTGCTGCACCTGCCCCAGCTGGTCGGGCTCGCCTTCGGGCTGGAGCCGAAGGAGCTCGGCCTCAGCCGCCACGTCGTCAAGCCCACGTCGGTGATCGATTGGTCCACCTCGGTCGTCGCCGCCGTCCCGGACGCCGCGTAGCGCGCTACGCCTGGCCCGCCGCGGTGGGCGCGGCGGGGCTCGCCTGGTACGGCGCCGACTCGCTGCGCCACCGGCGCGAGAGCGGCCACGGCTACGACCTGCGCGGCGAGCTCGACGTGCGCGCGGACGAGTTCCTGCGCGCCGCCGAGGCGCTGACCGGCGCGCCGGTCTCGTGGGGCAACGAGATCGAGCTGCTGATCAACGGCGACCAGATCTTCCCCTGCTACCTGAGCACGATCCGCGCGGCGGAGCACTCGATCTGCCTGCTCACGTACGTCTACTGGCGCGGCGATATCGCGCACGACGTGGCGCACGCGCTGCGCGATCGCGCCGCCGCCGGAGTCGAGTGCAACGTGATCATCGACGCGGTCGGCGGCATGAAGCTCGAGGACGACCTGATCGACCTGATGACCGCCGCCGGCGTCAAGGTGACCCGCTTCCGCCCGTTCAAGGCCTACGCGCTCAAGCGCGCCGCGAACCGGACGCATCGCAAGATCCTCGTCGCGGACGGGCGCGTCGGGCTGACCGGCGGGGTCGGTATCGCCGAGGAGTGGACGGGCAACGCCGAGGACGCCGACCACTGGCGCGACACGCACGTGCGCGTCGAGGGCCCGGTCGTGCGCGGGCTGTTCGGGGCGTTCGCCGAGAACTGGCTCGAGGCGACCGGCGAGGTGCTCGCCGGGCCCGGCTACCTGCCCGAGCTCGAGCGATGACAGGGGCGGCGGCCCGATGATGGTCGTGCGCTCGAGCGCCGGCGTCGGCGACTCCAACGTCGAGGCGCTCTACTACCTCGCGATCGCGGCGGCGCGCGAGTCGATCGACCTCACCGCCGCCTACTTCGTGCCGCGCCCGGCGTTCACCGAGGCGCTCCAGGACGCCGCCGAGCGCGGCGTGCGCGTGCGCGTGCTCGTGCCGGGCTCGAACATCGACAAGCCGCCGGTCTGGATCGCCGGCCGCGCCTCCTACGACGAGCTCGTCGGGTCCGGAGTCGAGCTCTACGAGTACGGGCCGACGATGCTGCACGCCAAGACGATGAGCGTCGACGGCTACTGGTCGGCGGTCGGCTCGGCGAACTTCGACAACCGCTCGTTCCAGCTCAACGACGAGGCGACGCTGTGCGTCAGCTCGGACGAGTTCGCCCGCCTGCTGGGCGAGCAGTTCGAGCGCGACCTCGAGGTGTCCGAGCGGATCGACGCCGACCGCTGGCGGCGCCGCGGGCCGGTCCAGCGCGCCGGCGAGTCGGTGCTCAAGCTGGCGCGGCGCGAGCTGTGAGCGCGCTCGAGCTCGATACGCCGCACGGTCCGGCGCGGGTGCACCTGGACGGCGCGGGCGACGACGCCCGCGGCGCGCTGATGCTCGGGCACGGCGCCGGCGGCGGCGTGACCGCGCGCGACCTCGTCGCGGCCGCGGCGGCCGCCCGCTCGGAGGGGCTCGCGGTGGCGCTGGTCGAGCAGCCCTACCGGGTCGCCGGGCGCCGCTCGCCGGCGCCGGCGGGGCAGCTCGACGCGGCCTGGACGGCGGTCGCCGAGCAGCTGCTCGCCGGCCCGCTGCGCGGCCTGCCGCTGATCGCCGGCGGCCGCTCCGTCGGGCGCCCGCGTCGCCTGCCGCACGGCTGCGGCGACCGGCGCCGCCGGCGTGCTCTGCCTGGCGTTCCCGCTGCACCCGCCCGGCCGGCCGGAGAAGTCGCGCCTGGCCGAGCTCGACGCGGTCGACGTGCCGGTGCTGGTCGTGCAGGGCGCGAGCGACCCGTTCGGGATGCCGCCCGACGGCCCCGGCCGCTCGGTCGTCGTGGTGCCGGGGAACCACTCGCTGCGAGGGGACCTCGACGCGGTCGGGGCGGCGGTGCGGGAGTGGCTCGGGGTCGTGTTGCCGGGACGCAGGCGTGCGTGTACGTCAACTGCGGCATTAAGGGGAGGGTCGGGAGGTGCCGGCGGGCGGACTCGCCCGCGGGCGTAGTTCGCGAGCGCGCCGGGGCGGTATCACCGCCCGGCGACTGAGCGACGTTCTCCGTCGATGTCGGGTTAGCGCCCGTAGGCGGTGGTTTGCCGACAGTCGCGCGGCTCGAGTCACCGATTGTCGGGAAATGCCCGGCCTCCGACGCACCGGCGTGACCCGCGGCGCCGGGCGACTTGACCCCTCATATTTGACCGTCAAGTCGCCCGCGCACGCGCGGCTGACGTCGCTCGACGTGCTCGGCGGCCCGCGTCCCGAACCGCCTCGCGCCTTGCAGATCGCCGCAGTTGACGTAATCGTCCGAACGCCCGCGACGACTTCACGGCTCAGCCAGCCCGCGCCGGCACCCGCACGAGCCCGCGCTCGTGCAGCACCTCGGCGATCTGGACCGCGTTCGTCGCCGCGCCCTTGAGCAGGTTGTCGCTCACGACCCACATGTTCAGCGCGCGCGGGTGCGACGGGTCGCGGCGGATGCGGCCGACGAGCACCTCGTCGCGGCCCGCGCCCGCGAGCGCGGTCGGGTAGGCGTTACGAGCCGGATCGTCGACGACCTCGATGCCGGGCGAGCGGCGCAGCAGCTCGCGCACCTCGCCGGGCTCGATCGGGTCGCGCGTCTGCACGTTGACGGACTCCGAGTGCGACGAGATCACGGGCACGCGCGCGCAGGTCACCGAGATGCCGATGTCGGGCGCCTCGAGGATCTTGCGCGTCTCGTACATCATCTTGCGCTCTTCGTCGGTGTAGTCGTCGCCGTCCTTGAAGTTGCCGGCGCCGCCGAGCACGTTGAACGCGATCGGGTGCGGATAGACGCTCGGCGCGGGCATCGCGACGCCGTGCAGCACGGCGTGCGTCTGCGCCTCGAGCTCCTCGACCGCCTTGACGCCGGTGCCGGAGACCGACTGGTAGGTCGAGACGATCAGCCGCTCGATGCCGGCGGCGTCGAGGATCGGCTTGAGCACGACCATCGCCTGCATCGTCGAGCAGTTCGGGTTCGCGATCAGGCCGCGGTGGCGCTCGAGCGCGTGCGGGTTGACCTCGCTGACGACCAGCGGGATCGTCGTCGTCGCGGCGGAAGCGCGAGGAGTTGTCGACGACCACGCAGCCCGCCTCGACGAAGCGCGGCGCCCACTCCCCCGACGTCGTCGCGCCGGCGCTGAAGATGGCGATGTCGAAGCCCTGGATCGTCTCGTCGGAGAGCGGCTGGACGGTGCCGAAGCCCTCCAGCTCGCGGCCCGCCGAGCGCGCGGAGGCGAACGGCACGATCTCGCGCGCGGGGAAGCCGCGCTCGCGCAGCTTGCTCAGCATGACGGTGCCGACGGCGCCCGTGGCGCCCACGACCGCGACCCGATAGCTCATGTCGGCGCTCCCTGCTCGAATGGATGCTCGACGCGGATGTCGTCCGCGCCCAGCTCGAATGCCTCGTGCAGCGCCTTGACCGCGGTGGCGACCTGGTCGCCCTGCACGACGCACGAGATCTTGATCGGCGACGTCGAGATCATCTCGATGTTGATGCCCTCGCGCCCGAGCGTCGTGAAGACCTTGGCGGCGACGCCGGGATGCGACTTCATGCCGGCGCCGACGATCGAGACCTTGCCCATCGTCGGATCCTCGGCGACGCGCGCGATGCCGACCTCGGCGACGACCGGCTCGAGCGCCGCGCGCGCGAGCCGCACGTCGCGCGCGCGGCACCGTGAACGACATGTCGGCGACCGCGCCGTCGGACTCCGGCTCGTTCTGGATGATCATGTCGACGTTGACGTTGGCGTCGGCCAGCGCCGTGAAGATGCGGCCGGCGATGCCCGGGTGGTCGGGCACGCCGAGCAGCGTCACGCGCGCCTCGTCGGTCGAGTGCGTCACCGCGGTGATCAGCGGGCGTTCCATCGTCTCCTCTTCTCCGACCACGAAGGTCCCGGGCTCCTCGGTGAACGACGAGCGGCAGTGGATGCGCACCCCGTGGGTGCGCGCGTACTCGACCGAGCGCAACTGCAGCACGCCGGCGCCCGACGCGGACATCTCGAGCATCTCCTCGAACGAGACGACCGCGAGCTTGCGCGCGTCCGGGACGATCCGCGGATCGGCCGAGAAGACGCCCGCGACGTCGGTGTAGATCTCGCAGACCTCGGCGCCGATCGCGGCGGCGAGCGCGACGGCCGTCGTGTCCGAGCCGCCGCGGCCGAGCGTCGTCACGTCCTTCGTGGTCGAGACGCCCTGGAAGCCGGCGACCAGCACGATCAGGTCCTGCTCGAGCGCCTCGCGGATGCGGTTGGCGCGCACGTCGAGGATCCGCGCCTTCGTGTGCGACGTGTCGGTGACGATCCCGGCCTGCGAGCCGGTCAGCGAGATCGCGCGGTGCCCGAGGTCGTTGATCGCCATCGCGCACAGCGCGCACGAGATCCGCTCGCCGGTCGACAGCAGCATGTCCATCTCGCGCGGGTCGGGCGTGACCGAGACCTCCTCGGCGGAGGCGATCAGCTCGTCGGTCGTCTTGCCGCGCGCCGACAGCACGGCGACGACGCTGTGACCCAGCTCGCGCGCGCGCACGATGCGCGCGGCCGCGCGCTTGATCCGCTCGGCGTCAGCCACGGAGGTACCGCCGAACTTCATCACCACGGTGCCGGACACGGCCTGGCAGTTTAGGAGCGCAGGCGCGACGAGCCGGACGGCGGCCTCGTCGATCACCTCGTCGCGCTTGCAGAAGGCGAAGCGCACGAGCGGCCGGCCGGCCTCCTTGTCGTCGTAGAACACGACCGTCGGGACGGCGACGACGCCCGCCCGCTCGGGCAGCGCGAGGCAGAAGGCGTGGCCGTCGGACTCGCCGAGCGAGCGGATGTCGACCGTCACGAAGTACGTCCCGGCCGGGCGCAGGACGTCCAGCCCCGCCGCCTCCAGTCCCGCGCAGAGCCGGTCGCGCTTGGCCTGCATGCCGTCGCGGAAGGACTCGAAGTAGGCGTCCGGCAGCCCCAAGGCGTGCGCGATCGCGTGCTGGAACGGCGCGCCGCTGACGAACGTGAGGAACTGCTTGGCGGTCTGCACCGCCGCGACGAGCGCGCGCGGGCCACACGCCCAGCCGATCTTCCAGCCGGTCAGCGAGAACGTCTTGCCGGCCGAGGAGATCGTCAGCGTGCGCTCCGCCATCCCCGGCAGCGTCGCGAGCGGGACGTGCTCGCGACCGTCGAAGACGAGGTGCTCGTAGACCTCGTCGCTGACGCGCGAGCAGGTCGCGCTCGCGGCAGTGCGACGCGATCAGCTCCAGCTCCGCGCGCGTGAAGACCTTGCCGGTCGGATTGTGCGGTGAGTTGACCAGCACGAGCCGGGTGCTCGGTGAGAAGGCCGCCGCCAGCGCCTCGGGATCGATCGCGTAGTCGGGCGGGCGCAGCGTCACCGGCACGCGCCGCGCGCCCGCGAGCGCGATGCAGGCGGCGTAGGAGTCGTAGTACGGCTCGAACGTGACGACCTCGTCGCCGGGCTCGCAGAGCGCGAGCAGGGCGGCCGCGATCGCCTCGGTCGCGCCGGTCGTGACCAGCACCTCGCCGTCGGGATCGAGCTCGATCCCGTGGAAGCGCCGCTGATGCGCCGCGATCGCCGCGCGCAGGGCAGGGATGCCCGGGCCCGGCGGGTACTGGTTGTGGCCGCCGCGCAGCGCCGTCACGGCCGCCTCGATCACCTCGGCCGGACCGTCTGTGTCCGGGAACCCCTGACCGAGGTTGATCGCCCCCGTACGCGCCGCGAGCGCCGACATCTCGGTGAAGATCGTCGTCCCGAAGCCGGCGAGCCGGCTGCTCAGAAGCGCTCGCACGGCGCTCAGTGGTTCCTCCTATAAGTCGTGGCGTCTTTGGGCGGTCGCCGGCGCCGGCCGGCAAGGACGCAGACCCGCAGGAATCCTCCTGGATTTAAGGGTCGAGGACGCCGCCAGGCGGTGATCAGCGGCCGATCCAAGGGCGTCAGGACTTACAGGAGGGAGCACTGGGCGCGGTCTCGGGCAGCCGCCGGTCGAGCTCCTCGCGCACCGAGCGCCGCACGTCGTCGAACGAGCTGTCGAGGTCGCGCTGCACGTCGGAGACCTGCTCGTCGAGCGTCGAGTCGAGCTCCTCGCCGAGCACGGTGAGCATGTAGGCGACGCCGCCGAGCACGAGCGCGGTCTGAACCAGCAACAGCGCGAGCAGCCCGGACCACGGACGCCGCCTGTAGCCGGCGCCGCACCACGGGCAGCGCCGCTCGCCGGTGTAGGCGAGCGTGCTGCAGCTGGGACAGAGCTTCTGGACGGACTCGCCGGGTGCTGGACACATGACCGCGAGGCTAGAGCGCTAAGCCGCGGCTGCGCAGCGCGGGGGCGAGATCGCCGCGCGGCACCACCTCGATCCGCTCCAGCCCGAGCCAGGTCGCCATCGACCCCAGCTCGGCCCGCAGCTCGGCGGCGGTCTCCGGTGGCGCATCCGGCTCGGCATGCGCGGCCTGCACGAGCAGCGTGCAGCGCTTGCGGTCGGCCTTGAGGTCGACGCGCGCGACGAGCTTGTCGCCGAGCAGGAACGGCAGCACGTAGTAGCCGTGCACGCGCTGCGGCGCGGGCACGTAGATCTCGATCCGGTAGCGGAAGCCGAACAGCCGCTCCGCGCGCGAGCGCTCCCAGATCAGCGAGTCGAACGGCCCGATCAGCGCCCGCGCGTGCACGCGCCGCGGCAGCCGGGCGGCGGGATCGAGGTAGCCCGGCACGCGCCAGCCCTCGACCTCGACGGGCAACAGCTCGCCGGCCTCGACGAGCTCGGCCACGCGCGCTCGCGCGTCGTCGAGCGGGAGCCGGAAGTAGTCGCGCAGGTCGCGCTCGGCCGCGATCCCGAGCGCGCGTGCGGCGACCCGCACCAGCTCGCGCTGGGCGTCCGTCGACCGCCGGCGTCGGCGCCGCGATCACCGCCGCGGGCAGCACGCGCTCGGGCAGGTCGTAGAGCCGCTCGAAGCCGCGCCGCCGCGCCGAGGTCACCTGCCCGCTCCAGAACAGCCACTCGAACGCGCGCTTGACGTCGCTCCAGTCCCACCACGGGCCGGTGCGCTGCGGCCGCTCCTCCGCGAGCACCGCGCTCGCCGCGACCGGGCCGCGCTCGCGCACCTGCTCGAGCACCTGCGCGACCAGCTCGGGCCGGTCGCGCTGGATCCGCCGCATGCCGCCCCATGCCTCGTGCGCCGCGCGATCCATGCGCCAGCGCAGCGCCGGCTGCAGCGCGACCGGCATCAGCGACGCCTCGTGGCCCCAGTACTCGAACAGCCGCCGCGGCGCGTGGTGGGCGCCGCGGTCCAGCAGCGCCGTGTCGTACGGGCCGGCGCGGCTGAACAGCGGCAGGTAGTGCGCGCGCTGGAGCACGTTGACCGAGTCGATCTGCACGATGCCGACGCGCTCGAACAGCCGCCGCACCGCCCAGCCCGTCGGCGCGCCGGCCGGTCGCCGGTCGGCGAAGCCCTGGGCGGCGAGCGCGATCCGCCGCGCCTGCGCGATCGAGATCCGCTCGACTGGTCTGCGGGCGCGCCCCATCGCCCGCATCGTGCCAGGCGAGTACGGGTAGGAGTCGCGACACCAGGGGAACGAGCGAAGGGGTAGCTCGATGTCGTCGCCGGCCGCCGCGGCCGCGGAAGACCGTCCGCGTCGCAAGCTCTACACGCAGCTGTGGTTCTGGGTCCTGATCGCGATCGCGGCGGGCATCATCTTCGGGCTCGTCGCACCCGACGACGGCCGAGAAGGCGAAGTGGCTCGCGGACGCGTTCATCCAGATCATCCAGGCGATCACGGGGCCGGTGATCTTCGTCACGGTCGTGATCGGGATCGCGTCGATCGGCAGCCTGGCCAAGGCCGGCGGGCTCGCGCTCAAGGCGCTCGCCTACTTCTTCGCGATGACGGTCACGGCGCTCGCGCTCGGCCTGATCGTCGGCAACATCGTGGCGCCCGGCAGCGGCTTCGACGGTGAGCCGGACGAAGCGGCGCGCGCGACCGCCGAGGAGGAGATCGGCGAGGCCGGCGAGCAGGGCCTCGTCCCGTTCATCACCGACAACGTGCTGCCCGGGCTCGTTCGTCGAGCCGTTCGTGGAGAACGAGATCCTGCGCATCCTCGTGCTCGGCATCCTCACCGCCGCGGCGATCTCGTTCCTGGCCGACGAGGAGCGCAAGCGGGTCGTCGGCGTCTTCGAGGTGCTGAGCCGGATCATCTTCGGCGTCATCCGGATCGTCATGTGGGTCGCCCCGCTCGGCGCCTTCGGCGGCATGGCCTACACGGTCGCGGTCTTCGGCTCGGCCTCGCTCAGCAGCCTCGGCCTGCTGATGGTCACGTTCTGGGGCACCTGCGCGTTCTTCGTCTTCGTGCATCCTCGGCCTCGTCGCGCGCTTCAGCGGCTTCAGCATCATCCGCTTCATCCGGATGATCCGCGACGAGCTGCTGATCATCGTCGGCACGTCGTCGTCCGAGACGGTGCTGCCGCGGCTGCTCGCCAAGCTCGAGGCCGCCGGCGCGTCGCGCCAGAGCGTCGGCATGGTGATCCCGACGGGCTACTCGTTCAATCTCGACGGCACCTGCATCTACCTGACGCTCGGCGCGCTGTTCATCGTGCAGGCGACGGGACAGGACATGGCGATCGGCGAGCAGATCGCGCTCGCGGGCCTGATGATCCTGACCTCGAAGGGTGCGGCCGGGATCACCGGCGCCGGCCTGGTCACGCTGGTCGCCTCGCTGCAGGCGTTCGGCGGCACGTTCTTCACGGCGGAGTCGATCGCGGTCGGCATCGCGCTCGTGGTCGGGATCGACCGGATCATGAGCGAGGGCCGCGCGCTGACCAACTGCATCGGCAACGGCGTCGCGACGATGGTGGTCGCGAAGTGGGTCGGCGAGCGCGACGACGAGCGCTTCCAGGCCGCCCTGCGCGACCCGTCGTACGTCGAGGCCGCGACCGAGCGCGCGCTGCGCGGCGAGGCGCTCCACCCCGGCGAGGATTCGCGCGATCGCTCCGCTAGCGAGCCCAAGCCCGAGCTCGTGCTGCCGGGGCGCTAGCGAACCGCTCAGTGAGGAGCGACCTGGTGGCGCAGCCGCTCGCGCAGCTCGCCGAAGCGCAGCGTCTCGTAGGCGACGAGCACGACGAGGATCGCCGCGAGGATCGCCAGCAGTCACGAGCGACGGCAGCTCGACGCCGAGCGGCACCAGCGCGACGAGCAGGACCGCGGTCAGCGAGCCGGTGCACGTTGAACGTGTGGATGTTGCGCCAGCGGAACGCGACGTGGGCGAGCAGGTACAGGGCGGTGCCGCCGAGCAGGGCGACCGCCGGGACGAGCTTGAGCGGGTCCTCGACGTGCCCGAGCGTCTTCTTCAGGCCGAGCGCGAGCAGCACGATGCCGGCCACCATCGGGAAGTGCAGCAGCGAGAACGAGTCGCGCGCGATGCCGTTCTGCTCGCGCCCGGGGGTCGCGTTGGCAAGCCGGCGCGCCGCAACGAGCGCGACGACGTCGAAGTACAGCCACCACAGCGCGGCGGCGACGACGGTGCCCAGCACGGCGGCCGCCACGACGCCCGCGTCGACGCCGCGCTCGGCGCCGACCCCGATCGCGACGATCGACTCGCCCAGCGCGATGATCACGATCAGCCCGTGGCGCTCCGCGAAGTGGCCCGGCATCAGCTTCCAGCCGTCCTGCCCCATCAGCAGCGGACCGCCCATGTCGAGCACCAGCGCGAGCGCCCACAACCCGCCCTGCAGCGGTCCCGTCGGTGAACGATGCGGCGATCAGCAGCGCGGCAGCGAGAGCCGTGCTGCCGGCGAGGCCGATCGTCGACTTGCGCAGGCCGGGATCGTCGCGGCTGGCGAGCATGAACAGCGCGATGTGCGCAGCCCGTACGACCGCGTAAGCACAGGCGAACAGCAGGCCGGTGTCGCCGAACACGTCGGGCACGCAGAGCGCCGCCACGAGCAGCCCCGCCATGGCGGCGAAGATCGCGAGCCGGACGACGCCCTCCTCGGGGTCGACGACGCTGGTCAGCCAGGAATAGCCGACCCAGCACCACCACAGCATGCCGAGCACGAGCAGTCCCTTCGCGAGCCCCGCCCACGTCGGCGTGTCGGCCATCAGCGCGGTGCACTGCGTGAGCGCGAGCACGAAGACGAGGTCGAAGAACAGCTCCAGCGGCGTGACGGCCTCGCGCTCGCGCAGCACCGCGGTCACGCGCGGCGCGCGGGAGGTGACGGCGGAGCTCACCCCGGGATGATCTCAGGTGCGCGCCGTGCGCCGGCCGCGGCTCAGGCTCGCGCGGGCGAACGCCGAGCTCGCGGCGCAGCGCCCAGCCGAGCAGCAGCAGGCCGAGCAGCAACGACGAGGTACCACCAGTCGCTCGCGTCCTTCGGCAGCGGGGGCAGGAAGGCGATCGGCCCGCCGCCGCCGGAGCTGTCGGATGTCTCGCTGGATGCCGAGCGCAGCCCGGCCTTCTTGTCGGTGACGACGGGCGCTCTCGTCCGCGCCGCTCGCGGCCGGCGGTTGGGACCCGGCGTCCGAAGTCGTCGTCGGGGCCGCGCCGGTTCCCGACGCGGTCTCGGTCGCGGCCGCTGCTCCGCAGCCACCGTCACGGCCGAGCGTCCGCAGCGCGCGCAGCCCGCGCCGCTCGATCCGCGCGACGCGGGCGGCGGAGACGTCGAGCCGCCGCCCGACGCGGCGCCGCGTGCGAACCGGCTTCGAGCCGATGCCTGCGCGGAGCGACGAGCACCGTGCGCTGGCGCGCGGGCAGCTGTCCGAGGCAGCCGGCGAAGCGGCGCACCGTCCTGCGCAGGCGACGCTCGTGGCGACGCTTGGTCGTCTGGCCGCGCCGGCCGGCGCCATCACGGCGCGCACTCCGTGACGACCGCCGTGCCGCAGCTCGCTGCGACTGCGTCGCGGACGCCGGCGCCGGCGCCGAGGACGGAGACCCAGTTCCGGGGGCCGGCGCGGCACCGCTGGCAGGCGATGTCCCGGTCGACCGATCCACGTTGCCCGCAGCCCGCTGCAGCGCGGCTGCCGTATCCGGCACGATCGGTGCGTTTCTCCGGCACGGCAGTGACCTTCGGCAGCGACGGCGGCTTCGGGAGCGCGGGCGGCGCCGGCTGCGCGGACGGCTTCGGAAGCGCCGGGACCTGCGGCTTCGGCACGTTCGGAACCGGAAGGTTCTGGTCGGGCCGGGAGGCTCGGTCGGGTCCGGCAGGTTCTGGGTCGGGTCCGGAACGCTCGGCGTCGGCACAGCGGGGACGTCGACCGGCGGGAGCTGTGCGCCCGCGACTCCCATGCTCGTAATCCCACCGCTCAGCACGCCGATCACTACGGCGCAGAGCACGCTTGCTCGCCTCATGTTCCGGACTCCTTTCCAGAAACTGGTGTACCGCCGTCGACGGGGAGGGCAAACCTTTTGCTCAGATGACTGGACGTTCGTATGAGGGCAGGAGGGCGTGAGCCGGCGCTCGAGCTCGGCGCGCAGCCGCTCGAACTTGGGCGGCAGCGAGAGCCGCTCGCCGAGCTGCGCCGGGATCCTCGTCGGTGCCGAAGCCGGGACCGATCGTCGCCAGCTCGAACAGCACACCGCTCGGCTCGCGGAAGTAGACCGAGCGGAAGTAGAAGCGGTCGATCACCGGCGTCGGGCGCGCGCCCGCGCGCGCGACCCGCTGCTGCCAGTCCTCGTGCTCGTCGATGCGCGTGGCGAAGGCGATGTGGTGGACGGTGCCGGCGCCGGCGACGGGGCGCGTGGCCGGCGGGGCGTCGTAGACGTAGCGGCCGCCGCGCTCCTCGCCGCGGACCTCCCAGCTGCCGTCGGCACCGCCCGTGAAACCGAGCGTCTCGCGCAGCAGCGCGCTGCTGCGCTCCGGCTCGGCCGCGTAGGCGCGCACGCCGTCGAAGCCCTGCAGCGCGTGCTCGCGCGGGACGTCGGGCGCGTCGGCGATCAGCGGCGCGTCGGGCACGTTCGCCACGACGAGCTCGTGGGCGAGTCCCTCCGGGTCGGCGAACAGCAGCCCGGCCGTGTCGGATCGCTCCGTCGCGATGCCGCGCTCGGACAGCCGCTGCTCCCAGAAGTCGATCGCGGCGTCCGAGCCGACGCGCGACACGATGCGGTGGACCATGCCGGCTCCGGCCGTGCCGGGCCGCGCGCCGGGGTACTCGAAGAACGTGAGGTCCGCGCCGGGCTGAGCCGGCCTCGTCGGCGTAGAACAGGTGATAGACGGTCGGGTCGTCCTGGTTGACGGTCTTCTTGACCATCCGCAGGCCGAGCGTGCCGACGTAGAACTCGACGTTCGCCGGCGCATCGCCGGTGATCGCCGTGATGTGGTGGATCCCTTCGAGCTGCATCGTGCCCCCAAGTCGTTGCCGGTGCAACGACAATATCACGAAGCTAGTTGCTCATGCAATCATCCTTCTACTGCGCTGCGCTGCTCCGCTCCGCTGCCGAGCATCGCCTCGTCCGCCCGGCCGATCAGATCGTCGAGCGAGTCGTCCGGCTCGTCGCTCGGCGAACCCGACCGAGAACGACGCGCCGTTCGTCGTCTGCGCGAGCTGGGCGGCGATCTGGTCGAAGCGCTGGCGCACCGCCGACTCGTCCTCGGCCGGAGAGCGAGCAGACGAACTCGTCGCCGCCGAGCCGCATGATCACGTCGTAGGAGCGCAGGTGCTGCATGATCGACCTCGCGACCGCCTGCAGCAGCTCGTCGCCGGCGGAGTGGCCCGCGGGTGTCGTTGACGGCCTTGAGCCCGTCGACGTCGACGAACGCCACCAGCAGGCGCTCGCCGGTGCGACGCGTCCGGTCGAGCTCGCGCTGGATCGTGGCGCAGCCGACGCGCCGGAGCAGCGCTCCGGTGAGCGGGTCGACGCCCTCGAGCGCGAACTCCTCGGCGGCCTCGGCACGATCCTGCGCGGCTCGGCGGCGGTCGTCGGCGGCCTGCTCGCGGTCGCGTGCGGCCGCCTCGCGGTGCAGTGCCGCCTGCGCGCGGCTCGCAGCGGCGCGCTTGCGGTCGCCCGCCGCGCGCAGCAGGATCTGGATGCCGACCGGCGAGCCGCCGTCTTCGCGCCGGCCGTCGCGCTCGAGCCGCTCGATCTCGGCGTCGAGCGAGGCGGCCAGCTCGTCGCGCGCCCGGGCTGCGCTGTCGCGCTCGCCGGCCATCCGGTCGCGGCGCGCCGCGGCCTCGTCGCGCACGCGCGCGGTGTTCGATCGTGTCTGCGTCGCCAGATTGCGCTCGACGGCGCTCTGCGTCCGCTCGCGCCGGCTGCGCTCGTATTCCCGCTCCTCGGCGGCATCCTGGACGACATGACGCGCGTGGTCGTGATCGGAGGCATCCTGATCGCGATCGGCGGCGATCTGGTCGCGGTCGGAGGCGTGCTGATCGGAGTCCGCCGCCGTCTGGTCCAGGTCCGCGGCGGACTGATCGCCGTCGGCCGTGGTCTGATCGAGGTCGGAGAGCGTCTGGAAGTCCGCGTCGACGTCGACGCCGCGGATCGGGACTCGGCTGTCTGCTCGTGCGACAGGTACGCCTCTCTCCTCGGCAGGAATATCGCACCGAGCCTCGAGGCGCGACCCCCGTCCTGCGGGTCCGCGCCGGCGTCTCGCTTCTCTGGGATCCCCACCACTCCCCGTCACACCAGTTGCCGGGAAGTTGAGAGGAGGTCAGCATAGCCAGTTGAATCAATCGCCGGACGGCGCTTACGATGCCGCGCGACCCCCCGTGAGCGACGCACCCCCCGAAACGGTCGGTGAGATGCTGGCCGCAATCTCCACCCGCATCGTGGGATTGCTCCGAGAGCACTACGGACGCGGGCCCTCGCGGGCGAAGACGTACGCGATGGACGACTGCATCGTGTGCGTGCTGCGCAACGGCTTCACCGCCCATGAGCGCACGATCGTCGACAGCGGCGAGCAGGGCCGCGTGATCGCGATGCGCCAGGACTTCCAGCGCCTGATGGAGCGCCAGTACCGCGAGACGATCGAGTCGATCACCGGGCGCAAGGTCGTCGCGTTCCTCAGCCAGGCGCACCTGGAGCCCGACATCACGATGGAGATCTTCTTCCTCGACCGGCCGATGAACGGCTCGGCGGCGCTCGAGCTCAAGCTGCCCGACGAAGCGCTGGGCTAGAAGAGCGGCAGCCGCTGCTTCGGGTACTTCGCGAGCTTGCGCAGCGCCGGCGCGCGCCCCTTGCGCTGGTCGTTGAGCTCCCGTCGCAACACGTCAAGCGCGGGTCGGGCACGGCCGTTCGCCGCGACCAGCGCCGAGTCCCACCAGACGAACCGCCGGTCGGCGTCCCAGTGATACAGGTAGACCCGCTTGATCCGGCGGCTCGAGTGGGCCACCGCAAACGTGTGCGCGACCGCGGCCGCCGCGCGTGACTCGCCCCGCCTGCCGCCGCGGTAGAAGTTGCCGAAGCGCACGATGCCGCCGGCCTCGGTCAGCCAGACATCGCCCCTTACCGTGCGCAGCAGCTGACGCGTGGAGGAGAGCTTGACGGGCCGGAAGCGGTTCGCGTCGCCGTAGCTGTGCAGGCCCCAGATGCGCGGGTTCGTCGCGTAGCGCTTGAACGTCGCGAGCCAGGGCAGCATGTTCTTGGTGTCGAGCACGTCGGCGGCGACGATGCGGCAGCCGCGGCACTCGTCGCGCATGATGTTGAAGTACTTGGCGGCGCGCTTGGGCCGGCGGTAGGTCGGCTGGGTCACGTGGTTGGCCTCGTTCCAGGCCGACATGGTCCTCACCCACGGGTAGCGCTTGTAGAGGATGCGCACCGTGCGGCGGTACTCCCAGAACGTCGGCAGCTCGCGCGGGCGGCGCGAATGATGCTGGATCGTCAGCAGCACGTCGGCGCCGCGGGACTTCGCCGCCTTCATCCACTGGTCGTAGCGCGAGAAGTCGCGCTTGAGCACCGAGTCGTACGACATCAGCAGGCGCACCTTGTCGATGCCCAGCTGCTGGAAGCGAGGGTCCTCCCACATGCCGAGCTTCTGGTCGCTGATGCCGATCGTGAAGGCGCCCGCGACCGCGGGCGCGGCAAGGCCGGCGGCCAGCGCAAGTGCCAGGCAGAAGAGGATGCGGGGACGGAGGCTCATGAGCTGCGTGGGCACATCGAAGTCATCGGCCGTTGCGATGGGGAACGCGAGCGCTGCGAGGGAGGCGGCATGCTAGCTGGCTCGACGGGCGCTTCCGCGCGTGTCACCCTCAAACGTCCAGGACCGATCGACCGATCGAAAGGACGGGCCGGATGTCGCGCTGGATCAGGCTGTGCCTCTGCTGTGCCGGCGCGGTCGCGTGCCTGGCTTTCGCGGCGCCCGGCAGCGCCGGAGCGGCGGCGGCGGCGCGGGCCTGCGCGGCGCCCGACTATCCCGGCTCCGGCTACTTCACGTCCTTGAAGGTCAAGCAGGTCAGCTGCCGCAAGGGCCGCGAGGTCACGCTCGCCCACTACCGCTGCCGGGTCGAGTCGGGCCGCGCGGGTCGCTGCGGCCGGCGCGTGCTCGGCAACCGCTGCTCGGAGCGGCGCAACTCGATCCCGACGGAGATCAACGCGCGCGTCAAGTGCCGCAAGGGCGACACTCGGGTGATCTACACCTACCAGCAGAACACCTGAGCATGCGGGCCTGGGCAGCGGCGGTGGCAGGCGTGGCGGGGCTGCTGCTCGTCGCTCCCGCGCCTGCCCCCGCGTCGAGCGGCGCGCCGAAGTGCCTCGGCGCCGCGGCGCGTGACCCACTGCGTCCGTGCCATAACCCAAGCCTGAAGTTGAGGGTTAGCCCTACTCCTATTCAGGCACAGATCACTCCGAACCTCGCCTGCACCGGCGAAGCGGTCGACGAAGTGCTCGAGCAGTGCGCGTTCGGGCTCCCGGCGGCTGAAGCCGCCGAGACGGTTGCGGTGATAGGCGACAGCCATGCGGCGCACTGGCGCGCGGCGCTCGCAGTGGTTGCGCGGGCGAAGCGCTGGCGGGTGCTCGAACTGGCGACCCCGCACTGTCCGCTCTCGACGGCGAGACCCGACTCCGGGCCGTACGTCACAAGGTTCTGCCCGGACTGGAATCAGCGCGTGCTCGCCTGGCTCGGCACGCATCCCGAGATACGAACCGTCTTTCACTCCGCCAATGCCCGCGCCCCGATCGTCGTGCCCGCGCAGCGGTCGGAGTTTGTCGCGCGCGTCGGCGGCTACCTGCGCGCCTGGCGGTCGCTGCCCGCCTCGGTGCAGCGGCTGATCGTGATCCGCGACAACCCGACCGACAAGGTCGGCACGCATGCCTGCGTGCGGCGCGCGATCGCCCGCCGCAGGCCGGCGGGCCGCGCTTGCGCGATCGCGCGCAAGAGCGTGCTCGTGCCGGATGCCGCGGTGACCGCGGCGCGGCGGCTGCGCTCACGTGGGGCGCGGGTGATCGACCTGACGCCGCATTTCTGCGGCCGGCGCTCCTGCCTGCCCGTGGTCGGCGGCGTGCTCGTGCACAAGGACGTCGACCACCTGACGCAGCTCTTCGCCCGCACGCTCGGGCCGTATCTGCTGCGGGGCGTCGAGCGGCTGCTCTAGGCACCGCGCGACGACGCGGGCCGGCCCCGCCGCAGCGGGGCCGGCTGCGCGCCCTTGAGCATTCGCTCCATAGGCACTCCTCGATCGGTTACACGATGAGGCGGCGAGTGATGCCGGTCTGTTCGCGGGGTCGCGGGCCCCACCGGCATCCGCGGCCCTCCCCGCTCCGCACTCCGAGGGAGACCTTGACCGCGACGCCACCGGTCGAACAGCGCTTGAGAGCGTAACCGATGTGGGCCGGTCTCACCGCGGCGCGTAACGGTGGTGCAGCATCAGGTCGTTGCCGTCGGGGTCGGTGAAGAGGGCCATGTGGCACACGCCCGTGTCCATCGTGTCGCCGGCGAATGTGACGCCCTTGCCCTCGAGCTCCGCGCGCGCCGCGGCGACGTCTTCCACGTGCAGTGCGGGATGGGCGTTCTTCTGCGGCGCGAACTCCATGCCGAAGCTTGCCGGCTCCCAGATGCCGAAGCAGGTTTCCCCGACCCAGAACTCGAAGCGCCCGTGCTCGTCCGGCCGCAGCCCGAGCGTGTCGACGTAGAAGCCGCGCGAGCGCTCGGCATCGGTGGACGGGATGCCGACGAAGTCAACCTTGTTGATCATGGTCCGCACCCTAACTTTGATTCAATGTCCGCGTCCTGACGCTCCAGGGGGAAGCGTCGATCTGTACCGACCGGCGCGACGAACCCGCTCTCGCGGTGACCGCCGCCGGCCGAGTGCGAGGGCCGACATAGGCGCGGAGATGAGCGCCGAAAGGACGGCATCAGTGCGTGAACGCAGGCTCCACAATGGCGTCTTGGCCCTCGCAGGGGCCGGAGCGCTGGCCGCCGCCGGCGCGAGCGGTATCGCCGCAACGGCGCAGGCGCCACTCGACCCGGCGCCGGCCGTCGCGGTCGCAGAGGCACCGAACCGGGCGCAGCGCGGCGGGGTCATCTGGGCCGGCGACGCCGAAGCGCCCTTCTCGCGCGAGTGGGCGTCGGGCACCGCATACGACGTGAACGGCGGCGACGCCACCTCGACGCTTGAGGACGATTGGGCCTCGACCACGCGCGTCAAGCGCGTCTCGAGCCCGGTGGCGCAAGGCGGCTCGGCCTATGCGGTGACGGTGCGGGCCGGCGATCGCGACCACTACTCGTCGAGCTCGCAGCGCACGGAGATCGGGCAGAGCAACCCGCGCGAATTCTCCGACGGTGTCGTGCGCCAGATGAAGCAGGGCCAGAAGCGCTGGATCGCGCTGCAGATCCGAGTTCCTGCCGGCTTTCCGGAGCCGGACTGGACCGTGCTCAGCCAGCTCAAGGGCGATGGCGACGGCAACGGTCCGTTCAGCGTCAACTGGGAGGACGGCCGCGTGCTGCTACAGAAATCGCAGAGCCAGCGCTATGGCAGCACGGACATCAGCCCGGTCTGGACGCCCGCCGCACGCTCGCCGCACGATCGCTGGCTGAAGCTGTTGCTGCACGTCCGCTGGTCGACCGGCCCGGACGGCTATTACGAGCTGTTCGGCGCCGTCGGCGACGGCAAGGGCTTTCGCCGGCTCACGCCGCGCAGGGACGGCTGGACGCTCAAGCGCGACTCCGACGGCGGGCCGGTGAACGTCGGCGCGCGCGTCGGCATCTACCGCTCCCGGATCGCGCAGGACGCGACGGCGTACTTCGACGGCGTCAACGTCGCCAGGACCCGCGCCGCCGCGACACGCCGGGCTTTCGGCAAGAAGCGATAACGCGCAACTTCTCCCGGCGGGCGGCGTTTACGACGACACCACCCTAGACCGGCGCTGCCACGGTGGGCAGCACGGACCTCAAGCACGAGGCCGGGACCTAGGGATGGGACGCAGGTCAGCCGAGCTCGGCTTCGACCGCGGCGTCGATCGTGATCGCGCCGCGGGCGCGCGCGACTGAGACCCGGTGATGGCCGTCCAGGACCGCGTAGCCGCCCGCGACCGGGACTACCG
Organism: uncultured Solirubrobacteraceae bacterium; assembly: GCA_963721315.1. GTDB lineage: Bacteria > Actinomycetota > Thermoleophilia > Solirubrobacterales > Solirubrobacteraceae > DASQMT01. The sequence goes on from CAVRIU010000009.1 coordinate 304,611, forward strand.
AGATCGGCGGCAGGACGGTGCGGTGATCGGCGAGCCAGACCCGCTGCCAGCGGCTGCGAGCAGCCGGTCTGGGGCGAAAGCAACGATCGAAGAGCACGGCGCGACTCGGCTCGACCGTGCCCTGGATCGCCGAGAGCGGGATCTCGCGAATCCCGCGGCGCGCACCGGCGCGGCGTGACAGAGTCCGGTCGAATACGGCGAGCCGGCCGCTCTCCGACGGCTCACCGCGGAGCCGCCGCGCCAGCGCGGCGCGGCGCCGGGAGCGCGCGACCTGCCCGAAAGCGCGCTCGGCGTCCATTGCGATCGATCCGGTCTTGAGCATGGGGTCATGGTCCCGCGTGGGGCACGCCACCACATCGGGAGGATGGAGCGATCTGCCCACGCACACGCTTACTCGCGACCGCATCCGCCCTTAGTCCTCGGCCGCCTACGTGCTGCCGGACGGTCAACCCTCCGAGGAGCCGCGATGGCCGCGGGAGCGTGCCTCCGCTCGCGCTGTCCTCTGCTCCTCGAGCTTGACCTTGGCGTCGGCGTAGGACTGCTCGACGAGCAGCTTGCCACCCGTCCAACCGAAGGCCCAGACGACCAGTGCGACGGCGAACGCGATGTTCCACGCCGTGACCGCGAGTTGCTGGCCGAGTGAGTACGCCGTCGCAGTGGCGGCGTCCGTGACTTCGTGGAGCGCCGCTACGTTGGCGGCCTGGTTCACCCCTACGCCGCCGGGTGTGACCGACACGGTGTTCGCGATCGAGTTGCCGCCCATCACCGACATCACCGAGTGGAAGGTGACCGCGATGCCGTAGCCCGCGAGGAACACGGCGATGACGCCGAGCTTCGCGAGCCATGCGACGAACGACGGCAGGACAACTCGGACCGCGTATTCACGTCGCCTGGCGAGGATTGCGCCACCTTGCAGGGCCTTTGCCCAGAGCACCCTGAGCTTGCGCCAGAAGATGCGACCGAGGACGAGCAGCAGCAGCGCCGCCCCGCCGAGCATCGTGAGCGTCAGGAGCGGGTGATCGTGGGGTCCAGAGAGCTGCAACTCGAAGGAACCCGGCACCGATAGGAACAGGTAGAGGTAGACGAACGCGCCGGCCACCGTGAAGAAGATCTTCTGCACGATCATTCCCCCGAGAACGCCGGGGAGATTGGCCCCGGGGATGATCGCGACGAACATCAGCACCATCGCCGCAGTGCCGATGTTGGCGGGCAGGAACCCGTTCATCGCGACGCCCGCGGCATACGCGGCGAGCACCTGCGGATAGCCGAAGGACGCGCTGGGAAACGCCGCTCGCAGGATGTAGAACCAACCCAGCGCGGTCATGGTCGTCTGCACCGTCTGCAGGCTCCAACCGACGAGCAGGTAACCGAAGCCGACCGCACTCAACGCGTCCCACATGTTCGAGAGCCAACCGCGCACGTCGACTCCGACGAGCTCGAGCGCGAGCACTGCGAGCGCGATCATCACGAGCCAAGCCAGCACCTTGGCCAGGCGTCGTGGGCGCGAATCGTCGCCGAAAGGCAGCCAGCGCGACCCCCCAGCGTGTCCGGGCGAAGCTGTAGATGCGCCCGCTGTCACATCGCGGCCCGGGCCTCGTCCCAATGCTGCGCGTGGGTCATGCGTCGCTCCTCCAGTGCTTTCGTCGCGACACTAGGCAGCGCGCCGGCGACCGGCAATGGCGCGCGCCCCCAGATCCTCGGGGGTGCCCGCTTCCCTCGACCTCACATCATCCTGGCGGGGTGACGGCGGCCAACCGGTCGCCACGCGACAATGCGTCGCGATGGACCTGCAGCCGGGCGAACAGGTTGTGTTCGAGGGGCACCCGTCCTGGCGCGCGCTGCTGGGCTTCTACGCCGGCGGAATCGCCGCAGCGCTGGGCATCGCGGTAGTGATCGGGCTGGTCTCCAGCGTCTGGCTCGCGCTGCTCGCCGGCGCCTTGCTCGTCGCGGGAGTGCTGGCATACGGCTTGTTCAAGCGCCAGGCGACCACGTACATGGTCAGCTCGCAGCGGCTCTACATCCGCCGCGGCATGCTGTCCAAGCGGATCCAGCAGACGCGCATCGACCGCGTGCAGAACGTGAACACGGAGCAGTCCCTGCGCGACCGGCTGCTGCGGGTCGGGACGGTCGACTTCGACACCGCCGGGTCCGATGACTCGGAGTTCCGCTTCGTCGGGATCGCCGAGCCTGGGGAGATCGTCCGAGCGGTCGACCGCGCGCAGCGGAGCGGCTAGGAGCGGATCATCCGAGCAGGGTGATGCACCACCGCCTCGCGCGGCGTGAGGTTGGGCGCTCAACCTCAGACCGGGCCGAGGAGGCACCGAACGTGGCCGACGCCAAGCAGCCGAACATCCTGGTCATCTGGGGCGATGACATCGGGATCACGAATCTGAGCGCGTACAGCGACGGCCTGATGGGCTACCGGACGCCGAACATCGACCGGATCGCCGACGAGGGGATGCGCTTCACCGACTCCTACGGTGAGCAGAGCTGCACCGCGGGGCGCTCGTCTTTCATCACGGGCCAGAGCGTCTACCGCACCGGGCTGAGCAAGGTCGGAATGCCCGGCGTCGATGTCGGCTTGCAGGCCGAGGACCCGACGATCGCCGAGCTGCTCAAGCCGCTGGGATACGCCACGGGGCAGTTCGGCAAGAACCATCTCGGCGACCTCAACAAGTTCCTGCCGACGGCCCATGGCTTCGACGAGTTCTTCGGCAACCTCTACCACCTCAACGCCGAGGAGGAGCCGGAGGCGCCCAATTGGCCGTCGCCGGAGGACTTTCCGCGCTTCAACGAGCGCTTCCGCCCGCGCGGCGTGCTGCACTGCTGGGCGACCGAGGAGGACGACGACACGGAGCACCCGCGCTACGGGCGTGTCGGCCGCCAGCGGATCGAGGACACCGGCCCGCTGACAAGGAAGCGGATGGAGACGATCGACGACGAGGTGCTCGAGCACGCGCTCGACTTCGTCGATCGCCAAGCCGCTGCGGACACGCCGTTCTTCTGCTGGTTCAACACCACCCACATGCACTTCCGCACGCACCCGAAGCCGGACAGCGTCGGGCAGGCCGGACGCTGGCAGTCGCCATACCACGACACGATGATCGACCACGACAAGGTCGTCGGCGCGCTGCTGGACAAGCTCGACGCGCTCGGGCTCGCCGAGAACACGATCGTGATCTACAGCACCGACAACGGGCCGCACATGAACACCTGGCCGGACGGCGGCATGACGCCGTTCCGCAGCGAGAAGAACACGAACTGGGAGGGTGCGTTCCGGATACCGGAGCTGATCCGCTGGCCCGGCAGGATCCCCGCGGGCACCGTGTCGAACGAGATCGTCCAGCATCACGACTGGCTGCCGACGTTCGTCGCCGCCGCCGGCGAGCCCGACATCGTCGAGAAGCTCAAGGCCGGGCACGCGATCGGCGACACCGACTACAAGGTCCACATCGACGGCTACAACCTGCTGCCGTACCTGACGGGGGAAGTCGACACGTCGCCGCGCAAGGGGCTCGTCTACTTCTCCGACGACGGCGACGTGCTCGCGCTGCGCTTTGACAACTGGAAAGTGGTCTTCATGGAGCAGCGAATGCAGGGCACGCTGCAGATCTGGGCCGAGCCGTTCGTAAATTTGCGCGTGCCCAAGCTCTACAACCTCCGCACCGACCCCTTCGAGCGCGCCGACATCACGTCGAACACGTACTACGACTGGTTCTTCGAGAATGACTATCTCGTCCTGGCCGCGACGGGGTTGGTGACGCAGTTCCTGAGCACGTTCGAAGAGTTCCCGCCGCGCCAGAAGGCCGCGAGCTTCACGATCGACCAGGTCGTCGAGAAGCTCGAGAGCGCGCTGACCTCAGGCCATTGACACTCCCCTCCTGGAACGACGGGGCGGCCCGGACGGCGATTGTCGACTTCGTCGACCGGGTCACCGAGGAGGGCGGCACGGACTTCGTGCCGCCCGCCGAGCGGGTCGCCGTGCTCGACAACGACGGGACGTTGTGGTGCGAGCGTCCGATGTACGTCCAGGCGCTGTTCGTGTTCAGCCGCCTGCGCGAGGCGGCCGCCGCGCGACCCGAGCTGGCCGAGCAGCCAGTGGTCAAGGCCCTGCTCGCCGGCGATCTCGCGTCCGCACAGCAGTACGGCCACGAGGCTGTCGCCGGTGTGCTGCTCGAGCTCGATGCGGGTCGCACTACGGACGAGTTCACCCGCGACGCCGAGCGCTGGCTCGCCACGGCCGAGCACCCGCGCTTCGGCAGGCCGCACCGGGAGCTGACTTATGCGCCCATGCTGGAGCTGATGGATCTGCTGCGTTCGCGCGGATTCCGCGTGTTCATCGTCACGGGCGGGGGTGTGGAGTTCGTCCGCGCCGCCGGCGAGGAGCTCTACGGCGTCGCGCCGGACGACGTCGTCGGCTCCGCCGTGCAGGTCAGCTTCGAGCGCCGCGACGGGCGCGTGGTGCTGGTCCGCCAGGCGGCGGTGCTCGGCTCCCCCAACGAGGGCCCGCCTAAAGCGATGAACATCCAGACGCACATCGGGCGCCGGCCGATCCTGGCCGCCGGCAACAGCGCCGGCGACCGCGAGATGCTCGAGTACGCGCACACCGGCGAGCGGCCGTCGCTGTGCCTGGTCGTCGACCACGACGACGCCGAGCGCGAGTACGCCTACGCCGGCTCTGCGGTCACCGACCCCGACGCGGAGTCGATCCTGGTCTCCGCGGAGCGCATGGGCTGGACGGTCGTGAGCATGCGCCGCGACTGGAACCGGATCTTCCCGGGGTGACACCCACCGGCACGGACACGGACGCATGGGTTCCGGGCGCCGAGTTCCGGATGGGCTCGGATGCTCACTACCCGGAGGAGGCGCCGAGCCGGCGCGTGGCCGTCGACGGGTTCTGGATCGACCGCTGCCAGGTCACCAACCGCCAATTCGCCGGCTTCGTGGCCAAGACCGGCTACGCCACGGTGGCCGAGCGCCCGCTCGACCCTGCGGACTTCCCCGGCGCACCGGCTGAGAATCTCGTGCCGGGTTCGCTGGTGTTCACCCGCACCAGCGGTCCCGTCGACCTTCGCCACGTCAGCCAGTGGTGGACCTGGACGCCGGGCGCGTGCTGGCGCTACCCCGAGGGACCCGGCTCGGGCCTGACCGGGCGCGAGGAGCACCCGGTGGTCCACGTCGCTTACGAGGATGCCCTGGCCTATGCCGACTGGGCCGGCGTGGCGCTGCCGACCGAGGCCGAATGGGAGCTGGCCGCGCGCGGAGGGCTGGATGGGACCGCCTACGTGTGGGGTGACGAGCCGGAGCCGGCCGGCGGCCGGCTCGCCAACTACTGGCACGGCGACTTCCCGTGGCGCGCGGCGCCCGGGTACGGGGCGACCGCGCCGGTCGGTTCGTTCGCGCCCAACGGGTTCGGGCTGTTCGACATGGCCGGCAACGTCTGGGAGTGGACGGCCGACTGGTACGGCGGCAGCGAGGCGGCGAGCCGCGACCCTTCGCAACCGCAGTTCGCGATCCCGCGCAAGGTGCTCAAGGGCGGCTCGTTCCTGTGCGCCGACAGCTACTGCCTGCGCTACCGCCCCGCGGCACGCCGCCCGCAGATGATCGACACCGGTATGAGCCACGTCGGCTTCCGCTGCGTCCGGCGAGGCGCAGGACCTCAGGAGCGGCCCGCTGCCGCGAGCGCTTCGGAGAGCCGGCTCTCCGTTTCGTTGTCCAGCGACGTCTGGAGCAGCTTGCCCTCGATCTTGATCTGGGGCAGCACCTTGTCGGCCGAGAACTCGCGGACGAGCAGCAGCAGCGCCGCGCCACCGGGATCGAGCTTGGTGCCGAGCTCCTCCATGAACTTGTCGTCGATGCCGAAGTCGGCCATCGCACCGCTCGCCCCGCCTGCGGCTGCGCCGAGCGCCATGCCGAACAGCGGCACCAGGAAGATCAGCCCGATGAGCCCGCCCCACAGGGCTCCCGAGACCGCTCCGGCGGCGGCCGTCGACGGCTGGTGCAGCTTCACCTTGTCCTCCGACTGGCGCTCGACGATCACCATGTCGTCGAGCGTGAGCTCGTGCCCCTTCTGGAGCTGGACCGCGTTGGCCGCGACCTCCTGAGCCGTTGCGACGTCGGGGTACGCGATTGCGACGAGGTCGCTCATCTGTGTTCCTCCTGGGTGGACTCAGGTCGCGCCGGAGTCTCGAGCGCGCGCGGGTGACCCCGGGTCACCCGGTCGGGATGAGCTAGCGGCGATGAGCGCGCCGGTGACCTGGGTGGGTGATCCCGCCCCGCGCGCGATCAGCCCGCGGCCGACGCGTAGCGCCGCGCGTGCCAGCCGAATGCGACGAGGCCGACCGGCAGCTGTAGCCAGTAGGAGAACAGCCGGTAGGCGAAGGTCGCGAGCACGGCCGCGCCCGTGGAGACGCCCACGAGCGTGAGCATCCCGGCCAGGCCGGCCTCGACGAACCCTAGCCCGCCCGGCGTGATCGGGATCTGCGCCAGCACCTGGGCGGCGCAGAACGCGAGCAGCACGAGCCCCGGGCGCGGCTCGGACCCGACCGCGGCCAGCGCGGCCAGCAGCGTGGCGAAGTCGAACGCCCAGCGGCCGCAGGTCGCTGCCAGCGCACGCTTCCAGCGCGGCCCGAGGATGCCGAGGATCCGCGCGCGCTCGCGCAGCAGCCGCTGCGGCAGCCGCCGCAGCGGCTCGGCGCTGCGGCGGACTCGGTTGCGGACGCGCTGGATCGTCCGGCCGACCCACTCCAGCGGGGCGTCGAAGGCGATCAGCACCGTCCCGATCGCGAACAGCGCGACGAGCACGACGAGCCCGATCAGCGTCGGCTCGACCAGGCGGCGGCTGACACCGCCACGCAGAATCGCGGGCACGGCCAGGGCGGGCAGGGCCAGCACGACCGCGAACGTCAGCAGGCTGGCCGCCGTCAGGCCCGCGACCGCGCGGTTGGGAGGCAGCCCGGCCTTGACGAGCATGCGGTACTGCAGCGCGGCGCCGAGCGCGCCGCCTCCCGGCGCGACCTTCGCGAGCGCGTTGCCGGCCAGCTGTGAGCTGACGACGGCCGGCCACGACGGTCCGCGCATGGCCAGGTACTGCAGTGCCCAGAGGCAAGCGAGCGCAAGCGCCTGCAGGCCGGCCATCGCGGCGAGCCAGCCCGGCGCAAGCTCGCCCAGGTCTTCCCACGAGCCGAACATGTCGATCAGGCTCGGCGCGACGAGGTACAGCGAGACGCCGGTCACTGCGAGCCAGAACGCGCTCCGGCGCAGCCCACCGCCGCGAGCGCGCTGCGCCGCCTCACCACGCTCGATCTCGTGCTCGACGTCCGCCCGCTGGTCGATCGCCCGCTCGACACGGTCGCCGATCTGGGTCATCGGCGGACCCTACGGGCATCCGGGTGAGCGGGGATCATCCGAGCGGGGTGACACGAGCCCGCGGCGGCGCCGGCACGTGAGTGATGTGCGCACACTTGGGCTGAGGCAGGCGCGCCGGGCTTCACCCGCCACGGGTGATGCCGAGTCACCCTCCACTGCGCCAGAGTCGGACGATGACGGCGAGCGACGCCTGCGTCCTACGTGAAGCCTGACGCGAGCAGCTACGAGATCCGGATCCGCGGCCGCGTCAGCGCGACGCTGCTCGACAGCTTCGACGGCATGACCGGCGAGCTCGAGCCGGTCGAAACGGTGCTCCACGGCCCGGTCCGCGACCAGTCCGAGCTGCATGGGCTGATCGACCGCATCCAGGCGCTCGGCCTCGAGCTGCTCGAGGTTCGGCGGCTGCCGGGCTGAGCGGCGCGCCCCGCGGCTCGCAAACGAACTAACGCATCAGGCCACTAGCGGGGCTCGGGCACGTAATGCCGCGTGCGCGTCTGCCGGTCCAGCCAGACGCGCATCAGGCGGTCGGTGGTCGGGTCGAGGAAGCGCTCGGAGGTCGGGATCCAGTCCGGGTGCGCACCGTCGCTCTCGCCGTGGCGGCGGCGCAACCAGCCCTTGCGGCCGGCGACGGGAGCGGGGACGGCGGGCTCGAGCCCCGGCAGATCCTCCAGCAACGCCGCTGCGGACTCGGGCGCGGCGTAGAGACGGCCCAACCGCTCGTCGAGCGCGTCGGCCTCCAGGTGCCCCGCGACGTAGTGGCGTCCGAGCTCGGCGGCGACGGCGTCAGTCTGGGTCACCGCGCGAGCTTCACCGCGGTGCCGTAGGCGAGGATCTCGGTGAGGTTCTGGCCCATCTCCGACGAGTCGAAGCGGACGGCGATGATCGCGTCGGCGCCGAGCACGTGGGCGTTTGCGGTCATCCGGTCCACCGCGTGGCGGCGCGAGTCCTCGAGCACCTCGGTGTACTGACTCACCTCGCCCGACCGCATCGCGGAGAAGCTCGCCGTGAAGCCCTTGGCCAAGCCCATCGACCGCACGATCAGGCCGAAGCAGAGGCCCAGGCTCTCGGCGACCTCCACTCCCGGTAGCTCCTGCGCGGTCGTGATGAGCAGGTCCGCTTGAACGGCGCCGGTCGAGGTCATGGGCCGATTGTCGCACTGCGAGTGGCGACGTCATCCTCCGCCACCGAGCCTCGGCGCGAACGCTCCGCCCGCGTGCTCAGCTGATTCCCGAGAGCCCGGCCGCGACGGCGAAACCGAGTGTCGTCACCAGACCCGCCGTGGCGCCGGCCTTGCGCCTTGCCTCCGGGATCATCGAGTCGACGAGCATCACGAGCAGCGCGCCGGCCGCGAAGCCGTTGATACCCGCCTGGAGGTGACCGGAGGCGGTGTCCGCGATCGCATAACCAGCGACCGTTGCGAGCAGGCAGATCGTGGCGACGACGATCCAGAGCCGCCGGATGACCGCCGCCGGGCGCCCCGCCGCGCGCATCTGACTCGCGGATCCGATCGCCTCCGGCAGGTTCGAGACGAAGATCGCGACGAGCAGCCCGATGCTCACCTCTCCCCCGGCCGCAAGGCCGATGCCCAGTACGAGCTGCTCGGGAATGCCGTCGAGGAACGCGCCCAGTGCCAGCGCCGTCCCTGCGCCCGAGCCGCCGCTATGGCGCGCCAGCGCGCCGTCGAGCGCCCAGTAGGTGAACGCCCCGATCGCGAGGCCGATGCCCACCGACGCCCCGCCGCCGATCTCGGCCCCCTCCTCCGCGAGCTCGAACGAGACCGAGCTGACGAGCGCGCCCGCACCGAACGCCAGCACGATTCCGACGGCTTTGTCGGGCCACTGGCGCGCCAGGCCGAGCAGCGCGCCGATGACCAGCGACGAGGCCGCCAGCGCGCCCCATGCCAGAGCGGATCCCACGATCGCGGACCCTACTCGCCCGATTGCTGCCTCACTCGTCCGAGTGAGGGCGGCTCACCCACCGCGCACGTCGCACCCCTGCTCGGCCGCTGGGAGTCTGCGCGATTCACCCCGTCGGGGTGAGGGAACCTCCGGTCGTCGCCGCTAGCGTCGAGCGGCGATGGATCGCTCACCCCAGCGCGTCACAGTGCGCGGTTGACTCGCGTGTCCGAGAGCGACCAGCCCGAGGACGTCGCACGGCTGCAGCAGGAGGTCGCCGACCTGCACGCCAAGCTCGATCGCCGCGAGCGGCGCAAGGTGCGCGCGCGCCGCAGCGCCCTCGTGTTCCTGCTCGTGCTCGGATGCGGGCTGGTCGCCATGTCTCTGATCGCGCTGTACGTGCGCGCGACCGTGATCAACACGGATCGCTACGTGCAGACTATGGCTCCGATCGCGCGCAGCCCGGACGTCCAGCGGACGGTGGCCGAGAAGCTCGACGGCGCGATCACCAGCAAGGTCGACTTCGATGCGCTGCTGCGCGAGGCGCTGCCGGACCGGGCCGATCCGCTCGCCCCGGCGCTGGCGGGAGGGCTGCGCCAGGCGATCCGCTCGCGGCTCGACGAGTTCGTCGCATCGGATCGCTTCACGCAGCTCTGGGACGAGGCCAACCGGCGCGCGCACTCGCGCGTCGTCGCGCTCCTGACGACGGGGGAGTCGAAGCGGCTGCTACTCGAGGACGACACGGTCTACCTCGACCTCGGGCCCGCGGTCGACCGCGTCCGGGAGGGGTTGCAGGAGCGCGGGCTGGAGCGGCTCGCCGCAGCCATCCCGGCCGGCGTCGACGGCCGCATCACGCTGCTGCAATCCGAGGGCTTGGTCAAGGCGCGCGGCGCGATCGACCTCCTGGAGAGCCTGACGATCATCCTGCCGATCCTCGCGCTGCTGTGCCTCAGCGGGCACGTCGCGCTGTCGCGGCCGCGGCGGCGCGGGCTGCTGCGCGTCGGTCTGGGCCTGATCGTCACCGCACTGCTGCTGCTCGCGGTCGTCGGGTTGGCGCGCTCTGCGTACCTTGACGCGATCGACCGCGACGTACTGCCCCGCCAGGCCGCGGCCGACATCTTCGATGCCCTGATCGGGCTGCTCCGCGGAGGCTTGCGCGTGGTTGCGATCTGCGCCGTCGTGCTAGCCCTGCTGGCACTCGTGCTCGGCCGCACCGAGCAGATCACGGCGCACTCGCGCAGCGCGTTGCGCGGACTCGCCGCAAGCCCCAGGATCGGCTGGGTGGCGCGGCATCGCGCGCTGCTGCAGGGGGCCGCCGTGGCGCTCGGGGCACTCGTCCTGTTCTCGTGGGACCCGCCGACGGCGCGGCTCGTGCTGATCGACGCCGCGCTCGTCGCTGCCGCCGTGGCGTTGATCGCCGCGATCGCCGGCGCGGCCGGCGGCGCGGGGCGGCCGCGGCGCCACGGGCTCGCAGGTCACACAGAGCGGGTGACCCGGGCACGGGGCGAACGGGCGACTCGGCTAGCGATTCGAGCCTGACAGCAGGCGCAGGTCGCGGCCTCTCCGCACGGCATCGCGACGCCCCGTGACGTTGAGCTTGCGGTAGATGCTGCGCAGGTGCGTCTTCACCGTGTTCGTGCTGACGAACAGCTCGGCCGCGATCTCGCGATTGGACAGGGTCGTGGGGAGGTAGCCGAGCACCGCCTGCTCGCGCTCGCTCAGCGGCTCGAGCGGCGCGCCGACCGCCCCACGCTCCGGGGAGCGACCGGGGAACGCGCCCAGCAGCTCCTCCACCAGCCCCCCGTGCGCCGCGCCGGACTGCTTGCGCAGCATCGCCTCGACCCGCCGCCCGCCCTCGACGAAAGGCCGGCGGTCTCCCGTCCGCTCGGCGCGCTCGAGCGCGCGGCGGAGCGCGTGAGCCGCGTGTGACGGCTTGCCCGCCGCGTCGTGCGCGACCGCTGCCAGCACCAACACCTCGACCGCCGCGACGGTGTCCATCGGCCCCGCCCCGGCGGCTTCCGCGACGGCCAGCCGCTGCGCTGCCGCCACCGGCTCTCCGGCCATCAGCAACAGCCGCGCCCGCCCGAGTTCGACGATCGGCCAGGGCTCGTCCTGCACGTCCATCAGCACCCCCGCCGCCCCGTCGACGTCACCCTGTGCCGCGAGCAGGCGCGCCCGCGCGCAGGCCAGCGTCGCCCGCTCGGCGGGGTGCGGTCGGCCTGTGCGATGCGCGAACTCGAAGCGATCGAGCGCGCGCAATCCGGCCCCGGGCCGCCCCAGCGCCCCGTGTACCCGTGCGGCCAGGTCGACGAGCACGAGCTGCGGCTGGCGCGCGCGCGTCCCTTCGGCCGCACCGAAGGCGCGGTCCAGATGCCCGGAGGCCTCCTCGAGCCTGCCCCCGGAAGCCGCGGCCATGGCCAGCGCGGCATGGGCGCACGCCAGCGACGGGGTCGGCGACCCCTGGCGCCGAGCGGCGAGGCCGATCGCCTCGCCCGCGCGCCGCGCGCCATGAGCCGGCCCTTCCGTGATCGCGGCCAGCAGTGCCAGGTGACAGAGCGCGTCGACCTCGACCTTGTCCAGTCCGGCCGAGCGCGCGAGCTCCGCGGCCGCCGCCAGCTCGTCCCCGGCGCGCTGGAGCTGTTGCGCCCACAGCGCCGCCTCGCCGAGCGCCGCGCGGACGAGCGCGCACCCGGACCCGTCGAGCGTCGCGGCAGCCGCCAGCGCGGCGTCGAGGTCGCCATCGAGGCGAGCCGCGTGCAAGCGCGCCAGCGCCACGGTGTCGCGGTAGGCGCGGCGCCGCCGTTCGGGTAGCCGTCCAGCGCAATCGCTTGCCAACGCGAGCCGGGCGTCGGCGCGATCGGCGTCCCCGGCTTCGAGCGCAGCGCAGGCCAGCGCCGCGGCGAGCCCGGCATCCTCGCCGGCTCGCTCTGCGGGCAGGAGGTCGCCGAGCGCTCGCAGCGTCGCGCCTTCACCCTGGACGAGCAAGTCGAACCCGTGCTCCTCGACGAGCCCGACGGCGAGGTCGCAATCCGAGGCCGCGACCGCATGCCGCAGGGCGCGCGCCGCGTCGCCCTGCTGCGCGTACCAGCTTGCCGCCCGCCGGTGCAGCTGCGGCAGCTCGGTCGCCAGCTCGTGCTGCGCCAGATCGCGCAAGAGCGTGATCAGCAGTCGGTGGTAGCGCAACCAGCCGCCCTCTGAGTCCGGGCCGATCACGAAGCCGTGCGTGCGCCCGAACGCCTCGAGCGTGCGAGTACCTGACCGCTCGCCCGTGAGCGCATCCGCGAGCTCGCCGCAGACATGCTCCACGATCGACGTCCGGAGCAGGAAGCCACGCTCCGCGGCGGGCTGGTGAGCGAGGACCTCGGCGACCAGATACTCCGCTACGGCGCGATCGTCACCGCCGAATCCGGCCACGAAGCTGTCGGGGTCCGCGCGACCCTGCAGTCCGAGCGCAGCCAGTCGCAGGCCCGCCGCCCAACCCTCGGTCCGCTGCTGCAACACGATCGCTAGACGGTCCGGCAGCGCGAGCCCGTGAGCGACAAGCAGGGCGGCCGTCTCCTCGACGTCGAATGCGAGGTCCGCGGCGCCGATCTCGACCGGTGCGCGACCGGACCGAGGCGGCAGCATCGGGTCGGCTCGCGCGCACAACACGATCCTCAGCGCTGCCGGCGCATGCGCCAGCAGGAGCGCGAGCTGTTCGAGTCCCTCGCGCGAGCGGATCGCACGGAGCTCATCGAGCACGAGCACCACGGGTTGCGCGAGCCCGCCGAGCGCCTTGAGCAGCAGCGGCGTGAACCCGTCGGTCGAGTCGCCGGCGCGCGCCGCCAGAGCCGCGAGCGCGGAGCCGGGCGGCGTCGCGCCCGCGATCCACAGCGCGTTCAGAACGGAGACCCAGAACCGCACGGGATCGTCGTCGGCCTCCTCGAGCGCAAGCCACGCGAGCGGCCCCGGGACGTCGCCGCCGAGCGCAGCGCCCAGCAGCATCGTCTTGCCGCTGCCGGCCGGGGCGCACAGCACGGTCAGCGGGCCATCCAGCCCGTGCCGCACGAGCGCGTCGAGGCGCGGGCGCTGCACGATCGGCGACGACGGAGCCGGCTTCGTGAACTGGCTCGCAAGGGGCTGGGCTAGCGGCGGCGGAGCCTGGCTGAGAGACTGCATGGCTCCCGGCAACGTAGCCGGTCGCGGTCACCCGGAGGCGGGCGGCACGCGACGGATGTCAAGCAGCTCCAGGCCCAGGTCCTGGAGCTGCTGGAGCACATCCTGGAGTCCACCCCGCTCGCTCACGGTGCCTCGGAGCATCGTGTCGACCGGCTCGACCCTGGCGACCATGCCGAGGGCATCGGCGAGCTCGTCGTCGACCCGACCGCGGACGCGGATCTCGTAGTTCGACGGCATCATCGGCCGGAGGATGATGCGCCACCGGAGGGTGAGACGTGCTCGCCCGGAAGGGACGATTGACGGGGTCATCCACGCGGGTGGGGTGGCGACCAGCGGGGTGCAGGCACCCGGGGGCAGGCACCCACGCGTACGCATGTGGTGCCCCTTGTCGCATCACAGCGAGTCGTGAAGCCTTGGCCCTGTGGAAGGCAGCTCGAGGTGAACCCCCCGCGGCTGACCACGCAGCTGCGTGTGCCGGCGCTTCCCGCGGGGCTCATCGAGCGTCCGCGGCTGGTAGAGCGCATGGACCGCGGCACCGCCGGACCGATCACGCTCGTCTGCGGGCCACCGGGCTGCGGCAAGACCGCGCTGCTGTGCTCGTGGCTGCGCTCGGAGACATGGTCGGGCAGCGTCGCGTGGGTCTCGCTCGAACCCGGCGACGACGAGCCGCTGCGCTTCTGGGACACGGTGCTCGCGGCGCTACGGGGCGTGTGTGACGATTCGCCGGTCGCGGCACTCGCCGGGCCGATCCACGACTCGCGCGAGAGCTTCCTCCCGCTGCTCCTGAACGCGCTCGCCGAGCTGCCCACACCCAGGTTGCTCGTGCTCGACGACCTGCACGTGCTGCGCGGGAGCGAGTGCCTCGCGCAGCTGGCCTTCGTGCTGCGGCATCTCCCGCCGACGCTCCGGATCGTGTTGAGCGGCCGCGCGGACCCCGCGCTGCCGCTGCACGTGCCGCGGGTGCTCGGCACCCTGACCGAGATCCGCGCCGCCGACCTGGCCTTCACCCGCTCGGAGGCGGCCAGCCTGATGGCGGCCCAGGGCGTCGGGCTCGACGAGCGCCTCGTCGGGCTGCTGTGCGAGCGGACCGAGGGCTGGGCGGCCGGCCTGAGGCTCGCCGCCTTGAGCCTGCAGGGGCGCGAGGACCCCGAGCGCTTCATAACCGATTTCGCCGGCGACGATCGCGTCGTCGCCGACTACCTGGTCGCCGAGGTGCTCGACCGTCAGTCGCCGGAGCTGCGTTTGTTTCTGCTGCGGACCTCGATCGCCGACCGCATCTGCGGCGGGCTCGCCGACGCCATCACATCTGAGCCCGGGGGCGACCAGACGCTGGCACGACTCGCGCGCGCGAACGGGTTCGTGATCGGCCTCGACGACCAGGGGCGGTGGTACCGCTACCACGCCCTGTTCGCCCGGCTGCTGCAGGTGCGTGCCCACGCCGAGCTCGGCCCGGAGGTGCGCGCGCTACACGTCCGCGCCGCGCGCTGGCACGCCACCGACGGGGCGATCGCGGTCGCGCTGCGCCACAGCGTGGCGGGCGAGGACTGGGAGCTTGCCGCCGAGCTGATCGCCGCCCACTGGTTCGAGCTCTTCGTGCGCGGTCAGGCGGTCTCGATGCGGACGCTCATGGCGCACCTGCCGGCCGAGCGGCTCGCGGCCGATGCGGAGCTGTCTGCCGCCGTCGCCTGCAACCTGCTCGACGCGGGCAACGCGGCACTGGCCGCGGACCATCTCCGCGATGCTGAGCGTGCCGCCGCATCCCTGCCCGCCGATCGGCACCGGCGCCTGCTCGAGCTGCGAGCGATCGCGCGCCTCTACACGGCCCGGCTCGAGGGTGACTTCGGCGCGGCCCTCGAGGTCGCCGACAAGCTGTTGACCGAGGCCGGCCGTCACGGCGGATGGTCGGGCGATGCGCGCAAGGCGTTCGTCCATGCGAATCTCGGGCAGACGGCGCTCTGGGCCGGTCACACCGAGCGCGCCGGGCGCGACCTCGACCATGCCGTGATCATCGCCGAGGCCATCGGCCTCGAGTATCTGGTGGTCGGCACGCTCGGGCACCGCGCTCTGCTGGAGGTGTCCTGCGCCGGGCCCGTGCGGGCCCAGCGCTCGATTCGCGACGCGTCGGGCCTCGCGCACAGGCGCGGCTGGGCGGGCATCTCGCAGCTGGTCGCCACCCACCTCGCCGCGGCCGCCGCGGCGCTCTTCGAGCTCAACAACGCGGACGCCGACCAGCACCTGGCCAGGGCCGGTGCCGCTCTGGGCGGGACCGGCGCCGTTCATCTCGGCGTCGTGGCCGAGCACCTGGCGGCACTCCTCAGCGCCGCGCGCGACAGCCCTCGGGAAGGGCTCGCGCTGCTCGACCGCATCACGCTCCCGAATCGCGGCTGGGGCCTGGCAGATCCCGGGATGATCGAGCTCAGCCGTGCGCGGCTGCTGATCGCATGCGCCGACCTGACGGGCGCGCACGAGTCCCTGGAGAGGGCACACGCCCGGTCCGCGCCGGCGTGCGAGGTCGCGGCCGCCAGGGCGCGGATGCTGCTCGCGGCCGGGGACGCCCATCCGGCGCTGGAGGCCTTGTCGAAGGCGCGACTCGGCCACGGTCCCGAGCTCGGGCGCACGCGTGTGGAGCTCGACGTGCTGGATGCGCTCGCCCGCGACGAGCTCGGGTGGCCGGAGGTCCGGGTCCCGCTTGAACATGCGCTCGCTGCCGCCGAGGCGACCGGGCATCGATCCGTCTTCCTCGACTCCGGCCCGCGCGTCGGGGAGCTCCTTCGTGCACAGATTCGCGGGGGGACGGCGCATCGCGCCCTCGTCAGCGATCTGCTCGACGCCTTCGATGACCGCCGGCCGGCGCGACCTGCGGCCGGCACGAGCTTCGATCCGCTGAGCGACCGGGAGAGGACGATCGTGCGCTATCTGGCCACGAGCCTGGCGACGCGGGAGATCGCCGCCGAGCTGGCTATCACGACGAACACCGTCAAGACCCATCTGCGAAGCATCTACCGCAAGCTCGACGTGCCCGACCGGCGGGCTGCGGTGAAGCGGGCACGCGAGCTGCGGCTGATCTCGTCGGGTGAGCGCGCACGTGCGCGAAACACCGGCGCGCCGCGCGTCGCGGCCTGACTGCGTCTCTCAGGCGAGTGCCTTTGCCTTGAGTGTGTCGAACTCGGTCTGGGTGATCGCGCCGCTGTCGAGCAGGCTCTTTGCCTTTTCGATCTCTGAGGCGGCGCCGCCGCTGTCTTGCGCGACGGTCTTTACGTAGTCATCGAACTCGGCGCGCGCGGCTTGGGACTGCTTGACGTTGCGATCCGCCATCCCGTCGCTGTTTGAGATCAAATAGATCAGCGCGCCCAGAAACGGCAGCACGATCAAGAACACCGTCCAGGCGGCCTTGCCCCAACCGGACATGTCGCGGCGGCGGAAGACGTCGCTGAGGATCGTGATCATCATCCAGATCCAGCAGACCCAGGCGAAGAACAAGATCATCGTCCAAAAGACGTCCAGCAAGGGGTAATCCGCCGCAAACACCATGACCGGGTTTTCCTCTCTCAGTTGACGCTAGCTCGCACCGGGATCGTCTCCGCAGCGCGCTTGACCGGCAAGGATGCGTCCACCTCGATCAGCGGTGTGCCTGCCACCTCGAGCAGCTCCAGCTCGCGCGGGCGCCGGCGCTTGTGTGCCGGGCGGGAGCTGGGCATGCTTGCGCGGTGGCGATCCGCGTCGTCCTCGGCGAAGACAGCTACCTGGTCCGCGAGGGCCTGCGTCAGGTGCTCGCCGGCGCGCCGGAGATCGAGCTGGTGGCGGAGTGCGGCGACGCCGACGCGCTGATGCGGGAGGTGGAGGAGCGCGAGCCCGATGTCGTGCTGACCGACATCCGCATGCCGCCGACGAATACCGACGAGGGGATCAGGCTGGCCGCCCAGCTCCGCGCGACGCATCCGCGCATCGGCGTCGTGGTGCTGAGCCAGTACGCGGATCCCGGTTACGTGCTCGAGCTGCTCGAGTCCGGCTCCGAGGGCCGCGCCTACCTGCTCAAGGAACGCGTCCATGACCGGCGCCAGCTGATCGCGGCGATCGAGGCCGTCGCCGGCGGCGCGTCGGTGATCGACCCCAAGATCGTCGAGGTGCTCGTCGCCGCCAAGGCGCGCGGCGAGCGCTCCCCGCTGGCCGAGCTCACTCCGCGGGAGTTGGAGGTGCTGGCCGCGATCGCAGAGGGAAAGAGCAACGCGGCGATCTCCGACGCCCTCGTGCTGACCAAGCGCGCGGTCGAGAAGCACATCAACGCGATCTTCCTCAAGCTCAACCTCTCGCACTCCCAGGCGGCCGAGGAGGTGAGCCCGCGCGTCAAGGCGGCGCTCGTCTTCCTCGCCCAATCCGACCGTGCGTAGCAGCACGTAAGCGAGAGGGAAGCGCGCACCCCCGAGGATCCGGGGGCGCGCGCCATTGCCGCCCTGCGGCGTGCGACCTAGTGTCGCTGCGAATCCGACCGGAGGAGCATCGTATGAGCCAGACGCAGCACCACGAACGGTCCGCGCGGCCGTCTGGCGCATGGGCCGGTTGGGTCACGTTCGCCGCGGTGATCCTGGTGCTGATCGGCACTCTCAACGCAATCCAGGGCTTCATCGCGCTGTTCGATGACGGCTACTTCATCGCGCGCGACGAGGACGAGCTGCTGCTCGTCGACTACGGCGCGTGGGGAGTGATCATGCTCCTCTGGGGCGCGCTCCTGGTCGCGGCCGCATTCTCCCTCATGTCTGGAAAGAGCTGGGCGCGCTGGTTCGCGATCCTGGTCGCGTTCGTCAACGTGATCGCCCAGATCGGCTTTCTGCCGGCCTATCCGATCTGGTCGGCGCTGATGGTCCTGCTCGACATAGTCGTCATCTTCGCGCTCACGGCCCGCTGGGACGAAGCCCAGGCCGCGATGTGAATCGTGGGCGTGCGCGTCCTCACGGTCGATGACCAGGCGGTGTTCCGCGGGATCGCCCGCGAGGTCATAGACGCCACCCCCGGGTTCGAGTCGGTCGGGGAGGCCGCAAGCGGCGAGGAGGCGCTGGCGGCCGTCGACCAGTTCGAGCCCGCAGCTGGTGCTGCTCGACGTTCGCATGCCGGGCCTCGACGGCATCGAGGTTGCGCGACGACTGTGCGAGACGCACCCCGGCACGCTGCTCGTGCTGATCTCGATCGAGGAGCGAATCGACCTGCCGGCGGCGGCGAGCATCGCCCGGACCGTCCCGCTCGTGCGCAAGCAGGACTTCGGCCCGCGCTTGTTGACGTCGATCTGGCGCGAGCACGGCCAGGAGCCCGACACCAGCACCGTTGCTTGAGCGCCGCCTAGCGGTAGGGTCGATCACAACGGCCCCTACAAGGCGGTTCTCTCCTCTATGCAGCGCGAGCTGCACCACATTTCGGTTCAACGGGCTGGATCAGGCGCGGCGTATTTCGCCGCTCTCGCGCTGTGCGCGATCACCGGCCTCGTGACCGCTTCCGGCTCCGCGTCCGAGTACGTGTGGCTGGAGGTGGTCGCGCGGGTGCTGACGGTCGCGGTGCCGATCGCGGTGGGGCTGTTCGCGCTGCGCCGGCCGCCGTTCGAGCGCTTCGGGAGCTTGCTCGTCGCCGCGGGCTCCGTCTGGTTCCTCACGACGCTGGCCTACTCCGACGACGCGACGCTCTACAGCATCGCCCGCGTGGCGCAGTGGCTGTTCGAGCCGCTGCTGATCTACCTGCTGCTGGCGTTCCCGATCGGCCGGCTCGACAGCCGTCTCGATCGCGCGCTGGTCTGGACCGCGGTCGGTCTGGTGCTGATCCTGTGGCTGCCCACTGCGCTGCTGGTGGAGCAGTATCCGCTGCCGTCGGTACTGACGACATGCGACGCCGGGTGCCCGGGGAACGCATTCATGCTCAGCGGATCGGAGCCGGCGCTGATCGAGGACGTCGTGCGTCCGCTGCGGGAGCTGATCACGATCGTGCTGTTCGCCGTGGTCGCCGTGCGACTCGCTCAGCGCCTGCGCAGCGCGACCCGCATCAGGCGTCGCGCGCTTGCGCCCGTGCTGGCCGTCGCGGTGCTTCCGCTGCGCTGCATTCAGCGGCGCCCTCGCAGCACGGCGGCTCGCGCCCGACTCCGGCCTGGTCGACGTGTCGCTCTGGCTGCTCGCACTCGCGGTGCCGCTGACTGCCTTGGCGTTCCTGATCGGCCTCGTGCGCTGGTGGGTGTTCATCGCGCGCGCGACGCAGCGACTCGCGGCGAGGCTGCGCGCCCACCCCACTCCCGACGACTTGCGGGTCGCGCTCGCCGAGGCGTTCGACGATCCGTCGCTGTCGATCGTGTACTGGCTGGGGAACGGGCGCGGACACTGGGCCGACGCGCAGGGCCACCCGCTCGATCCGCCGCTGACCGCGCCCGGTCGCGCCATGACGACGATCGTCGATGGCGACCGCCCGGTCGCGGCGATCCTCCACGACGCCGCGCTGAAGGACGATCGCACCTTCATCGACACGGCGACCTCCTACGCGTTGATGACGCTCGACAACCACCGCCTGTCGGCGCAGACGTCGTCGCTGTTGCGCGCGGTGCGCGAGTCGCGCGCGCGCATCCAGGCGGCCGCTGACGCCGAGCGGCGACGCATCGAGCGCGACCTGCACGACGGCGCGCAGCAGCGGCTCGTCGCGCTGCGGATCAAGCTGGAGCTCGCCGCCGAGCGGACAAGCAATGGCCACGCGAACGGCGCTCGGGACGCCACCGAGCTGCGCAGGCTCGGCGACGACGTCGAGGAGGCGCTGGAGGAGCTGCGCGCGCTGGCGCGCGGCATCTACCCGGCCCCACTCGCCGATCGCGGGCTCGTCGAGGGGCTGCGTGCCGCGGCGCTGCGCAACGCGCTTCCGACCACGGTCCTCGCGGCCGGTGTCGGGCGCCACTCGCGCGAGGTCGAGAGCGCGGCGTACTTCTGCTGCCTGGAGGCGCTCCAGAACGCGGCCAAGCACGCGCACGGCGCCAGCGCCGCGGTGATCGAGCTGTCCCAGAACTCCGTGCTGCGCCTGGAGGTGCACGATGATGGCGCCGGCTTCGACCCGGTGGCGGTCACGGGCGGAGTCGGTTTCACCAACATGCGCGACCGCCTGGCGGCCGTGGGCGGCGAGCTCGCGATCGACTCCAGCCCGGGCCGCGGGACGCGCGTCACGGCAGTCATCTTCCTAGAAGCGGAGCAGGGTTGACGGCGCAGCGCCTGTGGTGCGGGCACGACCCGCGGTAGGCATGTGCGCAGTTGTTGACAGCGCCCGCCGTTGCAGGGACCCTGAGGCACATGGCCGCCGATGACCGCGCGCCGGTGCTCGAGCGGCGGCTCGCACGCTTCCGCGCCATGCGACGCGAAGCTCGAGGGCGCGGTGCTGCCGCTCGCCACGTCGATCGACGGGCACCGCTTCTCCTTCCAGGCATCGCTGCACGGGCTCGCGCTGCGGCTCGGCGGCTATGTCGTGCTGGAGCACGAGGGAAACGGTCGCCTCGGCCAGATCGTCGCGCTGGAGCTCGACCGGCGCGAGGGCACCGAGGTCGACCTGCCGGCCGACGAGGAGGCGGCTGTGGCCGTGCGCACGCAGTTGACGATCCGCCACGCCCGCGGTGAGGGAGTGATCCTGGAAGGGGACGGCACGCCGGTTCACGATGCGACTGTCCGGCCCGCGACGGCGGACGAGATCCGCGCGTGGCTGACGCGCACCGGGGCGCGCCGCGCGCGGCTGACGATCGGCGAGCTCGCACTCGCGCCCGGCGTGCCCTGCGCGCTCGATGCCGGCGGGTTCGATCGTCATACGTTCATGTGCGGGCAGTCGGGCTCTGGCAAGACGTACTCGCTCGGCGTCATCCTCGAGCAGCTGCTGGTCGAGACCGGGCTCCGGATCATCGTGCTCGATCCCAACTCGGACTTCGTGCGACTGTCGGCGGTGCGCGCCAACGCCGACCCGGCGCTGGCGGAGCGCTATAGAGACGCGGCGCGCGGCGTCTCGGTGCATTCCGGCCGTGCCGACGGCGAGCAGCGTCTACGGCTGCGGCTCGCCGAGCTCTCGACCGCGGCGCAGGCGGCGCTGCTGCGCCTCGACCCGATCGCCGATCGCGAGGAGCACGCGGAGCTCGACGCCCTGCTCGCGGAGGGGACGCAGGCGACCTCGGAAGCGCTGCTGGCGTCATCGCGTCCGGAGTCGCGCCGGCTGGCGTTGCGGGTGCGCAATCTCGGCGTCGAGCGCTTCGGGCTGTGGGCGCGCGGCCAAGCGGGGTCGGTGCTCGACGCGATCGACGATCCGTCGGCGCGCTGCGTCGTGGTGGATCTCGGCTCGCTCGGCACGCGCGAGGAGCAGGCGCTCGCGGCCGAGGCGGTCCTGGGCCGATTGTGGCAACGGCGCGAGCGGCGCGAACCTGTCCTGATCGTGATCGACGAGGCGCACAACGTCTGCCCGGCGCTACCCGAGGACCCGCTGACCGCGCTCGCCACCGAGCACGCCGTGCGGATCGCAGCGGAGGGACGCAAGTTCGGCCTCTACCTGGTGGTCTCGACGCAGCGCCCCCAGAAGGTCCATGAGAACGTCGTCTCGCAGTGCGACAACCTTGTCCTGATGCGGCTCAACTCGGCCGCCGACGCCGCGTTCGCGCAATCGATCTTCTCGTTCGTGCCGCCGAGCCTGATCGGGCAGGCGGCGAGCTTCGGTCTCGGTGAGGCGCTGGTCGCCGGCAAGATCTCGCCGCATCCGGCTCTCCTCCGCTTCGGCGCGCGCGTCGCCGAGGAAGGCGGCTCCGACGTACCTTCCACCTGGGCGGCCGGGCATCCGGGAGGCTCGTCGTGATGGAGCGGCCGGACAGCCGCGATGTGGCGTTGGGTGTTGCTTATGGCGGAGCCCAGGCGGGGTTGGCTGCCGCACGTGTCGCGTTGTTGCCGCTGCGTGTGGCGTTGCGGGCGCCGGTCTTGGGCGCGCCTTTGCGGCGCGCGCAGAGAGATCTCGCTCATGAGGGGTCGCTTGTGCGCGAGCGCGCGCGCGTCAGGCTCGAGGACGCCGGCGGCGAGTTGCTCGCGGCGCCCGAGCTCGAGCGCGCCGCTGATCGGCTGCTAGCCGGGACGTTGACAGACGCCGTCGGGCGCTCGCTGGCCGAGCATCGCGTGGTCGAGCGTGTCGCCGCGCAGATGCTCGCCAGCGCGGACGTCGATCGGCTGATCGGGGCGCTGCTCGAGCACGAGCTGACCGAGCGCGCACTCGAGCGCGCGCTCGCCAGCCCCGGCCTGGAGCGGCTCGTGATCCGCGTGCTCGAGAGCCGGCTCGTGGACGAGCTCACCGAGCAGGTCCTGCGCAGCCCCGAGATGGAGCGCGTCGTCGAGCACATCGCGACCAGCCCACAAGTCGTCGCAGGCCGTCACGCAGCACACCCAGACGCTCGCCGAAGAGATGGTCACAGACGTGCGCCGCCGCAGCCAGACGCGTCGACGAGCTCGCCGAGCGCACCGTCCGCGGCTGGCTGCGACGCCCGCGCCCGAGCCCATCGTGACCGCACCCGCGGTGCCCTACGCCGGCATCGCCACGCGCGCGGTCGCGCTCGCGATCGACGTCGCGATCGCGCACGTGATCGTGTTCGCCGGCGGCGCGATCCTCGCGCTCGTCGGCTCGCTCGTCGCCGACATCCGCGCTCGACACGATCGCGCGGCTGCTCGCCGCCGGCGCCTGGGTCACCGTCGTGGGCGTCTACTTCGTGCTGTTCTGGAGCACAGCCGGCCAAACCCCCGGCATGCGCCTGCATGAGCCTGCGCGTGATGACACACAACGGCCAGCATCCCGGCCTGACAAGATCGATCGTGCGACTGATCGGACTCGGACTCGCGATCGTGCCACTGTTCCTCGGCTTCGTACCCGTACTAGTCGACGCGCAACGACGCGGACTACACGACTTCCTCGCCGGCACCGTCGTACTCTACGCCGGGCACGAACCGGCGCCCACGCCCCAGCCCGCAGCCGCGCGCGCCGCGAGCCAGGGAGGCTTCCGCCCCCCGGTTGACACATCCCGGCGCTAACTCTGCGGGCTCAGGCCGGCGGCAGCTACGACCGCACCGTTCCTGCGCAACCTGACCCCTGTGTAGAGGACGAACGCGCCACGGACCAGGAACGACAGCCCGCAGAGGATCGCGACCGTCCCGAGGCTCAGCTTCGGGAGCGCCAGCAGGAGACCACCCAGCACGACGTCGACAAACGCGGCGAGCAGCCGCACGCCGCGGTCCTCGGACTCGCTCAGGGCGATGATCCCCTCGATCAGCCCGCTCATGACCAGCCAGAGGCCGACCGCCAGCAGCAGCACGAGCAGCGTCTCGCCCGGCCGCCGCATCATCAGCAATCCTGCGAGCACGCCGAGGATGCCGAGCACCGCTACGAGCGCGCGCGGTCCGGCGTCGTCCCGCTCGGCCGAGATCGCGTCCACGATGCCCATGAGACCGAACAGGAACACGTTGATGCCCGCGATCAGCGCGAGCGCCAGCAGCGTGATGTCGGGATAGACGAGCGCCAGGAGCCCGGCGATCATCGAGATGGCACCGGTCGCGATCAGCAGCCCGCCGCTTGATCGAACGGCCTTCAAGGTGTCGTCCGCCATGCGGCGGACGCTAGAACGCCGCGATCACGCGGGCATCACCCGGGATGGGTGATTGCCGTGGCGCCGTCGCCTGCGCATGGTCACCGGTCCTCGCGCGCACCCCCGACCGGTGATTGCGCTGCGAGCGCGGATTGGGCGAGCGTGGCGCCGAAGGCAGCCGTGACGACGACCACGAAGAACATCGCGAACAGGAACGACAGCAGCGCAAAAGCGACGCCGATGAAGCCGAACTGGGCCGCCGCGGATCCGACCGCGCGCGGCATGTAGAGCACCGCCGCGACGCCCAGGCACGTCAGCCCGACCGCAGTCAGCAGCGCCTGCGGCACCAGCCGCCGCCAATCGATCTGACGCCCCAGCAAGCAGCCACGGCGTGAACAGCCAGAGGACGAAGGAGGCCGCGAGCGAGGTGGCAGTCGCCGCGACACCCGAGAAGATCGAGAGGATCGCAGGCTGGATCGACCAGAACGCGGCGAACGCCAGCAGCCACAGCAAGCCCCAGCCGTTGCCGCGTACGCCGATCTTCCTCAAACCCCACGCGCGCACGTAGAGCCGCTGGAGCGCGCGGGTGAAGGCGAGTGCCGACAAGACCAGCACCACGACCCCCACGATGCTGACACGGTCCTCGATCGCCGCGGGCTGAGCGACCGCCGCCCGGACCACGCTGGCAGCCTCGCCCGTCAGCTCGAGCCGGTCGATAAGGCTCGACGCGGCATCCTTCCCGGTCGCGGGCGAGACCGCGCCGATCACGATCAGCAGCGGCAGCAACGCCGCGAACGCCTGTCCCGCCAGCGCCATCGCGCGGTCGAACCCCTCCAGCGCGATGAACCGCTCGATCGACCGGCGTACGAGCTCGATGGTGCGCTTCACTGCCCACACCCTCCACCCGTGCGGCCGCGGCGCCCTCACCCCGCCGGGGTGAATCAAAGGCCGGCTCTACGTGAGCGCGAGCGATCCTCCTGGCCGGAGAATCTCCACGCGTGTATCGGGCGCATGCCTTGCCGCGTGCTCCGCGAACTCGCGCGGCGGGTCGCGCAGCAGCCGTTCGCGGCCGCGCGTGAGCCCGATCGGAGCGTACGTGCCCCAGTGGATCGGGATCGCGATCACCGCCTGCAGCAACGCGGCCGCGATCGCCGCCTGCTCGGCGTCCATGTGCCCGGGACCGAGTGACGGACCCCAGCCGGCCACCGGCAGCAGCGCGACGTCGACCGGGGCAAGCTCCGCCATCCCGTCGAACAGCTCGGTGTCACCCGCGAAGTAGACGCGTCGGCGACCCTCGATCATGTATCCGAGGGAAACGACCGGGCGCGAGACCGGCGTCCGCCGCCCGTCGTGGACTGCGCGCGTCGCGCGGACCGCCAGCGGACCGAGCGTCAACTCTTCGCCGGGGGTGAGCTCGCTGACGGGAAAACCGAGGCGGCGCAGCGAACGGCGGGCGCCCGACGGCGCGACGAGCAGCGGCAACTCGCGCAGCCGTCGCAGCGACGGCAGGTCGAGGTGGTCGCGGTGCATGTGCGAGACGAGCGCGGCGTCGAGCCGTGCCGGCGCATCCGGAGCCGGGACCGCACGCCTGAGATGCGCGACGACGGGCCGCAGCACGGGGTCGGTCAACAGCCGTGCGCCGCCGAGCTCGACCAGCACCGTGGCATGGCCGAGCCAGGTGAGCCGGTCGGGGTCGGGCACCCGGGGCACGCGACGATGCTGACGGAGCAGGCGGCGGCGCGAATCACCCGCGAAGGGTGATGAGCCCGCGGCGGCCGCCCCGGAAGACTGCGCGCGATGAGCTCGATGCCTGGGCCTGCGCCGGCAGGGAGCGCCGCGCGAGATGTCCCGTCTCCGCGCGCGGTGTTCAGGGTCGTCGCGATCGTGGTGCTGAGCTCATTGTCGCTGTACCTGCTGTACCTGGTGCGCGTCCAGATCGGCTACATCGTGCTGGCGCTGTTCCTCGCCACCTGCGCCTCGGCTCCGGTCAGCGTGCTGGCGCGCCGGATGCGGCGCGGGTACGCGATCGCGATCGTGTACCTCGCGATCGTGCTGATCCCGATCACGATCGTGGCGATCCTCGTACCGCCGGTCGTGCGCGGAGCGGTGCGACTCGCGAACAACCTGCCCGGCTATGCCACCGACCTGCAGCAGGCCTTCGAGGAGAACGAGCAGCTGCGCCAGCTCGACGAGAACTACGACATCAGCGGCAAGCTCAGGGACCTGTCGGATGAGCTGATCGCCGCGATCGGAGAGACGGCGGGCGCGCTGGCGAGCCTCGGCGCCGACATGATCAGCGCGACCTTCGCGCTCGTCACGATCCTCGTGCTGAGCATGTTCATGGTCGCCAGCGGCAACAAGTGGGTCGAGGCTGTGCTCGCCCGCCGGCCGGCGCGCGAGGCGCTGGCCGCGCGGCGCGCGATCGATCGCATGGCGGGCGCCGTCAGCGGTTACGTCGGCGGAGCGATGCTCCAGGCCACGGTGGCAGGTATCGCGAGCTTCCTCATGCTCGTGATCCTCGGCGTCCCCGGCGCACTGCCACTCGCAGTCATCATGGCGCTGGCCGACCTGGTCCCGCTCGTCGGCGCGACGATCGGCGCCGTGGTCGTCGGCGTCCTCACGCTGTTCTCGGACTTCCCCACCGCGACGATCATCTGGGCGGTCTTCGCGATCGCCTACCAGCAGTTCGAGAACTATGTCGTGCAGCCTCGGATCCAGAGCCGCGCCGCCGAGCTCGATCCGTTCCTCGTCGTCGTCGCGGCGATGTTCGGCGGGGCGCTGCTCGGCGTCGTCGGCGCGCTGCTCGCGATTCCGACCGCCGCCGTCATCCAGGTCGCGGTGCGCGAGTTCCTGAGCTTCCGGCGCGAGACCCGGGCCGAGCCCGGCGAAGCCCTCGCACACGCTCCCCCCGCCCAGGACTGAGCGGGGCGTAGATGCGGCTAATCGGGCTCGGCGCCGCGGCCGGCGACTACTCGCCGTCGCGCCGTGCCAGCTCGTCCAGACGCGCCTCGATCGCGCTCAATCGTGAGCTCACCTCGCCCAGCAGCTCCGTCTGCTCGGCAGCCCGCGGCCCGCGGCGCCGGGCGCTCTCGATCAGCGCTGCCGTCACCGCGGCCGTGATCACCGTGAGGAAGGCGATGCCGCTGATCATCACGAACGCGCCGATCACGCGGCCCGTGCCGCTGCTCGGGACGACATCGCCGTACCCGACCGTCGTGACCGACTGCAGCGACCACCACAGCCCATCGCCCAGGGTCGGGAAGTCCTTGCGATCGACCAGCCAGCCGATCAGGCCGCCGGCGAACGTCACGAGCGCCGTGTAGCACCCGATGATCACCGCCGCGCGGCGGGCCGTGAGCGGCTTGCGGCGCATCAACGCCAACAGCCGGCCTGCGGCGGGACCGCCGAGGTCTCGATCCTGCTGATCCGCGGACATCGCACCAGCTTGAACGGCGCACCCCCTGAGCAGAATCACCCGTTCCGGGTGATCCTGGCTGCGGCCGCCGCCGGTGCTCAGGCAGGCTGCAGGCCCGCCAGCCAGCCCCGCCGGAACAGCCACTTCGTCGTCTCGAGCACCGGGACGATCAAGAACGCGAGCCCGGCGACGCGCAGCCACTCGTCGACCGAGAGCGTCGTCGTGCCGAACGCATCCTGCAGGAACGGGACGTTGATCACGAGCACCAGCATCAGGAGCTCCCAGGCGATCGCGAGATGCAGCCACTTGTTGGCCAGCAAGCCCTCCAAGAGCGAATGCCGGTCCGAGCGGTAGCTGTAAGCCTTGAAGAACTCGATCAGCACCAGCGTGGCGAACGTCATCGTCATCGCCTCGGCGAGCGGGCTGCCGGTGGTCAGCGCCCAGGTGAACAGCCCGAGCGTGATGATGCCGGACGCCAGCTCCGCCGATCACGATCAGGGTGATCACCGGCCTGCTGAAGATGCCCGATTCACGGCTGCGCGGCGGCCGGCTCATGAGGTCGCGTTCCGGTGGGTCCACGGACAGCGCGATCGCGGGCAGCCCGTCCGTGGCGAGATTCACGTAGAGGATCTGCACGGCGCTCAGCGGGAGCGGCTTGCCCAGGACCGATGCGCCGACGAGCAGGCAGATCTCGCCGAAGTTCGCCGCGAGCAGGTACATCAGGTACTTCTTGATGTTGCCGAACACGGCGCGGCCCTCTTCGACCGCCGCGACGATCGAGGCGAAGTTGTCGTCGGTCAGGGTCATCGCCGCCGCCTCCTTGGTGACGTCGGTGCCGGTGATGCCCATCGCGATCCCGATGTCGGCCTTCTTCAGCGCCGGCGCGTCGTTGACCCCGTCCCCGGTCATCGCGACCGAGTGGCCCCTGTTCTGGAACGCCGTCACGACGCGCAGCTTGTGCGCCGGCGACACCCGGGCGTACACCTCGATGTCCTCGACCTTGCTGTCGAGCTCCGCGTCGTCCATCGCCTCGAGCTCGGCGCCGGTGATGGCATGGCCCGTGGTGAGCATGCCGAGCTCGCGCGCGATCGCCTGCGCGGTGACCGGATGATCGCCGGTGATCATCACCGCCTTGATGCCGGCCCCCTTGCAGGTTCGGACCGCCTCCTTCGCCTCGGCCCGCGGCGGGTCGATCATGCCGACGAGGCCGAGGAAGGTCATCTCGTGCTCGGCCGTCTGTCGCGTGGCGTCGGATCGGCGAGCCACCGCCAGCACGCGCATCGCGTCGCCCGCCAGCTGTTGCGCTTCAGCCAGGAGCGCTTGCCGGGCGTCCGCGTCGAGCTCCGTCTCGCCGCTGCTCGACGCCTGTCGCACGCACGACTCCAGGATCACCTCCGGCGCGCCTTTCGCGTACGCGAGCACGCTCGTCGGCGTCTTGTGGAGCGTGGTGAAGCGCTTCGTCTCCGACGAGAAGGGGATCTCGTCGACGCGCGGGAAGTCGGCGTCGAGCTCGCGCTTGTCCATCCCCGCCTTGGCGGCGGCCACGACGAGCGCTCCCTCGGTCGGGTCGCCGCGCACCCGCCACTGCCCGTCGGCCTCATCCTGCACGAGCACCGCATCCGAGGCGAGGACGGCTGCTCGCAGGGTCTCGACGAGCTCGCCCGACGGCTCGACCCGCGAGCCGTCGCGCGTGTATTCCCCTTCCGGCGAATAGCCCGCCCCGGAGACGTCGAGCATCTCGCCCGCGACGAAGATCTTGCGCGCCGTCATCTCGCCCTTGGTCAGCGTGCCGGTCTTGTCAGAGCAGATCACCGACACGCTGCCGAGCGTCTCGGTGGCGGGCAGGCGACGGATGAGCGCGTTGCGCCGGACCATCCGCTGCGCCGCCAGCGTCAGCGAGATCGTGATCACGGCCGGCAGCGCCTCGGGGACGACTGCGACGGCCACGGCGGTGCCGAAGAGCACCATCTCCAGGAACTCCTGGCCGCGGAGGAGGCCGAGGCCGACCACGACGAGCACCACGCCGATCGCGACCCGCACGAGCGCGACACCGACCTTGTCGAGGCTCAGCTGCAACGGCGTCTTGCTCCGCTCGACCGTCTGGAGCAGCCGCGCGATCCCGCCGAATTCGGTGCGCATCCCGGTCGCGACCGCCACGGCGCGGCCCCTGCCGTAGGTCACGGTCGTGCCTGCGTAGACCATGTTGCGGCGGTCGCCGACGGGCAGCTCGTCGCCCGGGATCGGCTCCGTCTGCTTCTCCACGGGCAGTGACTCGCCCGTGAGAGCGGCCTCCTCGACCTGCAGGCTGACGACCTCGCTCACGCGCCCGTCGGCCGAGGCTCGGTCGCCGGCGGCGAGCATGAGGATGTCGCCCGGGACGACCTCGCGCGCCGGGATCTGCAGCGGCTCACCGTCCCTGAGCACGGAAGCCGTGGGAGCCGCCATCTCGCGCAGTGCCTCGATGGCGCGCTCCGCGCGGTACTCCTGCACGAAGCCGAGCACGACGGCGAAGAGCACGATCACCGTGATGACCACGGCTTCGGTCGCATGGCCGAGCACGGCCGACAGCGCGACGGCGATCAGCAGGATGATGATGAGGACGTTCTTGACCTGGTCGAGCAGCAGGGCCCAGACCGAGGTGCCCTCACCGGCCTCGAGCTCGTTCGGCCCGGTCTCGGCCAGCCGCCGGGCCGCCTCCTCCCCGCTCAGCCCGGTCCGCAGCGACGTGCCGAGCCCGTCCGCGACCGCGTCGAGCTCGAGGCCGTGCCAGGACGCTTCAACAGCCTGTCTGGCCATGCTCGACGGAGCGTATCGATCGGCTCGTCGGTGGGGGGTCGAGCGCTTCGTCACGGCAATTGCAGTTGCGTGCTCAACCTGGGTGTGCGCGCGGTCGATGACCAACCAGTGAGGACTATCGCGAGGACGGTTGAGCTGGCCTGGGGCCGCGTCCGCCCCTGGGCGTTCGAGCTGCGCCTCGCCGCGGCGCTGCTGAGCACGCTCGTTGCCGTCATGGCGGTTGCGCAGGTGGTCACGGCCCGCGCGTTGCAAGACAGCTTGATGGAGCTCGACAGCGCGCACTACAAGAACGATGCGCGCTCGATCGAGGCCGCGTTCGCCGGGGCGGAAGCTCCCGAGCTCCCGCTGGACGAAGCAGCGGAGGTGGTGGAGACGTTGTCCGCGCGGCCGGGAGTCGTCTCGGTGCGGCTGATCAACCGCGCGGGCGAGGCGATCGCCGCATCCGATCCGCTGCTGCTCGGGAAGCTGGAGGAGAGCTCGGCGATCGGCGCCGCGCTCTCGGACGGACGGGCCTACGCGGGCCGGGAAGAGCAGGAAGCAGATGAGTCTGAGCGGGGCAGCGAGATCGAGTTCATCGAGCCCCTGCGGCTCGGCGGGCGGGCGTTCGCGCTGGAGGTCGACGCCGATGGATCCGCGCTGGAGCGTCAGCTGGACGCGGTGCGGTCCAGCACCAAGTGGGTGTTCGGGCTCGGATTGGTGCTTGCGTTCGCGCTGTTCTACCTGTTCGGCGGCCGTGCGCTCTCGCGCCGGCACCGGGGTGTGGTCAAGCGCGCCACGCTGGATCCGCTGACCGAGCTGGGCAATCACCGCGCGTTCCAGGAAGAGCTCGAGCGTGCGCTGTCGTTCGCGGCGCGCCAGGGTGACATGTGCGCCGTCGCACTCGTCGATCTCGACGACTTCAAGCTCGCCAACGACGCGAAGGGCCACCGCTACGGGGATCAGGTGCTGATCGAGGTCGGACGCGTGCTGCGCTCCGGGCGTCCCGAGGATCGTGCGTTCCGCATCGGCGGCGACGAGTTCGCGATCGTGTTTCCCGGCACCGACGGCGCCGGCGCCAAGACGGCGGTAGAGCGGATGCTCGCCGAGGCCCAGCGGGGAACGCGGCCGACAACCTTCACGGCAGGCGTCGCCGCGCTCGCCCCGCAATCTGGCGACGACCTGGCAGTGGTCTGGGAGCAGGCCGACGCGGCGCTCTACGAGGGCAAGCACGGCGGCAGCGGGCGGGTCGTCGTGTTCGAGGACGTCGCCGAGCTGCTCTCGGTGGTGACGCCGGCGAAGGTCCGCGCTCTGCGATCGCTGCTGGACGAGCCCCAGCTCCAGGTCGCGTTCCAGCCGATCGTGGTCCTCCGGGACGATCGCATCCTGGGCTATGAGGCGCTCGCCCGCCCGAGCGAGCACTACGGCTTCGACGGCCCACTGGACGCGTTCACGGTCGCCGAGAAGGTCGGCCGCGCGCACGACCTCGACGGCATCTGTCGCTCCGCGGCGCTGGCACGAGCCGGCGAGCTGCCCGCCGACGCGTTGCTGTTTCTGAACGTGCACCCGCAGACGCTCGACCAGGATGTGCTCGAAGGCGAACGCCTCGTCCGCGCCGTACGCGCGGTCGGACTCGAGCCCGATCGCGTCGTGCTCGAGGTCACCGAGCAGTCGGGCGCGCGGCTCGCGCAGGTCGTCGCCGGCGCGACGCGACTGCACGCGCTGGGATTTCGGATCGCGCTCGACGACGTCGGCTCGGGCAACGCCGGCCTGGAGGCCCTGCGGCGACTGCCGGTCGACTACGTCAAGATCGACCGCTCGATCATCAGTGCCGCCATCACCGACGTCAGCGCGCAGGCCGTGCTCGTCGCCATCGTCGCCTACGCGCGTCGCACGGGTGCGTTCGTCATCGCAGAAGGCATCGAGTCCGTCGAACTGCTCGCGTTCGTACGGCACGCGCACGAGATCGACGAGATGCAGGACCTCTCGATCGAGGGCGGCCAGGGCTACCTGCTCGGCCGGCCCGAGGTCGATCTCAGCCGCAGCGCCACCGTCACGCCCCGTTAGCGGAAGCGATCATTGCCGGCCATGACGAATCACCCGGTTCGGATGACGCTGCTCCGACCAGGCGCGCGTAGGCTCGCGGCATGAGAACTGCGTGCAGTGCCCTCGCCATCGTGATCCTCGCGCTCGCGCTCGGCGCGTGCGGCGAGTCTGAGGAGGACAAGGCGCTGAGCACCGTCTGCGCTGCCCGCGACGACATCGGCAAGCAGGTCGACACGCTCAAGGGCCTGACCCCGGCGACCGTCACGACGGATGCAGTGACGCAGAGCCTGGACGCGATCAGGAAGGATCTCCAAGACATCGCCGGCGCGCGGAATGATCTCAGCAGCGACCGGCGCAGCGAGGTCGATGCGGCCAACAAGGCATTCACGAGCTCGATCCGGCAGATCGCGGGTGAGCTCGGCACGTCGCTGTCGGCCTCGGATGCGAAGGAAGGGGTCGTCACGGCGCTCCAGCAACTGGGGGCGTCCTACGAGGAGAATTTCGCGCCGCTGAACTGCGACTGAGCGGGCGTCGCGAGCGACCGCTGGGGCCGCTGTCCGCTCGCTCGCCGTCGCCATTCCAGTCGTCTGACGCTCGACCTGCGGGATATCATGGCGAGATGCTGCTAAGGCCGCTGAGGCGCGCGCCGATGATGCTCGGTGGCGTCGGCTTTCAGGCCGGCTTGGATGAGGCGCGACGAAAGCAGCTCGAGGCCCAGCGGCAGGCGGTCGTCCAGGCCCCCCAGCCAGTCGCGGCGCCCAGGCCCGACATCGTCGCGCAGCTCAAGGGCCTGAAGGCGCTCCACGACGATGGCGTTCTCTCGCCGGAGGAGTTCCGGATGGCGAAGCGCAAGGTGCTGGGCGGCTGAGCGAGGAGGCGACCGCCATGTCGCTCGGACCCGTCCAACTCCTCGTCGTCGGCTTCGACCGGCCCGACTTCAGCGGGCGAGGTGCTCGAGGAGCTCGAGCGCCTGCGCGAGAGCGACGTCGTCCGCGTGATCGACCTGCTCGTCGTTCACAAGGGCGCGGACGGTGCCGTCCGGCGCCTGCACCATTCCGACCTCACCGCCGGCGAGGCCGAGGGCGCCGGCGCCGTTGTCGGCGCGCTGATCGGCTTCGGCGCAACGCGCGTCGAGGCGGAGGGCGGCCACCTCCCGGCAGAGGAGGAATGTTGGTCTCTCGACGAGGCCATCCCGAACGACTCCGCGGCCGCGATCGCGCTCGTCGAGCACCGCTGGGCGATCGGAACGCGTGACGCGATCCGCGCCGCGGGGGGCGTCGCGGTCGCCGACGCTTGGATCCATCCGGCTGACCTCGCCGCCGCCGGCCTCGTCGACGCCGAGGATGCGGCGGTGCCGGATCGGTGACGCGATCGGGAGGACACCCGCCGCCGCGTGCGGCCGGGCTCTGAGGCTGCCGCCGGCGACACGGGCAGCTAGCGCGTACGCTTGCCCGTGTGCCCGGGATCCTGGTGTTCATCCCCGCGTGGAACGAGGAGGCGTCGCTGGCGGCGGTGATCGCTGACTGCCGCGCCGAGTTGCCCGATGCCGACGTGCTGGTCATCGACGACGGCTCGACCGACGCCACTGCGCAGGTCGCGCGCGACCACGGCGCCGATGTCGTCTCCT
The DNA here is from genome assembly GCA_963721315.1 of uncultured Solirubrobacteraceae bacterium. GTDB lineage: Bacteria > Actinomycetota > Thermoleophilia > Solirubrobacterales > Solirubrobacteraceae > DASQMT01. The sequence continues at coordinate 338,486 of CAVRIU010000009.1, forward strand.
TCCCGCGCAACCGGGGTCTGCGCGCGGGGATCGCCGAGGGCTACCGGCAGGCGCTCCAACGCGGCTATGACTACTGCGGCCGGCTGGACGCCGACGGCCAGCACCTGGCGTCAGAGCTCAAGCGGATGCTGGAACTGGTGGCCTCCGACGAGTGCGACGTTGCGGTCGGCTCCCGGTTTCTGCCCGAGTCCGGCACCGACGGGCAGCGCTACAAGCCCGCCCCGGAACGGCTGGTCGGCACCTCCCTGCTGCGGCTGCTGATGCGCCTGCGGCTAGGGCAGCCGATCTCCGACGGCACCAGCGGCCTGTACGCGGTCGACAAGAAGGCGCTCGAGCTGCTCGCCGACGACTACCTGTGCGAGGCGCCGGAGGTGGAGGCGCTGATGCGCATCACCGACGCCAAGCTGCGGTTGGTGGAGGTGCCGGTGCAGATGCGACCGCGCGAGCACGGCGAGTCGTCCTTCCGCGGCAAGCGGGCGGTCGAGCTCGTGGTCACGATCGGCCTGACGTTGTTCGCGGCCAAGCTGCTGCGCCAACGTCACCAGCACCGCCAGCGGCGGGAGATCAAGCGCGTGCTGCGCGCCGCCCGGCCGCGGCTGAGCCGATGGTGAGCGCGACGGTGCCGGCGAGCTGCACGCGCCGTCCGAGCTGACGCGCCGGCCGCCACGGCCACAGCACGGGCGTGGGGGCGGCGCGGTCGCCGGCGTCGTGGAGCAGGTGCGACCCCAGGGCGGCGAACGCGGCCCAGCCGTGCCACGGTCCGCCCGCCGCCCACGCCACGCAGCCGACGCCCGCGGTGGTCAGCAGGCTGTGCGTGCGCGGGCGCGCCGGCAGCGCGGTCGTGTCCCGTGGCCGGGCCGAACGGGCCGCGACGACGTGATCGAGATCGATCACCAGCGCCGCGGTGACCGCCGTGCCCAGCACCCGCTGTCGCGTGCGGGCGGCCAGCGGCGCAACGACCAGCGCGGCGAGCGCCGCGTGCTGCAACGGGTCGCTGTACACGCGCACGAGCCGCGCCAGGTCCGGTGAGGTCGACTCGGGTCTCACGCCCGCCGACCCTACATTTGGCGCGTCCGGGAGCGGGACTCCGAGACCGCTCGCCGGGCACGACCGCGGGTCGAACGTCGCGGGAGACGCTTGAGAGGAACCGACCTACACGCGAAACCCCTCGCAGATCCAGGGGCTTCGGAGAATGGGCGCGGCGGGTTTCGAACCTGCGACCTCTCGCGTGTGAAGCGAGCGCTCTCCCACTGAGCTACGCGCCCTCTGGCGGCGACGTAGTCTAGCCCGCGCGGGGTACTATGCGAGGTGGACCGTGCTAGGCGGGGAGATAGCGGTGCCCTGAATCCGCAATCCGCTCTAGCGGGGCTGAATTCCCTCTCGAGGGGCTCAGGCCCCCGGGGTCAGCGCACTGGTGTGAGCGTTGATGGCCGGGTCCCGCGCGGTGTCGGCCCGTGAACCAGGTCAGGTCCGGAAGGAAGCAGCCTTAAGCGGTCACCGGCAGGCGTTGCGGGGTTGCCCGTGCCGGAGTTTGCGGCGGTGGACGCGCCCGGGGAACCGGCTTCGACGGAGGGTGCACGGTCCACTTTCGCCACCCGACGACTTCGGTGGCTCTATCACCCGTGCCACCGAATTGTGGTTCAGTTGCGCGATGCCCCGCTCAGTCGCCCTCGCCATCCTGATCCTGCTCGCGCTGCCCTCGGCTGCGTTCGCCAACCCGTCGATCTCGGTGTCGTCCGCGCGGGACGGCTCCACGGCGCGTCTGCCGGCCAAGGCGAAGCATCGCCTGACGCTGACCGCCGGCACCACGTCCGAGCAGGTGACGGTGAGCGTCAGCCCGTCGGCACGGCTCGTCGTGGGCGGCGACGTGCAGTCGGTCAGCCCGCCGCAGTCCGCCACCGGGCCCTCCGTCGCGACGTGCGCGGGCCGCTGGGAGCGGCTGCACGATGCGTACCGGCGCGGCTCTCCGCTGGACGAGGTGACGCTGACCATCGCGCCGGGCAAGACGGCGTTCGTCGAGGCGACGGTCAAGCTCCGCCGCGCGCCGTGGGTCGACGAGAGCCTCGATGCCCGGTGGTCGATCGAAGCCGCGCAGGGGAGCGGGTTCGACGTCGTCTCGCACGCGCCGCTCTACCGCGGTCCGCTCGGCGTCCAGCTCGCGTTCCAGGCGACCCGCGCCCCAGACGGGCACTATGTCGTCGCGGGCACTGCCGAGCCCTTCGTCAACTCAGGCCACGTCGAGCTCTGGGCCTTCCCGCCCGGCCGCAAGCGCGCCACCCGCATCGCGCGCGTGCGCGTCCGCGAGAGCTCGTGGTCGTTCAACCGCTTCCTGCCTTCACGCACGGGTCGGTGGGAGCTCTACGCCCGCTACCGCACCGCCGGGCGCACCTACGCCAACGACGCGTCGGATTGCGGCACGTTCGTGCGTGTCCGCTGAGGGCGAACGGAACGCGCGCGCAGCGGTGGACGCGCCCGGGGAACCGGCTTCGACGGAGGGTGCACGGTCCACTTCAACCCGCCCGGCGCAGGCCGGGCGGGACGCCCGGACCGAGGGCTAGACTCACCGTCCCGTGGCGTCCGCCTCCGTCTCGCTCTACCGCCGTCACCGCCCCCGGACGTTCGCCGACGTCGTCGGGCAGGAGCACGTCGTGCGCACGCTGCGCAACGCGCTCGAGCAGGACCGGGTCCATCACGCCTACCTGTTCGTCGGCTCGCGCGGGACGGGCAAGACGTCGATGGCGAAGATCCTCGCCGCGTCGCTGAACTGCGTCGAGGGCCCGACCGTCACGCCGTGCGGCGTCTGCGAGTCGTGCCGCTCGATCGCCGACGCGACCTCGCTCGACGTGATCGAGATGGACGCCGCGTCGAACAACTCGGTCGACGACATCCGCGACCTGCGCGAGAAGGTCGCCTACGCGCCGGTCTCAGGACGCCACAAGGTCTACATCCTCGACGAGGCGCACATGCTGTCGACGGCGGCTTGGAACGCGTTCCTCAAGACGCTCGAGGAGCCGCCGCCGCACACCGTCTTCGTGCTGGCCACGACGGAGGCGAACAAGGTCCTGCCGACCGTCGTCGACCGCTGTCACCGCTTCGACTTCGCGCGCCCGACGCAGCGGCAGATCGGCGCTGTGCTGCGCCGCGTCGCGGACGCGGAGCAGATCGAGATCCCCGACGAGGCGAGCGCGCTGATCGCCCGCTCGGCGACCGGCTCGTTCCGCGACGCGCTCGGGACGCTCGAGCAGCTCGTCGCCTACTCGGGCGCGCAGGTGACGCTCGACGACGTGCTCGCGGTGCTCGGCGCCGCCGACGCCGACCTGTTGTTCGGAGCGGTCGACGCGGTCGCCGGCGGCGATGCCCGCGGCGCGCTGCTCGCCGCGGCGCGGCTGGCGGACTCGGGCCGCGACGTCGGGCGCTTCTTCGGCGACCTCGAGGCGCACCTGCGCGGCCTGATGATCGTGCAGACGCTCGGCGCGGTGCCCGACGAGCTGAAGGTCACCGCCGAGCAGGACGAGCGCCTCGCCGAGCAGGCGCAGCGCGTCGGCGCGGCCGCCGTGGTGCGGCTGCTCGACCTCGTCGCGTTCGCCCTGCGCGCCATGAAGGACGGCGCCGACGCGCGCACCCAGCTCGAGCTGGCGCTGCTCAAGGGCGCCAGGCCCGAGCACGACCCGTCGCTGCGCGCGCTGCTGGCGCGGGTCGAGCAGCTAGAGGGCCGCGGCGGGAACGTCCCCGCGCCGGCGCGCCGTCCCGAGGTCCCGGCGACCGCCGCGGGGCGCGCCGCGTCCGTGGCCGTGCCGCCCGTCGGCGACGGAGGTGGCGCACCGCCGGCCGAGGCGGCTGCGGCTGCCGCGACGAAGGACCGCCCCAGACGCGGCCGAGCGCGCCGCGACCAAGGCCGCCCCAGACGCGGCCGAGCGCACCGCGACCAAGACCGCCCCAGACGCGGCCGAGCGCGCCCCGACCGAGATCGCGACGACCGCCACGTCGCCCGCGGCGCACCCGCCGGCCGGGGCGGCCGCAGTCGTCGCCGCGTCGGCCGAGATCGACGGCGGGCCGGCCGTCACCGCGGTCGCCGTGGTCGAGCCCGGCGGCGCGATCGGCGAGCCGGACGTGCGCGTCGGCGTCGAGCTCGACCTGCCCGGCGTGACCGAGCTGTGGCCCGCGGTGCTGGCCGACGTCCAGGAGCGCCATCCGATGCTGCACGCGCTGATGCAGAACGCGCGGCCGTCCTCGCTGGACGGCGGCGAGCTGACGCTCAGCTGGGCCGAGTCGGCCGCGTTCTACAAGCGCAAGGCCGAGGATCCCGCGTGCCGCGAGCAGATCGCGACGGCGATCCGCAGCGTCACCGGCAGCTCGCTCCGGCTCGCCTACGCGCTCGCCGACGAGGACGCCGCCGCGGCGGCACAAGCCGCTCCCGCGCTCTCGGACGACGAGCTCGTCGAGGCTTTCATGCGAGAGTTCGATGCCGAGGAGCTTCCAGCCGAAGAGGAGACGTGATGCCCCAGCCGCCCAACCTCGGAGCGCTGCTGCAGCAGGCGCAGAAGATGCAGGAGGAGATGCTCGCCGCGCAGGACAAGCTCAAGGACGAGCTCGTCGAGGCGTCTGCCGGAGGCGGCATGGTCAAGGTCACGATGACCGGCGACATGGAGCTCAAGTCGCTCGCGATCGAGCCCGACGCGGTCGACCCCGAGGACGTCGAGATGCTGCAGGACATGGTCATGGCCGCGATCAACGAGGCGCTGCGCCAGGCGATCGAGCTGCAGGCCAAGCTCAGCGGCGCCGGCGGCATGGACCCGGCTGCCGCGCTCGACGCGCTCGGCGGCCTGGGCGGACTCGGCGGTCTCGGCGGGCCCGGCGGCGGGCTGCCCGGCGGAGCGCCGAACCGCGCCGCCAGGCGCAAGCAGAGGTAGCGGGCTGCTCGCCCCACCGCTCCAGCGCCTGGTCACCGAGCTGGGCAGGCTCCCGGGCATCGGCAACCGCACGGCGCAGCGGCTGGCATTCCACCTCCTGCGCGCCTCACGCCGAGGACGCGCATGCGCTCGCCGACGCGATCCGCGACGTCAAGGAGCGCATCTCGCTGTGCGAGGTCTGCTTCAACCTGGCCGAGGGGCCGCGCTGCACGATCTGCCAGGACGACCGCCGCGACGCGGCGCTGATCTGCGTCGTCGAGGAGCCCGGCGACGTGATCCCGGTCGAGCGCACGCACGAGTACCGCGGCCGCTACCACGTGCTCGGCGGGGCGCTCTCCCCGATCGACGGCGTCGAGCCCGAGCACCTCAAGATCGCCCAGCTCTACGAGCGCGTGGAGCGAGCGGACCCGGTCGTGCGCGAGGTCGTGCTCGCGACCAACCCGACGACGACCGGCGAGGCGACGGCGCTGCACATCGCCGGCGGCCTGCACCAGCGCGCGCCCGATGTGGCGGTCACGCGCCTGGCCTCCGGCCTGCCCGTCGGCGGCGACCTCGAGTACGCCGACGAGGTCACGCTCGGCCGCGCGTTCGCCGGCCGCCGCGCGCTCTGACGGAAACCCTCCTGCACATAAGCGTCTATATGACGCTTATCTGCAGGGCGGGCCGGCGTCCTGCAGTAAGCACCGTATGGGTGCTTATGTGCGGGGGCGGGCCGTAGACGCCGCGGCGCGGGCGGCTGAGCCGGCCCTGCTGCACGCCGGCGCGCAGGGCACGGCCGAAGCGCCCGGGGCCCCAGTACTTGCAGCCGACGAGCCGCCCGAGCTCGCGCCGGCGCAGCTCGCCCTTGTCCTGGACGGCGCGCTCGAGCAGCCCGAGCTCGCGCTCGAGGTAGTAGTCGTTCTCGTCGGCGTCGCCCGGGGAGCTGGAGAGGAAGGGTGACCAGCCGCTGCTCATGCCTCGCCTCCTGACTTCTCGGTGACCGGCGCCGCGTCCTCGCCCTTGATCTTGTCAAGGTCGATGTCGCCCGAGCCGGCGTCGTCCCCGCCCGCCTCGGCGTCCTCGGCCGTCAGCGGCTTCGCGATGTCCTCGAGCTGCTTCTGCGCCGCCTCGACGCCGAGCACGATCTCGACGACGCCCGCGGCGATCATCAGCGCCGCACCGAGCAGGTAGCCGTACATCACGTTCGTCTCGCCGCCGGCCTCGATCAGCCGCCCGAACAGCAGCGGGCCCGTGATGCCGCCGATCGCCGTGCCGACCGCGTAGAAGAACGAGATCGCCATCGCGCGCGTCTCCATCGGGAAGATCTCCGAGACGGTCAGGTACGCGGCGCTCGCGCCGGCCGAGGCGAAGAAGAAGATCACGCACCAGGCGGCCGTCTGCGAGGTCGCCGTCAGCGTCCCGCCCTGGAACAGGATCGCCGTGATCGTGAGCAGGACGCCGGAGAGGATGTAGGTGCCGGCGATCATCGGCTTGCGCCCGACGGAGTCGAAGAAGCGCCCGAGCAGCAGCGGCCCGAGGAAGTTGCCGATCGCGAACGCGAAGATGTAGAAGCCGACCTGGTTCGCGCCGACGCCGTAGAACTTGTCCAGCACCAGGGCGTAGGTGAAGAAGACGGAGTTGTAGAGGAACGCCTGGCCGATGAAGAGCGAGAGCCCCAGCACCGTCCGCTTCGGGTAGAGCTTGAAGACCGTCTTGGTCACCGTGCCGAAGCCGATCGCGCGGCGCTGGCGGATCTTGATCGTGCGGCGCGGCTCCTCGAGCTCCTGCCCGGTCTGCTCGCTCACCTGGCGCTCGATGTCGGAGACGAGCTCCTCGGCCTCCTCGTCGCGCCCGTGGATGAAGAGCCAGCGCGGCGACTCCGGCACGTAGCGGCGCACGAGCAGGATGCCGACGCCGAGGATCGCGCCGAGCCCGAAGGCGACGCGCCAGCCGACGTCGGCCGCGAAGATCGACGTGTCGAGCAGCACGATCGAGAGCAGCGCGCCGGCGGCCGTGCCGAGCCAGAACGAGCCGTTGATGATCAGGTCGACGGTCCCGCGCACGCGCGCGGGGATCAGCTCGTCGATCGCGGAGTTGATCGCCGCGTACTCGCCGCCGATGCCGGCGCCGGTGAAGAAGCGGCAGACCGCGAAGAACAGGAAGGAGCCCGAGAACGCCGTCGCGACCGTCGCGCACAGGTAGACGACCAGCGTGATCATGAACAGCTTCTTGCGCCCGAGGCGGTCGGCGAGATGGCCGAAGAACAGCGCGCCGAGGCAGGCGCCCGCGACGTAGATCGCCGCGGCGGTGCCGATCTGGGACTCCTTGAGCTCGAGGCCGGAGCCCTCCTCGGTCAGCCGGCTCGCGATCGTGCCGACGATCGTGACCTCGAGGCCGTCGAGGATCCAGACCGCGCCGAGGCCGACGATCACGAGCCAGTGCCACTTCGCCCATGGCATCCGGTCCATGCGCGCCGGGATGTTCGTCTCGATGGTGCGCAGCTCGACCGGGCCTGAAGCCACTCGAACGCCTTCCCTCGGTGCCGACGCCGACCCTGGCGGGCTACCCGGGCGGCGCAGCGCCGAAACGAGCGCTCGGCCTCGGCGCGCGTCGGCGCCGGGACCGCCGGCAGCGCCGGCAGCGGCACGTCCGGCGTGCGGGCGACGTTCAGGGCGTGCACCATGTAGCGGCGTCGCCGCCGGGAAGCGCAGCCCGGGCGGTGGCGGCGCGAGCTCGGCCTCGTAGCGATCGAGCTGCTCGAGCACGGCGGCGTGCACGGCGGCGAGCGGGCCCGTCGGTGCCGACCGCGCATGCCAGCCGTGCCAGCCCGAGCGACTCGACCGGATCGGTGCCCGCGGCGAGCCGCGCGAACGCGCTGCACAGGTTCGAGACGACGCGCTCGAGCAGCAGGTCGAGCGGCGCGCGTCGGCGGACCGGGCGGCGGGCCCGAGCTCCTCCGGCGCGCTCGCCGTCGACCACGCGCGCGATCGTGCCGCCCGCGATCCCGCGCAGCTGCGCCGGGCGTGCAGCCGGCCTGGAGCGCGCAGCGCAGCGCCCACACGACGCTGGCCAGCGGGCGCCCGTAGGGCGAGTCGCTCGCCCAGACGACGTTCGCGGGCGGCGCCAGCGCGAACAGCGCGATCAGGTCGACCGGGTTCCACCACGACGTGTCGATCAGCACGTTCGGGTGCGACGGCAGCACGCGCCACAGCCAGGCGAGGTCGGAGATCGCTGCGTGCGCGAGGATCAGCGTCGCCTGCGGGTAGCGCTCGGCCAGCCGCACGGTGTTCTCGCCCAGCGCGGGAATGCCGCGGCCGGCGTGGATCAGGACGGGCACGCGGCGCTCGTCGGCGAGCGCCACCAGCTCGGCCACCGCCGGCTCGTCCATGCCGAACTGCTCGGCGCGCGGGTGCAGCTTGATCCCGCGCGCGCCGGCGTCGAGCGCCCTGCGCGCCTCGGGCAGCGCGCCGTCGTGCGGGCTCACGCGGCAGAACGCGACGAGCCGCTCCGGCTGCACGGCGGCGGCGGCGAGCACGACGTCGTTGGCCGCGCGGTAGCCGTCCGGCTCGTGCATCGGGAACACGACTGCGCGCGCGCCGGCCGCGTCGAGCGCCTCGAGCAGCTCCGCGAGCGTCTGCTTGTACCCGTCGGGGTCGTTGCTGCCGATGTGCGTGTGCGCGTCGTAGAGGTCGAGCGGCCCCGTGTCCTGGAGGATCCGCTCCAGCCAGGGGCGCATCGTGTCGTCGATCGCTGACACCGTGGCGCGGCCACCCTATAGCCCGGCGGCTCGCTGCCCGATACTCACCGGATGCACTACCGACGCCTGCGCGTGCGCCTCGAGACCGAGCGCCACACGATCGAGGGGACGCTCCAGCTGCCCAACGAGGGATACCGCTCGCGCATGACCGACTTCCTCAACTCGCACGACTCCGACTTCCTGCCGATCACCGACGCCCAGCTGACCTGGCCGGGTGGAACGCGCGCCGCCGAGGCGCCACGAATACCTCGCGGTGTCGGTGCGCCACATCGTGCTCGGGGTCGAGCTCGAGTCGCTGGGCACGTTCGACGCGACCGGCGTGCCGCCGTCGGAGACGCAGTTCGTCGTCTCCAGCCCGCCGCCGTCCGCGTAGCGCACGCTGCGGGCATAGGCTGCGCGGATGGTCTTCCGCAGCCCGTATCCCGACATCGAGGTCCCCGCCGTGTCGCTCACTGAGTACGTGCTCGGCGGCGCGGCGCAGCGCGGCGACAAGCCGGCGCTGATCGACGGCGCCGACGGCGCCGTCACGACCTACGCCGAGCTGACCGAGCGCGTCCGCGCGACGGCGGCCGGGCTCGCCGCGGCGGGCGTCGGCCCGGGCGACGCCGTCGGGCTGCTGGCACCGAACAGCCCCGCATGGGCGATCGCCTATCACGCGGTGGTCGCGCTCGGGGCGATCGTCACGCCGATCAACCCCGTGCTCACGCACGACGAGATCGCCAGCCAGTTGAGCAGCGCGGGCGCGAAGGCGGTGATCGCGGCCGAGCCGCTGCGCGAGGCGGTCGCGGACTCGGGGCTCGAGCAGTTCGCGCTCGAGTCGCTGCCGAGCGACGGCGCCGATCCGGGCACGCCGGCGGTCGATCCCGCAGCCGACCTGGTGGCGCTGCCGTTCTCCAGCGGCACGACCGGCTTGTCCAAGGGCGTGATGCTGACCCATCGCAACCTCGTCGCCAACATGGAGCAGATCCGGTCCGTGCACCGGATCTCCGACGCCGACGTGCTGGTCGGAGTGCTGCCGTTCTTCCACATCTACGGCCAGGTCGTCGTGCTCAACCTCGGTCTGTCGCAGGGCGCGACGATCGTGACGCTGCCGCGCTTCGACATGGGCGCGTTCCTCGACGTGCTCGAGCAGCACCGGGTCACGCGCGCGCACATCGCCCCGCCCGTCGTGCTGGGACTGACCAAGGCGCCGGGCGTCGAGAGCCGCGAGCTGGCGCTCACCGTCGTCATCTCCGGCGCCGCGCCGCTCGACGCCGAGACCGCCCAACCGCGCCTCCGAGCGGCTCGGCGCGCCGGTGCGCCAGGGCTACGGCATGACAGAGGCGAGTCCGGTCACGCACATCGCCGCCGACGAGGGGATCGAGGACCAGGACCCGGGCGCGATCGGGCCGCTCGTGTCGAGCACCGAGGGCCGCATCGTCGACCCCGAGACGCGGCGAGGACTCAGACGGCGCGGGCGAGCTCTGGATCCGCGGGCCGCAGGTGATGCGCGGATACCTCGGCGACGAAGAGGCGACGGCGGCGACGCTGACCGAGGACGGCTGGCTCAAGACGGGCGACGTCGCCCAGGTCGAGGACGGCGACGTCTTCCGCATCGTCGACCGCGTCAAGGAGCTGATCAAGTACAAGGGCTACCAGGTGCCGCCGGCCGAGCTGGAGGCGCTGCTGATCGGCCACCCCGGCATCGCGGACGCGGCGGTGATCCCGATGCCCGACGAGGCCGGCGGCGAGGCGCCGAAGGCGTGCGTGGTCGCCGCCGGCGACGGGCTCGACGCCGAGGAGCTGATGGCCTGGGTGGCCGAGCGCGTCGCGCCCTACAAGCGCATCCGCGCCGTCGAGTTCGTCGACGAGATCCCGAGGTCGGCGTCGGGGAAGATCCTGCGGCGAATGCTCCGGGACCGCTAGCCGGGCTCCTGCTCCGCCTCCCGCGCCAGCTCGGCCGCCGCGCCGCGCGGGATCAGCACGACCGGGACCGGCGAGTGGCGCACGATCTTGGTCGCGCGCGTGCCGAGGAAGACGCGGGCGAGCGGGCCGATCGAGCTCGATCCGACCACCAGCACGTCGCCCTCGTCCCACTCGACGTACTCGAGCGCCTCGTCCCAGTCCTCGCCGTAGCCGACCACCGCGTCGAGCTCGTGCGGGACCGCCGGCAGGTCCCGGACCTCGTCGAGCGCCTTGCGCGCGGCCGCCTCGATCTCCGTGCTCCACTGCTCGATCAGCGCCGCCTCGGGCCCGCTGCCGATGCCGGACGTGTAGGGCGGGCGCGACCGGACGGCGAACGAGGCGATCCGCAGCGACGCGCCGACGCGTGCCGCGACCCCCGCGGCGGCGACGACGAGGTCGTCCAGCCCGCCGGCGCCGCCGAACGCCGCGGTCACGCGCGTCACCCGCAGGCCGGGCTTGCAGCGATAGCCGCGCGGCGCCAGCGCGACCGGCACCGGCGAGCTGTGCAACAGCCGGTCCGAGGCGCTGCCCAGCGAGACGTGGCCGAACACGCCGGCCGCCGAGGAGCCGACGACGATGGCAGCGTCCTCGTGCTGCTCGGCCAGCTCCACCAGGCCCGCGGCCGCCGAGCGCGCGTGGTGGACGACCGACTCGGCGCTGACGTCCTCGGGCAGGCGCGCGTGAGCCCGCTCCAGCGCATCGCGCGCGATGCCGTCGAGGTGGGCGCGGTACTCCGCGTCGACCTTCGCGAGCCCCGGGGGCCACGACAGCGGCACGACCGCGCAGAGCACGACGTCGTCGCCGCGCGAGCGCGCCAGCATGCAGGCGAGGTGCAACGGCGCCCGCTCGCTGCCGCCCGGCTTGATCCCCACGACCAGCGTCATGACGTGCCCTCGCCCGCCGCGCTCGCCCGGCCGAGCTTGGAATGGCTGCGGCCGTAGAACGCGTAGAAGGTCAGCGCGACAGCCGACCAGCCGAAGAAGACGTAGATCGTCACCGCGCGCAGGTCCTGGATGATCCAGATGCAGCCCGCGATCGCGAGCAGCGGCGTGACGGGATAGCCCGGCACCTTGAAGCCGCGCCGCAGGTCGGGCATCGTGCGGCGCAGGATGATCACGCCCGTCGAGACGATCAGGAACGCCACCAGCGTGCCGATGCTCGTCATCTCGGCGAGGAAGTTGATCGGCAGCAGGCCGGCCAGCAGCGAGATGACCGTGGCGGCGATGATCGTCGCCGGCACCGGCGTCAGCGTGCGCGGGTTGAGCCGGTGGAACAGCGGCGGGATCATCCCGTCGCGGCCCATCGCGAACAGGATCCTCGTCTGGCCGTAGATGCTGACGAGCGTGACGCTGAAGATCGAGATCACCGCGCCGGCCGCCAGCACCGTCGCCGGCCACTCGTCGCCGGTCACCTTCTCGAGGATCGCCGACAGCCCCGCCTCCTGGTTCTCGAAGTCCGCGGCGGGCTGCGCCGCGACGGCGACGATCGCGACGGCCAGGTAGATCGAGGTCACCGTGACCAGCGCGATGATGATCGCCAGCGGCATCGTGCGGCGCGGGTTCTTCACCTCCTCGCCCGCCGTCGACACGGCGTCCAGGCCGATGTAGGAGAAGAAGATGATGCCGGCGGCGGAGCTGATCCCGGCGGTGCCGAACGGGGCGAAGTCCGACAGGTTGTCGGAGTCCCAGCCGGTCGCGCCGATCCCGATGAAGAGCAGCAGCACGGCGAGCTTGATCAGCACCATCACGGTGTTGACCTTGGCCGACTCGCTGGCGCCGCGAATCAGCAGCAGCGTGCACATCACGACCAGGATCACGGCCGGAGCGTTGATCACGCCGCCCTGCTCGGGCGCGTTGGAGAGCGACTCCGGGATGACGAAGCCGAAGAGGTTGTCGAACAGCTGGTTGAGGTACTCCGACCAGCCGACCGCCACGGCGGCGGCCGCGACGCCGTACTCGAGCAGCAGGCAGGCGGCGACGACCATCGCGACGCCCTCGCCCAGCGTCGCGTAGGCGTAGGAGTACGAGGAGCCCGAGACCGGCACGGCGCTGGCCAGCTCGGCGTAGCAGATCGCGGTCAGCCCGGCGACGGCGCCGGCGAAGACGAACGACCAGATCACGGCCGGCCCGGCGACGGGGACGGCCTGGGTCAGCACGATGAAGATGCCGGTGCCGATCGTCGCGCCGATGCCGAACAGCGAGAGCTGGAACAGCCCGATCGAGCGGGCGAGCTCGCCCTCGCTTGGGATCGTCGGTGCCGGTCTCCTCCGTCATCGGGTGACGGGCTTGCGCCGCAGAAGCTGCTGTTGCAGTGTCGCCATCGCTCCTCGTTTCACTCGACGTCGCGCGCCAGCAGGTCGGCCCAGGTCTCGCGTCGCACCACGAGCCTGGCCTCGACCGCCGGCCGCGAACACCACCGGGATCCTGCGGTTGCCGTTGTAGTTGTTGGCCAGCGTGTGGCAGTACGCCCCGGTCGCGGGGACCGCGACGACGTCGCCGACGCGCGGCGCGTTCAAGCGCAGCTCGTCGACGAGCACGTCGCCGCTCTCGCAGTGCCGGCCCACCAGCGCCACGGTCTCGCCTTGCGAAGCGTCCAGCCGGCCGGCGATCCCCGCCTCGAAGCGCTGGCCGTAGAGCGCGACCTCGAGGTTGTCGCCCATGCCGCCGTCGACCGCGACGAAGGTGCGCTCGCCGCGCTTGACGGTGACGACGCTGTAGAGCGTCGCGGCGGCCGACGCGACCATGCTGCGTCCGGGCTCGACGATCAGCTCGGAGCCGGCGGGCAGGAGCTCGCGCGCTGCTCCGACGAGCGCGTCGAGATACGTGCCGACGCTGGGCGGATCGTCGTCGTACGTGTAACGCGCTCCGAGGCCGCCGCCGAGGTCATAGACCGGGAACTCCCCCAGCGCCGCGAGCGGCGCCACCGACTGGGCGAACGGCGCGACGTCGAGCATCTGCGAGCCGACGTGCACGTGCAGTCCCTGCATCCGCAGCCGCGGGCTGCGCTCGATGCGGCCGATGAGCGCGGTCGCCGCTGCCGGCGCCAGGCCGAACTTGGAGCCCGCGTGGCCGGTCAGGACGCTCGCGTGCGTCGCGGCCTCGACGCCCGGGATGACGCGCACGAGCACGTCCTGCGCGCGCCCGTCCGGCACGCTCGCCTCGAGCCGGTCGACGTCGTCGGAGTTGTCGACGACGACGAGCCCGATCCCGTGCTCGGATGCCATCGCGATCTCCTCGTCGCTCTTGGCGTTGCCGTGCAGCACCAGCAATGCCGGGTCGGCGCCGGCCGCCAGTGCGGAGACGATCTCGCCGCCGCCCGCCACGTCGAGCCCGAGCCCCTCCTCGACCATGACGCGCTGGACCGCGGTGCACGGGAACGCCTTGGAGGCGAACACGACGCGCGAGCGTGGCCAGCGGGCGGCGAGCCCGTCGGCGTACTCGCGCGCCCGCGCGCGCAGCGCCGCCTCGGCGACGACCAGCACCGGCGTCCCGAAGTCGGCGGCGAGCGCGTCGGCGCGGCACCCGCCGATGCGCAGCATCCCGTCCGCGTCCGGGGCGCTGCCGCGCGGGAACAGGGACAGCAGGGCGTCCACGGCGAGCGGGAACCTACTTCGTCGGCGCGCCGGTTGCTTCGCGGCCCGCGATCACGGAGCATGCGCGGATTCGCCCCGGGCCGACAGCGCATCCGCTCGATCCGCTCAGCGCCGAGGAGATCCTCAGCGCCGCCGCGATCCTGCGCCGCGACCGCGGCGTCGGCGAGCGCTGGCGCTTCGCGTCGATCGAGCTGCGCGAGCCGTCCAAGGCGACCGTCGCCGGCTTCTCGCCCGGCGATCCGATCGCGCGCGAGGCGGAGGTCATCTGCTGGGACCGCGACAGCGCGCGCACGTTCAAGGCGCGCGTCGCGCTCGGCGAGGACGCGGTCATCGGCTGGGAGGAGCGACCCGGCGAGCAGCCGAACATGACCGTCGACGAGTTCCACGAGTGCGACGCCGCGCTGCGCCGCGACCCGCGCGTGATCGAGGCGCTCGCCGCGCGCGGCATCACCGACGTCGAGCGCGTCCTGATCGACACCTGGGCCTACGGCGCACATCTGCTGCCGGAGCCCTACGACGATCGCCGGCTCGGCTGGGCCGACGTCTGGCACCGGCGCGAGGAGGGCTCGAGCCCGTACGCGAACCCCGTCACCGGACTGCACTTCATCGTCGACCTCAACGCGATGGAGCTGCTCGAGATCGAGGACTCAGAGCGCGTCGACGAGCCGCGCACGATGGGCGAGTACGTGCCGCACCTGGTTCCCGGCCAGCGGCTGCGCGACGACCTCAAGCCGCTCGAGATCAGCCAGCCGGAGGGCTCGTCGTTCACGCTCGACGGCAACTTCCTGAGCTGGCAGCGCTGGTCGCTGCGGGTCGGCTTCAACCATCGCGAGGGGATGGTGCTGCACACCGTCGGCTACGACGACGGCGGGCACACGCGGCCGGTCGCGCACCGGCTCTCGTTCGCCGAGATGGTCGTGCCCTACCGCGACCCGACGCCCGACCACTACCGCCGCACCGCCTTCGACATCGGCGAGTGGGGCCTCGGCTTCATGACGACGTCACTCGCGCTCGGCTGCGACTGCCTCGGCGAGATCGCCTACCTCGACGCGGTGCTGCACGACTCCCGCGGTCGAGCCCTACGCGATCCGCAACGCGATCTGCATCCACGAGGAGGACAACGCGGTGCTGTGGAAGCACGTCGACCCTCAGGTCGGCGCGGAGGTCCGGCGCCAGCGCCGCCTGGTGCTGTCCTTCCACGTCACCGTCGCCAACTACGAGTACCTGATCTACTGGCGCCTCTAC
The DNA here is from genome assembly GCA_963721315.1 of uncultured Solirubrobacteraceae bacterium. Lineage (GTDB taxonomy): Bacteria > Actinomycetota > Thermoleophilia > Solirubrobacterales > Solirubrobacteraceae > DASQMT01. The sequence continues at coordinate 353,913 of CAVRIU010000009.1, forward strand.
CAGGACGGCAACATCGAGTGCGAGGTGCGCGCGACCGGGATCATGGTCACGACGCACTTCCCCGCCGGGCAGCAGCCGCCCTACGGGACGCTGGTCGACGAGCGCACCTACGCCCCGTTCCACCAGCACTTCCTCGTCGCGCGGCTCGACCTCGATGTCGACGGCGAGCGCAACACCGTCTTCGCGACCGAGTCCGAGGCGCTGCCGGTCGGGCCGGAGAACCCGCACGGGCTCGCGCTCGTGCAGCGCGACACGCCGCTGCGGACCGAGCGCGCAGGCATGCAGGACTACGACTGGCGCACGCAGCGCGCCTGGAAGGTCGTCAACGAGCACGTCTCCAACCGGCTGGGGACGCCGGTCGGCTACAAGCTCGTGCCGGGCGCCGCGATCCCGCCGATGCTCGACGCCGGCTCGCCCGTGCTCGGCCGCGCCGAGGCGATCGCCCACACGCTGTGGGTGACGCCGTTCGACGCCGATGAGCGCTGGCCGTGCGGCGAGTTCGTCGTGCAGAGCCGCCAGGACGCCGACCACGGCCTGCCAGGATGGACGGCGGCCGATCGCGGCATCGAGGACACGGACGTCGTCCTGTGGTACGTGTTCGGGATTCACCACATCACCCGTCCCGAGGAGTGGCCGGTGATGTCGGTGGACACAGTGTCCTTCTGGCTCAAGCCAGTCGGCTTCTTCGATCGCAATCCGGCGCTCGACGTCGCGCCGGCCCAACCCCAGTGCCACCACGAGGAGAGCGGATGAGCATCGAGATCAGCAACTTCATCGACGGCGAGCGCGCCGCCGCGGCGGACGGGCGCACGACCGACCTGATCGATCCGAGCACCGGCGAGCAGTACGCGACCGCGCCGCTGTCCGGGCAGGCCGACCTCGACGCCGCCTTCAAGGCCGCCGAGAAGGGGTTCGAGAGCTGGCGCGAGGCCACGCCGAGCGAGCGCCAGCGCGCGCTGCTGCGGATCGCCGACGCGATCGAGGAGCGCGCCGACGAGCTCGTCGACATCGAGTCCCAGAACACGGGCAAGCCGAAGGAGCTGACCGCGTCGGAGGAGATCCCGCCGATGTGCGACCAGATCCGCTTCTTCGCGGGCGCCGCGCGCGTGCTCGAGGGCAAGTCGGCCGGGCGAGTACATGTCCGGCTTCACCTCGTTCATCAGGCGCGAGCCGGTCGGGGTCTGCGCGGCCGTGACGCCGTGGAACTACCCGGCGATGATGGGCGTGTGGAAGTGGGCGCCGGCGCTGGCGGCCGGCAACGCGATGGTGCTCAAGCCGTCCGACACGACGCCGGCGAGCAGCGCCTGGATGGCCGAGCTGATGGCCGAGTTCCTGCCGGCCGGCGTCTTCAACGTCGTCTGCGGCGACCGCGACACCGGCGCGGCGCTGATCGCCCACCCGACGCCCGCGATGGTGTCGATCACGGGCAGCGTGCGCGCCGGCATGGCGGTCGCCAAGTCGGCCGCCGACGACGTCAAGCGCGTGCACCTCGAGCTGGGCGGCAAGGCGCCGGTGATCGTGTTCGACGACGCCGACGTGGCGCTGGCGGCGGAGAACATCGCGATCGCCGGCTACTTCAACGCCGGCCAGGACTGCACCGCCGCCACGCGCGTGCTCGCGGGCCCGGGCGTGCACGACGAGTTCGTCGCGGCGCTCGGCGAGCAGGCGCGCAACACGCGCACCGGCCCGCCGGACGACGGCGAGGTGCTGTTCGGGCCGCTCAACAACGCCAACCAGCTCGCGCACGTCGGCGGCTTCCTCGAGCGCACGCCCGACCACGCCACCGTCGTCGCGGGCGGCAAGCGGCAGGGCGACCGCGGCTACTTCTTCGAGCCGACCGTCGTCGACGGGCTGCGCCAGGACGACGAGATGATCCAGAACGAGATCTTCGGCCCGGTCATCTCGGTGCAGACGTTCGACGACGAGGACAAGGCGGTCGAGTGGGCCAACGGCGTGCCCTACGGGCTGGCGTCGAGCGTCTGGACCGAGGATCACGGGCGCGCGATGCGGATGTCGCAAGCGGCTCGACTTCGGCTGCGTCTGGATCAACTGCCACATCCCGCTCGTCGCCGAGATGCCGCACGGCGGCTACAAGCAGTCGGGCTACGGCAAGGACCTCTCGATGTACGGGCTCGAGGACTACACGCGCGTCAAGCACGTGATGAGCTACATCGAGCGCCGCGACGGCGACGACTGAGGTGAACGAGGAGCCCGACCTGCGCGACCTGCCCGAGTGGGTCAAGTCGCTCGGGCTCCCGCCGGAGGCGGTCGCGGCGATCGACCGCTACTGGAAGCCGGTCTGGGAGCTGCTGGGCGACGAGCTCAGCCTGCTGCCGGCGCACCCGCGCCGGCAGCCGCCCGGACCGCCGCCGCCGGCCGGCTCCGAGCAGCTCGAGTTCGAGGCGATCGAGGAGCTCACGCCGGGCTCGCAGTGGCGCGGGCGCTTCCAGGCGATGTGGCCGGCTTACCGTGCCTGGTATCTGAAGGACAGCAGCACCGAGCGGCCAGAGCTCGAGACCTGCCGGCGCGCGCTCGAGCACCACATGCCGGAGCTCGTGCCGACCTACGAGCGGCTCGTCGAGCTCGCCGGCGACGACGAGCTGGCCGCGCGCATGCTCTCGCTCTACCGCCCGCCGGGCTTCGTCGTCGGCTGCTCGCAGGGCGCCTGGACGCGCGACGACGGGCCGGTGCTCGTGCGCAACTACGACTACCCGGTGGCACGGCTCGAGGGCATCGTCTACCTGACCAAGTGGGGCGAGCGCCGGGTGATCGGCATGAGCGACTGCCTCTGGGGGCTGCTCGACGGCATCAACGACTCGGGCCTGTGCATCTCGCTCACGTTCGGCGGGCGGCGCGACGTCGGCGACGGCTTCGCGATCCCGCTCGTGGTGCGCTACGTGCTCGAGACCTGCGACACCGTCGCGCAGGCGCGCGCGGCGCTGGAGCGGATCCCCGTGCATGCTGCCGCAGAACCTGACGCTGCTCGACCGCTCGGGCGAGTACCTGACCGCCTACGTCGGGCCGGACCGGCCGGCGGAGTTCCACGCGCTCGCGGCGACGACCAACCACCAGGGCAAGGTCGAGTGGCCCGAGTACGCGGCGGCGATCCGCAGCGTCGAGCGCGAGCGACTGCGTGCTGGGGCTGCTCGACGATCCGGAGCTCGCGCGCGAGCAGTTCGTCGCGGCGTTCCTCGAGCCGCCGCTGCACAACACGAGCTACGCCCAGGGCTACGGCACGATCTACACCGCCGCCTACTACCCGACCGAGGGCGCGCGCGGAGTACCGCTGGCCCGGGTTCAAGCTGGGAGCAGTCGTTCGAGCGCTTCGAGGAGTCGAGCCACGTCCAGATGTTCGCGAGGGGCAACGCGCGGCGTAGCGCGAACGTCAACTGCGGCATTAAGGGGGAGGGTTCTGGCGTGGTGGCGCTCCCGTGGCCGGTCATTTCCCGACATTGGCGGCCGTGTTTCTCGTCGGCGTCGGGAAGCTTCCGCAGAGGGGAGCTTCCCGACAACCGCCGCCGGACCCGTCGATTGTCGCGAAATGACCGCCCCGCCGAACCGCTGCGCGACCGGAACCCTCCCCCTTCAATGCCGCAGTTGACGTTCGCCCGCGCTCAGCCCGACTTGAACGCCGGCGTACCCGCGGCCGAGCCTCCACCGGCACACCCGCGAACTGCGAGTGGATCCCCGCGATCCACTGGCACGCGCGCTCGGTCAGCCGGCTGTCGTCGTCCTGCACCCGCGAGCGCGCGACCAGCATGCCGAGGTCCGCGCCCGGATAGGTGTAGTCGCCCGCCGCGAGCACGCGCAGGAAGAACGCCTCGCTCTCGTCGTGCAGGCTGTGCCAGTCGTTGCCCCAGCGTGAGAACTCGATCGCGCCGGAGCCCTTGAGGCGCCAGATGCCGGTCCGCGGCGCGCCCGTCAGCTGCTCGACGACGCCGCGCGTGTCCTTGAGCACGAGCTGGCTCCAGACGTCGACGCTCGCGGCCTGCGCCCAGCGGCGGTTGATGTCGTCGACGTCGATCTCGTAGTCGACGTCGAGGTACTCGAGCAGGTGGAACAGGAACAGCGGCATGTCGGCGTAGGCGCCCGCGGTCACGTTGGTCATCGACGTCACGCCGCTGATCCGCGGGTTGAGCTCGCCGAGGTAGAGCTCGCCCGTGTCGGTGTCGACGAGGTAGTCGATCTCGAGGAAGCCGCGGTAGCCCTCCGCGTCAAGCGGTCGCCGAGCTTGCGCGTCAGCGTCCGCGCGCGCTCCATGTGCTCGGGCGAGAGCGCGTCGGGGAAGATGTCGTTGCCGCACCAGCCGCCCTTGTGCGGCGTCAGCTCCGCGTGGCCGATCAGGTCGCACATCAGCGGGCCGACGATCGTGCCGTGACGCGTCAGCGCGGCCTCGACCGCCGCCGCGCGGCAGTTGATCCGCTTCATCACCTTGAGCTCCTGCCCGGCCATGTCGCCGGCGTCGCGGTCCCAGTCGCGCTCGCCGCGGATGAAGAACGTGGTCTTGCCGGAGTCGCCGTAGGGCGTCTGGACGACGAGGTCGTCGCCGAGCTCTGCCGACGCGCGCGAGCGCGATCAGCTCGTCGTAGCTCGATGCGCGCCCGAGCGTGTTCGGCGCGCTCGGCACGCCCGCCTCGTTGCCGAGCTGCGTCGTGACGATCTTCGAGTCCAGGCGGTGGCGCAGCTCCGCCGACGGGTGCGCGATCTCCAGCCCCGCCGCCGCGGCGGCCTTCTCGGTCTCGTCGTCGAACATGACGAACACGGCCTTGCCGCCGGGACCGCCCCGCTCGATCCGCTCGCGCACCTCCGGGTGCGAGAGCAGGTGGTTGCAGACGTCCTCCATCGAGGTGAACTCGGCGTGCGAGCGATCCTGCGGGACGAAGATGCGCGGGTGGCTGCCGTCGAACGAGTCGAAGTAGTTGATGTAGAAGAAGCCGCGCAGCCAGCGGTCGATCCCGAGCAGGTTGAAGGCCGTCGGCGAGACGAAGTAGATCGGCGTCTCGTTCGTGCGGAAGAACGCGCGGATCTCGGGGATCCCGTTCAGCGTCGGCGTCTCGTTCATCTGCCTCTCCTCGTCTCAGTTGCCGCGGCGGCGCAGCGCGATGCCGGTCAGCGTCTCGCGCACGATCCGCTCGGCGACCAGCGCCGACGCGTCCGCCGAGCCGACGCCGCTCGGGATCACCTCGACGACGTCGGCGCCGACGAGCTCGAGCGCGGCGGCGACGGTGCGCACCGCGAGCAGCAGCTCGCGCGGCGTCATGCCGCCCGGCTCCGGCGTGCCGGTGCCGGGGATGAACGCGGGGTCGAGCACGTCGACGTCGACGGTCAGGTACGCCGGGCCGGGCCCGACGGCCGCGATCGCGCGCTCGACCACCGCGCGGATGCCGAGGTCGCGCACCTCGTGCATGAACAGGCTCGTGATGCCGCGCTCCGCCTGCCACGCGAACTCGTCCTCACCGGGCCAGTAGCCGCGCAGGCCGACCTGCACGTAGCGCCCGCCGTCGACCAGGCCGGCATCGATCAGCCGGCGGATGAAGGTGCCGTGCGAGAGCTCGACGCCGAAGACCTCCGTGCCGGTGTCGGTGTGCGTGTCGAAGTGCACCATGCCGACCGGCCCGTGCGCGCCGGCGACGGCGCGCACCGCGGGCTCGGTGACGGAGTGGTCGCCGCCGAGCACGACCGGTATCGCGCCGGCCGCGACGACCTGCGCGACCGTCGCCTCGATCGCGGCGTGGGAGCGCTCCGGGTCGGCCGGGAGCACCGCCGCGTCGCCGAAGTCGAGCACGCGCAGCTCGCTCGAACGCGTCGACCTTGGTCTCCAGGTGCGGCCCAGGCGGGCAGGCCGCCGAGCGGATCGCGCGCGGTCCCATGCGGGCGCCCGGACGATCGGAGACGAGGTCGTCCATCGGCGCGCCGACGATCGCCACGTCGAACCCCGCCAGGTCCGCCGGATCCTGCGAGTAGAGCGTGCCCGCGAACGTCAGCAGGCCGGCGTAGTCGGGCCGCTCGCCGTACTGCGCCCAGCGCTCGAGCGGGTCGATCACGATGGCTCGCAGAGCACGTTGATCGTCTCGAACTGCGGATCGCTCGCCCCGTGCAGCCGCGCGCCGCTGAGCGCCAGCTCGCGCAGGTAGGCGACCGTCTCGGACGAGATCCGCTCGCCCGGCAGCAGCGCCGGCACGCCGGGCGGATAGCTCGCGATCGACTCGCACGAGATCCGCCCGATCGCATCGTCGACCGCCAGCTGCTCGGCGGCGCCGAGGAACGCCTCGCGCGGCGACAGCGCGACCTCGTTGCGCAGCGCCGTCCGCGGCGGCACGATCGGGGCGGTCGCGCCCGGCTCGGCGAGCCGCCTGACGGTCTCCTCGACGTCGCCCGCGAGCCGCCGCAGCGCCGCGGCCGACTCGCCGAGCCCGACGACGAAGACGATCGTCGCCTGCATCGGCAGCTCGACGTGGACGTCGTAGGAGTGGCGCAGCGCCTCCGCGATCTCGTAGCCGGTCCGGCCGGTGCCGCGCACGTCGAGCACGATCCGCAGCGGGTCGTAGTGCGCGACGCCCATCTGGCCGATCAGCGAGGCGTCGACGAGCGTGATGCCCTCGATCGTCTCGAGCTTCGCGCGCGCGACGTCGATCGCCTCGAGCGTCTCGTGCAGCAGCTGCTCGCCGTGCAGCACGAGCTGGCGGCGGGCGCCGTCGAGCGAGGCGATCAGCAGCGAGGACGGGCTGGTCGAGCGCAGCAGCCGCAGCGCGCGGCCGACGGCGCCCGCGTCGATGCGATCGCCGTCACCGACGTGCAGCATCGCGCTCTGCGTCAGCGAGCCGGCGATCTTGTGCGTGCTCGTGAGCATCGCGTCGGCGCCCTGGGCGAGCGCCGGCGGCGGCAGCCGGTCGTTGAAGCCGAAGTGCGGGCCCCAGGCCTGATCGACGACCAGCGGCATGCCGGCGGCGTGCGCGACCTCGGCGAGCCCGGCGACGTCGGCGGCCATGCCGTAGTAGGTCGGCGAGACGACGAACGCCGCGCGCGCGTCGGGCGCCTCGGCCAGCGCCTGCTCGAGCGCCGCCGGCGTGACGCAGTGGGTGATGCCGCGCTCGCCGTCGTACTCGGGCGCGACGAAGCTCGGCAGCCCGCCGCTGAGCACGAGCCCGTCGACGATCGAGGCGTGCGAGTTGCGCTGGGCGACGATGCGCGTGCCGAGCGGCGCGAGCGCGAGGCACAGGGCGTGGTTGCCCTGGGTCGCGCCGTTGGTCAGGAACCACGTCTGCGCCGCGCCGTAGGCGTCGGCGGCGAGCTGCTCCGCGCGCTCGTAGGGAGTCGGCGAGGGCCCGATGTCGATCCCGTAGATGTCGTGCGGCACGTCGGCCGCGAGCCCGTCGCTGCCGATCGCCTTGCGCACGCCGGGGTCCGCTCCCGGGCCGCCCTTGTGGCCGGGGACGTGGTAGCGCCCGGGCCCGCGGAACGCGTACGCGACGATCGCGTCGAGGTAGGGCGCCGTCGGCTGGTCGCTGACGTATCCGCCGGACTGGGAGTCCATCGGGCGACGATCCTACGCGGCGCCGCGCCGCAGCGGCAACCACGTAGCCTCTCGATGATGGACGCCGAGATCCTCGCGGCCGTCGCCGCCGAGGAGGCGGCGATGACCGACCTGCTGGTCGAGCTCGTGCAGGCGCCGACGCTGCTCGGCGACGAGGCGGCTGGGCCAGGCGATCATGCGCGCTGCCTTCTCCGAGCTCGGGCTCGAGCCGCTCGACGTCCCGCTCGACCGCGCGGTGCTCGCGGATCATCCCGGTGCGGCGCCGTTCAGCTGGGACGTCGCGGGCAAGTCCAACGTCGTCGCGACGTGGGAGCCGGCGGCGCCGGCCGACGGCCGCTCGCTGATCTTGAACGGCCACATCGACGTCGTCAGCCCCGAGCCGGTGTCGCTCTGGAGCTCTGCTCCGTTCACCGCGCGGCGCGACGGCGACTGGCTCTACGGACGCGGCGCCGGCGACATGAAGTCCGGGCTGGCGGCGATGGTCGGCGCGCTGCGCGGCCTGCGCCGGCTCGGGCCTCGCGCCGCGTGGCCGGGTAGAGCTGCAGTCGGTCGTCGAGGAGGAGTGCACCGGCAACGGCGCGCTCGCATGCGTGCTCGCGGGCCATACGGCCGACGCCGCGATCCTGACCGAGCCGACGCGCGGCGCGATCTGGCACGCGCAGGTCGGCGTGCTCTGGTTCCAGGTCCGCGTGATCGGCCTGCCCGCACACGCCGGCGACGCGGCCGACGGCGCCAACGCGATCGAGGCGTCGATGGCGGTGATCGCGGCGCTGCGCGAGCTCGAGGCCGAGTTGAACGTCGACAAGCCGCCGCTCTACGCCGCCTATCCGCACCCGATCAACCTGAACGTCGGCATGATCCACGGCGGCGATTGGCCCTCGACGGTCGCGGGCGAGTGCCTGACGCACTTCCGGCTCGCGCTGTATCCCGGCGAGCGCGTGGACGACCTGAAGGCCCGCGTCGAGCGAGACCGTCGCCGAGGTCGGCCCGGAGCTGGGCGACTTCCGCGTCGAGGTGCTCTACGACGGTTTCGCGTGCGAGGGCTACGAGCTGGCCCCCGACGCCCCGCTCGTGACCGGCCTGCTCGACTCCTGCGAGCGTGCGACGGGGCGCCGGCCGCCGCTGTTCGCCTCGACCGCGACGACCGACGCGCGCAGCTTCCAGCTCTACGGCGACACGCCGGCGGTCTGCTTCGGCGCGCTCGCCGAGCACGAGCACGGCGTCGACGAGCGCGTCCACCTCCCGTCGATCACCGAGACCGCGCAGGCGATCGCGCTCTTCATCGGCGACTGGTGCGGCCTCACCTCCGCGAGCGACTGACTCCGATTCACTGCTCGGCGAAGGGCGCGATGTCCTGCCTGCACGTCGCGCCCGGCGCCGGCGTCGCGATGTCGATCAGGTAGCGCGCGACCGTCTCGTCCGCACACGCCGACAGGAAGAGCGACGTGTGCCCCCAGCCTTCGACGGTCAGGAGCTCCGAGCGCGGCAGCAGCCTGTCGACCAGGACGGCGCCCTCGTAGCGGGTGGCCGGATCGAAGCGGTTGCCGACCACGAGCACCGGGTTGGCGGTCGTCCTGTTGAACGGGCCGGTGTAGCGATCGCGATCGCGACCCGGCCACTCGGCGCAGGTGCTCGAGACCCATGTCCAGAGGCGACCGAAGTAGCCGAAACGGGCGTCGGCGAGCCGGCCGTTGATCGACCAGGCCGCGTAGCTGCGCGGGTTCGTGCTGTCGGAGCACGCGACGCCCGGGAAACTCTCGATGAAGTTCATGTACTCCTCCTCGATCCCGCTGCCCGCGACGATCCCGCGTGGCGCGAGATAGCGGGGGCGCGCGTCACGCGGCAACCGCTGCGGCAGCGCGGACGCACGAAGATCCGAAGCGCCGATCGCCTCGACGTCGGCCAGGAACTGCGCGAAATCCGCCCAGCTCGCCGAGTCGTACATCGCCGAGAGCGTGATCGCGATCAGGATCGTGTAGTCGAGCGTCTCGCTCGTCCCGTCGTCGGAGACCACCTCGACGGGCTCCTCGCGCAGCCGGTCGGCAAGTGCCGCGAAGCGCTCGGACGCCCCGCCCGAGAACGCGCAGCCCGGGCCGGCGGCGTCGCACAGGCGGAAGAACTCTTCCAGCGTCGCCTGCGCGCCGGCGTCGCTGCGCAGGCGCGTCGAGACCGGCACCAGCCGGCCCTCGATGCCGCGACCGGTCGACCACGCGATCGGATCGAGCACGCCGTCGACGACCAGTGCCCGCACGCGGTTCGGATAGAGGTTGGCGTACGTGACGCCGAGATAGGACCCGTAGGAGAAGCCCGCGTAGCTGAGCTTGCTCGTCGCCCACCAGCCGGCGCAGCCGTTCAGGTCGCGCGCCACGTTCGCGGTCGACATGTGGTTCATGATCGGGCCGCCGCGCGCGCGGCAGGCCGCATTGAGCGCACGGTCCCAGGCCGCCCACTCGCGCTCCTGCTCGCGCGTCAGCGGGAAGGCGAACGGCGGGAACGGCGGCCATTGCTCCTCGCTCTCGAAGCAGCGCAGCGGCGTGCTGCGGATGATCCCGCGCGGATCGAAGCCGACGAGGTCGAAGCGCGCGCGCACCTCGTCGGTGTAGAGGGACGGACCGGCGCCCAGCACAAAGTCGACGCCGGAGCCGCCCGGCCCGCCGGGATTGAGGAACAGCGAGCCGATCCGGCGCGCCGGATCGCTTGCCGGCAAGCGCGTCAGCGCGATCGAGATCTTCGCGCCGCGCGGCCTGTCGTAGTCGAGCGGCACCTGCGCGACCGCGCACTGGAACGACGGTCCGACGTCCGCGTAGCAACTCTCCCACGCCAACGCGTGTGCCGGCCGGCTCTCCGCGGCGGTGGCCGTCGCCGGCACGCTGCCCACGAGTGCGAGTGCCACAGCCGTCCATCTCAAGAGCCCCATCGCTGCCTCCAAGTCCGCTCGGCGCCATTCCCTCAGACCGGCGCGGCGGCGTCAAGTGCGCCATTGACAGCTATGCGGTCGAGTAAGAGACTGCGCGCTTCTGGACGGGCTTACAAAGGGGTGGACGTGAAGCGCTTCTCCGCGGCGATGCTGCTGGTCTTATCGATGCTCGCAGCACTGCTGGCGACCGGCGCGAGCGCCGGCGCAGCGCCGAGCCCGCGCAACACCGCGCTGGAGCGGCTCGACGTCTATGCGGGAAGGCTCTCGATCGCCCAGCTGAGCGAGCTGGCGAGGCTCGGCATCGATCGTCGCGAGCTCGAGCTGTCGGCGGTCGGCGGCCAGGGCGCCAAGGGCACGGTGCGCGTGGAGACGATCCTGAGCGGCCGCCAGGCCGCGGCGCTGCGGCGCGCGGGCGTCGCGCTGGCGCCGAAGAAGGTCGACGGCAAGACGGTCGGCGCAGCGCGCGACGGCGCTCGCAGCGCAGGACTTCGAGGTCTTCCGGCCCTACAGCGGCGCCGGCGGCCTCAAGGAGGAGTACGAGCAGGTCGCGGCCGACCACCCGCGGATCACCAAGCTCGTCAGGTTCGGCCAGACGGTCAACGGCAAGGACATCATCGCGCTCAAGGTCACGCAGGAACGCCGCGCATCAGGCGCGACGGGAGCAAGCCGGCGGTGCTCTACCTCGGCGCCCAGCACGCGCGCGAGTGGATCACGCCCGAGATGAACCGGCGCCTGATGCACTACTTCGTCGACGGCTACGCCGATGACAGGACGATCAGGCGGCTGGTCCGGCGCACCGAGCTGTGGTTCGTGCCGGTCGCCAACCCGGACGGCTACGACTGGACGTTCGAGGAAGGCCAGCGGCTGTGGCGCAAGAACCTGCGCGACAACAACGGCGACGGGGTGATCACCGCGGGCGACGGCGTCGACCTCAACCGCAACTACCCGACGAAGTGGGGCTACGACAACGAGGGCTCGTCGCCCAACCCCGCCAGCGAGACCTACCGCGGCCCGGCGCCGGGATCCGAGCCCGAGACGCAGGCGCTCGACGCGCTCGTCCGGCGCGTGCGCTTCGAGTTCTTCGTCAACTACCACTCGGCCGCCGAGCTGCTGCTCTACGGCACCGGCTGGCAGGTCGCGACCCCGACGCCCGACGACGTCATCTACGAGGCGCTGGCCGGCGACGACGCCGAGCCGGCGGTCCCGGGCTATGACCCGGACATCTCGGCGGAGCTCTACACGACCAACGGCGACACCGACACGCACATGACCGAGGCCTACGGCACGCTCGGCTTCACGCCGGAGATGTCGACCTGCGAGGCCGCCTCCGAGAGCGTTCCCGACGACCAGTGGGAGGCCGCGGACTGCGGCAGCGGCTTCGAGTTCCCCGACGACGAGGGGCTCGTGCAGGCGGAGTTCGAGAAGAACATCCCGTTCGCGCTCTCCGTCGCGCGGTCGGCGGACGACCCGGACGACCCCGAGTCGGTCGTCGGGCGGACGGCCGAGGACTTCCGCGTCGACAGCTTCGACGTCTCCTACGGAGACCCGCAGACGGTCGCCGTCGTGGCCAAGCGCGCGCTCAGGCGGCTGCGGCTGCGATACCGCGTCAACGGCGGCAGGGTCCGCACCGCGAGGGTGGCGGAGTGGGCCGGCGGTGAGCGCTACGGCGACGAGAACGACGACTACTACGCCGAGTTCCGCGGCAGGGTGCGCGGAACCGATCCGGGTGACCGGGTGCGGGTCTGGTTCAGGGGCGTGAAGCCCGGCGAGGGCAGGGTCAGGAGCACGCGCTTCACCTACACGGTCGTCGAGCGACACCGGCGCCGAGGTGCTGGTGCTCGCCGACGAGGACTACACGGGCGTCAACCCGACCTATCCCGCCGGCACCGATGCGCCCAAGTACGCCGCCGCGCACGTCGCCGCGGTGCAGGCGGCCGGCTACGACGCCGACGTCTGGGACGTCGACGCCCAGGGCGTGCCGCACGACCTCGGCATCCTCTCGCACTACGACGCCGTCGTCTGGTACCTCGGCGACAACCGGCTCACGCAGGACCCGGAGGACGAGATCATCGAGACCGAGCCGTTCGGACCGCTGCCCGACATCGCGGTGGCCGAGCGCGAGCAGTACCTCACGATGGCGGTGCGCGACTTCCTCAACGACGGCGGCAAGCTGCTCCACGCCGGCGAGACGGCGCAGTACCTGGGCCAGCTCGGCGATCGGCGGTGGGTGGCATCTACTACGGGCTCAACGGCGATCCGACGGCCGAGTGCGTGATCAGCTCGTTCGAGGGCCTGTTCGAGGACTGCCTGATCCTGGCCGACGACTTCCGCCAGTACTACCTCGGCGCCTTCACGCGCATCGCGTATCAGCGACCCCACGGACGTGACGGGGATCGCCGAGCCGATCGACGGCTATCAGGGCGACGCTCGGTGGCCCGGTGGTCGGGGCGACAACCCGCTCGACGAGGCGGGCGTCTTCCAGCCGACCAGCGAGGTGCTGCCGGTCGACGAGTTCCCGCAGTTCGCGAGCGTCGGCGCGGCGGAGTACTCGCTCGCAGGGAACCCGTTCGCGCCGTTCGAGCCGGTCGAAGGGAACGCGGTACGCGGGAGCGCTGCACCAGGACGGCTCGTACATGCGCCTCTCCAAGACGGTCACGGTGCCGGCCGGGGCCACGTCGGCGCAGTTGCAGTTCCAGCTGTCGGCCAACCTCGAGACGGCCTACGACAACGTGATCGTCGAGGCGCACACGGTCGGCCAGGACGACTGGACGACTCTGCCCGACCTCAACGGCGGCACCTCGACCGACGTGCCGGCCGAGTGCGCGGCCGGCGGCTTCCTGCTCGCGCTGCACCCGTTCCTGGCCCACTATCTCGGCGGCGCGGACTGCACGGCGCCCGGCACGAGCGGGACCTGGAACGCGTTCAACGAGCTCAACCGCCGGCTGGACCGAGGTCGCGTTCGACCTGTCGGCCTACGCGGGCACGCAGGTCGAGCTGTCGATCTCGTACGTGACCGATCCGGGCACCGGTGGCGTCGGGGCGTTCGTCGACGACACGCGCATCGTGATCGACGGTGTCACGGACGCGGACGGGTTCGAGGGCGCGACGAGCTCCTGGACCGTCGGCGGCCCGCCCGCGGGCAGCCCGCCGAACCAGGGCAACTGGGCGATCGGCGAGCCGCTGATCAACTTCTACGCCGGCACGTCGACGGCGGACACGCTGCTGCTCGGCTTCGGGCTCGAGCAGCTGGCGACGGCCGAGGAACGGGCGGAGCTGGTCGGCTTGGCGCTGGGAGGGCTGCTCGAGTAGCGCCGAGCGGAGAGGGAGGGATTCGAACCCTCGGACGAGTTTCCCCGTCACACGATTTCCAGTCGTGCCCGTTCAGCCGCTCCGGCACCTCTCCTGGAGGCCCCGAGGGTAGCCGCTCAGATCTGCCAGGAGCCCGCGGCCAGCACCGGGACGCGCTCGCCCTCGCGCGTGAGCCCGGTCACCGTGAGCTCGTCCGAGCCGATCATGAAGTCGATGTGGATCTCCGACTCGTTCGAGCGCTCGCGGTCCTGCTCGTCGAGCACGAACGGGAAGCCCCCGCCGAGCGCGATGTGGCTCGCCGCGTTCTCGTCGAGCAGCGTGTCGTAGAAGACGGTCCCGAGCTCGCCGATGCGGCCCTCGCGGTCGACCAGCGCGACCTCGCCGAGGCGCGCGGCGCCGTCGTCGGTGCCGATGATCGTCCGCAGCGTCTCGCCGCCCTCCGAGGCCTCGAGGCCGCTGACCCTGCCCGCCCTCGAAGTGCACGACGAGGTCGCGCACGACCGTCCCGTCGATCAGCACGAGCGGCTTGGATCGACGTCGACGGTGCCCTGCGTGCGCTCCGGGTCGGGCGTCGTGAACACCTCCTCGGTCGGGCAGGTTGGGCATGTGCTCGATCCCGTCGACGGTCTGGAAGCGCGCGGCTTGCCAGCTCGAGGAGGGCAGCAGGCCGATCGTCAGGTCGGTTCCCGGGCCGTCGTAGTGCAGCGCGTCGAAGCGGCGCTCGGAGAGCCGTTCGGCGGCGCTCACGAGCGTGTCGGCGCGCGCGCTCCAGACGGCGATCGGGTCCTCCTCGTCGAGCCGCAGCACGTGCAGCAGCTCGCGCTCGAGCCGCTCCAGCCGCTCGCGCGCTTCGAGCTCGGGGAAGACGAGGTCGGCCCAGACCTGCGTCGGGCACGGGCAGACCGTCCAGTTGACCGTGCGGTCGTTGACGACCTGGATGCCCTCCTTGACCGACGGCAGCAGGTCCTTGCCGACCAGCGCCGGATCGAGGTCGGACAGCAGGCCCGGCGCGGTCGGCCCCGACAATGCGACGTGCGCGCCGCGCTGGTCGCCGAGCGCCAGCACGCGCTCGCCGTACCACGGCCGGCACGAAGTCGAGCGTCTCCGGCCGCGCGTGCTCGATCCGCGCGCGCTTGACGTGCGGGTCGAACCAGCCGACGTCGACGAACTTCGCGCCGTGCTGGTAGGCGCTCGCGGCGAGCGCACGCACCAGGTACTCCTGGCCCGGCTCGCAGCCGACGGTGACGATCTGGTCCTGCTGCACGTTGGCGCCGAAGCCGACGATCGAGGTCGGCGAAGCGCGCGAGGGTGGCCGCGTCCATCCGCGGCAGGTTACGCGGCCACGCGCTACCGTTCTCGGCCGCACGCTGGAGGGGTGCGAGAGTGGCTGAATCGGGCGGTCTCGAAAACCGTTGTGCGGGCAACCGTACCGAGGGTTCGAATCCCTCCCCCTCCGCTCATGTTGCAGCCGCACATGACCGCTCGCACACTCGGACTGATCGGCGCTCCGACGCAGCGCGGGGCGTTCGCCCCCGGCCAGGAGGACGGCCCTGACGCTGCTCCGCCAGGCTGGCTTCGCTCGAGCGCTTGCGCGACGCCGGCGTCGACGTCGTCGACCTCGGCGACACGCCGCGCTTCCGCTGGCGTCCGGATCGTGCCGACCGCGACCGCGATGAACGCCGCCGCGGTGCGCTCCGCGGTGCTCGCGGTCGCGGACAAGGTCGCGCTCGCGCTCGAGCGCGGCCTGACGCCGCGTGGTGCTCGGCGGCGACTGCACGATCGAGCTCGGCACCGTGCTCGGCTGGCAGCGGCAGCGCGACGCGACGGCGCTGCTCTACTTCGATCCGCACCCGGACCTGAACACGCCCGCCACGGTCCCCGACGGCGCATTCGACTGGATGGGGATGGCGCACCTGCTGGCGGAGCCGGACGCGCGCGGCGAGCTGGTCGAGCTCGGTGGCCGCGTGCCGGCGCTCACGCCCGGCGACGTGCTGCTGTTCGGTCGCTCGGAGGCTCGCAGCAAGGCCGGGGAGCGGGCGGCGATCGCGCGGCTGGGCCTGAGCGTGATCGAGGAGGAGGAAGTCGCGCGCGACCCGGCGGCCGCTGCCGGGCGCGCGCTGGAATGGCTGGCGGATCGCGACTCCTTCCTCGTCCACCTCGACGTCGACTCGATCGACTTCGCCGACCTGCCGCTGGCCGAGAACACCGATCGCAACGTCGGGCTCTCGTTCGACGCCGTCGCGCAGGCGCTCGACCTGCTGCTGGCCGACGACCGGCTCGGATGCCTGACGATCACCGAGCTCAACCCGCATCACGGGGAGCCGGACGGCGCGACGCTGCGGCCGTTCGTCGACCGCGCTCGCGAGCGCGCTGGGCCGGCCCGGAGCCGGGGCTTAGGATGAGAGGATCCGGCCGACCAACGAGAAGGAGGATCAGATGGCTCTGAACGCTAGGCGACACGGCACCCGATTTCGAGGCCGAGACGACCGAGGGACGGATCAGCTTCCACGACTGGATCGGCGACTCGTGGGCCGTGCTCTTCTCGCACCCGCGCGACTTCACGCCCGGTCTGCACGACCGAGCTCGGCTACATGGCGAGCATCAAGCCGGAGTTCGATCGGCGCGACGTCAAGATCATCGGGCTCTCCGTCGACCCGGTCGACAACCACGCGAAGTGGGCCCGCGACATCGAGGAGACCCAGGGGCACGCGCCCAACTACCCGATGATCGGCGACTCCGACTTCAACGTCTCCAAGCTCTACGGGATGCTGCCCGAGGACGTCGACGGCGACCCGACCGCGCGCACGCCGGCCGACAACCAGACCGTGCGCAACGTGTTCGTGATCGGGCCCGACAAGAAGATCAAGCTGATCCTCGTCTATCCGATGACGACCGGCCGCAACTTCGACGAGGTGCTGCGGGTCGTCGACTCGCTGCAGCTGACGGCCAAGCACAAGGTCGCGACGCCGGCGCAGTGGCAGCAGGGCGACGACGTGATCATCGCCGGCTCGGTGTCCGACGAGGACGCGAAGAAGACCTACCCCGACGGCTGGGACTCGCCGCGGCCCTACATCCGGATCGTGCCGCAGCCCAGCTGACCGCTACGCCGCTGCGCTGACGCGCAGCGGTATCCCCCAGGGGTCCACGATGAGCTCGCCGTCGCCGAGGCCGGCGGCGGCGAGCGCGGCAGCGGCCGCGTCGAGCACGATCGTCCACTCGCGCAGGCCGACGGTCGCGGGCGGCGCCGGGCCGACGCCCTCGCCGCGCCAGGTGTTCACGCCGAGGTGGTGGTGGTAGCCGCCGACGGCGAGGAAGAGCGCGCCGGGGTAGGCGGCCATCGTCTCGAAGCCGATCGCGCCCGGCGTAGAACTCGCGCGCGACCTCGACGTCGCCGACGTGCAGGTGCATGTGACCCATGCGCAGGCCGGGGTCGGCGTGACGGGCCGGCTCGCTGCCGGCGACGGTGGCGAGCAGGTCCTGCGTGTCGAGCGCGCGCGTGAACATGCCGACGCGCTCGCCCGGCGCGGGCGGCGGCCACGCGTCGTGCGGGCGGTCGGCGTAGAGCTCGATCCCGTTCCCGTCCGGGTCGGGCAGGTAGATCGCCTCCGAGACGCCGTGGTCCGATGCGCCTGAGATCGGGCTGCCGGTCGCGACGAGGCGCCGCAGCGCGTGCGCCAGCTGCTCACGCGAGGGATACAGGAGCGCGAAGTGATACAGCCCGGCGTGGCGACCCGCCGGCCGCGCGCCCGGCTCCTCGTGCAGCACGACGAGGTCCTCGTCGCCGGCTCCGAGCGCCGCGACGGACCCCTCGCGCCGGTGCAGGCGCAGGCCGAGGCTGTCCTGGTAGAAGGCGACCGAGCGGTCGAGCCCGGTGACGGTGAGGGCGACGGCGCCCAGTCGCAGCGCGGACGTCGTCATCGGCGCGAGGCGAAGAAGTCGGTCAGCAGCGCGGCGCACTCGTCGCGCAGCAGCCCGCCCGCGACGGCCGGCCGGTGGTTGAAGCGGCGCTCGCCCAGCACGTCCAGCACGCTACCCGCTGCGCCGGCCTTGGGGTCGGCGGTCCCGTAGACGACCCGCGTCACGCGGCCCAGCACGAGCGCGCCCGCGCACATCGCGCAGGGCTCGAGCGTGACGTACATGACGCTCTCGAGCACCCGCCAGGTGCCCAGCCCGCGCGCGGCCTCGCGCAGCGCGAGCAGCTCGGCGTGCGCGGTCGGGTCCTGGCGCAGCTCGCGCTCGTTGTGGCCGGCGCCGATCACCTCGCCCGCGCTGACGATCACGGCTCCGACCGGGACGTCGTCGTGCTCCAGCGCGCGCTCCGCCTCGCGCAGCGCCAGGCGCATGAAGTGCTCGTCGCGTGCGAAGAAGCCGGCCGCCATCGCGTCCAGCGTCGCAGAATGGACGATTCTCGGGGGTTGTGATGGAACTTCCGGCGGCCGACAATGTTCCAGAACACGGATGATCCGACGCACCCTGCTCCTCGCCGCCGTGGCAACGGCCTTGATGGCCCCCAGCGCGGGAGCGGCGGACTACGTGCGCGACGAGGTGATCGTGCGCTCGGGGCCGGAGTCCGCGCCGGTCAGCCGCGTCGTCGACGTCCCGGCCGGCAGCACGGTGCGCGCGACGATCGCGCGCCTGCGCGAGCGCCCGGGCGTGCTCAGCGCGACGCCGAACTACATCGCGCGCGCGAGCTTCCTGCCCGACGACCCGGGGAGCGACGGCGCAGCGGGCGGTTGGCAGGCGCTGCAGTGGAACTTCGCCGGCCCGTTCGGCGTCAATGCGCCGGACGCCTGGGACAACGTTGCACGCGTCGCCCGCAGCGGCGGCCGCGGCGTGGTCGTGGCAGTGCTCGACACGGGCGTCGCGTACTCCGACCGCGGTCGCTACAAGCGCTCGCCCGACCTGCGTGCGACGCGCTTCGCCCGCGGCCACGACTTCGTCGACCACGACCGCTTCCCGCACGACCTCAACGGCCATGGCACGCATGTCGCCTCGACGATCGGCGAGAGCGTCGACAACGGCGTCGCCGTCACCGGTCTGGCGTACGGCGCGACGATCGTCCCGGTGCGGGTGCTCGACCGCTTCGGAGCGGGCGACAGCGCCGCGATCGCGGCCGGCATCCGCTTCGCCGCGCGCAGGCGCGTCCACGTGATCAACCTCTCGTTCGAGTTCGGCGCCGCCGTGCGCGCGCGCGAGATCCCCGAGATCATCGACGCGCTGCGCTTCGCACGCCGCAAGGGCTCCCTGGTGGTCGCCGCGTCCGGCAACACGTCGGCCGGGACGGTCGCCTACCCGGCGCGCGCCGCCGACGCGCTGTCGGTCGGCGCCACGACCGAGCACGGGTGCCTCGCGGAGTACTCCAACCAGGGGCCGACGCTCGACCTCGTCGCACCGGGCGGGGGTGTCGACGCCGCGCTCGAGGGGGACCCGAACTGCCGCCCCGACGACCTCTCCGGCCGCGACATCGTCCAGATGACGCTCACGTCGGGCGTGCGCACGTTCGGCCTGCCCGGCCGCTACGAGGGCACGTCGATGGCGGCTCCGCACGTGTCCGGCACCGCGGCGCTGCTGATCGCATCCGGTCTGCTGGGTGAGCGGCCGTCGCCCGCCGCGATCGAGACGTGGCTGAAGGCGACGGCGCGCGATCTCGGCGCGCCGGGCCCGGACAAGTTCTACGGGTCGGGTTTGATCGACGCCCGCGCCGCGACGACGCCACCGCCTGCCTGAGCGGCGCGCTTCAAACGAGCCGGATCACCGCGATCGTCGCGCTGATCAGCACGCAGACGACGATCACGACCTGCACCCAGACCCAGAAGGGAGACACCCACGAGGTTAGCTCCGCGAGTCATCCGGACCGCGTTCTGACCGCCATGCCAGACATCCGTGTCTGGTCTTGACCGGGCTTCGCCCTACACATGTGACTCGATCCGCTCGGTCCCCTGAGCGGTGACGGTCGTGACCGGCACGCCGAGCCCCGCGACCTTGTGCGGCAGGTCGAGCTTGAGCCAGCGCGAGACGCGCGAGGGCAGCGTCGAGATGATCACCTCGTCGAAGCCGTGCAGGTTGAGCGCGTCCTGGATCGCGGCGAGCGGCTCGTGCACTCCGACCATCGGCTCGACCGGCGCGCCGGCGGCCTCCTCGAGCAGCGGCAGCGCGAGCTCGAGCGTCCCCTCCGCCTCTGACCGTCCCTGGTCCTCTGGGTCGACGAGCTGGTGCAGGCCGTGGGCCGAGGACGGGACCAGCAGCGTGAACGCAGCGCCGCCACGCTCGGCGCGCTCGCGGACCGCCTGGATCAGCGCGGGGGTCGCCGCCGTGCGGTTGGCGACGACGAGGACGCGGGCGGTGGCCTCTTCGGAGGACTCCATGGAACTCCCTTCAGATGACGTCGCCGGATTGTCGCAACAATGCGGCCGCGGGGCCAGCCTTGTTCGACAGGTGACGCCGGCCCCGGCTAGCGGCGGCTGGCCTTGCGCGCCGCCCGTGCCTTGCGCGCCCGCTTCTTGGCGGCGGCCGACTTCCTCGTGGCACTGGCCGGCCGCCTCGGCTTGGCGGCGCCCTGGAGCACGCCGAACTCGTTCGCGTACGTGGCGCCGTGTCCGTCGCGGGAGGCGGGATTGCCCACCGCGATGCCCATGCCGAACTCGCGGAACCGCGGATTCAGGATGTTCTGGCGGTGCCCGTCCGAGTTCATCCACGCCTGCATGATCGAACGCGGCGTGGCCAGCGCGCCGGTGCCCCAGGCGAGGTTCTCGCCGAGCACGTAGCCGGCGCCGGAGGTGATGTAGCCGCTGCGCTGGATCCGGACGAGCGAGCTCGAGCCGTCACGACCCGTGTGGGAGAAGTAGGAGCCGGCGACGAGATCCGCCGCATAGGCGCTCGCGGCGGCGGCGAGCTTCGCGTTCGGCGCCAGCGACGCGAGGCCGCGGTCGGCGCGCTCGCCGTTGACGAGGCAGAGCGTCGCCGCGGTGACGGCGGGCAGCGACGCTGCGCTCGGCGCCATGTCGCCGTCCGCGCAGCCGGCGCCGGCGCCGACGCCTTCGAGCAGCGAGTTCTTCTTGTCGCCACGGCGCGCATCGAGCGGGCCGCCCGGGCGAGAGCACGCGCTCCGGGCTGTCGGTGCCGACGGTGTTCGCGCCCCCGAGCCGTCCGTCGTTCCGCTCGATCTCAGCCGATTGGGCGGCGCGCGAGTCGGCGGGGGCGGCGGCCGGCTCGGCAGCACCTGAGCCGCCACCGCAGCTAGCGAAGGAGAGGGCTGCGATCAGCGCAGCGACAGCGGTCGGTAGTTGGCGCTCCATGCCCCCTTCATCGCCCCGAGGCACCCAGGCCTTGAGGCAAAGCCGTTCAGCTGGACTCGAAGCCCGCGATCCAGCCGTCGGCGCCCATCGCGTCGAACACGCCGACGACGTCGGGATCGAACTGCAGGCCCGCCCCGGAGCGGATCTCGCGCGCGGCCTCCTCCACCGTCCAGGCCTCCTTGTAAGGCCGCTCGTGCACGAGCACGTCGAACACGTCGGCGACCGCGACGAGCCGCGCGACGAGCGGGATCTCCGTCCCGGTGAGCGAGTCGGGATAGCCGCTCGCCGTCCCAGCGCTCGTGATGGGAGCGCGCGATCCGCTCGGCCACCCCGAGCACCTCCGAGTCGGCAGTGCTCGAGCACCCGTGCACCGAGCACGGCATGGGTCTTCACGACCTCGAGCTCCTCCGCGTCCAGCGGCCCGGGCTTGAGCAGGATCGAGTCGGGGATCGCGATCTTCCCGAGGTCGTGCAGCGGCGCGGCCTGGCGGACCAGCCTGACCGTGGTCTCGTCCTGGTCCATGCTGCGCGCCATCCGCGCGGCCAGCACGGCGACGCGCTGGGTGTGCTCGTAGGAGTTGTCGTCGCGGTACTCGGCCGCGCGCGCGAGCCGCTCGAGCGTGTCGACCCGGATCGCCTCCGTGTCGCGCAGCGCGCGCAGCGCCTGGCTCGCCACGATCGCCTCGAGCTCGGCGAGCCGCCTGCCCATCGCCGCGTGCTCGAGCACCAGGCGGAGCCGCTTGATGCCGGCTGTGCGCAGCGGCTCGCCGTCCGCGACGAGGTCCGAGAGCGGCACGACCGGCGGCCCGGCCGCGAGCCCGAGCGGGTCCAGCCGCGTCCGCACGACGACGGGATCGACATCGCTCAGGCAGACGAGCGCCTGCGGCCGCGTGGCGCCTGGCTTGGGCGACGAGCTGCTCCAGATCGGCGACGACGTCGACGGCTGGAACGCCGGCGGCGGCCAGAGAAGCGCGAACGGACTCCGCCAGATCGCGATTGCCGCCGATAAGCAGGATGCGGGTGGCGGCGAGATCGTCGTCATCCATCCTCGCCATGATGCCGAACACGACAACCGATCCTCATCTCGGCAAGGTCGTTGCCGGTTACTACATCGAGGAGCGGATCGCGCGCGGCGGGATGGGCCTGGTCTACCGGGCCAAGCACATCAACCTGCGCCGGCGCGCGGCGATCAAGATCATCGCGCCCGAGCTGGCCGAGAACCTGAAGTTCCGCGAGCGCTTCAACCGCGAGGCGCGCATCGCCGGCGCGCTGCATCACCCGAACATCGTGACGGTCTACGACGCGGGCGAGCAGGACGGCCTGCTCTATATCGCGATGCAGTACATCGACGGCTCCGACCTCGCCAGCGTGCTGAACGAGCAGGGCCGGCTGCGCCGCTACCGCGCGCTCGACGTCTGCTGCCAGGTCGCCGCCGCACTCGACACGGCCCACGCGCAAGGCCTGATCCACCGCGACGTCAAGCCCGCCAACGTGCTGATCGAGGGGCGCACCGCGTTCCTGACCGACTTCGGCCTGACCAAGCAGTCCGATCGGCACGCCGGTGGAGCTGACCAAGGCCGGCGACATGGTCGGGACGGTCGACTACATCGCGCCCGAGCAGATCGAGGGTGGCCAGATCGACGCCCGCACCGACATCTACTCGCTCGGATGCCTGTTCTACCAGTGCCTGACCGGCGAGCCGCCGTTCGCGCGCGAGACCTCTGTGGCGAGCATCTACGCGCACCTCTCCGAGGAGCCGCCGCTGGTCACGAGCGTGCGCCCTGAGCTCCCGAGCGGGCTGGATGCCGTGATCGCCAGGGCGCTCGCGAAGCTGCCCACGCGGCGCTTCCCGACCTGCGCCGACATGATGTCCGCGGCCCGCGCCGCGATCGATGCCGCCGGCCCGCTGGTCGAGGGCGCGCTCTCACCGCCGGTGCCGTGGGTGGGAGACCAAGCCGACGTGCCGACCTACGTCGGCGACCGCCGCCTTGTGCCGTCGCTCGGCGACCACTCCGGCAGAGCCACCAGCGTCGGTCCAGACGCCCGCGAGGTCGATCGCGATGCCGTCGCAGTGGAGCGCCCGCGCCTGCTGCTGGCCGGCCTTGGCACGAGTGCGCGCGCGTCGGCGCGCGTGGCGGCCGGCCAGCGCTTCGAGGTCGAGGAGACGCAGGCCGGCGAGTCGCTGCTCGACGCGGTGCGCAACGGCCGCCCTGACCTGGTCATCGTCGCCTGGGATGCGCCTGGGGCGCCGGCGAGCGAGGTCGTCGCCGCGCTGCGCGCGCAAGCCGACACGCGCGAGGCGAAGGTGCTGCTGCTGGTCGACTACGCGCAGGCGTCGCGCGGCGAGGTCGCCGCCGCGGGTGCCGACGACCGGCTGAGCTGCTCCGTTCTCGCCACTGCAGTTGCAGGTCAAGCTGCGCCGGCTCCTGGGCGACGACGCCGCGGCCAGGCCCACGGCCGTGGCTTCAGCCGAAACGGTCTAGGGCGCCGGATGTGGCTCGAGGTGCTCAACGGCGAGGACGCCGGCCGCGCGCTGGAGCTGGATCGTCCGGTGGTGCTCGGACGCGTGCAGGGCGCCGACCTGATCCTGCGCGACCCGCGCGCGTCCGGCCGCCACGCCGAGCTCACGCCCGTCGAGGACGGAATCCGGCTGCTCGACCTCGACTCCTCGAACGGGACGCTGGTGGACGACGAGCCCGTCCACGAGCAGGTGCTGCACGGGGGCGAGGAGATCCGCATCGGATCGCTGCGCATCGCGGTGATGGCCAAGCAGCGCGTGCGCATGCCCGACCGCGCCGGCCCAGGTCCCGAACCCGTCCTGGTCGATGATCGGCCGTCTCGTCGACACGGGCGCGCGGCGCGGACGCAGGCTGACCTACGCGGCGCTCGCGGTCGCGGGCGTAGCTGCGGCGTCCGTCGGGGTGCTGGTGCTGGCGACCAAGAGTGACGAGCAGCGCGTCGCCGCAGTGGTGCGCGACGTCGCCGCGGCCACCGTGCAGGTCGAGGCGCGCGCCGCCGCGGCACCGAGTGGCCTGGGCAGCGCCTGGGTGCTCGATCGCGACGCGGGGCTGATCGTGACGGCCGCGCACGTGATCAACAGCGGCCAGCAGTTCGTCGTGCACACCAAGACGGGCACGGTCGCGGCTGATGTCGTCGGCACCGCGCCGTGCGAGGACCTCGCCGTGCTGCGGGTGAGCGGGACGCTGGCGGGCGCCGCGCTCGGCTTCGGCGACGCCGAGCAGGGCGAGAGCGTGCTCGCGTTCGGCTTTCCCCAGAGCGCCGAGCCGGAGGAGCGGGCCTCCTCGACGCGCGGCGTCGTGTCCGCGGCGCATGCCACGTTCGGCGACCCGGGCGTCGACGTGCCCGCGTACGCCGACGCGATCCGCACCGACACGGCGCTCGACCCCGGCTTCTCAGGCGGGCCGCTCGTCGACCTCGACGGCAACGTCGTCGGGGTCAACGCGGCCGCGCGCACCGTCGGCGCGGACGACCGGCGCTTGCAGGGAGCCAACTACGCGGTCACCGCGCGACGCGCGCGCGACGTGCTGCAAGAGCTCCGCGACGGTGGCTCGATCGCCTCGATCGGCGCCAGCTTCGGCTATCCGGAGCCCGGCTCGCTCGACGCCGGCAAGCTGCCCCCCGGCCTGCTGGTGCGCGGCATGCTGCCGGGCTCGGGCGCCGCCCGCGCGGGGCTCAGCGGCCAGCGACCTGATCGTTGCCGTCAACGGCCGCGCGCTCGGGAGCACGCTGTCGACGTGGTGCGACGCGACGGCCGGGATCAAGAGCGGAGCGACGGCCGAGCTGAAGCTGGGACTTCCGGGCGGCGCCACGCGCCGCGTCGACGTCCGCTTCGACTGAGCCGCCGCCTACGCGGCGCGGCGGAAGCCCATCGTGAGCGAGACGCCGGTGGGCGAGTCGGTCAACTCGACGTGCTCGGCGACGCGCCGGATGATCTTGAGGCCGAACCCGGCGCCGGCGCCGCTGCCGCCGCGGGCGAGGCCGCGGCCATGGTCGCGCACCGTGACCGTGAACTCGGACGCCGAAGCCCCGGCGGTCAGCTCGACCTGACCGCGCACGCCCTCGGCATAGGCGTGCGCGACCGCGTTGGAGACCGCCTCCGACACCGCCAGGACCACACCGTCGAGATCGACCTCCAGGCCGGCGGCGAAGCAGCGAACGTGCCGGCGTGCCGCACCGACGCTCGCGGGCGTCGCCGGAAACTGCTCGTGCATTGACGCGGTCGTTGGACCCACTTCGGGTCTGTCGTGCCCGATCGGCGTCAGGCCGAACCGGCGCACGGGGTGGCGGTGGTCAGCACCGGGACTGCGCGCACCGCGCGCTTCGGGGCGAACGCGGCGGTCGGCGCGACCGTGACCGGCGCCGCGGCGACGGGCTCCTCGCTCGACCAGCGCGCCACGCGT
This sequence comes from uncultured Solirubrobacteraceae bacterium, assembly GCA_963721315.1. GTDB lineage: Bacteria > Actinomycetota > Thermoleophilia > Solirubrobacterales > Solirubrobacteraceae > DASQMT01. The sequence goes on from CAVRIU010000009.1 coordinate 379,388, forward strand.
GCCCGCAGGGCGCCGAGCGCGGCCAGGCCGAGCGGCGCGGGCAGCCAGATCGCGACCGCGCGATAGGCCAGCACGGACGAGAGCGCCAGATCCGGCGCGACACCGAACGCGAGCAGCGTGCCGACCATGCCGCCGGCGACCGCACCCGGGAGCGGCAGCGTGTTGCCGACCTGGCCGGCGAAGTAGGCGAACGCGAGCACAGGCAGCGCGGGCGGCTCGCCGAGCGCGTGGAACGTCGCCCACAGGACGGCGGCGTCGAACGCCCACCAGGCCGGCGCGCCGAGCAGCCGCGCGTCACCGCTGCGCAGGAAGCCGAGCGCGTCACGCACCGAGCCGCCGAGCAGCGCTGCGCCGCGCTCGATCCGGCCGGCATTCTCGCGCGCTTCGTCGCCGCGCGCGGCCAGCACGAGCGCCAGGACGATCGCCAGCGCGGCGGCAAGCGCGGCGCCGCCGGCGAACGCGGTGTGGTCCGAGCTCGCCGCCGTAGCCGAGCGCGATCGCCGCGCCCGAGACCACGATGCCGGCGAGGAAGACGCCGTAGAGCAGCGAGAGGAAGGTCAGCAGCATGCGGCCCGCGTGCTTGCGGCCGATGCCGGTCTTGTTGATCGCCCACAGGGTCAGCGCCGCGCCGCCGGCGCCGGCGGTCGGCAGCAGCCGCGTCGCGGCGGCGCCGCCGAGCGTGATCTCGGCGCCGGCGCGCAGGTCGAGCCGCGGCGTGGCGCGCCGGCCGACGAGCCAGAACAGCGCGATGTAGCCGCCGAACGAGAGCAGCTCGGCGACGGCGGCCAGCGCGATCCAGCGCGGGTCGGCCGACAGCGCACGGCTCAGCGCATCGGTCAGCGTGCCGATCGGGCCGCCGGCGAGCAGCACGACGGCGAGCGCCGTCGCGGCGAGGGCGGCCGGAAGCGCCGCGCGCCGGGCCAGCAGGCGCAGGTCCAGGGCGGGAAGCGCGAAGTCGGCAGCCGTCGTGTGCTCGGGAGAAGCCACACGCCGAGTATCGAGGTCCGGCGCCCTCCTGAACATCGGGGATGTCCCTAGTCAGGGCCCTACGGCTAGCCGCACCTCGCCCTATCCGAAGAACGTCTGCTCGAGCAGGAACACGTTCAGCGCGATGATCAGCGCCGCCACGATCGAGGCGACGATCGACGTGCCGCGGCGGTTCACGAACGAGCCCATCACGTCCGCTGCGCCGCGTCAGCAGGATCATCGGCACGAGCGCGAACGGGATCCCGAACGAGAGCACGACCTGGGAGATCACGAGCGTGTCGGTCGCGTCGACGCCCAGCGCGAGCACGACCAGCGCCGGCGCCATCGTGATCGCACGGCGGGCGAACAAGCGGGATGCGACGGTCGATGAAGCCCTGCATCACGACCTGGCCCGCGTACGTGCCGACGCTCGAGCTCGACAGTCCCGACGCGAGCAGCGCGACCGCGAAGGCCAGCGCCGCGCCGCCGCCGAGCAGCTGCTCGAAGCCGGCGTGCGCGCCCTCGATGCTCTCGATGTCGGTCAGCCCGCTCTCGTGGAACAGCGAGGCCGCGACGACGAGCATCGTGAGGTTGATGACGCCGGCGAGCCCCATCGCGATCGCCACGTCGACACGCTGGAAGCGCAGCAGCGAGCGCCGCTCGGCGTCGTCGCGCGGCAGGATCCGCCCCTGCACCAGCGCACCGTGCAGGTAGACGACGTGCGGCATCACCGTCGCGCCGACGATCCCGACCGCGAGCATGACGCTGTCGGTGCCCTCGAAGCCGGGCACGAAGCCCGCCGAGCAGCGCGCCGGTGTCGACCGACACCTGCGAGAGGTCGTAGAGGAAGCCGAGGCAGACGATGCCGAGGAAGCCGGCGATCGCCAGCTCGAAGCGCCGGTAGCCGCGCTGCTGCAGCGCCAGGATCGCGAACGCGACCGCGGCGGTGATCAGCCCGGCCGCGAACGGCGGCACGCCGAACAGCAGGTTCAGCGCGATCGCCGCGCCGACGAACTCGGCCAGGTCGGTCGCGATCGCGATGATCTCCGCCTGCACCCAGAGGCCCCACGTCGCGGGCCGCGGCAGGTGCGCGCGGCACAGCTCGGGCAGGTTCAGGCCGGTCGCGATGCCGACCTTGGCCGACAGGTACTGCACCAGCATCGCCATCAGGTTCGCGGCGACGATCACCCAGACGAGCAGGAAGCCGTACTTGGCGCCGCCGGCGATGTTCGTCGCGAAGTTGCCCGGGGTCGATGTAGGCGACCGCGGCGACGAAGGCGGGGCCGAGCAGGGCGATGCGGCCGCGCACCGGCCCGCGCGCCGCGCACGATCTCCAGCGGACGAGAGCGGCGGCGGGAGCTCTTCGGCGACTCGGGTCATCGTCCGGCTGCACATGGTAGGACGGATTAGGTCCGCCCAAATCCGGCTTTCGCACTAACCTGAAGGCGTGGACGCGCCGCTCCCAGCCTCGAGCGCGATCGAGGACTACCTGAAGGCCGTCTACGCGCTCGAGACCCGCCTCGAGGGCCCCGTGCCGACGAACGCGCTGGCCGAGCGGCTCGGCGTCACGCCCGGCTCGGTCTCGGGCATGCTGCGCCGGCTCGACGAGCTCGGGCCTGGCTCGAGCACGAGCGCTACCGGGGCGTGACGCTGACCGCCGAGGGGCGCCGCGTGGCGATGCGCACGCTGCGCAGGCACCGCCTGCTCGAGCTGCTGCTGGTCGAGCTGCTCGACGTCCCGTGGGACCGCGTGCACGGCGAGGCGGAGCTGCTCGAGCACGTGCTCTCCGACGACCTGGCCGAGCGCATCGCGGCGAAGCTCGGCGACCCGCGAGTTCGATCCCCACGGCGACCCGATCCCGAGCCGCGAGCTCGACCTGACCGAGCGCGAGACGCGCTCGCTCGAGGAGGTCGAGGTCGGCGAGACGGTCTCGTTCCTGCGCGTCTCGGACGCCGACCCCGCGATGCTGCGCTACCTGTCCGAGCGCGGCATCGTCCCCGGCGTGACGCTCACGGTCGCCGACCGCCAGCCGTTCGGCGGCCCGCTCACGGTGCGCCACGCCGGCGGCGCGCACGCGCTCGGCGGCCAGCTCGCGGCCGCGATGCGGCGTGGCCTAGAGCGTCCACTCGTGATCGGGGTCGTTGGCCACGGCCCACGCGCGCGTCGGGCCGGCCATCACGTTGAGGTAGTAGAGCGCGTAGCCGGGCGGCGCGGAGACCGTGTGGTAGCCGCGCGGCACCAGCACGGTGTCGCGATCGCGCACCGCCAGCGTCTCGTCCAGGCTGCGGTCGTCGCGTGTAGACGCGCTGCAGGCCGAAGCCCTGCGGCGGGTCGACGCGGAAGTAGTAGGTCTCCTCGAGCAGCGACTCCGTCGGGCAGCGCGTCGCGGTCGTGCTTGTGCGGCGGGTAGCTCGACCAGTGGCCGGGCGGCGTGTAGGACCTCGCAGACGAGCAGCGAGTCGGCCTGCTCGTCGCCCATCAGGATCGGGTGGATCGTGCGCTCGTGCGCGCCGTGGCCGCGCGTCTCGGGGACGACGCCGGCCGCGGGCAGCACGCGCGGCTCGGCGCCGCCGCTGCGCCGGCGCGAAGCAGAGCCCGACCTCGCCGGCGCCGCTGATCGCTGAAGCGGGTGCCGGGCGGCAGGTAGGCGGCGTCGGGCGCGCCGGCGAACGGCGTCTCGCGGCCGCCGAGATCGCGCCACTCGCCGTGCTCCGAGCGCACGTCGACGCGGCCGGCGATCACGACGACGCAGCACTCGCGGTCGCCGGTGTCGCGCTCGGCGGGCTGCCCGGCGGCGAGCAGGAGCGCCTCGAAGCCGACGTGCTCCCAGCCGGCCGACTCGGGCGTGACGACCGGCGCCGGGCGGGACGAGCAGGTCGCTCACGGCGCCTCCACGTGGCGCGCGCTGGCGCCGCGCGCGTCGGCCTCGTACTCGCGCGCGCGCGGCGCGCACCGCCGGCGTCGCCGCCGACCTCGGCGACCGGCACGTCCCACCAGCTCTCGTAGCTCGGCACGCCCGCGTAGCGGTCGGTCTCGACGTGCACGACGACCGGGCCGCCGCGGTGCGCGCGCGCCTCGCGCGAGCGCGGCGCGCAGCTCGTCGATCGTGCGCGCGCGCAGCACGCGCGCGCCGAGGCTCTCGGCGTTCGCGGCGAGGTCGACCGGCACCGGCTCGTCGTAGCCCGCCGGCCGTCGTCCGACGCGCGTCGAGCGGCAGCGCCGTCGTCGCGCGACGCGGTAGTGCGTGCCGTAGCCGGCGCCGCCGACCGAGCGCGAGAGCGCGCCGATCGACGCGTAGCCGTGGTTCTGCACCAGCACGATCGACGAGCTTGATCCGCTCCGCGACGGCGGTCGGCAGCTCGCCGGGCAGCATCAGGTAGGAGCCGTCGCCGACCATCACGAACACCTCGCGGTCGGGCGCGGCGAGCTTGACGCCCATCGCCGCCGGGGATCTCGTAGCCCATGCACGAGTAGCCGTACTCGACGTGGTAGCCCTTGCCGTCGGGATCGGTCGCGCGCCACAGCTTGTGCAGGTCGCCGGGCATCGAGCCGGCGGCGCAGACGACGACGTCGCGCTCGCCGGCCGCGTCGTTGACCGCGCCGATCACCTCGGCCTGGCTCGGCAGCGGGCCGTGGCCGGCGGCGTACAGGCGCTCGACCTCCGCGTCCCAGGCCGCGGCCTCGGCGGCCGCGCGCCGCTCCCACGCCGGCGTCGGCGCGGTGGCCGGCGAGCGCCGTCGCGCAGCGCGTCGAGCGCCAGCCGCGCGTCGGCCTCGAGCGCCAGCCCGGCGTGCTTGGCGGCGTCGAGCGCCGCGACGTTGACGTTGACGAAGCGCACGCCCGGGTCCTGGAAGGCCGACTTCGACGCGGTCGTGAAGTCGCTCCAGCGCGTGCCGACGCCGATCACGAGGTCGGCCTCGCGCGCGAGCCGGTTGGCGGCCGGCGTGCCCGTCGCGCCGATCGCGCCGAGCGCGGACGGGTGCGCGGAGGGCAGCGCGCCGCGGCCGGCCTGCGTCTCGCCGACCGGGATCCCGGTCGCCTCGGCGAACGCGCGCAGCGCGCCGGTCGCCTCGGCGTAGATGACGCCGCCGCCGGCGACGACGAGCGGGCGCTCGGCGGCGCGGATCAGCTCGGCGGCGCGCGCCAGCGCCGTCGGGCGCGGGCGGGCGGCGGTAGATCGTCCACGTGCGCTCCTCGAGGAACGCGGCCGGGCACCTCGACGACCTCGGTCTGCACGTCCTCGGGCAGCGCGAGGCAGACCGCGCCGGTCTCGGCCGGGTCGGTCAGCACGCGCATCGCGGCGAGCGCCGCGTCGACCAGCTGCTCCGGCCGGCTGATGCGGTCGAAGTAGCGGCAGACCGGGCGGAAGCAGTCGTTGACCGAGATCGTCCCGTCGTGCGGCGCCTCGAGCTGCTGCAGCACCGGGTGCGGCGCGCGCGTCGCGAACGTGTCGCCGGGCAGCAGCAGCACCGGCAGCCGGTTGATCGTCGCGAGCGCCGCGCCGGTGACCATGTTCGTCGCGCCCGGCCCGACCGACGACGTGCACGCGAACGCGCCGAGCCGGTTGCGCTGGCGCGCGTAGCCGGCGGCGACGTGGACCATCGCCTGCTCGTTGCGCGCCGGGAGGTAGGGCAGCAGGTCGTGGTGCTGCTGCAGCGCCTGGCCGAGCCCGGCGACGTTGCCGTGGCCGAAGATGCCGAGGCAGCCGGCGAAGAAGCGCTGCGCGCCGGCCGTCGCGCTCGACGTGCTGGGCGGCGAGGAAGCGGACGAGCGCCTGCGCGACGGTGAGGCGGATCATGCCGCGACCCCCTCGAGCTCCGCGCAGCGTCGGCATCGCGTCCGCGCACGCGAGCCGCGCGGCGACGTGCGCGCCCGCGGCGTTGGCCAGCCGGATCGTGCGCTCGAGCGGCCAGCCCTCGAGCAGCCCGTGCACGAGCGCGCCGCCGAACGCGTCGCCCGCGCCGAGCCCGCAGACGACCTCGACCGGCACCGGCGGCACCTCGATCGCGCTCCGTCGCGCGTGCGCGCGAGCACGCCCTCGGGCCCGCGCTTGACGATCGCGAGCTGCACGCCGAGCTCGAGCAGCGCCTCGGCCGCCGCGTCGGGATCGCGCGTGCCGACCGCGACCGCGACCTCGTCGCGGTTGCCGACCGCGACGGTCGCGTGCGCGAGCGCCGCGCGCGCCCACTCGCCCGCCTCGCTCTCGTCGGCCCAGAACATCGGCCGGTGGTCGAGGTCGTGGACGGTGACCTGCCGGGCCTCGGCGCGCTCCTCGAGCGCGGCGAGCGTCGCGCGCGGCTCGGCTCCGCCGACAGCCCGGTGCCGGTCGTCCAGAACACGCGCGCCGCGCGGATCGCGTCGAGGTCGAGCTCGCTCGGGCGCGAGCGTCATGTCCGGCGCCGTCGGCTCGCGGTAGAACAGCAGCGGGAAGTCGTCGGGCGGGAAGATCTCGCAGAACACGACCGGCGTGCGCAGCGTCGGGTGCGTGCCGACGAAGCGCGTCGTCGACGCCGAAGCCGCGCAGCGCGCCGCGCACGTAGGGCCCGAACGGGTCGTCGCCGACCTTCGTGATGACCGCCGCGCGCGCGCCCAGCCGCGCCGCCGCGACGGCGACGTTCGTCGCGCTGCCGCCGAGCGACTTGGCGAACGTGCGCACCTCGGCGAGCGGCACGCCGATCTGCTCCGGGTAGAGGTCGACGCCGACGCGGCCCATCGTGATCAGGTCGTATGGCACGCGGCGTCCTCCATCTCGTGGCGCAGCCGCGCCAGCTGCGTGTCGAGGTCGGGCAGCTCGACGCCGAGCCGCGCCGCCGTCGCGCGCGCGTCGAGCCGCGTGTCGTACGGCACGGCGCCGGCCGGCGGCTCCGGCGGCGGCCCGGTGCGCACCAGCGCGGGATCGAGCCCGAACGCGGCGGCCGCGCGGCGGGCGAGCGTCGACGCGGTCGACGTGCTCGCCGCCGCAGCAGTGCAGCACGCCGTGCGCCTCGCGCTCCAGCGCGCGCCAGATCAGCTCGCCCGCGTCGGTCGCGAGCGTCGGCGTCGCGAGCATGTTGATCGCCTCGCTCTCCCAGACGGTGAACGGCTCGCCGGCGCGCAGCGCCTCGACCAGCGACGCGACGAGGTAGCCGAAGCCGTGGTCCTGCGCGCGCGGCGCGCGCCGGCCGCGCGCGGTGGACGCCCTGCACGCCGGCGATCCGCGCGACCGTCCCGCGCTCGGCGCGCTCGCGCACGACCAGCTCGCTCGCCGCCTTCAGGAAGCCGTACTGGTTGACCGGGTTCGGCGGCGCGTCCTCGGCCGCCGGCCCCTGCGTGCCGTCGAACACCCAGTCGGTCGAGACGAGCACGACGTGCGCGCCGGCGGCGTTCGCCGCGTCGACGACGTTGCGCGTCGCGCCGACGTAGGCGTCCCACGCCGCGCGCCGGTCGGCCGCCATCGCCGCGGGGTCGTTGAGGATCGCCGCGTGCACGATCGCGTCCGGCGGGTCGGCCGCGACCGCGCGCAGCGTCGCGGCGCGGTCGGTCAGGTCGAGCTCGGCGTGCGCCGGGCGCGCGCAGCTCGGCGCCGCGCGCGGCGAACACGGCGCGCGAGGTTGGAGCCGACGAAGCCGGACGCGCCGGTCAGCAGCAGCTTCACGCCGACGCCACCTCCACCTCGGCGACCGCGACCGGCCGGTGCTCGCGCAGCGAGCGCCAGGCGGCGAGCCCGATCACGAGCGGCGCGCGCGCGTCGGCGGCGGTCGACCGGCGGCGTGCTGCCCGCTCTCGACCGCGGCGACGAACGCCTCCCACTCGCGCACGTAGCTCGGGACGTAGCGCTCGAGGAAGAAGTACGGCAGCGTCGGCAGCGCGCGAGCCCTCCGCCGTGCGCACGACCGCGGTGTGCGCGAGCGGGTTCTCCGACGCGGCCATGCCGTCGGAGCCGAACACCTCGACGCGCTGGTCGAAGCCGTAGACCGCCTGGCGCGAGTTGTCGATCGCGGTCAGGCAGCCGTTCTCGTGCACGAGCGTGACGAGCGCGGTGTCGACGTCGCCCGCCGTCGGCGAAGCCCTCGTCGACCCGCACGCGCGCCGCGCGCGAAGACCTCGACGACCTCGGAGCCGGCGACGTAGCGCGCCATGTCGAAGTCGTGGATCGTCATGTCGAGGAAGATCCCGCCGGAGACCTCGACGTAGGCGAGCGGCGGCGGCGCCGGGTCGCGGCTGGAGATGCGCACGAGCTGCGGCTCGCCGACCGTCGCCGCGCGGCGACGGCGTCGTGCACGGCCTGGTGGGCCGGGTCGAAGCGGCGGTTGAAGCCGATCTGGAACGGCACGCCCGCGGCCTCGACCGCGCGCCAGCGCGCGGTCGACCTCGGCGAGGTCGAGCGAGACCGGCTTCTCGCAGAAGATCGCCTTGCCCGCGCGCGCGGCGGCGACGATCAGGTCGGCGTGCGTGTCGGTGCTCGTGCAGATCGCGACCGCGTCGGCGTCGCGCGTCGAGCGCTCCTCGACCGTCGACCGCCGGCGACGCCCAGCGCGGCGGCGACCGCGCGCGCCGCCGCCGCGTCGGCGTCGGCGACGCGCGACCAGCTCGGCGCCGTCGACGCGCCGCGCGAGCAGCTCGGCGTGCATGCTGCCGATCCGCCCGACGCCGATCACCGCGATCCGCAACGCATCAGTCCTCCCGCAGCGAGACGACGTCCTCCCAGCGGCCCGACTGCGCCGAGCGCAGCAGCGCCGCCTGGACCGACGACCCAGGCGAGCGCCGCGTCGAAGCCGGGGCTGAACGGGCGCCCCTCGGCGACCGCGGCGCAGAACTCGGCGTCCTCGATCGTGACGAGGTCCTCGAAGCCGATCCCGTTCGCGCTGCCGGGGACGAACGCGCCGTGCGGCGGGAAGCGCTCGCCGCCGAGCACGGTGGTGTAGCCCGAGCCGCGGTCCGGCGGTGGCGCGGTAGAGCCGCAGCTCGTTGAGCGCCTCGAGGTCCCAGCCGGCCGCGCCGGCGGTGCCGTGCACGTCGAACGCCATCTGGCTCTCGGGCCCGACGATCGAGCGGCTCGCCTCGAACGACCCGCGCGCGCCGCTCGCGAACTCGCACAGCATCCCGGCGTAGTCCTCGTTCGTGACCGCGCCGTGCGGATCCTCGGCGCCGGCCGCGGCCGTAGTGCGAGCCGGCGCCGAGCGGGCGCTCGCGGGATGAACGTCGCCGTCGTGCCGACGACGCGCGTGATCGGGCCGGCGAGGAAGTGCGCGAGGTCGACGGCGTGCGAGAGCAGGTCGGACGTCACGCCGTGGCCGCCCTCGTCGAGCCGGAAGCGCCACGACAGCACGCCGAGCGGGTCGGCGCCGTACATCGAGAAGAAGCGCCCGCGGTAGTTCGTCAGCGCGCCGAGCTCGCCGGCCGCGATCAGCTCGGCGGCGTAGCGCACGAGCGGCGCCCAGCGGTAGTTGAAGCCGACGCCGCCGATCACGCCCGCGCGCCGCACCGCGCGCTCGGCGCGCGCGGTCTGCTCCGGCGTGCCGCCGACCGGCTTCTCGCAGAACACGTGCTTGCCGGCCTGCGCGGCGGCCTCGACCAGCTCGACGTGGAGCATGTTCGGCGCCGCGATCGACGACGACGTCGACGGCCGGGTCGTCGACCACGCGGCGCCAGTCGGCGGTCGCCGCGCGCGAACCCGAACGCCGCGACCGCCTCGTCGGCGACGCCGGGCGCCGGGTCGGCGCAGACCACCAGCTCCGGGTCGTAGCGCGCTCGCCGAACAGCATCGGGAGGCGCGCGAGCGAGCGCGCGTGCGCCCGCCCGAGCCAGCCGAAGCCGATCACGCCGATGCCGATGCGCTGCCGGCTCGCTCGAGCGACGGAGCCCGTCGCCGCGCTGCTGCCAGCTCCGTCACCCCGGCCTCCGGCGCCTCGAGCTGGCGCTCGAGCTCGTGCGTCAGCTGGTCCAGCTCGGCGCCGCCGGACATCATCTTCACCAGCTCGTCGCGGCTGATCTCGCCGCGCCGCCAGTCGCCCAGCAGCTTGCCGCGGTTGAGCACCACGAAGCGGTCGCCGACCGGGTACGCGTGGTGCGGGTTGTGCGTGATGAAGATCACGCCGAGCCCGCGCTCGCGCGCCTGCACGACGTAGCGCAGCACGACGCCCGACTGCTTGACGCCGAGCGCCGACGTCGGCTCGTCGAGGATCAGCACCTTGGCGCCGAAGTAGACCGCGCGCGCGATCGCGACCGCCTGGCGCTCGCCGCCCGACAGCGTGCCGACCGGCTGGTCGGGATCGCGCACGTCGATGCCCATCTTGCGCATCTCCTCGCGCATCGTCGCGCTGCGCGTGCTTGACGTCGATCCGGCGCAGCGGCCCCTCCCCGACCGTCGGCTCCGAGCCGAGGAAGAAGTTGCGCCAGATCGACATCAGCGGCACCGTCGCGAGGTCCTGGAAGACGGTCGCGATGCCGCGCTCGCGCGCGTCGCGCGGCGACTTGAAGCGGACCTCCTCGCCCTCGACCAGCAGCTCGCCCTCGTCGTGCTGGTGCACGCCGGAGAGGATCTTGATGAAGCTCGACTTGCCCGCGCCGTTGTCGCCCAGCACGCACGTCACCTCGCCCGCGTTCACGCCGAGCGAGATGTCCTTGAGCGCGATCACGTTGCCGAAGTACTTCGAGACGCCGCGCACCTCGAGCAGCGGCGCGCTCATCGCCGCGCTCCCTCCGCGCGCTGGCGGACGAGGTTGTTGACGAGCACCGCGAGCAGCAGGATCACGCCGAGGAACAGGTAGCGCCAGTCGGTGTTCCAGCCCGAGAACTGGATCCCGATGAACGCCATGCCGACGATCAGCGCGCCCATCGAGGCGCCGATCGCCGAGCCGTAGCCGCCCGTCAGCAGGCAGCCGCCGACGACCGCGGCGATGATGTAGGTGAACTCCTCGCCGATGCCCTGGCCGGCCTGCACGGAGCTGAGCCGCAGCGCGATCATGATGCCGACGAGCGCCGCGCACGATCGACGGTCGTCATGAACAGCGCGATCTTCACGCGCGCGACCGGCACGCCGACGTTGCGCGCCGCGTTCGCGTCGCCGCCGACGGCGAAGATCCAGTTGCCCGACGCGCGTGCGCGCGCAGCACCCAGGTCGCGAGCGCCGCGATCGCGATCCACCAGATCACGCTGATGCGGAAGTTGTGCGGCGCCCAGAAGGTCGGCTGAAGAGGTTCGCGGCGCTGTCGTAGCCGGGCACGTCGCCGAGGCCCGCCACGCGCACCGTGCCGGTGATCGCCTTCGTGACGCCGAGGTTGACGCCCTGCAGCACGAAGAACGTCGCCAGCGTGACGATGAAGCTCGGCAGCTTGGTCTTGATGACCATGTAGCCGTTGATGAAGCCGATCGCGCGCCGCGAACGCGAACGTCAGCGACGATCGCCGGCCACATCGAGAAGCCCCACTCGGTCGTCAGCAGGCCCATCAGCAGGCCGGTGGTGCCGGTCATCACGCCGGCCGAGAGGTCGAACTCGCCGCCGATCATCAGCAGCGCGACGGCGACGGCCATGATCCCGAGCGTCGAGGCGACGTCGGTCCAGTTCGCGATGCCGCTGAGCGTGCCGAAGCGCGTCCGTCGTGATCCAGAAGAACGCGCAGATCACGAGCGCGCCGAGCAGCGAGCCGACCTCGGGGCGCCGCAGCAGGCGCGCCCACGAGGCCGATGTTCGCCAGCCGCTCGTCCGCGACCGGCTGTCGGGCGTGCGGCTGCCGACGCCGGCTGCGCGCGATGTCGCTCATCGCGTGCCGTCCTCCGCCAGCTGCGCGACGGTCTCGGCGTTGTCCTTGGTGACGAAGCCGGGGCCGGTCAGCACCGGCTGGCCGCCGCCGACCGTGTTGGCGTTGGTCTTGTTGAGCGTCAGGAACACGACCGGCAGGTAGCCCTGCAGGTACTGCTGCTGGTCGACCGCGAACTCGATCTCGCCGTCCTTGATCGCCTGCACGACGTCGCCGCGAGAGGTCGAACGTGCCGAGCTTCGCGCTCGAGCCGGCGCCCTCGACCGCGTCGCGCGCGGCGACCGCGATGTCCGGGTTGAGCGCCAGCACCGCGTCGATCGAGTTGTCGGACTGCGAGCTTGGACTGGATCTCCGTCAGCGTCGTCTGGATGTCGTCGGTGCCCTTGACCTGGAGGTTCTCGACGTCGCCGCCGAAGCCGTTCTTGGCGCCGTCGCAGCGCTGGTTGAGGCCGATGTTGCGCCTGCTCGTGGATGACGCAGAGCAGCTTCTTGGCGCCCGCCTCCTTGAACTTCGCGCCCGCGCCCTCGCCGGCGATCTCTCGGTCTGGCCGACGTGCGTGATCGCGCCGAGGTCCTGCGAAGTCGTCCGCGCCCGAGTTCAGCGTGATGATCGGGATGCCGGCGTCGACCGCCTTCTGCAGCGAGTCCTTGAGCGCGTCCGGGTTCGGCGCCGAGACGGCGAGGCCGTCGACCTTCTCGGTCACCGCGGCGTCGATCAGCTGCGCCTGCTTCTGCGGGTCGTTGTTGGACTCGGAGTACTTGAGCGTCGACGCCCATCTGCTTGGCGCCGTCCTCGGCGCCCTTCTTGGCGACGGCCCAGAACGAGCCGCCGTCGCCGTGCGTGACCATCGCGATCGTGACGTCCTGGCCCTGCGTCAGGTCGACGTCGTCGCTCGGTCGCGGGCGTGCCGCCGGACGTCGCCGTCGTCGTCGTCGCCTCCGCAGGCGGCCGCGAACGACCGCCAGCCCGAGCACCATCAGCAGCGCCAGCAGCGCGGCACGCAGTCGTCTCATCTCAGCAACCCTCTCTCTCCGTGGAGCCGTGCTTGGCGAGGAACTCGATGCTCGCCTGCACATCGAGCACCGGGCCGCTGCCCACCGGTGGCTCCTCGCCGGTGATCGCGGCGTCCTGCTCGAGCACGAGCCAGCGCTCGTACCCGTGCGCGTCGAGCGCGTCGAGCACCTCGGCGATGCCCGCGTCGCCCTGCCCGAGCGGGCGGAACAGCCCCGCCTGCGTGGCGCCCATGAGCGTCAGCTCGCCGGCGCGGTAGCGGGCGGCGACGCGCCGCGTCGACGTCCTTGAGGTGGACGTGGACGACGCGGTCGCCGTGGTCGCGGACGAAGGCGACGGGGTCGCCGCCGCCGATCAGCAGGTGCCCGGTGTCGAGGCACCAGCCGACGTCGGTCAGCGCGAGCAGCCGCTCGACGTCGGCGGCGCTCTCGACCAGCGTGCCGGCGTGCGGGTGCAGCGCGAAGCGTCAGGCCGTGGCCGGCGACCAGCGTCGGCGACCTCGGCGAGGTTGCGCGGCGAGGCGGCGCGAGCTGCGTCGTCGTCGAGCGGCGCGGGCGCGCGACCAGGCGGCGTCCATCACCACAGCGCGCGACGAACACGTCGGCGCCGGCGGCGGCGCAGCGTCGCGCGCGATCGTCGTCCGCGGCGGCGCGCGCCGCCGCCGACGTCGGGCTCGTGCAGCACGAGCGGGACGAAGCCGCCGACGAGCGCGAGCCCGTGCTCGGCCGAGCCGCGCGCGCAGCGCGTCCGGCTCGAGCGGCAGGTAGCCGAGCGGCGCCGAGCTCGGTGGCGGTCAGGCCGAGCCCCGCCATCTCGGCGAGCACCCGCTCCGGCGGGCAGCTGCCGGCCCCAGCCGGGGACCTCGCAGACGCCCCACGAGATGGGCGCGCCGGCGAGCGCGGCGCGGCGCCGCGCGGTCGTCGCGCCGGTCGAGCCGTCTCGCTCCTCATGGATCCTCTCCCCGTTGGAGCGCTCCAAGAAATTAGCGCGCTCCAACGCGCGGCGCAGTATGCTTCCGCCCGCCATGGCTGTCAAGCGCGCCGCGCACTCGACCGGCCGTCAGCGCGCGGAAGCCGCCGACCATGGAGGACGTGGCCCGCGCGGCCGGCGTCTCGCGCGCGCTCGTGTCGCTCGTGATGCGCGACAGCCCGCAGGTCAGCCCGCACCGCCGCGACGCGCGTGCTCGCACGCCGCCGAGCAGCTCGGCTACCGGCCCAACGCGATGGCGCGCAGCCTCGCGAGCCGGCGCACGCAGACGGTCGGCGTGCTGCTCAACGACCTGCACAACCCGTTCTTCGCGGAGATCGCCGACGGGCTCGAGACGCTCGCCGCCGAGCTCGGCTACCGCATCCTGCTGATCACCGGCGGCCGCCGGCCGGGGCGCGAGCGGGCGATGCTCGACGGGCTGCTCGAGTACCGCACCGACGGCATCATCCTCGTCAGCCCGCGGATGCGCACGGCCGAGCGTGCTCGCCGCCACCGGCGCGACGCCGACCGTGGTCGTCGGCCGCCAGCTGCGCGGCGGCCGACGTCGACTCGATCCTCGTCGACGAGGCGGCGGGCGCGCGGCTCGCCGTGCAGCACCTCGCCGAGCTCGGCCACGAGCGGATCGTGCACATCGACGGCGGCCGCGGCGCCGGCGCGGCGCCGCGGCGCGCCGGCTACGAGCGCGCGATGCGCGCGCTCGGGCTCGGCGACCACGCGGTCGTGATCCCGGGCGACTTCACCGAGGACGCCGGCGTGCACGCGGCCGAGGCGCTGCTGCGCAGCGGCCGGCCGCTGCCGACGGGCGTGTTCGCCGCCAACGACCTCGTCGCCGCCGGCGTGCTCGACCGGCTCGAGGACGCCGGCGTGCGCGTGCCCGGCGACGTCTCGATCGTCGGCTACGACAACACGTTCCTCGCCGCGCTGCACCACATGTCGCTGACGACGATCGACCAGCCGCGGCACGAGATGGGACGGCTCGCGCTGCGAGCTGCTGCTCGAGCGGATCGACGGGCGCACGCAAGCCGGTCGTCCGGCTGATGGAGCCGCGGCTCGTGGTGCGGAAGACGTCCGGGCCGGCGCCGTGACGGCGCGCGCCGGCGCCGCTCGTCGCGGCGCCGCGCTGGCGCTGCTCGCGGGCGCGGCGATCGGGCACGCGACCGGCGGCGGCCGGCCGGCCGCGCCCGGCGATCGTGACCGTCGGCGACGGCCCGGCGGGCGTCGCGACCGGGTTCACCGTCGCGCGCCGGGCGCGTCGTCACGGTCGCGCACGTGCTCGAGGGCGACGCGGTCACGGTGCGCGGCACGGACGGCGTCGCGCGGCGCGGCGCGGTCGCTGCGGCGCGACGACGCGCTCGACCTCGCGCTGCTCGCGGTGCCCGGGCTCGCGGCCCGCGCCGGCGTTCGCGGCGCGCGGGAACGCGCATGCGTCGTGCGCCGCGACGGCGCGATCGTCGCCGCTGCCGGCGCGCGTCGTGCGCCGGATCGACGCGCGCGTCCGCGCCGCCGGCGACGGCCGGCGTCGGCGCGCCGCCCCGCGCTCGAGCTCGCGGCGCGCGTCGCGCGCCGGCGACTCGGGCGCGCCGGTGCGTCGTCGACGGCCGGCTCGCCGGCGTCGTCTTCGCCCGCTCGCGCGAGCGCGCGGGCGTCGCCTACGCGGTCGACGCCGCCGCGCTGGACCGATTTCTCCGCTGACGGGGGGCGAAACCTCGCTCCCGGGCGACTTGACCTCCGCATGCGGGGTCAAGTCGCCCGGGACCACGAGATCGCGCGTCTCGCGAACGGCCAGGGCGGTGTCGCGTCTCGCGCACAGCTGATCGACCTCGGCCTTCCCGCGAAGTCGATCGACCGCCGCGTAGGGGATGGGCGGCTGCATGTCGTCCACCGCGGCGTTTACGGCGTCGGGCATCGGGCGATCGGCGTCGCGGGCAGACGCTGGGCTGCCGTGCTGGCCCTCGGCGACGGTGCCGTGCTGAGTCACGGCAGCGCCGCTGACGCATGGGATCTCCGCAGCACCGCCTCCGGGTTGATCCACGTTTCGGTGACCGGGCGCACCGGACGCGCGCGCCGCGCGGGCATTCGCGTGCACCGCCCCGAAGTGCTACGCGACGACGAGACCGCGACGCTCGAGCGGCTCCCGCTTACCACTCCCGCGCGCACGCTGCTCGACCTCGCCGCCGGCGGGCTGCGCGGCCGCCCGCTCGAGGCGGCGCTCGATCGCGCGGAGCTGCTGCGGCTGCTGGACTTCACCGAGCTGCAGCGGCTTCTCGCGCGCTACCCGCACCGCCCTGGCTCACCTTCTTTGCAAGCGACGTTGTCCCGGTACGTGGTTGGGAGCGCCGAGACCCGAAGCGTGCTGGAGGAGCTTGTGCTCGAGCTCTGCGACCGGCACGGGCTACCGCGGCCGGAGGTCAACTGCAGCATCGAAGGAAAGGTGCGCGATTTTCACTGGCCTGGGTCGAGGCTCGTCGTGGAGGCGGATTCGTACGCGTGGCATCGTTCGCCATCGGCGCTGAACGACAATCGCGAGCGCGACGTCGAGCTCGTCCTCGCGGGCTACCGCACGCTTCGCTTCACCTGGGAGCAGGTCACGCGGCGACCCGGATATGTACGTCGAGCGCTTCGCGCAGCGCTCCGGGGCGACTTGACCCCCACATATGGGGGTCAAGTCGCTCGGCGCTAGCTTTCCGGAGCGTGGCGCAATTCCACTGGGACCCGGACAGTTACCTCGAGCTGATGCGCGAGGAGGTGCCCGACTACGAACGGCTGCAGGACGAGACGACCGCCGCCACCGGCAGCGGTGCGGGCAGGGTGCTCGAGCTCGGCACGGGCACCGGCGAGACGGCGCGGCGCGTGCTCGCGCGCCACCCCGCCGCCGTGCTGGTCGGGCTCGATGCCAGCAGCGAGATGCTCGTGCATGCGCGCGCCACGCTGCCGTCCGATCGCGTCGAGTTGCGTGTTGCGCAGCTCCAGGATCCGCTGCCGGAGGGTCCGTTCGACATCGTCTTCTCGGCGCTCGCCGTCCATCACCTCGACGGCGCCGAGAAGGCGGACCTCTTCCGGCGTGTGACCGCCAGCCTGGCACCGGGCGGGCGATTCGTGCTCGGCGACGTGGTCGCGCCCGAGGATCCCGCCGACCTCGTGACCCCGGTCGACGGCGATCACGACAAGCCGAGCAGCGCCGAGGACCAGTTGCGCTGGCTCGCCGCGGCCGGCCTCCGAGCACGGGTCGCCTGGGCGCACCGCGACCTCGCGGTGTTAGTCGGCCGCAACGGCTAGAGGCCCAGCTCGCGGCGCAGCTCCGCGACCTGCTCGCGCAGCTCGGCCAGCTCCGCCTCGAGCCGGTCGAGGCGGCCTTCGTCGCGCGGCGGCCGGGCCGGTGCGGCGACGAGCGGCTCGGGCGCCTGCTCGACCGCGGGCGCGTCCTCGGCCTCCGCCGACAGCTGGTGCACGTAGCGCTCCTCCTTCTGCCCGGGCCGGCGCGCGAGCCGCAGCACGAGCTCTCGCTCGACCAGCCGGTCGAGCACCTCCTGCACCGCGTCGAGGTCCGCGAAGCCCTGCATCCGCTCCGTGCGCTGCTTGAGCTCACCGGGCGTCTGGGCGCCGCGCAGAAGCAGCACGCCCAGCACCGCCAGGTCATCCTGGCCGAGCGAGAGCGCCTCGTCGAGCAGGTGGCGGAACTTGTACGCGCGGCTCGTGTGACCGCTCGCGAGCCGGCTGAAGCGCCGTTGGCTGAGCCGGTGCAGCGCCTCGCGGATCGTCGTCTCGTCGAGCTGCATCACCGGGTCGCGATTCGTGGTCTGGTTGCACGCCAGGCGCAGCGAGTTGAGGCTCAGCGGGTACGTGTCGGGCGTCGTGCGCTGCTTCTCGATCAGGCAGCCGAGGATCCGCACCTCGACCGCATCGAGGTCCATCATCGGTAGAAGTCGCGCACCCAGCGGTGCGCATGCAGCTTGTCGACCTGCTCGGGCGGCAGCCCGCGCCCGTCGCCGGCCGCGCAGTTGCGCTCGACGTTGCGGATCGACCGCATGCCCGGGATCACCGTCGAGACGGCATCGGCGGAGAGGATGTAGCGCAGCGCCGTCTCGGCGATCGCGTCCGGCGCGATGCCGAGGTCGTCGACGATCGCCTGGACGCGATCGGCAACCTGCTGCTTGCGGTCGCCCTCGAAGTAGTCCGCGCGGAAGTCGCCCTCGGGGAACTCGCTGTCGGGCCCGATCGAGCCGGTCAGGCCGCCCTCGTCGAACGGCACCCGCGCGAGCACGCCGACACCGTGCTCGATCGACCGCCGGGAACAGCTCGTCCTCAGGGCTCTGGTCGAAGACGTTGTAGATCACCTGCACCGTGTCGACATGGCCGGAGCGCACGAGCTCCAGCGCGGTGTCCGGCGCGTGGTCGTTGATCGACACGCCGAAGTGGCCGATCTTGCCCTCCTGCTTGAGCGTCTCGACGGTGTCCAGCCAGTCGCCCTGCTCGAGCCAGTTGTCGTGCCAGACGTGGAACTGCTGCACGTCGATCCGCTCGAGCCCGAGGTTGCCCAGGCTCCGCTCGGTGCAGCTGCGGATGTACTCGCCGGGGAACGCGTCGCCGACGGGGTCATCTCCCGACGCCGGCCAGCGCATGTTCTGCGGCGGGATCTTCGTCGCGACGTGGACCGTCTCGGAGCGGCCGCGCACGACCTTGCCGACGAGCTGCTCGGAGTGGCCGTTGCCGTAGGCCAGCGCTTCCGAGGAGGCCGAGACTGCGACCTACGGCTTTCTCGCACCCGGCGACCTGGCAAGGGTGCTGCCGCTACACGAACGAACAGAATCGTTCCGTGGAACGAGGGCAGGCGCTTCCGAGCCGGTGACTGAGCTGATCGCTAGGGCCCGCATGCACTTGCGACAGGCTGGCTACGGGCGATAGCCCTGGGGTCCAGAAGGCGTTCCTACGCCAGCGGCCTGGCGACCGCCGGTAGCTAGTCCGGGCGTTTGGCCAATAAGCGCAGGGCGGATTTATGGCCATACGGGGCGTGTCCTAGATCGGCGGTCTGGGCCACTCCAGCGCTGAGGGCTGGTCCACCGGTGGACAGCCCGAAATGTCCCGGTTAGGCGTCATTTCCGGTGCGATGCTCTTGCGTGTGCAACCACAGGAGATGCAGATGCTGAGCACCCGCGACCAGGAGCTTGTTCTCGCTCGTGACCGTGGCGAGACGATCGTCGAGATCGGCAAGCGCCACGGCATCAGCCATCAGCGCGTGAGCGTCTTGACGGCGAGGGCGACCGAGATCGGTTAACCAGATCGACCTCGACCTGAGATCGACTTCCTCCCGACCGAGCCGATGGACTCGCGCACGATCCCGTTCCTGCGCGAGGTCCCGACCGAGGGCGTCGGCGCTGCTCCTACGCTCCACGGCCAGGTCAAGCCGGAGCTGGGGTTCTCGTTCGAGGACGACGAGGCGGCAGCCCGGACGATCGCCGGATGGACCAAGGTGAACAACCAGGACCTCGAAGACGTCGAGCGCCTGGAGGTTCGGATCCGCAGTCGCGTGATCGCGGAGGTGCTCAAGTCGCTCGAAGCCGAGGTGATCGACGGCTCCGGAGTCGACCCGCATCTGCAGGGCATCTTGGGCGTGACCGGGCTCGGTGACATCGCCTTCGACGCTGGCGAGCTCGGCACCGACCTCGTGCTGGACGGCATCGTCTCGGTCCTCATCTCCGGTGCCCGGCCCAACGTGGTGGCACTGCATCCGCTCGACTGGGCCAGCCTCTTGAAGGCGAAGACGTCGGGCTCCGGCGAGTACATGGGTGCGGGCCCGTTCGCAGCCATGGCCTCCGCGATCTGGGACACGGCGACCGTCCCGACCCTGGGTCTCGCGCCGGGCACGGCGCTGATCGCTGACACCCGGCTGCTGGCCCGGCTCTACGTCCGCTCGGGCATCAGGATTCTGCTCGGGACCGAGTCGAGAGGACCTTAAGAGGAACCGCACTACGGTTCTCGGTGAGGGTCGCTGGGCGCTGACCGTCGAGCAGCCAGGGGCAGCGGCAGTCGTCCATCTGGCGGCGTAGATGACCGTGATGGGCGACCCGGCCGTGTTCGACTTCAGCCGCGTGTTCGATGTGATCGAGGACGTCGTGGTCAGGACGATCGACACGCGCGACGAGGATCGCTGGGTTGAGGTGCTCGTCACGCCGTCCAACAGGCGCTCGCTGTGGAACTTCTCGCCAGCTTTCGGCTCCTACGAGGAGGCACTGACATGGATGAAGATGACCGACAAGTAGCCGACGCGGACTGCTTTGCGGTCGATCAGTGGGGCGTACGGCGCCTCATCCGAGCCGGTGATCGGCTGCCCGTGAACTGGCGCGTTGAGTCGACACCCAGGACCAAGACCAGGCGGGCGCCCAGGGCCAAGCCCGAGCCCGAGTCGGAGATCCATGTCCACGTCCATGAGGCCGAGGCCGAGAAGTGACGCTCGTCCGTTGCTCCCGCCCCGACTGCCAGACGTGGATGTCTGAGACAGAGGCCGACTTCACCGGCGGGGTCTGCTGTCAGCGCGACGAACGCAAGCGCGCAGAAGAGCAGCCTGACCGGGACCAAGACTCGCGGAGCGGTGTTGCAGGCACCGCATCAAAAACCCGCGAGCGGTAGAGGCTGATGGCGGGGCCCGGGTCTGCACTCCTTCTCGGGCTCCGCTTCAGCTCCGCATCAGAATCCAGCTCTACGGGCTCGACTTCGAGTCGGTAGAACCGGGGTCTGGCCATATCTCCCCGGTGGAGATATGGCCACACTGGCGACCTGCGAAGCCGGGCTCTCAGAGACCGTGACTCGGTCACGGTACTTCGCCACTGACTCTCGCGACGCCTGCCAGACGCGATAACCGCCGCGGTGCAGTGGTCCGCTCCGACGGCCTCGGTCGTCAGCCGGGAACGGCTCGAGTAGCGGCTCCATGGGTGGTAACTTCGGGCCGTGCGGTTCTCCCTCGCCAGCAGAGACCGCGTTTTCTTCGACCTGTTCGCGGAGGCGGGTCAGAACTCGCTCCGAGCGGCGAAGCTGCTCCAGGAAATGATCGATGGCTGGCCCGATAGCGCCGATCTCGCACGCGAAATTCTGCTTGCCGAGCAGGAGGGAGACCGGATTACGCACGACATCTCCCAGCGGGCGAGCTCGACCTTCGTGACGCCGATCGACGCCGAGGACATCTACAACCTGGCGGGCAAGGTCGACGATGTCGTCGACCACATCGAGGAGACCGCCGACTTCATGGGGCTCTACAGGATCGAGGCGCCGATGGACCAGGCGCTGGCGATGGCCGGCGTCCTCGTCAAGGCCTGCGAGCGGCTCTCCATGCTGCTCGATCACCTGCGCGAGCTCAAGGACCTTGACAAGCACTGGATCGAAATCCACCGGCTCGAGAACGAGGGCGACGCAGCTCTTCCGCGAAGCCTTCGCCTCCTTGTTCGCTGGCGGAATCGACCCGATGGTGGTAATCCGCTGGAGGGACATCTTTCTCAGGCTCGAGCGGGCGATCGACGCAACCGAGAACGCCGCGACCGTCATCCAGACCATCGCGACGAAGTACGGCTGAGGGCCGTCACCGTCCGACCTCCACCTGCAGGGGCGGGATCGGGATGCCCGCTCGAAAGTGCGACGTTGAGGAACGTGTATGTCCACCCGACCGGCGCTAAGCGAGAGTGGCTCTTCCGTGTGCTGCGAGCGGCGCGAATCCGCGGATTGCGCACGGTCGCAATCGCCTGGTAGCAGCACTCCACACGTTCCGGCTCCCGTGATTGTGCGTGCGGGGTTGCGGTAGAGGGGGCCTTGTTCAGACGAATCCCCAGACCGCTAGCCTCACCCGCAGGCCGCATGGGAAAAGAGGTAGACCCCCGGCCTGACGAAAGGGCTGCTGACCGTCGATAGGCTCGAACGATGGCCTGCCCGATCTGCGGCCGTGAAGTCCCTCAACCCAGCACGGGCCGACCTCGCACTTACTGCTCGCAGGCGCACCGTCAGCGGGCCTATGAATTTCGCCAGATCCGGGCGGTGACGCCTCCGATCCTGCCGTCCGACCCGTTGGTCGGGATGCTCGCCGCGGGACCCGATGACGGCCCCTTCTGGGTCGATCAGTTCGACTTACTGATCGTCCGCAATCTCGACCGCTTCAGCCGCAAGCTGGCCATCTACGCCGCGGCCGCGGACGAGCTGGTCAGCGCCAAGGTCGCGCTGTACGAGTTCGAGGGCGACGGCACCGGCATCCGGCTGCTGGACCTGACCGACGCGGACAGCCGGGCGATGGCCGACATGAAGCAGGTCTTCGCACAGTTGGAGAAGGCCCAGCTCAAGCGCCGCGTTCGTCAGGCCAAACAAGCCCGGCGCAGCGCGGGCCTGCACCCCGGCGGCAAGCGTTCCTACGGCTACGAGCTTGTGGACACCGGTCGCAAGGGCAACTACGGGCCGATCATGGAGCTGCGCCCTCACCCCTTAGAGCGGGTGATCGTGGTGCGGATGCACGAGATGGCGCTAGCCACCAGCCAGCGCAAGATCGCCCGGATCCTCAACGACGAGGGCATCACCTCGACCACGGGCGGTCGCTGGACTCAGTCAACCGTGGCGCGGGTGCTGGGCAATCCGCTGTACATCGGCAAGTTCAAGCGCCGCGTTGGTGACCGTTGGGAGCTCTACGACGGCCAGCACGAGCCGATCGTCGACCAGGACCTGTGGGAGCGGGTCAACCGCAGCCGGGCCACGCCCGAGCGCCGTGCCGGTGGCCGGCCGCTGCTGTCCGGACACCTGCTCACCCGTGGCCTGCTGAGGTGTGGAGGCTGCGGCTCGGCGATGATCCCGACCGGCGGCTACGGAGGACGGCGCGAGATCTACATCTGCATCGGCCGACGCGATCACGGCCCCGAGTTCTGCCGTCAGGCGTCAGTGCGGGGGATGCTGATCGACGAGGCACTGCTGAGCCAGCTGACCAGCCGCTACTTCGACCTCGACGGTGCCCGAGATCGCCTGCGCCGCCACCAAGCCTCGGAGCTGCCACTGGCACAGGCAGCCCTTGCCGATGCCGCGCGCGAGGTCATGGCGACGCAGGCACGGATCACGAGGGTGGATCGCGGCTGGCAGGACGAAGTAATCGACGACGCCTCCTACAAGCGCCAAAGCGTTGAGCTGACTCAGGCACTGACGGGAGCGCAACGGGCCGTGAGCCGGGCCACACGCCGCGTCGAGCAGATCGAGGCCGAAGGGTCGAGCACCGACGTCGAGGAAGCCCTACTGGCCCAGCTGGCCTCAAGGCGCTCGTGTCCGGCACGGTCGAGGGGGCGCAGGACGTGGAGGCGCTGCGGACGGTGATCCGCACCCTCTTCAAGCAGATCATCCTGCGGCGCTCGAGCTGGGAGGACCTCGACGAAATCGAGGCTGCCGGGGTCGGCGTCGGTGACGGCCTGTTCCTGATCCCGGTCGTGCGTCAGGGAGTGGCCGACTGGTCGAGTCTGCCGCCGAAGGTCAATCGGGTCGCGCTACCCGGAAAAGGGATGCCACCGACGTGTCGATGAAGTTGAGCCCGAGGTCGATCGCGCGCTCCAGCGCCTGCAGCGACTCCGTGTCGTCGGCGCCGATCCACATCGACTGCCCGATGCCCCATGCGCCGTAGCCCACCTCGGACACCTCGAGCCCGGTGTTGCCAAGTGGTCGAAGATTCATGCGCGTGACGGTACCCGGCGCGCGAGAATGCAGCCGTGACCGATCTGGAGACCGCCCTCGGGGAGCTGCAAGCGGTGCCGCTCGAGGATTTCGTGGCCGAGCGCAAGCGGCTCGCGAAGGAGCTGCGCGACGATGGCGAGCGCGGTGCGGCGGCGGAGCTCGCGAAGCTGCCGAAGCCGAGCGCGCCGGCATGGGCGCTCAACTACGTCGCGCGCGAGCAGCCCGAGCTCGTCGGCGAATGGCTCGCCGCGGTGGATGCGCTGCGCGACGCGTCGGCGCACGCGGATCGTGCGAGCGGCGACGCGCTGCGCGCCGCGATGACCGAGCACCGCGAGGCGACACGGCGGCTGGTGGCCAGCGTCCGCGACGATGCGCGGCCGAACGGCCGCAAGCTGACGGAGCCGATGCTCGACCGGGTGCGCGAGCTGCTCCAGGCCGCCACGTCCGACCCGGACCGGGCGGAGCAGCTGCGCGCGGCGCGCGTCGTCGAGGGGGACGACGAGACCCGACTGCATGGGCGGCGACGCAGCGACGGAAACCGCGGCGAAGCGGCGCACGAGGCGCCGCGGGGAAAGGCACGCGTCAGGCCGCCAAGAAAGGCGGCACGGAGAACGCGACGACGAGCGCCGCCGGAAGGGCGGCACGAAGAAACGCGGCACGAAGGGCGCCGCGAAAGGCGGCACGACGCCGCCGAAGAGCGGCACGAAGGGCGCCGCAAACGACCGCGCCGCCAAGCAACTCGCAGCCGAGGAGCGCGCCGCCACCAAGCGCGCGCAGCGCGAGGCCGAGCAGCGGGCGGAGCTCGAGCGGCTCGTCGCCGAGGCCGAGGCGCGTGTGACCGAGCTCGCGCGCGGCGGCCGCCGAGACCGCGACTGCCGCCGAGCAGGCCGAGGAGCGGCTCGAGGAGGCGACGCGCACGCTGCACCGCTCGGAGTCCGAGGCGGATGCGGCACGCCAGGCCGCCACCGACGCCGCGACTGCCGCGGAGCAAGCCGAGCGCGAGCTGGAGAAGCTGGCCGCGAAGCTGTCCTCGTAGGGTGGCGGCCATGACCTACGTTCCCTCCTCAGACCGCTACGACGCGATGCCCTACCGCCGCTGCGGCCGCAGCGGCATCCAGCTCCCGGCGCTCTCGCTCGGTCTCTGGCACAACTTCGGCGACGACAGCCCGCTCGAGGACCAGCGCGCGATGGTCCGGCGCGCGTTCGACCTCGGCATCACGCACTTCGATCTGGCCAACAACTACGGCCCGCCGCCCGGCTCGGCGGAGGAGAACTTCGGCCGGCTGCTGGCGACCGACCTCGCTCCGTACCGCGACGAGCTGATCATCTCCAGCAAGGCCGGCTACGACATGTGGCCCGGCCCGTACGGCGAGTGGGGCTCGCGCAAGTACCTGCTCGCGTCGCTCGACCAGAGCCTCGCGCGGATGGGCCTCGACTACGTCGACATCTTCTACTCGCACCGCTTCGATCCCGACACGCCGCTGGAGGAGACGCTCGGCGCGCTCGACAGCGCGGTGCGCCAGGGCAAGGCGCTCTACGTCGGGATCTCGTCCTACTCGCACGAGCGCACGACCGAGGCAGTCGCGATCCTGCGCGAGCTCGGCACTCCGGTGCTGATCCACCAGCCGTCCTACTCGCTGCTGAACCGCTGGATCGAGCCGGAGCTGCTCGACGTGCTCGGCGATGAGGGAGTCGGCTGCATCGTCTTCTCGCCGCTCGCCCAGGGGATGCTCACCGAGAAGTACCTCGACGGCGTGCCCGAGGACTCGCGCGCGGCGAGGGCCGCTTCCTCACGCGCGACTTCCTGACCGAGGAGAACCTCGCGCGCGTGCGCGCGCTCGCGGCGATCGCCGAGCGCCGCGGCCAGTCGCTCGCCCAGATGGCGGTCGCGTGGACGCTGCGCGACACGCGCGTGACGTCCGCGCTGATCGGCGCATCCAGCGTCGCGCAGCTCGAGCAGAACGTCGCCGCGCTGGACAACCTCGACTTCTCCGACGACGAGCTGACGGAGATCGACGGCCACGCCGTCGACTCGGGCATCAACCTGTGGGCGGAGTCGAGCGAGGCGTGACGCGGCGCGGCGCGGCCGTGGCGTGACGGTCACGCGGCGCGCGCGTGCGCCCAGGGCGCGAGCCGCCGCGCCAGCTGGCCGAGCCCGATCCGCACGCGCTCGGCCTGCTCGGCGTCGGCCGCGACGCCCAGTCCCACGACCGCGAACTCCTCGCCGCCGAGGTGACGCAGCTCGGCAACGACCAGCTCGCTGCCGGAGCCCGGGCCGGTGGAGGCGATGAAGGTGTCCAGCGCCGGCGCGGGCAGCTCGCGCAGCAGCATGTGCTCGCCGATCGTACGCGTGCCCTCGGCCGGCAGCTGCCGTGCCAGCAGCTCCTTCGCCGACACGAGCGAGACGGTGTCGATCTCCGGTTCCAGCCGGCGCAGTGGCGCGAGCCGGGCGACCCCGGGCTCGCCGACGATCGCGACCTCGACGGCCACGAACGCGCGGCCGCGCAGCGACGGCGCCACGCCCGCGAGGTGCGGTGCACGGACGAGCCGCGCGACGCTCGTGACGTCCTCCGCCACGGTGCGCGTCCACGTACGCCAGCGGTGCAGCACACGATGCGCGTGCTCCCACGGCCACATCAGCGTGCCCGCGCTCAGCAGCGGCGCCGGCGCGAGCGCCAGCGAGTACGGCAGGACCACGCCGCTGCCGATCGCCGCGCGCAGCCCGTCGAGATCGGCGGTGGAGACGGAGGAACGCACGGTCCGCCAACGGTGCCAGCACGCAACGCCGCGCGCACGGGGGTTAGCCCGAGTATTCGCTCACTGCGGGCGTGGCGCGGTGTGACCGGTCAGAGCGGCCCGCAGCGCGTCGCCGCAGAGCTCCTCGAGCGGGTCGAGCAGCGCGCGCACGCGCGCCAGCGGCTCGCGATCGTCCTCGCGCACCCACTCGGCCTCGTCGCGCGTCTCGATGAAGAGCGCGATCGCGTCGCGGTACACGGTCAGCCGCCCCGGGCGCAGAACGACGGTGCGCATGCCGGGGCGCTGCGCGAGGTCGCCGAGCTCATCGCAGAGCGCGGTCAGCTCGCGCATCTCGATCACGTCGTCGACCGACAGCTCGGCGTTGCGATAGTGCTCGCCCGCCGCGGCGACCGCGTGGGCCGAGGCGGCGAGCTGCCCCTCGCCAAGATCGAAGCACGCGAGCACGACGGGTTCCCCGTCGAGTCCCTGCGAGATGTCGATGTGCGCGTTGAGCATGGTCAATTAACCGTAGCGGCTTCTACGGGCTTCCTGCTCGAGACCGACCGTGCTCACCGCATACTGCAAGATGTCCTTCGTGACCAGGCAGCTCTCCCCGCTCGCGGACGCCTACCACCCTCGCCTCGGGCGCTTCGTCTCCGAGGAGATCTACGGCGACTGGCGGCTCAAGCTCTACGGCCTCGCCGCCCCGGCCAAGGGCGTGCGCCCGGAGCTGCTGGCCTCCACGCGCGAGCTGGCGGCGAGCAGCCTGCCGGCGCCAGACGCCGATACACACGGCGCCGCCTTCGCGATCGCACACGACGCGAACTACCCGATCGCGCTCGTCTACTGGTGGCAGGCCACGAACGAGTTGCACCAGCGCGTCTTCGTCGGCCGGCCGGACGACCTGTCGGAGATGCTCCCGGTGGCGCTCACCCCGGCGGGCTGCGTGTGGGAGCTCGGGATCGTCGAGTTCGAGCGCCGCGCGTGGATCGAGGATGTGATCGGCAACGCCGCCGGGCCCGACATCGACCGCTACATGGGCCGGCGCTTCGACGGCCTGATCTGAGTCGCGCTTGCGCCTGCGCGAGCTCGTCGACGCCTCCGCCGCGGTAACGGCGACGGCGGCGCGCAATGCGAAGGTCGCCGTGCTCGCCGCGCTGCTCGCGCGCGCCGAGCCGGACGAGGTCGCGCCGGTCGTGAGCTGGCTCTCGGGCGAGCTCACGCAGCGCCAGATCGGCGTCGGCTGGGCAATGCTGCGCGAGCGGGCCGCGCCGGCGGCGGAGGCATCGCTGAGCGTCGCGGAGCTGGAGCGGGCGCTCGGCGAGATCGGCGCGCTGGGCGGGCCCGGATCGGTCGCGGCGCGGCGCGCCGCGGTGCAGGCGCTGCTGGCGCGGGCCGACGCCGCCGAGCAGGAGTTCCTGATCCGCCTGCTGCTCGGCGACCTGCGCCAGGGTGCGCTCGCCGGCGTGATGACCGACGCCGCAGCACGCGCGGCCGGACTGCCGGCGAGCGAGTTGCGGCGCGCGCTGACGCTGCACGGCGACCTCGCCGCCGTGACGGCGATCGCGCTGCGCGACGGCCGCGCCGGCCTCGCCGCGATCCGGCTGCGGGTCGGACGGCCGCTGGCGCCGATGCTGGCCGGCACGGCGCCGGACGTCGCCGCCGCGCTCGCCAGGACCGGGCCTGCCGCGATCGACTACAAGCTCGACGGCGCGCGGCTGCAGGTGCATCGCGACGGCGACGACGTGGCGCTCTTCACGCGCACGCTCGACGACGTCACGGCGCGGCTGCCCGAGGTGGTCGCCACGGCGCGCGCCCTGCCCGCGCGGGCGATCGTGCTCGACGGCGAGGCGATCGCGCTGCGGTCCGACGGGCGGCCGGAGCCGTTCCAGGTCACCGCCGCGCGCTTCGGCACGCGCGGCGCGCGCGTCGTGCCGCTCGCGTCGCTGTTCTTCGACGTGCTGCACCTCGACGGCGAGGACCTGCTCGGCGAGCCGCTGGCACGACGCGCCGAGGCGCTCGACGCGGCCGTCGGGCCGGAGCTGCGCGTCCCGCGCGCGCGTCGCGGAGGATGCCGGCACGGCGCGGCGCGCAGTTCGACGCCGCGCTCGCCGCCGGGCACGAGGGCGTCGTCGTCAAGGCGCTCGACGCGCCCTACGCCGCGGGCCGGCGCGGCTCGGGCTGGCTCAAGGTCAAGCCCGTGCACACGCTCGACCTCGTCGTGCTAGCGGCCGAGTGGGGCCACGGCCGGCGCCGCGGCCGGCTCTCGAACCTCCATCTCGGCGCGCGCGACGAGCAGACGGCGGCTGGGCGATGCTCGGCAAGACCTTCAAGGGCCTGACCGACGAGCTGCTGGAGTGGCAGACGCAGCGGCTGCTCGAGCTCGAGACGCGGCGCGAGGGAATCGCGGTGCACGTGCGGCCCGAGCTCGTGGTCGAGATCGCCTTCGACGGGGTCCAGACCTCCTCGCGCTACCCGTCAGGAATGGCGCTGCGCTTCGCCCGCGTGAAGCGCTACCGCGACGACAAGCCGGCCACCGAGGCCGACACCGTCGCCACGGTGCGTGCACTGCGCGCGAGCTGACACGCTCCGGTACGCTGCTGTTAGGGTCGCCTAACGGTAGGGACACCTAACTGAGCACGACGAGGGGAGACGGCAGGCGATGACCGCTCGAGCGGTTGACCACGCTGGCGATCGTGGGCGCACTGGCGCTTGGATTCGGCGCGTGCGGCTCGGATTCTGACGACGACGCGGCGTCGTCGAGCGCCACGCCCGTACCGGTCAAGGGCGAGGACCTCGGGGCGATCAAGGCCTACCTGCTCGCGCACTCGGAGGCGCTCGTGGCCTCGACCACCGACCTCGCCGAGCAGGGCCAGGCATACAAGGCGCTCGCCGAGTCGGCGCAGTTCGACTACGCCGCCCTGCTCGAGTCAAAGCGCGCCGAGGTCCGCTCGGCCGTCGAGGCGATGCAGGACACCTGGCGCGCTGCGAACCCGCAGTACGAGGAGATGGAGGGCGTCGTCGCCGGCGTGCCCGAGCTGTCGGAGTTCGACGTGATCATCGACGCCGGCGCCGACGGCTCAGACCCAGAGAACGCGGTGCCGTTCGACGTCGAGCTCGACGGCGGCAAGGTGCTCGAGCAGCCGGGCAACTTCTTCTTCCTGACCGAGACGTCGCTGTTCGGGACCAACCCGAAGTTCCAGGCGACCGGCGTCGAGCCCGATCTCGACGGCGACGGCAAGGTCGTCGTTCGGCGAGGCGGTCCCGGACGCCAGAGATCGTCTCCGCGGTCACGCGCGACTTCGCCGCACAGGCGAAGGCGCTCGACGAGGCGGCGCGCGAGTGGCGGCCCGAGCGGGCCGACGCGCTGCAGGCGCTGGTGACGATGACGCCGACGATGAGCGAGTACTTCGGCCAGTGGAAGGACTCGCGCTTCATCGCGGGCGCGAAGGCCGACGAGCAGTCGTTCGTCGCCGCCTCGCGCCTGCAGGACATCGAGGACATCCTCAGCGGGCTCGTGCTGATCTACGACAACGTCGAGCCGGCGGTGGCGGAGGCCGACGCCGCACAGGCAGGCCAGACCGGCCGCGACCTCGAGGGCCTGCGCGACTTCGCCACCGACCTGCGCAAGCAGGAGGAGGCGGGCAAGAAGTTCGACGCCGAGCAGGCCGACACGCTGGGTGCCGAGGCGCAGCAGCGCGCCGAGGCGATCGCCGGCCAGGTCTCGCAGGCGGCGGCGCAGCTGGGGATCGAGCTCGAGGCATAGCCGTGCGGGCAGCGCTCATCGCGCTGGCCGTGCTGGCGGCCGCTCCCGCTGCCGCGGCCGCCCAGGCGCCGCCGCCGTGGAAGGCGGGCGCGCAGGTGCGCGAGGCGCTGTTCGACGCACAGGCGGCCGTGCTGCTCGGCGAGCAAGGGCGGGCGGCGGCGGTCAGGCGGGCGCGGCAGGCCTACCGCGGTCGCTTGCGCGCGGGCGATCCGGCGCGCCGATCCGGTCGCGCACCGCGACGTCGCGAGCGGCCTCGCGGCGGCGCGCTCCGCGCCCGGCGGGATCGAGCTGGCGGCCGCGCGCGGGGCGGTCGAGGCGGCGCTCTATCGCGGCGCTGCCGCCGTGACCTACGACGCCGTGACGGCGGGCGACACGCGCACCGCGCGCGCCTGGCTGCTGCTGCGCGAGTTCCGCACGCCGACCCGCTACACGCGTCCCGGCGCGGACGCGACGGTGGCGCTGCGGGCGCTCGAGCGCAAGCAGACGACCCCGGCGACGGCGCGCCTGGCGGTCGTCAAGGACGTGCTCGACTCCACCCAGGGCGAGGCGCGCGAGCGCCTCGAGGAGATCGGCCGGCTGGGTGAGCGCGGCTTCGCGGTCCACCGCGCCGAGCTCGCGGCCCGCGTCGCGGGCGCCTGGCCGCTGCTCGCTCCGCGCTATCGCGCCGAGCGCGGCGCCGCGGCCGAGCGCGATGCAGCCGCGGCGGTCGCGCGAGCTGCGAGCGGCGGCGCTGCGCGACGACGACGCGGCCGTCGAAGCTGCGCGCGCCGACATCGGCGAGCCGGCTCGCCGGCTTCACCGCTGCGCCCTTCACGGCGGAGGAGCAGGCGCGACGCGCCAACCAGCTCGCCAAGTTCGTCTCGCTGATCCCGATCGAGTACGGCCACGGCGTCGAGGGCAACCGCGTCACCGTCGCGTTCGAGATCCAGGAGGGGATCGCGTTCTCGACTGCGGCACAGGCCGCCTTCGCCGACCTCAGCGGGACGCTCGCGCGGATCGACGCGCGCACGACCGCAGACGTCGCAGAGCCGGCTGAAGGAGCTCGACGGCGTGCTGCGCGGCGCCCAGGAGACCCCGCAGGACGTGCCGCGAGGTGGACGCCGTCGAAGCGCAGGGCGAGGCGATCGACGAGCGCTTGACGAAGCTGTTCCCGGACGCCTGGGAGGAGCAGTCCGACGAGGGCGACTTCGACCTGATCCAGATCTCGCTCGACCGGCTCGAGCAGCAGGTCGCCGCCGGGCGCCACCGCCAGGCGGAGCAGACCCGCGTCGAGCTGTACGCGATCTTCGAGTTCGGGCCGGAGCGCCGCCTGATGGCGTTCGATCCTGCGCTCGCCGCCGATGTCGAGGGCCTGATCTGGTTCGGTGCGCTGGGCCGTCCGGGGCTCGCGGAGCTGGTCGCCGGCCACGCGCCGCGCGCTGAGGTCAAGGCGACCCGCGCGGTGCTCGACGACAAGCTCGCCGACGTCGCCGCCACGCTCGGCGACTCGGCGTCGGAGACGACCGTGATCACCAACGCGGCGATCATCGTGTTCCGCGAGGGGCTCGAGGCGGTGCTGATCCTGGCCGCGATCACGGCGAGCTTCATCGGCGTCGAACCGGCGCAAGCGCCGGCCCGTCCTGCTCGGCGCGCTCGGCGGCCTCGCCGCGAGCATCGTCACGTTCCTGCTCGCGACGACGCTGCTCAGCTCGCTGCAGCAGTACGGCGAGAAGCTCGAGGCGATCGTCGGCCTGATCGCGATCGCCGTGCTGCTGCTCGTCATGAACTGGTTCTTCCACAAGGTCTACTGGACCGAGTGGATCTCCTCGTTCCACAAGCGCCGCAAGGCGCTGCTCGCGCGCGACGATGACGCGCGCGTCGCCTTCTTCAGCGCGCAGGTGCTCGGGCTGTTCATGCTCGGCCTCACCAGCGTCTATCGCGAGGGCTTCGAGACGACGCTGTTCCTGCAGTCGCTCGAGCTGTCCGCCGGGCTGCGCGCGACCGTCGCCGGCGCGCTGCTCGGGCTCGCCGCGACCGCCGCGGTCGCCGTCGTCACGTTCAAGCTCCAGCGCAAGCTGCCCTACAAGCGCATGCTGATCGTCACCGGCGTGCTGCTCGCGTTCGTGCTCGTGGTGATGGTCGGGGCGACCGTGCGAACGATGCAGGGCGCCGGCTGGGTGCCGATCCACTCGGTCGACCTCGAGGTCGACTACTGGCTCGGCACATGGCTCGGCATCTTCCCGACCTGGGAGACGCTCGGCGCGCAGTTCGCCGCGCTCGCGTTCGTGATCGGCTCCTACTTCGCCGCCGAGTACGTGCGCGTGAAGCGCCCGCGGCGGCGGGCGGCCGCCGCGCGCCGCGCGGCGCCGGCCGAAGCGCAGAGCGGCGCGACGCGCTAGCGGCGAGCGGAGCACCTCCGGCCCTGTCGGCCGCGGGTCGCCGTCGCGTGGCTCGCGCGTCACGCTCAGCACGGGGTAGTCGCTCGGCACCGCGGCGACCGCCAGGCGGACCTCGGTGAGGCCCTGCGCGTCGGGATGGAAGGTGCCCGCCGAGACCCGGTTGGGCTCGCGGTCGCTGTCGCCCGGCCCGACGAACCACAGCTCATAGAACTCGCGCGCGTTGTCGAGCGTCGGGAGGTCGTCGCTTTCGACCGCCACGATCCGCCCGATGCCGACCTCGGTGACGCGCACCGCGGCGCTCGCCGCCGCCTCGCCGGCGCCGGTCAGCCGTGTGTCGACCTCGACCGTGCCCGGCTGTCGCTGCTCGCCCAGCGCGGACGCCGACGAGCAGCGCGGCCGTGACGGCCAGCAGCGCCAGCCCGCCATAGCGCGAGGCGCGGCAGCCAGACGCGCCGGCGGCGCGGCTGCGGCCGGGCGACCGGCTGTGGCGACGGCGGGCCCTCCGCGGCGGCGGCACGCTCGATCGCGATGAACGTGCGCGCCTGCAGGCTCGCGGGCGGGCGGGCCGCCGGCGCGGCCTGCTGCACGAGGCCGGCCACGGGCGCGAGCTCGGCCAGCTCGGCGCGGCAGCGCTCGCAGCCCGCGAGGTGATCCTCGAAGGCGGCTCGCTCGTCGCGCGGCGAGGATGCCGAGCGCGTAGCCGGCGACGTCGACGTGAAGCTCTTGCTCAGCCATCGATCGCCCGCCGTTCGAGTTCCAGCCGCATCGCGCGCAGGGCGTGATACGTGCGCGACTTGACGGTGCCCAAGGGGAATTTCGAGACGATCGGCGATCTCGGGCTGGCGTGAGCTGCTCGTCGTAGCCGAGCTCGAGCACCTCGCGGTACTTGGCGGGCAGGCCGTCAAGCGCCTCGCGCACCTCGACTCGGACTGCGATCCGCTCGATCGAGCTCGTCCGCTACCGGCCCCGGCGCGGGATGCTCATCGGGCTCGAGCTCGCCGCTCGTCACCGGCCGGGCGGCGCGCCGGCGGTGGGCGTCGACGGCGCCGCGACGCGCGAGCAGGAAGATGAAGCTGCGCACAGAGGACTGCGCCGGGATCGAAGCGCGCCGCGCTGCGCCACAGCCGTAGGAAGGTCTCCTGGACGAGCTCCTCCGCCAGCGGGCGGTCTCCCAGCAGGCCGAGGCCCAGCCGATAGACGGTAGTGGCGTAGCGGTCGTAGAGCTCGATCATGGGTGCCTCGCGATCGCCCGCCGCGATCCGGCTCATCAGTGCGGCCTCGACCGACGCGTCGTCGTGCGCGGTGCCCTGCCTGACTCCCGTCGAACGCGTCGTCATCGAGTTCGTGCTCTCGGGCCCGATACCCACGCGATTCATTGTGACGGCACTCCACGACGGCGGCCGGTTCGCTGTTAGGAATCCGGCCGCCGGCGGCGAGCTGTGCTAGTAGTCGCTGCCGTCGTCGTCGAGCACGGCGAAGCCGTCGAACTGGCCGCGCAGGGCCAGCCCGGTCGGGCGCGCCAGACCGTTCTGGTCGAAGCGGTGCTGGTAGAGCCGGGCGCTGCCGCCCTGCTGGTAGAAGCCCAGCGCCACGAAGCGCTCCTGCCCTGCGATGTCGAAGCCGCCCTGCGCCGTGACGTCGAGGCCAACCGGCCCGATCGAGTTCAGCGTGCCGGCATTCGGCGGGCTCTGCAACGCGAACGTGTCGCGCGCCGAGTCGACGTCGTACAACGCCGTCGGGCCGCCGGGCGCCGCAAACGTGTAGCCGACCGCGGCGACGGCCGGGTCCTGCGCGGCGTTGCGATCGCCGGCCGGGTACTGCAGCGCCGCGTCCGTGGACGTCATGCCCGTGTCGACGTTGACGCGCAGGTTCTGCTCTGCGTCCGAGACGATCCGCAGGCGATCGACCGACGGGTTGAAGTCGACGCCGTAGAAGCTGCCGCTGAGCGCGACCGGGGCGCCGCTGACGGCGTCGACGAGCGCCTGCGGGTTGCCGATCCTGCCACTCCGGGTGTCGACCGTGAAGACGCGGCCGGCCGAGCTGACGGCGTAGAGGTCACCGGTGGCCGGCCGAACGTCGATGCCGACGACGCGCTCGTCCTTCGCCAAGCCCTTGATCGCGACGTCCTTGCGGACGTGCCGGTCGAACAGCACGAGCGTCCGGCCGGACGGATACTTGACCGTCGCGAAGTCCGGCGTGCGGTGCGATCCGCCGCGGCTCGGAATCGCTGCCCTGCTCCGCGATCGCCGCGCTGCCACTCGCTGCGACTGCGGCTGTGGCCGCCACGGCGATCGTCCTGCCAAGTCCCTTGCGCATCCCATGCTCCCAAGTCGTTTGCGTGGGGTGTTTCGTGCGGTCGCCGGCCGCGGTTTCGGAGCTGGCGTGCCGGCGTTTACTTCGAGGCGGACATCCCGTACATGCCGACGCGACGAGACCGGCACAGAGGCCGAAGCAGAGCGCCCCGCGGCGGACGACCGCCGTCCCTCGACATCGGCGAACGGCACCACGTCTTGCGCTTCCACAACTGCGCTGTCTTCGTTCCCGCGCGCTGGACGCGGGTTCACATCGACCGGCGCTAGGGTTGCGCGCCATGGCGCGCCCCGTCCTGGTCGCACCCGATTCGTTCAAGGGCACCTTCACCGCGGTGGAGGTGGCCGACGCGATCGCGGCCGGCCTCGAGCGTGGTGGTGCGACAGCGGATCGCTGCCCCGTGGCCGACGGCGGCGAGGGAACGCTCGCGGTGCTGCTGGCGTCGCTGCGCGCGGAGGTCACGCGCGTGCCGGTGCGCGGGCCGCTGGGGAGTCGTGTCGAGGCCGAGTTCGCGCTCTTCGGCGAGGGCGACCGGGCGCTGCTCGAGATGGCCTCGGCCAGCGGGCTCGCGCTGGTCGCCGAGGACGAGCGCGACCCCTGGACGGCGACGACGTACGGCACCGGACAGCTGATCCGCGCCGCGATCGACGCGGGCGCGCGCGAGGTGCTCGTCGGCGTCGGCGGCTCGGCCACCGTCGACGGCGGCCGCGGCGCGCTCGCGGCGATCGCCGAAGCCGGCGGGCTCGGCGATGCGACGGTCGTCGTGCTGTGCGACGTGCAGACGCCGTGGGAGCGCTGCGCCGAGATCTACGGGCCGCAGAAGGGCGCCGACGCCGCGATGGTCGACGCGCCTGGCGGAGCGGCTCGACCGCTACGCGGCGGAGCTGCCGCGCGATCCGCGCGGACAGGCGATGACCGGCGCCGCCGGCGGCCTGTCGGGCGGGCTCTGGGCCGGCCTGGGCGCGCGGCTCGAGCCGGGCGCGCCCTACGTGCTCGACACGCTCGGCTTCGACGAGCGGCTGCGCGCCGCGCGCTGCGTCGTCGTCGGCGAGGGCGGCCTCGACGACCAGAGCGCGATGGGCAAGATCGTCGGCGAGATCTGCGACCGCGCGCGCGCCGCGTCGGTGCCGGTCCACGCCGTCGCCGGCCGCAGCGAGCTGTCCGAGACCGCCGCGCGCGAGCTCGGCCTCGAGTCGGTCACCGAGGCGACAGACCTGGAGGCGATGCGGGCTGCGGGCGAGCGCCTCGCCTAGCCGCGCTCGACGGTGCCCTCGATCAGCCCGTAGGGCTCGGTCGTCGGCTGGAAGATCACGTTCGGGTTGTCGAGCCCGAAGCGCTCCAGGTCGTAGAGCAGGTGGTGCTTGTTGGGCAGCGAGAAGTGGATCCGCTCGACCTCCGGATGCGCGGCGAGCACCGCCTCGCCCATGCGGTGCAGCGTGAACTGGACCGACGGGCTGTAGTGGTCGCCGAACGCGCTCAGGATCGTCCCGCGCACGCCCGCCCAGAGCGCTCCGAAGTCGACCTCGGCGCGACCGTAGCTCCAGCGCGCGGTCACCGCCGTCGCCATGATCCGGTCGTCGGTCTCGGGCAAGGACGTGTACTGCTCGCGCAGGAAGCCCTCCCAGCCCGAGCCGGTGGTCTTGAGCACGAGCAGGTCGTCGATGCCGGACTCCACCGCGATCCCGGACCCGTCGCCCGTGACCGTCGCGACGTGCTGCCCGCCGGCGCCGCGCTCGAAGGTGGGTGCGCGCCGAGCCGCGCCCACGGGTGCTCGACGATGCGCACGCGCGCGCGCGTCACGCTCGGCCCTGCCGCGAGGAAGTGCTCGACCAGCGCGATCGCGAATGACTCCGGCGGGTCGACCGGTTGCTCGCGCGCCAGCGCGTAGACGGTGTTGCGCATCGTGTCGGTGGCGAGCAGGCCGCTGTTGTCACCGCGCACGTGCGCCGCCTCGAAGTCGCCCGCGAGGCTGACGTCGACCGTGAGGTCGCGCAGCTCGTGGCGCTCGGCGCCGCGATCCACCTTTACGAGCCGGACCTCCGACTTGCCGTAGCTGTTCTCCCCCAGCACGCTCAGCTGCCTCGGTACGTGCTGTAGCCGAACGGGCTGAGCAGGAGCGGGACGTGGTAGTGCTCCTCGTCCGCCTCGACCATGAACTCGATCGTCACCTGCGGGTAGAAGGCCGCCGCACCGAGGTAGTCACCGGTGTCGAACGTGAGCCGGAAGCGCCCCGCGCCGGCGGCATCGAATCCGGGCACGCGCCCGTCGGCGTCGGTCGTCGCGTGCCCCACGCGCTCCCAGCCGTCGCCGGCTTCGCGCTCGAGCACGACCGCGACGCCCGCGGCCGGCCGGCCGCGCGCGGTGTCGAGCACGTGCGTGCGTGATCGTCATGGCAGCAGGTCGTCCAGGCGCAGGCGCGCGATCTTGGCGATCTCGTCGATCGCGGTCGCCAGCTCCTCGTCTGGCGAGCGCTCGAGCCGGGCGCCCGCCCAGGCCAGGATCGAGTCCTTGGTGTGCTCGCGCACGCAGATCACCAGCGGGAAGCCGAAGCGCTCGCGATAGCGCCGGTTCAGCTCGCCCAGCTGCGCGTGCTCGGCGGGCGAGAGCCGGTCCAGCGCGGCTGCCGCCTGCTCGCGCCCGGACGCCGCGGTCAGCTCGCCCGCCTGCGCCTCGCGCCCGGCCAGCTCCGGGTGAGCGCGGACCAGCGCGAGCCGGCGCTCGGACGAGGCGCTGCGCAGCACATCGTCGAACGCGGCGGCGAGCGCCTCGCTGCTGCCGAACGGGCGCCGGCGCCAGGCCTCCCGCGCGACCCAGGGGGAGTGCTCGAAGAGCGCGCCGAACCGGGCCACGAACTGCTCCTCGCCGACGTCGTCGAGGCCGACGATGTGCTCGGGCCGCACGGGGACGCGCGGGAGCTCGCGGCCGGTGGCGGCGCGCAGCGCGGCGACGATCGCGGGCGGCGTCGAGATGTTGGGCGGCTCGCCGACGCCCTTGAGGCCGTACGGCGCCTCCGGGTCGGCGTGCTCGAGCAGCTCGATCCGCATCGGCGGCATGTCGAGCACCGTCGGCAGCAGGTAGTCCGTGAACGAGGCGTTCAGCACCTTGCCGTCGGCCACCTGGATCTCCTCGAGCAGCGCCAGCCCCAGGCCCTGCGCGGTGCCGCCCTGGATCTGGCCGGTCAGCGCCTGCGGGTTCATCGCCTTGCCGACCTCCTGCGTGGTCGCCAGCTCGACGACGCGCACGAGGCCCAGCTCGGCGTCGACGTCGACGACCGCGCGATGGGCGGAGAAGGCGAACTGCAGGTGGGCGTCGCCCTGGCCGTCGTCGTCGAGCGGGAAGGTCTTGCGGTGGTGCCACTCGACGGTCTCCTCGATCGCCTCGCCCTCGGCGAGCACGGCGGCGGGAAGGGCCGGCACGTCGCGCTCCTCGGCCAGCGCCGCCAGCCGCTCGCGCACCGCCTCGCAGGCCGCCTTGACGGCGCCGCCCGTCACGTAGGTCTGGCGCGACGCGGAGCTCGAGCCGGCCGAGCCGACGCGCGTGTCGGCCGTCAGCACCGCGACGCGCTCGACGCCGAGCTCGGTGCGGGCGATCTGCGCCTGCACGGTGACCACGCCCTGGCCGACCTCGGCGGCGGCGGTGTGGACCTCGACCAGCGGCTCGCCGCCGTCGAGCGACAGCCGCACGCGCGCGGTCGAGTAGTCGTCGAAGCCCTCGGAGAAGCCGACGTTCTTGAAGCCGAGGCCATAGCCGATCCCGCGGCGCACGCCCTCGCCGTGCGTCGTGTTGGACACGCCGCCGGGCAGCTCGCGCAGGTCGCGGCCGTCGCCCGCCGGCTCGGGCGGCAGCGGCATCGCCCGCAGCCGCTCCAGCAGCTCGGCCACCGGCGCGGGCTCGCGGATCAGCTGACCCGTGGGCATCCGGCTGCCCGGCCGCATCGCGTTGCGGATCCGCAGCTCGACCGGGATCGAGCGCGAGCGCGGCGGCGAGCTTGTCCATCTGCGCCTCGTGGCCGATCGCGACCTGGACGGCGCCGAAGCCGCGCATCGCGCCGCAGGGCGGGTTGTTCGTGTAGGTGACGTACGCGTCGATGCCGGGCGTTCGGCACGTCGTACGGGCCGGCGGCGAAGCAGGCGGCGTTCGAGCACACGGCCGTCGAGCTCGACGCGTAGGCGCCGCCGTCGAGCACCACGCGCGCGCGCACGTAGACCAGGCGGCCGTCGCGGTCGGCGCCGTGCTCGTAGCGCATCCGGCACGGGTGGCGGTGCACGTGCCCGTAGAACGACTCCTCGCGGTTGTAGACGATCTTGACCGGGCGACGCGTGTGCAGCGCGAGCATGCAGGCGTGGATCTGCATCGACAGGTCCTCGCGCCCGCCGAACGCGCCGCCGACGCCGCCGAGCGTGAGGCGCACCTTCTCCGGCGGCAGGTCGAGGCTCTCGGCGAGCTGGTCGCGGTCGACGTGCAGCCACTGGGTGGCGATGTACAGGTCGACGCCGCCCTCGCCGTCGGGCACGGCGAGGCCCGACTCGGGGCCGAGGAACGCCTGGTCCTGCATCCCGACCTCGTACTCGCCCGTCACGACGACGTCCGCCGTCGCCGCGGGATCGCCATGGTTGATGCGCACGTGGCGCAGCACGTTGCCCGACGGGTGCAGCTGCGGCGCGCCGGGCGCCATCGCGGCCTCGGCGTCGGCGAGCGGCTCGAGCACCTCGTAGTCGACCTCGATCGCGTCGACCGCGCGGCGCGCCGTCTCGGGATGGTCGGCGGCGACGATCGCGACCGCCTCGCCCTGGTAGCGCACGTGCCCCCACGCCAGCACCGGCTGGTCGGCGATCTCCATGCCGTAGACCTTGCGGCCCGGCACGTCCTCGTGGGTGAGCACCGCGTGCACGCCGGGCAGCGCCAGCGCGGGCCCGATGTCGATCGCCCAGATGTCCGCGCGCGGGTGCGGGCTGCGCAGCGTCGCGCCCCACAGCATCCCGTCCATGCGCATGTCCGACGAGTACTCGAACTCGCCCTTGACCTTCGGTATGCCGTCGACGCGCGTGGTCGTGACGCCGACCTCGTTGGGGCGCTGGACCGGCGCCGGCGGGACGCTCGCGCGTGGGTGTCGCGGGGATCGTCACGGCGTCGTCTCCAGCGCGCCGGCCAGCCGCCGGCTCGCCCGCTCGAGGTCGTGCGCGAGCCCCTCCTCGCCGACGCGTGCGCAGCTCGCCGTCGCGCACGATCGCGCGGCCGCCGACGAGCAGCAGCTCGACCGGGCGCGGCGCGCCCAGGACGAGCGCGGCGACGGGATCGGCGATGCCGGCGTGCTCGAGCCCGTCGAGCCGCCACAGCGCGACGTCGGCGAGCTTGCCGGGCTCGAGCGAGCCGAGCTCGTCGTCGCGGCCGAGGCAGCGCGCGCCGTGGATCGTCGCGAGCGCCAGCGCCTCGCGCGCGGTCATCGCCGCCGGCCCGCCGGCGAGGCGGGCGAAGAGCAGCGCCTGGCGCAGCTCGAGCGCCAGCTCACCGGCCTCGTTGGAGGCGGCGCCGTCGACGCCGAGGCCGACCGGCGCGCCCGCGCCGCGTGAGCGCCGCGACCGGCGCGATGCCGGCGCCGAGGCGCGCGTTGGAGCTCGGGCAGTGGGCGACGCCGGTGCCGGTCTCGCCGAAGCGCCGCACCTCGTCGCCGGACAGGTGCACGCAGTGCGCGAGCCAGACGTCGTCGCCCAGCCAGCCCAGCTGCTCGAGGTACTCGACCGGCCGCACGCCGAAGCGCTCGCGGCAGAACTGCTCCTCGTCGAGCGTCTCGGCGAGGTGCGTGTGCAGGCGCACGCCGCGCCGGCGCGCCAGCTCCGCCGCGTCGCGCATCAGCTCGGTCGTGACCGAGAACGGCGAGCAGGGAGCGAGCGCGACGCGCACCATCGCGCCCGGCGCGGGGTCGTGGAAGCGGTCGATCGCCGCCTCCGAGGCGGCCAGGATCGCGTCGCGGTCCTCGACGACCGCGTCGGGCGGCAGGCCGCCGCCGGACTGGCCGAGGTCCATCGAGCCGCGGCACGGGTGGAAGCGCACGCCGATCGAGGCGGCCGCCTCGACCTCGACCTCGAGCAGGTCGCCGCCGTGCGCCGGGAAGACGTAGTGGTGGTCGGTCGAGGTCGAGCAGCCCGAGCGCGCGAGCGCGGCCAGGCCGGCGCGCGCCGCCGCCCACTCGACCTGCTCGTCGATCCGCGCCCACACCGGGTAGAGCTCGACGAGCCACTCGAACAGCGTCGCCTGCTGAGCCAGCCCGCGCGTCGCCCACTGGTAGAGGTGGTGGTGGCAGTTGACGAGGCCGGGCGTCGCGAGGCAGCCGCGGCCGTCGATGCGCGTCGCGTCGTCGCCGGCGTCCGGCGCGGCGCCCGCGCCGACGGCCACGATCCGGTCGCCCTCGATCACGAGGTGGCCGTCGCGGTGCTCGGTGCCTGCGGCGTCGACGGTCGCGATCGCGCAGCCCTCGATGATCGTTCGCGCCGCCGTCATGCCGCCAGGCGCTGCGCGGCCAGCCGCACCGCGTCGAGGATCTGCTCGTAGCCCGTGCAGCGGCAGAGGTTGCCGGCCAGCGCCTCGCGGATCTCGAGGTCGCTCGGGCTCGGGTTGCGCCGCAGCAGGTCGTGGCCGGCCACGATCAGCCCGGGCGTGCAGAAGCCGCACTGGACCGCGCCGGTCTCGACGAACGCTCGCTGCAGCTCGTGCAGCTGACCGTCGCGGCTCGGCGATCCCCTCGACCGTGACGACCTCGCGGCCCTCGGCCTGGGCGGCCAGCACGAGGCAGGCGCAGACGAGCGTGCCGTCGAGGTAGACCGAGCAGGAGCCGCACTCGCCCTGCTCGCACGCGTTCTTGGAGCCCGGCAGGTCGAGCTGGTCGCGCAGCGCGTCGAGCAGGCTCTCGCCCTCCCACACGCCGTCGGCCTCGCGCGTCTCGCCGTTGACCGTGAGCGTCAGGCGCATCGGTACTCCGCCCAGGCCCACGCGAGCGTGCGCCGGCCGAGCACGCGCAGCGCGTGCCGGCGGTACGCCGCGCTGCCGCGCACGTCGTCGATCGGGCGCGCCGCGCCCGCGGTCAGCTCGCCGAAGCGCCCCAGCGCGGACTCGGAGATCGCGGCGCGCGATTCCCACAGGCCGTGCTCGTCGAGCACGCCGGCGATGAACTCGCACGCGTCGGCGGCGCGGATCGGCGTCGGCCCGGCCGAGCCGATGCAGGCCGCCACGCGGCGCTCGTCGGGCCAGAGCGACAGCGCCAGCGAGCAGACGGCGATCACCATCGCGTTG
Source organism: uncultured Solirubrobacteraceae bacterium (assembly GCA_963721315.1). Classification (GTDB taxonomy): domain Bacteria; phylum Actinomycetota; class Thermoleophilia; order Solirubrobacterales; family Solirubrobacteraceae; genus DASQMT01. The sequence continues at coordinate 421,244 of CAVRIU010000009.1, forward strand.
CGCGTGCCGATCTTGGCGAACTGCTGCGGCCCCGCGGCCGGCGGCAGCCGGAAGCCGGCGATCAGCTCGTCCGGCTCGATCGCGTTGCGCTTGGGCCCGGTGATGAACTCGGCGATCGGGACGCGGCGCGTCGCGCCGGCCGCGGCGAGCTCGACCTCGGCCCCCGACGCGTAGAGCGGCGGCAGGCCGTCGCCCGCCGGCGACGACGGTGCCGAGGTTGCCGCCGACCGTGCCGCGGTTGCGGATCTGCGGCGAGCCGACCGTGCGCGAGGCGAGCGCGAGCCCGGGCAGCCGGTCGCCGAGCTCCGCGATCAGGCGCGCGTAGGTGACGCCGGCGCCGATCCGCAGGCCGCCGTTCTCGGGCCCCCACTCCGTCAGCTCGGGTATCGCGCGTGAGGTCGAGCATCGCCGGCGGGCGGATGTGGTCGAAGTTCAGCGCGACCATCACGTCGGTGCCGCCCGCGATCGGCTGCGCCTCCGGCTGGGCCGCCTTCATCTCCAGCGCCTCTTGCCAGCTGCCGGGCTGGAGGATCTCCATGCTGCGATCCTAAACGCGCTTGGATTCGACGATGCGCGACGACACGTCCGACGCGGCCACGGTGCTCGAGCGCTGCGACATCCTGGCCGCGTTCAGCGAGCGAGCCCGAGCGCGCTGACGCGCCGCTTTGCCACGGACGCGCTGCGACTGGCGGGCGAAGCCGTGGCCGATTGGATGCGCGCGGCCGGCATGACGGTCCGGCGCGACGCGATCGGCAACGTGATCGGGCGTCGCGAGGCGGTCCGCGACGGCGCGCCCACGTTGCTGCTGGGCTCGCACCTCGACACGGTGCGCGACGCCGGCCGCTACGACGGCATGCTCGGCGTGCTGGTCGCGATCGCGTGCGTCGAGCGGGCAGGTGCGCTGCCATACGCGATCGAGGTGCTCGGCTTCGCGGACGAGGAGGGCGTGCGCTACGGCACGGCGTACCTCGGCAGCAGCGTCGTCGCGGGGCGCTTCGACCGCTCGCACCTCGGCCGCCACGACGCCGACGGCATCGCGATGGCGGACGCGATCGGCGCCTTCGGCGGCGACGTCGACGGCCTGGCCGTCGCCGCGCGCGACCCTGCCGGCCTGGTCGGCTACTGCGAGGTCCACATCGAGCAGGGGCCGGTGCTCGAGGCGGCCGGGCTCCCGGTCGGAGTCGTCAGCTCGATCGCCGGCCAGACGCGCGCGGCCGTCACGTTCGCGGGCGCCGCCGGCCACGCCGGCACCGTGCCGATGCGCCTGCGGCGCGACGCGCTGTGCGCGGCGGCCGAGTGGATCGTGGCCGTCGAGGCACAAGCGCGCGCCGCCGCCGGCGTCGTGGCGACCGTCGGCGAGCTGCATGCCGAGCCGGGCGCCGAGCAACGTGATCCCGGGCCGCGTGGTGCTCTCGCTCGACCTGCGCCATGCCGACGACGCCACGCGCGTGGCCGCCTGCGAGCGCTTGCGCGCGCACGCCGCCGCGATCGCGGCCGCCCGTGACGTCGAGCTCGAGTGGGACGTCGTGCAGGAGACGCCGGCGGCAAGCTGCGACTCCGGCCTGACCGAGCTCTTGGCCGACGCGGTCGCGGGCGCCGGCCACCGCGTCGAGCTGCTGCCCAGCGGCGCCGGCCACGACGCGGCGGTGATGGCGGCGATCGCTCCCACGGCGATGCTGTTCGTGCGCTGCGCGGGCGGCATCAGCCATGACCCGGCCGAGTCGGTGGCGCTCGCCGACGTCGCCGCGGCGATCGCGGTCATCGGCCGCTTGCTCGAGCTGCTCGCATCCCGAACCTGAGGAGGACGACGATGACCATGCTCTCGATCAAGGCCGGCCCGTACGAGTTCGCGGCACGCATGGAGGAGGAGCGCGCGCCGCAGACCTGTGCCGCGTTCGCGCGGCTGCTGCCGTTCGAGCAGAAGGTCATCCACGTGCGCTGGAGCGGCGAGTCGACCTGGATCCCGCTCGGCGACTTCGACCTCGGCGTCGGCTACGAGAACCACACGAGCCACCCGGCGCCGGGCCAGATCCTGCTCTATCCGGGCGGCATCTCCGAGACCGAGATCCTGCTCCCCTACGGCGGCTGCCGCTTCGCGAGCATCGTCGGGCAGCTCGCCGGCAATCACTTCCTCACGATCGTGGAGGGCAACGAGAACCTGCGCGCGCTCGGCGAGCGGACGCTCTGGCACGGCGCGCAGGAGATCGTCTTCGACCGCGCGTGACGCGCGCCGCGCGCCCGCGTACGCTTCGCGCTCGTGTTCACAACTCTGACCACGGGCACGTCGTGACGCACCTCCCGCGGCTGCGACGAGGCGCGATGCTGCTGCTCGCCCTGCTCCTGCTCGCCGCCGCCTGGGAGCTCTACAAGCTCGTCGCGCCCGACGACGGCGTGCGCATCGGCGACGCGCTGATCCTGCCGCGCTCGGACGACGCCTCGATGCCGCACCTCTCCCGCATCTTCGAGGTGTTCGGCGAGCAGGAGGTCGCGGGCGTGGCGGGCGGCGGCACGGTGCTCTCCTCGGTCGTCGACGCGGTCTGGTACTCGCTGCGCCTGGCGGTCGCCGGCTTCGCCGCCGGCGTCGCCGTCGGCTTCGTGCTGGCGCTGGCGATGCAGCGCGTGCGCGTGGTCGAGCGCGCGCTGCTGCCCTAGGTCGTGCTCAGCCAGACGGTGCCGCTGATCGCGCTCGCGCCGCTGGTCTACGGCTGGAGCGGGAACCTGAGCCTGTTCGGGCTCGACTGGCAGCCGTGGATGTCGGTCTCGGTGATCGCGGCCTACCTGGCGTTCTTCCCGGTCGCGATCGGTGCGCTGCGCGGGCTCTCGTCGCCGACGCCGGTGCAGACCGAGCTGCTGGCGGCCTGCGCGGCGTCGTGGTGGCAGACGCTGCTGCGGCTGCGGCTGCCCGCCTCGGTGGCTTACATGATCCCGGCGCTGAAGCTCGCGGCCGCGGCGGCGATCGTCGGCGCGATCGTCGCCGAGATCTCGATCGGGCTCGAGCGGCGGCATCGGCCGGCTGATCATCTCCTACGCCCAGCAGGCGACCGGCGACCCGGCGCGCATCTACGCGCCGATCATCGGCGCCGCGGCGATGGGCGTGGTCGCCGTCGGGCTCGTCGCGCTGCTGGGCGTCGCGCTGCGCCGCTACCAGCCGGAGGAGACCGCGTGAACGAGCCACGTCCGCCCGCGGTCGCGCTGGAGGGAGTCGGCAAGCGCTTCGGCAGCGGCGCCACGGCGGTCGACGCCCTGACCGAGATCGACCTGACGGTCGCCGCCGGCGAGTTCGTCTCGCTGATCGGGCCGTCCGGCTGCGGCAAGTCGACGCTGCTGCGCATCATCGCCAACCTGATCGATCCCAGCGAGGGCTCGGTGCTCGTCAACGGCAAGCCCGCGCGGCAGGCCCGGCTGGACCAGGACTACGGCATCGCCTTCCAGCAGGCGGGGCTGCTCGAGTGGCGCACGGTTCAGGCCAACGTCGAGCTGCCGCTGGCGCTGCACGGGATGCGGCGCGAGCGAGCGGCGCTCCCAGGCGGCCGAGCTGCTGGAGCTCGTCGGCCTCGGCGATTTCGGCTCGCACCGCCCGAGCCAGCTGTCGGGCGGCATGCAGCAGCGTGTCGCGATCGCGCGCGCGCTGGCGCGCCGGCCGGCGCTGCTGCTGATGGACGAGCCGTTCGGCGCGCTCGACGAGATGACGCGCGAGCGCATGCAGTCCGAGCTGATCCGGATCTGCGCCGAGACGCGCGCGGCGGTCGTGTTCGTCACCCACTCGATCCCCGAGGCGGTCTTCCTGTCGCAGCGCGCGGTCGTGATGTCGCCGCGCCCCGGCCGCATCACCGAGATCATCGACGTGCCGCCGGGCACGCGCGACGAGGACTTCCGCGAGGCGGATGCGTTCTACGCGACGATCACCGAGGTGCGCGAGGCGCTGCGCGCGAGGACGCGCGAGGGATCGCCGTGAGGACCGGGGCCGTCTGGACGGGCGCGTGTTCTCCGGCATCTGGCCGCCGCTGCTGTTCGGCATCGGCTTCCTCGTGCTGTGGGAGCTGTTCGTGCTGCTGCGCGACATCGAGCCGTTCGTGCTGCCGAAGCCGAGCGCGATCTTCGAGCAGCTGCGCGAGAACCTCGACACGATCCTCGCGGCCGCCTGGGACACCGGCCGCAACGCGCTCGTCGGGCTCGCGCTCGGGCTGGTGGCCGGGCTGGTCGCCGCCCTGCTCGCTTCGCGGCTGCGCCCGCTGGAGGAGCTGCTGACGCCACTGACGGCCGCCGCGGCCGCGATCCCGATCGTCGCTCTGACGCCCATACTGAACACGATGTTCTCGTCGACCTCGAGCACGCCGCGGCGGCTGATCGTGATGATCTACGTCTTCTTCCCGATCTTCATCAACACGCTCAAGGGCCTGCGGCAGGTCGACCCGGTGCACGCGGAGCTGATGCGCAGCTATGCGGCGTCGTCCTGGACGACGACGCGGATCGTGCGGCTGCCCGGCGCGCTGCCCTACTTCTTCACCGGGCTGAAGATCGCGTCCTCGGGCGCGGTGATCGCCGCGATCGTCTCGGAGTACTTCGGCGGGCTGCAGCAGGGGCTCGGCCCGGCGATCACCTCGGCCGCCGCCGCCTCCGCGTACCCGCGCGCGTGGGCGATCGTCACGCGCGGCGATCGCGCTCGGCCTGGCCTTCTACCTCGTCGCGCTGCTCGCCGAGCGCGTGGCGATGCCCTGGCAACGACCACAAGGAGAGCTGACGTGAACTCGTTCCTCAATCGTGTCGCCTGTGCCGCGGCGATCGCGGCCTCGGTGCTGGCGATAGCCGCCTGCGGCGACGACGACGACAGCGGCTCGAACGAGCCCGCCGCGACCGCCGAGAGCCAGGAGCTGACGAAGGTCAAGCTGCAGCTGCAGTGGTTCACGCAGGCGCAGTTCGCCGGCTACTTCGCCGCCGTCGAGCAGGGCTTCTACGAGAAGGCCGGGCTCGACGTCGAGATCCTCGAGGGCGGCACCGACATCGTGCCCCAGACCCAGCTCGCCCAGGGCCGCGCCGACTACGCGATCGCCTGGGTGCCGAAGGCGCTGCAGTCGCGCGAGCAGGGCGCCGGCATCACCGACGTCGGCCAGGTCTTCCAGCGCTCCGGCACGCTGCAGGTCTCCTTCAAGGACAAGGGCATCACGACGTCGGCCGACCTGGACGGCAAGAAGGTCGGCAACTGGGGCTTCGGCAACGAGTTCGAGCTGTTCGCCGGGATGGGCAAGGCCGGGCATCGACCCCGGCAAGGACGCGACGCTCGTGCAGCAGCAGTTCGACATGCAGGCGCTGCTGAAGGGCGACATCGACGCCGCCCAGGCGATGATCTACAACGAGTACGCCCAGGTGCTCGAGGCCGAGAACCCCGACACCGGCGAGCTCTACACGCCCGAGGACTTCAACCGCATCGACTGGAACGAAGAGGGCACGGCGATGCTGCAGGACGCGATCTGGGCGAACACCGAGAAGCTCGAGAGCGACAAGGCCTACCAGGACCAGACCGTCAAGTTCCTCCAGGCCAGCTTCGAGGGCTGGATCTTCTGCCGCGACAACGCCGAGCAGTGCCGCGACATCGTCGTCGCGCAGGGCTCGAAGCTCGGCGCCAGCCATCAGCTGTGGCAGATGAACGAGATCAACAAGCTGATCTGGCCGTCGCCGGACGGGATCGGCATCGTCGACGAGGCCGCCTGGGAGCAGACGGTCCAGGTCGCCAGCGAGACCAAGAACGCCGAAGGCGCCACGGTCATCACGAAGGCGCCCGAAGGCCTGGCCTACACGAACGACTACGCCGAGCAGGCGGTCGCCGCGCTCAAGGCCGACGGCGCCGACATGACCGGCGACGACTTCAAGCCGATCAAGGTGGAGCTGAAGGCGGGCGGCGCGTGACGCGTCAGGCCAGCGCGCGCAGGCCCGCCGCGGTCACCGCGGCGGCGAGCACGACGACCAGGAACGGAGCACGGCGCCAGACCAGCAGCGCCGCGACGGCCAAGGCGGGCACGCGCGCGTCGAGCACGATCCGCCCGCCGCCGTCGAGCGTCTGGACGAGCACGAGCGCAGCGAGCAGCGGAACGGCGACCACGTCGAGGATCGCGCGCAGCTCGGGGCCGAGGGCGCGCTCCCCGGCGAACACCGGGCCGAGCGCCTTGAGCGCGTAGGCGCTCGCCGCCAGCGCCAGCAGCGCGGCCCAGCTCACTGCGCGCTCCGTCGCAGCGTTGCGATCGCCGGCACCACGCCGAGCGTCGCGGCGATGATCGGCAGTCCCGCCGGGGCGAACGGGAGCAGCACGACCGCGATGAGCGCGCCGGCGACGGCCGCGACCGGCGCGCCCGGCCGGCGCAGCTGCGGGGCGAGCAGCGCGACGAACGCAGCCGGGAACATCGCGTCGAGGCCGAGCTCACGCGGGTCGCCGAGCCCGCCGCCCGCGAGCGCGCCGGCGAGCGTGCCGAGGTTCCAGAAGACGAAGACGCTCAGGCCGGTGGCGACGAACGCACGCCGCGCCGCGCGCACGTCGTCCTGAGCGCGGGCCATCGCGGTCGACTCGTCGATCACGAGCTGTGCCTGCAGCGCGCGGCCGGCGCGGTTGCCGCGCAGCACCGGCACCAGCGCGAAGCCGTACACCGCGTTGCGCGCGGCGAGCAGCAGTGCGGGCGCCAGCGCGGCCAATACGCCGCCGCCCGCGCCGACCACGCCGACGACGGCGAACTGCGACGCGCCGGTGAACACGAGCGCCGACATCGCACAAGCCTGGGCGACCGACAAGCCGGCGGCGACAGCGAGGACGCCGAAGGAGACGGCGTACGCGCCGGTGGCCAGCCCGATCGCCAGCGCGTCGCGAGTGATCGAGCGGCCGATCATCCCGGGGAGGTTAGGTCAGAATCGCCCGCAGATTCGTGCTCTTCTGTGCGCTCAGATCACGGAATCAGGGCATGATATGCCAATGGATCCACTCGATCGCGCAATCCTGCGCCAGCTGCAGGACGAAGGCCGGCTGAGCAACGTCGACCTCGCCGCCCGCGTCAACCTCTCGCCCTCGCCGTGCCTGCGCCGCGTGCGCGCGCTCGAGCAGGCGGGCGCGATCCGCGGCTACCACGCCGACATCGACCCGGCGGCCGTCGGCCGCGGCTTCGAGGTCGTCGTGCACGCGGAGCTGATGCTCAAGGATCGCGCGACCGTCGAGGCGTTCGAGTCGCGCATCGCGCAGATGGACGCGGTGATCGAGTGCAGGCGCATGTTCGGGATCCCGGACTACGTCATCCGGGTCGCCGTCGCCGACGTCGACGCGTACGAGGCGTTCTACATGACCCAGCTCGCCGAGCTGCCCGGGCTCGCGCGCGTCAACTCGCAGTTCACGATGAAGATGGTCAAGGCGGGCGGGCGGGTGCCGCTCGCAGACATGTGATGCTCAGGCGCGCAGGAAGGCGAGCACGGCGAGCACGCGCCGATGCCGCTCGCGCGACTCGGTCAGCCCGAGCTTGAGGAAGATCTGCTTGATGTGCGCCTCGACGGTGCGCTCGGTGACGAAGAGCCGGGCGGCGAGCGCACGGTTCGACATGCCCTCGGCGACGAGCGAGAGCACCTCCCGCTCGCGCTCGGTCAACTCGGCGAGCGGGTCCTCGCGACGGCGCCGCCCGAGCAGGCGCGCGACGATCGTGGGGTCGATCACCGTCTCGCCGTCGTCGATCCGGCGCAGCGCGTCGACGAGCACGGCGACGTCGAAGACGCGCTCCTTGAGCAGGTAGCCGATCTTCTCGGGGTGCTCCTCGAGCAGCCGCAGCGCGTAGTCGGGCTCGACGTACTGCGAGAGCACGAGCACCCCGACCGCGGGGTGCTCCGCGCGGATTCGCTGCGCCGCGACGAGGCCTTCGTTCGTGTGCGTCGGCGGCATCCTGATGTCGGCGATCGCGACGTCGGGGTTGTGCGCGGCGACCTTGCGCAGCAGGCCGTCGCCGTCCTCGGCCTCTCCCACGACCTCGATCCCGGCATCCTCGAGCAGGCGCACGATGCCCGCTCGGGTGAGCATCGTGTCTTCGGCCACGACTACGCGCATGGGATCTCTGCCCGCAGTGTGCCGTGCTCGACGCTCACGCGGCCGCCGAGCGCTCCGATGCGGTCGGCGAGGTGCACGGGCAGGGCGGCTCCGACCCGGCCGGCGGTCACCAGGACGTGCTCGCGGTCCCGGCGCACGGTCACCGCGACATGGTCTGCGCCCGCCCGCGCCGCCGCGTCGACCGCGCCCGCGACGAAGAGGTACGCGGCGCGCTCGACGGCTTCCGGCAGGCGCGCGGGCGGCGTGGCGCTGACCTCCACCGGCAGTGGCGCGGCGTCGGCCAGCGACTCGAGCGCGGGGCCGAGGCCGGCCTCGGTGAGGATCGCCGGATGGATGCCGTGGGCGAGGTCGCGCAGCTCTGAGAGCGCGGCCTGGACTTCCTCGGACGTTGCGGCGAGCACGGTGGTGAGGGCGTCGTCGCCGTCGGCCTCGGCGCGCGCCAGGCGCAGCTCGTAGGACAGCGTCAACAGGCGCTGCTGGGCGCCGTCGTGGAGGTCGCGCTCGATGCGACGGCGGGCCGAGTCGGCCGCCTCGACGATACGCGCGCGCGAGGAGCGCAGGTCCTCGAGCTGGGCGAGCACCTCTGCGCGCAGGCGCTCGTTGTCGACCGCCAGCCGCGCGGCCGCGCCGATCTCGCGTTCGAGCGCGTGGCGGGCGCGGGGCCGTGGATCACGAGCGCCACCGGCTCACCGTTGCGGACGATCGGCGTCGCCGCGCGTTCGCCTGCGGCGGGAACCGCGACGGCACGTCCTGCGGCGTCGACGTACTGCTGTGCGCCCGGAAGCCAGTACGCGACCTCGAGCTCCGCGTCGGCGAGCGATCGCGCGAGCGCGGCCTTCAGCGCTCCGGGCTGGGGCGCCTCGCCGAGGTCGGTCGCGAGCCGTGCGATGGCCGCGCGCGTGCGCCGGTCGCGCACGACCGTCCAGGCGATGCCGCCGGCCAGCCCGGCGAACGCCGCCGCGCGCGCGAGGAACAGCGCGTGGAAGACGGCGCGCCTCCGGGTCCTCGGCGCGGATCGCGCAGCAGGGCGATCGCGTAGGCGGCCTGCGCGAGCGCGGCGAGCGCGGCCGGGACGAGCACGGGCCACAGCGCCGCCCGGCCCGGCCGCTGGCCGACCAGAGGCGCCGGCAGGCGAAGGCCGCGAGCAGCACGCCGGCGACGACCGAGAGCCACAGCCAGAGGACGTCGATCGAGCGTGCCAGCTGCGGGTCGGAGCGGACGAGGAAGACGTTGTCCGTGCAGTTGCTCCAGCAGTCGAGGTCGAGGAACGGATCGCGCACGAGCGCCCGCGCGGCGCTGACGACCGCGGCGGCACCGTAGGCGCACGGCGACGGCGACGCGCGCCCCGCCCGTGGCGATCCGCCCGGCGGGGAAGGCGAGCACGAGGTGCACCAGCACCGCGAGCAGCAGCGGCGCGGCGAGCATCGCGACGCTGCGCACGAGCGCCGGGCCGGCTTCCCAACCGACCCAGTCGGGTGCGAGCCACACGACGCCGAGCAGCGTCGCGAGCGGGCCGGCCGAGCTGCGCGGCCGCTCCGCCCAGATCAGCACGCCTGCCGCGATCAGGCCGAGCCCGGCCACGAGGTCGGCCGCCGCCAGCGCGCCCGCGGTCGCGGCGTAGGTCGTCGGAGCGTCGGCGACGCGGTCGAGCGCGACGGCCACGGAGGCGGCCGCCGTACGCGATCGCGAGTGCCGGCAGCAGGAGCCGTGCCACGGCCCGATCTTCGCACGACGCCGCACCAGATTGTGGCAAGCCACAGTCCCGTCGGTCACAATCGGCCGTGCCCACACGGATGCGGGCTCGGAAGCGCGCCGGTAGCGTCGCGGGAGAGCGATGAAGGTAACGCCACGCCACATCGCCGTTCTCGCGGCCGTCCTCGCGGGCCCGCTGCTCGCGGGCTGCCTCGGTGGGGACGGCGGTACGAAGGCGGGCGGCGCCGCCGGGCCGTCACGTTGCGCGTCGGCACCGACGACCCGCCGGGCGGCCGGGCAGCGACCAGCTGCGAGGACTTCGCCCGCCGCGTCGAGCGCCTCTCCGACGGCGAGCTCCGGATCGAGCTGGTCCTGAACGCCGGCGGCGACGACAGCGACTGGGACCAGCGCGTCGCGCGGCTGGTCAAGCGCGGCAAGCTCGACCTGGGCCTGGTCCCCTCACGCGCCTGGGACACCGAGGGAGTCACCAGCCTGCGCGCGCTGAACGCGCCGTTCCTCGTCACCAGCGACGAGCTGCTGGCCGAGGTCATCTCAGGAGAGCTCGCGGACGGGCTGATGGCGGGCCTCGACAAGGCCGGCGTCGTCGGGCTCGCGCTGTTCCCGGAGGGCCTGCGCCATCCCGTTCGGCTTCAAGGCGCCGCTGCTCGGGCCGGCGGACTATGCGGGCGAGGAGATCCGCACGCCGACTTCGAACACGGTCGCGGCGATGTTCGAGGCGCTCGGCGCGAGCGTCGACGACAAGGAGCCGAACGCCGGCACCCAGGCCGGCATCGACGATTCGTACCACCTCGAGCCGACCGGGACGGCGACGGGCAACGTGACCTTCTTCCCGAAGGTGCACACGCTGGTCGTCGACCACGACCTGTGGAAGGACCTCGATCAGCAGCCGGCGCGAGATCCTCGAGCGGGCGGCAGCGCAGACGCGCGCGTGGGCGATCGAGACGCTCCCGAGCGATCCGCAGGCCGCGCAGGCGTACTGCGAGGCTGGCGGCTCCGTCGTGCTCGCGAGCGACGCGGAAGTGGCCGCACTCGAGGCGGCCACCGCGCCCGTGTACGACGAGCTCTCGCGCGACGCCGAGACGTCGCGCCTGATCGACGCGATCCGCGAGCTGAAGCAGCAGCTCATCCCACCGGAGAGCGCCTCGGCGTGCGGCGAGCCGGGGACCGCCGCCGGTGCGCAGGCCGGCGGCGGCCGGATCACGAAGCTCGACGGCGTCTACCGCTTCGAGCAGACCGACAAGCAGCTGCGCGCTGCCGGCGTGACCGACCCGCTCGACATCGACGAGAACCACGGCGTCTACACGGTCACGCTCTCGGGCGGCGAGTACTGCTGGAAGCAGCGGGCGCCGAACGCGCTCAACAACCCCGACGAGTGCAGCACCTACGAGCTCGCCGGCGATCGCATGACCTGGAGCTATCCGGTCGGCGAGCCCGACCGTCTACCGCTTCACCAAGACGGCGAGCGGCGACCTCGAGCTGACCGCGGTGAGCGCCGCCCCGGGAGAGCTCGCCTACGCGCGCGCCTGGGCCGCCAACACGTGGACCAGGCTGGGCGACGCCAGGTAGGACTGTGGCCAGCCACAGTCCCGTGGCCGCGAATTGCCGTGCTCGCCGCGATGGCGGCGGACCACTCGCTCCTTACGGTCGAACGACACATCCCGACCGAAGGAGCGAGGAACATGCAGCCGACGAAACGCCATATCAGCGGCCTCCTGGCAGGTGCGCTCGCGGGCCTGGTGCTCGCGGGCTGCTCGAGCGGAGACGAGCCGGCGAAGTCAGACGCCGCCAAGCCCGTCACCCTGCGCATCGGCACCGACGACGAGCCGGGCAAGCCGGCCGCCGATCAGATCGAGGAGCTCGCCCGCCGGGTCGAGCAGGTCTCCGACGGCGCGGTCCGGATCAAGCCGGTCTGGCACGCCGCCGGCGACGGCCCGGACTGGGACCAGCGGGTCGCCAGGCTGGTCACGAGCGGCAAGCTCGACATGGGCCTGATCCCGTCGCGGTCCTGGGACACCGAGGGCGTCACGAGCCTGCGCGCGCTGAACGCGCCGTTCCTGCTGACGAGCGACGAGCTCGTCGCCGACGTCGTCTCGGGCGAGCTGGCGGACGATCTGATGTCCGGCCTGGACGAGGCCGGCGTCGTCGGGCTCGCGCTGTTCCCGGAGGGCTTGCGCCACCCGTTCGGACTCAAGCAGCCGCTGTTCGGCCCGGACGACTACGAGGGCAAGGCGATCCGCAGCGCGACCTCGAACACGACCGCGGCCGTCTTCGAGGCGCTCGGCGCGAGCGCCAACGACGAGGAGGCGGACCCGCGCATCCATGCCGGCCTGGATTCCTCGTACCTGCTCGATCCGGGCGGGACAGCGACCGGCAACGTCACCTTCTACCCCAAGGTGAACTCGCTCGTCGCGAACGCCGGCGCCTACGCGAAGCTCGACGACAGCCAGCGGGCGGCGCTCGAGCAGGCGGCCGCGGAGACGCGCGAGTGGGCGATCCGGTCCGCGCCCACGGACGCCGAGGCCGCGCAGGACTTCTGCAGCGCAGGGCGGAGCCGTCGTGCGCGCCGGCGCCGCCGACGTCGCCGCGCTCGAGCAGGCGACCGAGCCGGTCTACGACGAGCTCGGCCGCGATGCGACGACGAAGCGGATCATCGAGGCGATCCGCGCAGCCAAGCAGCAGGCCGGAGTCTCGGCGAGCGCGCCGGCCGCCTGCGGCGACAAGCCCGGCACGGCGGCCGACATGTCGAGACTCAACGGCTCGTATCGCTTCGAGATCACCGACAAGCAGTTGAAGGACGCGGGCCTGTCGGATCGCGGCGACATCGACGAGAACCACGGCGTGTACACCGTCACGCTGCAGGATGGCGAGTACTGCTGGAAGCAGCAGGCGCCGAACCCGATCGACAACCCGGATGAATGCAGCACGTACGAGATCGACGGCGATCGGCTCACGTGGAAGTTCCCGGTCGGCTTGCCCGACGTCTACCGCTGGAGCAAGGCGGCCGGCGGCGATCTCGAGCTCTCCGTCATCAAGACCGCCGCGCCCGGCGACCTCCCCTACGCGAAGGCCTGGACCGTCAACACGTGGAAGCGGACCGGCGACGCCGAGTAGGCGCAGTCAGCGCGCCTCGCCGCCGAGCACTCAGCCGACTTCGTCGGCAAGCACAAGCGGGATCTCGGCGGTGAGGCGCGTTCCTTTGCCCGGCGGGCTTGCGATCCGCAGTGTGCCGCCGAGCGCCTCGACCCGGTCGGCGAGCCCTTGCAGCCCGCTGCCGCGCGAGGCATCGGCGCCGCCGCTGCCGTCGTCGGCGACGACGACGACCAGCCGCCCGTCCAGGGTCGCCACCTGCAGCTCCGCGCGCCCGGCGGAGGCGTACTTCGCCACGTTGGCGAGCCCCTCGGCGCAGACGAAGTAGGCCGTCGCCTCGAGCGGCTGGGGAAGCCGCCCCACGCGCACGTCGAGCGTGACGGGAAGCGGGGCGCGCCGTGCAAGCGCCGCGAGCGCCCCGCTCAGCCCCGCCTCGACGAGCTCGCGCGGGTGCAGGCCGCGCGCGAGCTCGTGCAGGTCGTCGAGCGTGCTCGCGAGCTGTTCCCGCGCCCGCCCGAGGTGCTCGGTGCTCGGCAGCCCGGCGAGCGTTGCGCCGAGCCCGGCCAGCCGCCGCTCCGGGCCCTCGCGCAGCCGCCCCTCGAGCGCCTCCCGCTCCCGGTCCGCGGCGAGGAGCAGGCGCCGCCGCGAGGCGATCAGCTCGCCCGCCTGCGCGCGCACCTCAGCCTGGAGCGCGACGTTGGACGCCGACAGCCGGGTCGCGGACGCCACGGCCTCGACGAGCGCCGGGTCGCGCAGGATGGTCGCGTCGTGCACGAGCACCGCGAACGGCACGCCCTCGCGCTCGACGCGTGTCGCAGAACGCCCGGACCCAGGCTGCGGGAGGGACAGCGGGCCGCTCGCATCGTCGAAGTAGGCGCCGGCCGCGGCAGACCAGAAACCCACCTCCAGCGTCGGATCGCCCAGCGCGCGAGCGAGCCGGTCCCGGAGCGTGCCGGAGCGCGTCTCGCCGAGCTCCACGACGAGGTCGGCGACGGCCGCCGCCGCCGGCCCGCGCAGCCGCGCGGACAGCCCGGCGGCGATCGCGATCAGCACCGCTTCGTAGGCGAGCAACGCCGGGTCGGCCGCATCACCGGCTCCGACTGCGAGACGTGCCGCCGCGCCGCCGGCGAGCACGGCGCCGAGCGCGGCCGCGGCCTGCAGGGCGATCAGCCGCGATCGTCGCGCCGATCCGGTTGCCACGACGTAGCCGCGCGCCGCCACGGTCACCAGCGCAAGCGCGAACACGATCGTTCCCGCTTCGCTCTGCATCACCGGTTCCATCAGCGCGGCGATGTAGCCGGCCGCGACCGCGACGAGATCGAGCCGCGAACGCGGGCGCAGACCCGGATACGCAAGGATGAGGTGGACGAGCGGGCCGCGGTGCAGGTACAGCAGCTCCGCCGAGAAGTTGCCGAGGAACCACGTGACGCCGGTCGCCGCCAGCAACGTCCCGGCGTCCGGTGCATCCCAGCGCTCCCACGCCAGCCACCCGCAGGCGATGAACGTCAAGCCGACGGCGAGGTCGGGCAGCCACCGCCCCGGCTCGTCCCAGGCGAACGCGGCCGACTCGGACGCGACGGCCAGCGCGAGCGCCGCCGGCCAGACCAGGAGGCCGACACGCCGCATGCGGGCCTTCAGTCGAGCAGGCCGGCGAGCGCCGCGCCCGAGAGCTCGCGCTTGGCGATGAACCCGCGCGCGGCCGCGCGTCCGAGCCGTGGCCCGTAAGACGCGGCCTCGCGGCTCGAGATCAGCACCACCGCGGGCGGGTCCGATCCCGCTGCGATGCCTTGCGCCACCCGAGCCCGTCGCGTCCCGGCAGCTGGACGTCGAGCAGCACGATCGCGGGCCGCAGGGCGGCGACGGCCTCGATCGCCTGGGCGCCATCCGCCGCCTCGCCGACCACTGCGAAACCCTCCGCCTCGAGCAGGGCACGGGCGGAGGCGCGGAACTCGGCGTGATCGTCGACGATCAGCACGGTCGGACGCACATGCCGCATCGTCGCAGGCCTCGACGGCGCGCACACTGTGGCTGGCACGGGACGTAAGGTGCCGCCCCATGCACAGGACTTACCCGCACGGAGTCCCCTCGTGGATCGACACAGAGCAGCCGGACCTCGACGCCGCGAGCCACTTCTACGGCGAGCTGTTCGGCTGGACGTTCGCGGACGCGATGCCCGCAGGTGCGCCCGGGTCCTACCTGATCGCCGCGCTCGACGGCCGCGACGTAGCGGCGATCGCACCCGCGCGGGACGATGCCGCGACGGCCTGGAACACGTACATCGCGGTCGAGAGCGCCGATGCGTCGGCGGCTGCGGTGAGCGAAGCGGGCGGGACCGTGGAGCACGAGCCGGCCGATGCCGGACCGGGCGGCCGGCTGGCGATCTGCGCGGACCCGCGCGGAGCTCGCTTCCGGCTCTGGCAGGCCCGCAAACGCCTCGGAGCGCAACTCGTCAACGCGCCGGGGAGCTGGAACTTCAGCGACCTGCACACCGGCGATCCCACAATCGCGCGGGCCTTCTACGAGCCGCTCTTCTCCTGGAGGCTCGAGGACCTCGGCTTCGCGACGCTGATCCGCCGTCCCGGATATGGCGATCACCTCGAGGCGACCGTCGACCCGGAGATCCGCAAGCGACAGAAAGAAGTCACCGCGCCGCCCGGCTTCGAGGACGCGATCGGCTGGGTCGCCCCCGCCGCGGACGGCGAGGCCGACCACTGGCACGTCTCGTTCACGGTGCAGGATCGTGATGCGTCGGCCGCCCTGGCGGAGCGGCTCGGCGCGACCGTCGTCACCTCCGAGGACACGGACTGGACCCGGACGGCGCTGGTGCGCGACCCTCAGGGCGCCGTGCTCACGCTCAGCCAGTTCACCCCGCCCGGGGACTGACCGTCCCGGTGACCGGTGCTTCGGCCACTGCGCCGTGGCACTCGCCCCCGCGCTGCGGCTGGAGCGAGAGCTGGGGCCGTGGCCCCCGCCCTCGCTCCGCTCCGTTGCCTAGGCGCCTTCGAAGACCGGCTTGGCGACGATCGCGTGCTCCTCGGCCGGCGCCTCGGCCACCGCGCCGTAGGACTTCGAGATCAGGCAGTACGCGGCGACCGCGCCGATCGCGGCGAGGATGCCGCCCGCCAGCAGCGCGTCGTGGAAGCCGTTGACGTAGGCCTGCGGGTCAGCGCCGCCGAACGCATGCTCGGCGGGGATCAGCGCGCCGAGCGCGGCGACGCCGACGGCGATGCCGGCCTGCCGATAGGTGTCGTTGACGCCGGCCGCGACACCGCTCTGCTCGGGCGGCACCGAGCCCAGCGCCACGTTGGTCAGCGCGGGGTTGAAGAGTCCGGTGCCGACGCAGGCCACCAGCAGGCCCGGCAGGATGACGGTCCACGACGAGTCGGCCTGGGCGAACATGAACAGGCCCATGCCCGCGGCGACGAGGCCGAGCCCGCCGCCGACCATCACGCGCGCCGGGATCTTCGCTCCGAGCGAGGCGGTCGCGCCCGACACGACGAGCATCACCAGCGTGCCCGGCAGGTACACGAGCCCGGCCTCGATCGCCGACAGCCCGAGGATCTGCTGCATGTAGATCGTCGTGTAGAGGAAGATCGCGAAGAACGACGCCGAGATCGCGAGCGCGGCGATCTGCGCGCCGGTGAACGAGGGATCGCGGAAGAAGCGCAGCGGCAGCATCGGCTGCGTGACGCGCCGCTCGATCGCCACGAAGGCGGCGAGCGCGACGGCGGCGCCGATCAGCTCGGCGACGATCGGCGTGCTCGACCAGCCCTGCTCGTTGCCGCGCAGGAGCGCCAGCACCAGCAGGAAGAGACCGGCCGAGAGCGAGACCTGGCCGGCCCAGTCGATGCCGTGTGCATTCGGGTCACGCGACTCGCTGACATAGCGGCGGGTGATCGCCAGGCAGGCGATCCCGATCGGGATGTTGATCAGGAAGATCCACTGCCAGTCGAGCCCGCTGGTGAGCAGGCCGCCGACGAGCGGGCCGACCGCGAAGGAGGCGCCGATCGTGGCGCCGTAGGCCGCCAGCGCGCCGGCGCGCTCCTTGGCGCCGGGGTAGGCGTTGGCGAGCAGCGCCAGCGAGACGGCGAACATGATCGCCGCGCCGACGCCCTGCACGGCGCGCGAGGTGTTGAGGAAGACGATGTCCTGCGCGGCGGCGCAGGCGAGCGACGCGACGGTGAAGATCGAGAGACCGATCGTGAACAGCCGGCGACGACCGAGACGGTCGGCGAGCGAGCCGGCGGTCAGGACGACGCTCGCCAGCGCGAGCGTGTACGCGTCGACGACCCACTGCAGGCCGCCCAGGCCGGTGTCGAGGTCATCGGCGATCCGCGACAGCGCGGTGTTGACCACGGCGATGTCCAGCATCAGCATCGCCGTTGCAGCGCAGACCACGGCAAGGGTCCAGCGTTGTGCGTTCATCGGGTTAGAGACTCCAAGCGGGGAAAGAGAACAGGAGATTGGGAGACGACTGTCCCCGCTCGAACATTCCAGAGCAGCGGTGCAACCCGGCATCTCCGGGTGCGGCGACCACGGCTCCGCGTGGTGTGGCTGGCTCTACCGCCGCCCGGTGCGCGGGTGCGATACTCGCCGCATGGAGGCAGCGTTCGGCGTCGACGGGCGGCGCGCTCTGGAAACCGCGCGCTGGGAGGCGGCGCGCGCGGCGTTCGCGGCCGAGCTCGAGCACGACCCGGACTCCGCCGACGCGCTCGAGGGATTCGGCCTGGCCGTCTGGTTCCTCGGTGACGTGCCGGCCGGCATCGCCGCGCGCGAGCGCGCGTTCGAGGGTTACGTCGCGGACCAGCGCTGCAGCGATGCCGCGCGCGTCGCGGTCTGGATCTCGCACCAGCACCTGATCGCCGGGCGTGCCTCCGCCGCGCGCGGGTGGCTGGCGCGCGCCGAGCGCAGCGTGGCGGAGAGCGGCGACTGCGCCGGGCGCGGATGGGTCGCGGTCGAGCGGGCCCGGCACGCGACCGCCGTCGAGGAGTGCGTCGCGCACGCCGAGCGGGCGATGGCGATCGCCCGCGAGCACGGGGACAGCGACCTCGAGACCTTCGCGCTCAGCGTTCTAGGGCGCGCGCACGTGGAAGCGGGCCGGCTCGCGCAGGGCGCCGAGCTGCTCGAGGAGGCGATGGCGGCGGCTTCTGCCGGGCAGGTGCGCAACGTGCACACGCTCGCCGAGGCGTACTGCAACCTGATCACCGCGTGCACGGAGGCCGGGGACTGGGAGCGAGCGACCGAATGGTGCGCCCTGGTAGACGAGTTCGCGCGCGAGCTGGGCACGACGCCGCTGCTCGGTGCGTGCCGGACTATTCACGCCGAGGTGCTGCTGGCGACCGGCCGCTGGTCCGACGCCGAGCAATCGCTGGAGTTCGCGCTGGAGACGCACGCCCGCTTCATTCCCTTGATGGGAGTGCCGACGCTCGCGTTCCTGGCCGAGCTGCGCCTCCGGCAAGGCCGCGTTCCCGAGGCCGAGGAGCTGCTCTCCGGTCGCGAAGAGCATCCCGGGTCATTGCGCGCCCTGGCCCATCTGCGCATCGCCCAGGGGCAGCCGCGCGTCGCCGCCGCGCTGCTCGAGCGCGGTCTGCAAGCGACCGAGGACGACGCGATCCGGATGGCGCAGCTGCTCGCGCCGCTGGTAGACGCCCGGCTCGCCTGCGGCGAGCTCGAGCAGGCGCAGGAAGCCGCGCAGCAGCTCGCCGACCTGGCCGCTCGCACCGCGATGCCGCTCCCGCGCGCACGGGCGGATCTCGCCGCGGCACGCGTCGCGCTCGCCACCGGTCGCGCCGATGATGCCGCCGAGGCGGCGCGCCGGGCGCTCGCGGAGTTCAGCCGGCTGGCGATGCCGCTCGAGACCGGCGAGGCCCGGCTAGCGCTCGCCCAGGCGGTCGCCGGCCGGTCGCCGGAAGTCGCCGCGGAGGAGGCGCGCGCCGCCCATGCGGCGTTCAGGGACCTCGGCGCCACGCGCGCGATGGACGCAGCGGCGGCCGTGCTACGCGAGCTCGGCGGTGGGAGTGGCGGTAAGCCGCGCGTCGCGGGCGAGCTCACCACGCGCGAGCAAGAGGTGCTCGACCTGATCGCACAGGGCATGTCCAATGCGCTGATCGCGCGCGCGCTGTTCATCAGCGAGAAGACGGCGGCCCACCACGTCAGCCGGATCCTGTCGAAGCTCGGCGTGCGCAACCGCGCCGAGGCGGCAGCATGGGTGACGCGGACCCACCAGCGCTGAGATAGGCCGCGAATAGGCAGTTCTCCCGATGTGCGCCGCGGCCCGGTCGCGCATCCTTCTCGCCGGACCGGTGCACGAGTGCCGGGAAACAACCTCGGAGGATGAGATGAGCATCGAAGTAGCCGACACCGAGCTCAAGGCGCGCCATCGCGCCATGTGGGCGTCGGGCGACTACCCCCTGATGGTCGAGACGTTCCTGCTGCCGCTCGGGCCACGGCTCGTGGAGGCCTGCGGCATCACCCCCGGCACGCGCGTCCTCGACGTGGCGGCCGGAACCGGCAACGCCTCGATCCCGGCGGCGCAGCGCGGCGCGCGCGTGACCGCCACCGACCTGACCCCGGAGCTGCTCGAAGCCGGCGCTGCACGTCCCGAGGCCGCGGGTCTCGACATCGAGTGGCTCCCCGCCGACGCCGAGCAGCTCCCCTTCGACGACGGCGAGTTCGACGTCGTGATGTCGTCGATCGGCGTCATGTTCGCCCCGCATCACGAGATCGCCGCGTCCGAGCTGGCGCGCGTCTGCCGCCCCGGCGGGACCGTCGGCCTGCTCAGCTGGACGCCGGAAGGCATGCTCGGCGCGTTGTTCCGCACGATCAAGGAGTTCGCGCCGCCGCCCCCGCCCGGCGCGTCCTCCCCTCCGCTGTGGGGCAGCGAGCAGCACCTGGAGAAGCTCTTCGGCGATCGCGTGGACTTCGCCCGGCGCGAGCGCGACTTGCTCGAGATCACGGCGTTCGAGCGCCCGCGTGACTACGGCGAGCACTTCAAGAGCTACTACGGCCCGAGCTATCGCCGCGCGCAACAACGCGGTCAAGAACGGCCGCGAGGCCGAGTTCGACGCCGCGATCGACGCGTTCTGCGACGAGTGGGCGCTGCGGGACGTCGTCGCCGGCCCGCTTCGAGAAGGAGTACCTGGTCGCGGTCGGGACGCGCAGCTGACACGCAAGCTCGCGCCGGCGCGCAGCGAGCGCGCCGGCGCGAGCGCCGTTAGTCTGCGAGCAGCGCGGCGAGCTTCTCGAATGCGCCGTTCCAGCCCGCCTCGGCATTGCCGCGTACCGCGGGCGGGTAGGGGCCGTCGCTAAGCGTCATGCGCGTCTTGTCGCCGTGATCGTGGAACTCCACGCGCGTCACGGTCCCCTCCGGCAGCCCGAGCTCGGGCATCGGCTCGCAGCGCAGGACGATCAGCTCCGGCTCGACGAGCTCGATGATCTCGTAACGCGCGGGAAACTCGTCGCCGGTGCCACGCTGCACCATCGTCAGCTCCCAGCGCCCGCCCACCCGCGGCTCGATGTGCACGTGCTCGCCGCGGAGTGTCGAAGTGCTCCGGGCCGTACCACGCCGCAACCTGGTCGGGATCCATCCAGGCGGCGAACACGCGCTCGCGCGGCGCCTCGAAGATGTGCGTGATCAGGACCTGCTGATCGATCGCGGTCTCGGTCATGTCTGCGTCCTCTGCTGTCGAAGGTGTGCGTCGAGCCGGTCCATGCGCCCTTCCCAGGTCTGCTTGCGCGTCTCCATCCACTGCATGGCTTCATCGAGCGAGTGCGCTCGCACACGGCTCGGGCGCGCCTGCCCCTCGCGGCCACGCTCGATCAGCCCCGCGCGCTCGAGCACCTTGAGATGACGCGAGATCGCGGGCAGGCTCACCGGAAACGGCTCGGCCAGCTCGTTGACCGTCGCCTCCCCCTCCCCGAGCCGCACGAGGATCGCACGGCGCGTCGGGTCCGCGAGGGCGGCGAAGGTGAGATCGAGTTGGTCAGGATGCATTTCACGTTCTACGTTAAATAACGAGATCGTTAAATAGCGCGCTGGGTCGCCGAATGTCAACGACCGCTCAGCCCACTTCGATCTCGACGGCGCCGGTCATCCGGACCAGCTCGTCGAACGACGTCGAGAACACCGCGGCCGGGTGCCCGGCGGCGGCCCACAGCTCGTCGTGACGGCGCAACCACGGATCGATGTAGGTCGGCACCGGCACCGGGTGGCCGACCGGCGAGACGCCGCCGATCACCTGGCCGGTGTGCTCGCGGACGAACTCCGGACGCGCGCGGCGGAGCCTCGGCACGCCGATGCCGGCGGCCGTCTTACCGGTGTCGACGCGGTGCGACCCCGAGGTGAGGATCAGCACCGGCGAGCCGCCGGCGTCGAACAGCAGGCTGTTCGCGATCGCACCCACCTCGCAGCCGAGCGCTTCCGCGGCCAGGGCCGCCGTGTGGACCGAGTCGGGCAGCACGACGACTCGTCCGGTCCCGCCGCGGGCCGCGAGCTCGGACCTGAAACGAGTGATCGCGGGGTGCTCGGGCGTCATGCCCGGACCCTACGGCCGCAAGCCGCTGGCGTCAGTCCGGGTACTCGTCCTTGCGGAAGACGCGGAACTCGTCGGTCTGGGGCTTCGGGGTTCGCTTGAGCAGCGCGGCGTTGTACGGCGCGACGAACGGATCGGGCGCCGACACCGTGTAGGTGTGGTACACGGTCCCGTTCTCGCGCGCGAAGGCGATGAAGCTCGGGTTCTCGCGCAGGCCGTCCTCGAGCTTGGCTCCGACCTGACGCCCCCACCCCTCGAGCCACTCGGGTGGGTTCTCGACCAGCTCCGTTATCTCCGGGATCTCCTGCGCCTGCTCGGGCGTGAGCGCGAGCCCGAAGTCGAACGGGAACTCCGTCGCGTGGGTCGACACGTAGGGGAACTGCCAACCCATCCGCTGCTTGTAGGCGCTCAGCCGATCGATCGGCGCGCGCGAGAAGCAGATCAGCGTCACGTCGCGATGGCCCAGGTGGACGCGCGTCGCGTCGAGCTCGTCGCCCAGGTTCGAGCACCCGGGGCAGGCGCCGAGCTCGTAGTCGGGCCCGAACATGATGTTGTAGGCCAGCAGCTGGGAGCGCCCCTCGAAGAGCTCGGCGAGCGTCTGCTCGCCGTCCTCTGTGTCGAACACGTACTCCTTCTCCACCGGAACCCAGGGCAGCTCACGCCGGCGCTCGACCACCTTGCGCTCGAGCGCGGCCTGCTCGGCCTCGAGCTCGGCGAGCTCGTCGCGGGCCGCCTGCCACTGCTCGCGGGTTCCGATCGTGTGGTCGGGCATCGTCTCCGTCCTTTGGCCGTTCGTCACGCGTCAGCGTACGCCGATCGACTACGGTGTGAGCAGCTCCGTCATGCGAATCATCCTCAGCGACTTCATCAGCCTCGACGGCGTCGTCCAGGCGCCGGGCGGGCAGAGCGAGGACACCGACGGCGGCTTCCAGCACGGCGGCTGGTCGGGGCGCTACTTCGACACCGAGGCGATGGGTCCGGTGCTGGACGAGGTGATGTCGCAGACCGAGGCGTTGCTGTTCGGGCGACGCACCTGGGAGGTGATGGCGTCGGCGTGGCCGGGCCGCGCGGGCGACCCGTTCGCCGACCGGATGAACGCGATCCCGAAGTACGTCGTGTCGCGGACGCTCTCGGCCGCGGACGCGTCATCGCGCTGGAACAACACGACCCTGATCGGCGACGACGACGCGATCGGCGCGATCCGTGAGCTGCGAGACCGCGATGACGACGGGGCCATCCAGGTCATGGGCAGCTCGTCGCTCGCCCTGGCAGCTCGTCGAGAACGACCTGGTCGACGAGTACCGCCTGATGCTCGAGCCGATCCTGCTCGGCGGCGGCAAGACGATCTTCCCGAGCGACGGGCAGGCCCGGCCGCTCGAGCTGGTCTCGGTGACGCAGGCGAAGACCGGCGTGCTGATCTGCGCCTTCCGCCCCGCGGCGTGACGCTCCCTCAGCGGCCGAAGAAGATGCGGCGGGCGCTCGGCGACAGTCGCGCGTCGGGCCGGTCCGCGTAGGAGAGGACGGCGTTGATGCGCGGCACCTCGCCCTCCGCCGGAGTGACGCGGTGCGGGCTGAGGTGCCCGCGGAA
This sequence comes from uncultured Solirubrobacteraceae bacterium, assembly GCA_963721315.1. Classification (GTDB taxonomy): domain Bacteria; phylum Actinomycetota; class Thermoleophilia; order Solirubrobacterales; family Solirubrobacteraceae; genus DASQMT01. Next base: position 444,228 of record CAVRIU010000009.1, read on the forward strand.
CAGCGAGAGCGTGCCGGGCTCGGGCGCGAGTGTGCGCACGCCGGCGCGGTCGCCGCCGAGCAGCGCCGCCACGCCCGACGGGTTCGGATCCGAGGCGGTACGCAGCGCCGGCACGAACTCGAAGGCGCCGCCGGACTCGGGCGCCTGCAGCATCAACGTCACCGCAAAGTCCGCGTTGTCGAAGTGCCACCCCAGCTCGTCGCCCTGCTCGTAGAACATCACGTTGAGCGCGCCGAGCTCGTCTGCCTGGCGGTAGAGCGGCTCGACCGCCAGCGCCGCGCCCACGAAGCGGGTGAGCTCGTCGCTCTCGTAGGCCGCGCGCAGCGGAGAGTCGCGCGGGATCTGATCGTAGGCGACCAGCGACTTGGCCGAGCGGACCTGGATGCGCAACGGATCGTCAGACGCCAGCTCGGACTCGCGGCCGGAGAACTCGATGTTGTGGGTCGTGTTGGTCGCGAACGCAGCCGTACGGAGCGGGGCGACCTCCTCGAGCACCTGCGCGACCGCCTCGGGCGCGAGGAACCCGGGCAGCTCGCACGCTCCGGAGATCGCGAGCTCGTCGCGGCAGCGCTCCACCAGCGCGCGGCCGGCAGGCTCATCGAGGGCATCGATCGGATAGCGCTCCAGATCGACCGTCTGCTCAAGGCTCATCGTCGTCACGGACTCTCCTTCGGCTCGGGGCACGCGCGCATCGTTCCAGCTAAGCCGCAGCGAGGCGGATGCGGCGTCGGTCAAGCCGGTCCCCGGACGGCGGAGACGTTGAGGCGGACGTAGCTCAGAGGCGGACTCACGCCGGCCACGACCGCGGCCGCGAATTGCTCGCGCCGCTGCTCGGGCAGCCGTGCGAGGTGCGCCGGGAGGATCGATGTGCGCACGAACGCGTCCACGTCCTCGGGATGCGTAGGGCGCTCCTGCAACCAGCATCGCGTCGCGATGAAGCCCGCCTCCCGCAGCCGCCGCTCGGTCTCCCGCGGTCCTGCGAAGACCCAGGGCGACCAGCCGGCGAGCTCCGGAGCGATGTCGCGGGCGACCGTCTCGATCACCTCGCGGACGTCGTCGATGTTGCCCGCTCCCCCGCACTGGACCTCGAGCACGCCACCGCGCCGCAGCGCTCCGGCCAGCCGCGGCCAGAGGCGGTCATGATCGGGCACCCAGTGCAGCGTCGCCGTCGAGACGATCGCATCGACGGGCTCGTCGATATCGAGGTCGAGCACGTCCGCACACCACACCTGAGCGCGATCACCGAGCCGCTCGCGTGCGAGCGCCACCATGGCCGGCGACGCGTCGACGGCGAGCACGCGGCCGCGTGGCACGAGCTCGAGCAGCGCCTCCGTGACGCGCCCGGTCCCGCAGCCGACGTCGAGCACGGTCGCGTCCGGCGCGATGCCGTCGAGCCGTGCGAGGACCTCCGCCGCCCACGCCTGCTGCGGCTGGCTCGACCGGTCATACGTGCGCGCGTCCCAGTGGCTCATCGACAACCTGAGGCTACGCGCCCATGGGTTGAGCGCCCGAGCCGCCAGCTGGAAGGATCGCCCCGCGTGACCGTCTGCCCCAACTGCCGGTACGAGAACGTCGACGATCGCGACTTCTGCCGTGAGTGCGGCGGGTACCTGCGCTGGGACGAGCCGACCGAGGTCGAGCACACGCCGGTCACCGCGTCCCGCCCGAGCCGGTCGAGTCAGAGGCTCCGACCGCGCTGCACGAGCCCGAGCCCAAGCCGGACCCGGTGCTTCCCGCGGAGCCCGTGCAGGTGACGCTCAAGCAGCCGGGCGACGGTGGGCGTGCCGGCGGACCGGTGATCGTGCGCGTGGAGCCCGGCGGACAGGCGGCGCTCGTCGCGGTCGTGCGCAACCAGAGCGGGATCGTCGACAACTATGAGCTGCGCGTCGTCGGCTGGCCCGAGGAGTGGTGGACGATCAGCCCGCAGACCGTCCACCTCGTGCCGGCCGGCGCCGAGAGCGAGACGCCCGAGCAGGAGGTGCACGTCCACCTGCACCCTCCGCGCTCCCCGCAGGCGGAAGCGCGTTCCTGGGCCGTCAAGGTCACCGCCGCCTCCGGCGCGCGACAGGGCGTCGTGGCCGGCGCGCCGGCGACGGTCGAGATCGCGCCGTACGAGCGCTTCGACGCGCGCATCCGGCCGGAGCGCGCTCGCGGCGAGGGCTCGGCGGAGTTCACGATCCCGGTGCGCAACCTCGGCAACAGCACGCTGGCGCTCTCGCTGACCGGCGAGGATCCGGACGGCCAGGTGCGGTTCGACTTCTCTCCGGGGCTGCTCGAGGTCCCCGCGGGCGTGGAGTCGCGGGCGACTCTGCGCGTGTCGGCGCCGCGGTCGCGCGCGGGCGCCGAGCGCCGGCTCACGATCCTGGCGGAGGGCGAGCAGGAGACGCGATCGCTCTCGGCGACCTTCACCCAGGCGCCGGTGATCACCGAGGGCCGGGTGCGATCGTGGCGCTGGCTGCTGGCGCTGGCGGCCGCGCTGCTGATCGCGGCCGGGTCGTTCATGGCCTGGACGAGCGACGGGCTGAACGGGATCTGCCTGCAGGGCAGCAGCGACTGCCTGCGTTACGACGTGTTCGCCGAGCGGTTCCTGAACGTCGACCCGGGCAGCGTCGACGCCGGCTCGCTCGACCGCCTGTTCAGCTTCGCGACCTCGGTCGGCATCCTCACGCTGCTACTGGCCGCGATCGTGCTGCTCGGCGTCCGCACCGGCGGCGCCGCCTGGTTCGGCGGCATCGCGACGATCCTGCTGCTGATCGTGTACATGGCGATCACCGGAGAGTCCGGCCCTGGCGTGTGGGTGGCGATGGTAGGTGGGGTGCTCGCGGTGGTCGCGGGGCTGCTCGCCACGGGCGCCCGCCGCTGACGCCCGAACGCCGCGTCAGTCGAGGTCGAAGGCGGCGTGGATCGCGGTGGTCAGCGATGCTTCTTGAGCGGGGAGGAAAAACCCGATCTGGCTTCCAAGAGTTGCACTCGGCACGGTGATGATGTTGTCGCAGCTCACGACGCCAGCTTCCTCGAGACCGTTGCCGCGACCGACTGGGACCTCGGTTGACAGGCCGCGAACCGTCGTCGTGATCGGTGCGACCGTCACCCGCCCGAGGTGCGGACGTACGAGCTCGCGGGTCAGGACGAGCACCGGCCGGCTCTTGTCGAGATCCGCCAGGTGAATCGGACGCACTATTCGAGATCGAGCGGCGTGCGGGTCACGTGCTCCACGAGACGCTGCATCTCAGGGTCGTTGCCCGCCTTGGCCAGAATCGCCGCGTCCCGTGCAGCGATCGTACGTCGGCGTTCACGCTCCAGGGCTCGGTTCACGACCATCGCGCGACTTGAGGCACCGCCTTCGGAGACCACGCGGTCGACGAATTCGACGATGTCTTCGGGGAGTCTGACCGCGATCTGTCTGGTCATCCCACAACGGTATCGTTTTGGGACCCGGCCATCAACCTCGCGTAGACGTTGTTGTGGGGAACCGCGCGCCCTGAGTTGGCGTCGATCACCACGCGTCCTCCGAGTGGCCGATCGAGATAGACGTGAAACGGAATCTCCCACAGTTCGCTGTAATCCCCTGCGGGCGGCGAGCACACGGTGGCCGAGACCACCACTGCGTTGTCGCTCTCCTCGACTTCGATCTCGTACATGAGCTCGTCGGGGTATAGCGCGTAACGAAGCTGCAGCCGACCGGGCTCGCGCTCCATCTGTCCGTCGCACCTGAGCGGCAGCCGGTCGTGGCCGGCGAGATCCAGCTCGTCAGGCATTGGGTCATCGTGTCACCGCGTCGGCCGGTCCCCTGCACATGCGCGCGAATTGGCACACAGTTGACACGATTGAGTCAGGCGACCGGACGGCAGGCCCCGTCCGGACGCCATCTCCGACTCGCCACCTGTCGTGGTCATCCAGGCGCGACGGATGCAGGCTCAGGCGTAGACCGAGTCCAACCACGCCTTCAAGGCCGCCTCCGCCTGCGCCGCGTCGACGTCGTCGCGGAACACGTGGGCGCTCATCCCGACCACGCCGCCGAAATGATTGCGGCCGAAGAAGCGCCATAGACCGTCGTCGGAGCGGACGCCGATGAACTCCGGCGTCAGGTAGTCGATGACGCCGTCCAGCGAGCCGGCTCCGCCGAGGTCGGCATGCACGGTGTCGCCGACCGACGCGGCATCGCCGATCCCCAGCGCGGCGCGCAGGGTGTCCATCGCATCGGCGCCGTTCGCGGACGCGGGACCGTCGATCCCGCTGGACGGCTGGCCCACATAGGTGACCTGGCGGCCCTTGAAGTGCTCCAGGTACTGACCGAGCGTGTGCAGGTAGAAGTCCGTGTGGCCGCCGATCGCGTCGTACTGGTCCTCCCACTCGTCGGCGAGGATGCCGCTGTGGACGTAGCGCAGGTGCGCGGTGCCTCCGTCGCGCGCCTCGATCGTGTAGTCGAGCGAGTTGAAGGTGCCGTCGGGCGACTCGGTGCGGATCACGAGCCGGCGCGGCGGGTCCCACGTCGTCACCGGTGCGCCTTCCGGCGGCGCGGCACCGGCGGGGATCTCCATGCCGGTCGGGAACTGCCACGCGGCGGGTTCCGCGGTGATCGCGGTCCACACGTCGTCCGGCGCGGCGGGTAGGTCGATCTCGCGGCTGATCTCGAACTCGCGGCTCATGACTGCTGCTCCTTCGTGGTCGGTTTGGTGATGCTGGGATGCAGCGCGACGACGAACCGGTGCTTGCGTCCGCGGGTCGCGTGCTCGTCGTGGTACTTGGCGACGAGGCCGTTGACGGCGTCCGCCAGCTCGACGACGAACGCGGCGCGATCCTTTGCGGACGCGAACCGCACCTCGCTGTCGATGCCGAGCGTCGCCACCGGCTTGCCCGCCGCGCCCGAGGCCGAGATCAGCTCGCCGACCTCGCGCACCAGGCGCCCCGCAACCGCCAGGAGCCAGCGGGCCGAACGCTGGTCCGGAGCGCGCGAGGGGTCCGGGGCGACGTCGGCGAGCGCGGTCGGTGAGATGACGTAGGACGCGGCCGTTGCCTGCATCACGCGCTCGGTGCAGTTGCCGCGGCGACGCTCCTCGAGCAGCTCGATCAGGCCGTGGTGCTCGAGCGCGCGCAGGTGGTAGTTGACCTTCTGGCGCGTGAGGCCCGTCTTCGCGGCCAGCGTCGTGGCGGAGCCGGGGTCCGCGAGCGCCGAGAGCAGCCCGGCCCGGATCGGGTCCAGCGAGGCTTCGGCCGCGGCGGGGTCGTCGATGACGGTGACGTCGTGCATCGCGTGCACTCTCTCACCGACAATAATATTTGTCAAGAAGGATTCTTCTGTCCGCCTCGCACCCGTATCCCGCGCGCCGCCATGCAACCGTTCCGCCTCACCACGCCGGATGGCGCGCTCGACGCGCTGCGCGATCGTCTCCGCGCCGCGCGCTGGCCCGAGCCGCTGCTCGACGGCGCCGGCTGGGATCTCGGCACCGACCTGGGCTACCTGCGCGAGCTAGTGGCCTATTGGGCCGATGACTTCGACTGGTCCGCCCAGGAGGCGGCTCTCGACGAGCTGCCGCACTACCGCGGGACAGTGGACGGGGTGGGCATCCACTACATCCACGTGCCGGCCGCGACCGGGGCCGGGTTCCCGCTGGTGCTCAGCCACGGCTGGCCGGACTCGTTCTGGCGCTACCTGAAGGTCCTGCCGCTGCTGACCGAGTTCGACGTCGTCATCCCCTCGCTGCCCGGCTTCGGCTACTCGGACAAGCCGCGCATGCCGGGGATGCACGCGCGGCGGATCGCCGCGCTGTGGGCCAAGCTCATGACGGGCGTGCTCGGCTTCGACCGCTTCGGCGCGGCGGGTGGCGATCTCGGCAGCGCGGTCACGCGCTTCCTGGGACTGGATCACAGCGAGCACGTCGTCGCCATCCACCGCACCGACGTCGGGATGCCACTGCTCCAGCTCGACCCGGCCGAGCTGACCGACGATGAGCGGACCTACCTGGCAGGCGTCGACCGCTGGCGCGCGGCGGAAGGCGCCTACGCGCTGATGCAGCGCACGAAGCCGCAGACCCTGGCCTACTCGTTGAACGACTCGCCAGTCGGCCTGGCGGCGTGGATCGTCGAGAAGCTGCGGGCCTGGAGCGACTGCGACGGCGACGTCGAACGCCGCTTCACGAAAGACGAGCTGCTGACGAACATCACGATCTACTGGCTGACGGAGACGATCGGGTCCTCGTTCCGTCTGTACCACGACGCGATGCAGATCCCGATCGATCAGCACGCCCGCCGCATCGAGGTCCCCTGCGGGATCGCGGTCTTTCCCCACGACATCGCGATCCCGCCCCGTTCCTGGGCCGAGCGCACCTCGAACATCGTCCACTGGACCGAGATGCCCAGCGGCGGCCACTTCGGGCCGTTCGAGGAGCCGGAGCTCTACGCGGAGGACCTGCGAGCGTTCTTCCGGCCCTACATGGGTGGCTGACGGCGGCTGCTCGCGGCGTTGGCCGCGAGCAGCCGCCCGATGGTTCTAGTGCGTCGGGCGCAGGTAGCGTTTGGCGGCGTGTTCTCCGATCCGTCGGCCGTGTTTGATGCCTTCGCGTACGGCCTTGCGGAAGTGGAATCCGACGAGGATTCGTGAGACGCCGTTCTCCTTTGCGGCCTCGGTGAAGCTCTTGTAGGAGCGTGTGACCGGGGTGGTGTCGTTGCAGGTGGCGCCGGCCGGCAGCGTCAGGCTGCAGGTTTCAAATGCGATCCGGTCGGTGCGGAAGAAGCGTTGGAAGACGGCGGCCGCGGCGCCGCCCTGGACGGCGTGCGCGGAGTCATAGTCCGGGATCGGCGGCGTCGTCACCAGCGGCGTCCAATCGGGGTCGGGGCTGGTGGCGGGGTTGCCGTCTGTGTCGGCCGCGCGGATCGCTGTCACCGGTCGCCAGTAGTCGTAGTGGTACTTGGTGTCAAACGACGAGACGTAACCGTCGGCCAGCGCGAGGTCGAGCAGCCCGAACAGCCGCGCGGCCTGCCACAGGTCAAGCCGCCGGCCGGTTGCGAGCGTGCGTGCGATCCGGTTCCACTGCAACGGTGAGCTCTCAACCCAGAACAACGCGATCTCGGTCTGCTCGGCGGTGCGCCCGCTCGGCGTGGTGACGTCGTCGCCGCCGAGCGCCTTGATCTCGTTGAGATCTCTCGCGTAGCGCCGCGAACCCAACGCGTACGGGGGACCGGGACGGAACTGCGCGGCGTGATCGAGCACAAACGGCGTCACGTCCGCCCAGCCGGGCGCAAACGCGAACGGCCGCTCGGGCGTGAAGACCCACTCACCGGGCGCGTCGCCCTGCGGGTAGTCGAAGTCCAGCAGGGTCGTGTCTGAGCCGTCGCCGGAGCGCAGTGCCAGCACGGCCGCCGCGGCCGCCTGGCCGACCGCCGGCCCACGGTCCTTGGCGCGACCGTCCGCGATCGCGGCCAGCGAAGCCGCATAGTCCGCTTCGACGCTCGCGACACCGGCGTCGATGCACGCGTGCCCGAACGGCGCCTGGAGCTGCCCCAGCACCGCCACCAGCACATCACGCGCCGCCGCCGCGACAGCGGCATCCGCCGACGCGCGACGCGGCGCTCGCGCGTCATACACGTAAGGCTCAAAACGACGATCGATCGCGTTCAGAGCGTCATGAACCGCCACATGCGTCATCGCATACATGCGCGACTCATTCAACGGATTATCGACCGGCGCGATACACGCAGCCAACGCCGCCTCCCCCGCAAACCCATTCCACGCGACCACAGCATTCGACCTCGAATGCGCACCCGCCGGCACGGCGCCCACCGCCGCTACCAGCAACGACACCACGAACGAACGCACAAACAGCACAGCACCCTCCGATCGATTTGCCAGAGCGCTTGACGCTCGCCGGGAGCGGTTACACCACGCTTGCATGGCGCTCACACCGGCTGTCAGCGGCGTACTGTTCGGCAGTCAGCGAATGGCCCTGCAGGTCGCGATCCTGGGCTCGGTCGAACCGCGCATGGACGGTGACGTCGTCGCTGTGCCGCCGGGCAAGCAGCGCGCGCTGCTGACGCTGCTGGCGATCCGGTCGCCGCATCCGGTGTCGGCCGAGTCCGCGGCCGAGTCGCTCTGGCCTCGGGCCGCGCCGGCGGAGGCGGCTGCGCAGCCTGCAGGTGACCGTGTCGCGGCTGCGGCGCTCGCTCGCCAACGGCGGCGCCGCGCTCGAGACGGTGACGTCGGGATATCGCCTGGCGGTCGAGCCCGATGCGATCGATGCCCGACGGTTCGAGACGCTCATCGATCACGCGCGCGCGGCGCGCGCGTCGAGGGCGACCCGGCGACAGCGCGGCGCCTGCTCGACGACGCGCTCGAGCTGTGGCGGGGTCCCGCTTTGGCCGATGACGGCGTTCGAGTCCTTCGCGCAGGGGAGATCGCGCGGCTCGAGGAGCTGCGCGTCACGGCCCAGGAGGAGCGCATCGATGCGCGCCTCTCGGGCGGCGAGAGCACGCGCTCGTCGTCGCCGAGCTCGAGCAGCTGGCCGCCGAGCATCCGTCGCGCGAGCGGCTGGTCGGCCTGCTCATGCTGGCGCTGTATCGCTGCGGTCGCCAGACCGACGCGCTGGAGATCTACACGCGGAACCGACGACGGCTGGACGCGGAGCTCGGACTCGAGCCCTCGTCGCAGCTGCGGCGCCTCGCAAGAGGCGATCCTGCGCCAGGACCCTTCGCTCGATGGGCCACGGCGAGCCGATCGAGCAAGAGCGGCCCGGCGGCGCGCCATCGCTCCCGGCCCAGCTCCGGCCTCGGCCCGCGACTGCCGTTCGTGGGACGCGCCGCGGAGCTGGGCCGGCTCGCCGCGCTGCCCGACCGGGCGCGCACCGATGGGCGGCAGATCGCGCTGGTGGGCGGCGAGCCGGGCAGCGGCAAGACGCGGCTGGCGAGGGAGCTCGCCGAGCACGTCACGGCCGAGCGGGGTGCACGTGCTCTACGGCGCCTGCGACCCGGCGGTGCGCACGCCCTACCAGCCGCTCGTCGAGGCGCTCGAGCCGGCCCTCGCAGCACTGCCGAGAGCCCGAGCCGGCGCCGACGCTACCCGGCGTCGTTGACCCGCCTGCTGCCTGGCCTGCGCGCCGGAGCCGGCGATCCGACGGCGCGATCGCCGATGCGGAGCCAAGGACCCCGATGCCGAGCGTCACGAGCTGCACATCGCGCTGACGGCGCTGCTGGCGCGGCTCGCTCGCGACACGCCGGCGGTGCTCGTGCTCGATGACGTGCAGTGGGCCGACGCATCGTCGCTGCTCCTCCTGCGTCACCTCGCGCGGACGCTGGGCGCGACGCCGATCGTCGTGCTGGCGCTGTTCCGCGAGGGCGACGGCGAGCCGCCGGATGCGCTCGCTTCGACGCTGGCCGAGCTGCACCGGCTCGACGGCGTGGTGCGGGTGCGCCTGGGCGGGCTCGGCGTGGCGGACGTCCAGGAGCTCGTGGATCGCCGTCGAAGTCGAGCGGGTCGAGGCCGCGATGTTCGCCTAGGCGGCTTCTCCGCCCCCGCCCGGCGCGTAGCGGTGGTGCAGGTCCAGGGCGTTGCCCGCCGGGTCGAGGAATATCGCCTGGTGGCAGACGCCGCTGTCGAACGTCTCGGTGACGAACTCCACGCCCTGCGCCTCGAGTGCCTCGCGCGCGGCGGCGACGTCGTCGACGCGAAATGCGACGGGCAGCGCATGCGAGCGGAACTCCTGGCCGAACGCCCCGGGCTCCATGACCGCGAGCGTGAGGTTGCCGGCCTGGTACTCGCTCGCCGGCATGTCGCCGTAGTTCTTGACGAACGGCAGGCCGAGAACGGTGCCGTAGAAGTGGCGCGAGGCCTCGATGTCCTTCGCGGGAACCGTCACGAAGTCGACTCCGCTGATGACGGGTGGGACGTGGGCTGGTGTGGTCATGCAGCCCAGCCTATGGGGGCGACGCCGAGCAGCGTGCCGGCGTCGCCCCAGCGCGCATCGTCAGGCGTCGTACTCCCCGGCGAAATCGCGCGGCCTGCGGCTTTCCCCGGAAACGCCTCTCGGGGAGGGCCAGCGCTGCGGCGCGCGCGCGAGCCGGCGCTGATCGGCGTCGGCGGCCTCAGGCCGGTCGTCGCCGAGCGCGCACGAGCACGATGCCCGCGTAGCCGAGGCGCGCGTGCTCGGGCACCTCGCGGACCTCGATCGCGCAGTCGAACTCTGGCTCGAGCACCGCGCGCAGGTCGTGCTCGTCGACGTGCGCGCTGGGGAAGCGCTTGCCGCCGACGAGGTAGGAACGCGACCGCCGCAGCGCGGCGGTGATGAAGACGCCGCCCGGCTCCACGAGGCCGGCGATGTTGCGCATGTAGGTCTCCCAGGTCGCGCGGTCCGCCGTCGCCGAGTCCGCGCAGTACGCGCTGACCACGGTGGAGTAGCGTTCGGCCAGCGGCTCGCGGTCGCCCGCGTCGGCCTGCAGCAGCCGCGTGATCTTGGCCCGCGTCAGCTCCTCGCGCCGGGCGACCTGCGTCTCGGTCGGGGCCGCGAGCCCTTCGCACTCGAGCGTGTAGCGGACGAAGGGCCGCCAGTCGTGGGCGTCGTCGTCGCGCCGCAGCCAGGACTCGATCGCGGTGAGGTTCCGTGGCAGGTAGTCGGCGAGGTGGATCTCGGATGCGCGGTCCGCGGACAGGAAGACGTGGTGGAGCGTCGGGCCGGTGCCGAAGAACAGGATCGGCGCCGTTGGCCGCGCGTCGCGGATCGCGTCGGCGAAGAAGGCGATCGTCTCGACCTCGTCGGGCTCGACGACGGCGTAGTAGTCCTCGAGGTACTCGGCGGGGACCCAGTCGGCGTCGAAGGACGCGTGCCCGCGACGCAGGAACGCGCGCGTCAGCCCGGCGAGCCCGTACTCGTAGACGGCGGCGCCGAGGTTCGCGCCCGCGAGGAAGACGATCGCGTCGCCGGAGGACACGGAGTCGCTTACCAGCGCCGCGCCGAAGGCCCCGGCGTAGTACGGCGCCTCCTTGGCGAGCTCGGTGGCGACATAGCCGCACGCGCCGGCGACCCGTCGCGTGCGCGGGCTCCAGCCGCGGGTGCGCGCGATGTCGTGCGCAGCTTTGGACAGCGCGTTGGTGCTCGTCCCGGTCTGCTCGAGCAGCGACCAGTTCGCGGCCAGGCTCCTGCGCAGACCCGCGCCCCAGGCGACGTAGCTGAGCCCCAGGAGCCCGAGCAGGAGCGCATGCGGGGCACCGTGGAGGAGACTCGAGGCGACGAGCGCGGCGCCCGCGGCCGTGGCGACGGCGTCGAGCGCGTAGGTCGAGACCGCGGTCGCACCGACGGTGGCGGCCCACTGCCGGGTGCGCGACAGCGTGGGGACGAGACGGGCGGCGGGGGTGAGGGCGTTCATCGCTGCAGCACCGTCACGGTCGGCGTCCCACCGAAGTGCTCGGCGGTGATCGCGGCGGCGACGTCCGGATCGAAGGGACGGCAGGAGAAGACGTCGATGAAGCAGCGGCCGAACACCTCGTCCGCGTGGACGGTGATCGAGCTTGTCTCGATGAACTGCAGCGCCGACCAGCCTTCAAGCTCGTCGTCACCGAAGCGCTCGAGCATCAGCGGTCCGTGGGCGTGCATGCCGATCGCGGCGATCAGGGCCGGCACGCACCGGCGGATGCTGTCGGGATCGGCGAGCCGCGCGCGGTCGCCGTCGTGTAGGTCGATCGCCGCGAGCATGCCCCAGGGCGCGCAGCGCCGCGTGGTGTGCTCGGGCGGGCGCGGCAAGGTCATGGTCTGCATGCGCGCACGCTCGCGGATCGCACTTTCGGAACGCTTTCACTCAAGCCCAGCAGGCGGTCGGTATAGGGTGTTGGCGGCGTAGTGGACGTCCAGTTCAAGATCCTCGGCCCGATCGAGATCGAGCTGGAAGGCGGCCGGATCGCTCACGTTCCTCGTGGGCGCGCGCTCTCGCTCCTCGCGCTGCTGCTCGTCCGCCACGGTGCTGCGGTCCAGCTCGACCGGATCGTCGACGAGCTATGGGACGGCGACGGTCCGCAGAACGCGCGGAATGCCGTCCAGGTGGTGGCGTCGCGCCTGCGCAGCGCGCTGGGCGAGGACCTCGTGGTCTCCCAGGGGGGCGGCTACCGCCTGCGCTTCCCAGCGCGCGCGCTCGACGCCGACCGCTTCGAGGCGGGCCTCCGGCTGGGGCGCGAGGAGATCGCGCGCGGCCAGCCGCGGGGCGCGGCGGTCACGCTGCGCCACGCGCTCGAGCTCTGGCGCGGACCCGCGCTCGCTGACGTCGCGGACGAGCGCTTCGCCGGGCCCGAGATCGCGCGGCTCGAAGATCTGCGGCTCGGCTGCCTCAGCGCGCGGATAGAGGCCGACCTCGCCTGCGGCCGGCACGCCGAGGTCGTGGGCGAGCTCGAAGCGCTCGTTCGCGAGCACCCGCTGCGCGAGGGCCTGCGCAGCCAGCTGATGCTCGCGCTCTACCGCACGGGACGCCAGGCGGACGCGCTGGCGGTGTACCGGGACGCGCATCGCGTCCTCGTGGAGGGGCTCGGCATCGAGCCGTCACCGGAGCTCCGCGAGCTGGAGTCGGCGATTCTGCGCCAGGCGGTGCCTGAGCCCGCGCCTGCGCGCGAGCGGGCACCCGTCGCGACCGACACCCGTCGCTGGGTGACATGCGTCTTCTCCCAGCTGACCGGACTCGATGATGCGGGAAGTCTCGACCCCGAATCGCTCCGCGCGGTGGTCAAGCGCTTCCACGACGCGGGTCGTGCCGTGTGCGCGAGCTATGACGCCAGCATCATCGAACTGCGCAACGACGCGCTCCTGGCGGTGCTGGGCATCCCGGCGGCACACGAGGACGACGCGCAGCGTGCCCTCCGCGCTGCGGAAGATCTGGGCACACAGGTCGAGCAGCTGCCGTTCGGTCTGCGGGCGCGCGCCGGCGTCTGCACCGGAGAGGTCGTCGCCGCGACCGGCCGGCCCGAGGACTCCCCGGTCGTCGGCGAACCGGTGGCGGTGGCCGAGAGGCTGGCGCGCTCGGGCACGGGCGGCGAGATCCGCCTCTGCAAGTCGACCTGGCAGATGGTTCATCACGCCGCGCGCGCTTCGGCGCTGGCGGACGGAGGGTTTCTGCTGGAGAGCATCGACCCGGATGCGCCCGCGATCGGCCGCAGGCTCGACCAGCCGCTGATCGGGCGGGAGCACGAGGTCGGGTTCCTGCGCGACACGTTCGCCCGCGTCGTGGCGCAGCGCTCGCCGGAGCTCCTGACCGTCGTCGGCGAGCCAGGCATCGGCAAGTCCCGCCTCGTCGCCGAGCTGGACGAGATCGCGGGCGAGCACGCCACGGTGCTGACGGGCCGCTGCCCCGCCTATGGCGTGGGCATCACGTTGTGGCCACTGCGCACGGTCGTGCTGCAGGCGAGGGGCGACCGTTCGTCCGACGAGCTCGCCGGCGCGCTCGGGATCCCGGCGGTGGCGGTGCGCCGTGTGGCAGCGGCGGTCGGGCTCGGGGACGGCGAGCCGGGTGAGGACACGGACTGGGCGTTTCTCCAGTTGTTCGGCGCTCTCGCCCGCGTGGGGCCGCTCGTGATCGTCGTCGACGACGTCCACTGGGCCGAACCCGCCCTCCTCGACATGCTGCTCGACCTCGTGGCGAGCCTGCGAGACGCTTCCGTGCTCGTCGTCTGGGTGGCGCGCCCTGACCTGCTCGAAGGCGGGGAGAGCCGGGTGGAGCAGGGATTCAGGCTCACCCTGCGGCCGCTTTCGGCCGCGGCGAGCGACTCGTTGCTCGCAGCAACGACAGCCGGCCGCCGGCTCCACCCTGACGCAGAGCGCCGGATCGCCGAGGCGGCGGGCGGCAACCCGCTGTTCCTCGAGCAGCTCGTGGCCTACGTCGGCGAGAGCCGAGCGGAGGACGCCCTCCCGCCCGCGCTGCAGGGCCTCCTCTCGGCCCGGCTCGACCAGCTCGACGCGGCGGAGCGGTCCGCGCTGGCGCTCGGCGCGATCGTCGGCGACAGGTTCGACGCGAGCGCCGTGCACGCGCTCGCGGCCGGGATCACGGCCTCGAGGTCGAGCGGGCCTGCGAGCGGCTCGTCGAGCGCGACCTGCTGGTCCGCGACGTTTCTGCTGCAGAGCGGCTGTCGGTGCGGTTCCGCCATACGCTGATCCGCGACGTCGCCTACGCGTCGCTGGCGAAGTCGGCCCGAGCGCGGCTGCACCAGCGGCACGCCGATTTGCTCGCCGAGCTGGGAAGCGAGCTCCCCGAAGCGGACGCGCGGATCGGATTCCATCTCGAGCGCGCCTGCCGCTTCGCCCGCGAGATCGGTGGCTCCCCGCCCCCCGGGCTTGCGGAGCGTGCCGGCCGGCGGTTGGCCGCGGCCGCGCAGGTGGCGCAGAAACGTGGCGATCTCGCCGGTGAGATCGGGTTTCTCGACCGCGCGGTGGGCCTGCTGGGCGCCGACGGGCCGGAGGGTGCTGAGCTGCTCCCGGGCCTCGTCCTGGCATTGTTCGAGTCAGGCGCACCCGATCGGGCCGAGGTGCTCGCCGACCGTGCGGTGTCCGTGAGCAACCGCCTCGGCCTCACGCGTGTCCACGCCCGCTCCAGGGTCGAACGTGAGCACATTCGACTGTCGCGCCATCCCGACACGTTCGGGCGCGAGCACTCCGCCGCCGTCGCGGCGGCAGCGGCCGAAACGCTGCGCGACGCCGGAGACGAGTTGGGCCTGGCGCGAACGGCGTACCTGAGGTCCGATCTCGCCTGGCTCGCCAGCGACCCGGTGACCTCCTACGCCTATCTGGAGGAGATGCTCGGCCTCGCCCGGCGTGCCGGCGGCGAGTTCGATGCGGCAACCGCGCTCGTGTTCATGTCGTGGTGCCTCGTGTTGGGCCCGTGTCCCGTACCGGAGGCGATCGCGCGCTGCGACGCCCTGGGCCGGGACGCCGAGCCCACCGGCCGGCTGAGCCTCCTCGGCGGCCGCGCCGTTCTCATGGCGATGCTCGGGCGTTACGACGAGGCACGTGGGGACATGGCCCGCGCGAGAGCCGGCTTCGCCGACCTGCGGCTCGACGTGATGGCCGCGTACCTGGCGCTCGCCGTCGCCCATGCCGAGATCCTCACAGGCGACCTGGCCGCGGCGGAGCGCGCCGTCCGCAACGCCGGTGCGATGGGCGGCGGAGCCGGTGATCGGTGGTATGAGTCGATGATCACCGTCGAACTAGCGAACACGATCATCGCCCAGGGGCGCGATGTGGACGCGGCCGCAGCCGTTGCCCGGATCGACGCGGTGCCGGCATCCTGCGATCTGGAGTGGCTCGCCAAGCGGCACGTGGCGCGCGCCCGGTTCGCGGCGCGGGCGGGCGATCACGCCGGCGCCATCGAGGAGGCGCGGGACGCCGTGACGGTAGCCGAACCGACCGGGCTGTTCCTGCTTCGGGCCGACACATACCGCACGCTCGCGGAGGTCCTGCGCGAGGCCGGGCAGACCGACGATGCCGCGGCGGCAGCATCCGGTGCCCTGGCGCTAGACGAGGCGAAGGGGAACCTCGTCGCGGCGTCGGCAACGCGGCGCTTCCTCGCATTGCTGCGCACGTAACCGCGCGTTCCGTGCATCCACCGCGAGGTCCGTGGGCCTTTCATCTGGCCGCTGCGTTACGCCGCGCGCGCTCCGATCCGCGGCCGAGGTAGGCGCGGATGAAGGGTTCCGGGGAAGGCCGCTCGCTATGACTCAGACTTCGTCGCGTAGCTGCCGGGCGGCTCGGTTGCGCGATGCCACCCCGCCAACGCGCGCGCTCATTGCCGCGACCGGCGAGTTGAACGCGCGCGCTGAGGACAGGTAAGAGCAGCGGGTGGCGGTCCACAACTCGGCGCCAGCCCGCGCGAATGCGAAGCATCAGCCGTGCGCCAGGTGATCGCTGACGATTTGTCTCCGTTGCACGTTCACTACGTCGTCCTGCCTATCGACGCCACCGCAACGGCCAGTCGCGTTCGGGGGCCACGATCTAATTTTTTTTGGTGTTCTGGTTGCCTGCAGCCGCCGAGGGGCGTAGCGTCGACGGCATGGTGCGCCGGGGGGTCGGCTGCCTGACGCTGTACTTGCTGCTGACTGGCGGCTGTTTCGGGAGTGAAGAGCAGGCGCGACCAGCGTCAGGCCCAAGGCTGACCGCGACCGTTGCGCGCGAGCTCGACGCCAAAGCTGCGTGAGCACGTCAACGACACCTCGGTCCCAGGCGCGTCGGCGGCGGTGGTCTTCCCGGACGGTCGCGTGTGGGAGGGCGCCGCCGGCGCCGCCGTGTTAGAGCCGGCGCGTCCGATGACGTCGCAGACTTCGCTGCCGTTTGGCGGCGTGACCAAGATCGCGACCGCCGCGCTGGCGCTGCGCCTGGCCGAGCAGGGTCGCCTCGCGCTCGAGGACCCGATCGACCGCTGGTATGCAGCCTGGCGCGGCGACCGCAAGGCGACGATCCGCGACCTGCTCGGTCACACCGCCGGCGTTAGCGACCCGCCGGACGGGTCCCTGCAGGAGCTCAGCCTACGAGGCGATGCGACGCCTCGCCAGTGGATCACGGCGACCCCGAAGCCCGGCCCGCGCACGACCACGGCGGAGTACTCCAACACCGGGTTCATGATCGCCGGGCAGATCCTGGCCCGGGCCGCAGGTCGGCCCGTCGCCGCAGCGATGCGGCAAGAGCTGTTCGCTCATCCCGGCGGCGACGGCCTCGCCTTCCAGCCGGCCGAGCGCCCTCGTCCCCCGCTCGCGCATGCCTATTGGCATCCCGACGGAACGCCCGATCGCGTCGACGCCAACGACGGCAGCCGGCTTCTTCCGTTCCGCGGCGACGCGACGATGGCGTTCACAGCGGGCGCGCTCGCGGGCGACGTGCCGTCGCTCGCACGCTGGTCGCACGACCTGCTCAGCGGAAGGATCCTCAAACCAGCCTCCCTACGCGCGATGACGCAGTTCCATAACGGCGCGCTCTGGCGCGGCTACGGACTCGGGCTCGCTCGCGATCGTGCGCCGGACAGGAAGCACGAGCTGTGGGGTCACGGCGGCGAGGTCACCGGCAGCAACACAGAGCTCTGGCATCTGCCAAGCGAGCAGCTGACAATCGCGATCGCATGGAATGACGACAGCCCGAGCGGCGCCGCAGCGGAACTTCTCCCCGCACTCCTCCGCGCCGCACTGGGATCAAAGCCATAGCGGCCGCTGGGCGCCTCGGCGTAGCTGGTCCGGGTTGGCGCACCACGGCAACAGCTCCCCCGCTCGCGCCCTTACCGCCGCGTCTAGTGGATTGCGCGAACGTGTCGGCGGACTACTTGCGCTGGCCCCCCGACGCGGTTAACCACGACGAACCTCGACCCACGACGGCGGACGCCCGGCACGTCGGTCGGCTCGAATGGCGACACCATCAGTGTTGCTCCGTTGCCACCGCTGTTGGCACCTTCAACCGTTCGCCAGTGACCAGAATCCCCTAGCGGCGGCCGGAATCGCCTAGCGATACGGCGACGCTCTGGCTGGGGTTTGTTCGGCGTTCTGCGGCGGTCGCCCGGCACCGTGACCGGTGTGGCAGCATTGCCGCTGTGCCTCACCGACGATGGGCGCTGCCGCTTGTTGGAGTTCGCGCTCCGTCGGTCCGGCAGCGATCGCCGCGCCGAGCGCGAGGCCGCGCGGGCGCTGTTCTGGGGGCTCGATCGTGAAATCGCCGCTCGTGGGGATCGCCCTGTCGGGCGTCGCCGTCGCCGGCGCAGCGGCTTGGGTGTTGGGGCTTCGGGCTGCCCACAGGCGAGATCTCGCATGGTCTGTTGCCGGCGCGGACGGGCCGATCGAGATCCGCCGCGATGACGCCGGCGTGCCGCATGTGCGCGGCGCCTCGGCCGATGATGTGCTCTACGGCCTCGGATACTGCCACGGCGTCGACCGGCCGCTCCAGATCATCCTCGCGCGGCTGCTCGGGCAGGGGCGGGCGGCCGAGGTGTTGGAGGCCAGCGAGGAGCTGATCGCCTGCGACAGGCTGTTTCGCCGACTGGACCTCGGTCGCGAGGCAGAAGCGCAGGTCGCGCTCCTGCCGGCCCGTCGGCGCGAGCAGCTGGAGGCGTACTGCGCGGGGGTCAGCGAGGCGTTCACGTCACGCCGGCCGTGGGAGCTCGCACTGCTGCGCCACCGACCTGAGCCTTGGCGGCCGGCCGACTGTGTGGCGCTGTCGCGTCTGATGGGCTATGTGGGACTCGCCCAGACGCAAGGCGACATGGAACGAATCCTCGTCGAGCTGGCGCAGGCCGGGGTCGACGAGGCGCTGCTCGCCGAGTTGCTACCCGGCCGGCTTGAGTTGCTCGATGTCGAACTGCTGCGCGATGTGCAGCTTGGCTCGCGGATCCTGCCGCTCGCGGCCGGGCTCGGGCTGCCCTCGCTGGCCGCGTCGAATGCCTGGGCGGTAGCGCCCGAGCGCACGCGTGGCGGCTCGGCGCTGCTGGCCAGCGATCCGCATCTCGAGGTCGACCGCATACCGGCCGTGTGGTACGAGGCCATGCTCGATCACGGCGAGCGCTGGTGCGCCGGAGCGACGATGCCTGGCTTGCCCGCCGTGCTCGTGGGCCGTACCGCCGACGTGGCCTGGGGGTTGACCTACGGCGGGGGCGACGCCGTCGACTCGTGGGTCGAGGAGTGCCGCGACGGGCGCTTCATGCGCGAGGTCCATGGCGAGCGCCGGTGGCTCCCGTTTCAGCGGCGCGACGAGCTCGTCCGCCGTCGCGGTAGTTCCCCG
This sequence comes from uncultured Solirubrobacteraceae bacterium, assembly GCA_963721315.1. Classification (GTDB taxonomy): domain Bacteria; phylum Actinomycetota; class Thermoleophilia; order Solirubrobacterales; family Solirubrobacteraceae; genus DASQMT01. The sequence goes on from CAVRIU010000009.1 coordinate 462,935, forward strand.
CTGCCTCTGCGCATCTTTGAGAACGAGCACGGCGTGCTGGACGGCGATCCTCATATCGACGGCCGCTACCTGTGCACGCGCTGGGCCGCTGCCCACGCGACCGGCGCGGCGTCACTGGCGGCGATGCTCGAACTTCCCGAGGTCGCCGATGTCGAGGCGGCGGCCGGGCTATTGCGCAACGTCGAGTTCTCGTTCAACTGGGTTCTGGCCGATCGCGCTGGCGCAATCGGCCAGCAGACATCCGGCCGCATCCCGCGCCGGCGCCGCGGCAACGGCCTTGTCCCGCTGCCGGGCTGGGACCCCGGGCATGACTGGGATGGTTTCGTGGCATCCGAGGATCTCCCCCGGCGCGCGGACCCACCCGAGGGCTTCGTCGCGTCCGCCAACGAGGATGTCAACCATCTGGCGACCGTGCCGCTCATCTCTCTGCCGGCCGCGCCCTATCGCGCGCAGCGCATCGCCGAGCTGCTGAGCGCACGCAGCGACTGGACCGTCACCGACTTCGAGCGCATGCAGATGGATCGTGTCTCGCTACAAGCCCGCCGGTTTCTCGAGGTGCTCGGCCCGCTGCTCTCGAGCGACGAGCGCTTCGACGCGATCGCCGGCTGGGATTGCGCCTACGACGACGACTCGCCCGCCGCCGCCTGGTTCGAGACGTTCTACACGACGCTCGTCGAGGACACGCTCAGCGCGGCGGCTGGCGACGCCGGACGCTTCATCGTGCGCGAGACGGCAATGGTCGCGACGCATTTCGGCCTGCTCGACGACGTGTTGCTGAGCCTGGACGGGAGTTGGCATGGCGCGGACGGGCG
>CAVRIU010000010.1:0-154908 GCA_963721315.1 uncultured Solirubrobacteraceae bacterium
CGGATAGCTACCCTCTCGGGGTGGACGAGCGCGCCCTCGCCGAGCGGCTGATCACGTACGACACCTCCAAGCCCGACGGGATCCGCGCCTGCGCCGGCTTCATCAAGGGCTGGCTGGAGGCGCGCGAGATCGACGTCCACGACACGGTCTTCGGCGAGCTGCCGGTGCTGACCGCCGACATCGGCGCCAGCGCCGGCCCGACGCTGATCTTCCACGGGCATCTCGACGTCGTGCCCGGGCATGCGGAGCAGTTCTCGCCGCGCGTCGAGGGCGACCGCCTGTACGGCCGCGGCGCCTATGACATGAAGGGCGGGCTCGCCGCGATGATGTGCGCGATGCGCGACCTGGCCGACCAGGACGCCGTGCGCGTGCGCTTCGTCTGCGTCCCGGACGAGGAGTCAGAGGACATCGACACGCGCTCGATCGACGAGGTCGTGCGCGGCGGCTTCCCGGGCGACTTCGCGATCACGGGCGAGCCGACCGACATGCACGTCGGCGTCCAGGCCAAGGGCGTGCTCGCGTTCCGCCTCAACGTCCACGGGCGCTCCGCGCACGGCTCGACGCCGTGGCTCGGCGACAACGCCGTGCTGAAGGCGATCGACGTGTTCCGGCGAATCGAGTCCTTGCCGTTCTCGCGCGAGTCCTCCGAGCTGTTCGACCGGCCGTCGGTCAACCTCGGGCGCATCCAGGGCGGCGACGCGCTCAACAAGGTGCCCGATCTCTGCACGATGGTCGTCGACATCCGCTACCTGCCCGACCAGGACCCCGGCGAGATCCTCGCCCAGATCCGCTCGATCCCCGACATCGAGGTGGTGCGGACGTTCACGCGCGTGCCGGCCGACGTCTCGCGCTCGAACCCGTACGTGGTCGCGCTGGTCGCGGCCGTCGGGCGGCTGACCAAGGGTGAGTCGATGAGCGTCGGGCGCGACGGCGCCTCGGACGCCGTCTCGTTCATCCAGGCCGGCATCCCGGCGGTCGAGTTCGGGCCCGCGGGCGCCGGCCATCACGGTCCCGACGAGTGGGTCTCGATCGCCTCGCTCGCGCACTATCGCGAGACGCTGTGCGACTTCGTGCTCGGGCTGCCGCGTTGGCTCGAGCGCCCCGAGGGCCTGCGCGCGGTCGACGGCGGTCTGGCTTGAGCGCGCCGGCGGCAGACCGCCCGCCTCGCGTCGGCCGTGGCCTGCTCTGGCGCGGCGCGCTGGCCGGGCGTGCTGATCTGCCTGATGACCGCCGGCGCCGTCTCCGCGGCGGTGCTGCTGCAGGTCGACGAGATCATCCGGATCCTCAAGGAGGAGGGCCGCGCGGCGATCGAGATCCCCGAGATCGACCGCGCCGACGCCGGCAAGGCGCAGACGCTGATGATCCTCGGCTCCGACCGCCGCTTCGGCGACAAGGAGGCCAAGATCCCGCCGCGCTCGGACACGATCATCCTCGTCCGGCTGGACCCGGACAAGGAGGTGATCGCGATGACCTCGATCCCGCGCGACCTCCTGGTCGACATCCCCAACGTCGGCAACCAGGTCAAGATCAACGAGGCGTACGCGAACTTCGGCGAGCGCGGCGCCGTGCGGGCGGTCAAGAAGCTGCTCTCGATCGACGGGAAGCCGTTCCCGATCAACCACGTCGTCACGCTCGACTTCGCGGGCTTCCGCCGCGCGATCGACTTCATCGGCTGCGTCTACGCCGACATCGACCGCGACTACTTCAACGACCAGGGCGGCCCCGGCGGCTACGCCGTGATCGACATCGACCCCGGCTACCAGAAGCTCTGCGGCGAGGACTCGCTCGCCTACGTGCGCTACCGCCACGGCGACAACGACCTCGTGCGCTCGGCACGCCAGCAGGACTTCCTGCGCCAGGTGCGCAGCGCGAAGGGGACGCGCAAGCTGATGGAGGACGGCATCGCGCTCGGCAACCTGAAGCGGCTGGCGCGGGTGTTCGCGCGCTACTTCGACCGCGACAAGACGCTCGACTCCAAGCAGGAGGTCTTCAAGTTCGCCAAGACGGTGCTCTTCACGGTCGACAACCCGGTGCGCGAGGTGCGCTTCCGCGTCACCGACGCGCCGGACAAGGTGAATCTCGTCGCCTCGGAGTAGATGCTCAAGGAGACCGTCTCGGAGTTCATGAACGCGAAGGGCTCGGCGACGCCGCGCGAGCAGACCGAGCCGACGAAGGCCGAGCTCGCCGCGTCGCGCAAGCGTGCGAAGAAGAAGAAGAACAAGCCGTCCTCGATCAGGGGACTCGAGGAGGCGCGCGCCGAGGGCGAGAACCAGGCGATCGTGGGCGCGCGCAAGATCGACTTCCCGTTCTTCTTCCCGACGCTGCGCACGAGCACCGCGGCCTACCAGGGCACCGAGCCGCGGACCTACCGGATCAAGGACGAGCGCGGCAAGAAGCACGACGCCTACCGGCTCGTCGTCGCGAAGGGCATCGTCGGCGAGTACTACGGGATCCAGGGCACCACCTGGCGCTACCCGCCGATCCTCGACGATCCGCACACGACGATCGTGCGCGACGGCCGCGAGCTGATGGTCTACCGCGACGGCAAGCGCATCCGGCTGGTCGCGTGGCGCACGCGCAAGGCCGTCTACTGGGTGGCGAACACGCTCACCCAGTCGCTCTCAGCGCGCCAGATGCTCGGCATCGCCGACGTCGCTGAAGCGACTCGGCGGTTAATACACTCGCTCGCGCGATGAGCGCTGCTCGCGACAGAGAGCCGATCGGCGTGATCGGCACGGGCTACGTCGGCCTCGTGACCGCGGCGGGCTTCGCGGCGCTCGGCTCGGACGTCTACTGCGTCGACATCGACGCGGAGAAGATCCGCGGGCTGGAGGAGGGGCGCATCCCGATCTGGGAGCCGGGCCTGCCGGAGCTGATCGCCGAGCACCGCGCGCGGCTGCACTTCTCGACCGACCTGGGCGCGGCGCTCGAGCACGCGCGGCTGCTGTTCGTCGCCGTCGGGACGCCGCCGACCTACTCCGGCGACGCCGACCTCTCGGCGGTGCACGCGGTCGTCGGCGCGATGCCCGCCTCCGACCGCCACGCGCTCGTGATGAAGTCGACCGTGCCGGTGGGCACGGGCGAGAGCATCGAGCGCGTCTTCGCCGAGCAGGACAAGGGCTTCCGCTACGTCTCCTGCCCGGAGTTCCTCAAGGAGGGCTCGGCGGTCAAGGACTTCATGGCGCCCGACCGCGTCGTGATCGGCGACGACCACAACTGGGCCGGCGACGCCGTCGAGGCGCTCTACGCGCCGCTGTCGGCGCCGATCGTGCGCACCGACGTGAAGTCGGCGGAGATGGTCAAGCTCGCCTCCAACGCCTTCCTCGCGACGAAGATCTCGTTCATCAACGAGATCGCCAACGTCTGCGAGGAGACCGGCGCCGACGTCGTCGAGGTGGCCCGCGGCATGGGCCTGGACGACCGCATCGGCCCGAAGTTCCTGCAGGCGGGGATCGGCTTCGGCGGCTCGTGCTTCGCTCCCGGCGAGACGCTGCTCGCGCGCGTGCGCGGACAGGCGCGGCTGGTTCGTTTCGAGCAGCTGTGGGCGCTGATGGACGGAGGCGATCGCGGAGGCGGTCGCCGGCGAGGATCTGGAGGTGCTCTCGTGGGTCCCGGGCGAGGCGGAGCCCGAGTACATGCCGGTCTCGGTGCTCACGCGCCGCCACTACGAGGGCGAGATGATCGAGGTGCGGACCAAGACGGGGCGCCGCGTCCGCACGACCGCCGACCATCCGTTCATCGTCGGCGACGGGCGCGACGACGAGGTGCTCACGCTCAAGCCGGCCGGCGAGCTCGACACGACGGACTGGCTGCCGCTCGCCCTGGGCGGACCGCTCGGGCTTCGCGCCGGAGCGCGCGCCGGTGATGGGCGTGCTCGACGAGGGCGCGGTCGCCGGCGAGGCGGTGCTGGTCCGGCCGGAGCGGAGCGAGATCGACGCGCTGCGCAGCGTCGAGCATGCGCGCAGCGTCGCGCGGCTGCGGTGACATCCGGCGCTCGGGCACGCTGCGGCTTGCCGAGGCGTGCGCGGCGGGGATGGACCTGGAGGGCGCGACGGTCGCGACCGTGGGCAACGGCGCGTGGAACCCGCTGAGCCTTGCGATCGACGAGCACTTCTGGCGCGTGCTCGGCCTGTACCTCGCAGAGGGTCACTGCACGGCCGACGACCAGCGTGTGCAGTGGTCCTTCCACCCCGAGCGCGAGGCGCACCTCGTCGAGGAGGTCGTCAGCTACTGGCAGCGGCACGGCGTCAAGGTGCGCGTGCACCGGTCGGCGACCGCGCGGGTCGTCACCGTCTCCTCGCGGCTCATCACGGGGTGGTGGCGCGGTTTGCTCGGTCTCGGCCGCACGAGCTACACGCAGCGGATCCCGGATCTCGCATGGGAGCAGACGATCGAGCGCAAGCGCGCGCTGCTGTCCGGGCTCTGGGAGGGCGACGGCTCCTGGTCGCTGGTCAACGGCGGCCCGAGCGTGATCCTCGAGTGGGGAACGATCAGCGACGAGCTCGCCGAGGGCGTCGCGCGGCTGCTCGGCGGACGTCGGGCTCGTGTGCTCGTGGCGGCGCGGCCGCACAGCGAAGTCGACCAAGGAGACCCACTGGCTGCGCGTCAGCGGCGCCGATCAGGTCGAGCGCGCGATGTTCCTCGTGCCCGAGCGTGACCGGGCGGGAGTCGCGGCGGCACTCGGCCGGCAGAGCAAGCGGATCGCGCCGACCGGCTTCCGCCGCTTCGACGGCGGCAACCCGTGGGTGCGGGTCGTCGACGTGCGGCGCGAGCACTACGACGGTCCCGGTCTACTCGCTCGAGGTTCCCGGTTCGCACATCGGTCGTTGCAACAAACGGAATCTCGGTGCACCAACTGTTTCCCGAAGGATGTCGCCGCGCTCAAGCAGCTCGCCGGCAACTCGGGCTACCACTTCCAGCTGCTCAACGCCGTGATCGAGGTCAACGAGCTGCAGAAGCGGCGCGTGATCGCGAAGCTGCAGAAGCACCTCGGCACGCTCGTCGGCAAGGAGATCGCGCTGCTCGGGCTCGCGTTCAAGCCGAACACCGACGACATGCGCGAGGCGTCGTCGCTCGTGCTGTCGGCGCGACTGCAGGGCGCCGGTGCGCGCGTGCGCGCATACGACCCGGTCGCGGAGGCGGAGGCGCGCAAGCTGATCCGCGGCGTGGCGTTCGCCTCGACAGCCGCCGAGGCGATCGCCGGAGCGGATGCCGTGGTGCTGGTGACGGAGTGGCCGGAGTTCGGCGAGCTCGACCTCGCGCAGGTCGCGCGGTCGATGCGCGGCTCGCTGCTCGTCGACGGGCGCAACTACTTCGATCCCGGTATCGCGCGGTCGGCGGGGCTGGTCTACGAGTCGATCGGGCGGCCGTCGCACGAGAAGGCGGGCTGATGCAGGCGCTGATCCTCGCCGGCGGTGAGGGCACCCGGCTGCGCCCGCTCACCTCGACGGTGCCGAAGCCGGTCGTGCCGCTCGTCGACCGCCCGTTCATCGCCTACATGCTCGACTGGCTGCGCGGCCACGGCGTCGACGACGTGATCATGTCGTGCGGCTTCCTCGCCTCGGGCGTGCGCAACGTGCTCGGCGACGGCAGCGCATACGGGGTGCGGCTGCGCTACGTGGAGGAGCCGCGGCCGCTCGGCACCGGCGGTGCGCTGAAGTTCGCCGAGTCGCTGCTCGACGAGCGCTTCCTGATGCTCAACGGCGACGTGCTCACCGACCTCGACGCGAGCGCCCAGCTCGCGCTGCACGAGGCGCGCGGCGCCCGCGTCACGATCGCGCTCACGCCGGTCGAGGACCCGTCCGCCTACGGGCTGGTGCGGACGCTCGCCGACGGCGAGGTCACCGATTTCGTCGAGAAGCCCTCGTCCGACCAGATCGACACGCGCAACATCTCGGCCGGCATCTACGTGCTCGAGCGCACGGTGCTGGAGCTGCTCGAGCCCGGGCAGCCCGCCTCGATCGAGCGCGACGTCTTCCCGCGCCTCGTCGGGCGAGGGCCTGTTCGCCTACGTCGGCGACGGGCTACTGGCTCGACATCGGCACGCCCGAGCGCTACCTCGAGGGCACGTTCGACATCCTCGAGGGCACGGTCGCAACGGCGGTCAAGGACGCGCATGGACGACGGCTTCGTGTGCGTCGAGCCGGGGACCGAGAACGCCGGTCGGGTGATCCCCTCCGCGCTGGTCGAGCACGACTGCCGGATCGGCGAGGGCGCGCGGATCGGCGGTCGCGCCGTGCTCGAGACCGGCGTGACCGTCGGCGCGGGGACCACGATCGAGCGTGCCGTCGTGCTGCGCGGCGTCGAGCATCGGCGCGAACTGCACGCTGAGCAACTGCATCGTCTCCGGCGGGGTGCAGATCGGCGACGACACGCACGTCGACGGGCTCGCCGTGCTCGGCGAGGGCGTGACGATCGGCGCCGGCAACGTCGTCACGAACGGTGCACGCATCTTCCCCGGCGTGACGATCCCCGACGGAGGGCTCCTGTTCTGACATGAGCGCGACTCGCGGGCACTCAGGCTGCGCTCGACGCGCGCGCGTGCCGCGCAGTCGACGCGACCGATCAGATCGGCGAGGCGCTCGACCTCGCCGAGCACCTGCGCGACGCGCTCTGGCGCGTGGACTCGGCCGCGATCGCACCGGTCGACGCGCACGGCGGGCTGATCGTCGCCGGCATGGGCGGCTCGTCGGTCGGCGGGCGGCTCGCCGCCGGCGCGCTCGGCCCGCGGCTGCGGCGCCCGCTGGCGCTCGCGATGGGCTACGACATCCCGCCCTGGATCGGTCAGGAGACGCTCGTGCTGTGCTCGAGCTACTCCGGCTCGACGGAGGAGACGCTCGCGACCTACGACGCCGCCAAGGCCGCCGGCGCGCCGCGCATCGTGTGCGACGACCGGCGGCGAGCTGGCGCGGCGCGCGCGCGCCGACGGCGTGCCGGTCGATCCCGCTGCCCGGCGGCTTCCAGCCGCGCGCCGCGGTCGGCTACGCGCTCGTGACCGCGCTCGAGGCGGCCGCGCTGTGCGGCGCCGCGCCGTCGCTGCGCGCCGAGGTCGAGGGCGCCGCGGCGCTGGCCGCGGAGCTCGCGCGCGAGTGGGGGCCGGACGGAGCGGAGGACGGCGAGGCCAAGCGGCTCGCGCGCGCGCTGCACGGCACCTTCCCCGTGATCACGGGCGGCGGCCTGACCGCGTCGGTCGCCTACCGCTGGAAGTGCCAGATCAACGAGAACGCCGAGACGCCGGCGTTCGCGAGCAAGCTGCCCGAGCACGACCACAACGAGATCGTCGGCTGGGCCGGCGCCGAGCGCCGCCTCTCCGCCGTGTTCCTCGAGGACCCGCAGGCGGAGGAGCGCGCCGTGCGCCGCGTCGAGGTCGACCGCCGAGTTCGCGGGCCAGGGCGCCGCGGTGGTCGAGCGCGTCAGCGCGCGCGGCGAGACGCGGCTGGAGCGGCTCGTCTCGCTCGTGCTGCTCGGCGACCTCGTGTCGCTCTACATGGCGGTCCTGCGCGGCGTCGACCCCGTCAGCGTGCGCGCGATCGACGCGCTCAAGGAGCGCCTCTTGCAAGCGCGGGACTAAGGTGGCGGGCATGTCCGACACCGCCACGTCCACTCCGCACAGCAGCTTCGATCATCGACGGCGAGGAGCGCACCGATGCGCCCGGCGGGCGGCTGCAGTCCACCAACCCCGCCAACCTCTCCGACGTCGTCGCCGAGGTGCTGCTGACCGACGCCCAGGGCTTCGAGGACGCGTGCCGCGCCGCGCGCGCCGCGCAACCGGCATGGGCCGCCGTGCCGGCGCCGATCCGCGGGCGCGTGATCGCGCAGGTCGGCCGGCTGATCGAGGCCAACAAGGAGGCGCTCGCGCGGCTGATCACGCGCGAGATCGGCAAGCCCTACCCGGAGGCGCTCGGCGAGGTCCAGGAGATCATCGACACGTGCGACTTCTTCCTCGGCGAGGGGCGCCGGCTGTACGGCCAGACGGTGCCGTCGGAGATGCCCGACAAGCAGCTCTTCACGTTCCGCATGCCGGTCGGCGTCGCGGCGATCATCACCGCGGGCAACTTCCCCGGCGCGGTGCCGTCGTGGTACCTGGTGCCGGCGATCCTGTGCGGCAACGCGGTCGTCTGGAAGCCGGCCGAGTACAGCGCGGCGATCGGCTCCGCGATGGCGCAGATCTTGCACGCGGGCGGCGTCCCCAAGGGCGTGCTCAACCTCGTCCACGCCGACGGGCCGGCGACCTTCGCGGGGCTCGAGCGGGCGCTCGAGCAGCGCCTCGTCGACAAGGTCGGCTTCACGGGCTCCTCCGCCGTCGGGGCGGAGATCGGCGCGCTCTGCGGCCGCCACCTGCAGTCGCCGTGCCTCGAGCTGGGCGGCAAGAACCCGATGGTCGTGATGGACGACGCCGACCTCGACCTCGCCGTCGAGGGCGCGCTGTTCGCCGGCTTCGGCACGGCCGGGCAGCGCTGCACGTCGCTCGGCACCGCGATCGTCCACGCCGACGTGCACGACGAGTTCGTGCGCCGGCTCGACGAGCGCCTGCGCGGCGCGGCGATCGGCGACCCGATGCAGGACGTGCTCTACGGGCCGATGCTCGACGAGCGCTTCGGCGAGCGCTTCGAGGACTGGCTCGGCGCTGATCGAGCCACACCACACGGTGCACGGCTCGAGCGCGACCGGGCCGGATCACGGCCGACGCGCCGCGCGACGGCTTCGTCGGCGACCCCGAGGCGGGCGTCTTCTACCACCCGACGTTCGTCACCGGCGTCACCGCCGACGACGACGTCTACAGCACCGAGACGTTCGGCCCGCTCGTCGGCGTCGCGCGCTTCGAGACGTTCGACGAGGCGATCGAGCTGGCCAACGGCCACGGCTACGGGCTCTCCTCGGCGATCTACACGACCTCGCCGACGCACGCCTTCCGCTTCCGCGAGCGCATCAGCGCCGGCATGGTGTCGATCAACAACTCGACCTCGGGCGCCGAGGCGCACCTGCCGTTCGGCGGCAACGGCAAGTCCGGCAACGGCTCGCGCCAGTCGGGCATCTGGGTGCTCGACCAGTTCACGCGCTGGCAGTCGATGAACTGGGACTACGCCGGGCAAGCTGCAGAAGGCGCAGATGGACATCCTCGAGATCGAGGCGCAGAGGACTTCCGGCTGGAGGAGCGGGCGTTCTAGACGGCCCGTGAGCCCGCAGGCGATCGCAGCGGACGACATCGCGCGCACGCGCGACGAGGTCGCGGCCGGGGCACGCGAGCCGCTGCTCGTGCTCGAGCCGCTGATCGAGCTTCCTCGACGCGCACGGGCTGGGGGAGGGCGAGCCCGCGATCGAGCCGCTCGGCGACGGTCACTCGAACGTCACCTACGCGGTGCGGCGCGGCGACGCCGACCTCGTCGTCCGCCGGCCGCCGCGCGGGCCGCTGCCGCCGAGCGCGCACGACGTGCTGCGCGAGGCGCGCGTGCTGCGCGCGCTGGAGGGTCGCGCACCGGTCCCGCGCGTGCTCGCCGTCTGCGACGACGCCGGCCTGATCGGCGCGCCGTTCTACGTCATGGAGCGGTTGGCGGGCGAGGTCGTCACCGACACGTTCCGGCGGCGCTCGACGACGCAGCCGGGCGGCGCGACATCGGCGAGGTGCTGGTCGATGCGCTCGTGACGCTGCACGACGTCGACTGGCGCGCCGCCGGGCTGGAGGGCTTCGGCCGGCCGGAGGGCTACCTCGAGCGCCAGGTCAAGCGCTTCGGCGGGCTCTGGGAGAGCAACCGCACGCGCGAGCTGCCGGCGGTCGACCGGGTCGGCCGCTGGCTGGGCGAGCACCTGCCGCAGTCGCCGCCGGCGACGATCGTGCACGGCGACTTCCGGCTCGGCAACGTGATGTACGCGACGGCGGCGCCCGCTCGCGTCGTGGCGATCTTCGACTGGGAGATGTCGACGATCGGCGACCCGCTCGCCGACCTCGGCTACCTGTCGACGTTCTGGGTCTCGCGCGAGGATCCGCCGGCCGGCTTCTTCGAGCAGCACGCGGTCACGCGCGCCCGCGGCTTCCCCTCGCGCGCGGAGCTGGTCGCGCGCTACGAGCAGCGCTCCGGGCGCCCGCTCGGCGACCTGCGCTGGTACGAGGCGCTGGCGCTCTGGAAGATCATCGTCTTCATGGAGGGCAACTACCGGCGCGCGCTGGCGGGATCGGTCGACGACCCCTACCTGACCTCGTTCGGCGAGGCGATCGCGGAGCTGGCCGAGCGCGCCGAGGCGATCACGCGGTCGCGTAGCGGCTGAACGTCAACTGCGGCAGTAAGGGGTTGGGTTCGTTCGCGGCGGCGCTCCTTCCACCGCGGGGCGACTTGACCCCCATGTCTGGGGGTCAAGTCGCCCGGGAGCCAGAGCCCGGGCGTGCGTTGCGGCTTTGCGTCGCCTGGCGACGCGAACTCGCAACACGCCTCGCGAACCGCCGCCGCGACCGGAACCCTCCCCCTTCAATGCCGCAGTTGACCTGGACCCGGCACTACTTCCGATACCAGTTCGGCGACGTCGTCGGCGGCGGCACCAGCGCCTCGGCCTTCGCCACGAGCACGCTCGGCGAGGAGTCACCGACATGCCGTGCGAGCGCCTCGCCGAACTCGTCGTCGAGCCCTTCGACGGTCTCCGCCGTGCACTCCGAAGCTCGCCGCGAGCGCAGCGAAGTCGGGCGTCGTCAGAGTCCACGCCGTACGGCCGGCTTGCCCGCCAGCTCCTGGTCGTAGCGCAGCATCCCGTAGCCACCGTCGTCGACGATCACCGCCGTGAACGGGAGCTGCTCCTGCGCCATCGTCGCGAGCTCTCCGCAGGCGAACAGGAAGCCGCCGTCGCCCGAGATCGAGACGGTCGGGCCGGTGCCGGCGAGCGCTGCGCCGAGCGCTGCCGGGAAGGCGAAGCCGAGCGTGCCCCAGCCCATCGGGTACTGCAGCTTGCGCGGGCGGTGGAAGCCGTGGAAGCCGGCGATCCAGTAGCCGGGGATGCACATGTCGCAGACGACGTTGGCGTCGTCGGGCAGCGCGTAGGAGATCGCGTCGAGGAAGCGCAGCGCGCGGTCGTCGAGCGCGCGGCAGGCCTCCGCCCGGACCGCGCGCAGGCGCGCGCCGGGGTCGCCCTCGCGCCGCCGGATGCGGTCGAGGTCGAGTCGCTCCGTGCTCGCGTCGACGCGGTAGTTCTTGGCCGCGTCGTCGGCGTCGACGTTGACCGCGACCAGCTGCGGCGGCTGCGGCTGGAGCCAGTTCTGCGTGTTCAGCCCGTCGAGGTCCGAGCCGAACGCGATCACCAGGTCGGCCTCGTCCCAGAGCCGGCCGGCGGATTCGCACGTGCGGCGGCATGCCGACGTCGCAGCGATGGCCGGGCGGGAGCACGCCGCGCCCGCCGTAGGTGGTCAGGACCGGCGCGGCGAGCAGCTCGGCGAGCGCCCGCACCTCGTCCGCGCGGTCGCGCGCGCCCGACCCGGCCCAGATCAGCGGGCGCTCGGCGGCGTCGATCAGGGGGTACGGATCGCCGCGCTCGGTCTCCCCGGGCGCGTAGGTCGTCCAGCCGCCCGCGACCGTCGCGCACCTCGCCCGCGAGCAGGTCGGTCGGCACCTCCAGGTAGGCGGGCCCGCCCGGCGGCGCCAGCATCGGTGGCGAGAGCGATGCGAGCTGGTGCGGCGCCTCGACCACGGTGACCGCGCGCGTGACCGGCCGGAACATGTCCGCCTGCCCGCTCGTCTCGTGCAGCACGCCGCGGTAGACACCCGGCCGCCGCAGCGTCGTCGGGATGTCGGTCGCGATCACGAGGATCGGCGTGCGCGACGCCCACGCCTCGCCGACGGCGCCGAGCGTGTTCGCCGCCCCCGGGCCGGTCGTCGTCAGCGCCACCCCGAGCTTGCCGCTCGCGCGCGCGTAGCCGTCGGCCGCGTACGCCGCGGCCTGCTCGTGGCGCACGCCGACCAGCCGGATCGGGGACTCGCGCAGCGCCTCCCACAAGCGCGAGGTTGTGCACGCCCGGCAGGCCGAAGCAGACCTCGACACCGGCTTCCTCGAGCTGCGTGACGATCACCTGCGCGCCGCTGGGCATGGGCGCATTAGACACGCTTCAGGGAATCTGGGTATCCCGGTCGCATGTCACTCATGAGCACGATCACCCGCTTCGCCCGCTCGCCCCAGGGTCGTCGCATGACCCAGCAGGCGATGTCGTATGCCCGCAGCCCCGCCGGCAAGCGCAAGGTCGAGCAGGCGCGCGCCCAGCTCGCCGCGCGCCGCAAGCCGAAGTCGCCCTGAGCACTCGCGCCAACCTTGACACAACTGTGTCAGGGTGCGCTACCCTGGCGTCCAGATGGACGCCCTGACGATCAACGAAGCGGCGGAGACGACCGGTTGGTCGCCGCGCATGCTGCGCTACGTCGAGCGCGTCGGACTCGTCGCGCCGGAGCGTTCCGGCGCGGGCTACCGCCTCTACGGTCCGGCCGCGCTGCAGCGGCTGCGCACCCTGCGCGAGCTGCTCGACGAGCAGGAGCTGGGGCTCTCCGACGTCGCCTTCGCGCTGCGGCTGGGCTCCGACGAGCAGCTGCGCGCGGCGGTCGACGGCTGGCTCGAGGCGACCGCCGAGCGTCCCGAGCACGTCCCGGCGCCCGACTGGCTGCGCTGGGAGCAGGAGAAGCACTCGAAGCTGCTGGCCGTCGCCGCGGCGCAGCGACCCACGACACTGATGGAGGTCCGATGACCGCTACGACGACCGACTACAAGGTGGCCGACATCGGCCTGGCCGACTTCGGGCGCAAGGAGATCGAGCTCGCCGAGCACGAGATGCCCGGCCTGATGGCGCTGCGCGAGGAGTTCGGCGCGGCGCAGCCGCTCAGCGGCGCTCGCATCACGGGCTCGCTGCACATGACGGTCCAGACGGCCGTGCTGATCGAGACGCTGACCGCGCTGGGCGCCGACGTGCGCTGGTGCTCGTGCAACATCTTCTCCACCCAGGACCATGCGGCGGCCGCGATCGCAGCCGCGGGCGTGCCGGTCTTCGCCTGGAAGGGCGAGACGCTGGAGGAGTACTGGTGGTGCACGGAGCAGGCGCTGAGCTGGCCCGAGGGTGGCCCGAACATGATCCTCGACGACGGTGGCGACGCGACGATGCTCGTCCACAAGGGCGTCGAGTACGAGGCCGCCGGCGCGGCGCCGTCGCCCGAGTCGGCCGACAACGAGGAGTTCGCGATCGTGCTGGGCGTGCTCAACCGCACGCTGGAGGAGGATCCGCAGCGCTGGACGCGCGTCGCCGCCGACGTCAAGGGCGTCACCGAGGAGACGACCACCGGCGTGCAACCGGCTCTACCAGATGCACGAGGCCGGCACGCTGCTGTTCCCGGCGATCAACGTCAACGACTCCGTGACGAAGTCCAAGTTCGACAACCTCTACGGCTGCCGGCACTCGCTGATCGACGGCATCAACCGCGGCACCGACGTGATGATCGCCGGCAAGACGGCCGTGATCCTGGGCTACGGCGACGTCGGCAAGGGCTGCGCGGTCTCGCTGCGCGGCCAGGGCGCGCGCGTGCTGGTGACCGAGGTCGACCCGATCTGCGCGCTGCAGGCCGCGATGGAGGGCTACCAGGTCGTGACGCTCGAGGACGTCGTCGAGACCGCCGACATCTTCATCACCGCCACCGGCAACTACAACATCATCACGGCCGCCGACATGGCGCGCATGAAGCACCAGGCGATCGTCGGCAACATCGGCCACTTCGACAACGAGATCGACATGGTCGGCCTCGCCAACTACGGCGGCATCGAGCGCATCAACATCAAGCCGCAGGTCGACAAGTGGGTCTTCCCCGACGGCCACGCGATCCTCGTGCTGTCCGAGGGGCGGCTGCTGAACCTCGGCAACGCCACCGGCCACCCGAGCTTCGTGATGTCGTCGTCGTTCTCCAACCAGACGATCGCCCAGATCGAGCTGTTCACGAAGAACGACGAGTACGAGACGACCGTCCACGTGCTGCCCAAGCACCTCGACGAGAAGGTCGCGCGGCTGCACCTCGGCGCGCTCGGCGCGAAGCTGACCGAGCTGCGCCCCGAGCAGGCCGCCTACATCGGCGTGCCGGTCGGCGGCCCGTACAAGTCCGACCACTATCGCTACTAGGCACCAGGAGACGCTCGCGGACGCGGGCCGGGCCCGGATCGAGTGGGCGGACGGGCAGATGCCCGTCCTGCGCTCGATCCGCGAGCGCCTCGCCGGCGAGCGCCCGCTCGCCGGCCTGCGCGTCGGCGCGTGCCTGCACATCACGGCCGAGACCGCGTGCCTCGTGCGGGCGCTGGTCGCCGGCGGGGCGGAGGTCGCGCTGGCCGCCGCCAACCCGCTGACGACGCAGGACGAGGTCGCCGCGGCGCTGACCGCCGACGGAAGCGCGGCGCACGGACGCCGCGGCGAGGACGCCGACGCCTATGCCGCCGGCGTCGTCGCCGTGGTCGACGGCGCGCCGCACGTGACGCTCGACGACGGCGCCGACCTGCTCACGATCCTGCATGCCGCCCGGCCGGAGCTGCTCGACGGGCTCGTCGGCGGCACCGAGGAGACGACCACCGGGCTGGTGCGGCTGCGCGCGCTGGAGTCCGAGGGCCGGCTCGCGTGTCCGGTGATCGCCGTCAACGAGGCGCGCACGGAGCGCCTGTTCAACGACCACTACGGCACCGGCCAGTCGACGCTCGACGGCATCCTGCGCGCGACCAACCTGCTGCTCGCCGGCAAGACGCTCGTCGTGCTCGGCTACGGCTGGACCGGCAAGGGCGTCGCGCTGCGCGCCCGCGGCGCCGGCGCGCAGGTGATCGTCTGCGAGGTCGACCCGATGGCGCGCGCTGGAGGCGCGCATGGAGGGCTTCGAGGTGATGCCGGCGCTGACCGCCGCGGAGCGCGGCGACGTGTTCGTGACCGTGACCGGCAACCGCGACGTGCTCTCGCGCGAGCACTTCGAGCGCATGAAGGACGGCGCGCTGCTCGCCAACGCGGGCCACTTCGACGTCGAGATCGACCTCGGCGCGCTGCGCGCAGCGGCCGCGGGCGAGCCGCGCGAGGTGCTCCCGCTCGTCACGCAGTTCGAGCTCGACGGGCGGCGGCTGAACCTGATCGCGTCCGGGCGCGTGGTCAACCTCGCCGCCGGCCAGGGTCATCCCGCCGCGGTGATGGACATGTCGTTCGCCAACCAGGTGCTCGCGGTCGAGCATCTCGTGGCGCACGGCGCGCA
The DNA here is from genome assembly GCA_963721315.1 of uncultured Solirubrobacteraceae bacterium. Classification (GTDB taxonomy): domain Bacteria; phylum Actinomycetota; class Thermoleophilia; order Solirubrobacterales; family Solirubrobacteraceae; genus DASQMT01. The sequence continues at coordinate 15,222 of CAVRIU010000010.1, forward strand.
GCTCGGCGCGGGCGTGCACCCGGTGCCCGAGGCGGTCGATCGCGAGGTCGCGCGGCTCAAGCTCGCCTCGCTCGGCGTGCGAGATCGACGCGCTGTCCGAGGCGCAGGCCGCGTACCTGCGCGGCTGGCTAGCATCGTGACGCGATGAGCGCGGAGGGACTGCAGGCCGGCGTCGAGAAGATGCGGCGGGAGGGCGTCCCGGACGCCGCGATCGCGAGCTTCCGGCACTACTACGAGCAGCTCGACTCGGGCGTGTCCGGGATGGTGCCGGAGGACGCGATCGAGCCGGCGCAGGAGGTCGCCGACCTCGACGAGCTGCCCGCGGGCGACGCCCCGCTCGACCAGGCGGTCGTGATCAAGCTCAACGGCGGGCTCGGCACGTCGATGGGCATGAGCCAGCGCCAAGTCGCTGCTCGAGGTCAAGGACGGCATGGCGTTCCTCGACGTGATCGCGCGCCAGGTGCTCGCCCTGCGCGAGTCGAGCGGCGCGCGGCTGCCGCTCGTGCTGATGAACTCCTTCCACACGCGCGAGGACTCGCTCGCGCTGCTCGAGCGCTACGACGGGCTCGGCTCCGACGTGCCGTTCGACTTCGTCCAGCACAAGGAGCCCAAGCTGCTCGTCGACGGCCTCGAGCCGGCGGACTGGCCCGCCGATCGCAGCCTCGAGTGGTGCCCGCCCGGGCACGGCGACATCTACCCGGCGCTGCTCACCTCGGGGATGCTCGCGCAGCTGCTCGAGCGCGGCTACCGCTACGCCTTCATGGCCAACTCCGACAACCTCGGCGCCGTGCTCGACCCGCGGATCCTCGCCTGGATCGCGGCGGAGGAGCTGCCCTACGTGTGCGAGGTGACCGACCGCACCGAGGCCGACAAGAAGGGCGGTCACGTCGCGCTGCTGAAGGAGACCGGCGGGCTGATCCTGCGCGAGACCGCGCAGACGCCCGAGGAGGACATGGACGCGTTCACCGACGTCGAGCGCCACCCGTACTTCCACGTCAACAACCTGTGGGTCGACCTGCAGGCGCTCGACGCGCTGCTGCGCGAGCGCGACGGCGTGCTCGGGCTGCCGATGATCGTCAACGAGAAGACGCTCGACCCGTCCGACTCCTCCTCGCCCGCGGTCTACCAGCTCGAGACGGCGATGGGCGCCGCGATCGGCGTGTTCGAGGGCGCGCGAGCGATCCGCGTGCCGCGCTCGCGCTTCGTGCCCGTGAAGAAGACGTCCGATCTGCTGGTGCTGCGCTCGGACGCCTACGTGCTCGGCGACGGCGCGCGGATCGAGCTCGCGGACGGGCGCGACGGTGCGCCGCTCGTCGAGCTCGACGACGACCACTTCAAGTTCCTCGCCGACTTCGACGCTCGCTTCGCCGCAGGGCCCGCCTTCGCTGGTGGATGCGGAACGGTTGGCGGTCGAGGGCGACGTGACCTTCGGCCGCGACGTCACCGTGCGCGGCTCGGTGCGGGTGGAGGGTCCGCGGCGGGTCGAGGACGGGGCGGTGCTCGAGGGCTGAGCCGCCGGTCTGCCGCGGCGAACGTCAACTGCGGCATTAAAGGGGAGGGTGCGGATCGTGGTGGCGTTCGGCCGCGGGTGAGCGGCGAGCCCGGCTCTCGCATCGACGCGTCAGCGTCATCCTGTCGAGAACGTGCCGCCTGCGACCACGTGCCGACACTCGCGGCCGGCGAGTCATCGCGTGTCGAGAAATGACCGGAATTCGCCGGCGCGAACGCCGCCCCGATCCGAACTCCCCCTTAATGCCGCAGTTGACGTTCGAAACGCGACGAGTGCGACGAGCGCGGCGAGCTATGCCGGGTAGCGCTCCGCGCGCTGCTCCTCCTCCTCGGACTCGCTCAGCATGCGCGCGAACAGCCACGCCAGCGCGATCCCCATCACGATCGACTGCTCGAGCGCCATGATCAGCCCCGCGACCTGCTGGTCGCTCTCGGGGCTCAACCCCCAGCGCGTGCCGGGCTGGTCGTAGGCGTCGTAGAGCAGGTCGGGCGCGAAGGCGAGCAGGATGCCGAGGAAGCCGACGAGGATCTTCGTCACCCCCATGTAGGCGACCTGTCCCATCCCGCCGAGCCGCTTCCGCGAGCGGATCGGCGAGAGCAGGTGCCACCAGTAGAGCAGGCCGGCGGCGGCGAAGCTGAGGTGCTCGAGCGTGTGGACGAACGAGTTCTGCAGCGTCGGCGTCGTAGAGCGCCGGGACGTGCCAGAGCCACATCACGCCGACGTAGGCGACGACGCCGAACCAGGGCGAGGCGAACGGGCCGGCGGCGCGCTCGATCCGGTGGATCCGGCGCGTGGCGGGGCGCAGGATCCAGCGCGTCAGCCCGAGCGTGAGCAGGATCGCCGCGAAGTCTGCGATCAGCAGGTGCTGGACCATGTGCATCGAGGCGAGCTGCTCGCCGAGCCGGTCGACCGGGGAGATCAGCGCGACGAACAGCGTCAGCACGCCGCCGCACCAGGCCGCGAGCCGCCATCCGGGCGCCGCCCTGGCGCCGCCCTCGCGCCGCGCCGTCCGCCAGCGCGCGACGTACACGAAGAGGTAGCCCGCGAGCGCGAGCAGCACGATCGGCGCGAAGGTCCACGAAGTCTCGACGGACAAGGCACGGAATTGTGACGCCCGCGTGCTGTTCCGCGCTCCGCTCCGCGGCAGCATGCCGGCGATGGAGAAGCACGGATCCTGATAACTCGCGCCGCCGGCTCGGCCGGGCCGGTCCGCGCTGATGCCGGCGACGGACGCGAGAGCGCCATGACCCGGCGCGGGCTCGCGGAGTTGATCGCGATCGTCGCTCCGCCCGCTTGCGTGGCTTGCCGTGAGCCGCTGCGACGGGCGGATGACCAGCTGTGCGCCGGCTGCCTGCGCGCCTTGCCGTGGCTGCGCGGCCGGCGCTGCCCGCGCTGCGCGCTGCCCCGCCACCGGCGCGACGGCTGCCCGGCGGCGCGGGCGGCGTTCGCGCGGGCGTGGGCCCCGATGGCCTACGCGGGGCCGGCGCGCGCGCTGGTCGGCGCGCTCAAGTTCCGCGCCGCACTGGCCGTCGCGGAGGTGATGGCTGCGCAACTCGCGGCGACGCTCCCGCGCGAGCTGCGCCGCGGCGTGGTCGTGCCGGTCCCCGCCCAGGCCGCGCGCCGGCGCTCGCGCGGGTTCGACCCGGTCGGCGTGCTCGCGAGCTCGCTCGCGGCACGGCTCGAGCTGCCGCTCGGGCCCGTTCTCACGCGCCACGACCGCGCCGCGCGCCAGCTGCGAGCCGGGCGCACGGCCCGTACGGCCGCCGGGCGTATCGTCATCCACGTGACCGCGGCGCCCGCCGGTCCGGTCCTGCTCGTCGACGACGTGCACACCACCGGTGCGACCCTGGATGCCTGCGCCCGGGCGCTGGCGAACGACGGATTGCGCGACATCACCGCGATCACGTATGCGCGAACGCTGTAGAGAATCCGGGCCGCGTGGCCTAGCATCGGATCGGCCCGGTAACACCCGGTTCGACGGAGAGGAGCCTCTTTCCATGCAGATCGAGGTCAAGGGACGCAACCTTGCGGTCACCGACGAGCTGCGCGAGCTCGTCGAGCGCCGCTTCGACAAGGTCGCCAAGCAGGTGAGCGAGCTGGCGGTGCTGGAGGTGGAGCTGTGCGAGGAGCGCAACCCGGCCAATCCGGACAGTCAGGTGGCGGAGGCGACGCTGCGCCTGAAGGGGACGACGCTGCGGGCGCGCGAGAGCTCGCGCGACCTCAAGCACTCGATCAACCTGATCTCCGAGGAGCTGGCGCGCCAGGTCAAGCGCCATCGCGACAAGCGCCGCCGCCGCCGCGAGGCGCGCGCCGCGAGCCCGATTCGCACCGACGGCCCGCAGCTGCTCGACGACGGGCCGGACGAGGCCGCGGCGGCCTCGTAGCGGCTCCGGACGGCTCTCGCGGGCCTCTATCCTCTGAGCCATGACGCTCCTCGATCGCGCCCTCCGACTCGGCGAAGGCAAGCAGTTCAAGCAGTACGCGAAGCGCGTCGACCGGATCAACGCCTGGGAGCCCGAGCTGGAGCTGCTCGAGGACGACGAGCTGCGCGCCCACGCCGACTCCCTGCGCGAGCGCGCCGGCAACGGCGAGTCGCTCGACGAGCTGCTGCCCGAGACGTTCGCGGTCGTGCGCGAGACGTCGCGGCGCACGATGGGCATGCGCCACTTCGACGTGCAGATGATCGGCGGCATGGTGCTGCACGGCGGCTCGATCGCCGAGATGAAGACCGGCGAAGGCAAGACGCTGACCGCGACGCTGGCGATCGCGCTCAACGCGCTGGCCGGCAAGGGCGTCCACCTCGTGACCGTCAACGACTACCTGGCCCGGCGCGACGCGGAGTGGATGGGGCCGCTCTACAGCGGCCTCGGCCTCTCGATCGGCGTGCTGCAGAACATGCAGCCGTACGCGGACAAGCGCGCCGCCTACGCCGCCGACATCACGTACGGCACGAACTCCGAGTTCGGTTTCGACTACCTGCGCGACAACATGGCGACGTCGCTGGACGAGAAGGTCCAGCACGGCGGTCGCATCGACGAGGCCGGCAAGCCGATCGGCATGCACCACTACGCGATCGTCGACGAGGTCGACAACATCCTGATCGACGAGGCGCGCACGCCGCTGATCATCTCCGGCGCCCCCGAGCAGGCGGCCGAGCTGTACGTCCGCTTCGCCAAGCTGGCGCGCGTGATGAAGCCGGGCAAGCGCCCGGAGGGGATGGACCCGCGGACCAAGAAGGAGTTCGTCGCCGACTTCGACTTCGAGTTCGACGAGAAGCACAAGACCGTCTCGGTCACCGAGATCGGCGTCGAGAAGGCCGAGCGCTTCCTCGGCATCGACAACCTCTACCGGGCCGAGAACGGGCCGCTCGTCAACCACCTGAATCAGTCGCTCAAGGCCGAGTCGCTCTACAAGCGCGACGTCGACTACGCGGTCGTCGACGGCGAGGTCAAGATCATCGACGAGTTCACGGGCAGGATCCTCGACGGCCGGCGCTGGTCGGAGGGCCTGCACCAGGCGGTCGAGGCGAAGGAGGGCGTGCGCGTCCAGGAGGAGAACCAGACGCTCGCCACGATCACGCTGCAGAACTACTTCCGCATGTACTCGCGGCTCGCCGGCATGACCGGCACGGCGCTGACCGAGGCCAACGAGTTCATGAAGATCTACAAGCTGCCAGTAGTCCAGATCCCGACCAACCAGCCGATGGTGCGGGCCGATCGCAACGACCAGATCTTCAAGACGATGGAAGGCAAGTGGGCCGCCGTGGCGCGCGAGATCGAGCAGCGCCACGCAGAGCGGCCAGCCGGTGCTCGTCGGCACGATCTCCGTCGAGGTCTCCGAGCTGCTGGGCGCACAGTTGAGCAAGCGCGGCATCCCCCACACCGTGCTCAACGCCAAGCCCGAGCATGCCGAGCGCGAAGGCGAGACGATCGCCGAGGCCGGCCGCCCCGGCGCGGTCACGATCGCCACCAACATGGCCGGCCGCGGCGTTGACATCAAGCTCGGCGGCAACGCCGAGCACCTCACGCAGGTCGAGCTGGCCAAGCTCGGGCTGCGGCCCGGCGACCCGGATTACGACGAGCGCTACAAGGACGTGCTGCCGGCGATCGAGGCGCGCGTCGACGAGGGCCGCGAGAAAGTGCTCGAGGCGGGCGGGCTGTTCATCGTCGGCACCGAGCGCCACGAGTCGCGCCGGATCGACAACCAGCTGCGCGGCCGCTCGGGCCGCCAGGGCGACCCGGGCGAGTCGCGCTTCTTCCTGTCCGCCGAGGACGACCTCGTGCGGAAGTTCGCCGGCGATCGCATCTACCGCATCCTCGACCGCCTCGGCCCTGTCGGCGAGGAGGGCGAGGAGGAGCCGATCGAGGCGAAGATGCTCTCGAAGCAGATCGAGAACGCCCAGCGCAAGGTCGAGGAGCAGAACTTCCTCATCCGCAAGCGGGTGCTCGAGTACGACGACGTGATGAACCAGCAGCGCGAGGTCGTCTACCAGTACCGCGACCGCGTGCTCGAGGGCCAGGACATCGGCGACACGGCGCGCGAGCAGGTCGCCGAGGTGATCGAGCGGCTGGTCGAGGAGTACACGCCCGGCGACTACCTCGAGGACTGGGACCTCGACGGCCTGTGGGTGCAGCTCGACCAGATCTTCCACGTCGACTTCGGCGTCGAGGAGCTCGACCGCGAGGGCCTCGATCGCGAGCAGCTCACCCGGTTGCTCGTCGACGACGCATTGAAGCTCTACGACGAGCGCGAGACCGAGCTGGGCGAGGAGCTGATGCGCGCGCTCGAGCGTTTCCTGCTGCTGCAGACGATCGACCAGCGCTGGCGTGAGCACCTCTACGACATGGACTACCTGCGCGAGGGCATCCACCTGCGCGGGTTCGCCCAGATCGACCCGCTGGTCGCGTACAAGAACGAGGGCTTCACGCTCTTCCAGGACCTGATGAACAGCATCTGGTCCGACTTCGCGCGGATGGTCTACAACGTCGAGGTCGAGGTGGAGGCGACCAACGGCGACGGCCCGCTGCCCGGCCAACGCGAGGGCGACGGGACCGCCGCGCTGAACTACTCCGGCGGCACGCTGGAGGACCAGCCCAGCGCGTACGGCGACGCCGAGGACCCCAACGGGTCAGAGGGAGCGCGCGGGCGCGCGCTGGGCGGCACCGTCGTCGAGCAGCGCCGCGTCGACGAGCACGAGCAGCTCGGCCGCAACGACCCGTGCTGGTGCGGCTCGGGCAAGAAGTTCAAGAAGTGCCACGGTCAGTAGGCCGGACAAAGCGGTAGCGCCCGCCAAGCGTTCAGTCATGTCCGCCGTTGCTGCGGCTCTCCGGTTCTCGGGGCAGTGCTTGCCCGAACGGCCGCTTTCTAGAAGTCTGTCTGCGTGCGAGCCAAGCTCTCCCGCTTTCAGCAGACCTGGACCGACTATTGGCGATACAAGCTGCCCGCGTGGGGGCGAATAGCGTGCACCGTCGCCCTTGGCCTGCTCGTCGTGGGCGTCATCGCGGTTGTGGTCGTTGGTCTCGCTCCGCAGTGGCTTGCGGACACCGCCGGGTTGACGGACAAGCAACAAGCGGAGGAACAAGGCCGGGTCCGGACCGGGCTGCTCGCCGTCCTTGCGGGATCGGTGGCGATAGTTGGCGCCATCTACACAGCTCGTTCGTATGAGCTGAGCCGCGAGGCTCACCGCCTCGACGAGGAGAAGCACGTCGCCGAGCGCCTCACTCGCGCTGTTGAGCAGCTCGGACGAGAGGACGCCGACCATGTGCGGCTTGGAGGAATCTATGCGCTCGAGAGGATTGGGCGCTCCAAGGAGGACGCACCTACCGTCGTCGAGGTGCTGGCAGCGTACGTGCGCCACCACGCTGTCTGGTCCGACAAGGGGTCAGACGAGAAGGCTCGACGCCTACGCAAGGACATCGAGGCGGCCGTGGATATCGTCTCGAGACTGCGCTCGGCGAACGACCGCCTCGATCTGAGCGGTCTGGACCTTCGCAGGCTCAATCTGTCGTGGGGCGCCGGCCTCGAGGGCGCAACGCTTGCCGGCGTGCACCTCGAGGACGCCGACCTGACGGAGATCGAACTCGTGGGTGCTGACCTCCGGAATGCCCATCTCGAGCGTGCGCGCTTCGACAGCGCGCGCTTCTTCGCGGACGCTACACCGTTGGAGGACGATCTGGACCCGGACAAGGACGGGAATATCGTCTGGGTATTGAGTGAGCCGGCGAATCTCGCGGGTGCCCATCTCGAGGACGCGGTCCTGTCTCGCGCTGATCTCCGGCTCGTCGATCTCAGTCGGGCCACGGCCACCGGCGCCAAGCTGGCCGGGGCGAACCTAGCGGGCGCCAATCTCACAGGAGCCGATCTCACCGGCGCCGAGATGGACCACGCGACGTCATTGGACGGCGTGGTCTACGACGACGAGACGGTGTGGCCGGCGGGCTCGGGAATTCCCACCGGCTGGCGCGGTCAAACGATCGACGACCAGGAATCGGGGCTGCGCAAGCTGGTTCGCGATGCCGAGTGACGCGCCGGCGCGTCAGCCGTCGGCGTTGATGCGCGCGACCAGCCTGGCCTGAGCTGCGGCCGCCCCGGCGTTGGCGATCTGGCACGTGCCGGCGGCGTCGTGGCCGCCGCCGCCGTACTCGAGCATCAGCCCGCCCACGCGCGTTGTGCTGGAGCGGTCGAGGATCGACTTGCCGACCGCGAAGACGGTGTTCTGCTGCTTCAGGCCCCACAGCACGTGCATCGAGATGTTGCACTCGGGGAACAGCGCGTAGACCTGGAAGCGGTTGGTCGGGTGAATGGTCTCCTCCTCGCGCAGGTCGAGCACGACGAGATTGCCGTGGACGACGGCGCAGCGGAGGATCTGCTCGCGCGCCGCGTCGGCGTGCGCGCGGTAGAGCTCCACCCGCTCGGCGACGTCGGGTGAGGCCAGGACCTGCTCGGCGCTCAGCTGCGTGCAGGCGTCGACGAGCTGCAGCATCAGCTGGTAGTTGGAGATGCGGAACTCGCGGAAGCGGCCGAGCCCCGTGCGCGGGTCCATCAGGAACGAGAGGAAGATCCAGCCGTGCGGCGCGAGGATCTCGTCCTCTGAGAAGCGCGCGGCATCGGCCTTGTCGACGGCCTCCATGAGGTCGTCCGAGATGCCGGGAAAGCTCTCGGCGCCGCCGAAGTGGTCGTACACGACGCGCGCGGCCGACATCGCGTCGGCGCTGATCACGTGGTTCTCGGCGGTGCCGTCGAGCCGCTCCAGCTCGGAGTCGTGATGGTCGAACGCCAGATGGACGCCCGGCACATAGGGCAGGTTCGTCGTGATGTCGCGGTCGGTCAGCTCGACCTTGCCGTCCTGCATGTCCTTTGGATGGACGAACAGGATGTCGTCGAGCATGCCGAGCTGCTTGAGCAGCGCGGCGCACACGAGCCCGTCGAAATCCGAGCGCGTCACCAGCCGGTGGCGCTTCACCTGCGTCGTCAAGTTGGTCGTCGCCATGACGAGACCATTCGGCAGATTCGGCCCCGAGCTGAAGGTCGCAGGCGCGGATACACTCAGCGGACGATGGCGAGCCCGCAGACCCAGACGACGCCGCAGCGACTCGCCGCCATCCGCGAGCAGATGTCCCTGCTCTCGGACTACCTTTGACCCGGATGGACTGAGGGAGCGCGCCGCCGCGCTCGAGGCGCGCATGGGCCAGAGCGGCTTCTGGGACGACCCTGAGGCCGCCGCCAAGGTCAACGGTGAGTACGCGCGCATCCAGCGCCGGCTCGAGACGTTCGAGCAGCTCGCGGCCGACGCGGGCGATCTCGACGGCCTGGCCGAGCTGACCGCAGAGGACCCGGAGATGGAGGCAGAGCTCGCCGATACGCTCGCCTCGGTCGAGCAGCGCCTGGCCGCGTTGGAGGAGCAGCGCCTGTTCACCGGCGACTACGACGCGGGGGATGCGCTCGTGACCATCAACGCGGGCGCCGGCGGCACCGACGCGCAGGACTGGGCCGAGATGGTGCTGCGCATGATGATGCGCTGGGCCGAGCGGCGCAGCTTCAAGGTCGAGCTGCTCGAGGCGAGCCCGGGGGAGGAGGCCGGGATCAAGTCCGCCACGTTCCGCGCCGCGGGCGAGAACGCCTATGGCCTCTACTCGGCCGAGAAGGGCGTGCACCGGCTCGTGCGGCTGTCGCCGTTCGACTCCGCCAACCGGCGCCAGACCTCGTTCGCAGGGGTCGAGGTGGCGCCCGTCGTCGAGGAGGCGGGCGAGCTCGAGATCGACGACGACGACCTCCAGATCGACACCTATCGCGCCTCCGGTGCGGGCGGCCAGCACGTCAACAAGACGGACTCGGCGGTGCGCATCACGCACAAGCCCAGCGGCATCGTCGTGCAGTGCCAGAACGAGCGCTCGCAGTCCTCCAACCGGGCGACCGCGATGGCGATGCTGCGCTCCAAGCTGCTGGCAGCCGAGGAGCGCCGGCGCAAGGAGGAGATCGCGCGCGAGCGCGGCGAGGCCCAGGACGTCAACTTCGGCTCGCAGATCCGCTCCTACGTGCTGCACCCGTACACGATGGTCAAGGACCACCGCACCGACTTCGAGGTCGGCAACGCCAACGGCGTGCTCGACGGCGACCTCGACGGCTTCGTGCACGCCTACCTGATGGCGAGCACGAAACCGTCCTAACGCGCGCGCAGCCCGTATCCGTCGGGGAACAACGGGCCTAGAGTCCGCGAACGCCGACAGGAGGCCGTGCCGACGACCCGCAGGCATCAGTCAGCTGACCGCCGGTCCGTGGGGCCGCGTCGCGCGCAGGACCGCGGCGCCGCAGGCGAGCAGCAGCGCGAGGCCGGCGACGTAGAGCGGGTCCCCCGCGAGCGTCCGCGCGGCTGCGATCAGCGCGCCCGCGGGCAGCGCGACGAGCGCCAGGGCAGGCAGCCAAGCCTCCTCGCGAGTGTTGACGACGGCCGCCCAGCCGGCGAGGAAGCCGAGCATCACGGTCCACGAGCCGGCGAAGCGGCCGCCGAGCGGGGGCAGCCCGGCCGGGTCGATCCAGAGTCCTACTCCGACCGCCAGGAGCGCCACGGCGACGGCGGCGAACAGCGCGCGCGTCGATCGCCCCAGCTCCAGGGAGCCGGCGCGCGGCGTCGGACCGCCGGCGATGCGCAGCGCGCTCACCGCCGGCGCCGGCTCTGCGGAACTGCGGTGCCGCGCCCGGCCGCCGATCACGAGCAGTGCGATCGTCGTGATCCCGAATCCGGCGAACAGGAAGAGCCAGGCCCAGGCCTGCAGCCGCCCGAGGTCGAAGACGTCCAGGTGCACGAGCGTGATCGTGAAGACGCTCACCGACAGCACGACGGCCGCCGCGACCAGCGCGCGCGCCTGTCGCCACGGCGCGCGCAGTCCGGCGGCATAGAGCGCGGCCGAGCCGACGTAGACGCCGCCCGCGAACGCGGCCAGCGACTCGGGGGCGAGGCCCCAGGCGAAGAACGCCGCCGTCGAGCGCGGCACGATCAGCAGCGCCAGCCCGACGAGCCCCGCCGCCACGACGAGCATCAGGAACGCCGCGCGGCGAGCGAACGCCGCCGGCGTCACGCCGACGCCGACCGTGAGCCAGAGGCTGACGAGCCAGATGCAGAGGGCGTCGAGGCCGAAGGCTACGTTCGCCGCGACGTCGAGCACGTGCGAGTCGATCGCCAGGGCAAGCGGCGCGAGCGCGAGCGGCAGCGCACCCGCACGTGCAGCCAGGGCGAGCCTGCGCGGCAGCACGTCCGAGCTGCCGAGGGTGAAGAGGAACAGCGCCATCATCGGCCCGGCGAGCTGCCGCAGCGAGTGTTGCGCCTCAAACGCCGACCGGACCTCGGCATCGGACATTGCCGCGCCGCCGTCGAGCACGAGCGGCGCGCTCGCGATGATCCCGGCGAACGCCAGTGCGGGACCGGCGAGACCGGCGACGAGCGCCAGCGCGCGGCCATCGCAGCCGTGGCGCCAGCGCGGCGGCGAAGATGACGTAGAGCAGCAGCGCCGCGACGCCGGCCAACGCCGTGACGAGCGCGAGCGCCTGGTCGGCATAGGCCGTGCGGATGTCGGCTGCCGCGGCGCCGGGCAGCGGCGCTCGCAGCAGCTCCATGTTCTCGATGCCCGAGCCGATCACGTAGCCGAGCGCGGCGGCGCCCGCCAATGAGGCAGGCACGCCCGCGCGTGCGACGACGCGATAGCGCTGCGAGAGCTGGATCGTCGAGGACATTGGTATCGAGACGCCGGCGGCGCCCGATTCATTTCATCCGTGGGCGGCGACGGCGAGACGACTATGATGTGGTCGCCATGACCATAAATGTCGCCGAGGTGGACCTCGCCCTGATCGACCGTGCGCTCGCGGAGGACGTCGGACCGGGCGACGCGACGGTCGAGGCGACCGTGCCCTTGGGCACGCGTGCCGTTGCCACGATCACGCAGAAGGCGCCCGGCGTGATCTCCGGGCTCGACGTCGCAGAGGCGGTCTTCCTGCGGCTCGACGCCGACGCCGTGGTGGAGCGACTCGGGCCGGAGGGCGAGTGGCGCGAGCCACCGGCTGCCGTGCTGCGGCTCACCGGCTCGGCGCGCGCGCTGCTGACGGCCGAGCGCACGGCGCTGAACTTCCTCGGCCGGCTCTCGGGTGTGGCGACGGTCACCGCCGCCGTCGTGCAGGCGATCGAAGCAGCCGGCGGGACGGCGCGGCTGCTCGACACGCGCAAGACGACCCCGGGCCTGCGCACGCTCGAGAAGCGCGCCGTCGCCGACGGCGGCGGCGTCAACCACCGTGCCGGGCTGTACGACTTCATCCTGATCAAGGAGAACCACGCCGCGCTCGCCGGCGGCGTCGGCGAGGCGGTGCGCCGCGCCCGCGCGGCCCGGCCGGACCTGCCGCTGGCGGTCGAGGTGCGCGATCCGCTGGAGATCGACCAGGCGCTTGCCGCCGGCGCGCCGCGACTGCTGCTCGACAACATGACACCGCGCGAGATCGCTGCCGCGGTCGCCCAGGTGGACGGTCGCGCGGAGCTCGAGGCCTCGGGTGGGGTGACGCCGGAGACAGTTGTTGTCTATTCGACCATAAATGGTCTAGACTACGTGTCGATGGGCGCTCTCACCCACTCCGCGCCCGCCCTCGACCTCTCCCTCATCCTCGAGCCCATCACATGACCCTGCTCCAACTCGACAACATTCCCGCGATGCAGGCCGAGGTGCGCGCGCTCGCCGCCGAGCGCGGCGCCGTGATCCTCGCGCACAACTACCAGCTGCCCGAGATCCAGGACGTGGCCGACTACGTCGGCGACTCGCTCGGCCTCTCGATCAAGGCGGCGGCCGCGTCCGAGGACGTGATCGCGTTCTGCGGCGTGCACTTCATGGCCGAGACGGCCTCGATCTTGTCCCCGGAGAAGACCGTGCTGCTGCCGGATCCGGACGCCGGCTGCTCGCTCGCCGACTCGATCACGGCGGCCCAGTTGCGCGCCTGGAAGGCCAAGCACCCGGGCGCCGTGGTGGTCATGTACGTCAACACGACGGCGGAGGTCAAGGCCGAGACCGACTACTGCGTCACCTCCTCGAATGCCGTCGCGGTGGTCGAGCACATCTACCGCGAGCACGGCGCCGGCACGGAGATCCTGTTCGGCCCCGACATGTTCCTCGGCGCCTACGTCGAGAAGGTCACGGGTCGCACGATGCACGTGTGGGACGGCGAGTGCCACGTGCACGCCGGCATCCGCCCGAGCGACATCGCCGACATGCGCGCGGAGCATCCCGGCGCCGACTTCCTGATCCATCCCGAGTGCGGCTGCTCGACATCGGTGATGGAGTACGTCGCCGCCGGCGACGTGGCGCCCGAGGGCGTCCACATGCTCTCGACTGGTGGAATGCTCGACTACGCGCGCGACGCCCGGCCGGGAACGACGGCGATCATGGCGACCGAGGTCGGGATGCTGCACCCGCTGCGGCTGGCGGCGCCGGACGTCGACTTCGTCGCCGCCAACGAGGCGGCGAGCTGCCGCTTCATGAAGATGATCACGCTGCCGAAGCTGCGTGACGCGCTGCGCGACGGCGAGCCGGTCGTGCGCGTGCCGGCGGCGATCGCCGAGCGCGCGCGGCTGCCGATCGAGCGGATGGTCGCGATCGCGCCGTAGGTCAGCGGCCGCGTGGCGACGCGGACGTCGCCGGCGCTGGAGTGCGCGGTGAGCTTGCGCGGCGAGTCGGGATCGCTGGAGACGCGCGCGTCGACGTCGCCGCCCGAGCTGGTCGCCGCGACGTCGTAGACCGCGTCGGGCACGAACACCTCGACGTCACCGGCGCTGCTGTCGGCGACCAGGCTCGCGGCGGGCGTCCGCAGCGCGACCGAGACGTCACCGGCCGAGGACTCGGCCCGGACCCGCCCGGCGCTCAGGTCGCGTCCCTCGACGTCGCCCGCGCTGCTCGACAGCTCGATCGACGGCGCGGTCACGCCGATCGCCGAGACGTCGCCCGCGGACGAGTGCAGCTCGACCGGCTCGGTCGCGACGAGGTTCTCGACGTTCACGTCGCCGGAGTGCGATTCGGCGCGCACCAGCGTCCCGGACGGCACGCGGATGTCGTAGTCCACGTCGCAGGAACCGCCGAAGAACACGGGGCAGGAGGTCGATAGCCGCAACGCTCCGTCCGCAGTGCGCTCCATCGAGCGGCTCGGTCCGCCCAGGCCCTCGGTGATGCGGGCCAGGACCGTCACCGGTGCACCGGCCGGCGCGCTGGTGATGCGGACGTCGCTCGCGTCCTCGACCACGAGCGCGCGCACGCCGTCGAACGTCGCGCGCTCGGTCGAGGTGTGCCGTGCCGCGAGGTCGAGCAGCGTGTAGCTGCCGCTGACGACGAGCCCCAGCGCGATCAGGCCGGCGATGACGAGCAGCGCGCGGCGGATCGCCGGCGGCGTGCGCTGCGCCGGAGCCGGTCGCGTGAAGGTCGCCACGATCAGACTCCGAGGTAGGTCAGCACGGCGAGGACGCGGCGGTGGTGCTGGTCGGTCTCCGGCAGGCCGAGCTTGGTGAAGACCTTGTGCACGTGCTTCTCGACGGCGCTCTGGCTGATCTCCAGCCGTTCGACGATCGCCGAGTTCGAGTGGCCCTCGGCCATCAGCGACAGCACGTCGACCTCACGCGGCGTGAGCGTGTCGACCGGTCGTGGCCGGCGCACGATCAGCTGTGCGACGACCTCCGGGTCGATCACCGTGCCGCCGGCGGCGACGCGAACGGCGGCGGCGACGAACTCCTGCACGTCGGCGACGCGGTCCTTGAGCAGGTAGCCGACGCCGCGCGCGCCGCTCGAGAGCAGGTCCGACGCATAGCGCTCCTCGACGTACTGGCTGAGGATCAGGATCGCGGCGTCCGGGCGCCGGCGGCGCGCCTCGACCGCGGCGCGCACGCCTTCGTCGGTCTGCGTCGGCGGCATCCGCACGTCGACGATCGCGAGGTCCGGCTCGTGCTCTTGCATCGCGGCGAGCAGCTCGTCGCCGTCGCCGACGCCGGCGACGACCTCGTGGCCGTGGTCGGCGAGCAGGGATCCGAGGCCCTCGCGCAGCAGCACGAGATCCTCGGCGATCACTACGCGCATGGCAACCTCGCGACGATCGTCGTCGGGCCGCCGGCCGGGCTGTCGACGGCGAGCGTGCCGTCGAGCGCCTCGACGCGCTGTGCCAGGCCGTCCAGGCCCGAGCCGGCCGCGCGCCGCGCGCCGCCGTGTCCGTCGTCGTGGATCGCGATCACGAGCTCGTCGCCGTCGCGCTGCAGGTCGACGTGGGCGGCGGTGGCGCCGGAATGGCGGCCGACGTTCGTGAGCGTCTCGGCGACGACGTAGTAGGCCGCGGTCTCGACCGCCGGCGGGAGGCGGGTCGCGATGCCGCCGCGGATCTCGACCGGGACGCTGGCGCGCTCGGCCAGGCCGGAGAGCGCCGCGTCGAGCCCGCGGTCGCTGAGCACCGAAGGATGGATGCCGCGGACGAGGTCGCGCAGCTCGCGCATCGCGACCTTCGACTCGTCGTGTGCCTCGGCCAGCAGCGCGTCGACCTGGTCGGGATCGGTCGCGAGCTTGGCCCGCGCCCGGCCGAGCTCCATCGCGATGTAGGCCAGCCGGTGCTGTGCGCCGTCGTGCAGGTCGCGCTCGATCCGGCGCAGCCGCGCGTCGGCCGAGTCGACCGCGCCCGAGCGGGTCGCCTCGAGCGAGCTGATGCGCTGCTCGAGCTCCGCGCGGTCTCCCGACAGCAGGCTCTCGGCGAGTGCCGCGCAGCCGGCGGCGAGGGCGCGCGTGACGAGCACCGCGAGCCCAGCGATCGGGATGCTGCCGGCCGCGACGCGCGACCAGGCCGATCGTGCCGAGTTGGTCGAGCAGCGAGCCGGAGGGCGCGCCGGACGCGACGACCGGCGCCAGCAGCGCGGCGAGCGCCGCCGACCAGAGCGCGATCGCGATCGTGCCCGCGGCGATCCCGACCGGGCCGAGCAGCAGCATGTAGCCGAGGTCGCGCCAGGTGCGCCGGTCGCGCAGGTAGGCGAGCCAGCGGTCGAGCAGCCGCGCGCTGCGCGCCGGGGCCGGCTGCGGCCGTGCGATCGGGGCGCCGAGCACCAGCGCCGCGCGCTCGCGCTCCGTGTTCGCGCCCCAGCGCCACAACACCAGCGATGCCGCGAGGATCGGGATCCCGACGATCACGACCGCGAGGCCGACGCCGAGGGCGAGCACCGTGATCAAGCACCGTCAGCCAGGCGATGCCGAGCGGCAGCCCGCTGGCGACGTAGAGGAAGTCGGTCGCGCCGCGGGCGAGCAGGGAGCGGGAGAGGACCACCGGCATACAGGGAAGGTACGCGCCGCCCCGCGCCGCTCCCAGGCGGAAGCCTCGTGGCAGCGGGTGGGGCACGCCCCACCCCGCCTGCCCGGCGGCCGGCCGAGCTGCTACTCGTCGTCGTCCTCGGGCTCGTCCTCGTCCTCGTCGTCGTACTCGTCGTCCTCGTACTCGTCGTCCTCGTAATTGTCCTCGTCCTCGTCGGTCGGCTCGGGAGTAGCGCACACCCGCTCCTCGTCGTCGCCGAAGCGGCCGGCGTCCTTGACGCCCGGGTCGCTGCCTGCTGCGACCTCGGCGCGGTTGCGTACGCCGTCGCCGTCGTAGTCCTCCTTGCCGTCGCGCAGGCCGTCGCGGTTGGTGTCGGCCCTGCGCGGCTTGGTGTGCGAGCGGAATTCGCCCCAGTTCGTCAAGCCGTCGCGATCGGGATCGCCTTTCGCGCCGCCCTTGGCCCTGTTGTGCTCGGCCCAGGCCTTGGGTATCGCCTTGCCGGCCTTGGGCGGTTGCTGAACGGCTGCGGCCGGCCCTCCGATCGACAGCGCACTCAGCAGAACGAACGCGAGCAGGGCGCTCGCGCGAAAAATACGGGACATGCGTGCTCCTCCGTGAGTTCACTCACGGCATCGGCCGCCGCAAGCCATGTCATGAGAAGCGGGGAGGGCTCAGGCGGGTTCCGGCAGCAGCTCGAGCCCGTGCTCGGCCGCGTAGCGCACGGCGGGCAGCGCCTCGCGCCGGCGCTCGAACTCCGCCGGCGTGTAGCAGTGCACGTCGGCCGGGGCGCCCATCTCGTAGGCGTCCCAGAGCGAGCCGGTCTGGTAGACGCGCTCCAGCCAGGGCACGCCGTCGAAGTACTCCGAGACGATCACGACGACGTACTCGGGCCCGCGCTCGCGCTGGGCTGGCGCGCCTCGCAGATCCGCCACGCGCGCGCCGCCGAGCAGCGCCCGCTGCGCGGGCCAGCGGTCCGTGACGCGCTGCACGTAGCGCTCGAGCTCGCGCCGGTTGAGCTCTCCCTCCGTCACTCGTGACGGATCATGGCGCACACGGTGGGCGGGGCGCAAACGCCCTGCACCGATGTTCACGCCATCGCAACCTCAGCTGAACTCGGACACCTCGTGCGGGCCCACGCAGGCGACCGACGCCTGCTCGGAGATCCCGCGCGCGACCTCGGCAACCTGGTCGAACGTGACGTCGTCGAGCACCGCGATCGCGGCGTCGGGGTCGACCTCCTGGCCGTAGACGACGGTCTGGGTCGCGGCGTGGCGCGCGACCGCGTTGGTGTTCTCGAACGCGAGCACGCGGCGGCCGGCGGCATAGGCGCGGGCGCGTTCGACCTCCTCCTCGCGCGGGCCGTCGGTGCGCAACTCGTCGACGATCGCGCGCATGCGCGAGTAGGCCTCGCCGCACTTGCCCGACTCCAATCCGGCCGAGAGCTGCAGGATCGGGACGTCGGCGAACGAGTGGTCGACCGAGTAGACGGAGTAGGCGAGGCCGCGCTGCTCGCGGATCTCGTCGAACAGCCGCGAGCCCATCGAGCCGCCCAGCAGCGTGCCGTAGACCGCGAGCGCGGCGCGCTCGCGCTGGTCGCGCGGGTCGATCGCGGGCCGGTAGGAGATGCGCAGGTGCGACTGGTTGGAGTCGCGCTGCTCGACCAGCGTGTTCGGCTCGAAGCCCGGCGCGGCCTCGAAGCCGCCGTCGGACTTGATCGACGGGAAGCGCCCGAAGGTCTCGGCCAGCTCCTGGTTGTCCGGCACGTCGGCGAGGTTGCCGACGAGGAAGGCGCCGCCACGCGATCCCGCCCACTGGCGCCGCCGGAACTCCACGATCGCCTCGCGGCTGAACTCGCGCAGGTGCTGCTCGGGACCGAGCACGGGCCGCCCGAGCGGGTGCTCGCCGAAGGCGGCCCGGTCGATCAGGTGCTCGGCCACGACCGACGGCTGGTCGTTGGCGCGCGCGATCTCCTGGATCACGACGCCGCGCTCGCGGTCGAGCTCGTCGTCGTCGAGCTTGGGCCGCCCGACGAAGTCCGTCAGCAGGTCGATCGCGTCGCCGACGACCTCGGCGCGACAGGTGATGTGGAACGCGACGAGATCGTGCGACGTGTACGCGTTGAGCATCGCGCCCATCCGCTCGGCCGTCTCGTTGACCTTGCGGTAGTCGTCGTACTTCTCGCCGCCCTTGAACACGAGGTGCTCGAGGAAGTGGGCCATGCCGTTCTCCTCGGGCCGCTCGGTGCGCGCGCCGGCCTCGAACGCGACGAGCACCGTGACGGCGCGCGTGCCGGGCAGGTCGACCCGGTACAGCGGCAGCCCGTTGGGCAGGGTGGAGGAGTGGATCTTGGCCATGGGCGAGCAGCCTAGCGGTGGGCGGTTCGTTGCAGGGAGGGGAGCCGGCGGGCGGCGCGAAGTACCCTGCTGAGCTCGGATGGCTGCCACCGAACGCCACATCAGACGCCGTGCGGAGGCCGCCGCGCCGCGCCCGCGCGTCGTCGGCGACCCGGTCGCCGGGCGCGGTCGTCGACCTGCGCTCGGTCTCGAAGAAGTACCCCAGCGGCGACATCGGGCTCGAGGACGCGACGTTCGCGATCCATCCCGGCGAGTTCGTCTTCCTGGTCGGTGCGACCGGCTCGGGCAAGTCGACGATCATGCGCCTGCTGATCAAGGAGATCGAGCCGACCTACGGCTCGATCGCGGTCGCCGGGCGCGACCTGTCGGAGATCACGCGCAAGAAGATCCCCTACTACCGCCGCAACCTCGGCGTCGTCTTCCAGGACTTCAAGCTGCTGCCCAACCGGACGGTCTACGACAACGTCGCCTACGCGCTGCAGGTGACGGGCGGCAAGCGCCGCGAGGTGCGCGAGAAGGTGCCCGACATCCTGCGCCTGACGGGCCTCTCGACCAAGCTGCACAACTATCCCGACCAGCTCTCGGGCGGCGAGCAGCAGCGCGTCTCGGTCGCGCGCGCGTTCGTCAACCACCCGCCGCTGCTGCTGGCCGACGAGCCGACCGGCAACCTCGATCCCGAGACGTCGGTCGGGATCATGCAGCTGCTCTACCGGATCAACCGCACCGGCACGACGGTCGTGGTCGCGACGCACGACAAGGCGATGGTCGACCGCATGCGCCGGCGCGTGATCGAGGTCTCCGAGGGCCGCGTCGTGCGCGACGAGCGCATCGGCGGCTACAGCGCGGCCGAGGACACGCGCGAGTTCGGCGCGCTCTGGCGCCAGGGGCTCGAGTGAGGTTCGGCTTCTTCCTGCGCGAGGCGCTGCGCGCTCTGCGGCGCAACGCCGTGCCGTCGTTCGCGGCGGTCGCCACGGTGCTGGTGACGGTGCTGGTGCTCGGCGTCTTCATCCCCGTCGTGCAGGCCACGACCGGCGCGGCCAACGAGATCCGCGCCAAGGTGCTGGTCGACGTCTATCTCGTCAGCGACGCGAGCGCAGCCGACATCAGCCGCGTGCGGCGCATCGTCGAGGACGAGACGCCCGGTGTCGGCAAGGTCGAGTTCGTCTCCAAGCAGGAGGCGATCCGCGCCGAGCGCGAGGCCGGCCGCGGCGACTACTACGACCTGCTCGGCACCAACCCGCTGCCCGACCTGCTGCGGGTCACGCCGGAGAGCCCGGAGGACATCAAGCAGGTGCGCGACGCGCTCGCGCCGGTCTCGCCCTCGGGCGAGCGCACCGTGATCGACAGCTCGATCGACGAGGTCCAGGACCGCAAGGAGAACACGGACAAGATCCTCTCCGCCACGCGCGTGGTGAAGCTGACGATGGGACTGCTGGCGGGCCTGCTCGCGCTCGCGTCGCTGCTGCTGGTCGCCAACACGATCCGGCTCTCGATGTACGCGCGCCGGCGCGAGGTCGAGGTG
Organism: uncultured Solirubrobacteraceae bacterium; assembly: GCA_963721315.1. Taxonomy (GTDB): domain Bacteria; phylum Actinomycetota; class Thermoleophilia; order Solirubrobacterales; family Solirubrobacteraceae; genus DASQMT01. The sequence goes on from CAVRIU010000010.1 coordinate 35,404, forward strand.
ATGAAGCTGGTCGGCGCGACCGACTGGTTCATCCGCTGGCCGTTCGTGATCGAGGGCGTGCTCGTCGGCGCGATGGGCGGGATCGCGGCGATCGTGCTGCTGGGCGTCGTCAAGGTCTCGCTGGTCGATCCGCTGGCGAAGGACTTCGCGCTGATCGCGGCGCCCGACACGATGAACTTCGGGCTGCTGGTCGGCGTGCTGCTCGGCGCCGCCGTCGGCGTCTCCGCGCTGGGCTCCGGCCTGTCGCTGCGCCGCTTCCTGCGCGTCTAGAGCAGGCATTTAGCGCCGCTGGCTACGGTGTCCTTCGTGCGCCGCCGCCGTTCGCTCACACCGCTGCTCGTCCTGCTCCTGCCGGTCCTCCTGATCGTCGGCATCTGGCTCGGCGGGCATCCCGTCGAACCTGCCCGGCTTCGCGCGCGAGCCGCTCGTGGGCGACTCGCAGGGCCGGCTCTACGACGAGGCGCTCGACGCGATCGCCGACAACTACTACCGGCCGGTCGACAAGGAAAAGCTGCTCGACGAGGGCCTGACCGCGGGCATCAAGTCGCTCGACGACCGCTTCTCGGCCTACTTCGACCCGAAGACCTACAAGGAGTTCGAGGAGGCCACGCAGGGGGAGTTCGAGGGCGTCGGCCTGACGGTCGCCGAGGTCGAGCGCGGGCTGCGCGTCGTGACCGTGTTCGAGGGCTCGCCGGCGCGGCGCGCCGGGATTCGTGCCCGTGACGTGATCACCGCCGTCGACGGCGAGTCGCTCGCCGGCAAGACCAGCGACCAGGCGACGACGCTGATCAAGGGCCCGGCGGGCACGATGGTGTCACTGGCGGTCGTCACGGGCAAGGACGAGCCGCGCACGCTGAAGCTGCGCCGCGCGCGCGTCGACGTGCCGGTCGTCAAGTCCGAGCTGCGCCGCGCGGGCGGCACCGAGATCGCGCACGTGCGACTTTCGGGCTTCACCTCCGGGGCGCACGGCGAAGTGCGCAAGGCGATCGATGAGCTGCTCGAGAAGGGCGCCGAGGGGGTCGTGCTGGACCTGCGCGACAACGGCGGCGGGCTGCTCAACGAGGCGGTCCTCGTCTCGAGCATCTTCGTCGGCGACGGCACGATCGTCTCCACGAAGGGTCGGACCCGCCCGCGTCGCGTGTTCGAGGCGACCGGCAACCCGATCGACGCCGACGTCCCCGTCGTCGTGCTCGTCAACAAGCAATCGGCGTCGGCGTCGGAGATCGTCGCCGGTGCGCTGCAGGACCGCGAGCGCGCCGCCGTGGTCGGCACGCGCACGTTCGGCAAGGGCGTCTTCCAGGAGGTGCGCCGGCTCTCCAACGGCGGCGCGCTCGACATCACGGTCGGCGAGTACTTCACGCCCGACGGCCGCAACCTCGGTGGTGGCGGCGTGAGGAAGGGCGCCGGCATCGAGCCGGAGATCGAGGCGCGCGACGACAGCGCGACCAAGGACCGCGACGAGGCGCTCGAGGTCGCCGTCCGGACGGTCGCGCGCGAGGCCGCGTGACGCAGCGCCCACGCGGCGCCGGCGCCGCTCCCGTCGTCGCAGTGCTGGAGCGGCGCGGGCGCTTTCTGACCGCCGAGCCGTTCTTCGCGCGCGGGCGGCGCATCAACGTCGAGCGTCCGAAGCAGGCAAGCACGGGCCGGCAATCAGCCGACTCGGTCGGCACTCAGCGGACCGCAAGCACAGGCACTGAGCCGACTCCGTCGGCAAGCACAAGCAAGCACAGGCAGGCCGGCCCGGGTGATCTCGTGCTGATCGCGCCCGACGGCCCGCGCGCGGGGCACGGCCGCGTGCTGGCGCGGCTCGGCCGTCCGGACGTCGCGCGCGACGTGCTCGAGGCGCTGATGCTCGATCGCGGACTGCGCCGCCGCTTCGATCCGCGTGGTCGAGCGCGAGGCGCGCGCGGCGGCCGAGAGCGTGGCCCGCGACGTGCCGCGCAAGGACCTGCGCGACCTCCCGACCTTCACGATCGACCCGCCGACCGCGCGCGACTTCGACGACGCGATCAGCGCCGAGCGGCTTGCCGGCGACGTCGTGCGGGTCTGGGTCCACATCGCCGACGTCGCCGCGCATGTGGCGCCCGGCTCGGCGGTCGACCGCGAGGCCCAGCGGCGCGCGACCAGCGTCTATGTCCCGGGCAAGGTCGAGCCGATGCTGCCGGAGGCGCTGTCGAACGACGCCTGCTCGCTCGTGCCGCACCAGGACCGGCTCGCCGTCACCGTCGAGCTCGACCTCGACGGCGCCGACGTCGTACGCACCGCGTTCCACCGCTCGCTGATCCGCTCCGATGCACGCCTGGACTACCCGCGCGTGGATCGGATCTTCGCCGGGGCGGAGCGGGCCGAGGAGCCGTGGGCGGCGCCGCTGGAGGCGGCGCGGGCGGCCGCCGCGGCGCTGGATGCCGCGCGCGTCGCCCGCGGGGCGCTCGCGGTCACGTCGGTCGAGCCCGAGTTCGACTTCTCGCACGAGGGTCATGTGACCGGGCTCGCCGGCAGCAAGCAAACCGAATCGCACACGCTGATCGAGCACCTGATGATCGCGGCCAACGAGGCGGTCGCCGGGCTGCTGGAGTCGCGCAAGCTGCCGGCGCTCTATCGCGTGCACGAGAGGCCCGACCCGGCGCGCGTCGAGCACCTGGTCGCGCAGCTCGCGGCGCTCGACGTGCCGACGCCGCCGCTGCCGGATCCGATGACGCCGCAGCAGGCGGGCGCGCTCGTCGGCGACATCTCGCGGCTGGTCGACGCCCACGTGCGCCGCACCGGCCGCGGCCGCGCGGCGCTCACCTCGCTCGTGCTGCGCTCGCTCAAGCAGGCGCGCTATTCGGCGAGCAACATCGGTCACCACGGGCTCCAGTCGCCGCGCTACTGCCACTTCACCTCGCCGATCAGGCGCTACCCGGACCTTGTCTGCCACCGCGCGCTGCTGGCGGCGATCGGCGCCGGCGAGGACCCGCCCGCCGCGTCCGCGATGGAGGAGCTGGGCGAGTGGTGCTCGCTGCGCGAGCGCGACGCCGCGGCGATCGAGCGCAGCGCCGACGACGTGGCGCGCTGCTTCCTGCTCGAGTCAGAGCTGTTCAGGCAAGGCTGGGACAGCGAGTGGCCCGGCGAGGTGATCGGGCTGATCGGCGCGGGCGCGTTCGTCGCGTTCGGCGAAGGGCACGAGGGACTGCTGCCGGTGCGCCGGCTGGGCGGCGACTGGTGGGACCTCGACCCGCTCGGCGTGATGCTGGTCGGCGCGGAGTCGGGCAAGGCGATCCGGCTCGGCGACCCGGTGACGGTGCAGGTCGAGCGCGTCGACGCACCGCGCGGGCGCGCCGATCTCTCCCCCGTAGAGTTGTGAGCCTGCCATGGCCGATATCGCGACCAACAAGCAGGCGTCCTACCGCTACCACCTGCTCGAGCGCTGGGAGTGCGGCCTCGTGCTCACCGGCACCGAGGTGAAGTCGCTGCGTGGCGGCAAGGCGCAGCTCAAGGACGGCTACGCGCAGGTGCAGGGCGGCGAGGTCTGGCTGCACAACGTCCACATCGCGCCGTACGAGCCGGCAACGCGCGACAACCACGAGCCGGAGCGCCCGCGCAAGCTGCTGATGCACCGGCGCGAGATCGATCGCCTGCACGGCAAGACGCGCGAGAAGGGCCTCACGATCGTGCCGACGCGGCTCTACTTCAAGGGCTCGCGCGCCAAGGTGGAGATCGCGCTCGCGCGCGGCAAGGACGTCGGCGACAAGCGCCAGACGATCAAGGAGCGCGAGATGAAGCGCGAGATGGACCGGGCGATCCGCGGGCGCTGAGGGCGCGGCTGCGCGCAACGTGAACTGCGCACTAACAGGGAGCGAGTTCGGCCGCGGCGGCGATTCGCGAGCCTGTGTGACGAGTTGACGTCACTAGGGCGGCGTCAACTCGTCAGAGACCGCGCGCACGGCGTCACGAACCGCCTGCGTTGCGACTTAGCGTCGCTATGCGCCGTCAAGTCGCAACAGCGCGAACGCCGGCGTCGGCACCCATCCCATCAATGCCGCCGTTGACGTTCGCCGGACCAGAACGAAGACGACGCGGGGGAGAGTCGCTCGAGGAGCCCTCCGGTCAAGTGCAAGCACCTGACCCTCTGGGCGGCGGGCCTCTCACCTCAATGGCCTCGCTCTTTGCGACTCGTCCTCCGCGTCTGAGCGGGAATCTATGCGGAGGCCGCCCGACCGTTCAAGCGTCTGAGACGTGGCGTTCTCGCATCCACCGCGAAAAGGAGCCCGTTAACTGCCGCTGCCAGACTGGGCGGCAGCATGTCGATCGACCGCACCCAGCCACAGTGGCTCCCCCCGACGGCCTACGAGCCGGCGCCGGCGCCCGCGCCGCCCCCTCAGCGCTCGTGGCTCAAGCGCTTCGGGACGCCGATCTTCTTCGGCATCCTCGCGTTGCTGAAGTGGGGCAAGGCACTGCTGCTGCTGCTGCCGAAGGCCAAGCTGCTGACGACATCGGCGTCGATGCTCGTCTCGGTCGGCGCCTACGCGCTGATCTGGGGCTGGAAGTTCGCCGTCGGGTTCGTGGCGCTGCTGTTCCTGCACGAGATCGGTCACTACATCCAGCTGCGCCGCGAGGGCGTGAGGCCCTCCGGGATGGTCTTCATCCCGTTCCTCGGCGCCGCCGTCGGCACGCGCTCGCTCGGCGGCAGCGCTCTGGCCGAGGCGCGCGTCGGCCTCGCCGGCCCGATCCTCGGCTCGCTCGCGACCGCCGCGCTGTTGCCGATCGCGGCATCCACGGGCGATGACTTCTGGTACGCGCTCGCCTTCACCGGCTTCTTCCTCAACCTCTTCAACCTGCTGCCCGTCGTGCCGCTCGACGGTGGCCGCGCGATGGCGGCGATGGCGCCGTGGATGTGGTTCGTCGGCTTCGGCGCGATCGTGGTGCTCGTCTTCCTCTGGCCGAACCCGATCCTGATCCTGATCGCGCTGCTCGGCGGCTACGAGACGTACCGCCGCTGGAAGCAGCGCAAGAAGGGCGAAGAGGGCAATGCCGACTACTACCGGGTCAAGCCGGTGCACCGGCTCATGGTGGCCGGGGTATACGTCGGACTGATTGTCGCGCTTGCGATCGGGATGGACCTGACGCACGTCGAGCGCACGTTCAGCGACGTCTGATTTTCACGCAGATAGCGTGAATTTGGTCACCCCGACTCTTGCAAGAAGTGGTCGGGTCCATCTAGGTTTCCAGACGACGCGGAGGACACGCCGCAAAGAGCGAGGCCACTGAGGTGCGAGGCCCGCCGCCGAGAAGGTCCTGGCGCTTCACAGCGCTGGACCGGAGGGCTCCTCAAGCGGCTGTCCACCGCGTCGTTTCGTTTAATCCGTCCGGTGACCGACGCACGCCGCCGCTCCCTGACGCTGATCCTCTGCTGCCTGGCGCAGTTCATGGTCATTCTCGACGTCTCGATCGTGAACGTCGCGCTGCCGTCGATCGCGGCGGACCTCGGCTTCACTCCCGCCAGCCTCGCCTGGGTCGTGAACGCCTACACGCTCGCGTTCGCCGGTTTCCTGCTGCTGGGCGGGCGTGCCGCCGACCTGCTGGGCCGGCGCGAGGTCTTCGCCGGCGGTCTGGCGCTGTTCGCGCTGGCCTCGCTGGCGGGCGGGCTCGCGCAGGGTGAGCTGACGCTCGTCGCCGCCCGTGCGGCGCAGGGGCTCGGCGGCGCGATCGTCGCGCCGGCCACGCTCTCGATCCTGACGACGAGCTTTCCCGAGGGTCCCGAGCGCAATCGCGCACTCGGGCTCTGGGGAGCGATGGGCGCGATCGGCGGCGCTTCCGGCGCGCTGCTGGGAGGCCTGCTGACCGAGACCCTGAGCTGGCGCTGGATCCTGATCATCAACGTCCCGATCGGGCTGCTGGGCGCCTCGCGGCGCTGAAGGTCGTGCGCGCCACCCGACCCGCAGGCGCCACGCGCCACTTCGACCTGGCCGGGGCGCTGAGCGTGACGATCGGGCTGGTCGTGCTGACCTACGGGATCGTCGAGTCCGGCGACGCACGGCTGGGGCTCTGCGCGCACGCTGCTCACGCTGGCCGTCGGGTTCGCGCTGCTGGCGCTCTTCCTGGTCGTCGAGGGGCGGCTGGCGACGCGGCCGCTCGTGCCGCTGCGGATCTTCGCGTCGCGCGCGCTGTCGGCCGCGAACGTCGTCGTGTTCTGCCTCGGCGGCTCGGTCTTCGCGATGTGGTACTTCGTCTCGCTCTACCTCCAGCAGGTGCTCGGCTACTCGCCGCTCGAGGCAGGTCTCGCATTCCTGCCGATGCCGCTCACGATCGCCGCCTGCACGCGGACCGCGACGCGGCTGACCGGACGCCATGGGGCGGGTCCTGTCCTCGCGGCGGGAATGGCGCTGATCGCCGCCGGCATGCTGCTGTTCACGCGTGTCGCCGTCGACGGCGGCTACGCGTCCGACGTGCTGGTGCCGGCATTGCTCTGCTCGGCCGGGATCGGCTTCTCGTTCGTCCCGGTCACGATCGCCGCGACCGCGGGTGTGCACCGCACCGAGGCAGGGCTAGCGTCCGGGCTGGTGAACACGTCCCGGCAGATGGGCGGCTCGGTCGGCCTCGCGCTGCTGGCGACCGTCGCCACGCAGCACAGCGCGGACCTGGCGGGCGACGTGTCGAAGCTCGAGGCGCTGACCGAGGGCTTCCAGCGCGCCTTCGCGCTCGGAGCGGTGATCGCGCTGGCCGGGGCGCTGGTCAGCGCACTGGTGCTCACAAGCCGAGCTCCTCGACCAGCTTGAGCCAGATCTCCGACCGCGTCGGGAACGCGGGGACCGCGTGGCGCAGGCGCGCGACGGGGACCTCGCCGACGATCGCGATCGTTGCCGCATGGAGGAAGTCGGCGACCTCGGACCCGGTGATCGTCGCGCCGACGAGCACGCCGCGTTGCTCGTCGACGAGGAAGCGGCTCGTGCCGCGCGCGCCGCGCCCGTAGTAGGAGCCGCCGGCGTTGCCGGACGTCGGGATGTCGACCACGCGCGGGCTCAGGCCGGCTTCCTCCGCCGTCTTGGTCGTGTGGCCGACCGCCGCCACCTGCGGCTCGGTGAAGATCACGCGCGGGGCGAGCGGGCCGTCGGCGCCGTGCTGCGCCGCGCTGTCCTTGCCGAGCACGTGGTCGGCTGCGAGCGCCGCCTGGTACTTGGCCATGTGGGTGAACGCCGCGCGGCCGTTGAGGTCGCCGATCACGTAGAGCCAGTCGCGGCCCGCGACGCGCGCGTGCTCGTCGACCTCGACGTAGCCGTCGGGCTCGATCCCGACGCTCTCCAGCCCGAGGCCCTCGACCTGCGGCTTGCGTCCGACCGCTACCAGCAGCTCGTCGCCGGTGACGGTCGTGCCGTCGTCGAGCGTGACGGAGACCTCACCGTCCGCGCGCCTCACGGCGGTCGCGGTCCGACCGGTGCGGATGTCGACGCCCATCTCCTCCAGCGCCTCGGTCACCTCCTCGCAGGCGAACTCCTCCTCGCGCGGGAGCAGTCGCCGGCCGCCCTCGATCAGCGTGACCTCGGCGCCGAGCGAGCTGTAGGCCTGGCTCATCTCGACGCCGACGACGCCGCCGCCCAGCACGATCAGACTGGCGGGGATCGCCTTCGCCGTGGTCGAGTCGCGGTTCGTCCAGGGCTCGGCATCCGCCAATCCGTCGATCGGCGGCATCGCCGGCGTGGTGCCACCGGCGAGGAAGACGGCGCGGCGCACCTCGATCGTCTCGTCGCCGGCGACGACGCGCTTCTCGCCGTCCAGCCGGCCCCAGGCACGGAACAGTGCGATGCCGCGCTCTTCGAGCCAGGGCAGCTGCGAGCTGTCGTCGAGGTCGTGGATGATCTCGTCGCGGCGCTCGAGCACCGCGCCGACGTCGAGCTCGCCGTCGATCGCCTCGGCCGCGCCCGGTATGCGGCGCGCCTCCGCGAGCGCCTCCGCCGGACGCAGCAGCGCCTTCGACGGCATGCAGGCCCAGAAGGAGCATTCGCCGCCGACCTTGCGGTCCTCGACGATCGCCACCTCCAGGCCGGCGTCGGCCAGCCGGCCCGCAGCCACCTCGCCACCGGGCCCGGCGCCGATCACCACGACATCGAAGCTGCGCATCCAGTTCTCCCTTGCTTGCTGATCGCCTACAATGGGAGTGCATCAGATCCCCGGGGACGACAGGCTTCGACGTGGTCGCTTCGTGGGGGTGGTTGCGAGTCGAGGTGTCGGAGGCCTCGTAAAACCCCGGCAAAAACACAAGTGCGAAGTCTCACGACTTCTCGCTCGCTGCCTAGCAAAAACTAGTCACGAGCCTTGGCCCCCGGAGCCTGTGACGGGATCAGGTCGAGTCAACAAGCAGGCCAATGCCCCCGGAACGCCTGCCTGAGCCGCCCGGGGGGACACTTGATCAGGCTGGCCCTTCTCAACCCCGCCGGCGTGGCGAGCGAAGGGCGAGATCCAGAGCGCCGGACATACTCGTAGACGCCACCTTTCACGCGATTGCGGACGTGGGTTCAATTCCCACCGTCTCCACTCACCGGCCATCGGCAAACAGTCCGCCGGCCACGGACGCCACGGCCGGAACGGCAGCGGCGAGTGCTCTGGGGGCTCGCATGAAGCGCTCGAAACTGCTCATCCACATCCAGTCGAGTCTCTGGTTCGTACCCGTGATGTGCGTGCTCGCGGGCGGGCTGCTCTCAACTGCGACGCTCGCGCTCGATCGCCGCTTCGACTACGACGCGATCCCGCGGAGCTTCGTCGGCGACCCCGACGCGGCGAATGCGATCCTGTCGACCGTCGCTGCCTCGATGGTGAGTCTGACGGCGCTGGTGCTCACGATCACGATGGTCGTGGTACAGCTCGCGATGGGCCAGTTCTCGCCCCGGATCGTGCAGCGGATCCTCCGCGACAAGCCGAGCCAGCTTGCGATCGGGCTGTTCGTCGCGACTTTCGTACACGCGATGCTCGTCCTTCGGGACGTGACCAACAAGGGTGACGGGACCGGCAACGTGCCGGGCATCTCGGTCGTCACGGCGTTCGTGCTCGTGCTCGTCAGCATCGCCGTCCTGGTCATGTACGTGCACCACATCGGGCAGGCGCTCCGGGTCTCTGCCCTGATCGAGATCGTCGGCGACGAGACCCGCGGGCTCGTCGACCGCATCTATCCGGACGAGGGACCGGACATCGAGACCGAGCCCGGCGAGCCTGCGGTCGTCAGGTCCAGGGATCCTGGCGTGGTGATCGGGATCGGCTATGAGCAGCTCGTCGACGAGGCGGAGCGGGTGGAGTGCGAGCTCGAGCTGGTTCCCGCGCTCGGCGAGTTCGTGCCCGCCGGCGCGCCGTTGTTCCGCGTACGGGGGAAGGCGGCCGGCCTGGACGAGGAACGGCTGTACGGGGCCCTGATCATGAAGCTGGAGCCGACGCTCGACCAGGACGTCGCGTACGGCGTCCGGCTCCTTGTCGATGTCGCTGAGCGCTCGCTCTCGGACTCTCCTTTCCTCGATCCCACCACAGCCGTGCAAGCGATCGACCGGCTGCACGACATCCTCAGGCAGCTCGTGCGACGGCCGTTCCCGGACGGGGTGCACCGCGACTCCGCGGGAACTCCGCGGCTGAACGTGCGGTCGATGAGCTGGGAGGACTACGTCCATCTCGCCTTCGACGAGATCCGCATGGCCGGTGCCGGGTCGCCCCAGGTGTCGCGCCGGCTGAAGGCCGCACTCACGGACCTGCGGTCGATCGCGCCCGCCGGCCGCGTTGCCGTGCTCGACCACCAGGTGGAGCTGCTCGCTGCCGCCACCGAGCACGCCATGCAGGACGAGCGCGACGTCGAGCGGGCGCTGCGCGACGATCAGGGGGGATCGGCGCCGCAGCGCCGCGGCGAGGTGTAGCGCAGCGCCGGTCTCATGCAGCGGTGATCGACTCGGTGCCCTCGTCCCAGTGCCACGGCACGGTGCGCCGCTCGAGCGTGTCTGGCCCGGCGATGCGACGCGCCGTCGCCGCGACGGCGGGGTGCGCTGGACGAGCCGAAGATGCTCCACGTTGGCGCCGTAAGGAGCGGTGGCGCCCATGCGAACGCGCGAGTTCGCCCTCGGCCGTGGTTGTCCGTGCCGGCGGCCTTCGCCGGCCGGATTCATGAAGTCGAGCACTGCAGACGATACCTGTCCAACGGAGCCGTCACGAGCATGGCGACCGGGAACGTTCACGCTGCCCCTATGTCGTGAGCTGGCAATTCCACCACGACCCCCAGGGAAGGGGCTATCGCTCTTATGCGGACCCACCGTCTTGTCGCCCTCGTGGCGAGCCTAGGTTTCGCAGTCTCTGCTGCCGTGGCTGGTGATGCGCTCGCGGCTTCGACCACGTTCGGCTACACCGGCATCGTGCAGACCTACCTGGTGCCCGAGCACGTCCGTTCTGTGTCGATCACCGCTGCAGGTGCCGCCGGCGGCAACGGCTTCTACAGCGGTGCGCGCGGCGCGACCGTGAGCTCCAAGTTGGCGGTCACGCCCGGTTCGACGCTGTACGTGTATGTCGGCGGTAACGGCGCCGGCGGCGCCAGCGCAGGCGGCGGCTTCAACGGCGGCGGCAGCGCCTCCGGGTACACCGGCGGCGCATCTGGCGGCGGCGCCTCGGACGTCCGGACAGCGGCCGGCAACCTCGCCAGCCGGCTAGTGGTCGCGGGCGGCGGCGGCGGTGGTGGCTCCGGCTACGACACGACGGCATACGGCGGCAACGGCGGCGCGCCCAACGGTGCGGCGGGCGGCGGCAACAACAGCTACGGAAGCGGCGGTGGCGGTGGCACTCAGTCAGCCGGCGGCGCCGGAGGCTCGTCCGGCGCCGGTGGTACCGGCGCCGCCGGCACGCTCGGTCAGGGCGGCAATGCCGGCCTGTTCTTCTACCCGCCCTACTACGGTGGCGGCGCCGGCGGTGGCGGGTACTACGGCGGTGGCGGTGGCGGCAGCTTCGCTGCCGGCGGCGGTGGCTCGAGCTATGCCGTGGTCGCGGCGACGGGTACCACCTACGGGCTGAACTTCGGGGCGCCCTCGGTGAGCATCACCACGCAGCCCGTCACTGTGGATGCTGCCTCCTACGACTTCGGCGCCACGTCAGTCAGCGGTCAGAGCTCGCACACCTTCACGGTGAGCAACATCAGCACCACGCCCCAGGCGGTGTCCTTCACCACCGCCGGCGCTTCGTTCAGCGCCACCGGCTGTGGCACCGCGCCGCTCGCAGCGGGGACGTCATGCACCATCGTCGTGATCTTCCAGCCTGGGGCGGAAAGCGCCGCGCTCGGTGCCCGGTCCGGCGCCCTGCACATCGACGTCACCGGCTCGGCGCGCCTGAGCGTGCCGCTGACCGGGATCGCGGTCGACACGACCCCTCCGGCGGCTCCGGCCATCACCGGTGGCCCCCAGGGCACTGTGACGGACACGACCGCTCGGCTCGAGTTCTCTGGCGAGGCCGGAGCGACGTTCGAGTGCGGCCTGGACGGTGGCGCGTCCGAGCTCTGCACCAGCCCGAAGACGTACACGGACCTGGCTCTCGGCGAGCACACCTTCCAGGTGCGCCAGACTGACAGCGCCGGGAACACCGGCCCGAGCGCGAGCCAGACATTCACCATCCAGGAGGAGACCGAAGCGGAGCCGGACGCCGGCGACCTGGACCTGGTCGTCGCCAAGCAGGGCACCGTCAGCAATAAGCGGGTGCCGGTCGGCTGCCGCATCGACGCCGGCCAACTCGCCTCGTGCACCGTGCAGGCGTACGCGGGCAAGACCCGCGTCGGTACCGGCAGCGCAACGTACGAAGGCGGCCAGCTCGGCAGCGTCCCGGTGAAGCTGGATGCGCGCGGCATGAAGCTCGTGCGTCGCGTCGGCGGCGTCAAGCTGCGCTTCCGGAGCACGGCGACGAGCTCCGCCGGCAAGACGCTGACAGCCAACAGCTCGTCGCGGGTGTTGCCGCTGACGGCGGCGGCCATCCCCTCGGACGGCATGTTCGCGTTTGGCGCCGCGAAGCTCAACGGCTACGGGAAGCGGTTCGTTCGGACGCTCTCCGGCCAGCTCGCCGGCGCCAAGCGGATGCGCTGCACCGGTCACACCGACTCGGTCGGGCCTGCCACCTACAACAAGCGGCTCGGTCGCGCGCGCGCCAAGGCGCTCTGCGCGGGGTTGGGCTCCGAAGGCGTCAAGGCGCGCCGCACGGTCCGCTCGGCCGGTGAGCGTCGCCCGCGAGCCGCGAACCGGACTTTGGCCGGCCGGGCGCTGAACCGCCGCACGGACCTGCTCGTCCGCTACCGCTAGCCGTTTTCTGACAGGGGATCGGAGCCGCTGCGCCGCGGCGAGGCTTAGGCGGCGATCCAGTCGATGCTCGCGCCGTGGGGGTCGGTCCACGCGATCGGCCGCTTGTCGAGTGAGAGCATGAAGGGATCGAACCCGGCCGGCCAGGGATGGGCGGGGCGTTCGGCTCCCTCCAGCAGTCCCGGCGACTCGTTGGCGATCCAGACCGCGTCGAGGCCGCCGATCGTGCGCGCGAAGGCCGCGCGGTCGGCGGGATCCGGGACATAGGCCAGCACGGCGGTGTGGAAGATGACGAGCGTCGCGTCGGCTGGCGCGCCGGCGGCGAGCGCGGCGAGGTCGTGGCGCAGGTCGCCGCGCACCAGCGGCGGCGGGTCCTCGCGCGCGATCTCGACCGCGGCGCGCAGGAGCGCGAGCCGGTTGCCCTCGCCAGGCCAGACGAGCGCCTCCAGCCACACGGTCTGCTCGGGATCGCGGACGTCGATCGGCTCGAGGTCCAGGCCGGCGCGCCAGACGACGTCCGGGCCGCGCGTGGGCAGCGGCGTCGAGGCGCTCGCGCGACACGCGAACGTCGGCGCCGGGGCGCCGGACTGTTGCGCCGGCGGCACGTGATGGCCGTTGTAGTCGTACGCGTAGCGATCGGGCAGCAGGCACAGACCCGCGGCGGCGCCGACCTCGAGCAGCGCAAGCGGCTGCGGGAGCGTGGCGAGCAGCGGCAGGAGGGTCGCGCAGCGCGCCGGCTCGTTGGTCTGCGTGCGACGCGCGCGGATGACGGCGAGGATCTCGTCGCGGCGCTCCAGCAGCCAGGCGCGGAACTGCGCCCACCCGTCCGGCATCCCGCACACATGCCGCACGGCGGCGAGCAGCAGGTTGGGCTGCTGCTTGGTCGCCGGCAGCGCGGCCAGCAGGCGCAGGATCTCGCGATCGCCGGCGATCCCGCCTGCCAGCTCTTCGTACAGCGTCGAGCGACCGCGCGCCTCGCGCGCGGCGAAGCGCGCGTACACGCCGGCGAGGTCGTCGAGCGGATCTAGGGCCACCGCTGCATGGTGGCGAGCTCTCATGCGGCGATGATCGACTCGCGGCCCTCGTCCCAGCGCCAGGACACCGTGCGCCCGCTCAGGTGGACGCCGCCGATCCAGCGGTCGACGCCGTTGAGCGCGACGTGGTCCTCGTGCCCGTCGAGCACGCGGCTACCGGCTGCGGTCAGTCGCAGGCGCGTGTGGCTCGCGACCGGGCCCTGGTCGGAACCGGTCTCGAGCAGCGGTGCCGGCGCCTCGCGCAGCCGGTTCATCGCGTCGAAGCACCAGGTGTCGCCCAGGAACGGTCGCGACTCCCGGGATGCCGTGCGCTCGAAGGCGGCGCCCGCCGTCGGGGCCCCATCCGCGACGGCGGCGACGATCCGGCGCTCGGTCAGCGACAGCCCGTCGCGCGTAGACGGGTACTCGCGGCTGAGCCGCTCGAAGGCCGCGGCGAGGAACCGCAGCTCGCGCGAGCGTGTCGCCGCGATCGTGTTCAGGCCGCCGGGATCGGAGCCGCGCAGCGCGGTCCAGGCCGCGGAGGCGTGTTCGAGCGCGGCGCTGGTCAGCGTCGTCGCGGCGTGCTCCGGCAGACGGCGAAGCTGCTCGGAGCTGAGCTCGCCCAGGCCGCCGAAGTGGGCGCTGCCGACGTGCTCGCCGATGCAGATCAGCGTGATCGCGCCCGGCGGCACCGCGAGCGCGCGCAGCATCGCCAGGATCTGGACGATCTGCAGCTGGTCGTAGAGGTCGGCCTCGAACCAGAGGACGAACTCGCCGTCGCGATGCGCGGCGAGCGTACGGTCGCGCTGCTCGAACTCGGCAGCCGTGCCGACGTCGCTCGCGCCGCGGCCGGCAAGGAACGCGGACCGGATGCCGCCGCAGCTCGTCATCGGGCACGTCGGGCACCGGACCCTCGTGCAGCACGTCGCGCCACGGCAGGATCGTGTGCGCGAGCCCCGTGCCGCGCAATGGGGCAACCGTGGCGTCGCCGTTCGTGACGTGCATTGTCATTGGCTCTCCTCGCCCTTCGAGCGCCGCCGGATGCCCACGGCGGATAGGGCGAAAACTCGCACATCCGTCCGGCTTTTCGCACGATATTTCGCCAATTGATCCGCGCAGCGGCCAGACGCTCAAGTCGAGCCGCGAACAGCCGAATGGAATCTGACACGCCGGTGACCGAATCCCGAGTCCCCATCCCTCCATTTCTCCGCCGGATCGAACACCGGTCGTCTTCGGTCGCGCCCGGACGCTCACTCGCGCTCGCCTCGTTGTTCACGCTCGTCTTGCTCGCCGCGCTCGTCTGGGCCGTGGAGCGCCGCGCCGAGCAAGCGGTGCGCGCGAAGGCGCAAGACGTCGCGGCCGTGTCGGCGCGCGTGTCGGCGGAAGCGATCGGCCAAGAGCTCACGAGCCTGCGCGAGCTCGTCACCGCATACGCGCAACGGCCGCTGCTCGCCGATGCGCTTGCGCGCGGAGACAGAGCCGGGCTGCGCGCGCGCGATCACCTGCGCCAGCTGCAGCTGGCACGGCCTTCGATTCAATCCGCTTTCGCCTTGAGTCCTGAAGGCAGGCTGGTCGGCATCGCGCCGGCACCCGGGAGTGGCGTCGGCGACGACTTCTCCTACAGCGACGTGCTCCGCGGCGTGGCCCGGAACGGCGCCGGTTACATCTCGGAGGCGTACACGAATCCGGCGACCGGCGACACGGTGGTGGCTGCCGCGGTCACCGTGCTGCGGGCGGGCCGGCCCGTTGGCGTCCTCGTCGCCACCTACGACGTACGCGCATTCGAGCGCTTTGCGAGCGGGGCGGTGGACCTGTCCGTGACCGATCAGCTCGGCGCGGTGGTCGTGGGAGCGGATGCCGACGCGGCTGGGCTCGCGTCCCGGCGTGACGATCCACTGGTGCGCGCCGCGCTGGCGGGGCGCAGCGGCGTGAGCGAGCGCCGGGTCGGCGACCGCGATGTGCTCAGCGCGTACGCGCCGGTCGCCGGCCCTGGCTGGGGCGTCATCGCGGAGATCGACGACTCCACCGCGCTGGCGGGAGTGAGCCTGCACAAGGCGCAGTTGATCCCCGGCGTCGTGCTGCTGCTGGCGCTGATCGGCGTGATCGTGCTGTTGGTGTTGAGCCTGCGCCGCCACACGAGCGCCGAGGCGAGCATGCGCCACTCCGAAGCGCGCGCCCGGTCGATCGTCGAGACGGCGCCGGACGCCTTCCTCGCACTCGGTCCCGACGAGACGATTCGCGATTTCAACCCGGCGGCCGAGCAGCTCTTCGGCTGGAGCGCGAACGAGGTGCGCGGTCGCACGATCGCCGACACGATCGCCCTCACGCTCGTGGAGAACGGCGTCAGCACCCCGCTCACGCGCGCCAACTGCGCCAGCGTGGAGCCGGACGCGCATGTCGTGGGCAGCGGCCCGCAAGGCCGCTCGATCCCTGTCGAGCTGGCCGTGGCATACGACGACGACGCGCGCAACAACCTCAACCTCTTCATCCGCGACGTGTCGGCCAGGGATCGCGCGGAGCGGCGCGCACGCGCCCAGGCCGAGGTCACCCGGGCACTCGCCGAGTGCGATCAGCCCGAGCCGGCGATGGCGGCCATACTGGCCGGTCTGGGAGAGCCGCTGGGCTGGTCGGTCGGTGCCTTCTGGACGCTCGACCGCGATGCGCAGCGGCTGATCTGCACGGTGATCTGGCGCCGCGAGGGCTTCGACGCCGATGCGTTCGAGGCAGCGACGCGCGACCGCGCGTTCGGCATCGGCGTCGGCTTTCCTGGCCGGGTCTGGGAGCTCGGCGAGCTGGTCGCGGTGCCCGACATCGCGCGAGTTCAGCTACTTCACGCGCACAGAGGCCGCCGCGACTGTCGGGCTGTCCGCTGCGGTCGGCATCCCGATCCGCGACGCCGACGGCGTCTGCGGCGTGATGGAGTTCTTCGACTCGCGCCAGGTGGCACCGGACGAAGAGCTGCTCGACGTACTGCTCACCGCCGCCGAGCAGGTCGGCCACTGGCTCGCCCGCAGGCGGGCCGAGGCAAGCGTGAGCTTGAGCGAGGCACGGCTGCGGACGATCCTCGAGAACACGCCGGCGGTCGTCTCGCTGAAGGACGCCGGCGGGCGACTGGTGCTGGTCAACCCCGCGTTCGAGGCGCTGCTCGGAGTGCTCTCGGCGGACGTCATCGGGCACTCGATGGAGGAGGTGATCCCGCCTGCGCTGGCTGCCGCGATGCGCGAGAGCGATGAGCTCGTCACGACCTCCGGGCGGTCGCTGGAGGTCGAGGAGGAAGCCGTCTTGGCCGACGGCGAGCGTCGCACGCTGCTGTCGTTGAAGTTCCCGCTCGTCGATGCCGACGGGCAGCCGAGCGGCGTCTGCTCGGTCTCGACCGACATCACCGAGCGCAAGCTGGCGGCGGACGCCCTGCACACGGCGCATCTGCATGCGGTGGAGACGTCGCGGCTGAAGTCCGAGTTCGTCGCCAACATGAGCCACGAGCTGCGCACGCCGCTCAACGGCGTCATCGGCATGACCGAGCTGCTGCTCAGGACGGGCCTCGACGAGGAGCAGACCGAGTACGCAGAGATGGCCCAGCGTGCGGGCAACGACCTGCTGAGCGTGATCTCCGACGTGCTCGACTTCTCGAAGATCGAGGCCGGCATGCTCGAGCTCGACGCGCACGACTTCGACCTGCGCGAGGTCGTCGACGACTCCTGCGCGCTGGTCGCCGAGACGGCTGTCGCGAAGGGCCTCGAGCTGGTGACCTCGATCGAGCCGGCGATCGCGGCCGGCTTTCACGGCGACGCCGCGCGCCTGCGCCAGGTGCTCGGCAACCTGCTGGCGAACGCCGTCAAGTTCACCGCGGGAGGCGAGGTGGTGCTGCGGGTCCACGCGGAGCCGAACGAGCTCGTGCGCTTCGAGGTCTCCGACACCGGGATCGGCATCGACCGAGACCAGAAGGAGCGACTGTGGGAGCCCTTCACGCAGGCCGACAGCTCGACGACCCGAACGTACGGCGGGGCGGGTCTCGGCCTGACGATCTCGCGCCAGATCGTCGAGCGGATGGGCGGAAGCATCAGCGTCGAATCGGAGCTCGGCCGCGGCAGCACCTTCGCCTTCAGCCTGCCCCTGCTTCCGTCTTCCAAGCCGATCGTGCCCGTACGAGCACAGCGTGCTGTCCGGGCGCGCGGCGCTCGTCGTCGACGACAACGAGACGATCCGGTCAGACCTCGCCAGCCAGCTCACCGCGCTCGGAGTCGTCGCCACCACCGTCGGCAACGGCGCTGCTGCGCTGGATGCGCTGCGCGCCGCAGTCAAGGCGGGGCGGCCCTTCGATCTGGCGCTGCTCGACTTCAACATGCCGGGCATCGACGGCCCGACGCTCGCGAGCCGGATCCGCGCCGAGCCCTGGGGCTCGGAGATCCGGCTTGTCATGCTGGTCGGCTCGGGCAACGAGCGGGTCGCAGCGCGCGCGGCCGGGGTCGACACGCACGTGACCAAGCCGGTGCGTCACGATCGCCTGGGTTCTGCGCTCGCCGCCGCGCTCGCGGACGCTCCGCCTGCGCAACGGCCGGCCGCGACCGTTGTCGAGGAGGGCTCGGCGATCGGCCGGCTGCTGGTCGTCGAGGACAATCAGGTCAACCAGCTGGTCGCGCGCCTGATGCTCGAGCGCATGGGCTACAGCATCGACATCGCCTGCGACGGACTCGAAGCGGTCGAGCTGTGGAGAGCCGGCGACTACGCGGCGATCTTCATGGACTGCCAGATGCCGAAGCTCGACGGGTACGGCGCGACGCAGCGCATCCGCGCGCTCGAGGCCGGCAGCACTCGCGTCCCGATCATCGCTGTCACCGCCAACGTCATGGAGGGCGACCGCGAGCACTGCTTGGCCGCGGGCATGGACGACTACCTGGCCAAGCCGTTCGGCGACGCTGCGATGCGTGAAGCGCTCGCGCGCTGGACCGGACCGGATGCCGCAGTCGGAGCGGCCGGACCGGACAACTGGCCGGCGGGCGCGACGGTTCCCACGCGACTGTTCGATCCCGTAACGGCCAGGAGGCTGCACGAGGACTTCCCGCCCGAGGTGCTGCGCCGGCTCGCGACGCTCTTCGTCGAGCACACGCCGGGCGCCATCGACGCGATCGCGGCAGCGGTCGCCGGTGACGATGCCGAGGCGCTGTGGCGCGCTGCGCACCGGCTCAAGGGCAGCTGTCGCGCCGTCGGCGCGGCGATGATGCAGCAGTACTGCAGCGAGCTCGAGGCAGCCGGTCGCAGGGGCGACGCCGGCGCCGGCGTGGACGTCGTGGAAGAGCTGCGCGATGTCTTCGAGCCGACCGTGGAGGTCGTGCGGCTCGAGCTGGCCGCGACGACATCGGCTGCTCGCTGACGCTGCCAGACTGGAGGGCTCCAGCGACAAAGGACTCCGCCATGGCATCGACCCTCCAGCCAGCTTCAGCACCGCCGATCGACGCGCTCGACTTCCTTCGCCTCGGCGACGGCCTCTCCGACGAGGAGCGCCTGATCCGCGACAACGTGCGCGCGTTCGTGCGCGAGCAGCTGATCCCGAACGTGTCCGAGTGGTACGAGCAGGGCACGCTGCCGCGCGAGCTGGCCGGCCAGCTCGGGGCGCTCGGCGTGCTGGGGATGCACCTCGATGGCTACGACTGCGCCGGCGCGAGCGCGACCGCGTACGGGCTCGTCTGCCAGGAGCTGGAGGCGGGCGACTCGGGCCTGCGCTCGTTCGTCTCGGTCCAGGGCTCGCTCGCGATGTTCGCGATCTGGCGCTTCGGCTCGGAGGAGCAGAAGCAGGAATGGCTGCCGCGCATGGCCGCGGGCGAGGCGATCGGCTGCTTCGGGCTGACCGAGCCCGACGCCGGCTCTGATCCCGGCTCGATGCGCACGACCGCCAAGCGCTCGGGCGACGACTGGGTGCTCAACGGCGCCAAGATGTGGATCACCAGCGGCTCGCTGTCCGACGTCGCGGTCGTCTGGGCGCGCACCGACGACGGCGTGCGCGGGTTCCTGGTCGCACGCGACACGCCCGGCTTCACGACGCAGGACATCCACCAGAAGCTCTCGCTGCGCGCTTCGGTGAGCTCCGAGCTGATCCTCGACGACGTCCGGCTGCCGGCCTCCGCCCAGCTGCCGGAGGCCGAGGGGCTGCGAGCGCCGCTCGCCTGCCTGAACGAGGCGCGCTTCGGGATCGTGTTCGGCGCGGTCGGGGCCGCGCGCGCCTGCTACGAGGCGGCGCTCGAGTACGCCGGCAGCCGCGTGCAGTTCGGCAAGCCGATCGCGGCGTTCCAGCTGACGCAGGCCAAGCTCGCCCAGATGCTGCTCAAGGTCAACCAGGGCGCCCTGCTCGCACTTCACCTCGGACGCATGAAGGACGCCGGCACGCTGCGGCCCGAGCACGTCTCGTTCGGCAAGCTCGCGAACGTCAACGCGGCGCTCGAGGTCTGCCGCGAGGCGCGCCAGGTGCTGGGGGCCAACGGGATCACGCTCGAGTATCCGGTCATGCGCCACATGAACAACCTCGAGTCGGTCGTCACCTACGAGGGCACCGCCGAGGTGCACGCGCTCGTGCTCGGCCAGGCGATCACGGGGCACGCCGCGTACCGCTGAGCGACGGGCTTCAGTCCGGTCGCCCGGCGGCCGACTAGACTGTGAGGTGCAAGAAGGACCGGATCGCCGCGCCGCATGCCTACGCGGCGCGCTCCGGAGAAAGGAGGTCCGCATGACGCGGATCCGTTGCCTGCGCTGTTTGCGACTCTGGTTCGCTGAGCGCGTCGGAGACCGGGCGAGTTGCCCGTTCTGCGGCGGGGCGCTCGACCAGGAGTCCTGACTGCGAACGGAGGCCGGGCGGCTCGGATAGCCGCCCGGCGTCCTTCGGCACCGCGCGCTAGCCCGTGTAGTACTGCTGCTCGTAGTCGCGCAGCATGCGCGTCGCCGAGAACGCCGGCCCGTTGGACTTGAGCGAGGAACGGACGCGCGCGAGCCAGGCGCGCGGCAGGCCCTCGCCGTCGCGGTCGTAGAACTCGCGTGTGACCTCGGCGTCGAGCAGCCGGTGCAACTCGGCGCCGTCGCGGCGGTCCTGCGCCGCGTGGTCGGAGTCCTCCTCGCCCGACAGCGCCCAGCCGTTGTCGCCGTTGTAGCCCTCCGCCCACCAGCCGTCGAGCACGCTGAGCTGGAGCCCGCCGTTGACGGCCGACTTCATGCCGCTCGTGCCGCTCGCCTCCAGCGGTGGCCGCGGCAGGTTCAGCCAGACGTCGCAGCCGCGCACCATGCGGGCGGCGCTGGAGAGGTCGTAGTCGTCGAGGTAGACGACGCGGCCGCCGACCTCGGGCGCCCACTTGAACGTGAACAGGTGCTGGACCAGGCGCTTGCCCTCCTCGTCGCGCGGATGCGCCTTGCCGGCCAGCACGAGCTGGACGGGGCGGCCGTTGCCGAGCAGCGCCAGCGCGCGGTCGGCATCCTCGACGAGCAGGTGCAGGCGCTTGTAGGTCGCCAGCCGGCGCGCGAAGCCGACCGTCAGCGCGTCGGGATCGAAGGCGACGGCGGCGGCCTCGACGTAGCCGCGCGGCTCGTCGCGCCCGAGCCGGTCGGCGACGCTCTTGGTGCGCACGTAGTCGACCAGCGCGGCGCGCTGCTCGGCCCCGGACCGCCCACAGCTCCTCGTCGGAGATCGCGTCGACGCCGGCCCAGGTCGCGGGATCGGCCGCACGGTCCAGCCAGCCGTCACCGAGGTGACGATCGAGCAGCGACCGCATCGGCGCGCCGAGCCACGTCGGCAGGTGGACGCCGTTGGTGACGTGGCCGATCGGCACGTCCGCAGCCGCATGGTCGGGCCACAGGTCGCTCCACATGCCGCGCGCGACCTCGCCGTGGCGTCGGCTGACGCCGTTCGCGGCGCGGCTCGTGCGCAGCGCGAACTGGCTGACGCCGAACGGCTCGCCGTCGTCGTCGGGCCGGGTGCGACCGAGGCGGATGACCTCCATCGGGTCGAGCCCCATCGATGCCGTGAGGCCGCCGAGCGCCTCGATCACCTGCGCGGCGGGATAGGTGTCGTTGCCGGCCGGGACGGGCGTGTGGGTCGTGAAGATCGTGTTGGACCGCGCGGCGGCGATGCCGTCGCCGAACGCGCCTCCGTGCGCGCGCGCCGCCTCGAGCGAGATGAACGCCGCGTGACCCTCGTTGAGATGCAACAGGCCCGGCTCGATGCCCATCGCGGCGAGCGCGCGCACACCGCCGACGCCGAGCAGGATGTACTGCGCGAGCCGTGCGTCGGTGTCGCCGACGTAGAGCCGCGAGGTGATCCAGCTCGCGGCGCTGTCGTTCTCGGGGCGGTCCGTGTCGAGCAGGAACAGCGGCACGCGGCCGACGTCGACGCGCCAGATCTGCGCGGTCACCTCGATCCCGCGCAGCGGCACGGTGACCGTCACCGGCGCCCCGTCCTCGCCCGTGACGAGCGCGGCCGGCACGCGCTCGGGATCCGTGTCGACCCAGTACTCGTGCTGCCAGCCGCCGGCGTCGATGCGCTGGCGGAAGTAGCCCTGGCGGTACATCAGCCCCACCGCCACGAGCGGCAGCGCGCGATCCGAAGCCTCCTTGAGGATGTCGCCCGCCAGCGCGCCCAGCCCGCCGGAGTAGACGGGCAGCGAGCGGTGCACGCCGAACTCGGCGCAGAAGTAGGCGATCGGACGCTCCGGCGTCGCCGCGCCGGTCGCGGCCGGGCGCGCGAGATCGTCGCGCACGGCCGCCTCGACCTGCTCGACGCGCTCCAGCAGGTCGGGGTCGGTCGCAGCGCGGGCCAGCGCCTCCAGCCCGGCCTCGCCGAGCAGCCGGACGGGGTTCTCGCCGCAGCGCTCCCAGCGCACCGGATCGACCGACGCGTAGAGGTCGTGCCCGCCCGGAGTCCACGACCAGCGATAGTTGTAGGCGAGCCGTGCCAGCCCGCCCAGGGGATGGGGCACGCGCGCCGCGAGTGCCTCGGCGGCGTGCAGTAGATCGTCGTGGCCGGCTTTCATCGAGGCGGCATGATAGGAAGCGTGGCCGGCGCACGGACGCTTCCCCTCCCAAGGACCGGCCGCGCCTCCGGTGTCGCGCTCGCGATCGCGTCGATGTCGACGATCCAACTCGGTGCCGCGCTGTCGGAGCCGCTGTTCGACCGGCTCGGGCCGGCCGGCCTCGTCTCGCTGCGGCTGGTGCTCGCCGCGCTGATCCTCTGGCCGTTCATGCGACCGCGCTTGCGCGGTCGCTCGCGCCAGGACCTCGGAGCCGTGCTCGCGCTCGGCGCCTGCTCCGGCCTGCTGACCCTGTGCTTCTTCGAGGCGATCGCGCGGATCCCGCTGGGCGTCGCCGTGACGATCGAGTTCCTCGGGCCGCTCGGCGTCGCGCTCGCCGGCTCGCGCCACGCGCGCGACGTCGCCTGGGTGCTGCTCGCCGGCGCCGGCGTCGCGCTGCTCACGCTCGGCGAGGGAGCCGGTGAGCCGCTGGACCCGGTCGGCGTCGCGTTCGCCGCTGTCGCGGCGGCTCTTCTGGGCCGGCTACATCCTGCTCACGAAGCGCGTCGGCGCGCGCTGGGCGGGGCTCGAGGGGCTGTCGGTCTCGCTGGCCGTCGCCGCGCTCGTCACGCTTCCGGGCGGGGTCGCCGCCGGCGGCGCGGAGCTGCTCGTGCCCGAGGTGCTGCTGGCCGGGCTCGGGCTGGCGCTGCTGATGCCGCTGGCGCCCTAGGCGTTCGAGTTGATCGCGCTGCGCAGGCTTCCGACCGCGCTGTTCGGCGTGATCATGAGCCTCGAGCCGGCGATCGCCGCGCTGCTCGGCTTCGTGATCCTCTCCCAGGCGCTCGCGGCCACGGGCGTGATCGCGATCGCGCTGGTCACGGTGGCGAGCGCCGGCGCCACGCTCGGCGGCCGGGCGCCCGACGAGCCGCATCACGTCTAGCATGGCGCCGCGATGCGAGCGTTCACTCTCGACAGCCTCGATTCTCCGCCTGCGCTGCGCGACGACCTCCCCGCGCCGGCCCCGGCCGGCGGCGACGTGCTCGTGCGCGTGCACGGCAGCTCGGTCAACCCGGCCGACGCCGCGATCGCGAGCGGCATGCTCATCGGCATGTTCGAGCACGAGTTCCCGGTCGTGCTCGGCCGCGACTACGCCGGCGTGGTCGAGCAGGTCGGCTCCGGCGTGACCCGTTACAGCGCGGGCGACGAGGTCTTCGGCTTCCTCCGGCATGCCGATCCGACCGTGCGCGACGGCACATGGGCCGAGCGGATCGTCGTCTCCGAGGATCAGTCGATAGCGCGCAAGCCGTCGAAGCCTGGACTTCGCGACGGCCGGCGCGGCTCCGCTGGCCGGCGTCACGGCGCTGCAGTCCGTCGACGCGCTGCACGTCGGCCATGGCGACACCGTGCTGATCATCGGCGCCACGGGCGGCGTCGGCAGCCTCGCCGTCCAGCTCGTGGTGCTCGCCGGCGCGAAGGTGCTCGCTCCGGCGCTTCCCGAGGACCACGAGTACCTGCGCGACCTCGGCGTGAGCGACGTGCTCGAGCGCGACGGCGATGTCGTCGCGGCCGTGCGTGAGCGCCATCCCGACGGTGTCGACGCCCTGCTCGACCTCGTCTCCTAGTCGCCCGACGGCTTCGACGCCAATGCCGCTGCGCTCAAGGCCGGCGGTCGCGGCGCCACGCCGCTAGGGACCGGCCGGCGAGGGACCAGGGCGCAGCCAACATCATGGCGATGCCGAGCCGCGAGAACCTGGATCGCCTCGCCCGGCTATTGGATGACGGCACGCTGAAGGTCTCGATCATGGACAGCTTCGAGCTCGACCGGGCCGGCGACGCGCTGGGCGCCCTCGGCTCCACGCACACGCTGGGGAAGCTTGCGATCCAGATCGCTTGACACCTGGTGAGTGAGTGCTAACTTGCACCTACGGCATGTGTCACTCCCGGCATCACCAGCGGCGCGCGCAAAGGCCGCCCGCAAGTCCACCGCCCCGGCGTGACCCGGGACTGCGCGCCTCCGACGAGGACCGCGAGTCGACCGTCTCGCAGCTGCGCGAGCACGGAACCGCCGGGCGGCTGGACGTCGATGAGCTCGAGCAGCGCAGCGGCGCCGCCTACGCCGCGCGCACCCATGGCGAGCTTGCGGCGCTGCTTAGCGGACCTGCCGGGTCAGGCGGCTCGCCCGCGCGCTGCCGTTCCGCAGCGGCGGCGACGGCGACCACGATGGGCCGGCTTCTTGCAGGTCAACTTCCTGCTGATCGCGATCTGGGCGCTCAGCGGCGCGGGCTACTTCTGGCCCGCCTGGGTGATCGTCTGGTGGGGTCTCGCGCTCGCGCTGCGGTCCGGGCCGCGTCTGTTGCGACTAGGGCAGTAGGCGGTCGACCAGCACGTCGAACGCAGCCGCGATGCGCTCGATCCCGTGCTCGCGGATCCTGTTCCAGTAGAAGAACGCGTCGCTCGCCAGCGCCGCCAGCAGGATGTCGGCGAGCACTTCCCAGTCGGCGTCGGGGTCGGCCTCGCGGATCAGCATGCCCGCGTGCATGCGCAGGAAGATGTAGGGCCCGGACTGGAAGCGCGCGCCCGCTCGCCCGGCCTCGGCGGCGGCCATCAGGTCGCCGTGCTCCGCGAGCAGCGCGAGCTGCGCCCGCGCCATCGCCTTCAACCGCTCCCCTGGCGGTGCGCCCGGACCGAGCGGCGCCGGCCCGCGGATGATCCCCTCCTGCATCACGGCCGTCTGCTCCTGCAGGAGCGCGAGCGCGAGCCCGGCGCGATCGCCGAAGCGGCGGAACAGCGTGCCCTTGCCGACGCCCGCGGCGGCGGCGATCGCGTCCATCGAGACGTTCTCGACCCCGTGGGAGGCGAACAGCCGCTCCGCCGCGAGCAGCACCTTCAGCCGGTTGCGCCGCGCGTCGGCGCGCTCGAGCGGCTCACCGTCCACGACGGGCAACGCTAACGGGAGCGTCATCGCCCCGAGTATGGCACCGCAGCACTCGGGCTCAGGCCGCTGCGGGCTCCGCGACCGCGCTGCGGCCGGCCTCCTCCGGCGCGCCGACGAACTGGCCGCCCGGGCAGTGCTCGGCCGCGGTCGGGCGGCGCGGGTTGCGCAGCAGCAGGCCGCCGAGCAGCCCGGTGAACAGGAGCATCGCACCGCCGATCGCGGCGGCGAGGTGGAACGTGCTGACACCGGCCTGCTCGACCGCCGCCGTGACGACCGCGCGGTCGGCCGCCGGCAGGTCGGCGGGGTCGACCGCGCCCAGCGCGCGATCGCGCACGATCGCGACCTGCTCCTGCGCGGCGGGCGTCAGCGCGCGCCCGGCGAGCTCGCGCTCGAGCCGGTCGGCGTAGAAGCCGGCCAGCACGGCGCCGACGGCGGCGGTCGCCAGCAGCCCGGCGGTGCGGGCGAGCGCGTTGTTGACCGCCGACGCGATGCCGGCGTCGTGCTCGTCGGCATCGGCGAGCACGGTCGCGGTCAGCGGCGACACGGTGACCGCCAGCCCGAGCGAGTAGACGAGCAGGGACGGGATCAGGTCGGCGACGTACGACGTGCTCGCGTCGAGGCGCAGCAGCATGAAGAAGCCGGCCGCGACCAGCAACGGCCCGACCGTCAGGAACCAGCGCGGCCCGTAGCGGTCGGCGAGCGCGCCGAAGCGGCGCGACAGCAGGAACATCACGGCGGTCGGGAGCAGTCCCGCGGAGCCGGCCTCGAGCGCGCTGAAGCCGGCGACCTGCTGCAGGAACAGCGTCAGGAAGAACCCCTGGATCGCCATCCCGCCGTACATCGCGAACGTCTGGACGTTCGCCACGCTGAAGTTGCGTCGCTTGAACAGCGCGAGCGGCAGCATCGGCTCCGGCGTGCGCAGCTCGTAGGCGATGAACGCCGCGAAGACCAGCACGCCGCCGACCAGCGGGCCGGTGACGAGCGGGTCGCTCCAGCCGAGCACGGGCTGCTCGATCAGCCCGAACGAGATCCCGGCCAGACCGATCGCGCAGAGCAGCGCGCCGGTGACGTCCAGCCGCGGCCGGCGCTCATCGAGCTCGCGCGCCTGCGGCACGTAGCGGCTGGCCAGCGCCAGCGTGATCAGCACCAGCGGCACGTTGATCGCGAACACCCAGCGCCACGACACGGAGTCGACGATCTGGCCGCCGATCAGCGGTCCCGCCAGGTAGCCGATGCCGCTCCAAGCAGTCCATGAGCCGATCGCCGCGCCGCGCTCGGACTCCGGGAAGACGGCGACGATGATCGCCAGCGACGCCGGCGTCAACAGCGCGCCCGAGACGCCCTGCAGCGCGCGTGCCACGACCAGCAGCTCGACCGTCGGCGCGAGCGCGCAGAGCAGCGAGGCGATGCCGAAGCCGGCGACGCCGAGCGTGAAGACGCGCCGCTCGCCGTAGATGTCGGCGAGCGAGCCGGACACCAGGATCAGCGAGGCGAGCGTGAGCAGGTAGGCGTTCGCGACCCACTGCTGGCCGGCGAGGCCGCCGCCGAGCTCGTCCGCGATCGTCGGCAGGGCGACGTTGACGACCGTCGCGTCGACGGCCACGACCGCGGAGCCGAGGATCGCCGCTACGAGTGCTCCGCTCTTGACGTCCATCCTTCCTGGACGCTACAGAGGGGTCAGACCGCGCTCGCGGTGGGGAACGAGGAGGCCGACTGGCTCAGCCCTTGATCTCCGTCCAGGCCTGGACCCACTCGGAGTAGTCCTTGCAGACCGCCCCGCGGTCGTCGCCGCACTCCTTGCGCGGCGTCGTCCAGTACGCCACCTGGTCGAAGTAGGACTCGTCGTCGGCGTGGAAGATCTCGCAGTGGTCTTTCGATGCGGTCTCCGCGCACGACTTCTCGTTCGAGGGCGCCTCGCCGACCCACTCCGCCACGGCGGCGTTCGCCTTCGGGGAGATGATGTGGTCCATCCACATGTACATGCAGTTCGGGTTCTTCGCCTTCGAGGCGAGCATCCAGGTGTCCGACCAGCCGGTGGCGCCTTCCTTCGGAAGCGTCGTCTTGATCTTCACCTTGTCGGCCTCGAGCAGGTTCGCGATCACCTGCCAGGTCGTGCCGATCACGGAGTTGCCGTTCGAGAAGGCGGCGATCTGCTTGGTGTAATCCGACCAGTACTCGCCGACGATCTCGTTCTGCTGCTTGAGCAGGTCGACGGCGGCCTGGAACTGCTTGTCGTCGAGCTCGTAGACGTTCTCGATCCCGAGATCGGGCTGCGTCGCCTTGAGGTAGAGCGCCGCGTCGGCGATGTAGATCGGGTTGTCGTAAGCCGTGACCTTGCCCTTGTAGGGCGAGTCGGAATCGAACACGGCGCCCCACGAGTCCGGCGCCTCCTTGACCGTGTCGGTGCGCCACATCAGGAGGTTGGCGCCGCGGCCGTGCGGGACGCCGTAGGCCTGGCCGTCGACCGAGTTCCAGGGCTGATCCTTGAGACCCTCGAACACGTCTGCGTAGTTCTTGATCAGGTCCGTGTTGACCGGGGCGACGTCGCCCGCGGCGATCAGGCGCAGCGTCGCGTCGCCCGAGGCGGATACACCGTCGTACTGGCCGGTGCCCATCAGCGTCACCATCTCGTCGGACGTGTTGCCGACCTTGACGTTGACCTGGCAGCCGGTCTGCTCCTCGAAGTCCGAGACCCAGTCGACCTTGAGGTCGGTCGAGCCGTCCTCGACGTAGCCGGCCCAGGCGACCAGGTTGACCTCGCCCTCACCTTCGCCGACGGCGGTTGCGGGCTTCGGGCCTTCGGGCGCCTTGACGCCCTTCGCGCTGCTGCTCTCGTCGTCCCCTCCGCAGGCGCCCACGATCAGCGCGAGCGCCACGGTCATCGCTGCCAATGGAGCCCTCGTACGACCTCCAGCGCGATCTCGTAGCGGGTCACCTCGGCGGACGCACCGACCTGCTCGATCCGACCGGCATTGAAGACCGCGGACGATCGCTCCTCGTGAGCGCCTCGCGAGCGAGACGCCGTCGACCGCTGTCACCTCGCCGTAGCGCTTGACAAGGTCGGTCAGGCGCACGTCCGGGGCGTCGGGTGCCGTGGTTGCCATCGGAGCGGCGCGAGCCTACATGGGGCGTCCGACGCGAGACAACCGGCTGCGCCGCTGTGGCGCATGCCCGGTCGTGCCGCGCTCCTCAGGGTCTTACGATCCGGCGATGCTCGCGTACGTCTTCTGGCATGTGCCGTCGCCCGGTGTCACCGGTTACGAGGCGCGGATGCGGGACTTCCACGCGGGACTGCGTGCGGATGCTCCCGCTGGGCTGGGACCGAGCGCGACGATGGCGCTTGGCGCGGTGCCCTGGCTCGATGGCTCGCCCGGCTATGAGGACTGGTACCTGGTCGAGGACTTCGCGGCGCTGGGCGTGCTCAACCGCGCCGCCGTCTCCGGCGCCGCGGCGGCGCCGCACGATTTGGTCGCCGCGATCGTGCACGCGGGCACGGCGGCGGTGATGGGACACGTCACAGGCGCGCTGCTGCCCGCACGCCCCGGCTGGGCCGCCTGGCTGAGCAAGCCGGCCGGCGTCGCCTATGAGGCGTTCCACGCGGAGCTGGCGGCGGCGCTCGACGGCGACGCGGGCGCGTGGCAGCGCCAGATGGTGCTCGGGCCGGCGAGCGAGTACTGCATCCTGGCGGACGCCGAGCGCGAGCTGCCATGGCCGGTCGACCAGGCCTGGCCGCTGCGGCTCGTGGTCGCCCCTTAGCCGCTCAACACCCGCTCGATCCACGCCGCCAGATCGTCGAGCACGCGCGTGCGGTCGGGCTCGCGCTCGTTGAAGAGCTCGTGGTAGAGGCCGTCGTAGAAGTGCACCTCGGCGATCTCCGCGGGCAGCGCCCGAGCCAGCTCGCGCGAGCCGCGCGCGTCGACCAGCCCGTCGTCGCCGGCCGCGAGCAGCAGCGTCGGCACGTTCAGCCGTGCGGCGCCGCGGCGCACCGCTGCGCCGGCGTCGGCGAGGAAGCCGTACATGCGCGGCGTGATCCGGTCATGGACGAGCGGGTCGGCGCGGTAGGCGGCAACCTCGCCCGGCTCGTGCGAGAGCTTGTCCAGCGGCAGCCGGTTCGGCAACGCGCGGTCCGGGATCAGCCGCCGCGCGAGCGCGATGACTCCGGACATCGGACGCGAGACGTGGAGCGCAAGCGCCGGCGAGGACAGGATCAGCGCGCGCGGCGCGACCCACCCGCCGACCGTGGCCATCGCGGCGACGGTGCCGCCGAGGCTGTGGCCGAGCAGCAGCGGCGGCGCGCCGTCGCGCCGGTCGAGGTCCTCGAACACGTAGCGCAGGTCGGCGAGCAGCGAGTCGGCGCGCGGGATCGAGCCGCGCGCACCGCCGGAGCGGCCGTGCCCGCGCAGGTCGTAGCCGCGGACCTCGAGCCCGAGCCCGGCGAGCCGCTCGGCGACGTGGCCATAGCGGCCGCTGTGCTCACCGAGGCCGTGGACCAGGAGGATCGAGCCGCGCCGTTCCACGCCCTCGGCGGGGTGCCATTCGCGCACGAACGTGGCGGTGCCGTCCGGGAGCCGGAGCTGGGCGGGGCTGTCGGTGGTCATCGTCGTGTCAGGGTGCCGTAGGGGTGTCGGAGCGCGGCGTCTGATGGCGGCGGGGCGTCGGCGGTCATCGACGGATCATGGTGCCGGTTGGGACCGCGGGACGATCCCGGCGCGACGTAGCAGCGCCGCTGCGTCGATCTCCGGCGGCGCCGCCGCGCGCACGGCCCTGACGAACGCGTCCGTGGTGAGGATCCCGTCGCGATGGTCGCGCACGACGCCGCGCAGCATGCGGTCGAAGCGGGCGCGGCCGAGCCGCCGTTCGAGCAGGCCCAGCGCGCACATCCCGCCGACGTAGACGACGCGGCGGTAGTCGCCGCGGTCCCTCCGCTCGAACGCCTTCATCGACGCGGTCAGCCGCGGCCGCCCGCGCGGCGGCGGGCAGCGGCGCGCGCCGCCGGCGAGCCGCACGCCCGAGTAGGTCGCAAAGCTCTCGTCGAGCCACGGCTCGGCGTACTCGTCGTTGCCGACGATGCCGTGCCACCACTGGTGCGCGACCTCGTGCCGGACGACGTTCGCCTGCGCCGGCGTCAGCACCAGCTCGGGGTACTCCATCCCGATGCCGGCTCCGCGCGCGACCTCGACGGGACCCTCGACGAGGTCCAGCTCGTCGCGGTCGTAGGGGCCGAACCAGCGGGCGAAGGAGCGCATCGCCGCGGCCGCCAGGCCGCAGCGCGCGGCGCGCGCCGGCCGCCGACTCGCGCAGGCGCCAGTGCCGTAGCGTGATGCCGCCGACGCGGCGCTCGGTCGCGCGCAGCGGGCCGGCGACGATCGCGAAGTCGCGCGCCACAGCGGTCGTCACGCCGGCCTCGGTGGTTCCGGTCATCGCCGCGCGGACACCGTCGGGCAGGCTCAATCGCACATCCCACGGGGCCGAGAGGCTGAAGAAGCTCTCGCCGCGGAACGTGTAGGGCGAAAGGCTCCAGCCGCTCGCGTCGGCGACCGCGAGCAGCGGCAGCGCGTTGCCGAAGAACGCGGCGCCGGCGAAACGTCCGAAGCGATCCGGCCGCCTGGGAGCCGTGATGCGGATCCGCAGCTCCAGCGCCGTGGCGGCGCCGGGCGCCAGCGGGCGCTCGAGGCGCACCTCGAGCGCCGTGCAATCGACCCGCTCGTCGCCGGCGCTGCCGCCGCCGGTCACCTGCACCCGCACGTAGCGATGCCCGCAGCTCACCGAACGCGTTGCCCCAGGCGCGCAGCCAGACGCTCGTGAGCGGCGCGGGGCCGGTGTTGCGGAACGCGATCCGTTCGCGTGCCGGCGAGCCTGAAGCGGCGCTCGTCATAGGCGAGCGCGAGCGAGTAGCGCTCGGGCTGGGGCCAGCGCTGCGGCGGCCTGCCGCGCGAGCAGCAGCTTCGCTCCCGCGCGGCGGGCCGTCACCGCCGCCGCAGCCGGCGAGCGCGATCGCCGCGAGCAGCGCGAAGCGTCGTCTCACCCTCCGAGCGTACGCTTCCGCGCGATGCTCCGGCTCTATCAGATCCCCTACTCCACGAACGTCGAGCGGGTCGCGCTCGCGCTCGGCCACAAGGGCGTCGCGGCCGAGTCCGTCGGCGTCGACCCGGCCGATCGCTCGCCGCTGCGTCGAGCTGAGCGGACAGGAGCTCGTGCCCGTGCTGGTCGACGGCGACGCCGTCGTCAGCGACTCGGTCCGCATCATGCACCACCTCGAGCAGCGCTTTCCGGATCCGCCGCTGTTCCCTCCGACCGGGCCGAGCGCGCCCGCGTCGAGCTGTTCCTCGACTGGTTCAACCGCGCCTGGAAGCGCGAGCCGAACCTGATCACCGACGCGCTCGAGGGCGGCAGGACCGAGGGCGACGACATCGAGCGCTGGGGCGCGCGGATGCAAAGCCGGCTCGAGCTGTTCGAGGCACTGCTCAGCGGGCGCGAGTACCTGTTCGGCGCGTTCGGCGCCGCCGACTGCGCCGCCTGGCCGTTCCTGCGCTATGCCGTCACGCCGGTGGAGCCCGACGACGTCGAGGTCTTCCACGAGGTGCTGTACGAGCGCATGACGCTCGACGAGCGTCATCCCGGCGTGCGCGCCTGGATCGCGCGGGTGGGCGAGCGCCCGCGGGCCTGAGCGGATGCCGCCGCGGATCTTCGATGGGCACAACGACGCGCTGTCGCGTCTCGTCGAAGCCGGCGCCGGCTGCTGAGCGCGGGTTCCTCGCCGGCGACGGCGAGGGGCACCTCGACCTGCCGCGGGCCGAGCGCGGCGGCCTGGCGGGCGGCTGCTTCGCGGTCTTCACCTGCTCCCCGGCCGACGCCGACTACGACTCCGGCGCCTACTACGCGCCGGTCGAGCAGCCGCGGGCGCTCGCCGAGGCGCTCGCCCAGGTGGCGCTGCTGCTGCGGCTCGAGCGCGAGTCCGGCGGCCGGCTACGCATCGCGCGCGACGGCCGCCGAGCTCGACGGCGACGGGCTGGCGGCGGTCCTGCATCTCGAGGGAGCCGAGCCGATCGGCACGGGGCTCGACGAGCTCGACGTCCTGCACGCCGCCGGCATGCGCTCGCTCGGCCTCGTCTGGAGCCGGCCGAACGCCTTCGCGACCGGCGTGCCGTTCGCGTTCCCGGGCTCGCCCGACCAGGGGCCCGGGCTGACGGATGCCGGACGAGCGCTGGTACTGGCATGCGGTGAGCTGGGTGTGCTCGTCGACCTCTCCCATCTGAACGCGCGTGGCTTCTGGGACGTGGCGGAGCTGAGCGGGGCGCCGCTCGTGGCGTCGCACTCGGGCGCCCACGCGCTCTGCCCGTCGCCGCGCAACCTGACCGACGATCAGCTGCGAGCGATCGGCGCGAGCGGCGGGCTCGTCGGGATCAACTTCCACGTCGGCTTCCTGCGAGCCGACGGGGCCGAGGACGCCGACACCCCGCTCGCGGCGATCGCCGAGCACGCGGCGTACGTTGCGGAGGTGGCGGGTGTCGACGCGGTTGCGCTGGGGTCGGACTTCGACGGCGCGACGATGCCTTCCGCGCTGCGGGACGTCTGTGGGCTGCCGGCGGTCTTGGAGGCGCTGGGCGCGGCGGGGTTCGAGCCGGAGTGAGGTCGAGCAGATCGCGTGGGGGAACTGGGCGCCGGGTGCTGGCGGCGACTTGGGGGGAACGTCAACTGCGGCATTGAAGGGGTGGGTTCGGCCGATGGCGGCGGCCGCCGGGGGTGCACGGGGCGCTCGGCACGCCCTCGCACGCGTCGAACGTCCGTCAGTACCGGGTATAGGGCGGACTCGCGGACGTTCGCGGTCCGCGCGGGCCTGCCGGCGCGGCGAACGTCGATCCGTACCGGTCATAGCCCCGAAGGACCGACGTTCGCGCCACAGAGCGGCCGGGACAAGCCGCCGCGACCGAACCCTCTCCCTTTACTGCCGCAGTTGACAGTTCAACCGCAGCGGCCCTCAAACCCGCCCAGTCTCCCGCGCCGCCGCCTCCGCAGCCTCGAGCTGCCGCTCGACGAGGTCGAGCCCGCGGTCCCAGAAGCCCGGATCGGCGAGGTCGATGCCGACGATGCGGCCGAGCTCCTCGGGCGGCATCGAGCCGCCCGCCGCGAGCAGCTCCAGGTAGGCCGGCGCGAAGTCGGCGCCGACCTCGACATAGCGCCCGTAGACCGCGAGCGCGAGCAGCTGCCCGTAGGCGTAGGCGTAGACATAGCCCGGCGTGTTGATGAAGTGCGGCACGTAGGACCACCAGCTGCGGTAGCCCTCGGTCACCTCGACCGCGTCACCGAGCAGTTCCTCCTGCGACTCGACCCAGAGCGCGCCGATGCGGTCGAGCGACAGCTCGCCCTGCTCGCGCCGCACGGTGTGGGCGAGGTGCTCGAAGCGGTTCATCGCGACCTGGCGGAAGACGGTCGCGATCGAGCCCTCGATGCTCTCGGCGAGCAGCCCGAGCCGCGACGCCGGCGTCGGCGCCGCGTCGAGCAGGCGGCCGAAGACGAGCGTCTCGCCGAAGACGCTCGCCGTCTCGGCCAGCGTCAGCGGGGTCGCGAAGTGGAACACGCCCTGGTGGCGCGCCAGCGCGGCGTGCACACCGTGGCCGAGCTCGTGCGCGAGCGTCAGCACGTCGCGGCGCCGCGACGTGTAGTTGAGCAGCACGTACGGCGCAGCGCTCGGCACCGTGTAGGCGCAGAACGCGCCGCCGCGCTTGCCCGGCCGCACCGGCGCGTCGATCCGCTGATCGTCGAAGAACGCCTGCGCCGTGCCGGCCAGCTCGGGCGCGAAGTCGGCGAACGAGTCCAGCACCATCTCCTTCGCGGTCGCCCAGGGGATCGACTCGTCCTCGTCTGTCACCGATGCCATGCGGTCGTAGTCCGCGAGCCGATCGACGCCCAGCAGCTGCGCCTTGAGCCGGTACCAGCGGCGCGGCAGCTCGTAGCGGCCGCGGACCGCCTCGATCAGCGCCGCGACCGACTCGTCGGACGCCTCGTTGGCGAGGTTGCGGCTGGCGAGCCAGTGCGGGTAGGAGCGCAGCCGGTCGTCGACCATCTTCTCCGCCAGCAGCGTGTTGAGCACGTAGCCGCGCACGCGCAGTCCCGGCTGGAGCGCCTCGGTCACCGCCTCGGCCGCGGTGCGGCGCTGCTCGCGGTCGGGGGAGAACAGGCGCGCGAGCGCGAGCTCGAGCGCGACCGGCTCGTCGGCGTCCGGGAGCGTGACCTCGATCGCGGCCGCCTGCTCCTCGAACAGGCGCGTCCAGGCGCTCGAGCTGGTGAGCGACTTCTCCGCCAGGATGCGCTCCTCCGGCTCGGAGAGCAGGTGCGGGCGGTAGCGCCGTGCCGAGCGCAGGTGATGGCGGCAGAACTCGAGTCCGTCGTGGGTGAGCAGCTGCTCGGCGTGCTCGTCGTCCAGCGCCGCCCACTCGAGCTCGAAGAAGATCAACGCGGTCTCGATCTGCGTGCCCTGCTCCTGCACCCGCTGCAGCAGCGCGCCGCGCTCGGGGTCGGCCGTGGCGGTCGCGAAGCGCAGCATCGCGTAGGAGCCCGCGCGGCCGATCAGCTCCTGCAGCGCCGCGAGCTCCGCCATCGCACGAGCGAGCGCCGGCCCGTCGAGCGCGGCGACCTTGCCCGCGTGCTCGGCGGCGAACCGCTCGGCACGGCGCTGCGCCTCTTCGAGCAGCGCCTCGACACCGGCGGCGCCACTGCCCGCCTCAGCGAGCAGCGGTTCGAGATCCCAAGCGATCCCCTCGACCTCGGGATCGACGGCTGTTTCTGCGGCCATGGCCGCAGAGACTACGGGGCGCGCAGCCCGTCCAGCATCACCGTCAGATAGCGTCGCCACGCGTCCGACTTCGGGCTGAGCCGCATCACCGAGCTGGCGCCGCACATCATCATCGGCACGTCCTCCTCCGTCACGTCGGCGCGCATCCGGCCCTGGGCGATCGCGCGCCGCACCAGCGCGTTGGTGGACTCGGCCAGACCGACCTCGGCGACCACGCGGCTCTGATCGGTCGACGCCTGCGCCTCGCAGAACGCGAGATCGGCGGCGTTGCGCTCGGCCGCGCGCCAGATCAGCTCGCAGAAGCCCTCCCACGCGTCCTCGCGCTCGAGCGCCTCGCGCGCGTAGCCGGCGATCTCCTCGAAGCGCTCGCGCACGAGCGCCTCGACGAGCGCCTCCTTCGTCGGGAAGTGGCGGTAGAGCGTCCCGACGCCGACCTTGGCGCGCCGCGCGACGTCGTCGATCTGCGAGTGCATCCCCTGGTCGGCGAAGACCGCGCGGGCGGCCTTGAGGATGCGCTCGCGGTTGCGTCGCGCATCTGCCCGCAGCGGCTTCCCGAGAGCGGGAACTACGGACAGTGGCGGGATCGTCACAGGGTGAGGATAGCCCCACTTGCAACCGGAACCAAGACTCCGTATGGTTGCGAAGCGAAAGCGGAACTCCGATTCCACTTCGCGTCCCCATCTTCCTCCCCAGGAGTCTCCCCGCATGTCCCCACAGCAGCTTCCGCAGGACAAGAAGTGGCTCGCGCTGGCGCTGCTCGCGCTGGCGCAGTTCGTCGTCGTGCTCGACGCCTCGATCGTCAACGTCGCGCTGCCGTCGATCGGCGACGACCTCAACTTCGCGCAGGACGACCTCTCGTGGGTGATCAACGGCTACACGCTCTTCTTCGGTGGTTTCCTGCTGCTGGGCGGCCGCCTGGCGGACCTGCTCGGGCGCCGTCGTCTGTTCGTCATCGGCCTGATCGTCTTCGCGCTGGCCTCGCTGGCCGGCGGTCTCGCGACCTCGCCCGGCATGCTGATCGGCGCCCGCGCCGTGCAGGGTCTCGGCGCCGCGCTGCTCTCGCCGGCGGCGCTCTCCCTGATCACCGTGATCTTCGCGGAAGGCGCTGAGCGCAACAAGGCGCTCGGCGTCTGGGGCGCGGTCGCCGGCTCGGGTGGCGCGGCCGGCGTGCTGCTCGGCGGCATCCTGACCGAATACGCCGGCTGGGAGTGGGTGCTGTTCGTCAACGTGCCGATCGGCATCCTCGCCGCGGTGGCCGCGGCGCGCCTGCTGCCCGAGAGCCGCAACGCCGGTGCGCGCAACTTCGACATCGCCGGTGCCGTGACCGTCACTGCCGGCCTCTCGCTGCTCGTCTACACGCTGGTCGACGCGAACGACGCCGGCTGGACGTCCGGCCAGACGCTCCTGCTCGGTGGGATCGCGCTGGCGCTGCTGGCGGCGTTCGTCGTCATCGAGCTGCGCTCCAAGGCGCCGCTGGTGCCGTTCAGCATCTTCCGCAGGCGCACCATCACCGCCACCAACATCGTCGGCCTGCTGGTCGCGATGGCGCTGTTCTCGATGTTCTTCTTCGTCTCGCTCTACATGCAGGTCGTGCTCGGCTACGACGCGCTCGAGGCCGGGCTCGCCTACCTGCCGCTGGCCGGAGGGATCATCGTGTCGGCCGGCATCGCTTCCGCGCTGGTGACCAGGTTCGGCTTCAAGCCGATCCTCGTCTCCGGGCTCGTGCTGACCGCGATCGGGCTCGTCTGGTTCGCGCAGGTCGACGCCGGTGGCGGGTACGTCTCCGACATCCTCTTCCCGTCGCTCGTGGCGGCGGTCGGGCTCGGATTCGCGTTCGTGCCGATGACGATCGCAGCGGTGACCGGCGTCGAGCCGCATGAGACCGGTCTCGCCTCGGGGCTGATCAACACCTCGCAGCAGATCGGCGGAGCGCTCGGTCTCGCGATCCTCGCGTCGATCGCGAACTCGCGCACGGACGAGCTGATGCAGGCGGCCAACGGTGCGCAGTCAGCGCTGCCGGGCGCGCTGACGGAGGGCTTCCAGCTCGCGTTCACCGTCGGCGCCGGGTTTGCCGTCGTCGGCGCGATCCTGGCCGCGACGCTGATCTCCGGCAAGGAGAGCCGCGGTCACGCCGAGGCGGCGCAGCGCGGCGACGTGGCCCCGGCCGGCGCGCCGGCCTAGACGCTCTGCGGGCCTCAGCGCGCGGCTACGAACAGCCGCGCGTTGCGGTCCGTGCGGGCGCCGGCGAAGTCCTGCGGGCGACCGCCCTGGGCATCGAGGAACGCGAGCTCGCGCGCGTCTCCCGCGAGGCCGCGGCCGTCGTGGTCGAGCATCCAGGTCTCGAGCACGTAGCCCGCGCCGGTGCGGCGGACGCGCAGCGCGCGCGCCTGCTGCGGGTGGTCGGCGAGCGAGGACGTGCTGATCTGCCAGTAGCCGCCGCTCGCCGTCGTGCGCGGGCTGATGCGGTTGCGGTGCGAGTTGCCGGCGATCACGGCGACGACGCCCGGTGTGGCGTCGAGCGCGGCCAGCGCGCTCGTCGCCGCCCTCGGTGCTCTCGAGCGGGTTGTGGCTGAAGACCAGCAGCGGCCGGCCGGCGGCCGCGCTCAGCTCGGCGCGAAGCCAGTCGAGCTGCGCGCTGCTCAGCACGCCGCGCGACCCGCCGCGGCGGTCGACCGTGTCGAGCACGAGCGCGCGCACCGTGCCGGCGTCGAAGGCGTAGTCGAGCGTCGTGCGAGCGGCAGCGGCGCGCAGCGCGGCCGGCGCCTGCTCGCGGCCGGTCAGGCGGGCGATCATCTCGTCGGGGCGCAGGTGGCGGCGGCGCGGGTCGGCCGTCACCTCGAGGCTGCGCCCGGGCGCGCCGGCGGCGAGCAGCTCGTCGACCGCGCGGGCGCTGTCGATCTCGCCCTCCTCCGGGATCAGCTCGGGATCGAGGCCGACGATCATCCGCGTGCCCGTGGCAAAGGCGTCGATTCGCTCGGTCGGCGGCGTCTCGCCCTGCACCAGCAGGTCGTGGTTGCCGAGCGCCGGGTACCACGGCGCGCCGAGGCCGGGGGAGCGGAAGCGCCGCGCGGCGGCCGCCAGCAACCCGGGATGGGGCGGCGCGTCGAGATCCGGGCGGTAGAAGAGCGGGTCGGGATCGTCGGCCGCCTGCACCCCTTCGTAGCCCGGCGCGCCCGTGTCCGGGTCGACCTCGCCGCCGTCGAGCACGGCCAGCGCCTGGTCGAGCTCGGCCGCCTGCGCCGAGTCGACGATGTCGCCGGTCACGACGACGGCGTCCGGATCGAGCCGGTTGACCGCTCGCACCGCCGCCGCGAGCACCTGGGTGCTGAGCGCCTCCTGCGGCCGGAACGTCGATGAGAACGCGCCGCCAAGGCGGTCGAGGAACGGCACGCGCGCGGGCGACTCCTCGTCGCGCACGTGGGTGTCGGTGAGCTGCGCGAACGTCGCGAGCACCGCGCCGGGCGCCGCGGCGCCAGCCGAGCTCGGTGCGGTCGACGAGCGGCTCTCCCGGCCCGCGCGCCAGCGCGCCGTCGCGGTCCGTGTCGGCCAGCGTCGCCTCGAGCGTGGAGGCCGCCGGCGCCGGGACGGCGTCCTCGCCGTCGCCGCAAGACGCGAGCGCGAGGGCGAGCAGCAGCGCGGCGCACGCGCCGGCGGATCCGCCGCGATCGGTGCGTGACAGGCGGGCGCGCATCACTCCTCCCTCAGCCCCGCGATCACGGGCTCGCGCAGCGCGCGGCGGGCGACGATCGCCGTGGCCGCCGCGGCGAGCAGGCCGAGGCCGCCGAGCACCAGCACGACCTGTCCGGCGGTCGGCGCGAGCGGCAGCGTGGCGTAGCCGGCCGCCAGCCGTGCCACGAGCGGGCCGAGCACGAGCCACTCGAGCAGCACGCCGGCGAGCGCCGCCGGCACGGCGACGACCAGCGCGGCGCCCGCGAGCACGGTCGCGACAGTGCGCGCGTCGCCGCCGGAGGCGCGCAGCAGCGCGACCGCGCCGCGCCGCTCGCGCGCGGTCATCGCCAGTGCCTGGATCAGCGCGTAGAGGCAGACGAGCCCGACCGCGAGGCCGACGCCGCGCAGCACCGTCGCCAGCACGCCGAGGAACGCGGCGTTGCGGGTCGTCGCGCCGCCGACGGCCTGCGGCGGGGCGCCGAGCGCCTCGAGCTCGCGCTCGACCAGCGCGCGGTCGGCGCCGGGCTCGAGCCGCACCGAGATCGTCGAGCGCAGGTCGGATTGCGCCTGCGAGCAGCCGGTCCGGCTGCACGTAGGCGACCCGGCCGTCGTGCTCGAGCGCGCGTACGACGCCGCTGACGCGGAAGCGCACCTCGTCGCCGCTCTCGAGCTGCACTGCCAGGGTGGAGCCCGGCCGCAGCCCGAGCGCGTCCGCGAGCCCGACGCCGACCTCGACCTCGCCGTCGCCCGCGCAGCCGCCGCCCTTCGGCCAGCGGCGGCGCCTCGAAGACCGTGTGGTCGCCGGGGTAGGCGATCATGCGCAGCGGCTCGCCGAGCCGGAACGAGTCGGCGACCTCGACCTGGTAGCGCTCTGCGCAGCGGCGACGCCGGGAATCG
This sequence comes from uncultured Solirubrobacteraceae bacterium, assembly GCA_963721315.1. Taxonomy (GTDB): domain Bacteria; phylum Actinomycetota; class Thermoleophilia; order Solirubrobacterales; family Solirubrobacteraceae; genus DASQMT01. The sequence goes on from CAVRIU010000010.1 coordinate 74,964, forward strand.
CCCGCACGGCGTCCAACTCGAACGGGTTCAGCCGCACGGTGAGCTGGTAGCGCTTGCCGACGGCGCCCGGGTCGTCCTGCAGGCGATCGAGCAGCGCGGCGAGCGCGAGCATCAGCGTCACGACTCCCGCGCACACGGCGATCGTCGCGACCGATGCGGCGAAGCGCCCGCGCGCCGCGGTCGCGAAGCGCGCGCCGGTCGCGAGCAGCCCTTCGCCCAGGCTGCCTGTGCTTCCCGGCGACGGGCGAGTGCGAGTGCCCGGGCGGCGGTCCGCGCGAGGTCGCCACCGCGCAGGATCTCGGCCGGCGGGCGGCGCGCGGCGCGCCACGCGGGCAACAGTCGCCGAGACGGTGACCAGCGCCGTGATCGCCACCAGGCAGCCGCCGAGCACGGGCAACAGCGCCCAGCCCGGCGGCTGCTCGTTGAGCTGAGCGAGCAGCGCGCCCGAAGGTCCCGCGACGGCCAGCGCTCCGACGCCGAGCCCGAGCGCGGCCGCCGGCGCCGCCAGCAGCGCCGACTCCATCGGCCTGTGCGGCGACCAGGCTCGCGGGCGTGAAGCCGAGCGCGCGCCGGACGCCGAACGCCGGCAACCGACGCTGCACGTCCGCGTGCGCGCTCGCGGCGAGCATCGTCCCGGCGGCGACCAGCGCCACGAGCGAGAACGCGACGAGCAGCGCGATCACGATCCCGGCGGCCTGGCCGAGCAGCACCTCGATGCCCGCACGCGTCACGAAAGAGAGGCCGCCGATGCCGAACGAGCTCGCGCGCGCCTGCGTCAGCGTGATGTCGGCGCGCTCGGGATCGGCGAGCCAGAGCTGTGCCAGGTTGGCCGTCACGCGCACGTCCCAGTCCGCCTCGGACGCATAGATCCGTGGCGTCAGCGTGAGCGGGAAGGCGACGTTGTCGGGCTCCAGCGCCACGCCGACGATCCGCACGTCCCAGCCGCGGTGGACCTGCATCCGGTCGCCCAGCGCGAGATCCCACTCGCGCGCGAGGCCCTGCTCGACCACCACCTCGTCATTGCCGCGCGCGTCGCGACCCTCGGTCACCGCGTAGCCGCGACGCCCGCCCAGCACGATGTGCAGCACGCCCTTGCGGGTCGAATGGCCGTTCGCGCGCAGGCCGACGTTCTTCACCTCGTGGCGGTACGAGCGCGCGACGACGTTCGGCAACGCGCGCACGCGCTCGTCGACGGTCTCGCGCGACTCGCGGTCGAAGCGCGCGATCACGTCGGGGAGATCGGCCGCGCGCGCCGCGCGGTCGAAGCCGGTCGCCAGCCCGAAGCCGACGGTCGCGGCGGTCCCGACCACGAGCGCCGCGGCGAACACACCGAGCAGCGCGATCAGCTTGCGGCTGCGGATCACGCGGCCACCAGCCGGCCGCGCTCGAGCCGCAGCACGCGGTCGGCGATCCTCGCCGCGCTCGCCTCGTGCGTCACGAGCACGATCGCCCGGTCCACGGACGCGAGCTCGCGCAGCAGCGCGAGCACGCCCGCGCCGGCCTCCACGTCGAGGTTGCCCGTCGGCTCGTCGGCCAGCAGCAGCGAGGGGTCGTTGACGAGCGCGCGCGCGATCGCGAAGCGCTGCTGCTCGCCGCCGGAGAGCTGGTGCGGCAGCGACTCCGCGACGTCGCGCAGGCCGAGCCGGTCGACCAGCTCGCGGCCGCGCGCGAGCGCACCGGGCTCGGCGCCGCGCACGCGCGCGGCGAGCAGCACGTTGGCCTCGCCGCTCAGCTCGGGCAGCAGGTGGAAGAACTGGAAGACGAACCCGACGTGCCGGCGCCGCAGCGCCGACAGCCGCCGCTCGCCGGCGCCGGTGACGCGCTCGCCGCCGACCTCGACCGTGCCCGCCTCGGGCCGGTCGAGCCCGCCGAGCACGTGCAGCAGCGTCGACTTGCCCGAGCCGGAGCGCCCGAGCACGGCGACGATCTCACCGGCCTCGACGTCGAGGTCGGCGCCGTCGAGCACCCGCCGCGCGGAGCGGCCCTCCCCGAAGGTGCGGACCAGCCCGCGCGCTCTGACGACCGCCATCGACCTCACGGTAGGGGCTACGCATAAGCGGCCCCTACGGGTCCGTCAGCGGCGCTCGAGGTCGAGCGAGCAGGAGTTGATGCAGTAGCGCATCCCGCCCGCCTCGCGCGGCCCGTCGTCGAAGACGTGGCCGAGATGCCCGCCGCAGCGCTTGCAGACGACCTCGGTGCGGCGCATGAAGAGCCCGTTGTCCTCGCGCAGCTCGACCGCCTCGGCGAACCGCGGCTCGGTGAAGCTCGGCCAGCCGGTGCCGGACTCGAACTTGGTCGCGGCGTCGAACAGCTCGTTGCCGCAGCCCGCGCAGCGATAGACGCCGTCGTCGTGGCAGTCCCACAGCGCGCCGGTGAACGGCGGCTCGGTCCCGCCCTCGCGCAGCACCTGGTAGCGCTCGGGCGTCAGCTCCTGCCGCCACTCCGCGTCGGTCTTGGTGATCTCGGTAGCCATGCCACAGGGTAGACGGGTAGAACTCTCGCATGAACATCTCCGCCGAAGACGGTCGAGCGGCTGGTCGCCGGGCTCGTCGCGATCGACTCGGTCAACCCGACGCTCGTGCCGGGCGGAGCGGGCGAGGCGGAGATCATGAGCTTCGCCGCCGCATGGCTGGCCGACGCCGGGCTCGACGTGGACGTCGTCGAGGCCGCGCCAGGTCGCCCCTCGGTGATCGGCACGGCGCGCGGGCGCGGCGGCGGCCGCTCGCTGATGCTCAACGGCCATCTCGACACCGTCGCGGTCGAGGGGATGAGCGAGCCGCACACGCCGCGCGTGCGCGAGGGCCGGCTCTACGGCCGCGGCGGATACGACATGAAGGGCGGCGTGGCGGCCTGCATGCTCGCCGGCAGCGGCCGCAGCGCGCGCCGAGCTCGCCGGCGACGTCGTCGTCTGCGCCGTCGCCGACGAGGAGCACTCGAGCATCGGCGTGCAGGCGGTGCTCGAGCACGTGCGCACCGATGCGTGCGTCGTGGCCGAGCCGACGAGCCTCGACGTGGTGGTCGCGCACAAGGGCTTCGCCTGGTGGGAGGTGAGCGCCGCCGGGCACGCGGCGCACGGATCGCAGCCGCACCTCGGCGTCGACGCGATCACCGCGATCGGCCCGGTGCTGGTCGCCGTCGCCGAGCTCGAGCGCTCGCTATCCGACCGCCGGCACGAGCTGCTCGACCGCGGCTCGGTGCACGCCTCGCTGATCGCCGGCGGCCAGGAGCTCTCGACCTATCCCGGCAGCTGCGTGCTCTCGATCGAGCGGCGCACGCTGCCCGGCGAGGACGCGGCTCAGCTGGATGCCGAGCTGGCGCGGCTGCTCGCCGCCGGTGCCGGCTCGGGCGCCCGTCTGAGCGGACGCACGACGCTGGTGCGCAAGCCGTTCGAGGTCGCGCCGGAGGAGCCGATCGTCGCGCTGCTGCACGAGTGCGCGACGGCGCAGCTCGGCCGCGAGCCGGCCGTGCGCGGTCACAGCGCGTGGATGGACGCGGCGTTCACCAGCGCAGCCGGGATCCCGACCGTCGTGTTCGGGCCCGACGGCGCCGGCGCGCACGCGGTCGAGGAGTGGGTCGACCTCGCCAGCGTGCGCGAATGCGCGCAGGTGCTGCTGGCGACGGCACGCGCGTTCTGCGATTGACGCGGCGCGGTGCGCGCACGCTGCGCTCACCGCGGTTGGCGTAAGACCGGGACCGAGGCCGCGCTGGGGCGGCCTCCGGTCCCGGCTGGATCCCGGGGAGGGAGCGATCAGCAGCCGGCGCTCGTGCTCGGTGCGGCGCGCGGGGGGACGCCGTGCGCTGCAGCCACGCGCGCCGCGATCGCGGCGAACGGGCGGCGGAACGATGCGGCGAGGCGGGCCTCGCGAGCATCCGTCTGGCGGACGCGGGCGGACTCGTGGGCCATGATGAGGTGGAGCGAGCCGTGCATGGTGTTCCTTCCGGATCGAGGGCGTCGCTTGGACGTAAGTCCAAGGTACGGCTGAGGGGCCGGCGTCACATCGGCAGATCGCGCGCACTTGCGCGACCCGACCCCTTAGCCGCGAGCGACGACCCCTTACGCCTCGCCGTGCTCCTCGGGAGCGTCCTCGGCGAGGATCCGGTAGAGCGCGCGGCGCGTGTCCGCGAGCACCTGCTTGGCCTCCGCCTGCTGGGCCTCGGAGCCGGAGTGGGTGAGCTGGAAGAGCGCTATGCCGATCTGGCGCATCGCGCCCATCAGGTCCCAGGCGCCCTCGCCCATGTCGCCCTTGACCGCGTCCCAGGGGGCCGGCTGCTCGTCGCCGCGCGCCGCGACGTGGGCGCGGCCCGCGTCGGTGAGGCCGTAGGACTTGCCGCTGTCGCCCGGCTCGACCTGCACGAGCCCCTCGTCCTCGAGTTGCTGCAGCGCGGGGTAGACCGAGCCGGGGCTCGGCCGCCAGACGCCGTCGGAGCGGCGCTCGATCTCCTGCATCAGCCCGTAGCCGTTGCGCGGCTCCTCCGCGAGCAGCACCAGCAGCGCCTCGCGCACGTCGCCGCGCCTGGCGCGCGGGCCGCGCGGGGGACCGAAGCCCGGGAACTGGCCGCCGCCGTGGCGGCCGCGTCGCGGGCCCGGTCCGCGGCCGGAGCGGCTCATCGAGAGCCAGCCGAACAGCCGCGGGTCGATTGTCGATGTGTGACATCCATGCATCGCAATTTCCTTCCGTAGTAGCTTCTGCGATGCATCAACGATATATCGCAAGCATTCGGTTGTCAAGCCGGCCTTGTGAATCGCGGCTTCGGTAGTTTCCGCGCACGCGAGAACGAGCGAAGAGGAGCGGCATGACGGTGGATACCGACCAGCGTGCGCTGGACGGGTTGTGCGTGGACACGATCCGCACGCTTTCGATGGACGCCGTCCAGCAGGCGAACTCGGGCCACCCGGGGACGCCGATGGCGCTCGCGCCGGTCGCGTACGTGCTCTACACGCGGGTGATGCGGCATTCCCCCGAGCAGCCCGATTGGCCCGGCCGCGACCGCTTCGTGCTGTCCTGCGGCCACGCGTCGATGCTGCTCTACGCGACCCTGCACCTGGCGGGCTACGACGTCGGCCTCGATCAGATCAAGCGCTTCCGCCAGCTCGACTCGCCCTGCGCCGGTCACCCCGAGTACGGCCACGTGCCGGGCGTCGAGACGACCACCGGCCCGCTCGGCCAGGGCCTCGCGACAGCGGTCGGGATGGCGATCGGGGAGCGGATGCTGGCGGCGCGCTTCAACCGCGGCGAGCACGCGCCGATCGACAGCCACACCTACTTCATCGCCTCCGACGGCGACATGGAGGAGGGGATCGCGTCCGAGGCGTCCTCGATCGCCGGCCACCTCGGGCTCGGCAAGCTGATCGGCTTCTACGACGACAACCACATCTCGATCGAGGGCGACACGGCGCTGGCGTTCTCCGAGGACGTCGGCGCGCGCTACGAGGCCTACGGCTGGCACGTCCAGAACCTGCACGAGGACCTCGAGCTCGACCGGCTCGAGGAGGCGATCGAGGAAGCCAGGCGGATCACCGACCGCCCGAGCCTGATCGTCATCCGCACGCACATCGCGCCCGGCTCGCCGAACAAGCAGGACACGCACGGCGCGCACGGCGCGCCGCTCGGCGAGGAGGAGATCCGGCTCACCAAGGAGGCCTACGGCTACCCGAGCATGGAGCCGTTCTTCGTTCCCGAGCCGGCGCTGGAGCACTTCCGCGGCTGCGTCGAGCGCGGGCGCACGCAACAGGCGGACTGGCAGGAGCGCTTCGAGGCCTACCGCGGCGAGCACGGCGCCGAGGCGGCCGAGCTCGAGCGCTGGCTGGCGCGCACGCTGCCCGACGGCTTCGGCGACGAGGTGCCGTCGAAGGGGCCCGACGCCGGCATGATCGCCACCCGCAAGGCGTCGCAGGAGGTGATCCAGTGGGCTGCCGCCGAGGTGCCCGAGCTGGTCGGCGGCTCGGCCGACCTGGCGCCGTCGACGCTCACGCTGATCGACGACGGCGGCGATGTCGCGCCGGGCGAGTTCGGCGGGCGCAACCTGCACTTCGGCATCCGCGAGCACGCGATGGGCGCGATCGTCAACGGCCTGACGCTGACGCGGTTTCCGCGCCTTCGGCGCCGGCTTCCTGATCTTCAGCGACTACATGAAGGGCGCGATCCGGCTGGCCGCCGTGATGCGCATCCCCTCCACGTTCGTGTTCACGCACGACTCGATCGGCGTCGGCGAGGACGGGCCGACGCACCAGCCGATCGAGCAGCTCGTGACGCTGCGCGCGACGCCCAACCTCGATCTCGTGCGACCGGCCGGCTACAACGAGACGGTGCTCGCCTGGCGCCATGCGCTGCGCCAGACCGACCGGCCGACGGCGCTCGCGCTGTCGCGTCAGGGGCTGCCGGTGTTCGACCCCGCGGCGATCCCCGACCGACGCGATCGAGCGCGGCGCCTACGTGCTCGCGGAGACCGCCGGGAGCGATCCGCAGGTGATCCTGATGGGAAGCGGATCGGAGGTCCATGTCGCACATGAGGCGATGAAGCTGCTCGAAGCGGACGGCATCCGGGTACGGCTCGTGTCGATGCCCTGCCTTGACCGCTTCGCCGAGCAGGACCGCGGCTACCGCGACGAGGTGCTGCCGCCGGCGATCCGCGCACGCGTCGCGGTCGAGGCGGCCAGCCCGATCGGCTGGCACCGCTGGGTCGGCGACCACGGCGACGTCGTCGCGATGGAGGGCTTCGGCGCCTCCGCGCCCGCCAAGGTCGCTCTACGAGCACTTCGGCTTCACGGGCGAGCGGGTCGCCGCCCGCGCCAAGGCCGTCCTGGAAGGAGTCCCCGCATGAGCGCCACGGTGGTCAACGAGCGCCTGGCGGCGCTGACCGCCGCCGGCACGAGCGTCTGGCTCGACCAGATCCGCCGCGGCATGATCGAGAGCGGCGAGCTGGCCCGGATGGTGCAGGAGGACTCGCTGCGCGGCGTCACCTCGAACCCGGCGATCTTCGAGAAGGCGATCCTCGGCTCACCCGACTACGACGCGGACCTCGAGGCCGGCGCGCGCGAGGGCTTGAGCGCGCGCGAGGTCTATCGCCGCCTGGCCGTGCGCGACGTGCAGCTCGCCGCCGACGTGCTGCGGCCGGTGTTCGACGAGAGCGGCGGCACCGACGGCTACGTCTCGCTCGAGGTCGCGCCGCGGCTCGCGCACGACACCGAGGGAACGCTCGAGCAGGCGCGGCTGTACTGGGGCCTCGTCGACCGGCCCAACCTGATGATCAAGATCCCCGCCACGCCGGAGGGGATCCCCGCGATCGAGACGCGCGCTGTACGAGGGCATGAACGTCAACGTGACGCTGCTGTTCGGCGTCGGGCCCTACGAGGAGGTGATGCGCGCGTTCATCCGCGCGATGGAGCGCCGCCACGCCGAGGGCTTGGCGCTCGACCGCCACTCCGTCGCCTCCTTCTTCGTCTCGCGCGTCGACACCGAGGTCGACAAGCGGCTCGCCGCCAGCCGGGCACGAGGACCTCCAGGGCCGCGCCGGGCTGGCCAATGCGCGCGCCGCCTACCAGGCGTTCCAGCGCGTGTTCGGCGGCGAGGAGTTCGCTGCGCTCAAGGCGGCCGGCTGCCCGGTGCAGCGCCCGCTGTGGGCTTCGACCGGCGTCAAGAACCCGGCCTATCCCGAGACGCTCTATGTCTACGGGCTGGTCGGGCCCGACACGGTCAACACGATGCCGCTGCCGACGCTGCAGGCCGCGGCCGGCGCGGGCGAGGTCACGGGCGCGACCGCCGCCGAGGACCCGAGCGCCGACCTCGACGCGCTGCGCGCGGCGGGAATCGACCTCGAGGAGGTCACCGACCAGTTGCTGCGCGAGGGCATCGACGCGTTCGTCGTGCCGATGAACAAGCTGCTCACCGGGATCGAGGTCAAGCGCGAGGCGATCGTCACGGGGCGCCCGCCGTCGCTCGAGGCCGACCTGCCCGACGCGCTCGAGGGCCCGGTCAAGGAGCGGCTCGCGCAGGCGGCCGAGCAGGACGTCGTGCAGCGCCTGTGGCGCAAGGACGGCACGCTCTGGGCACCGGCCGGCACGCCCGAGCTCGAGGACCGGCTGGGCTGGCTGACGATCGCCGACAAGCTGCTCGCCGACCTGCCCGAGATCAAGGACTTCGTGCGCGCGGCGCGCGCGGACGGCCTGACCGACGTCGTGCTGCTCGGCATGGGCGGCTCGTCGCTGGCGCCCGAGGTCTTCCGCCGCTCCAACCCGCCGGCGGAGGGCGCGCTGCGACTGCACGTGCTCGACTCGACCGAGCCGCTCCAGGTCGAGGCCGTCGCTGCCCTGATCGATCCTGCGACGACGCTGTTCATCGTCTCCTCCAAGTCGGGCGGGACGATCGAGCCGAACGCGCTGCTGGCCCACTTCCGCGGCCTGCAGCCGGACGCGAGCCACTTCGTCGCCGTCTCGGATCCCGGCACCTCGATGGCGCAGCTGGCCGAGCGCGAGGGCTTCCGCAAGACGTTCCTCTCCGATCCCGAGATCGGCGGGCGCTACTCGGCGCTGTCGCCGTTCGGCATCGTCCCGGCCGCGCTGGCCGGCGTCGACGTGCGAGGCGGTGCTGGAGGGCGCCCAGGTCGCGGCGGAGAGCTGCCGCCTGCCCGATGCCAACCCGGGCCTGTGGCTGGGCGCCACGCTCGGCGAGCTGGCGCTGCACGGGCGCGACAAGCTCACGTTCGTCGTCGACCCGCCGCTCGGCTCCTTCGGCGTCTGGGCAGAGCAGCTCGTGGCCGAGTCGACCGGCAAGCACGAGCGCGGCATCCTGCCGATCGCCGACGAGCCGCTGGTCGACCCGTCGGCCTACGGCGACGACCGTGTCTTCCTGCACCTGCGCGACGCCGACGCGCCGGACCCGCGCCACGCCGAGGCCGTGTCGCGCCCTGGCCGCGGCGGGCCATGCCACGATCACGATGACGGCGGACGGCGCCTCCGACCTGGGGCGGATCTTCTTCCTCTCGGAGTTCGCCACCGCGGTCGCCGGCTGGGCGCTGGAGATCAACCCGTTCGACCAGCCCAACGTCCAGGAGGCGAAGGACAACACGGCCAAGGTGCTCGACGCAGGGCGCCCCGCAGGAGCTCGAGGACGGGTCGCTCGACGAGCTGCTCGACGGCCTCGCCGCGCCGGGCTACCTCGCGATCATGGGCTACCTGCCCTATGACGGCGCGGTCGACGAGGCGATCGAGCGGCTGCGCGCGGCGGTGATCGAGCGCCACGGCGTCGCGACCACGTTCGGCTACGGCCCGCGCTTCCTGCACTCCACCGGCCAGTTCCACAAGGGCGGCCCCGCCACGGGGCGCTTCCTCCAGCTCGTGCACGACTCGGACGCGGACGCCGAGGTGCCGGGTCAGCCCTACTCGTTCCGGACACTGATCGACGCGCAGGCGGACGGCGACCTGCAGACCCTGCGCGGCCACGGCCTCCCGGCCGTCCGCGTGCGCTTGCCTGCCGGCGATCTCGCCGGCTCCATCACGCGACTCCAGGAGCAGATCTAGATGCAGCTCGGCTTTGTCGGCCTCGGCAAGATGGGCGGCAACATGGTCCATCGCATCCACCGCGATTCGGACCACCAGGTGGTCGCGTTCGACCTGAACATGAAGGCCGTCGAGGAAGCCCGCGGACACGGGGCCGAGCCGGCCGCCGACTACGGCGACATGATCTCGAAGCTCGACGCGCCGCGCATGGTCTGGCTGATGGTGCCGGCCGGCGACATCACCCAGCATGCGGTAGACGAGATCTCCGCCCTGCTGGAGCCGGGCGACACGATCGTCGACGGCGGCAACACCAACTGGCACGACGACGTGCGCCGCGCCTCCGAGCTCGACGCCAAGGGGATCCACTACGTCGACGTCGGCACCTCCGGCGGCGTCTGGGGGCTTGAGGTCGGCTACTGCATGATGGTCGGCGGCCATGAGGAGTCCGTGCAGCGGCTCGCCCCGATCCTCGACGTGCTCGCCCCGCCCGACGGCTGGCGCCACTTCGGCGACGCGGGTGCCGGCCACTTCGTGAAGATGGTCCACAACGGCGTCGAGTACGGGATCATGCAGGCCTACGCCGAGGGCTTCGAGCTGATGCAGAAGGCGAAGTTCGACATCGACCTCGCCGAGGTCGCAGGTCTGTGGAACCGCGGCTCGGTCGTCCGCTCCTGGCTGTGCGAGCTCGCCGAGGCCGCGTTCAAGGCCGAGGGCAACGAGCTCGAAGGCATCAAGGGCCACGTCTCGGACTCCGGCGAGGGCCGCTGGACGATCATCGACGGCATCGACCTCGACGTGCCGACGCCGGTCATCACGGCCTCGCTGTACGCCCGCTTCTACTCGCGCGGCGAGGGCGACTACACGCACCGCGTGCTCGCGGCGCTGCGCGCCCAGTTCGGCGGGCACGCGGTCGAGCGCGCTGCCGGGAGCTGAGCCGATGGCCGTGGAGACGCGCTCGCAGGCCGACGAGAACCCGCTCGTCGAGGGGCTCGAGCGGCTGCCGGTGCCGCCGACGACGCTGGTCATCTTCGGCGCTACCGGCGACCTCGCGCACCGCAAGCTGCTGCCCGCGCTCTACAACCTCGCGCACGAGGGCGCGCTGCCCGAGCGCTTCAAGCTGATCGGCGTCGCGCGGCGCGAGAAGGGCCACGAGGACTTCCGCGAGGAGAGCCGCGTGTCGATCTGCCAGTACTCGCGCCGCGAGCCCGACGACCAGGTGCTGACCGGGCTGCTCGACCACATCCAGTACATCCCGTCGAACTTCGACGACCCGGCGGGCTACAAGGCGCTCGGCGAGGCGCTCGACAAGCTCGACGCGGACGCCGGCCAGCCCTACTGCCGCGACTTCTACCTCTCGACGGCGCCGGAGTTCTTCGGCGTGATCGTCGAGCAGCTCAAGCTGGCCGGGCTGCACCGCCACCCGCACGCCGACGTGCGCGTGATCATCGAGAAGCCGTTCGGGCACGACCTGGAGTCGGCGCGCGCGCTGCAGAAGGTCGTCTCGGGCTCGTTCCGCGAGCGCCAGGTGTTCCGCATCGACCACTACCTGGGCAAGGAGACGGTCCAGAACGTGATGGCGTTCCGGTTCGCGAACATGATGTTCGAGCCGATCTGGAACCGCAACTACATCGACCACATCCAGATCACCGGCGCCGAGGACCTCGGCATCGGCACGCGCGCCGGCTACTACGACCACGCGGGCGCGCTGCGCGACCTCGTGCAGAACCACATGCTGCAGCTCGTCGCGCTCACCTGCATGGAGCCGCCGGCGACGTTCGAGGCGAACAAGGTGCGCGACGAGAAGGTCAAGGTGCTGACCGCGATCACGCCGCCCGATCCGGCCGACACGGTGCGCGCGCAGTACCTGGCCGGCACCAGCGGCGGCGAGGTCGTCCCGGGCTACCTCGAGGAGGAGGGCGTGCCGGACGACTCGCACACCGAGACCTACGCGGCGCTCAAGCTCGAGGTGCACAACTGGCGCTGGGCGGGCGTGCCGATCTACCTGCGCACCGGCAAGCGGCTCGCGCGCAAGGTGACCGAGATCGCCGTGCAGCTCAAGCCGGTGCCGCACCTGGCGTTCCAGTCGCAGGGCTCGGTCGGCGTGCAGCCCAACCAGCTGATCCTCACGGTGCAGCCGAACGAGGGCGTCTCGCTCTCGCTCGGCGCGAAGATCCCCGGCTCGCGCATGCGCATCCGGCCGGTGAACATGGAGTTCCTCTACGGCAGCGCGTTCATGTCGCAGTCGCCCGAGGCCTACGAGCGCCTGATCCTCGACGCGATGCGCGGCGACGCCACGCTGTTCACGCGCAACGACGAGGTCGACGCCCAGTGGTCGATCATCGACCCGGTGCTCGCGGCCTGGCACGGGACCGACGACCGGCCGCTGCCGTCCTACGCGGCGGGCACGCCCGGACCGGCCGAGGCCGAGGCCCTCTTCGCGCCCGGGCGGGAGTGGCGCAAGCTGTGAGCGAGGACGTCTGGAGCGCGCGCGACACGACGCCGAGCGCGATCGAGGCGGCGCTGCGCGACCTGCTCGCCCAGCGCTACCACGACGACCGCGCGTTCGTCCCAGCGCGCGTGATGAACCTCGTCGTGATCCTCGAGCGTGAGTTTCGCGGCGAGATCGAGAACCGGCTCGCGCGCGTCGGCCGCTACCACCCGTCGCGCCTGGTGATCGCCGCGGTCGAGGAGCAGCGCACCGAGCTCGACGCGTGGGCGACGGTCGCGGCGGACGACGCGACGCACGCGCCCGGGCACATCGCGGTCGGGCGCGAGCGCATCGAGGTCGACATCGGCCCGCAGCACCTCGCGAGCCTCGACTCGATCGTCGACCCGCTGCTGGTCTCCGACCTCGCGACGATGGTCTGGGCGCCGCACGGCCACCACGCCGGCGTCGAGGCGCTGCGCCGGATCGCGACGATCGTCCTGATCGACACGCAGGACGTGCCCGACGTGGAGGAGGCGTTCGAGCGGGCGGCCGACCTGATCGGATCGGCCTACGTGGTCGACCTCGCGTGGCTGCGCTCGACGCCCTGGCGCGAGCGCGTCGCCGCGTCGTTCGACCCGCCCGCGATGCGGGCGCCCTGGGTGCCATCGACAAGGTCGTCGTGCGCCATCAGCACGACTCGACCGCCGCCGGCGTGCTCTTCTGCGGCTGGCTCGCGTCGCGGCTGGGCTGGCGCCCAGGGCCGCTCGCGCGCAACGGCGACCGGCTCTCCGGTCGCTGTCGCGCGCACCGCGGCGAGGTCGCGATCGAGCTGCGGCCCGAGCAGATGGGCTCGCCGGGGCTGGGCGGCGTCACGATCGAGATGGCCTCCGGCGAGGCGGTCTCGCTCGACCGCGGGCCGGGCGGTCTGCGCGCCGCGCGGCGCGCGCGCGACGGGCGCGAGCAGTCCTGGACGGTGCTCGGCGCCTCGCGCGGCGAGGCGGGCATCCTCGGCGAGGGTGTGCGCCAGGCGCTGCTGCGCGACCCGACCTACAAGCCGGCGCTCGCGGCCGGCCGGGCGCTGATCGGGAGCACGGCGTGAGCGCGAACGGAGATCCGCGTGGTCGACGATCCGGCCGCCGAGGTCGCGCAGCTGCTGCTCGACATCGCCTGCGCGGGCGGGCAGATCGCGCTGTCCGGCGGGTCGACGCCGCAGCGCGCGTACGAGCTCGCGTCGAACAGCGACGTCGACCTGAGCGCCGCGACGCTCTGGCTCGGCGACGAGCGATCGGTGCCGCCCGACGACGAGCGCTCGAACCTGCGCATGGTGCGAACCGCGCTGACCGACCGGCTGCCGGAGGAGCGGCGCCCGCACCTGATGGCGGTCGACACCTCGCTCGATCCCGCACGCGGCGGCGGCGGCATACGAGTCGCTGCTGTGGGAGACGATCGGCTACCACCCGCGGCTCGACCTCGCGCTGATGGGCCTCGGGCCGGACGGCCATACCGCCTCGCTCTTCCCCGGCCAGCCGGCGCTCTCGGAGAGCCACCGCTTCGTGGTCGGCGTGCCGGAGGCCGGGATGGAGCCGCTGGTGCCGCGCGTGACGCTGACGCTGCCGCTCTTCAACCGCGCGCGCGAGGTCGTGTTCCTGGTCGCGGGCGCCGACAAGGCCGCCGCCGTCGCGCGCGTCTTCGGCACGCCGCCCGACGGCTCGGCGCCGGCGGCGCAGGTGCGGCCCGGCGCCGGCAAGCTGATGCTTGTGCTCGACGCGCCGGCCGCCGCGGAGCTCGACCTGTGATTGACGGGCGCTTCATCGGGCTCGACGTCGGTGGTACCAAGATCGCCGCGGCGGTGCTCGAGCAGGGCAGCTTCGAGACGTTCGACCCGGTGCCCACGCTGACGCAGTCGAGCGACGAGCTGATCGAGCAGATCGTGGGGGAGATCGAGCGCTATCGCGGCGACGGCACGCGCGCGGCCGCCGTCGGGCTGCCGTCGGTGATCGACTCGGCGACCGGCAGCATCAATCACAGCGTCAACCTGCCGCTGCGCCACGTGCCGCTGCGCGACGTGCTGAGCGAGCGCTGCGGGCTGCCGGTCTACGTCGAGAACGACGCCTCGTGCGCCGCGCTGGCCGAGGCGCAGGAAGCAGGCCGAGTCGTCTGCCAGAGCCTCGTCATGTTCACGATCGGCACCGGCGTCGGCGGTGGCCTCGTGCTCGGCGGCAAGCTCTTTCGCGGCACGACGAGCGCGGTCGAGCTGGGCCACACGCTGATCGCGGCGGAGCTGGCCGACGGCGAGCCGGCCGACCCGAGTCGCTTCCCGCAACCCGGCTCGCTCGAGGCGCTCGCGTCCGGCCGCGCGCTCGACCGGTTGACGCTCGAGTCGGCCCGCGCGCACCCCGAGTCGTTCCTCGGCAAGCGGCTCGCGGACGGCGACGAGATCACGGGCCACGACGCGGTCGACGGCGCGCACGAGGGTGACGTCCACTGCCGCCACGTGCTGCGCGTGCTCGGCGAGCGGCTCGGCATCGGGATCGCGAACGCGATCAACACGTTCGATCCCGACGAGGTCGTGATCGGCGGCGGCGTCTCGCTCGCCGGCGACCTGTTGCTGGTGCCGGCCGAGCGCTCCGCGCGCAAGCACACGGTGCCGGGAATGGGCCTGCAGACGACGATCCGGGTGGCGCGCCACGGGCCGAAGGCGGGCGTCCTGGGAGCGGCGACGGTCGCGGCGCAGGAGTGGGCAGAGCGAAACGAGGAGACTGCCGGTGACACGATGAAGATCGCTTGCGCATTCGACCATGCGGGCTTCCCGCTCAAGCCGGTCGTGCTCGAGACGCTGCTGGCGGCAGGCCACGAGCCGGTCGACCTCGGCACGCATTCGACCGATCCGGTCGACTATCCCGACGTGGCGCGCATGGCCGCCGACGCGGTGCTCGACGGCACCGGCGAACGCGCCGTCGTCGTCTGCGGCTCGGGCGCCGGGGTGGCGGTCGCGGCCTGCAAGGTGCCCGGCATCCGCGCGGCGACCGCGCACGACACCTACACCGCCCACCAGGCGGTCGAGCACGACGACGTCAACGTGCTCTGCCTCGGCGCGCGCGTGATCGGCCCGTCCTACGCGGCCGAGATCATCGCGGCCTTCGCACTGGCGGAGTTCAGCGGCGAGGAGCGCCATCTGCGGCGGCTGGGGAAGATCGAGGCGATCGAGCGGGAGTTCACGCGTCAGGAGGAGGTGTAGATGCGGGTGATCGAGTGCAACGAGTGCGGCGAGCCGCTGCAGGCAGCCAACGACGCAGAGCTGGTGCAGGTGGTGAGCACCCACATGCAGTCCGAGCACGACATCGAAGCCGACGACGAAGAGGTGACAGAGCTCGTCGAGTCCGACGCCTACGAGGCGATGGACTCCTGAGGCAGCGCACGCACGCCCGCGTTCGTCACCGACCCACGAGCCGGCCGACCGCGGCCATCATCTCCTCGGTCAGCTGCTCCTGGGTACCGGGACCGTGGCCGCCGACCACGCAGTGCTTGACGTGGTCGTCGAGCAGGCCGAGGGCGACCTTGTCGAGCGCGGCCTGGACCGCGCTGATCTGCGTCAGCACCTCGATGCAGTAGCGGTCCTCGTCGACCATCTTCTGGATGCCGCGCGTCTGACCCTCGATGCGCTTGAGGCGGGCGAGCAGCTGCGGCTTGGTGGCGGAGTAGGCGGGCACCGGCGGGATGATACCCCCGAGGGGTTAGCGCCCGACTAGCATCGGCCTGGTGACGCCAGCCGCCTGCGCCGAGGTCGAGCCGCAGCGCTGGGACGCTGTGCTGCGCGCCGCCGGCGTCACCGACGTCTACTACTCGCGCGGCTACGTCGCGGCATCGGCCGGGCTTGCCGACGCCGAGCCGGTGCTGCTGCGGCTCGCCGGCGACGCGGGCGACGTGTTCCTGGCGTGCCTCCTGCGGCGCGGGCCGCTCGACGTCGTGACGCCCTACGGCTACGGCGGGCCCGTGGGCGCCGGCGCCGACCCGCCGCTGGCGGCGTTCCCGGCCGCCTACGAGGCGTGGTGCGAGCGGCGCGGCGCGATCTCGAGCTTCCTCGTGTTCCACCCGCTGCTCGGGAACGCCGAGTCGCCCGCCGCCGCAGGCTTCCGCACGAGCGCGCTCGCCGGCACGGTCGCCTGGTCGCTCGGCGGGCCGGACCTGCTGGCCGCGATGCACAGGCACCATCGCCGGCTCGTGCGGCGCGCGCAGACGGCGGGCTACGAGATCGCGATCGAGCCGGCGCCGGACGGTCTGGACGAGTTCGCCGGCCTCTACGAGCAGACGATGCGCCGTGCGGGAGCGTCGCCGTTCTACTTCTTCCCGCGCAGCTACTGGGACGCGCTGCTGGCCGGGGTCAAGCTGGTCCGCGTCGACGTCCGCGAGCGCGGCACTCTGGTGGCGAGCGTGCTCGGCATCGGCGGGCCGCCGTGGCTGCACTACCACCTCGGTGCCGCCGCCGACGCCGCGCGCGGCACCGGCGCCAGCCACCTCGCGCTTTACAGCCTCGCCGCCTGGGCGAGCGAGCAGGGTTACGAGACGCTGCACCTGGGCGGCGGCGTCGGCGGCCGCGAGGACTCGCTGCTCGAGTTCAAGCTGCGCTTCGCGCCGCACGGACGGGTGCCGGCCGCGATCGGCAAAGCGGTTCACGACCGCGCCGGCTACCTCCGGCTCACCGGTGGCGCGGCGATCGACTGGGACGCGTTCTTCCCCGGTTACCGCGAGCCGTACTGAGCCGGCCGCGCCCGCGGTTGCCCTACCCGGCGCGCCGGACCGGGTCGCGCAGCCGCCGCGCGAGCGCGAAGCGCAGCTCGCGCCCGCGCTCCTGCACGAGCCGGAGGCGAAGGAAGTTGACGTTGCGCATCAGCTCGTTGTGGTAGTGGAACCAGCGTGCCTGGCGCGGCGAGACGACGCATGGTTCCTCGCCCGACGTCGTAATCGAGCTGTTCGAGCTCGGCGCCCGCGAGCGCGGCGAAGACGCGCCGGTCGCGCCGGCTCATCTCGCGCTTCCAGCGCCCGACCGCGCTGGTGTTGATGCCGTCGAACAGCGTCGGGAACCAGGCCGCCTGGTCGGGCACGATCAGCGCGGGGTCGACGTCGTCGAGCGCCAGCATGTCCGCGTCGTAGCCCAGCCCGAGGAACCCGCACAGGCGCGGGACCTCCTGCTCCGGGCGCTCCGCGAGCGCCTCGTAGCGGACCGTCAGCACCGCGTCGGGGTGCTCGCGCTGCGCGCGCGCGCCGGCCCGCACGCCGCGCGCCCACCACTGCGCCGCCGCCCAGGCGTTGTTGGGCCCGAACGGCATCCGCCGCAGCGACAGCGCGACGTCGCGCCCATCGCGCACGAGCACGACGAAGCGCGCGTCCGGCCAGAGCCGCAGCAGGTGGTCGATGTGGTGGACGTAGTGCGGCGTCTTGTCGCCCCAGCGCTGCTTGCCCTGGCGCGCCGCGTAGGCCTCGAAGGGCGCCGCGACGATGAAGCGGTAGGCGTCCTGCCCGGTCAGCCCGGGAGGCACCGCGGGTGGCTTCGGCGGCAGGTCCCAGAGGCGCACCTTCGGGTGCTGCCAGACGTCGTGCATCAGCCTCGCGGCGGCTCCGCTCGTCGCGCGGGCCGCCGGCGTCGAACTCCGCCGCGAAGTCGGTCAGGAACATCGACTCCGGCGGCACCGCCGCGTCGGCGCCGCGATCGACGATCAGCCGCAGCATCGTGGTTCCGGAGCGGTCGTTGCCGACGATGAAAACGGGCGTCACGCCCGCCGAGCGTCCCACGAGAAGCCGCGCACGGCGAGCACGATCCCGAGCGCCGACCAGAGCGCGAGCACGGCCAGCGCGGGCAGGTGGGCCGACAGCCCCTCGCCGGTCACGATCGCGCCGGACAGCCCGTCGATCAGGTGCTTGAGCGGCAGCGCCTCGGCGATCCCCTGCAGGAAGCCGGGCGCGTAGTCGGCGTCGTAGAAGACGCCGGAGATGAAGATCAGCGGCAGGAAGGCGGCGTTGACGTATGCCGGCGCGGAGTCGAAGTTCGGGATCGCGTGCGAGAGCGCGACACCGAGCGCCGCGAAGCAGGTCACGCCGAGCACGACGAAGACCACCAGCGCGACCAGGTCCTGCGGCGGCTCGAGCCCGAACACGAGCCAGCCCGCGGCGATGATCAGCGCCACCTGCGACGCGGTGTTCGCGATCGCGTTGCCGGCGATCCCGGCGAGGTACGCCGAGGTCGGCAGCGGCGTGCCGCGGACGCGCTTGAGCACGCCGGACTCGCGCAGGTAGGTGAGCGTCATCGCCAGCGCCGAGAAGGTCGTCGACATCACGGCCATGCCGGCGATCCCCGGCACGATCACACGCAGGTTCTCCTTGTCGTCGGCGAAGATCGCGCCGAACAGCGCGAGGAAGATCAGCGGCAGCAGGAAGTTGAAGAAGGCCGCGCTCGGGTTGCGCCAGAACATCTTGCGCTCGAGCCGGTACTGGCGCCAGGCGGCGCGGCGCCACGGGACCGAGGTCCGATGCGACCGCGCGCGCCGCAGCGGGTCCTCGAGCGCATGCTCGCTCATGCCGCCGCCTCGGCGGTCAGCTCGAGGTAGACGTCCTCCAGGCTGGGCTGCGGCGACGCTGAGCTCGTGCAGGCGCTCGCCGCGTGCCAGCGCGGCACCGGTCAGCTCGTGCAGCAGCGCGGTCGGGTCCTCGGTCGTGCGCTCGTGCAGCGCGCCCGCGGCGTCGCGCCAGGAGACGCGATAGCTCGGCGTCGCGGCGCCCAGCTCGCCCGGCGCCCCCTCGGCCAGGATCGCGCCGTCCTTGATGATCGCGACGCGATCGGCCAGCGCCTGCGCCTCGTCGAGGTAGTGCGTCGTCAGCAGCACGGTCTTGCCGAGCTGCTTGAGCGAGCGCACCGTCTCCCACGCCTGGCGTCGCGCCGCCGGATCGAAGCCGGTGGTCGGCTCGTCGAGGAAGATCAGCTCGGGATCGCCGATCAGCGCGAGCGCGAAGTCGAGCCGCCGCTGCTGGCCGCCCGACAGCGTGATCGTGCGCCGCCCGCCGGCCGCCTCCAGGCCGCTCAGCGCGATCGTCTCCTCGACGTCGCGCGGCGCGTGGTAGAGGCCGGCCCAGTGGCTGACCGCCTCGTGCACCGTCAGGTGGCGGTAGAGCCCGCTGGACTGGAGCACGATGCCGATCCGCTCGCGCAGGGCGACCGGGCGCGGGCCGGGGTCCATGCCGAGCACGGCGACGCGGCCCGCGCTGCGCTCGCGGTAGCCCTCGAGGATCTCCACGGTCGTCGTCTTGCCGGCGCCGTTGGGGCCGAGCAGGCCGTAGATCTCACCGCGCCGGACGCTGAAGGAGATCCCGCGCACGGCGCGGAAGTCGCCGTAGTCCTTGCGCAGGTCCTCGACCTCGATCGCGACGTCGCCGGGCATCGGCCTGCATCATGGCAACCTTCCGGACACGTCCATGCGCTGCGCCTGCATCGACATCGGGTCGAACACGACGCGGCTGCTGGTCGCCGAAGCCGTGCACGGGCGGGTCGAGCCGGTGCTCGAGCAGCGCGCGTTCACGCGCATCGGCCGCCAGATCGACGCGCTCGAGCGCGATCCCCGAGGAGACGATCGCAGCGGTCGCCGAGGTCGTCGGCGCGCAGCGCGCCGCTGCCGAGGCGGCCGGCGCGGCGCACGTCCGCGTCGTCGCCACGGCGGCGATCCGCCGGGCCGCGAACCGTGACGCGCTGGTCGCCGCGCTGCGCGAGCGCGCCGGTGTCGATGTGGCCGTGCTGTCGGCCGACGACGAGGGCCGGCTCGCGTTCGCCGGCGCCACGCGCACGCTCGAGCCTCCGCTCGCGGGCACGATCGCGGTCGTCGACGTGGGCGGCATGTCGACCGAGATCGCGATCGGCACGATCTCCGGCGGCGTGTCCTGGCTGCGCTCGTTCGCGATCGGCTCCGGCCAGCTCGCGGCGGCGCTGCCGCGAGGATCCGCCGTCGCGCGCGGACCTGGACGGCATGACCGCGGCGGCCGAGGCCGAGCTCGCCGCGGCCGACCTGCCGCGGATCGACCACGCCGTCGCCGTCGGCGGCAGCGCGGCCTCGCTGCCGACGCTGATCGGACCGGTGCTCGACGACGCGGCGCTCGCGCGCGCGCTCGCGACGCTCGGCTCCGCCCCCGCGGCGGTCGTGGCGCGCCGCCACGGCCTCGCGCCGGAGCGCACCGAGCTGCTGCCTGCGGGCATACTGGTGCTCGCCGCGGCGGGACGCTGGCTCGGGATGCCGCTGCGGATCGGGCGTGGCGGGCTCCGCGAAGGCGTGGTACTGGAGCTCGCGGGAGAGAACTGAGACTGTGGCCAAGGCGCAGGACATCGACGTCGCACCTGACGAGCCGTACCGGCTCGCGGCCGCGCGCATCGTGCGCGTGCGCACCGGCGAGCTGTTCGAGAGCGCGGACGGCGTGCTCGACACGCGCGACATCGAGCGCGTTCACGACATGCGAGTCGCCACCCGGCGGCTGCGCGCGGTGCTCGAGATCTTCGCGCCGTGCTTTCCCCAGAGCGAGTTCAAGGGCGTGCTGAGCGACGTCAAGCAGCTCGCCGACGCGCTCGGCGAGCGGCGCGATCCCGACGTGCACATCGACGCGCTGCAGTCGTTCGCCAAGGCGCTGCTGGCGGCCAACAAGCCGGGCGTGGTGCGCCTGGTGGAGGACATGCGCGCGCGCCAGACCCGCGGCAACGAGGTGCTGGCGGCCGCGCTCGAGCGCACGCACGAGCGCGGGTTGCATGAGCGGCTGCTCGCGCTCGCCGACGCCGCCGACGCCGAGGACCGAGGCCGCGTGAAGGCGCGCCGCGTCAAGGGGCTCGATCCCGACGCCATGCTCGCCGACAACGCCGAGCAGATCGTGCGCGTGCGCCTGGACGAGCTGTGCGGCTTCATGCCGACAGCCGCCGATCCCGCCGAGGTCGTGGCGCTGCACGACATGCGGATCGCCGCCAAGCGCCTGCGCTACATCCTCGAGGTCACCGGGCCGTGCTTCGGGCCGTACGCGAGGACCGCGACGAAGCTGGTCAAGGACGCTCAGGACCTGCTCGGCGAGATCCACGACTGCGACGTCCAGATCCCCGAGACGGCCGCCTTCGCCGAGGGCCTGCTGGCGGCCGACGCCGCCGCGCTGCACGTTGCCGCGGGTGCGGCGGAGGACCTCGATCCGGCGCTGCTCAAGCAGGCGCCGCACGCGCGCGAGCACGCCGGCCTCGCGGTGCTGCAGGCGCACCTGCGCGCGCGCCGGCTGCTGCTGTTCGACCGCTTCCTGGAGCTCTGGGCCGACCTCGAGCGCAAGGGCTTCCGCGCGCGGCTGGAGTATGCGGCCGGTGAACGCGCCGACGTTCTCAACGAGCCACAGCGTTAGCATCGGGAGCGCGATGACCGATCTGCAGCAGCCCGAGGCGCCCGCGGCGGTCGCGGTCGATCTCGACGACCCCTCGCTCTACTTCAATCGCGAGCTGTCCTGGCTGGCCTTCAACGACCGCGTCCTGCAGCTCGCCGAGGACGACTCGGTCCCGCTGCTCGAGCGGCTCAAGTTCTGCGCGATCTACTCGAGCAACCTGGACGAGTTCTTCATGGTCCGGGTCGCGGGCCTGCAGGAGTACGTCGACGGCGGCATCGACCGCCCGCGCGAGGACGGTCGCAGCCCGGCCGAGACGATCGCGGCGATCGGCGCCACGGTGCGCGACCAGACGCGCGCGCCAGACGCAGTGCCTGTCCGAGGTCCTGCGCCCCGCGCTGGTCGAGCACGGGATCAGGATCCAGACCTGCGAGGAGGTCGATCCGCGCCATCGCGACAAGCTCAGCGAGCGCTTCAGGCGCCAGATCTTCCCCGTGCTGACGCCGCTCGCCGTCGGGCTCGGCAGGCCGTTCCCGTACATCTCGAATCTCTCGCTCTCGCTGGCCGTCGTCGTGCGCGACCCGCAGACCGAGCAGGAGACCTTCGCGCGCGTGAAGGTCCCGAAGGAGATGCTCCCGCGCTTCGTCCCGATCGGCGACGGGCGCACGTTCGTGCCGCTCGAGGACCTGATCGCCCAGAACCTCGACGCGCTCTTCCCCGGCATGGAGATCGTCGACTGCGACGTCTTCCGGGTCACGCGCGACGCCGACTTCACCGTCGACGACGAGGCCGACGACCTGCTGCGCGCGGTCGAGCAGGAGCTGCGCCGGCGCCGCTTCGGCGAGGTCGTGCGCGTCGAGGTCGGCGCGGGCATGAGCAAGCGGTTGCGCGAGCCGCTGGTGCGCGCGCTCGAGATCGAGGAGGACGAGCTGTTCGAGGTCGACGGGCTGCTCGATCTCAAGGACCTGTGGGACGTCGTCGCGCGTATCCGGGCTTCGCCGACCTGCGCGACGATCCGTGGAGCCCCGTCACGCAGCCGCGGCTGCAGCCCGACGAGGACGAGGAGCCCGACGTGATGGCCGCCATGCGCAAGGGCGACATCCTGCTCCACCACCCCTACGACTCGTTCGCGACCTCGGTGGAGCGGCTGGTCGAGCAGGCCGTCGCCGATCCGAAGGTGCTCGCGATCAAGCACACGGTCTACCGGACCAGCGACGACTCGCCGCTCGTGCCGGCGCTGATCCGCGCGTCCGAGCGCGGCAAGCAGGCGGTCTGCATGGTCGAGCTCAAGGCGCGCTTCGACGAGCGCGCCAACATCGGCTGGGCGCGCGCGCTGGAGGAGTCGGGCGTGCACGTCGTCTACGGGCTGCCGAACCTGAAGACGCACGCCAAGTGCATCCTGATCGTGCGCCGCGAGGGCGACGGCGTGCGCCACTACGTGCACGTCGGCACCGGCAACTACCACCCCACGACGGCGCGGCTGTACACGGACTTCGGCCTGCTTGACGTGCGACGACCAGATCGGCGCCGACGTGGCCGACATGTTCAACCAGCTGACCGGCTTCGCCCGGCCCGGGGAGGCGCGGCGGGTGCTCGTCGCGCCGGCGCACATGCGCGAGGGCATCCTCGACGAGATCGAGCGCACGATCGCGGCCAAGCAGGAGGGGCGCACGGCGCGGATCGCGATGAAGATGAACTCGCTCGTCGACAAGCGCTGCATCCAGGCGCTCTACCGCGCCTCGCAGGCGGGCGTCGAGGTCGACCTCAGCATCCGCGGCATCTGCTGCCTGCGACCGGGGGTGGAGGGCGTGTCGGAGAACATCCGCGTGCACTCGGTCGTCGGGCGCTTCCTCGAGCACTCGCGCATCTACGCGTTCGAGCGCAACGGCGAGCAGACGATCTACATCGGCTCGGCCGACCTGATGCCGCGCAACCTCGACACGCGCGTCGAGCTGATCGCGCCCGTGCGCGAGGAGGCGCTGCGCAACGAGCTGCTCGACGCGTTCGAGCGCTGCATGGCCGACGACACGAACGCGTGGACGCTGCTGGAGGACGGCTCCTGGCCGCGCCGCGAGCCGTCCGCCTCGGAGCCGCGCAACCTGCACAAGGAGCTGATGGCACGGCACGCGAGCCGCGCGGTCGACGCGGCCGCCGGCACGGGCTGAGTCCCGGCACGCGCCGGCGCGGCCCGCATTGGTGGCGGCGTTGAAGGATCCGCCCGCGGGCGCGCGAACACCCGCCTATCGCTCGCTACAGGTGTGCAACGATCGCGCTCGTCGTGGCGGCGCTCGCGGCTCCGGCGGCCGCCGCCCAGAGCGCGGACGTCGCGGCGCTCCAGGTCGCGCTGCGCGCGCACGGCCTCTACGCGGGCACGATCGACGGCGCGCGCGGGCCGCTCACGACGTCCGGCGTGCGCCGCTTCCAGAGCCGCCGCGGTCTGGCCGTCGACGGCATCGCCGGGCCGGCGACGCGCCGCGCCCTGCGGCCGGCGCGGACGACCGCGGCTCGGCAGCCGCGTGCTCGCGAGCGGGGCGCGCGGCTGGGACGTCGCCGGCCTGCAGTTCCTGCTCGGCGCGCCACGGCTTCCCGTCCGGGCCGGTCGACGGCGGCCTCGGCCCGCGCACCGACGGCGCCTTGCGACGCTTCCAGGCCTGGGCCGGGATCGGCGCCGACGGCCTGGCCGGGGCCGCCACGCTGGCGCGCCTGCGCCGCCGTCCCGCCGACCAGCCCGCTCGTGTTCGCGCCGCCGGTCGCGGCGCCGGTCGGCGACCGCTTCGGGCCGCGCGACAACGGCTTTCACCCGGGCGTCGACTACCCGGTGGACCACGGCACGAGGATCAGCGCCGCCGGCCGCGGCTGCGTCTCGTTCGCCGGCTGGGAGCACCGGCGGCTACGGCAACCTCGTGATCGTCGATCACCGGCTCGGGATGACGTCCTGGTACGCGCACCTCTCGTCGGTCGACATCCGGCCGGGCGCCTGCGTCGTCGCGGGTACGCCGATCGGCCGCGCCGGCAGCACCGGCGACTCGACCGGCCCGCACCTGCACTTCGAGCTGCGGCTGCGGGGGGCGGCGGTGGCGCCACGGTTCTGAGGTCTCCGCGGGCGAACGTCAACTGCGGCACCAAAGGGGAGGGGTTCCGGTGTGGGTGGCGGGCTCGCGCGGCCGAACGTCGGTCAGTACCGGGCATAGCCCCCGACTCACCGACGTTCGCCGCGCGCGCGTGCGGGCGGGCGGGCGGCGGACGCTGGCGTCACACGGGACGCGCCGCCCGGTCCGTGCCCCTCTTCAATGCTGCAGTTGACGTTCGCCCGCGGCAGACCGCTACCAGTGAACCCCGCGCATCAGGTGCGCGAGCGCGGTCGCCTCGCCCGAGGCGCGGTCCTCGCTCTGCGGGTCGCCCTTGGCCGCCGAGGACTCCGGGAAGACCTTGTAGGCCATGTGCAGGATCTGGTCGACCGCCTTCGGCGCCAGCGTGTAAGCCACCTCGCCGAACGTGCCCAGGCGCGTGTTGATCCGCTTCGGTCGCGACCGGATCGCCTCGCAGATCAGGTCGGCGGCCTCGTCGGGCGAGATCGTCGGGAACGAGTCGTACATCTTCGTCGGCGCGATCATCGCCGTGCGCACGAGCGGCATGTGGATCGTCGTGAACGTCACGTTGTCGCCGATCGTCTCCGAGCTCACGACACGCGTGAACGCGTCCAGCGCCGACTTGGAGGCGACGTAGGCCGAGAAGCGCGGCGGGTTGGTCTGGACTCCGATCGAGCTGACGTTGACGATGTGGCCCGAGCGCTTCTTGCGCATGTGCGGCAGCAGGCCGAGGATCAGCTTGATCGTGCCGAGGTAGTTGAGCTTGATCGTGCGCTCGTAGTCGTGGAAGCGGTCATACGACAAAGCGACCGAGCGCCGGATCGAGCGCCCGGCGTTGTTGACGAGCACGTCGACCGCCGCGTGCTCGGCGAAGATCCGCTCGACGACCGCGTCGATCGAGTCGTAGTCCGACAGGTCGGCCGAGTACGCGTACGCGGTGCCGCCGGCCGCCTCGATCTCGGCGCGCACGTCCTCGAGCTTCGACTCCGTGCGCGCGACGAGCAGCGGGATGCCGCCCGCGGCGGCGATCTTCAGGGCCGCCGCCTTGCCGATGCCGCTCGACGCGCCGGTGATCACGACGGTCTTGCCGTTGACCGCGCCGGCGAACGAGCGGTCCTTGTGCAGGTCCGGGTCGAGGTTGCGCTCCCAGTAGTCCCACAGCTTCTCGGCGTAGCTCTCGAGCGGCGGCACCTCGATGCCCGTGCCCCGCAGGGCGCGCTGCGCGTCACGACCGTCGAGTCGCGGCACCAGCGCCATGTGCTCGATCACGCCCTCGGGGATCCCGAGATCGGCCAGCAGCGTGCGCCGCATGTCCTTCAGCGCCGGCAGCTTCATCGCGTACGAGAGCACGCCCTTCGGCAGCATGTCCGTCATCCGCTTGTCGACGCGCAGCACCATCTGCGGCGCGTGCCCCGCGCGGGCGAACGTGTTGAGCACGTCGCCGGCCCGCTGCGGGCGCGGGTTGACGAGCTGGAAGGCCTGGCCGTCGAGGCCCGGCTCGTGCGCGATGTGGTCGGTCGCCGCCGCGACCCAGTCGACCGGCACGATGTTCGTCCAGCCGACCTCGATCCCGACCAGCGGGAACCACGGCGGCAGCGTCCGGCGCGCCTTCTGCAGCAGCTTGAAGAAGTAGTACGGCCCGTCGATCTTGTCCATCTCGCCGGTGCGCGAGTCGCCGACGACGAGCGCCGGCCGGTACACGCGCCAGGCTCCCTCGACGCGCGTGCGCACGAGCTTCTCGGCCTCGAACTTCGTCTGGTGGTACGGCGACGGGAGCGCCTGGCCCTCGTCGAACATGTCCTCGGTGAAGTGCCCCTCGTAGCTGCCGGCGACGGCGATCGAGGACATGTGCTGGAAGATCCCCGCCCGCAGGTCGTTGGCGAGGTCGATCGCGTTCCTCGGTGCCGCCGACGTTCAGCAGCGCGTTCTGCGTCGCGTCCGCGGTCATGTCGTAGATCGCGGCGAGGTGGAAGAAGTGGTCGACCTTGCCGCGCAGCGCGTCACGTACGCCGGCGTCGACGCCGAGCAGCGGCTCGGACAGGTCGCCCGTGACGGCGTGGATCCGGCCCTCGGCGCCGAGCCGCTCGACCAGCGCCGAGAGCTTGTCGGAAGACCCCTCGCGCACGAGCACGTGGATGTCGCCCTCGCGCTCGAGCAGCCGTTCGAGCAGGTGGCGGCCGATGAAGCCGGTGGCCCCCGTCACGAAGTACGTCGGCACGTGTGCGCGCTTACCAGCCGCCGCGCACGTCGGCACGCGCGGTGCGCGCCTTCGCGGCGCGCTTGCGCGCGTCCTTGCGCTTGTCCAGGCGCCACTGGAGCATGCTCATCACGAAGATGAACAGCGGGAAGAACGCGATCAGGATGAAGCCCGCGTTCGTGACCACCTTGTCGTTCGTCTCGCCCCACAGGCCCTCGCCGCCGTCGTGCGCGAGCGCGGCCGGCGCGCTCAGGGCGAGCAGTGCGGCGGCGAGCAGGAACGTGCGAACAGCGCGCATCGGGCCTCACCGTACCATGGCGTCATCGCCGTCGTCATCGCCTCAGATCTGGCCAAGGACATGGCCGGGAACCCGCTGCTGCGGGGCGTCTCGTTCAAGCTCGAGCGGCGCGACCGGCTGACCCTCTCGGGCCGCAACGGCACGGGCAAGACGACGCTGCTGCGGATGCTGATCGGGGAGACGAGCGTCGACGGCGGCCAGCTCGCGTTCGCGCGCGACACGCGCGTCGCGCTGCACGACCAGCGCCCGCCGCGGGACCGCGATCGCTCGCTGCGCGACTACGTGCTCGGCGGCTGCGGCGAGCTGCTGGCGATCGAGGCGCGGCTCGCGGAGCTCGAGGAGCAGATGGCGCAGGGCGCGAGCGACAGCGCGACGCTCGCCGCCTACTCGCGCGCGCAGGGGCGGCTGGAGCACGCCGGCGGCTACGGCTGGCGCGAGGGGGTCAACGCGACGCTGCACGGGCTCGGCTTCCGCGACGAGCATCTCGAGCGCGAGCTCGCCTCCTTCTCCGGCGGCGAGCTGACGCGCGCCTCGCTCGCGCGCGCGCTCGCGGGCGACCCCGACCTGCTGCTGCTCGACGAGCCGACCAACCACCTCGACATCGCCGCGCTCGAGTGGCTGGAGAAGTACCTCCAGGGGCTCGACGCGGCGGTCGTGCTGGTCGCCCACGACCGCTGGTTCCTGGAGGCGGTCGGCACGGCCGTGCTCGAGCTGGAGGGCGGACGCTCGAAGTTCTTCAAGGGCACCTGGCACGCCTGGCGCCGGGAGAAGGCATCGCGCGAGCTGGCGCTCGGCCGCGCGATCGAGAAGCAGGAGGCGCAGATCGCGGCGCTCGAGCGCTTCGTGACGCGCTTTCGCGCGGGCACGCGCGCGCGCCAGGCGCAGGCACGCGTGAAGCAGCTCGAGAAGATCGAGCGCCACAGCCGCGACCCGCGCGACGGCAAGACGCTCGGCTTCGCGTTCAAGCCGCCCGAGCGCTCCGGGCGCGTCGTCTTCGAGCTCGAGGACGGCGAGCTGCGGATCGGCGAGCGCGAGCTGCTGCGCGACGCCGACGCTCTGGCTCGAGCGCGGCGAGCACGTCACGCTGGTCGGCCCGAACGGCTCGGGCAAGACGACGCTGATCCGCGCGCTCGCCGGCGAGCGCCCGCTCGACGGCGGCAAGCTGCGCCGCGGCCACAACGTCAAGCTCGGCGTGCTCTCGCAGCACGCCGAGGAGCTCGGCCGCAGCGGCTCGGTGATCGAGGCCTGCCAGCGCGCGACCGGGCTGAAGCCGAACGAGGCGCGCTCGCTGCTGGGCCGCTTCCTGTTCAGCGGCGAGGCGGCCGAGAAGCCGCTCGACGGGCTCTCCGGCGGCGAGCGACGGCGGCTCTCGCTGGCGATCCTCGTGCACTCCGGCGCCAACGCGCTGATCCTCGACGAGCCGACCAACCACCTCGACCTCGAGAGCCGCGAGGCGCTGGAGTCGGCGCTGCAGTCGTTCCCCGGCGCGCTGCTGCTGATCTCGCACGACCGCGCGCTGCTCGACGCGGTCGGCACGCGCACGATCGCGGTCGAGGACGGGACGCTGCACTCCTACGTCGGCGGCTGGCCGGAGTACGTGCGGCTGCGCGAGGAGGCGGTCGAGGCCGACCGCGAGGCGAAGGCGCGCGCGAAGGCGAGGCCGAAGCGCAACGGCGCCGAAGCCGGCGCCCGCGCGCAAGCCAAGACACGCAGCGCGAGGCGCGCCGCCTGGAGGCCGAGATCGAGCGCGCCGAGGCCGCGCTGGCGACGATCGAGCAGGAGCTGGCCGACCCGCAGTCCTGGAACGACCCGCGCAGCGCGGCGAAGTCGACCCGCCGCCACGCCGAGGCCAAGCAGCGGATCGAGGCGCTCTACGCGGAGCTGGAGACGGTCGCGGGTTAGCTAGCGGTGCGCGCGCTTGATCGAGATGCCCTCGAGCACGTTCGCGACCGTCTCGCAGGCGTCGACGGCATCCTCGAGCGTGTCGAAGATGTCCTTCCAGCGGATCAGCATCATCGGGTCGATGCCGTTCGCGAACAGGCTCCCGACCGCCGCGCGCTGCAGCCGGTCGCCCTCGTTCTCGAGCCGGTGGATCTCGACGAGGTGTGACGACAGGTCGCCGCCGTTGCGCAGGCCGCGCAGCGCGCGCCGCGACCTGCTCCGCGCAGCCGACGAGCACGACGGCGAGCTGCTCGGCCTGCTCCATCGGCGCCTCGACGCCGTAGACGCCGAGCTGGTCGGCGACCTCCTCGGCGTAGTCGACGATGTCGTCGAGCGCGCCGGTGAGCGCGTGCACGTCGGCCGCGTCGAGCGCGGCGCGCCGGCGCCCGTTGCCGCCAGCGGTGCAGGATGTCGTGGGCGATCCGGTCGCCCTCCTGCTCGCAGAGCAGGATCTCGCGCGCCAGCGCGGACTGCTCGGGATAGCTCGCCAGCAGGTCGCGCAGCAGCAGCGACGACGCGCTGGACGTTGCGCGCGGACTCCTCGAACAGGCCGAGCAGCTCCGGATCGGGCTTCGGCTTGGCCGGCCACATGCGGGCCGACCCTAGACAAGCGCGCCGGCGCACCCCGAGGACGTTCACAACCTCTTCACGAGCCTTTCACCGCCCGGTAACCGCGCGCGGCCGCGCTGCCGCCAGGCTTTCGCGGCGATGGAGCTGACGGAGGAATCGGAGGTGATCCGGGCGGGCGATCTGGAGGTCCGGCCCGGCCGACCACCTCGCGCTCGCGCGCGGCCGCGCGCTCTCGCTGTCGGTGCGGGAGCTCGAGCTGCTCGCGGCGCTGGCCGCGCAGGCAGGGCCGCGTCGTCGCCGCGCGAGGAGCTCTACGCGACGGTCTGGGGAGCGCCGCTGCGCGAGCAGGACCGCTCCGTCGACGTCTACGTGCACAAGCTGCGGTCGAAGCTGGCGCGCGCGATCCCGGAGCGCAGCTTCATCCACACGCACTTCGGGTTCGGCTACCGCTTCGAGCCGGAGGATTCACACCCTTTTCACAAGGGTGCTCACGACCACGACAAGGATGGGGCTCAGATGAGGAACAACCGATTTCTGCTGACGCTTGCCGTCTCAGGGGCGCTCGCGTTCGGCGTCGTCGCCTGCGGCGGCGACGATGAGGAGCCCGCCTCCGGTGGCGGCACGTCGGCCGAGGCGTCCGGGCGGCGAGCTCTCGGGCAAGATCGCGATCGACGGCTCGTCGACGGTCGCGCCGTTCGCCGAGGCGGCCGCGGAGCTCTTCCAGGAGGAGAACGCGGGCGTGCAGATCACGGTCGGCACGTCCGGCACCGGCGGCGGCTTCGAGAAGTTCTGCGCCGGCGAGACCGACATCTCCGACGCGTCGCGCCCGATCGAGGACGACGAGACACCGCTCTGCGAGAAGGGCGGCGTCGAGTACACCGAGGTCCAGATCGCCAACGACGGCATCGCGATCGCGACGAACAAGGAGCTCGCCGTCGACTGCCTGACCGTCGACCAGCTCAAGAAGGTCTGGAACAAGGGCTCCAAGGTCACGTCGCTCGCCGACATCGACCCGGCAGCCTGCCCGACACCGAGCTGTCGCTCTACGGCCCGGGCACCGACTCCGGCACGTTCGACTTCTTCACCGACGAGATCAACGGCGAGGAGGGCGTGAGCCGCGAGGACTACGAGGCCTCCGAGGACGACAACCAGCTCGTCACGGGCGTCTCGGGTGACGAGGGCGGCTTCGGCTACTTCGGCTTCTCCTACTCCGAGAGCGCCGCCGACCAGCTCAACCTGGTCGGCGTCGACAGCGGCGACGGCAACTGCGTCAAGCCGTCGGCCGAGACGATCCAGGACGGCTCCTACAAGCCGCTCGCCCGCCCGCTGTTCATGTACCCGAGCACAGAAGTCGCTCGAGCGCCCCGAGGTCAAGGCGTTCATGGACTTCGTGACGACCCAGGCGCCGATGATCGCCGAGGCGGCCAAGATCGTGCCGCTGACCGACGAGCAGCTGACCGAGGCCCAGGGCGCGCTCGCCCAGTAAGCGCAGGCACGTGGCTGACTACTCGACAGCCGCCTCTGAAGGCGCGATGGGGCGCCGGACCAGCCTGGTCCGGCGCCCCTCGGGCCGCTCGCGCTTCGAGAGCGCGATCAAGGCGATCCTGTTCGGCGCGGCGGTCGTCTCGGTGCTGACGACGCTGGCGATCGTCTTCTCGCTGCTCAACGAGACGCTCGCGTTCTTCGGCGACGTGCCGATCGCGCGACTTCCTGTTCGGCACCAAGTGGACGCCGCAGTTCGCCGGCGACCAGCAGTCGTTCGGCGTGCTGCCGCTGATCTGGGGCACGCTCTATCTGACCGGCATCGGCCTGATCGTGGCGATCCCGGTCGGGATCCTCTCCGGCATGTACCTGTCGGAGTTCGCGCCGCGCCGCGTGCGCAAGGTGATCAAGCCGGTGCTCGAGGTGCTCGCCGGCGTGCCGACGATCGTGTTCGGCTACTTCGCGCTGACCTTCTTCACGCCCGAGGTGCTGCGCAACGCGCTCGGCCTCGGCGTCAACCAGTTCAACGCGCTGTCGGCCGGCATCGTGCTCGGCATCCTCGTCGTCCCGACGATCGCCACGCTCGTCGAGGACGCGATGTCCGCCGTGCCGCAGTCGCTGCGCGAGGGCTCCGCCGGGCTCGGCGCGAACAAGGTCCAGACGGCGATCCGCGTCGTCTTCCCGGCCGCGCTCTCGGGCGTCGTCGCGGCGCTCGTGCTGGGCGCGTCGCGCGCGATCGGCGAGACGGTGATCATCCTGATCGCCGGCGGCCAGCAGGCGAACCTCTCGTTCAACCCGTACGAGTCCTACCAGTCGATGGCGGCGTTCATCGCGGCGACGGCGCGCGGCGACATCCCGACCGGCTCGATCGAGTACGAGACGATCTTCGTCGTCGGCATGACGCTGTTCGTGTTCACGCTGGTGCTCAACATCATCTCGATCCGGCTCGTGCGCAAGTACCGGCAGGTGTACGAATGACCGGCGCGCAGATCGCCGCCCGCGCGGCCGGGCACGTCGTCGATCCCGAAGGCGACCGGCAAGGACCGCGCGTTCGCGGCGTTCTTCCGCGCGCTCATGTACGGCGCGGTCGGTCTGAGCATGCTCGCGCTCGCGACGCTGCTCTACGACGTCGCGCGCGACGGCGCGCCGCGCATCTCGTGGGACTTCCTGACCAGCTTCCCGTCGCGCATCATCCCGGCGAACTCCGGCATCCAGTCGGCGATCTACGGGACGCTCTGGCTGATGGTGATCTGCGCGGTGATCGTCGTGCCGCTCGGCATCGCCACCGCGGTCTACCTGGAGGAGTACGCCGACCGCACGAAGTGGTGGAACCGGCTGGTCGAGGTCAACATCCAGAACCTCGCCGCGGTGCCGTCGGTCGTCTACGGCATCCTCGGGCTGGCGTTCATCGTGCGCGGCCCGGTCTCGCTCGGCCGGACCCTGCTGGCCGGCGGCATCACGCTCTCGCTGCTCGTCCTGCCGGTCGTCATCATCGTCGCGCGCGAGGCGATCCGAGCGGTCCCGCCGTCGATCCGCGAGGGCTCGCTCGCGCTCGGCGCGACGCAGTGGCAGACGATCTGGAAGCAGGTCCTGCCGGGCTCGATCGCCGGCATCGCGACGGGCGTGATCCTCGCGCTCTCGCGCGCGATCGGCGAGACCGCGCCGCTGCTCGTGATCGGCGCGGCGGTCAACCCGCGCTTCAACCCGGACGGCCTCGGGTCAGCCTTCACCGCGCTTGCCGATCCAGATCTTCGCCTGGACCCAAGACCCCAATCGCGAGTTCGTCGAGCTTGCGGCGGCGGCGATCCTCGTCATGATGGTCGTCCTGCTGATGATGAACTCAGTCGCGATCTTCCTCCGCAACCGCTACGAGCAGAAGTGGTGACCGACCCATGCCCGAGAACGTGACCGACCAGCGCCGACAGGACGAGGACAAGGACGTGTCCGCCGCGGCGGCGCGCGCCACCGAGTCCGCGCCGGCGCCCACGACCACGCACGACCGTCCGCGCGAGGAGCGCGACGTGATCTTCGACGTCGACGACATCAACGTCTTCTACGGCGAGCACAAGGCGATCCGCAACGTCACGCTGGACCTTCGCGTCAACGACATCACCGCGCTGATCGGCCCGTCCGGCTGCGGCAAGTCGACCTTCATCCGCTGCCTGAACCGGATGAACGACCTGATCCCGTCCGCGCGCGTCGAGGGGAAGATCGTCTACCACGGCGAGGACCTGTACGCGTCCGACATCGACCCGGTCCAGGTGCGCAAGCGCATCGGCATGGTGTTCCAGAAGCCGAACCCGTTCCCCAAGTCGATCTACGACAACATCGCCTTCGGCCCGCGCGTGATGGGCATGAAGGGCGACATGGACGAGATCGTCGAGAGCGCGCTCAAGCGCGGCGCGCTGTGGGACGAGGTCAAGGACCGGCTCAAGACGAACGCGTTCGGCATGTCCGGCGGCCAGCAGCAGCGCCTCTGCATCGCGCGCGCGCTGGCGACCGAGCCCGACGTGCTGCTGATGGACGAGCCGTGCTCGGCGCTCGACCCGATCTCGACGGGCCGGATCGAGGACCTGATGATGGAGCTCAAGCAGAACTACTCGATCGTGATCGTCACGCACAACATGCAGCAGGCCGCGCGCGTGTCGGACATGACGGCGTTCTTCACCGTCGAGCTGCACGACGAGGGGCGCTACCGCACGGGGGCGGTCGTCGAGTACGACGTGACCGACAAGATCTTCACGAACCCCGACGACCAGCGGACCGAGGACTACGTCACCGGCAAGTTCGGCTGATTCACGGTGCCGGCGACGCAGCGGATCCACTTCCAGCAGGAGCTCGCCCGGCTCGAGGACCAGGCGCTCGGCGCGCTCGACCTCGTCGTCACGACGCTCGACCGCACGCTCGAGGCGCTGCACCATCGCGACATCGAGCTGGCGGCGATCGTGATCGCCGACGACGACCGGATCG
The DNA here is from genome assembly GCA_963721315.1 of uncultured Solirubrobacteraceae bacterium. Taxonomy (GTDB): domain Bacteria; phylum Actinomycetota; class Thermoleophilia; order Solirubrobacterales; family Solirubrobacteraceae; genus DASQMT01. The sequence continues at coordinate 108,813 of CAVRIU010000010.1, forward strand.
ACGGCCGCTACCTCGAGGTCCACCAGGGCATCCTGTCGCTGCTCGCCCTGCAGGCCCCGGTGGCGAGCGACCTGCGCGTCGTGGCGGCGCTGCTGCACGTGATCAAGCACGCCGAGCGCATGGGCGACCAGTGCGTGAACATCGCCAAGCTGCTGCCGCTGACGGGCACCGAGCCGCCCGTCGACGCGGAGATGCTGGCCACGATCGAGAAGATGGGCGCGCTCGCGCGCTCGGAGGTCAGCCAGTCCAAGCAGGCGTTCAGCCTGCGCGACATGGCGCTGGCCGAGGACCTCGTGCGCCAGGACGAGGAGATCAACCAGCTCAACAAGGAATGCTTCCGCCGCGCAGTGGAGATCGGCACCGATCCGGACGTGCGCGAGTGGGCGATGACGATGATGCTGGTCGCGCGCGCGATCGAGCGGATCGGCGACAACGCGGTCGACGTGGGCGAGCAGGTGGCCTTCGTCGTGTCCGGGCTGTTCCGCGAGTTCAGCGACGCATCGCACCGCTGAGCCCTGTGACCAAGGTGTTACCCGAGCTTCGGGTATCTGCGCTTTGGCCCTATCCTCCGGGGCAGATGACGCAGCCCGCCTCCGTCCGCCTTGCCGTGCTCGATGCCGACACCGGCTTCCTGCAGGTCCTGTCCAAGCGGCTCGAGGGCGCCGGCTGGCAGTACCGCGTGCTCGCCAGCCCGGTGCCGCTCGACGCGATCGTCGCGATGCGCCTCAACGCCGTCGTCGTCGACCTCGCCGTGCTCGGGCCGCAGGGCTGGAACTACCTCGAGAAGCTGTGCACGCGGCTGCCCGGCCTCGGCGTCGTCGTCTGCACCGGGCAGTCCTCCGTCGCCCAGCGCGTGCGCGGCCTGCGGCTGGGCGCCGACGACTGGATGACCAAGCCGTGCCATCCGGAGGAGCTGATCGCGCGCGTCGAGGCTGTCGTGCGGCGGCGCAAGCGCGCCGAGGCGCGCGTCGACGCCGGGCCGCTGGTGATCGGCGAGGTCGAGATCCGGCCGGACCAGTACCAGGCGTTCGTCGGCGGCGTGAGCATCGACCTGACGCGGCGCGAGTTCGAGCTGATCCAGCTGCTGGCCGACGCGCAGGGCCAGGTCATGCAGCGCGAGGAGGTCTACCAGCGCGTCTGGGGCTACGCGATGGTCCACGGCGACCGCTCGGTCGACGTGTTCGTGCGCAAGCTGCGCCAGAAGCTGGAGCGGGCGTCGCCGCGCTGGCGCTACATCCACACGCACTTCGGGATCGGCTATCGCTTCGCGGCCGAGTCGGTCGACACCGTCGTCGACGCGTCTGCCGCGGTCGTGATCGCCGAGACCGCCGCAGTGCCGCCGGCGCCCGCGCCGGTCACCGCCTGACCGACGCGGGCTATCGTTCTGGGCGTGGGCCCGGATCGCAACAAGCTGCTGCGCAACTTCGGCGATCCTGATCGTGGTCACGGTCGCCGTCTGGCAGCTGCCCGGCGGCGGCACGGCGACGATCACGATCAACAACATCCTCGGCCTGCTCTTCGCCGGCGGGCTCGTGTTCTTCGGCTACCGCATGTACATGGAGCACCGCACGTCGCTCTTCATGCTCGAGGACCGCGTGCGCGCGCTGCTCTACGGCTCGGTCGGCCTGCTCGCGCTCGCGCTGATCGCGACGCGGCGGCTGTGGGACGAGGGCGGCCTCGGCGTGCTCATCTGGCTCGCGCTGATCGGGGCCGGCGTGTACGGCTGCGTCACGGTGTACCGCACGTCGCGCGAGTACTGAGCGGGCGCGGAGCCGCGCCGGTGCAGGTCCGTGGCAGCGGGGTGCTAGGTCGCGCGGCCGTTCACGCTCAGGACCTCGAGGAGGCCTGACGACGTCGGATCCGATCGGCGGCGCGCCGGACTTGAGTTCCGCCTGGCGACCGAGACGCTCGAGCGTCGAGAGTCCGGCCTGGCTGCCAGCGCATCCGCCGGCTATCGCTTTCCGTACGGCACACGCACGGCACCAGGAGGAGGCGTACGTGGTCGTGCGCGGCAGCGGCGGATGAAGCTCGACGACGAGATCGTCGATGCTCGGGAATGCGCGGTCAGGTCCCGCCGGTACGTGGCGACGCTACGCAGCGCGTCGCGCTCGACTCTCGTCATCGGCGCGCCCAATCTCGGCGATGCTCCGCGCGACGACGTCGATGGCCGGCGCGACTGCTGGGCTGCGAGGAGCTGTCCGGAGTCCTGCTCGTCAGGCCGCGAGTCGGACGGCTCGCGATCGGCGATCGCGGCGGTCCGCCGCGCGGGAATCCTGCGATCGCCGTAGCGCGCTCGCATCGACCTGGACCTCGGCGATCTGCTGCCCCGAGCACGCGCAATGTTGGCGCGCACTCGCGATGCGAGTTGGCACAGCACCCGGCTGGTTTCGCGCGCTCGTCCCGTCGAGCCTGCGCTCCATGCGCGCATGGCGACGGACGGAGGGACAGGCGGCGGCCGAGCTGGTCGCGCTGCTGCCGCTGGCCGCGCTGCTGCTCGCGGGCGCCTGGCAGCTCGTGATCGCGGGACATGCCGCCTGGGCCGCCGGCTCGGCGGCCCGCGCGGCGGCGCGCGCGGCCGCCGTCGGCGCTGACGCGCGCGCGGCGGCGCGCGCGCACGCTGCCCGCGGGGCTCGAGCGCGGGTCTGCGCGTGCGCGATCGCGGATCCGGGCACCGTCGAGGTCACGCTGCGGATCCCGCCGGTGCTCGGGCTGCGACTGCTCGGCCACACGACCGCGACCGCCCACTTCCAGCCGCAGCGATGACCGCTGCCGTGCTTGCGTTCCGAACGCGGCCAGTCGTCCGTCGAGCTCGTCGCGCTCTTGCCGCTCACGCTGCTGATCGGCCTGGCGGTGATGGCCGTGCTCGGCATCCGCTCCGCCGCGGGCGAGGCCGCCGCGGCCGCCCAGGCGGGCGCGATGGCGCTGATCCAGGACGCCGACGGCGAGCAGGCGGCGCGCGCCGCGCTGCCGCGCGCGCGCCCGCCGCCGCGCGGACGATCAGGGTCCACGGCCGCCGCGTGACGGTCACCGTGCGGGCGACGTTCCAGCCGCCGTTCGCCGGGCGCGCGCTCACCGCGACCGCCTCCGCGAGCGCGGGCCAGGAGCCGTCGCCGTGAGCGGTCGGCGAGTCCCCGCTCGGCGCCGACGCGTCGGCCGCGCGGACTCGCGGTCGGTCTGCGCGGACGCGGCCGAGGTCGCCGTGAGCGGGCTGCTCGGACGGGTCGGCGCGTTCTTCTTCGAGGCGGCGGAGTCGCCCGCGCCGGCCCTCGCCCGCAGCCGCCCGCTGCCGGCGTCGCGCCGGTTCGGGCCGCGGTGCTCGGTGCGCCCGCGGTGGTCGTGCCGGTCGCCGCGGCCTGCGCCGGTGAGCTGCGCGCGCGCGGGCGCGCCGCGGCGCGCTGATCTGCATCTGGCGTCCGGCGAGCGCGCGCGCGCTCGACCCCGAGGCGCCCGCCGCGCACTCGCCGGCCGGCGCGACGACGCCCGGCGCGCGGCGGCTCGCGGCGCGACTCGCCGCCGACGAGCTCGACGCGACCGCGTGCGGCCGCCTGGCGTGGCTCGCGCTCGACCCCGATCCGTCCGAGGCCGGCCGCGCAGTTCCTGCGCTGCCTGCGCGGCGGCGGGCGCTCCCGCTCGTGCTCGCGGTCGCAGGTGCGCGACCCGCGCCGTTCGAGCAGCTGCTCGCCGACGCTCGACCTCTGCCTCGCCGTGCTGCCGGCGGACACCGACCCGGCGCTGCGCGAGCTCGCGCTCGCAGCGGCTGCCCACCCGCGCGCGCGCCGCCGTCGCCGCCGCTGCCGCCGGGCCCGCCGCGCTGGGCGGCGATGGCCGGCCTCGCGCGCCTGCGCTCGCTGCCCGAGGTCGCACCGTGAGCCGGCGCCGCCGGCGATGGCCGGTCACGCACGCCTCGCGCTCGCTGCCCGAGGTCGGACCGTGATCGCGTCGCGTGGCCGGCGCAGGGGTCGGTGCCGCGTCGGGCCAGTCGGCCGCGCCTCTCCGCGAAATCGCTGCTGCGGCGAAGCGCGGGCAGGTCGCGGTGCTGCTCGTCGGCGGGCTGCTCGCGATCGTGGTCGGCGGGCTCGTGCTCGGGGCGCGTCGCGCGCGGGCTCGAGACCCGCGCGGCCGCGCAGCGGGCGGCCGACCTCGCGCGCGCTCGCCGGCGCGCGCGCGATGCGCGAGTCCTACGGGCGCCTGTTCGAGCCGCCGCTGATCGACGGGCGTCCCAATCCGCGCCATCTCGAGAAGGACGCGTATCTCGCGCTCGGCCGCACGGCGGCCGTGCGCGTCGCCGCCGCGAACGGAGCGCCCGGCGCCGAGGTCACGTTCCCGGACGCGGGCACGATCGCGCCGGTGCGCGTGCGCGCCGCCGTGGTGCGGCGGATCGAGCTCGGCGGCGAGGAGGTGCGGATGCGCGCGCAGGCCGAGGCGGAGCTGGCGCCGCCCGGCGGCGCAGGACCGGCGGGCTTCGCGAGCGGCGGCGGCTACGACGGGCCGCTGGCCTACCGGCAGGGCAAGCCGATGCGGCCCGATGTCGCCCAGGCGTTCGACCGCATGGCCGCGGCCGCCCGCGGCGACGGCATCGCGCTCGTCATCACGCAGCGCCTTCCGCAGCGACGCCGAGCAGGCCGTCCTGTTCGCGCGCCACCCCGATCCGAAGTGGGTCGCGCCGCCGGGCGAGTCGCTGCATCGCAACGCCACCGAGCTCGATCTCGGGCCGCGCTCCGCGTACGGCTGGCTCGCCGCCAACGCCGGCCGCTTCCACTTCCGCGTGCGCTACGCGTGGGAGCCCTGGCATCTCGGCTACGAGCTGAACCCGCGCTCCACGCCGCGCGCCGCCGGCAGCGACGGCGCCGCCGCGGCGAGCGCGCTGCCGGAGTTCGTGCCCGCTCGCTTCGCGCCCGCGCTCAACCGCGCGGCGCAGCGCTGGAGCGTGTCCGCGACGCTGCTGGCGGCGCAGCTCTATGCGGAGAGCGGGTTCAACCCGTTCGCCGTGAGCTCGGCCGGCGCCCAGGGCATCGCGCAGTTCATGCCCGGGAACCGCCCGCGGCATCGGCCTCGACGACCCGTTCGACCCGGCGCAGGCGATCGACGCCCAGGCGCACCTGATGCGCGATCTGCTGCGCCGGTTCGGCGCCGTCCCGCTCGCGCTGGCCGCCTACAACGCCGGCCCGGCGCCGGTCGCGGCCTGCGGTTGCGTGCCCGGCGATCACCGAGACGCGCGGGTACGTCGCGCGCGATCCTCGGCCTGATGGGCGGCGCCGGCGAGCTGCTCGCCGGCGCCACCATGCTGAGGGTTCGGCTGGTCCGCTGAGCGCGGCTCAGCGGTCGTAGCGCTTGGCGAGGTTCTTGAACTTCTTGTACGCCTTGCGCGGCGAGCCGTTCGGGTTCACGAGCCCTGCGTCGAAGCCCGAACCTGCGCGGAACGCCGGTCCACTGGTAGTTGTAGAGGCGCGTCACCGCGAGCGGAAGCCGCTGCGGCGGCTGTCGTAGGCAGCGGCCAGGCGGAACATGTTCTTCGTGCGGTTCGCCTGGCGCTTCTGCGAGCGCGGGAAGGCCGGCTTGAACTCCAGGATGCCGCCCGTCTCGGTCAGCCAGACCTCGCCCGGCACGAGCCGCAGCATCCGCGTCGTCCCCTGCGTGCGCTTGCGGTTCACGTCGCCGTAGTTGTGCAGGCCGTAGACGCGTCCGCCTGGTTCTTCGCGACGCGCTGGAAGCCCGCCATCCAGGACTCCATGTTGCGTCGCGTCGAGCAGGTCGGCGGCGACGAGCGTGCACGACCGGCACGACCCGCGCGCCGCCAGGAAGTACCGCGCGGCGAGCCCCGGCTTCCTGAAGCGTCGGCTGGGAGATGTGGTTCGCCTCGTTCCAGATGCCGAACGTCTTCGCGTAGGAGAACTTCGACCGGAAGCGCTTGAACCCCTTGCGGTACGTGCGCACCTTCGGCGCCCGGCAGGACTTCCCGCGCGAGTAGCGGCCGTTGGCGTAGCAGCCGCGCTTGGCGGTGAAGTGCACGAGCACCTCGATGCCGTCGGCGCGCGCGCGATCCATGAAGCGCGGTCACCTCGGCGGTCGTGGAGGCGATCTTGAACCAGTCGTACGGCACGATGTAGCGGACGCGCTTGATCTTGAGCGCCTCGAACCGCGGGCTGTCGAACATCTCGGCGTGCTGGTCGGCCATGCCGACCTTGAAGTTCGCCTGCGCCGGCGCGGCGAAGATGGCGCACAGCAGGAGCGCCACTATGGGGAGAAATCGTCTTTGCATAGTCATGGCAACCGGCGAGGGTAGAGAGGGTTGCGGCCGGAACGCCGAAGAATCCGACCGCCGGCGGCCTAAGCTGGACCAAACTGTGGCGACCGAAACCCTCCGGAAGGACAAGCTGGCCGAGCAGCGGCGCGCGCTGCCCGACCTACCCGGCGTCTACCTGTTCCGGGACGTGCGCGGGCGCGTCATCTACGTCGGCAAGGCCAAGTCGATCCGCAAGCGGGTGGCCTCGCACTTCAGCTCGCGCAGCAGCCTCAGCACGTTCATCGACCAGATCGAGTCGCTGATCGTGCACACCGAGGCCGAGGCCCTGCTCACCGAGCAGAACTTCATCAAGCAGTACCGGCCGCGCTTCAACATCCGGCTGCGCGACGACAAGTCCTATCCGTACATCGCGATCAGCCTCGACGAGGACTTCCCGCGCGTCTACTTCACGCGTGAGCGTCACCGGCGCGACCGCGCCTACTTCGGGCCGTACTCGAGCGCGAAGCGCGTGCGCGGGACGCTCCACCTGCTCGGCAAGATCTTCCTGTTCCGCTCGTGCGAGGGAGCCGAGCCGGGGCGCCGCTCGGGCTCGCCGTGCCTCGACTACTACATCAAGCGCTGCGGAGCGCCCTGCGTCGGCTACGTGACCAAGGAGGAGTACCGCGAGGGCATCGACGGCGTCGTCGCGTTCCTCTCCGGCCGCTTCCGCCAGATCGAGCGCGACCTCGAGCAGCGGATGCACTTCGCCGCGGGCGAGCAGGACTACGAGCAGGCGGCGCTCGAGCGCAACCGGCTGCACGCCGTCAAGGCGCTGCTCGAGCGCCAGCGGGTGGCGACCGAGGGCTCGGGCACGTTCGACGCGGTCGCAGTCGACGTCGACGGGATGGAGGCCAACGCCCAGGTCTTCCAGGTCCGCGACGGCGTGCTGGCGGATCGCCAGTCGTTCTATCTCGACAACCACGGCGAGCAGGAGCCGGCGATCGTCGCCGAGGAGTTCCTGCTGCAGTACTACACGAGCGCGCTGGCGATCCCGTCGCTGGTCGTCGTGCAGCAGGAGCTCGCCGAGGGCTCCGAGCTGGGCGTGCTGGCCGAGCTGCTGGGCGAGCGCCGTGGCGGCGCGGTCGAGATCCGCGCAGCCGAGCGCGGCGGCAAGCGGCGCATCCTCGAGCTGGCGGAGCGCAACGCGCGGCTCGCGCTCGACCAGGAGAAGCTGAAGGCCGAGCGCCGGCGCCAGCAGCGCGTCGAGGCGCTTGCCGGCCTGCAGCGCGCGCTCCAGCTCGATGCGCTGCCGGTGCGGATCGAGTGCTTCGACATCTCGCACGTCGGCGGCACGCATACCGTCGCCTCGATGGTCGTGTTCGAGGGCGGCGCTCCCAAGAAGGCCGATTACAGGCGTTTCACGATTCGCACCCACGATGGCAACGACGATTTCGCCTCGATGAACGAGGTCATGTCACGCCGGCAGGCGCAGTTCGAGCGCCAGCACGAGCGCTCGCCCTACGACGCCGAGCGCGACGCGTCGTTCGCCGCGCTGCCGAACCTGATCGTGATCGACGGCGGCGCGGGCCAGCTGTCGGCCGGGCTCGAGGCCGTCGAGGGCTTCCGCGAGCGCGGCGTCACCGTCGTCTCGCTCGCCAAGCGGATCGAGGAGGTGTTCATCCCCGGCGTGCGCGAGCCGTTGCGGATGGCGCACGACACGCCCGAGCTGCAGCTGCTCCAGCGCGTGCGCGACGAGGCGCACCGGTTCGCGATCACGCACCACCGGATCCGGCGCGACAAGGCGATGACCGAGTCGATCATGGACGACCTGCCGGGCGTCGGCCCGAGCCGCAAGCGCTCGCTGCTGCGCCACTTCGGCTCGCCCGAGGCGGTGCTGGGCGCCACCCGCGAGCAGCTCGAGGCAGTGCCGGGGCTGCCCGCCAAGATCGGCCGCGACCTCTATCACCATCTCAACAAGACGGGACGCTGATGGGCAAGCTGCGCGACCTCGTCGTGATCTCGGGCTTCTCCGGGGCCGGCAAGTCGTCGGCGATGAACGTGTTCGAGGACTCCGGCTACTTCTGCGTCGACAACCTGCCCGCGGGCATGATCCGATCGCTGGCGGAGCTGTTCCTGCACCAGGGCTCCAAGGTCGAGCGCGCCTGCGTCGTCTCCGACCTGCGCGCGGGCGACTACATCGAGGTGCTCGTGGAGGTGCTCGACCAGCTCGCGGCGGCCGGCCACGTCACGACGCGCCTGCTGTTCCTGCAGGCCGACGACGAGCAGCTGATGACGCGCTACAAGGAGACCCGCCGGCGTCATCCGCAGGCGCGCAACGGCAACGTCGCCGACGGCATCCAGCGCGAGCGCGAGCTGCTGGCGGAGATCCGCGAGCGCGCCGACACCGTGATCGACACGACCGGCCTGAGCGCCTCGGCGCTGCGGCGCAAGGTCGCCGCCGAGATGCTCGCGCCGACCGAGACCGGCAAGCTCGCCGTGATGTTCGGCTCATTCGGTCACAAGCACGGGCCCGCGCGCGACGCCGACCTCGTGCTCGACGTGCGCTTCCTGCCCAACCCGCACTGGGAGCCGGACCTGCGGCCGCTGACCGGCTTCGACCGGCGGATCGTCGAGTACGTCGGGCGCGACGGGCGGTTGAAGGAGTTCTACGACCGCGTGCTGCCGCTGCTCGAGTACCTGCTGCCGCAGTACGTGGCCGAGGGCAAGTCGCACCTCGTCGTCGCGATCGGCTGCACGGGCGGCCGCCACCGCTCGGTCGTGATCGCCGAGGATCTCGCGGCGCAGTTCCGCGACGACGGGCGCTACTTCGTCGAGGTCGGGCACCGCGACGTGGACCGCGCGCCGGCGCGCACCGAGTAGCTACCCTTCGCGCCCCGTCTCAGCCAGAGGAAAGGTCTCCCACAGCCATGCCAGTTCGCGTCGGGATCAACGGCTTCGGCCGCATCGGCCGCAACGTCTTCCGCGCCGCGCACGAGTCCGGCGCCGACGTCGAGATCGTCGCCGTCAACGACATCACCGACAACGAGACGCTCGCCCACCTGCTCAAGTACGACTCCGTCTACGGGCCGTTCGAGGGCACCGTCGAGGTCGGCGACGGCGCGCTGCAGATCGACGGGCAGGACGTGAAGGCGCTCGAGGAGCGCGATCCCGCGGCGCTGCCGTGGGGCGACCTCGGCGTCGACGTCGTGATCGAGTCGACCGGCTTCTTCACCAAGCGCGAAGCGGCCGCCAAGCACCTCGAGGCGGGCGCGAAGAAGGTCATCATCTCGGCCCCCGCGACGGAGCCGGACGCGACCGTCGTGCTGGGCGTCAACTTCGACGACGCCTACGACGCCGACAGCCACGACGTGATCTCCAACGCCTCTTGCACGACCAACTGCCTCGCGCCGGTCGCCAAGCTGCTGCACGACTCGGTCGGGATCGAGCGCGGGCTGATGACGACGATCCACGCCTACACGGCGGACCAGCGCCTGCAGGACGCGCCGCACTCCGACCTGCGGCGCGCGCGCGCCGCCGCGATCAACCTCGTGCCCGCCTCGACCGGCGCCGCCAAGGCGATCGGCCTCGTGATCCCGGAGCTGCAGGGCAAGCTGCACGGCTTCGCCGTGCGCGCGCCCGTCCCGACCGGCTCGCTCGTCGACCTGACGTTCCAGGCGTCGCGCGAGACGTCGGTGGACGAGATCAAGGAGATCGTCGGCGACAAGGCCGACAGCGGCGCGCTGGCGGGCATCCTCGCCTACAACGACGATCCGATCGTCTCCAGCGACATCGTCAAGAACCCGTTCTCGTCGATCTTCGACGCCGACCTCACGGCGGTGCTCGAGGGCCAGCTGGTCAAGGTCGTCGCCTGGTACGACAACGAGTGGGGCTACTCCAACCGCTGCGTCGAGCTGGCGCAGAAGGTGCTGGTGCGTGCGCACGCTTGACGACCTGGACGTCGAGGGCAAGCGCGTCCTCGTCCGGGTCGACTTCAACGTGCCCCTGGAAGGCGACCGGATCACCGACGACACGCGCATCCGCGCCGCGCTGCCGACGCTGACGGAGCTGCGCGACCGCGGCGCGAAGCTGCTGCTCGCCGCGCATCTGGGGCGTCCGAAGGGCCGCGACGAGAAGCTCTCGCTGCGGCCCACCGCCGAGCGGCTGGCCGAGCTGCTCGACGAGCCCGTCGCGTTCGCCCAGTCGCTCGACGACGTGCCCGACGACGACATCGTGATGCTCGAGAACGTGCGCTTCGAGCCGGGCGAGACCGACAACGACCAGGACCTCGCACAGCGCTACGCGGCGCTCGCCGACGTCTACGTCAACGACGCCTTCGGCGCCGCGCACCGCGCGCACGCGTCGACCGAGGCCGTCGCGCACCTGCTGCCGAGCGCGGCGGGGCGGCTGCTCGAGCGCGAGGTCGAGACGCTGACGGGCATCCTGCGCGATCCGCAGCGGCCGCTCGTCGCCGTCGTCGGCGGCGCCAAGGTGACGGACAAGATCGGCGTGCTCGACACGTTCCTCCAGCTCGCCGACCGGATCCTGATCGGCGGCGCGATGTGCTTCCCGTTCTTCAAGTCGCGCGGCGGCGAGATCGGCGACTCGCTGTGCGAGGAGGAGGGGCTCGAGCCCGCCCGCCGCATCCTGGCGGCCGGCGGCGAGAAGCTGCGCCTGCCGACCGATCTGATCGCCGGACGCGAGTTCTCGGCCGAGACGGAGACGCGCGCGCTCGACGGCGTCGACGTGCCGGACGGCTGGATGGGACTCGACATCGGGCCCCGCAGCGCCTCCGGCTACGCCGAGGTGATCGCCGATGCCGGCACCGTGTTCTGGAACGGGCCGATGGGCGCCTTCGAGCTGGAGCCGTTCGCCGCCGGCACGCGTGCCGTCGCCGAGGCGATCGCCGAGTCCGACGCCGTCACGGTCGTCGGCGGTGGCGACTCGGCGGCGGCGATGGCCGAGTTCGGGCTGGCCGACCGCGTGACGCACCTCTCGACCGGCGGCGGCGCCGCGCTGGAGCTGATCGAGGGCAAGGCGCTCCCGGGCGTGGAGGTGCTCGGCGAATGACGTCGCATCCCGCTCATCGCCGGCAACTGGAAGATGCACAAGACGGTCGCCGAGGCCGAGCAGTACATCGCCGCGCTGCTGCCGCGTGTCGCCGCCGTCGACGGCGTCGAGATCGTGATCTGCCCGCCGTTCCTCGCCCTGCAGGCGCTGGTCGACTCGGCGCGCGGCTCGCAGGTGGCGATCTTCGCCCAGAACATGCACGAGGAGGACCAGGGCGCGTTCACCGGCGAGGTCGCCGGCACCGATGCTCGCGGAGATCGACGTCGCGGGCGTCGTGCTCGGGCACTCCGAGCGGCGCGAGCACTTCAACGAGACCGACAAGGCGCTTCAGCGCAAGCTGCCGCAGGCGCTCGCGGCCGGGCTGACGCCGATCCTGTGCGTCGGCGAGACCGAGGACGAGCGCGAGCGCGGCGAGACCGAGCGCAAGCTGCGCCATCAGGTCCAGGAGGGGCTCGAGCAGGTCCCGGTCGAGCGCTTGCCCGAGGTCGTGATCGCCTACGAGCCGATCTGGGCGATCGGCACCGGCCGGACCGCGACGCCCGAGCAGGCGCAGGAGACCGTCGGCTTCGTGCGCGCGCTCGTGGCGGGCATCGACGCGGCCGCGGCCGAGCAGACGCGGATCCTCTACGGCGGCTCCTGCAAGCCCGACAACGCCGCCGAGCTGATGGCGCTGCCCGACGTCGACGGCGCGCTCGTCGGCGGCGCGAGCCTCGACCCCGCCGACTTCGGCGCGATCGTCGAGATCGCCGCCGCGGCGGGATGACCGTCACGGACGGGCCGCGGCCCTGCGACTGCGCCGCGCGGCATGACCCGATGACCGTCCCGGCGGTCTGCCTCGTCGTGCTCGACGGCTGGGGCCTGGCGCCCGACGGGCCGGGCAACGCGGTGGCGCTCGCCGACACGCCGGTGTTCGACCGCCTGTGGGCCGAGCACCCGCACACGACGCTGACCGCGTGCGGCGAGTCCGTCGGGCTGCCCGCCGGCCAGATGGGCAACTCCGAGGTCGGCCATCTCAACCTCGGCGCGGGCGCGATCGTGCCGCAGGACCTCGCGCGCATCGACGCCGCCGTGCGCGGACGGCTCGCTCGGCGAGAACGAGACGCTGCGGGCCGCGCTGCAAGGCGCCGAGCGCGTGCACCTGATCGGGCTGGTCTCCGACCGGCGGCGTGCACTCGTCCGAAGAGCATCTGCAGGCGCTGATCGCGCTCGCCGCCGAGCTGGACGTGCCCGACCTCGTGATCCACGCCTTCACCGACGGGCGCGACACGTCGCCGACCTCCGGCGCGGACTCGGTCGCGAGCATCGAGGCGGTCTGCCGCGAGCATGGGACAGGCCGGGTCGGCTCGGTCATCGGGCGCTACTACGCGATGGACCGCGACGGCCGCAGCGAGCGCACGGCGGCCGCGGTCGACCTGCTCGTCGACGGCAAGGCGCGAGCACCACGCCGACAGCGGCGAGGCGGCGGTGCGCGCCGCCTACGAGCGCGACGAGACCGACGAGTTCATCAGCGCCACCACGGTCGGCGAGGAGGCGCGCATCCGGCCCGGCGACTCCGTGCTGGCGTTCAACTTCCGCCCCGACCGGATGCGCCAGCTCACCACGGCGCTCGCCGAGGTCGTCGACCGCTACACGACGCTGACCCAGTACGACGAGGACTGGAGCTTCCCGGTCGTCTTCCCGCCGCACCGCCCCGCGATCACGATCGGCAAGGTGATCGCCGCCGCCGGACGCGCCCAGCTGCACGTCGCCGAGACGGAGAAGTACCCGCACGTGACGTACTTCTTCAACGGCGGCGACGAGCAGCCCTACGACGGCGAGGTGCGCGAGCTGGCGCCCTCGCCGCGCGACGTGCCGACCTACGACCACAAGCCGGAGATGAGCGCGCACGAGGCGACCGAGGGCTTCCTGCGTCACTGGGGCGAGCAGGACTTCGCGTTCGCGATCATCAACTTCGCCAACGCCGACATGGTCGGGCACACGGGCGTGATCGAGGCGGCGGTCACGGCGGTCGAGACGGTCGACGGGTGCCTCGGGCAGATCGTCGAGGCCGTCCACGGCAAGGGCGGCGCCTGCATCGTCACCGCCGACCACGGCAACGCCGACGAGATGCTCGAGGAGGACGGCTCGCCCGACACCGCGCACTCGCTCAACCCGGTGCCGTTCGTCGTCACGGCCGGCGCCGATGCGCTCGCCGGCGAGGGCATCCTCGCGGACGTCGCGCCGACCGCGCTGGCGCTGCTCGGGATCGAGCAGCCCGAGCAGATGACGGGCCGCTCGCTGCTGGCGTGACCGAGGGAATCGATTGCCCGTACAACTAAATACGGGCTATGCTGTCGCACGTGCAGTCGCAGACGCAGGATGTCGAGGAGCTCGAAGCGGTCGAGCTCGGCGCCTGGCGCGGGTTGCTGCGGGTCCACAGCCGCACTCGTGCGAGAGCTCGACGCCGAGCTCGAGGCCGCGCACGCGCTGCCGCTCTCCTCCTACGACGTGCTGATCTACCTGCAGGCGGCTCCCGGGCGGCGGCTGCGCATGGCCGAGCTGGCCGACAGCGTGCTGCTCAGCCGCTCCGGCATGACGCGGCTCGTCGACCGGCTCGTGCGCGACGGGCTGATCGTGCGCGACAGCTGCGAGTCCGACGGCCGCGGCAGCTTCGCCGTGCTGACCGACAAGGGCGAGGCGCTGCTCGCCCGCGCGCGCCCGACGCACCTCGCCGGCGTGCGCGAGCGCTTCCTGCGCCACTTCTCCGACGCCGAGCTGCAGACGCTCGCCGGCTTCTGGGAGCGGATCCAGCCGCGGCGCCGCAGACTTGATAAGACCCGACTGAGATCTTATACTGCGCGTACGAGGTCACATCCCGTAGTCGAGACCCAGAAGGGGGTGGAGTCGTGACCATCGTCCGCTGGGAGCCGCTCCGTGAGCTGAGCTCCCTCCAGACCGAGATGAACCGCCTGTTCAACACCGCGTTCGACGCGCCCGGAGCCGGCAACGGCGGCGCCCGCCGCTGGACGCCCGCGATGGACCTCGTCGAGACCGACGACCACTTCGTGCTGCGCGCCGACCTGCCCGGCATGGAGCGAGTCCGACGTGACGATCGAGCTCGAGGACAACGTGCTGACGGTGTCCGGCGAGCGCAAGGCCGAGCACGAGGAGCAAGCAGCGAGGGCTTCTACCGCGTCGAGCGCGCGTTCGGCAGCGTTCTCGCGCTCGCTGACGCTGCCCAAGGGGATCGACCCGGAGGGCGTCACGCGCAGGCTTCGAGCAACGGCGTGCTCGAGGTCCGCGTCCCGAAGCCCGAGCAGCGCAAGCCGCGCAAGATCACGATCGCGGCCCGCGAGCGGCGAGCCGCAGACGCTCGAGGGCTCCGCCGCCTGACCGACCGGCTGCGAGGGCCCGCCTCGCGGCGGGCCCTCTGCTTTCCTTCGGCGCCGCTTGGCGCCGTCGTTCTCCATCCGCACGCGCGACCCCGGCTCGCGCGCCCGCACCGGCACGCTCCGCGCTCGCCCACGGCGAGGTCCGCACGCCGGCGTTCGTGCCGCTCGCGACCAAGGCGGTGGTCAAGACGCTCGAGGTCTCCGAGGTCGCCGAGCTCGGCTACGAGCATGGTGCTCTCGAACACGTTCCACCTGTTCCTCGCGCCCGGGCCCGAGCTGATCGAGCGCTTCGGCGGCGTGCACCGCTTCATGCGCTGGGACGGGCCGGTGATCACCGACTCGGGCGGCTTCCAGGTCTTCTCGATGGGCCACGGCACGGTCGCCGACGAGATCAAGGGCCGCGCCGCGCACGGCGACCGGCGCGGGCGCGATCCTCGGCATCGACGAGGAGGGCGTGCGCTTCCGCTCCTACGTCGACGGCTCGGAGCGGTTCATGGGCCCGGAGACGTCGATGGGCGTGCAGGCCGCGCTCGGCTCCGACATCGCGCTCGTGTTCGACGAGTGCATCCCGTTCCACGTCACGCGCGACTACACGCGCGCGCTCGACCGAGCGCACCCACCGCTGGCTCGACCGCTGCCTCTCCTGGCACGAGCAGCACGGGCCCGACGTGGCAGGGCGTCTACGGCATCGTGCAGGGCGGCGTCGACGAGGACCTGCGCCGCTGGAGCGCCCAGGAGGTCGCCGCGCGCGACACGTTCGGGCTCGCGATCGGCGGCACGCTCGGGCAGGACAAGGCGCAGATGTACGAGGTCGTCGGCTGGACGACGGAGGAGCTGCCCGAGGCAGCGCCCGCGCCACCTGCTCGGGATCGGCGACGTCGACGACCTGCTGCGCGGCGTCGAGCTCGGCATCGACACGTTCGACTGCGCGATGCCGACGCGGATCGGCCGCCACGGCATGGCGGTCGTGCCCGACCCGGAGCGGCGCTGGCGCGTCGACCTGGCCAAGGGCCGCTACCGCGACTCCGACGAGCCGCTGTGCGAGGGCTGCCCGTGCGCGCGCCTGCGCGGCGGGCTACTCGCGCGCCTACCTGCACTACCTCTTCCGCCTGCGCGAGACGACCGGCGCGCGGATCGTCACGCTGCACAACCTCGCCTACCTGCAGCTGCTGATGGCCGCGCTGCGCGACGCGATCGACGCCGGCCGCCTGGCCGAGGCGTCGGCGTCGCGCGCCGGCGCGCCGCCGGGCGCCGGCGCACCTGAGGGGACGCTGCTCAGCGCGTGTTGTCCTCGATCAGGCCCTGGATCTCGTCGACGGCCTGCTCGACGTTGCCCTCGACCTGCTCGCGCAGCTGCGACGCCGCGCTGGCCCGGACTCGGTCGACCAGCACGTAGGCGCCGACGCCGATCGCCGGCCAGCAGCGCGAGGATCAGCAGCGTCGCGGAGCGCGCGCAGCGACGCCGCCGGGGCGCCGCCTGCGCCGCTGCGGGCGCGCGCGGCGGCGCGCCGCGGCGGCGCGCGCGCGGCGCCTGGGCGCGGCGGGGCGGCTCGGCGATCGGCTCCATCCGGCGCTTGCGCGGCGGCGCGGCCGGGTGCGCGCGAGCGGCGTCGTGACCGCGGTGCCGTCGAGCATCCGCGTCGCCTCGGTGTCGTCGAGCGCGCGCGTCGCCGCCGTCGGCTCCGGCGCGATCCCGCGCATCGCGTCGGCCAGCGCCTGCTCCATCGCGCCGGCGTCGGGGAAGCGGTCGTCCGGGTCGCGCTCGAGCGCGCGCGCGACGACGAGCGACGAGCGGCCGCGGGATCTGCGGGTCGACCTCGTGCAGCGGCGGCGGGGCGCGCGTGTCCTGCTGGCGCGCGAGGTCGGTCAGCGACGCCGCCTCGTACGGGAGCCGGCCGGCGAGCAGCTGGTAGGAGACGACGCCGAGCGCGTAGAGGTCCGACGCCGGGCCGGCCGGCTCGCCGCGCGCCTGCTCGGGCGAGAGGTAGGCGGCGGTGCCGAGCACGGAGCCGACCTTGGTCATGTCGGAGTGCTCGGCCGCCTTGGCGATGCCGAAGTCGGCCAGCTTGACCTGCCCGCCGTCGCGGCCGCGCAGCAGGTTGCCCGGCTTGACGTCGCGGTGCACGACGCCGTTGCGGTGCGCGTAGTCGAGCCCGCGGCAGGCCTGGGTGAGGATCGAGACCGCGTCGTCGGGCTCGAGCGCGGCCGAGCTCGCGCAGGATCTCGGCGCAGCTCGGGCCGTCGACGAACTCCATCACGATGTACTGGCGACCCGGTCGCCTCCTCGGAGCCGAAGTCGAAGACCTGGACGATGTTCGGGTGCACGAGCCGCGCGGCGGCGAGCGCCTCGCGGCGGAAGCGCGAGACGAAGTTCGCGTCCGCCGCCAGGTGCTCGGCCAGCAGCTTGACGGCCACGTGGCGCTCGCAGCCGCGTGTCGAGCGCGAGCTGCACGGTGGCCATGCCGCCGACGCCGAGCCGGCGCTCGAGGCGGTAGCGGTCTGCGAAGAGCGTGTCGGCGGTCATCCGTCCTCCGGAGGAACACCGCCGGTGCCCGGTGGTTCCTCGGGCGGCTCCGGGGTCGACCGTCGCCGTCGGCTCCGGCTCGGGCGTCGCCGTCGGCGTGGCGGTCGGCGTCGGCGTCGGCGTCTCCGGCGTCTCGGTCGGCGTCTCGGTCGGCGTCGGCGTCGGCGTCTCCTCGGGCTCCGGCGCCTCGCACTCCTCGGCGATCGGCGTCGAGGTGCTCGAGCCATCGCGCAGGTTCGCCTTGAGTCCTGTCGGTCCTGCGCGGCAGCCCGGCGAGCTGCGCTCGGCCTCGCGACGGCGCGCGCGCGCGGTCGCACTCGCCCGCGCGGTGGCGTCGCCGGCCTGCGACGAGCGCGTCAGCTGTCGGCGTCCTCCTGCGGGATCAGCGCGGCTCGTCGGAGCCGCAGCCGGCGAGCACGAGCGCGCCCAGCGCGGCCGCGAGGAGCGGGGAGCGGAACACATGGGCCTGAGGCTAGTGGCTCCTGGCGCCAGTCCTCGCGTGATCGCCCAGCGCTCGTGATCGCGCCAGCGGCCGGCGACCTTGAGATAGCGCGGCGAGAACCCCTCGGCGGAAGCCGGAGCGTCCGAGCGCTCGAGCGGTGTTGCCGGCTGCACGTTCGCCTCGACGCGGTGCAGGCGGAGCTTGCGGAACGCATGGCCAGCACGCCGCCATGCCCTCGGCCATGTAGCCCTGGCCGGCGTACGCTGGTCGCCCAGTAGCCGAGGTAGGCGTTGCAGAACGGCCCGTAGAAGATCTGCGAGAGCACGAACGTGCCGGACCGCCGTCCTCGCGCCGCACGCGAACAGCACCTCGACCTCCGGCGTCGCGTGGCGCGCCATCAGCTGTCCCACGCCTCGCGGTCGGTCGGAGCGAGATCCACGGGTGGTGGAACGCCTGCTCGCCCGCATCTGCGCGATGTAGCGTCCGCGTCGATGTCCGCCGGGTCGCGGACGACGATCCGCGACCGGCTCACTGCCCGTACTGGAGCCGCTCGGCGAGCGAGTCCGGCAGCCGCGCCGCGCGGATCGCCGCCTGGGCGCCCGCGAGGTCGTAGTCGGCCCGGCGCCACTCGGCCGTCCAGGCCTGCGTGTCGAGCACCATCCAGGCGGCGCGCGGGTCGCCGTCGCGCGGCTGGCCGGTCGAGCCCGGGTTCAGCAGCCACTCGCCCGGCGCCGAGGTCGAGCAGGTCGCCGGCGCGGCGCGTCGAGCCCGAGGCCGGCTCGCCCGTCGGGCCGGTGGAAGGAGAGCGCGACGTGCGAGTGCCCGATCAGCGAGACGCGGTGGCCGCGCCGCGGCGGCGTCCAGGCACAGCTCGGCGGTCAGGCCGGAGAGCACGTACTCCCAGATCGGGTCGCGCGGGGACGCGTGGTAGAGCCCGACGCTCTCGGCCTCGCCCGACGGCGAGAGGCCGAGCAGGAACTCGCGCGTCTCGGGCCGGATCACGTCCTTCGTCCACTGCGGCGGCGAGCGCCGCGCCGCGCGAGAAGTCCTCCAGCGAGAGCACGTCGACGACGGCGAGGTCGTGGTTGCCGGCGAGGCAGACGCGCAGTTGGCCTCGGCCAGCGCGACGCAGGCGTCGGGCTCCGCGCCGTAGCCGACGAGGTCGCCGAGGCACCACAGCTCCTCGACCTGCGCCTCCTGCGCGGCGGCGATCACGGCCTCGAACGCGTGCCTGTTGCCGTGGATGTCCGACGCGATCGCGACGCGCATGCCTAGAGTCTGTTCGGTGCGGAGGTCATGGCGCCTGCCGGTCGCGCTCGTCACCGCGGTGGTCGTCGCGGAGGTCGCCGTGCTCGCGATGCGCCCGCGCGACCGCGGCCCCGAGCCGGTCCCGGTCGAGCCGCGAGCCTACTTCAGCGCGGCGCAGATCGAGAAGGCGGAGGCGTTCCGCAGCGGCCAGCTGTGGATCTACCTCGCCCAGACGGCGGTCGGCCTCGGCGTGCTGGTGCTGATCGTGCGGCGCCCGCCGGAGCGGCTCGCCGCGCTCCGGCGCCCGCTGCTCGCCGGCGCCGCGGTCGCCGCCGCGATCTCGCTCGCGACCGGCGTGGCGGCGCTGCCGCTCTCCGCCGTCGCGCGCGAGCGGGCCAAGGACGTCGGCCTCGTCACCCAGGACTGGGTCGGCTAGGCCGGCGACGTCGTCAAGTCGCAGGCGATCGGCGCCGGCTTCGCCGCGCTCGGCGGCGCCGCTGCTGGTGTTCGGCATGCGCCGCTTCGGGCCGCGCTGGTGGCTGCCGGGCGCCGTCGTGGTCGTCGCGTTCGGCGCGATCACGACCTACGCCGGCCCGGTCGTGCTCGACCCGCTGTTCAACGACTTCAAGCGGCTGCCGCGCGGCGAGCTGCGCGCCGACGTGCTCGACGCTGGCGCGCGCGGCCGGCGTCGACGTCGGCGAGGTCTACGAGATGGACGCCTCGCGCCGCACGACCGCCGCCAACGCGTACGTGACCGGGCTCGGGCACGACCAAGCGGGTCGTGCTCTACGACACGCTGGTGCGAGGACTTCAAGCCGGCCGAGACGCGGCTCGTCGTCGCGCACGAGCTCGGCCACGTGCACCACCACGACGTGCGCAACGGGCTGATCTGGCTCGCGATCGTCGCGCCGTTCGGGATGTGGGCGGCGGCGCTGCTGGCGCGAGCGGCTCGCGCCGCGCGGCGCCGCGCTCGGGCCGCGCGCGGTGCCCGCCGTCGCGCTCTCGCTGGCGCTCGTCGTGCCGGTCGGTCACGATGGTCTCCAACCAGCTCTCGCGCGACGTCGAGCGCCGCGCCGACGCGTTCTCGCTCGAGCTGACGCGCGACCCGGAGACGTTCATCGCGTTCCAGCGCCGGATCGCGGTCAAGAACGTCTCCGACCCCGATCCGCCGGCCGTCGCGCGCTTCCTGCTCGGCACCCATCCGACCACGATCGAGCGGATCGGCATGGCGGAGGCGTTCGCGCGGTGAAGTACACCGTGCTGGCGGTCGGGCGGATCCGGCCGCCGTTCGCCGACGACGTCGAGCACTACGCGAAGATGCTCGCGGGCAAGGCGCGCGTCGAGCTGGTCGAGGTGCGCGACGACGACGCAGGTCGAGCGCCGGATCCCGCCGCGCAGCTACCGCGTGCTGCTCGACGCGCGCGGCAGGACCTACGACTCGCCCGCGTTCGCGCGCTGGCTGGAGGAGCGCCGCCAGGGCGGGCGCGACGTCTGCTTCGTCGTCGGCGGCCCGTACGGGACCGCGCTCGAGCGCTGCGACGAGCGGCTCTCGTTCGGGCCGATGACGTTCCCGCACCAGCTCGCGCGCGTGATGCTGGTCGAGCAGCTCTACCGCGCGCACAAGATCCTCGCGGGCGAGCCGTACCATCACTGAGCCGGTGACCCCTCTGGACGACCTCAGGACCGCCGTGCGCGAGGCCGCCGGCGAGCTGCGCAACGGCGCCGCCGCGCGGCGACCGGCTGAGCCTCGAGCGGCCCAAGCAAGGCCGGCTTCGGCGACTACTCGACGAACGCGGCGATGCTGCTCGCGCCCGCGCTGGGCGAGCCGCCGCGGGCGGTCGCCGAGCGGCTCGGCGCCGCGCTGCAGGAGCGGCTCGGCGGCGCAGGTCGAGAAGGTCGAGGTCGCCGGGCCGGGCTTCCTCAACCTGTTCCTGTCCGACGCCTGGTACCTCGCGGCGATCGACGACGTGCTCGCGGCCGGCGACGGCTTCGGCGCAGGGACGCAGCGGCGAGCGCATCCAGGTCGAGTTCGTCTCGGCCAACCCGACCGGCCCGCTGACCGCCGCGTCCGGCCGCCACGCCGCGTTCGGCGACGCGCTCGCGCGGATCCTCGAGCTCGCCGGCAACACCGTCGAGCGCGAGTACTACTTCAACGACAGCGGCGGCCAGGTGCATGCGGCTCGGCCAGTCGATCCTCGCCCGCGCGCGCGGCGAGGAGCCGCCCGAGGACGGCTACCAGGGCGAGTACGTCGCCGAGCTGGCGGCCGCGCATCCCCGGACGCCGCCGCCAAGCCGCCCGAGGAGCTGGCCGCCGCCGGCGTCGCGATCGCTGATGGCGGGCATCCGCGCGACGCTCGAGCGCTTCCGCGTGCACTTCGACCGCTGGTTCTCCGAGGCGACGCTCTACGAGGGCGAGCCGAGCGCGTGGGAGCGCGCGCGCGAGCAGCTCGACGCCGAGGGCCGCTCCTACCGCAGCGAGGGCGCGCTGTGGCTGCGCACGACGGCGCTCGGGCGACGACAAGGACCGCGTGCTCGAGCGCTCGACCGGCGAGCCGACCTACTTCGCGGCCGACGTCGCCTACCACTGGGACAAGCTCGAGCGCGGCTTCGACCGCCTGGTCAACGTGCTCGGCGCCGACCACCACGGCTACGTCGCGCGGCTGAAGGCCGCGGTCGCCGCCGTCGGCGCCGACCCCGACCGGCTCGAGGTCCCGATGCTCCAGTTCGTCCACGTCGTCGAGGGCGGCGCGCGCGCGTCGATGTCCAAGCGGCGCGGCGACTTCGTCGACGCTCGAGGAGCTGATCGAGGAGATCGGCGTCGACGCGACGCGCTGGTTCATGCTCTCGCGCTCGGCCGACTCGACGGTCGACCTCGACCTGAGGCTCGCGCGCGAGCAGTCGGCGGAGAACCCGGTCTACTACGTCCAGTACGCGCACGCGCGGATCGCGTCGGTGCTGCGCCAAGGCGGGCGAGGAGCGCGTCGCGGCCGCGCTCGCCGCGCCGCGCGAGGGGCTGGCGCTCGAGCCCGCCGAGCGCGAGCTGGTCAAGAAGCTGCTGGCGTTCCCGGCCGAGGTGGCCGAGGCGGCCGACCGCCGCGCGCCGCACCGGATCGCCGTCTACGCGCTCGAGACCGCCCAGGCGTTCACCGCCTTCTACCGCGACTGCCACGTGTCGGCGCCGAGCCGGACGCGCTCGAGTCGTTCCGGCTCGCGCTCAGCGTGGCGACGCAGCGGGTGATCGCGCGGTCGCTCGGGCTGCTCGGCGTGACCGCGCCAGCGAGGATGTGAGCAGCGGCGTCACCTGCGCGGCCGGCAGCGGCCGCGCGAAGTGGTAGCCCTGGCCGAACCCGCAGCCCGCCGCGGCGGCGAAGCGCAGCTGCTCGCGGTGTCTCGATCCCCTCGGCCACGACGTCCATGCCCAGGCCGGCGCCGAGCGTGGCGATCGCGCGCACGATCGCGCGCCGGCCGCGTCGCCCGGCACGTCGCGCAGGAACGAGCGGTCGACCTTGAGCACCTGCACCGGCAGCTCGCGCAGGCGCGAGAGCGAGGAGTGCTCGGTGCCGAAGTCGTCGAGCGCGAGCTTGACGCCGAGCTCGTGCAGCCGCTCGAGCACGCTCGCGCGTGCGGTCGTACTCCTGCATCGCGCGACTCGCGCACCTCGATCAGCACCCGGCCCGGCGCCAAGGCCGTGGCGCTCGAGCGCGGCGACCACGCGCTCGACGTAGCCGTCGTCGCGCAGCTCGCGCGGCGAGGCGTTGAACGCCATCCGCGGCATCAGGCCCAGCTGCGCCCCAGTCGGCCGCCTGGCGGCAGACGGCCTCGAGCACCCAGGCGCCGATGCGCGCGATCAGGCCGGTCTCCTCGGCGTGCGGGAGGAACTCGGCCGGCGGCACGAGCCCGCACTCCGGGGTCCTGCCAGCGCACGAGCGCCTCGATGCCGCGCAGCCGGCCCGTCGGCAGGTCGTGCACCGGCTGGTAGTGCAGGACGAACTGCTCCTCGTCGAGCGCGCGCCGCAGCCGCGCGGTGAGCGTGAGCTTGCCGCGGGTGCGTCCCGCGTCGTCCGTGTAGAGCGCGTAAGCGTCGCGGCCGGCGCGCTTGGCCTGGTACATCGCGGCGTCGGCGTGCTTGAGCATCTCGGCGGCGGTGCGCCGTCGCCCGGCCCGATCGCGATGCCGATCGAGGCGCCGATCTGGAACTCGGCGCCGTCGATCACGCAGCGAGGGGTCGAGCGCCTCGAGGATCCTGCCGGCGGTCGCCTCGGCCGCCTCGGCGTCCCAGCCCGGGGCAGACGCAGCATGAACTCGTCGCCGCCGAGGCGCGCGAGCAGGTCGCCGCCGCGGGTGACCGCGCGGATCCGCTCGGCGACCTCGACGCAGCACCTGGTCGCCGGCGGCGTGGCCGAGCGAGTCGTTGACGAGCTTGAACTGGTCGAGGTCGATGTAGAGCGCCGCGACCGTGCTCGCCGTCGCGCACGGCGCGCGCCAGGTCGCGCTCGAGCTGCTCCTCGACGTTCGCCCGGTTCGGCAGCCCGGTCAGCGGGTCGTGGAAGGCGAGGTGGGCGAGCCGCTCCTCGGAGCGGCTGGCGCGCGGTGACGTCGATCGCGATCCCGATCATCGAGCCGTCCGGCAGGCCGCGCCAGGAGCAGTCGTAGCGTGCCGTCGCCGATCCGGACGCGGTTCTCGAACGACTCGCCGGCGAGCGCCCGGCGCGCGTACTCGGGCAGCTCAGGCAGCTCGCCGTAGTCGAAGATCGACGTCCCGACCATCTCGCCCGGCGCGAGGCCGAGGCGCTCGAGCGCCTTGCCCTCGGACAGCGTGATCATGCCCGTCGGGGTCGGTCGCGAAGAGGATCACCGGCGCGACGTTGACGACACCTGCCGAGCCGCGTCCGGGTGGCGTCGAGCGCCGCTCGCGGCCTCGCGCAGCGCCGTGATGTCGAGGCAGACGCCCTGCGTGCCCTCGTCGACCGGACCGCCACCTCGCGCTCCCAGACCCAGAGCCAGGCGCCGTCGCGCCCGCGCATCCGGTACTCGATGTCGAGCATCTCGTCGCCGAAGGCGGCCGCGACCACGCGCTCGCGGTCGTCGGGATGGATCATCGTGTGCCAGAACGTCGGGTCGTCCGTCCAGCAGGTGGGCCGGCAGCCCGGTCCACTCCTCGATCTGCGGGCTGATGTAGGTGATCGCGCCGCTCGTCGTCGGCGACGTAGGTGACCATCGGGCAGCGCTCGATCAGCGCTCGGAAGATCGCGGGATCGGGCCCCATAGCCCAGGTGATCGTCCGGCGGGCGCGCCGGCTGTAGCGCTAGAGCTCGCCGAAGAGGTTGAGCCCGAGCGAGTCGAGCGCCTGCTGGGCCTCGCTGTTGAGCCGCGTCAGCTCGCCCGTGAGCAGCAGCACGCCCATCGCGATCAGCACGACGCCCGAGACGGCGGTGATGATCAGGTAGCGGTCGCGCAGCCAGCGGAACGCGCCCCAGGCGCGCGTGAACGCGAGCGCGGTGAGCAGGAACGGGACGCTGAGGCCGAGCGAGTAGAAGAGCAGCAGCACGCGCGCCGTCGTCGAGCGCGTCCTGGGTCGAGGCGGCGGTCAGGATCGCGCCCAGCGTCGGGCCGATGCACGGCGTCCAGGCGAACGCGAACGCCGCGCCGGCGATCAGCGGGCCGCCCGAGCCGGCGCGCGAGATCAGCGCGTCGGGGCGCCACTCGCGGTTGAGCTTCGGCACGAACGGCGTCAGCACGAACAGCACGCCGAGCGCGATGATCACCGACGCCGGCGACCTTGTCGAGCGTCCCGCGCGAGTCCTGCAGCGTCGAGCCGAGGCCGGTCGCGGTCATGCCGAGCGCGACGAACACGACGGTGAACGAGAGGCAGAAGACGATCGCGGGCAGCAGCACGCGCAGCAGCGAGCGCTCGCCCTTCTGCAGCTCCGCGACGCTGACGCCCGAGACCGCCGACAGGTAGCCGGGGACGAGCGGCAGCACGCAGGGGGAGATGAACGAGACGAAGCCGACCGCGAACGCGGCGAGGACGGTGGTGTCGACGCCGCCGCTCACCGGTCGAACGCCGCCAGCTCGGCGTCGAGCCGGCGCTCGTCGTCGGGCGCGAGCGCGGGATCGCCACGGCCCGCCGCGGCCGGTCGCACGCGGCGCCAGCGCCGCGCGGTGAGCCGCGACGAGCGCGAGCGCGCCAGCGCCGGCCAGCAGCGGCACGAGCCAGGCCGTCAGCTCGAAGCCGTCGTCGGACGGCTCGGCCAGCACGCGCGGGCCGTACTCGGCGACGAGCGCGTCCTTGACCTCCTGCTTGGTCTTGCCCTGCGCGATCAGCGCCGGCGATGAACTCGCGCTCCTGGTCGGCGACGGCGGAGTTCGAGACGTTCAGCGCCGTGCCGCACTCCAGGCACATCACCTCGTCCTCGATGTCGGTCAGCGACGCGCTCGGCGCAGCGGCCACCGCCGCCGGGGCGAGCAGGGCGAGCGCGAGCAGCGCTGCCAGCGCCAGGCGCATCAGGCCGCCTCGTCGAGCAGCGGCGGCAGCGTCTCGTCGAGCCACTTCTGCGTGACCGGCGACGCGCCGCACCGCCGCGACCTTGCCCTGGCGGTCGATCACGTAGCTCTCCGGGTAGCCGGTCTGGCCCCACTCGCGCACGAAGCTGCCGTCGCGGTCGCGCAGGTTCGGGAACGAGAGCCCGAACTCGTCGACGGCCTCGAGCGCCGCGCCCGAGTTCTCCTTGACGTCGATCCCGAGCACGGTGCCGCCGCGCGCGGACATCATCTTGTGCGCCTTCTCGATCAGCGGCAGCTCGTCGCGGCAGGGCTCGCACCACGACGCCCACACGTTGACGAGCACGACCTTGCCCTTGTAGTCGGCGAGCGATCCCGCGCCGTCGCCGCCGAGCACCGGCAGGCTGCTCGCCGTCGGCGGCGCCACGCGCTCACCGGCGGCGGTCGCGGCGTCCAGCGTCGTGTCGATGCCCGTCGTCGTCAGACCGTAGGCGAGCAGGCCGACGAGCAGCGCAGCGGCGATCGTGACGGGCCAGTAGACGCGGGCGCGCATGCCCTTCAAGGGTACCCGCGCCGGTCGGTATCCTCGTCGGGCTCCGCGGGCGTTGTCCAATGGCCAAGACGTTGGCTTCCCAAGCCAAAGATGGGGGTTCGATTCCCCTCGCCCGCTTGGCCGGGCGGTCGCGCGCTCGGTGAGCGGCTACCAGGCCTGCTCGGTGCCGCAGTGCGGGCAGCCGACCGACGTGGTGACGGCCGCCTTGAAGGCGTAGCCGCACATGCAGGAGTAGAGCGCGCGGTCCTCGGGGCCGCCGCCGCGGCGGGCGTCGCGGCGGGCCGGGGGAGGCTCGCCGGCCGCCGGCACGGGGCGGGCCGGGCCGGGCGGGCGGGTCGTGAGCCGCGGCGCTTGGGGAGCCGGGTGGTGATCTGCATCAGGCGTGTCACCAGAGATAACTCTGCGGTGCTCCAATGGTTTCGCCTCTAGTCCGGCCAATACCTTTAGGACTTGTTAAGCGTGCCACCGGCGCCGGACGGTGAGCGCCCCGGCGCGGCCGGTCGCCATACTTAGAGGCGATGGATCCGTCCCGCAAGCGCAAGACCCGCCTCGTCGTCGCGCTGACCTGCGCGCTGCTGCTCGCGGTGGCGCTCGTCTACACGAGCTTCTCCGCCTCCAGCGAGGCGCGCCAGCCCAGCCAGCTCGCCGGCGCGGAGCCGGGCAAGACCTACCAGCTGACCGGCAAGGTGGCCGCGGGCAGCTGGGAGCACGAGGGCACGACGCACACGTTCCGCGTCGAGGACCGGAAGGGCGGCGGCGCCAGCGTGCCGGTGCGCTACGTCGGGCAGGTCCCGGACCCGTTCCGCGAGGGGCGCGAGATCGTGATCGACGTGCGCCGGCAGGGCGCGACGTTCGAGGGCCAGCCCGACTCGCTCGTGACGAAGTGCCCGTCGAAGTTCTCGGCCGAGCCCGAAGACCTGACCTGAGCCGTGGCGCTCGCCGGTGCCATCTGCCTGGTCGTCGCGCTGGCGATCTGCGTCTACGGCATCGGCGCGTCGCTCTACGGCGCGCGCGCCGGACGGCGCGAGTTCGTCGCGTCCGGCCGCCGCGCGGTCTACGCGCTGGCCGGGATGCTGGTCGTCGCGATGGCGATCCTGCAGGCGGCGTTCGTGCGCTCGGACTTCTCCTTCGAGCTCGTCGCGACGCACTCGTCCACGACGACGCCGCTGTTCTACCGGCTGACGGCGGTGTGGTCCTCGCAGGAGGGCTCGCTGCTGCTGTGGGTGCTGCTGCTCGCGCTCTGGAGCAGCGCGATCCTGTTCCTGACGCGGCGCAAGCTGCGCGAGGTCGCGCCGTACGCGACCGCCGTGCTGCTCGGCTTCGGCGCCTTCTTCTGCGCGCTGCTCGTCTTCCTCGAGTCGCCGTTCACGACGCTCGCGGCGCCGCCGGCCGAGGGCACCGGGCCTCAACCCGCTGCTGCGCCACCCGAGCATGATGATCCACCCGCCGATGCTCTACTCGGGCTACACGCTGTTCGCGGTCCCGTTCGCGTTCGCGGTCGGCGCGCTGGTGACGCGGCGGCTGGGGGCGGAGTGGATCCGCGCGACGCGCCCGTTCACGCTCGCCGCCTGGCTGCTTCCTCGGCATGGGCGTCATGCTCGGCGCGCGCTGGTCCTACATGGAGCTGGGCTGGGGCGGCTACTGGGCCTGGGACCCGGTCGAGAACGCGTCGCTGATGCCGTGGCTGACCGGCACCGCGTTCCTGCACTCGGTGATGATCCAGGAGAAGCGCGGGATGCTGAAGGTCTGGAACGTCTCGCTCGTGCTGGCCACCGGCGTGCTCGCGATCCTCGGCACGTTCCTCGTGCGCTCGGGCATCCTCGAGTCGATCCACGCGTTCGGCGCGTCGACGCTCGGGATCCCGTTCCTGGTGCTGATCGTCGTGATGATCGCGGGCTCGATCGCGCTCGTCGCGAGCCGCTCGGAGTCGCTGCGCTCCGAGCACCGGCTCGACTCGCTGCTGTCGCGCGAGGCGGCGTTCCTGCTCAACAACCTCGTGCTCGTCGCGCTCTGCTTCGTCGTCTTCTGGGGCACGTTCTTCCCGCTGATCTCGGAGGCGCTCACGGGCGACGAGGCGTCGGTCGGGCCGCCCTGGTTCAACCGCTACATCACGCCGCTGGCGCTCGTGCTCGTGCTGCTGTCGGGGATCGGCCCGCTGATCGCCTGGCGGCGCGCGACGGCGGCCAACCTGCGGCGCAACTTCGCGCTGCCCGTCGCCGCCGCGCTGCTGATGCTCGCCGCGCTGGTCGGCGCCGGCGTGACCGGCTCGGTCGGCGCGCTGCTGATGTTCGCGTTCGCGCGTTCACGCTCGCCGCGGTGGGGCAGGAGCTGTGGCGCGGCGTGCGCGCGCGGCGCGCGATGTCGCGCGACTCGGTGCCGGCGGCGCTGGTCGCGCTGGTGCGGCGCAACCGGCGGCGCTACGGCGGCTACACGGTGCACGTCGGGATCGCCGTGCTGTTCGTCGGCGTGGCGGCGTCGTCGGCCTTCCAGGACCAGCGGCTGGTCGAGCTGCGGCCCGGCCAGACCGAGCGGATCGACGGCTACGCGATCACGTACGAGCGCCCGACGTCGCGGCTGGTCGCGGCGAGCAACGGCCGGCTCGAGCGGATCGACCTCGGCGCGCGGCTGCGGGTGCGGCGCGGCGACGGCCCGGCGCAGACGCTCGACACGTACAAGTCCTACTTCCCCAGCACGAGCCCCGGCCTCGGCCCGGTCTCGCGCTTCTTCGAGGGCGAGGCGACGACCGAGGTCGCGCTGCGCGCCGGCGTGCGGCGCGACTTCTGGGCGGCGGTCGCGCCCGACATCGGCCGGCTGCTGCCGCGGATCGAGCAGGGCGACAAGGTGTTCGCCGACGCGACCGAGCTGTCGGAGGACGGATCGCGGCGTCTTCCTGGCGGAGGCGCTGCGCGGGCTCAGCCGCTCCTACACCGACTCCCCGCCGCCGGCCACGTTCCGCCTGATCGTGTCGCCGCTCGTGACCTGGATCTGGCTCGGCGCGCTGATCGTGTTCGCGGGCGCCGCGATCGCGCTCTGGCCGGCCGGCGCCCGCGCGCGGCGGCCGGCGACCGCGGCCGGGCTGGCGCGCGTGGCGCGCGAGCTCGAGCGCGCGTAGCCGCCGCGTGGAGCTGCTGCTGGTGCTCGTCGTGGTGGCCGTCGCCGTGCTCGTGATCAGCGCGCCGCTGCGCTCGGGCCGGCGGACCGAGCAGGCGGGCGCGGGCGCCGCCGAGCGCGCCGACCTCGAGGCCGCGCGCGACGCCAAGTACGCCGAGATCCGCGACGCCGAGATGGACTACCGCACCGGCAAGCTGTCCGAGCCCGACTGGCGCGCGCTCGACCGCCAGCTGCGCCGCGAGGCGGTCGAGCTGCTGCACCGGCTCGACGAGCGAGTACCCTGAGCGGCCGATGTACACGGTCCTCTCCGTCCTGCAGGTCTTCATCTGCGTGATCCTGATCCTGCTGATCCTGCTGCACTCGGGCAAGGACGCGGGCATGTCGGGCGCGTTCGGCGTCGGCGTCGCCGGCGGCAGCACGGGCGGCTCGCTGATGGAGCGCAACCTGGACCGCTGGACGATCCTGTTCGCGGTCCTGTTCGCCGCGAACACGCTCGCTGCTGCTCAAGATCTGACGCGCTCGAGCACGCGCACCGGCGCGAACTCCTCCGTCACGCTGACGTAGCCGAGCGCGCCCAGGCAGGCGGCGTAGCCGGGCAGCGTTCCGAGTGGCAGGACGAGGAAGCGCGGCGGCCGCCGGCAGAGGTCGTCCTGGACCTCGGGCAGCAGCTCGGGCCGCAGCGCCAGCGGCGAGTCGTAGAGCAGGCGCGTAGCCGGCACGAGTTCGGATTGCCAGTAGAAGCCGGCCTCGTTGCTCGCGACGTAGAGCCGGTCGCCAGGCTGCGCGCGCTCGCGCAACAGGCGGCCGGCGGGCTCATAGGCCCACCAGATCTCAGCCTGCTCCCCGTAGGACCTCGACGCGAGCTCGCGCGAGCCGTGCGCGAGCGTCCTGCCCAGGTCGAGCACAAAGGGCGCGAGCGCGACGACCGCCAGCCCGGTCGCCGCCGCCTTCGGCCAGGCCGGGGCCGGCAGAGCGACCAGCAGCACCGCGGCCGGCGCGACGACCGGCACGAAGTAGTGCGCGTAGCCGTAGCCGCCCAGCAGCGCTCCGGTGCTCGCGCCGGCGAGCCAGAGGCCGAGCGTGAGCGTGAGCACGTCGCGCCGTCCGCGCGTCCTGAGCCAGATCAGCCAGGCGACGGCGGACGCGCCGATCAGCAACAGGACCTGCGGATGGTCGCGCAGGCGATCGGCGCGCTCCGTTAGCGTCAGGCTGCCCGCGTACTCGCGGTTGTAGGACCAGTTCCAGCTGACGAAGTCGGCGAGCGCGCCGTGGAGCGCGAAGAACACGACGACGGGCACGACCGGGACGGCGACGCCCGCCGTGAAGCGGGCGAGCACGCCGCTCGCCCCGTGCGCCTGCGCCGGCACGCCCAGCAGCAGCGGGGCCAGCGCCGCCGGCACGAGTAGCACCGCGACCGCCTTCGCGAGCAGCGCGACGCCGCAGAGGACGCCGACGAGGATGGGCGTCCAGCCGCTGGGCGAGCGCTCGAGCGCCAGCGCGGTCACGATCGCCAGCGTGGCGAAGAGCAGCAGCAGGTGCTCCGTGTTGAGATCGAAGCCCTGCGTGTAGCGCGAGGCGCCGAGGACCAGCGCGACGCCCGCGGCGAGTGCGGCGCGCGCCGTTCCGACGCGCCCGCGCAGCAGGGCGAACAGCGCCGCCGCGGCGAGACCCGTGACCAGCCCCGAGGCGACGCGGACGATCGCCGCGCTGAGCGGCGCGATCAGGTCGAGCAGCCCGTAGACCGGATACACGAGCGGCTGCTTGTGGTCGATCAGGTCGCGGTAGGGCAGCGCGCCGTCCCACAGCGACCCGCCGATCACGGCGTAGACGGCCGCATCGCGATCGAGCGGCAAGCCGTATGCCGGCAACCGCAACAGCAGCGCGATCCCGACGCAGATCCCTGCGGCGGCCAGGCGTGCGAGCCGCTCACGGCCGATACTTGCCGGCGATCGCCATGAGCCCGACACGCGTCCTGATCATGCCAAAGTGGTACCCGTGGCCGGAGCGCCCCGTGTTCGGCGCGTTCTGCCGCGAGCAGGCGCGCGCCGCGGCGCTGCGCAACGACGTTCGCGTGCTGGCGTTCAAGCCCGAGCCGATGTCGGGTCGCGCGCTGTTCCGCCGATGGGACGACCCGGGCGAGCCGGTTCGCACGGTTCGGCTGGCGTACCGGCGGCCGCGAGTGCGCGCAGCCGCGATGGCGACGCAGCTGCTCGGGATGAGCGCCGTGCTGCGCGGCATGGAGCGCACGGGATGGCGGCCGCAGCTGATCCACGCGCACGTCTTCGAGGCCGGCTTCCCGGCCGTCGCTGCTCGCCCGCCGGCTCGGCTGCCCGGTGGTGGTCAGCGAGCACTTCACGGCGTTCCAGCGCGGGCTGGTGCGCGGCGTCGATCGACAGCTCGCGCGCTTCTGCTTCCGCAACGCGGAGCTCGTCTGCCCGGTGTCCGACGACCTGCGGCGGCAGCTGGTCGCGCTGGAGCCGCGCGGCCGCTACCGGGTCGTTCCGAACGTCGTCGACACGGCGCTGTTCAGGCCCGCGCCGAACGGCGCGCGCGCGCCCGGTCCGCTGCGCCTGCTGATCGTCGCGGCGCTGGCCGAGAAGAAGCGCCACGCGGACCTGTTCGAAGCAGTGGCCCGGCTGCGGGCGCGCGGGACCGAGGCGACGCTCGACGTCGTCGGCGACGGGGAGCTGGCGGTGCCGCTGCGGGCACACGCGCAGCGCCTCGGGCTGGGGGAGACGGTGCGGTTCCGCGGCGCCCTGCTCCCGCCGGCGGTCGCCGAGCTGATGCGGCGCGCCGACATGCTCGTGCTGCCGAGCCGCTTCGAGAACCTGCCCGTCGTCATCCTCGAGGCGATGGCGAGCGGCCTGCCCGTCGTGGCGACGGCGGTCGGCGGCGTCGCGGAGATCGTCGACGAGCGGTCCGGCCGGCTGGTCGCGCCGGGCGACGTCGACGCGCTCGCCGCGGCGATCGACGAGGTCGCCCGGCTGAGCTTCGACGCGGCCGCGCTGGCGCGGCGCGCGGAGGCGGGCTACGGCATGGCTGCGGTGGGGACGGTCTGGGACGAGATCTACGACGAGCTGCTCGCCCGCCCGTCCACCTGAAGCCGTCTGGGTTGCGATCGACGGCGGCTACCTGACGCCGAGCGCCGGCAGGACGTCGCCGGCGACCGTCCGGCTGATCGCCTCCGCCCGGTGCGGCGCGAGCAGCGCGTCCGCGCGCTCGGCATAGGCGCGGCGCGCGTCGTCCGAGCGCGCAGCGCCCGCGGTCAAGGTCTGCGCGAGCGCAGCGGGCGAGCGCTCGGCGGCGACGAGGTCGGGGTCGAGCTCGCGCGCCATCGCCAGCGCCGGATACGGGCCGGGCGACGGCACCGTGACCAGCAACGCACCCGCCGACAACGCCTCGAGCGGCGCCAGCCCGTGGTCCTCGAAGCGCGCCGCGTTGGCGAACACGCGCGCGCGGCCGAGCAGCTCGAGCCACTCCGGGCGCGGGACGATGCCCGGCCCACTCGAGCCCGGCCGGCTCGGGCACGCCGGTGCCGTGCGAGCCACGCGCGAGCGCTGTGTCGCCTCGATGCCGCCGATCACCAGCCGCCCGGGCGAACCGGCGAGCTCCCAGGCGGCGCACAGCATCCCGAGCCCGCGCTTGTGCGGGTTGCCGGCGTAGGCGAGCGACGTCGATGTCGCGCTGCGTCGCGGCGGCGATGCGCTCGACCGGGACGCCGAGCGCGATCACACGGCTGCGCTCGAGCTGCAGCGGAGCCGCGGCCTCGGCGCTCCACGGCAGCAGCAGGTTCGCCCGCGCGAGCACGTGCGGCTCGATCGCCCGCTGCCACGCGCCCGAGGCGCCCGGCCGGTTCAGCCGCGCCGGGGCGTCGAAGCGGATCGCATAGGGCTGCCGCGGGCGCACGAAGAAGCTCGTCGTGACCGACGAGATGACGACGGCCCGCGCGCGCGGCAAGCCGATCGGCGGCGTGCCACGCCGCGGCTGCCTCGACCAGGTCGGTGACGGCCGGATGGCGCTTGAGGGCCGCCGCTCGCCCGATCGGCACCGGCACGATCGCGCACGTCGCGCCGGCCTCGCGCACCTGCGCGGCGAACGCCGTCGTCCGCGCGCCGCCATCCCAGCGTCGGCCCGGACGACAACAGCGCGACGTCGACCGGCGCCTGCACCCGCGCCACCCTAGCGCCGGGCGCTCCCAGTGCCGCGGCGGAGACGACGCGCGGTCCCCGGTCACGCGAGCCTCACGGCCGCAGCGTAGGTCGCATGCAGCGCCGCGCGCCCCGCCACGGGCGCCTACAGGGCGGCGGAGTAGATCGCGCGCAGCTCCTCGCGGTCCGGCGCGCGGCGGCGTGGCGTCGAGCTGCGGGCGCGCCGCGGCCGCCTCGACGCACGCGTCGAGCGCGCGCTCGTCCGACGCCGAGCTCGCGCAGCCGCGTGACGCCCGGTCAGCTCGCACAGCCGCGCCGCGGCGGCGGCCGGGTCCTCGCCGAGCGCGTCCGCCAGCGCCGCGAGCTGCTCGCGGGCAGCGCCGCGCGAGCGCCGCGATCGTGTGCGGCAGCAGCACCGCGTTCGCCTGCCCGTGCCCGGCCAGGCCGCGGCGCACGAGCGTCTGCGCCATCACGTGGTGCAGCCCGTAGCCGGTGACGTCGAGCGCGTAGCCGGCGAGCAGCGCGCCGAGCGCGAGCGCGTCGCGGTCGGGCTCGGCGCCGCGCGAACGCGCGCGACCAGCAGCCGCGCCGCCTCGTGCGCCGCCAGCGTCGCGACCGGGTTCGCCGCGACCGTGCAGGGCGCCTCGACCGCGTGCGCCGAGCGCGTTCAGCGCGCTCGCGGCCAGCTCCTCGTCCGGCTGCGAGGCGGCCAGCTCCGGATCGCAGAGCACGACCGCGCAGCGCACGCGCGGCGTGTCCTCGTCGACGCCGGTCGGCGTGCCGGTGCACGCGCGTCATCTCCGCGCCCGACAGCGTCGTCGGGATCGCCAGCGCGCGCGCGCCGCCGCCGCGCGCGGCCGCGACCGCCTTGGCGACGTCGATCACGCGCCCGCCGCCGAGCGCGACGATCGCGCGCCGTCGGCCGGCGCGTCCGCGCCGAGCGCCGCGGCCGCCAGCTCCGGGCACGCCGCCCGCGGCGACGTGGTGCACGCCGGCGGCCGCCTCCGCGGCCGCCGGCAGCGCCGCCCCTGCCCGCGGACGTCGTGAGCAGCAGGTAGCCCGGCCCGCCGAGCGCCGCGACCGCATCGGCCGCGACGCCGCGGCCGAAGCGGATCAGGCGCTCGCCGTCGCGCCAGTCGAAGGCTCGTACCACGACAGCGCGTAGCTCGGGTCGTCGAGCTCGCGCGAGAGCGTCGTCAGCTTGAGCGGGCGGAACGTGTCGCACATCACCGCGAGCTCGTTCGTCTGCTTGACGCCGATCGACTTCTCCACCAGCCCCGGCTGCGGCCCGTGCGGCAGGCCCGACGGGTGCAGCGTGATGCAGCCGATCTCGACGCCCTTGCGCGCGCCGTACTCCCCGTCGACGTAGTACATGACCTCCTCGGACTGCACGTTGGAGTGGTGGTAGGGGAGCACGATCGCCTCGTCGTCCCAGTCGAGCATGCGCGGGCAGAACGAGCAGATCACGAAGTTCGGGCCCTGGAACGTCTGGTGCGCCGGCGGCGGCTGGTGCAGCCGCCCGGCCTTGGGCTCGAAGTCGAGGATGTTGAACGTGTACGGGTAGACGTAGCCGTCCCAGCCGACGACGTCGAACGGGTGGTAGTCGAGCACGTAGTCCTGGTAGCCGCCGCGCACGCGCACCTTGAGGTCGTGCTCGCCGCGCTCGCGGTGCGTCTTGAGCTCGGCCGGCGGCATGAAGTCGCGCTGCGAGAACGGCGCGTGCTCGAGCAGCTGGCCGTAGCGGTTGCGGTAGCGGTTCGGGCGTCTCGATCTCGCCCGGCGTGTAGAACGTCAGCCAGCGCTGCGGCGTGTCGAAGCGGAAGCGGTACGTCGTCCCGCGCGGGATCACGACGTAGTCCCACTTGCGGTAGGGCAGCTCGCCGAAGATCGTCTCGACGACGCCCTCGCCCTCGTGGACGAAGATCACCTCGTCGCCCTCGCCGTCGCGGAAGAAGTAGTCCGCCTCGCGCTCGGGCAGGCAGATGCCGATCTCGACGTCGTTGTTGAACTCGAGCACGCGGCGGCCGAGCACGCTGTCGCCCTGCGGCGTCGCGCCGTTCGTGTTCGTGAGCCGGTGCACGTGCGTGTCGGGCACCCACTCCTCGAGCGCGATCGGCGTGAACGCGCCGACCTCCTTGACGCGGCAGGGGGAGAAGAGGTGGTAGAGGATCGACTCGTTGCCGGAGAAGCCCTCGAAGCCGAGCACCTCCTCGACCAGCAGCGGCGCGTTGCCGTTGCTGCCGGCGTGCTCGGGGTCGCGGAACTGGACGTGGCGCTTGCGGGGCACCCGCCCCATCTGGTGGTAGCGCATGGTCTAGAGGTTCCCCCTCCGCTCCTGCTCGCGCTCGATCGCCTCGAACAGGGCCTTGAAGTTGCCGTCGCCGAAGCCGCGGGCGCCGTGGCGCTCGATCACCTCGAAGAACATCGTCGGCCGGTCGCCGATCGGCTTGGTGAAGATCTGCAGCAGGTAGCCCTCGTCGTCGCGGTCGACGAGGATGCCCAGCCGGCGCAGGTCCTCGAGGTCCTCCTCGATCTCGCCGATCCGCTCGGGCACGTCGTCGTAGTAGGACTCCGGCGTCATCAGGAACTCGACGCCGCGCTCGCGCAGCAGCTCGACGGTGCCGACGATGTCGCGCGTCGCGACCGCGATGTGCTGCGCGCCCGGGCCGCCGTAGAACTCGAGGTACTCGTCGATCTGCGACTTGCGCTTGCCCTCGGCCGGCTCGTTGATCGGGAACTTGATCCGCCCGTTGCCCGACGTGACGACCTTCGACATCAGCGCGGAGTACTCGGTCGAGATGTCCTCGTCGGAGAAGTGCAGCATCTCCGTCATCCCGAAGACGTCCTCGTAGAACTTGACCCACGTCTCCATCTGGCCGAGCTCGACGTTGCCGACGATGTGGTCGATCGCGAGCAGGCCGGCGTCGCCGTTGCGCGGAGGCGACGCGGCTCGGCGACGAAGCCGGGCAGGAACGCGCCGTCGTAGCCCGCGCGCTCGACGAACGTGTGCAGCGTGTCGCCGTAGGTCGCGATCGTCGCCAGCTTGACGGTGCCGTGCTCGTCGCTCGCCTCGTAGGGCTCGCGCACGCCGCGCGCGCCGCGCTCGACCGCCGTGCGGTAGGCGTAGCCGGCGTCCGGGACCGACAGCGCGATCACCTTGACGCCGTCGCCGTGGCGCGCGTGGTGCTCGCCGATCTCGTGGTCGCGGCGTGAGCGCGCCGGTGAGCACGAGCCGGATGCGGCCCTGCTGGAGCACGAACGAGACGCGGTCGCGCACGCCGGTCTCCAGCCCCGCGTAGGCGACCTGCTCGAAGCCGAACGCCTCGCGGTAGAAGTAGGCGGCCTGGGCGGCGTTGCCGACCCACAGCTCGACGTGGTCGATGCCGTGCAGCGGCATGAAGTCCTCGCCGGCCGCCCTCGGTGCGGCTACGGGCTGCGTGCTCACGGTGTCTCCTCCTGGCGTTTCGAAAGTCTCTCGCTTCATGATTGCGCCGTCAGGCGCCATCTCTCAATGCCGATCCGTTGCGTTCATGTACCCTGCGAGCCGGCGAATGGACGACATCGACCGGCAGATCGTTGCGCTGCTCCGCCAGGACGCCCGGCGCTCGTTCCAGAGCATCGGCCTGCGGGTCTCGCTGAGCGCGCCGGCGGTCAAGCGGCGCGTCGACCGGCTCGAGGCGGACGGCGTCGTGCGCGGCTACACCGCGCTCGTCGATCCCGGCCGCTTCGGCTGGGGCACGCACGCGTTCGTGGCGCTCTTCTGCGAGGGCCGGATGGCCGCCGCCGAGGTGCGCGAGGCGGTCGAGCACCACCCCGAGGTCGAGGCCGCCTACACGGTCGCCGGCGAGGCGAGCGCGATGCTGCACGTGCGCGCGCGCGACACGTCGCACCTCGAGGAGGCGCTCGAGCGGATCCGCGACCACGCACGGCGTCACGCGCACGCAGACGCAGATCGTGCTCTCGACGCTGTTCGAGCGCCCGTTCGACGAGCCGCAGCCATGAGGGTGCTCGACCTCACCCAGCCGCTCGACGAGCACACGGTCCTGTGGCCCGACTCGGTGCCGTTCGTGGCGACCGGCCCGAGCGACTTCGACGAGGACGGCTTCTGGTGGCGCGACCTCGGCGTTTCCCGAGCACTCGGGAACGCACCTCGACGCGCCGCGCCACTGCGTTCCGGGCGCCGCGACGGTGGGCGACATCGCGGCCGAGCAGCTCGTGCGCCCCGCCGTGCGGATCGATGCCCGCGCGCTGTGCGGCGGCGATCCGGCCTGGGTCCTGAGCGCAGCCGACGTGCGAGGCGTGGGAGGCCGAGCACGGCGCGCGTGCCCGCCGGCGCCGCGGTGCTGCTCTGCACCGGCTGGGACACGTTCCGCGGCGACGCCGGCCGCTACCTCGGCGAGCCGCTGGCGTTCCCCGGCTTCGGCGCCGACGCGGCGCGCGCTGCTCGTCGAGCGCGGCGTCGCCGGGATCGGGATCGACACGCTCGAGCGTCGACGCCGGCGCCGCCGACGAGCTTCCCGGTGCACCGCACCACGCTGCCCGCCGGCCTCTGGCACCTCGAGGGACTGATCGGGCTCGACGCGGTCCCGCCGGTCGGCGCGACGCTCGTGGCCGGCGCGCTGCGGCATGCCGGGCGCGTCCGGCACGCCGGCGCGGGTGCTCGCGCTGCTCCCTAGCCCCTGGTGCCGGCGGCGGCTTCGCCTCGCCGCGCACGACCACCGCGACGGCGAGCACGATCACCGCCGCGCCGGCGACCGTGATGCCGGTGACCGCCTCGTCGAGGATCAGGTAGCCGAGCACGATCGCCACCACCGGGTTCACGTACGCGTACGTCGCGACGCGCGAGATCGGCGCGTTCTGCAGCAGCCAGGTGTACGCGGTGAAGGCGAGCGCGGAGCCGATCAGCGCGAGGTAGAGCCAGGCGAGGATCGACTCGGTCGAGAACGTCGACGAAGTCGAGCGCCCACGGCTCGCCCGCGACGACGCCGGCGAGCGTCACGACGGAGCCGCCGAGCAGCATCTGCCAGCCGACCGAGACGAGCGGGTGCGCCGGCAGCGCGACGCGGCTCGAGAGGTAGGAGCCGGTCGCCCAGGCGGGCGTCGAGCAGACGACGAGCAGCAGCGCAGAGCAGCGGCGCGCCGCCGGTCTGGCCGCCCGGCTGCAGCAGCAGCCCGACGCCGGCGAAGCCGAGCACGACGGCGAGCACGAGCCGCGGCGCGACGTGCTCGCCGCCGAGCCGGCGCAGCAGCAGCACCCAGAGCGGGACGCACGCGACCAGCAGCGCGGCGAGGTTGGACGGGACGTCCTGCTCGGCCGTCGCGACGGTCGCGACGGCGCCCATCATCAGCGAGCCGACGAGCAGGCAGCTCGAGCGCCTCGCGGCGCGTGATCCGCACGGGCCGGCGGCGCAGCGCGAGCACGCCGAGCATCAGCGTGCCGGCGAGCAGGAAGCGGCTGCCGGTCGAGACCAGCGGCGGGATCGTCTCGACCAGGACGCGCAGCGCCAGGTAGGTCGAGCCCCAGACGATGTAGACGGTCCAGAGCGCGGCCCAGACGAGCAGGCCCGAGGGCGCCGCGGATGGGACGGACGCGCGCGGGCGGCGGCCGGCGCCTGCGGGGAGGCGGCGCCGGCCGCCGCGGGGCGGGGGAGGAGGCTGCGGTTCACGCGGTGCGCAGGCGCGGCACGCGCAGGCGCGCGCGGTGCCGCCGGTCCTGCCGCGAGCGCCCGGCGCGCACGCGCAGCAGCGCGACGACGTCGGCGGTCGGGCGGAACGGGTCGGCGATCACGCGGTCGCCGGCGAGCGCGGCGACGAGCTCGCCGTCCTGCTCGGCCACCAGCACGTCGCCGGCGAGCGGGACGCTGCGAGTCGAGCCGGGCGAGGTCCTCGAGCGCGTCGCCGTCGGAGCCGCGGGCGGCTCGGATGACGACGGTGGATCGAGGCTTCTGCATGGTGCGCTCCTTGGGGAGGGTTGGGGACTAAGCAGCATTGTCGGCCATCGAGTCCATCAGCACAAATGACCTTTGTGCGTAGCTGGTATAAGTTGCGCTGATGCTCGACGTCCGCCGCATGCGAGTGCTGCGCGAGGTCGCCCTGCGCGGCTCGTTCTCCGCCGCTGCGGAGTCGCTCTCGTTCACCCAGTCGGCGATCTCGCAGCAGATCGCGGCGCTCGAGCGCGAGGCCGGCGCGGTGCTCGTGGAGCGCAGCGCGCGCGGCGTGCGGCTGACCGAGGCCGGCGAGGCCGTCGTGCGCCACGCCGACGGCATCCTCGGCCGGCTCGCCGAGGCCGAGGCCGAGCTCGAGGCGATCGCCGGCCTGCGCGGCGGGCGGCTGCGGATGGCCGCGTTCGAGTCGGCCGCCGCGACGATCATGCCGGTCGCGATCGCGGCGTTCGCGAAGCAGCATCCCGGCCGTCGAGCTCTCGATGACGCTGATCGAGCCCGAGGCGGCGGTCGCGGCGCTGCGGGCGGGCGACATCGACCTCGCGATCACGTTCGGCGCGCGGCAAGCAGGAGGACCGCGTTCGGCGACGGCGTCGAGCACCACCACCTGCTCGAGGACCCGATGTACCTCGTGCTGCCGCCCGATCACCCGCTCGCGCGCAAGCGCGGCGTGCGGCTGGCCGACCTGGCGGACGAGCCGTGGATCGGCGGCGCGCCCGACTGCGAGTGCAACCGCATGATCAGCCAGGCCTGCATGCGCTTCGGCTTCGATCCGCGGATCGCGTTCGAGACCGACGACTACACCGCGGTCCAGGGCTTCGTCGCCGCCGGCGTCGGCGTCTCGCTGATCGCCGAGCTGGGCCTGCGCACGGTGCGCGACGACATCGTCGTGCGCCCGCTCGGCCGCGACACGCCGGTGCGCCAGATCTTCGCGACCGCGCTGACCGGCTACCGCTCGCCGGCGACGATCGCGATGCTCGACGTGCTGCGCGAGGTCGGCGCGGAGCACGCCGCCGGCCGGCCGCAGCTCGAGCTCGTCTCGTAGCCTGAGCCGCCATGAGCGACGCAAGCGGCCGGCCGGTCGGCTCCGTCGCCCGCGCGCTCGCGCTGCTCGACGCGCTGGCCGAGGGGCCCGCCGGCGTCAACGCGCTGGCGCGCCGGATCGGCGTCAACCCGAGCAGCGCCTCGCGGCTGCTCGCGACGCTCGAGCGCGGCGGCCTGGTCGAGCGCGAGCCGGGCGGCCCGTACCGGCTCGGCCTGCACCTCGTCGCGCTCGCCGACCGCGTGCTCGCGCGACTCGACGTGCGCGACCTCGCGCGGCCTCAGCTGCGCGCGCTCGTCGAGCAGACGGGCGAGACGGCGACGCTGTCGGTGCCGGGCGGCGACGAGGCGGTGACGGTCGACTTCCTGGCGGGCGAGTCGAGCGTCGTCAGCATGGATCGCGTCGGCCGCCCGAGCATCGGCCACGCGACGGCCGACGGGCAAGGTGCTGCTCGCCTTCGGCGGCGGTCGTGCCGGCGGAGCTGATCGCCTACACCGACCGCACGATCACCGACCCGGGCCGGCTGGCCGCCGAGCTCGCGCGCGTGCGCGAGCAGGGCTGGGCCGAGGCGGAGGGTGAGCGCGAGCCCGACCTCAACGCGCTCGCCGCTCCGGTCACGCGGTCGCGGCGGCGAGCTCGTGGCGATCCTCGGCCTCCAGGGCCCGGCCGCGCGCTTCACGGCCGCGCGCCGCGCGCGAGGTGCTGCCGCGGCTGCTCGAGGCGGCCGCCGTCGTCAGCGGCCGGCTCGGCGGCTGAACGTGCGCCTCAGGGGTAGCGCGCCTCGAGCTTGCGGTCGACCCCGGCGCGGCGCGCGACGCGGGCCAGCAGGCGCAGGCCGCGCTCGAAGATCGCGTAAGCGCCGGGAAGCCGGACGTCGCCCCACTCGAGCAGCAGCGCTGTGTGCAGGGGGTTACGGGGCACGCCGTTCTTGAGCACCTTGCCGTCGGCCGCGAGCCCGTAGACGACGCGCAGCGAGGTCTCGAAGCCGGGCTGGCCCGGACGCAGCTCGACCTGCGCGACGGTCCGCTCGGCGCTCGCGTTCGACCAAGCGTGCAGCGTCCCGATCGGCACGGTCAGCGCCTCGCCCGGCCCGAGCAGGCGGCGGGTGTCGCCGACCTGCACGTTCAGCCGGCCCTCGATGACCGTGAAGCGCTCGGTGTAGCTGCGGTGGTAGTGCGGCGTGACCTTGCCGCCCGGAGCGACCTCGATCTCGCCGAGCGTCCGCTCCCCGTGCGACTCCTCGCTCGTCTCGAGCCACGTGACGGCATCGTCCTGTACCGGGTTGTAGATCCGCCGGCGTGGAGGGGTAACGGACTGGGACATCGGTGGCGTGCCTCCTGGTCGTCCTTCGTACCACTTCTGCCGTAGAGACGCCACCGTGTGTTCCCGAATTCCACCTGTCCAGCATCGCCTACCGTGGACGCATGACCCGCGACTCGCGTCCGATCCGGCTGACCGACCGGCCCGATCCGGCCGTGGTCGCCCAGCTGGGCGACGAGATCACGGCCTTCAACTTCGCCACCACCGGCCTGCACGACGGCCGCGAGCTGTACGCGGCAGTCCACGCCGACGAGGGTGCTCTTGTGGCGGCGGTCTACGGCTGGACGTGGGGTGGGACCGGGTGGATCGAGCGGCTCTGGGTGCGCGAGAGCGACCGCGGCCAGGGTCTCGGAACGGCCATGCTCGCCGCCGTCGAGTCAGAGGCCCGCGAGCGCGGCTGCACCCAGCTCGCGCTGACGACCCACAGCTTCCAGGCGCCGGACTTCTACCGTCGCCACGGCTTCGTGATCGCAGGCGAGTTGCCGCGGTACCCGGCCGGCCATTCCTACCTGCTGTTGCGACGGCCGCTCAGCTGACGCGCTCGTACGAGCGAGGGCCTCGGGCCCTTCCCGCGCGCTGGGCGCGCTCGCCCGGGCGCGCGGCCGCGAACTCGGCTCAACGGGCGGTCACCTGAGCCAGCGGCGCCGGAGCGCCGTACCGGATTCATGGAGCGTGTCTGGGACTACCCGCGTCCGCCGGCCGTCGTGGCCTGCGAGCGCCGCGTGCGCGTGGAGCTGGGCGGCGAGCTGCTGGCGGACTCGACACAGGCGCTGCGGGTGCTGGAGACAAGCCACCCGCCGACGATCTACATCCCGCCCGGCGGACGTGCGCGGCGATCTGCTCGCCCACAGCGCAGCCCGGGGGACGTGGTGCGAGTTCAAGGGCGCGGCCCGGTACGTCGACGCGGTCGTCGGCGAGCTGCGCGAGCGCCAGGTGGGCTGGACCTTCGCCAAGCCGTCGCCGGGCTACGAGGCGCTGCGCGACCACGTCGCCTTCTATCCCGGGCGCGTGGACGGCGCCTGGCTGGACGAGGAGCTCGTGCAGGCGCAGCAGGGCGACTTCTACGGCGGCTGGATCACTGCCGAGCTCGTCGGTCCGTTCAAGGGACCGCCGGGACGCTCGGCTGGTAGCGCGCGCTCTCCTCGGGGCATAACGCTCGACATGAGCGACGACCTCGACCCGGGTAAGTTCGGCACGGGCACGCCGTTCTCGCTCGGGGTCGAGGAGGAGCTGTTCCTCGTGGACCCGAACACGGGGCGGCTTCGACAACGGCAGCGCCGCGCTCTTCGAGCGCATCGAGGAGCCGGCCCGCGGCGAGGTCGCGCGCGAGGTGCACGCCTGCCAGGTGGAGCTGATCACCGACGTGTGCACGGACGTCGCGGAGGCGATCGAGGTGCTGCGCCGGGTTGCGCCGCGCGGTGCTCGCGGCGGGCGTCGGCATCGTCGGCAGCGGCACCCATCCGACGGCCGAGGAGGGCGACGCGGAGTTCACCGACAAGGAGCGCTACCGGCTGATCCGCAACCTGCTGGGCGACGCGCTCGCCACGCCCGTCGCGGCCCTGCACGTGCACGTGGGCATGCCCGACGCGGAGACCGCGATACGCGCCTTCAACGGCCTGCGTCGCCACCTCCCGCTGCTGGAGGCGCTGGGCGCCAACTCGCCGTTCCGGCACGGGCGCGACACCGGCCTGGCCTCGGCGCGCGAGATCACGCTGCGGGCGTGGCCGCGGTCGGGTGCGCCGCGCGCGATGGCGGACTACGCGGACTTCGCGGCCTCGACCAGGCGGCTCACCGAGGTCGCCGGCGTGCCCGACTACACGTTTCACTGGTGGAAGCTGCGGCCCCATCCACGACTCGGGACGGTCGAGCTGCGCGCGCTCGACGTCCAGCCCTCGCTCGCGCACACCGCCGGCCTGGTCGCGGCGGTGCACGCGCTCGCCCGCCATGAGGCGGAGTCCGGCGACCCGATTCCCGGCCCACCGCCCGAGATCCTCGAGGAGGCCTCCTTCCGCGCCGCCCGGGCCGGGGTCGACGCCACCCTTCCCGACGCGGCAGGGCGCATGCGTCCCGTCGCGGAGCTGCTCGAGGAGACCGTCGAGCTTGTGCGGCCGAGCGCGCGTGAGCTCGGGTGCGAGCGGGAGCTCGCCGGGCTCTTCGATCTGATGGAGCAGGGCGGGGCGGCGGGACTGCAGCGCGATGCGGCCGGCGACGCGGGCGACACCGGCGCGGTGCTCACGATGCTGCTGGCGCGCGCACGGGATGTCGAGGCATCGTGGGAGCCGTGAGAGGATGCGCGGGATGAGCCCGGGCTATCGCGTGCTGTCGCTGTTCGACGAGGAGCCGGTGCTGATCGATGACGACTTGCAGTGGGTCCCGGTGCGGCGGCGGCTCGGCATCGGCGCCTTCGGGACGAACGCCTACCGGGCCTCGCGCGCGGGCGATCCCGTCGTGGAGGACCATGTGGAATCGCCCGGCCAGGAGGAGATGTACGTCGTCGTCCGCGGCCGCGCCGAGTTCACGATCGGCGAGCAGGTCTTCGAGGCCGCTGCGGGCAGCGTGGTGTTCATCGCCGAGCCCGAGCTGCGGCGTGGGGCGGTCGCGCTGGCCGACGAGACCGTCGTGCTGGCCGTCGGCGGCTGGCGCGAGCGCGCCTACCACAGCCTTCCCTGGGAGCCGATCTACCTGGCGCAGGAGTCGATGCGGCGCGGCGATTGGGCCGCGGCCGCCGCAACCCTGGAGCGCGAGGCCGGCGACCTGCTCGACACGGCGATCGTCCAGTTCCGGCTCGCCTGCTGCCATGCGCGGCTCGGTGAGCACGACCGGGCGGTCGTGGAGCTGCAGCGCGCGATCGAGCTCAACCCGGACATGCGCCGCCGCGCCGAAGCCGAGCCTGACCTCGACTCGCTGCGCGGCCAGCCGGCCTGGCCGATCGAGATCGAGTGAAACCTGCGTAGCAGCGGGACGCGCGCCGCCGCCGCTGCGGCGGCGGCGCGTGCCTGCTGAGCCGCTACTCCGCGGCGATCCGCACGATCTGGGCCCCGTCCGGCGACGAGCCGTTGGTGGCGACGTAGATGTCGCCGTTCCTGCGCACGGCGAGCCCGGTCGGAGTCTCGAGCTGTGCCTGCGGCCAGCTCGGTCTGGCTGCCGTCGGCCGCGACG
This sequence comes from uncultured Solirubrobacteraceae bacterium, assembly GCA_963721315.1. Taxonomy (GTDB): domain Bacteria; phylum Actinomycetota; class Thermoleophilia; order Solirubrobacterales; family Solirubrobacteraceae; genus DASQMT01. The sequence continues at coordinate 153,464 of CAVRIU010000010.1, forward strand.
CGCACGAGCTTGCCCGGCGCGGGGCCGTCCAGCAGCGAGATCGAGGAGATCTGCAGCACGTAAAGCGCGCCGTCACGCCCGCGCGCGATGTCGACGATGTGCGTGAAGCCCTCCGCGTGCACCTCGGGCTCGCCGGACTCGACGTGGAAGACCTTGGCGGCGTCGGCCGGGAACGGGAAGCCGGTGAGCTGTCCGACGTAGGCGCTGCCGTCAGGCGCGCGCACCACGCCGGTCGGGACCGCCTGGTACGGGACCTCCGTGCCGGGGGGCAGCTCGAGGAACGGCGGGGCGAGCGCCATGCCGCCGGGGAACACGGCGACCGTCCGCACGCGGCCGGAGCGGCCGACGCTCAGCAGATCGTTGCCGCCCGCGTCCGTGACGAGGATCCGCTTGCGCCCCGTGGCGTCGAGCGAGAACGGGTTGGTGTCGACTCCACCCTCCTCCGCCGGGTCCCATCGGGATTCTTGCTCTGCTCGTAGGCGCCGAGATCGGCGACGCGCCGCACGCCGCCGTTGCGGCGGATGCGATAGAGGCCGGCAAAGCGCCTGCCGGCCGGGCCGAGCTGGGCGCGCGCGGCGGGATCCGCGCCGAGCCCGATCACGAAGTAGCCCTTGCCGCCGCGGAACGAGATGTCGTGCGGGCCGGTCGCATCCGATCCTGGGGGCGGCGCCGGCGCTCCGGGAGCCGGCGGCTCGGTCTCCTGCGCCGCGTGCGAGGGCAGGCCCTTGAGGATCCGGCGAACGGCGCCCGAGCGCACGTTGACGCGTGCGATCGCGCCGGTCGGGCCGTAGCACGACTGGCCGCCTTCGCCGCCTTCGGCGCACGGCCCAGGCGCCGCCGCGTCCTGCCTCGGCGACGTAGAGCTTGCCGCCGGGGCCGAACGACATCCCGCGCGGGTTGGCGAAGCCCTCGGCGACGACCTCGAGCTCTTGCGCGGCGGCCGGCGCAGCCGCTGCGCACGCCAAGGTGGCGCCGAGCGCCAGCGATATACCGGCCCGACGCGCAGCTGATCCCCGAATCATGATGCACCCCTTCCTGGTCCGTTCGATTGCGGGCGGCATCCTACGTCGTGCGCGGCCGCGGTGTAAAGGACGCTGGGATGTTCGCTACGTTCCGGCGGTGCACGACGACGGCCACTTCGACTCGCGCGTCGCGGCGCGCTACGACGAGACTTCCGCGGAGATGTTCGACCCGGCGGCCGTCGACCCGGTGCTCGCGGTCCTGGTCGAGCTCGCCGGCGCCGGCCGCGCGCTCGAGCTCGGGATCGGCACCGGCCGGATCGCGCTGCCGCTGTCGCAGCGCGGGGTGCCGGTGCACGGGATCGAGCTTTCCAAGGCGATGGTGGCGAAGCTGCACGAGAAGCCGGGCGGCGAGCAGATCGGCGTGACGATCGGGGACTTCGCGACGACGACCGTGGACGGGCGCTTCTCGCTCGCGTACCTGGT
>CAVRIU010000011.1:0-452838 GCA_963721315.1 uncultured Solirubrobacteraceae bacterium
GCAGTCGCTGGCGCTCGACGTCAACGTGGTCTCCGAGGAGGGCACGCGCGCCGAGATGGGCGACGAGGACGACGACCTGCTGCGCGCGGCGGAGGAGCTCGGCATCGACCTCTCCGGCGTGCGCGCCGGCGACGGCGCGGCCGTCGAGGAGCCCGCGGGCGAGGCGGGCGACGCGGCCGACGAGCAGGAGGTGGAGATCCCCGACGAGGCCGAGGCCGGCATGACCGACGACGCGGTCGCGACGGATGCGGGCTACATCGAGGAAGCGGTCGAGGTGACCGACGCGGTCGACGTGACCGCCCTGGCAGATGGCGACGAGGAGTAAGGAACTACATGATCGATATCAACAACTTCGACGCCATCGAGATCGGGCTCGCGTCCTCCAAGCAGATCCGCTCGTGGTCGAGCGGTGAGGTCACGAAGCCCGAGACGATCAACTACCGCACGCTCAAGCCGGAGAAGGACGGTCTCTTCTGCGAGCGCATCTTCGGTCCCACCAAGGACTGGGAGTGCTACTGCGGCAAGTACAAGCGCGTCCGCTACAAGGGCATCGTGTGCGAGCGCTGCGGCGTCGAGGTCACGCGCTCGAAGGTGCGTCGCGAGCGCATGGGCCACATCGACCTGGCCGCCCCGGTCAGCCACATCTGGTTCTTCAAGGGCGTCCCGAGCCGCATCGGCTACCTGCTCGACATGGCGCCGAAGGAGCTCGAGAAGGTTCTCTACTTCGCGGCCTCGATGGTCACCTGGGTCGACGACGAGGCGCGTGAGACCGACCTCGACACGCTGCGCGGGAACGTCGACGAGGCGCTGGACGCTTATGCGGCCGAGAAGGAGGAGCGCCTGCTCGAGTTGCGCGAGTCGCTCGAGCGCCGCACGGAGTACCTCACCACGGGCGCCCAGCAGGGCTTCTCCGACGAGGACCACCTGTGGGCCGAGCACCTCGACATCACGCCGAAGAAGCTGTCCGACGAGGACCGCGAGAAGCTGCTCAAGGACACCAAGAAGGTGATGGAGTCCGACATCTCGGACACCGAGGCCTACATCGAGGACGCCGCCGAGCGGCTGCGCCAGGTCTGGGAGCTGTTCCAGACGATGGGCCCGAAGCAGGTCGTCAACGACGAGACGCTGTTCCGCGAGCTCAAGGAGCGCTTCGGCTCGCCCTACGGCTGGGGCGAGTACTTCCGCGGCGGCATGGGCGCCGAGTCGGTGCGCGACCTGCTGACGCAGGTCGACCTCGAGGCCGAGCGCGAGATCCTCGAAGACCAGATCAAGACGGCCAAGGGCCAGAAGCAGCAGCGCGCGGTCAAGCGCCTGAAGGTCGTGTCGGCCTTCATGAAGATCAACCGCGACGGCCGGCGCATCAACTCGCCGGACATGATGGTGCTCGAGGCCGTGCCGGTGATCCCGCCGGAGCTGCGCCCGATGGTCCAGCTCGACGGCGGCCGCTTCGCGACCTCCGACCTCAACGACCTCTACCGCCGCGTCATCAACCGCAACAACCGGCTCAAGCGGCTGCTCGACCTGGGCGCGCCGGAGATCATCGTCAACAACGAGAAGCGGATGCTGCAGGAGGCCGTCGACGCGCTGTTCGACAACGGCCGCCGCGGCCGCCCCGTGACGGGCCCGGGCAACCGCGCCCTGAAGTCGCTGAGCGACATGCTCAAGGGCAAGCAGGGCCGGTTCCGCCAGAACCTGCTGGGCAAGCGCGTGGACTACTCCGGCCGCTCGGTGATCGTGGCCGGCCCGGCCCTGCGGCTGCACCAGTGCGGCCTGCCGAAGCTGATGGCGCTCGAGCTGTTCAAGCCGTTCATCATGGCCCGGCTCGTCGAGCGCAAGGCGGTCCAGAACATCAAGGCGGCCAAGAAGATGGTCGACTCGATGATCCCGGAGGTCTGGGACGTGCTCGAGGAGGTCATCCACGAGCACCCGGTGCTGCTCAACCGCGCGCCGACGCTGCATCGCCTGGGTATCCAGGCGTTCGAGCCGGTGCTGGTCGAGGGCAAGGCGATCCAGGTCCACCCGCTCGTCTGCCACGCCTACAACGCCGACTTCGACGGCGACCAGATGGCGGTCCACCTGCCGCTCTCCGCCGAGGCCCAGGCCGAGGCGCGCGTGCTGATGCTCTCCTCGAACAACATCCTGTCACCGGCCCACGGCGCACCGCTGGCCACGCCGACGCAGGACATGATCCTCGGCACCTACTACCTGACCTACGGCGACGACGAGGACGAGCTGGGCAAGATCGACCCGGCCACGCACGAGCCGCGCGTCCAGGCGTTCCGGGCGGCGCAGGAGGCCGAGCTCGCCTACGAGGGCAAGCTGGTCGAGCTGCACGACGTCGCGCACTACCGGCCCGAGTGGCTGGAGGGCGGGCACATCGCCACGACGGTCGGGCGGATCATCTTCAACGACAAGATCGAGCGCGCGCTCGCCGAGACGATCGGCGACGAGTTCGACCAGGCGCGCTACCAGTTCATCAACACGACGCTGAAGAAGCGCGACGTGACCGCCTTCCTGGACCAGCTGGTGCAGGAGTTCGGCGCGCCGGCGATCTCGCAGGTGCTCGACGCGTTCAAGGACCTCGGCTTCAAGTACGCCACCCAGGCGGGCCTGACCGTGTCCAAGAACGACGTCATCGTGCCGCCCGACAAGGCGAAGCTGATCGCGGGCTTCGAGAAGCTCGTCGGCGAGATCCAGGAGCAGTACGACGAGGGCCTGATCACGCAGGAGGAGCGCCACCAGGCGGTCACCGATCAGTGGAACGAGGCGACCGACATCGTCGGCGACGCGATGATCGACAACATCATGGAGACCGACCCGCTGAACTCGATCTACATGATGGCCAGCTCGGGCGCACGTGGCTCGATCAAGCAGATCCGCCAGCTGGCGGGCATGCGCGGGCTGATGGCCAACCCGAAGGGCGAGATCATCGAGCGCCCGGTCAAGGCGTCCTTCATCGAAGGGCTCGACGTGCTCGAGTACTTCACCTCGACCCACGGCGCCCGCAAGGGGCTTGCCGACACTGCGCTGCGCACGGCCGACTCGGGCTACCTGACCCGGCGCCTGGTCGACGTCGCACAGGACGTGATCATCCGCCTAGAGGACTGCGGCACCGACCAGTACCTCGAGCTGCCGCTGCGCAAGAAGACGGGCGAGCCGAACGAGATGCTCGTCGGCCGCTTCGCCGCCGCCGACGTCAAGGTCGGGCGCAGCAAGAACATCCTCGTCGAGCAGGGCTCGGAGATCGGCCGCGCCGACCTCGCCACGCTGATCGAGTCGTTCGACGCGGAGAAGGAGGCGAAGATCCCGGTCCGCTCCGTGCTCAAGTGCGAGGCGCCGTCGGGTCTGTGCCAGGCGTGCTACGGCCGCTCGCTGGCCTCCGGCGTCACGGCGATGATCGGCGACGCGGTCGGCATCATCGCCGCGCAGTCGATCGGCGAGCCGGGCACGCAGCTGACGATGCGGACGTTCCACACCGGCGGCGTCGCCGGCGCGGACATCACGCACGGCCTGCCGCGCATCGTCGAGCTGTTCGAGGCGCGCAAGCCGAAGGGCCTGGCCAAGATCGCCGAGCAGGGCGGCGTCGTGATGGTGGAGGACACCGACAAGTCGCGCACCGTCGTGATCACCGACAACGCCGGCGAGGAGCACCGCCACACGTTCCCGCGCCGCACGCGCCTGCACGTGATCGAGGGCGAGAAGATCGAGCCGGGCACGCAGCTCAACGAGGGCTCGCTCTACCCGCACGAGCTGCTGGCGGTCCGGGGCCGGACCGAGACGGAGCTGTACCTCGTCTCGGAGGTCCAGGAGGTCTACAAGTCCCAGGGCGTCGACATCAACGACAAGCACATCGAAGTGATCGTGCGCCAGATGCTCAAGAAGGTGCGGATCGACCAGAAGGGCGACACGAGCTACCTGCCCGGGCAGTTCGTCGACCGTCACGAGCTGCGGCGCGTGAACGGCGAGACCGAGGCGGCGGGCGGCGAGACGGCGGCATTCGAGGAGATCATCCTCGGCATCACCAAGGCCTCGCTGGCGACCGACTCGTTCCTCTCCGCGGCCTCCTTCCAGGAGACCACGAAGGTGCTCACCGACGCGGCGCTCGAGGGCAAGATCGACCGCCTCGCGGGCCTGAAGGAGAACGTGATCATCGGCAAGCTGATCCCGGCGGCGACCGGGCTCAAGCGCTACCGCACGATCGAGATCGAGCCGGCCGAGCCGCTGCCCCGCGGCATCGACGACGTCTCGCTGCTCGAGGGCGACGAGCTCGCCGCCGAGCTGGGGCTCGACGACTCCGAGGGCCTCGGCGGCTTCGGCCCCGGGTTCGACACCGCGGAGCTCGAGGAGATCGGCTCGGGATTCGGCGGCGGCGCGACCGCCGGAGGCGGCTTCGACGACCTCGGCGGCGACCTCGACGTGCCCGGCACGGACGAGAAGTAGTGCCACCCGGGACCGACGAGCGTTAGAAGGCCGCGTTTTCGCGTCGCCGCGCCGACCGCGCGGCGGCGCGAATCGCGTGCGTGGGCTCGCGCTTGCTAGCGAAAGCCGCAGTTACAGCGGCCGCCGCCCTGACGTACCGGGCCGCGTGGCAGGAGCCGCGCAGCCTGGTCTGCCCGGAGATGGCGCTCGCGTTGCCCGGCTGGCCACCGGAGCTCGACGGGCTGCGCGTCGCGCTCGTCGCCGACCTGCATGCCGGCGCCGGGCACATGACGCCTGCGCGCGTGGAGCACGTCGTCGACTCGGTGCTGGCGCTCGACGCCGACCTGCACCTGCTGCTCGGCGACTACCTCGACTCGACGCGCCTGGGTCTCGGGCGCGCGCGCGTGCGCGACGTGGCGCGCGAGCTCGGGCGGCTGCCGCGCGCGGTCGCGGTGCTCGGCAACCACGACTGGAACGCGGCCGGGCCGGCGATGGGCTGGGCGCTGCGCGACGCCGGGGTGCGCGTGCTCGAGAACGAGGCGGTCGAGGTACGCGAGGGACTCTGGGTCGCCGGCCTGGCGTGCTTGCGCCATCGCTTCCCGGATCTCGGTGCGGCGCTGCGCCGGGTGCCGGAGTCCGCCGCCCTGCTGCTCGCGGTACACGACCCGGACGGCTTCACGCGCGTGCCCGCGCGCGTCGCGCTGACGCTGTCGGGCCATCTGCACGGCGGCCAGGTCAACATCCCGGGGCTGCGGCGGGTGATGCTGCCGACCCGCTTCGGCGAGCGCTTCCTCGCCGGCCACGTCGTCGAGCACGGCCGCCATCTGTACGTGTCGACGGGTATCGGCACCGCCGGCCTGCCGCTGCGCCTACGGCGCCGCCCCGAGGTGCCGGTGCTGCGGTTGAGCGGCGGCGCGCCGGATGTTCGCTAGCTTGTTGCGCGCTTTGCGGCGTGGTCTGGGGGCAGACCGGGTATGGCTGCGCCAACCGCGAGGCGATAAGCGGCCAAGCGGACGTTAGTCTGGGTGACGGGGCGGTCCTCAAGCAGACAATGCTCGGGACCGATGCAGTGAGGGAACAACGGGGCCCGCGTCATCCGACGCGGCAGGTGCGAGCAGTACCGCTGCGGTCGCCCGCGGCATACCGACGACACGAACCCACTTGACGCTCAATCTCGGAATCCTGCTCGCGCTCATCTGCGCGATCGCCACGCAACTCGGCTTCCTCTACAAGTTCCGTGGTGCGAACGAGGCCGCGCGCGTCGACGTGCGCCATCCGCTGCGCTCGGGCAGGTCGCTGTTCGCCTCGAAGTGGTTCGCGATCGGCATGGCGATCGCGCTCGGCGCCTGGCTGTTCCACGTAGCCGCGCTTGCGCTCGCGCCGATGTCGGTCGTGCAGGCCGTGCTCTCGACCGGCGTCGTGATGCTCGCCGTGCTGGCCGACCGCTTGTTCGGCTTCGAGGTCGGGCGACGCCAGTGGGCCGGCGTCGCGATGACCTCCGGCGGGCTCCTGCTGCTGATCCTCACTTTGCCGGCGGCGCACGGCAACGCCCACTCGGCCTACTCGCTCGCGGGCATGATCTCGTTCGAGGCAGGCATGCTGGTGATCGGCGCGCTGCTGATCTCGGGACCCCGGCTCGGCGCGCCGAGCCACCATCACGGCGTCATGCTGGGTGCCGCCGCGGGCACGCTGTTCGGCGTCTCCGACGTCGCGATCAAGGCGCTCACAGGTCTCGGCGGGATCGGCGAGGTGATCATGTCGCCCTGGCTGGCGACCGCCGCGATCGTCTCCGTGGTCGCGTTCTACACGTCCGCGCGCGGGCTGCAGGAAGGCACCGCCGTGCCGGTCATCGCCGCCACTTCGACCGCCGCCAACGTGTCCTGCATCCTCGGCGGGATCGTCGTCTTCGGTGACCCGATGCCTGCGGACACCCTCGGGATCGTGCTCCAGGGCGTCGCTTTCACGATGGTCATCCTCGCCGCCCTGGTAACGCCGCCGCCGATGCGCGCCGCCGCCGCCAACGCCTGAGCGACCGCGCGCGACAGTGCGGGGACGGCTGGTAAGCCTGAACGAGCTCTCCAAGCGCGACCTGGAGGCCTGGAGCGAGCTGGCCGGGCGCGCGCTCGAGCCCAACCCGTTCTTCGAGCCCGGGTACGTGCTGCCGCTGGCGCGCGGGCTCGGGCAGCAAGGCGCCGTCCGGCTGGCCGTCGCCGAGGACCGGGACGGCTGGCAGGGATGCCTGCCGATCGCGACCGGTCGCTGGCACCGGATCCCGTTGCCGGCGGTCGCCGGCTGGCGCGGCCACAAGCTCTACGGGCTGCTCGGCACCCCGCTCGTCGGCCGCGAGCACAGCGGCACGGCGCTCGCCGGGCTGATCGCGACGACGCTGAACGGTCAGCGCTCCTGCTTCGGCGCGCTCGAGTGGGTCGCGTCCGACGGGCCCGTCGCCGCCGCCCTGGACGAGGTCCTGGCCGCGCGCGAGCGCTTCCCGATCCGCTTCGAGCGCTTCGAGCGGGCGATGCTGCGCCGGCGCGTGCGGCCGGACTACCTGGAGCAGACGCTGAGCTCGAAGCACCGCCGCGAGTTGCGGCGCCAGCGCCGCAAGCTCGGCGAGGAGCTCCAGAGCGACCCGAGCACGGTCGACCGCGCCGGCGAGGCGGCCGCCGTGGACGAGCTGATCAGCCTCGAGGCCGCTGCCAAGGGGGCACGCGGCACCGTCCTGGCGGCCGCCGCGGGGCACGTCTCCTTCTTCCGTGAGATGTGCCGCAACTTCGCCGCGCAGGGCCGGCTCCAGCTGCTCTCGTTCGGCACGCCGGAGCGGCCGCTCGCGATGAAGTGCAACCTGCGCGCCGGCGACGGGCTGTTCATGCTCAAGATCGCCTACGACGAGCAGTTCGCCGGCTTCTCGCCCGGGATCCAGCTCGAGGTCGACATGGTCGGCCTGTTCCACGAGGCATCGGATGCTGGTTTCATGGACTCGTGCGCGGACCCGAACAACGCGATGATCAACCGCCTCTGGGCTGACCGGCGTCCGCTCGTAACCCATGTGCTCCGCAGGGCCGGAGCCGCCGACAGACTCACGACGCCTATGGTGCTCGCGGCGCGATCGCTGCGCGAGCGAAACAGCAGGAGGAAAGCCCATGACACAGTTGCTTGAGATCGATCCCACGCGCTTCGAGTCGAACTTCGCCAGATCCTCGTTCGGCGTCACGCATCAACTCTCCGGGCACCCGCTACTCAGTGTCGAGGCGATCGCCGAGCTGGCCGACGAGCTGCCACTCGTCAGCGTCGAGCACAACAAGGGCGACATTCCGAAGGTCGTCGGCGACGCCGATATCGACCGGGTCGATGCGACCCCCGGGGAGATCGCGCGCACGGTCGAGACGAACAAGACGTGGATGGTGCTGAAGCGGATCGAGCAGGTGCCGCGCTATCACGCGCTGATCGACGAGGCGCTCAACGAGGTGATGCCCTTCGTCTCGGGCCGCGAGGGCGGCATGAACCTGCGCGAGGGCTTCATCTTCCTCTCGGCGCCGAACTCGACGACGCCGGCCCACACCGATCACGAGCACAACTTCCTGCTCCAGATCCGCGGCTCCAAGGACATGAACGTCGGTCGCTTCATCGACCGCGAGGCCGAGCAGCTGCACATCGAGAAGATGTTCGCCGGCAAGCGCAACATGGACCGGCTGCCGGACGACCCGACGCTGTTCGCGCTGCACCCCGGCGAGGGCGTATACGTGCCGCCGAACGCGCCGCACTGGGTCGAGAACGGCCCGGAGGTCTCGGTGTCACTGTCGATCACCTTCCGCACTCCGGTGACCGAGCGGGGCGCGATCGTCCATTCGGTCAACCGGCGGCTGCGCAAGCTGCGCATCACGCCGCGGCCGCCCGGCGAGCATCTCGGCACCGACAAGGCGAAGTTCGCCCTGCACCGCGGCCTCAAGACGCTGAGCCGGCGCTGAGCCGCGCTGGGCTCCTCGGGCTGGATGAGCTCGGCCCGCGCGAGCTGGACGCCTGGCGCGAGCTCGCGCGCGAGAGCGCGGAGCCGAACCCGTTCTGGGACCCCGACTTCGTGCTGCCGGCGGCGCGCGCGCTGGGGGAGTGGGACGAGGTCGCGGTCGCCAGGGTGCTCGCCCACGGGCGCTGGACGGCCTGCCTGCCCGTGCGCCGCTATCCGCGCTGGCACGGCCTGCCGCGTTGCATCGCCTCGTGGCGCCACCGCTACTGCCTGCTGGGGACACCGCTGCTCGCACGCGATGCGCCGGCGGCGGAGCTCGGCTTGCTGCTCGGGGCGATGCGCGCCGCGGGGCGCGGGCTCGTTGCCGCCGGTCTGGACTGGGTCGATGCCGAGGGCAGCGTGGCGCTGGCATTGACGCAGGCGGCGCCGGCGGCGGTCGCGCTCGATCGCTTCGACCGCGCCGCGGTCCTGCGTCGCGCGCAGCCCGATTACCTCGACGGCGCGGTCAAGGGCAAGCACCGACGCGAGTTCCGGCGGCTCGCGGCCGGGCTGGAGCAGGAGCTCGGCGGTGAGCTGATGGTGACCGATGCGTCGGGCGACCCCGGAGCGGTCGAGCAGTTCCTCCGCCTCGAGCTGTCCGGCTGGAAGGGCGCGGCGGGAACCGCGCTTGCATCCAGCACGGCGCACGCGGAGTTCTTCCGCCAGGTCGCGGCGACGTTCGGGCAGAGCGGCCGCGCGCAGCTCGTCCTGCTCGGGACCCAGGGGCGCGTCGTCGCCGCGCGCTACAGCCTGCGCGCCGGCGCGACCGATTACTGCTTCAAGGTCGCCTACGACGAGCGCTACGCGCGCTACTCGCCGGGACGTGAGCTCGAGCTGCGCCAGCTCGAGCGGTTCCAGCTCGATCCCGCGCTCACGCGCATGGACTCCTGCACCGCGCCCGACAACCAGCTCTTCAACCGGCTCTGGCCCGACCGGCGCCGCCTCGTCACGCTCTGCATCCCAGGCCTCGGGCCGTTCGCGGGCATCGCGCGCCTCGGCCTGCGCGGCGCCGTCGCGGTGCGCGAGCGACGCCGGCGCGCTTGAGTCGTCTTCGCGGCGCATGTAGGTTGTACGGATCGGCGCATTCATGTCGCCAGAGTGGAAAACGAGGAGTGACACGCGTGCTGCTGCTGCGTGACCTGCTGCGCGACCTCGACATCCGGCTCGTCGCCGGGGAGGCCGGCCTCGAACGGCCGATCCGCTGGGTCCACATCTCAGAGCTGGCCGATCCGACGCCGTGGCTCTCGGGCGGCGAACTGCTGCTCACGACGGGCATGAACCTCGAGGCGCCCGATGCGCAGCGCACGTTCATCGAGCGCCTGGCGGGCCACGACCTAGCGGGTCTCGGGCTCGGCGTCGGGTTCGCCCACGCCGAGGCGCCGGAGGCGCTGCGCGAGGCCGCGGCCGAGCTGGGCTTCCCGCTCTTCGAGGTCCCCTACGACGTCCCCTTCATCGCTCTTACCGAGAAGGCGTTCTCACACCTGGTCAACGAGCAGTACGCCGTCCTGCAGCGCGCGCTCTCCGCGCACGAGCGACTCGAGCGGATCGTGCTGTCCGAGCAGGGCCTCGACGGCGTGACCGCCGCGCTGGCGGCGCTGACCGGGGGCTCCGCGCTGGTCTACGACGCGCGCGGCGACGCGCTGGCGCGCAGCGACGGTGCCGCGCCGCTGTCCGCGGACGTGCTCGCCGCGACCGGCGCCGAGGTGCGCGAGCGCGCCCGCGCGGGCGCGCGGCGGGGCTACGCCCCCTCGGGCGAGCTGCACGGACGCGCGCTCGCGCTGCCGGTGGCACGCGCGCCCGCGCGCGTCGACGATGACGGGCCGGCGCCGCAGGCCTGGCTCGTCGCGGTCAAGGATCGCGGCGCGCTGAACGAGTTCGACCGCCTCGTGCTGCATCAGGCCGTCACGATCGTGGCGCTCGAGCTGCTGCGCCGGCGCGTCGCCGACGACACCGAGCGGCGGCTGGCCGGCGACGTGCTCTCGGCGCTGGTCGCGGGCGAGCTGGTCGGTCCGGAGCTGACCCGGCGGCTGGAGCCGTTCGGGCTCCGTGAGCGCGTGGGCGTGCTCGTGTTGAGCCCGCCGCGCTCGGTCAAGGCGCTGGTCGAGGACGGCCTGAACGAGGCGCTGCGCGATGCGCTCACCGGTGGCCTCGCCGCCGGCACGGGCCGCTTCTCGTGCGCGCTGTTGCCGCTCGAGCCCGGTGAGACCGACGAGGACCTGTTCGCGCTCGCCGAGCGCGTGCGCACGCGCGCCTCGCGCCATGCCGGCGTCGAGCTGCCGGCGGGCGCCGGCCGCGCGGTCGTCGCGACCGACCTGCGGCGCTCGTTCCACGAGGCGCGCTGCGCGCTCGAGGCGCAGGCGCTCTCCGGCGAGGCCAACGGCGACAGCCCGCCGCGGCTGCTGGCCACGTTCCGCGACCTCGGCTCCTTCCAGCTGCTCTTGTCGCTCCAGGACGACGATGCGCTGCGGCTCTTCTGCGACTCGATCCTGGCACCGATCGAGGACGGCGAGGGCGCCTACGGCGGCGAGCTGATGCGCTCGCTCGAGGCGTTCATCGAGTGCAACGGGCAATGGGAGCGCGCGGCGCGCCAGCTCTACTGTCACCGTCATACGCTGCGCTACAGGATCCGCCGCGTGGAGGAGCTGACCGGTCGCTCGCTGGACTCGGCGCGCGACCGGATCGACTTCTGGCTCGCCCTGCGCGGCCGCGAGCTGGTGCCATGAAACAGCGACAGAGAAGCGAGGCCAGAGCGTGAAGGTCGGCGTTCCCACCGAGATCAAGGCAGACGAATACCGCGTCGCGCTGACGCCGTCGGGCGTGCGCGAGCTGGTCGAGCACGACCACGAGGTCGTCGTGCAGGCGGGCGCGGGCGAGGGCTCCGCGATCGCAGACGCCGACTACGAGGCGCAGGGGGCGATCATCCTGGGCGACGCCGACGCGGTCTTCGGTGAGGCCGACATGGTCGTCAAGGTCAAGGAGCCCCAGCCCGTCGAGGTCGCGCGGCTGGAGCCGCGCCATACGCTCTTCACCTACCTGCACCTGGCGCCCGACCCCGAGCTGACGCAGGGCCTGGTCGACTCCGGCGCCACCTGCGTCGCCTACGAGACGGTCGAGGACGATCGCGGCCGGCTGCCGCTGCTCGCGCCGATGAGCGAGGTCGCGGGCAAGATCGCGACGCAGGCCGGCGCCTTCATGCTCGAGAAGCCGCTCGGCGGCCGCGGCATCCTGCTGGGCGGCGTGCCGGGCGTGGCGGCCGCCAAGGTGATGGTGATCGGCGGCGGCGTGGTCGGCATGAACGCCGCGTTCATCGCGATCGGCATGGAGGCGGAGTGCTACGTCTATGACCGCAACATCGACCGCCTGCGCGAGCTCGACCTGATCTTCGGCGGCCGCGCCTCGACGTGCTACGCGTCGACGCTCGAGATCGAGCAGCGCCTGCCCGAGATGGACCTCGTGATCGGTGCCGTGCTCGTGCACGGCGCCAAGGCGCCCTACGTGATCCGGCGCGGGCAGCTCGGGCTGATGAAGCGCGGCGCGGTGATCGTCGACGTCTCGATCGACCAGGGCGGCTGCTTCGAGACGTCGAGGCCGACGACACACTCGGACCCGACCTTCGAGGTCGAGGGCGTGACCCACTACTGCGTCGCCAACATGCCCGGCGCGGTCCCCGTCACCTCGACCTACGCGCTGACCAACGCGACGCTGCCCTACGTGCTGCACGTCGCCGACGCGGGCGTCGCGCGCGCCGCGCGCGAGAACCCCGGGCTCGCGTCGGGCGTCAACGTGGCCGCCGGCAAGGTGACCTACCGGCCTGTCGCCGAGGCGACAGGGCTGCCCTATTCGGAGCTGTTCGACGTACTGGGGGAGGCGACCACGGCCTAGCTGCCGGCCAGCTGCCCGCTGCTAGCATTCCGCGCCGTATGCCGACGACCTCCCAGCTGGTGCGCAAGGGACGCAACGCACCCAAGAAGAAGCTCGCCACCCCCGGCTTGAAGTCGGGCAAGGGGCGCAAGAAGAAGGTCGCCGCGCCGCAGCGTCGCGGCGTCTGCACGCGTGTCTACACGACGACGCCGAAGAAGCCGAACTCGGCCCTGCGCAAGGTCTGCCGCGTGCGCTTGACCAACCAGATGGAGGTCACCGCCTACATCCCTGGCGAGGGCCACAACCTGCAGGAGCACTCCGTCGTGCTCGTCCGCGGGGGCCGCGTCAAGGACCTGCCGGGCGTGCGCTACAAGGTCGTGCGCGGGACGCTTGACGCCGCGGGCGTGTCGGATCGCAAGAAGGCCCGCTCGCAGTACGGCGTGAAGGCGCGCTAGTGCCGCGCCGCTCAGCAGCCACGATCCGGCCGGTCGAGCCCGATCCCCTGCATCGGTCCAGGCTGGTCCAGCAGGTCATCAACCGCGTGATGCTCGACGGCAAGAAGTCGACCGCCGAGCGCATCGTCTACGACGCGCTGGCGATCCTGTCCGAGCGCTCGGGGGCGGATCCCGTCGAGTCGCTCGAGGCCTCGATCAAGTCGCTCACGCCGGTGCTCGAGGTCCGCTCGCGCCGTGTCGGCGGCGCCACGTACCAGGTGCCCGTCGAGGTGCCCGCGCGGCGCGCGCGCACGCTCGCCGTCCGCTGGCTGGTCGAGTTCGCGCGCGGCCGCCGCGAGAAGTCGATGGCGCAGCGGCTCGCGAACGAGCTGCTCGACGCCCAGTCCCAGCAGGGCGGCGCGTTCAAGCGCAAGGACGACATCTTCCGCATGGCGCAGGCCAACAAGGCCTTCGCGCACTACCGCTGGTAACGCGCCCGAGTCGGGCACGTTCCCTCGGCCGAAGCGATGCAGCGCCGCGATCGAGCCCAGGTCGCGCCGGCGCGCGAGGCGCCGTCGCAACGAGCGCCGGTGCGAATCGAGCGGTTCGAGTCGTTCGACGCCGCGCGCGAGGACTGGAGCGCGCTCGCCGTCGCGACCCGCAACGTCTTCTCGACCTGGGAGTGGGCGAGCACGTGGTGGCGCCACTTCGGCGCCGGGCGCCCGCTGCATCTGCTCGCGGTGCGCGACGGCGCGCGCTCGCGCGCGATCCTGCCGCTCTACGGCTTCACCGGCCGGCCGCTGCGCGTGCTGCGCTTCGTCGGTCATGGGGCGGCGGACGAGCTCGGCCCGGTCTGCGCTCCGCACGACCGGCTGCTGGCTGCGCGCGAGCTGCGCGCGGCCGCCGCGAAGTTGCGCGCCGACCTCGTGCTGGCCGAGCGGCTGCCGGGCGACCAGGGCTGGAGCGGACTACTGCGCGGCCGGCTGCTCAAGCGCGAGGCCAGCCCTGTCGTGGACCTCGATGCCGGCAGCTGGGAGCAGCTGGCGGCGCGCTGGAGCGCCAACTGGCGCGGGCAACTTGGTCGTAAGGAGCGCAAGCTCGAGCGCGAGCACGACGTCCGCTTCCAGGTCGTGACGGCGGCCGCGGAGCTGGACTCCGGACTCGACAAGCTGTTCGCGTTGCACGCCGCGCGCTGGCCGGGGCCCGAGAGCAGCTTCGCCGGCCCGCGCACGGCCTTCCATCGTGACTTCGCGCGCCTCGCGGGCGAGCGCGGCTGGCTGCGGCTCTGGCTGCTGGAGGTCGACGGCCAAGCGGTCGCGGCGCTGCTCGTCTTCCGCTTCGGCGGCGTCGACTGCTTCTACCAGTCCGGCCGCGATCCGGCCTGGGACAAAGCCTCGGTCGGGACGGTGCTGATGGCCCGCGTGATTCGCGCGGCGCTCGAGGACGGCATGCTCGAGTTCCGCATGCTGCGCGGGGACGAGGCCTACAAGTATCGCTTCGCCATGCGCGATCCGGGCGTCGAGACGCTGGCGTTCGCCTGCCGCCCGCTGGGTGGGGCCGCGCTCGCGGCACACCGGTCGGTACCCGAGTTCGTGGCGTCGCCCCTGCGGCGCTGGGTCAGTCGCTGAGCCCGCTCTGACCCGGGCATCCGGTGCTACCATGAGGCGTCGCCGTGGGGCGCTCGCACGTGTGTGCACGCTCCGCCGGGGGTGAACGTCACGGGCCCTGCAGGGCCCGTTTTTTCGCCCTCCGCCGGGCACGTTCGCCAGCAGCCAGAGAGAGATCCTTCCCATGCCGCGCAAGTTCACCCTCGAGAAGACCCGGAACATCGGGATCATGGCCCACATCGACGCGGGCAAGACGACGACGACCGAGCGGATCCTCTACTACACGGGCCGCTCGCACAAGATCGGCGAGGTTCACGAGGGCGCCGCGACGATGGACTGGATGGCGCAGGAGCAGGAGCGCGGGATCACGATCACGTCCGCGGCCACCACCGCAGAGTGGGACGGTCATCGGATCAACATCATCGACACGCCGGGTCACGTCGACTTCACCGTCGAGGTCGAGCGCTCGCTGCGCGTGCTCGACGGCGCGATCGCGCTGTTCGACTCGGTCGCCGGCGTCGAGCCGCAGTCGGAGACCGTCTGGCGCCAGGCCGACAAGTACGCCGTGCCGCGGATCGCCTACATCAACAAGATGGACCGCATCGGCGCGAACTTCGACCAGGGCGTGCAGACGATGATCGACCGCCTCGGCGGGCACCCCGTGCCGATCCAGCTGCCGATCGGCGCCGAAGGCGACTTCCGCGGGCTGGTCGACCTGGTCGAGATGAAGGCGATCCTCTACAAGGACGAGCTGGGCAAGGACTTCGACGTCACCGCCATCCCCGATCACATGGCCGACGAGGCGCAGGCGGCGCGCGAGCACATGCTCGAGGAGGTCTCGCACTACGACGACGGGCTGCTCGAGCTGATCCTCGACGAGGCCGAGATCCCGCCCGAGCGCCTGGTCGCCGCGATACGCAAGGCGACGCTCGAGATCAAGCTGACGCCGGTGCTGTGCGGCTCCTCGTTCAAGAACAAGGGCGTGCAGCCGCTGTTAGACGCGGTGATCGACTACCTGCCGAGCCCGCTCGACGTGCCGCCGATCGAGGGCCTCGAGCCCGTCCGCGGTGCCGACGACCGGCCCGCGACGCGCAAGCCCGGCGACACCGAGCCGTTCGCGGCGCTCGCGTTCAAGATCATGGCCGACCCGTTCGTCGGCAAGCTGACCTACTTCCGCGTCTACTCGGGCAAGCTCGAGGCGGGCTCGCGCGTGCTCAACGTGAGCACGGGCAGGACCGAGCGGATCGGGCGCATCCTGATGATGCACGCCAACGACCGCGAGGACGTGACCGAGGTCTACTCGGGCGACATCGCCGCGGCGGTCGGGATCAAGCAGGTCGTGACCGGCGACACGCTGGCCGCGCCCGACAACCCGATCAAGCTCGAGATGATGGACTTCCCCGAGCCGGTCATCAAGGTCGCGATCGAGCCCAAGACGAAGATCGACCAGGAGAAGATGTCGATCGCGCTGGGCCGGCTCGCCGAGGAGGACCCGACCTTCCAGGTCGCGACCAATGAGGAGACCGGCCAGACGGAGATCTCCGGCATGGGCGAGCTGCACCTCGAGGTGCTGGTGGACCGCATGCTGCGCGAGTACAAGGTCGACGCCAACGTCGGCCGGCCGCAGGTCTCCTACCGCGAGACGGTGCGCGGGACGGCCGAGAAGGTCGAGGGTCGCTTCGTCAAGCAGACCGGCGGCTCGGGCCAGTTCGGGATCGTCTACATCAACATCGAGCCGGCGCCGGGCGAGGGCTTCGACTTCGTCAACAAGATCAGGGGCGGCTCGATCCCGACCGAGTACATCCCGGCCGTCGAGAAGGGCGTCGAGGAGGCGCTGGAGTCCGGCGTACGCGCCGGCTATCCGATGGTCGACGTGCGCGTCACGCTGACCGATGGCAAGTACCACGACACGGACTCGTCGGAGATCGCCTTCAAGATCGCGGGCTCGCTCGCGCTCCAGGAGGCCGCCCGCCGCGCCAAGCCCGTGCTGCTCGAGCCGATCTTCTCCGTCGAGGTGACGGTGCCCGAGGAGTACATGGGCGACGTGATCGGCGATCTCAACCGCCGGCGCGGCCGGATCGACGGGATGGAGGAGCGCGGCAACGCCAAGGTCGTGCGCGGCACGGCGCCGCTCAGCGAGATGTTCGGCTACGTCGGAGATCTGCGCTCGATGACCCAGGGGCGCGCCACGTACACGATGCAGTTCGAGCGCTACGAGGAAGTGCCGCCGAGCATTGCGGAGAAGGTCGTCGAGGGCCGCACCGGGGAGCCGATCCTCGCCTAGCTTGCGCTAGTCTGCACGGGTTCGCCTCCGGGTGGGCCCGCCGACGCACGTACCGAATCAACGACTTAGAGACTTTCGAAAAGGAGCAACCCGAAGTGGCGAAGGAGAAGTTCGAGCGCGACAAGCCGCACGTCAACGTCGGCACCATCGGTCACATCGACCATGGCAAGACGACCCTGACCGCGGCGATCACGAAGGTGCTCTCAGACACGTACGGCGGTCAGGCTCGTTCCTTCGACGAGATCGACAACGCACCGGAGGAGAAGGCCCGCGGCATCACGATCGCGACGTCGCACGTGGAGTACGAGACGGGCAACCGTCACTACGCCCACGTCGACTGTCCCGGTCACGCCGACTACGTCAAGAACATGATCACCGGCGCCGCGCAGATGGACGGCGCGATCCTGGTCGTCTCGGCGGCGGATGGCCCGATGCCCCAGACGCGCGAGCACATCCTGCTCGCTCGCCAGGTCGGCGTGCCGTACATCGTCGTCTTCCTGAACAAGGCCGACATGGTCGACGACGAGGAGTTGCTGGAGCTCGTCGAGGTCGAGGTGCGCGAGCTGCTCTCGACCTACGACTTCCCGGGCGACGACATCCCGTTCGTGATCGGCTCGGCGCTCAAGGCGCTCGAGGGCGACGAGGAGCACACGGCGAAGATCATCGAGCTGGCAGAGCAGCTCGACACCTACATCCCCGAGCCCGTGCGCGAGCTCGACAAGCCGTTCCTGATGCCGGTCGAGGACGTCTTCTCGATCACCGGCCGTGGCACGGTGGCGACGGGGCGGATCGAACAGGGGATCGTCAACACCGGCGACACGGTGGAGATCGTGGGCATCCACGAGAAGACCT
This sequence comes from uncultured Solirubrobacteraceae bacterium, assembly GCA_963721315.1. GTDB lineage: Bacteria > Actinomycetota > Thermoleophilia > Solirubrobacterales > Solirubrobacteraceae > DASQMT01. The sequence continues at coordinate 17,458 of CAVRIU010000011.1, forward strand.
CCAACACGGTCGTGACCGGCGTCGAGATGTTCCGCAAGATCCTCGACGAGGGCCGTGCCGGCGACAACGTCGGCTGCCTCTTGCGCGGGATCAAGCGCGAGGAGATCGAGCGCGGGCAGGTGCTGTGCAAGCCGCGTTCGATCACGCCCCACACGGAGTTCAAGGCCGAGGTCTACGTGCTGAAGAAGGAGGAGGGCGGCCGTCACACGCCGTTCTTCAACGGCTACCGGCCGCAGTTCTACTTCCGCACCACCGACGTCACGGGCGTCGCCAAGCTGCCCGAGGGCACCGAGATGGTGATGCCGGGCGACAACATCCAGATGGAGATCGAGCTGATCCAGCCGATCGCCATGGACCCGGGCCTGCGCTTCGCGATCCGCGAGGGCGGCCGCACCGTCGGCTCCGGGGTGGTCACCGAAGTCATCAAGTGAGTACCCGGCCGCGGCGGTTTCCGCGGCCGGCACAGGCAGATACGACCGTTATCGGAGGCGGGCCCCGGGCCCCGGGGCCCGCCTTCCGCGCGCCAGGCAAGAACCCGACTACACGACAGATTCCGGACACACAGTGGCAACCGCCCAGCAGAACAAGATCCGCATCCGCTTGAAGGCCTACGACGCGTCGGCCATCGAGACGGCTGCCAAGGAGATCGTCGAGACCGCCACGCGGACCGGCGCGACCGTGTCCGGGCCCGTGCCCCTGCCGACCGAGAAGAACGTCTATGCGGTGATCAAGTCGCCGTTCAAGGACAAGGACTCGCAGGAGCACTTCGAGATCCGCACGCACAAGCGCCTGATCGACATCCACCAGCCCACGCCCAAGACGGTCGACTCGCTCCAGCGGCTCGACCACCTGCCCGCGGGCGTCGACATCGAGATCCGCCTCGCCTTCGGTTGAGCCGATGCCCGCGATCCTCGCCAAGAAACTCGGCATGACCCAGCGCTTCCTCGAGGACGGGCGCGTCGAGCGCGTGACCGTGCTCGAGGCGGGCCCGTGCCCGGTCACCGCGATCCGGACCAACGAGGTCGACGGCTACGTCTCCGTCCAGCTCGGCTTCGGGCTGGTGCGCGAGAAGCGCCTGACCAAGGCCGAGCTCGGCCACCTCAAGAAGGCCGACGCGCCGCCGCTGAAGACGCTCGTCGAGTTCCGCGACGAGGCCGGCGAGCTGATGGTGGGCGAGACGGTCACCGTCGAGGCGTTCGAGGTCGGCCAGACCGTCAAGGTCTCCGGGACGTCGAAGGGCAAGGGCTTCCAGGGCACGATCAAGCGCCACAACTTCGCCGCCGGCCCCAAGTCCCACGGCTCGCACAACGTGCGCGCCCCGGGCTCGATCGGCGCCTCGGCGACGCCCTCGCGCGTGTTCAAGGGCATCCGCGGTCCCGGTCACATGGGCGCCAAGCGCGTGACCCAGAAGGGCCTCGAGGTCGTCGAGCTGATCCCGGATCAGAACCTGATGCTGCTGCGCGGCTCGGTCCCCGGCCCCAAGGGCGGCACTGTGGAGGTGCGCACCGATGGCTGACGCACCGTTCCTGGGCGGCTCCGGCAAGCTCACGCTCGATGCCGACGTGTTCGGCGCGCCGTTCAACGGCCCGCTCGTGCACGAGTGCGTGGTGGCCGAGCTGGCGGCGCGCCGGCGCGGCACGCACGCGACCAAGACGCGCGGCATGGTCCGCGGCGGCGGCGCCAAGCCGTGGCGCCAGAAGGGCACCGGCCGCGCCCGCGCCGGCTCGTCGCGCTCGCCGCTGTGGAGCGGGCGGCGGCACCGTCTTCGGCCCGAGCCCGCGCCACTACATCCTCAAGGTCAACCGCAAGGCGCGCCGTGCCGCGTTGCGCTCCGCGCTCTCGCTGCACGCCGAGCGCGGCTCGCTCTTCGGCCTCGATGCCGCTGCCTTCGACGCGCCCTCGACCAAGCAGGCCGCCGGCCTGCTCGCCGACGTGCGTGCGGGCTCGACGCTGATCGTCCTGTCGGAGGAGGAGGCGAACGCGGCCAAGTCGTTCCGCAACCTCCAGGGCGTCGTCGTCCTGTCGGCGGAGAACGCCGGCATCGCAGACATCGTGCGCCCGGCGACGCATGGTCGCGTCGCAGGCGGCGGTCGATGCGCTGGCCGCTCGGGCCTCGAAAACTGATCGGCGTGGCGCGGCGGAGGTGGCGTGATGGATCCCAGCCAGGTGATCATCCGCCCCGTCGTCTCGGAGAAGTCCTACGTGCTCGCGACGGCCGACAAGTACACGTTCCGCGTCCACAAGGATGCGCACAAGACGCAGATCAAGCAGGCCGTCGAGGCGCTCTTCGACGTCACCGTGGTCGCGGTCCGTACCTCCTCGGTGCCCTCTAAGCCGAAGCGCCGTGGCTTGACCGCCGGGCGCACGCGCGAGTGGCGCAAGGCCGTCGTGCAGGTCCGCCCCGGCGACTCGATCCCGATCTTCCAGGGCTTGGAGGCTGATCTGTAATGCCGATCCGCAAGCCCAAGCCCACATCGCCGGGTCGCCGCTTCGTGACCTACGCGGACTTCGCGGAGATCACCAAGAAGACACCCGAGAAGTCGCTCACCGAAGGCCTGAAGAAGAGCGGCGGGCGCAACGCCAACGGGCGCAAGACCGCCCGCCACCGCGGCGGCGGCGCCAAGCGGCTCTACCGCATCGTCGACTTCAAGCGCCGCAAGGACGGGGTCCCCGCCCGCGTCGCCGCGATCGAGTACGACCCCAACCGCTCGGCCTACATCGCGCTGCTGCACTACCTCGACGGGGCGAAGGCGTACATCCTGGCTCCCAGCCGGTTGCGCGTCGGCATGATCGTCGAGTCCGGCCCGGGCGCCGACATCACAGTCGGCAACGCGCTGCCGCTCGCCAACATGCCGGTCGGCACGGTCGTCCACAACGTCGAGCTGCAGCCGGGTCGTGGCGGCCAGCTCGCGCGCTCGGCCGGCACCGCGGTCCAGCTGATGGCGAAGGAGGGCGACAACGCCACCCTGCGCCTGCCCTCGGGCGAGATGCGGCTCGTGCGCACCGAGTGCCGCGCGACGGTCGGGACGATCGGCAACGCCGACCACCAGAACATCACGGTCGGCAAGGCCGGCCGCAAGCGCCACATGGGCGTGCGGCCGCAGACCCGCGGCACGGCCATGAACCCGGTCGACCACCCGCACGGTGGCGGCGAGGGCGCGTCGCCGCTCGGCAACCACCCGCAGACACCCTGGGGCGTGCCGACGATCGGCTATCGCACGCGCAAGAAGGGCAAGCAGTCAGACCGCTACATCGTCCGCGGCCGGCGCCGCGGCAAGAAGGGCAATCGCTGATGTCACGCTCCTCCAAGAAGGGCCCGTGGGTCGAGGACCGGCTGATGGCGCGCATCGAGCAGATGAACTCCGGCGGGTCCAAGACGATGATCAAGACCTGGTCGCGCACCTCGACGATCTTCCCCGACATGGTCGGGCACACGATCGCTGTGCACGACGGGCGCAAGCACGTGCCCGTGTTCGTGTCGGAGTCGATGGTCGGGCACAAGCTCGGCGAGTTCGCGCCCACGCGCACCTACCGCGGCCACGAGAAGTCGGGCAAGATCCGATGAGCACGCCCGAGGACCCCCAGATCGAGCGGGCCGACGAGGAGGCCGCGCGCGCTGCCGCTGCCGCCGAGGAGGCCGCTGCGGCCGCCGCGGAGGCCGAGGCCGCCGCCGACAAGGGCAAGGCCGACGTGGATGCCGCGGCCGAGGCCGGCGAGGCCGCCGACGAAGCGGTCGAGGCCGCCGCCGAGGCAACCACTGCCGCCGCTGAGGCGGCCAAGGCGCCGAAGCCCAAGCGCGCCCGCAAGGCGCGTGCCGCCGAGGTCGCCGCCGACCAGGCCGAGGAGGCCGCCGACGAGGCGGTCGCGGCTGCCGAGAAGGCGCCGGACGCGAAGCCGCGGCGCTCGCGTGCGAGGAAGGCTCCCGCCGCCGCTGCCGAGGCGACCCCGTCGCCGGGCGCGGACGAGCCGGCCGCGGAGGCGGCTCCGGCTGCTACCCAAGCGACTGCGTCGCCGGGCACAAGCGACGAAGAAGCGACACCGTCGCAGGGCACGGACGAATCAGCCACGACGCCGGCGCCGGCCGCGAAGCCGACGCCTGCCGCCCGGCCCACGCGCCGGGGCGGCCGCTCCCGCCCGGAGGAGGCCGGCGTCGCCGTCTCCGCGCACGCCAAGTACGTGCGCACCTCCGCGCGCAAGGCGCGCCTCGTGTGCGACCACCTGCGCGGCAAGGACGTCGCGCAAGCGCGCGCGATCCTCGCGTTCACGCCGCGTGCCGCGGCGAAGGACTGGGCGAAGCTGCTCGAGTCCGCCGTCGCCAACGCGGAGCACAACCACGAGCTGGTGGGCGAGGAACTGCGCATCGCGGCCGTGTACGCCGACGAGGGACCGACGCTGAAGCGCTACCGCCCGCGCGCCATGGGCCGTGCCACGCGCATCCGCAAGCGGACCTCGCACCTGACGATCACGCTCACCCCGAAGGAGCTCTAACAGCATGGGTCAGAAGGTTCATCCCGAGGCCATGCGTGTGGGCTACATCCACGACTGGAAGTCGAACTGGTTCAACGAGCGCCACTTCTCCGACTTCCTGATCGAGGACGTCAACATCCGCGACCACATCATCGGCAAGCTCGCGCACGCCGGCCTCTCGGACATCACGATCCGCAAGGACGCCGCCGAGGTCGAGGTGAACATCCACACCGCGCGCCCGGGCATCGTGATCGGCAAGTCCGGCTCCGAGGTCGACGCGCTGCGCCGCGACCTGCACCGGCTGACCGGCAAGGCGATCAAGGTCAACATCCTCGAGATCAAGCGTCCCGAGCTCGACGCGAAGCTCGTCGCGCAGTCGATCGCCGAGCAGCTCGTCAACCGCGTCGCCTTCCGGCGCGCGATGAAGCGCGCGCTCACGAGCGCGATGCGCTCCGGCGCCAAGGGCTGCAAGATCCAGGTCTCCGGTCGCCTGGGCGGCGCCGAGATGGCGCGCACCGAGATGTACAACGACGGCCGCGTGCCGCTGCACACGCTGCGCGCCGACATCGACTACGGCTTCTACGAGGCGCGCACGACGTTCGGTCGCATCGGCGTGAAGTGCTGGATCAACAAGGGCGAGATCATGCCCGCCGGCTACACCGGCACCGACCTGACGTCGCTCGACGATCCCGGTCCGGGCGGTCGCGACGACCAGGCCGGACGCGGCCGTGACGGCCGTGACGGGCGCGGTGGCCGCGACGGCCGCCGCGGTGGGCGCGAGGGCGGCGGGCGCGGACCCGGTGGCCCCGGTGGGCCGGGCGGCCCCGGTGGCCGTGGCGGCGGAGGCGGCGGACGCGGTGGCGGCCCCGGTGGCCGTGGCGGCGGCGGCGGCGGACGCGGTGGTGGCCCCGGCGGCCGCGGCGGCGGACGGCCCGACCTCAGCGGAGGGATCAGTCGCTGATGCTGTCCCCGAAACGCGTCAAGTACCGCCGGCAGCACCGCGGGCGCAAGCCCGGGATGACGCGCGCCCAGCACAAGGTGGAGTTCGGCGAGTACGGCCTCAAGACGCTCGAGGCCGCCTGGCTGACGAACCGCCAGATCGAGGCCGCTCGTATCGCCATGACCCGCAAGATCAAGCGTGGCGGCAAGGTCTGGATCAACGTCTATCCCGACAAGCCCGTGACGAAGAAGCCGGCCGAGACCCGCATGGGCTCCGGCAAGGGCTCGCCCGAGGGCTGGGTCGCCGTCGTCAAGCCGGGCCGCGTGATGTTCGAGCTGGCCGGCGTGCCCGAGCCGCTCGCCCGCGAGGCGCTGCGCCTGGCCGGCCACAAGCTGCCCGTGAAGACCAAGTTCGTGATGCGCGAGGACCTGGAGCACGCGTGATGAAGTCACAGGACCTGCGCGATCTCGAGGACGACAAGCTGCGCGAGCGGCTCGTCACCGCACGGCGCGAGCTGTTCGGCCTGCGCATGCAGCACGCGACCGGCGAGCTCGAGAACACGGCCGGATTGAAGACCGCAAAGCGAGACCTCGCGCGCGCCCTCACGGTGGCGCGCCAGCGAGGCGTCGACACGAATGCGAGCGCCGCGCGCGATGACGCGGCCGGCGCCGGAGAGAGAAGCGATGGCTGACGAGAAGACACCAGAGACCGAAGCCGAAGCGGCTGCTGCCGCTGCCGCCGGCCCTGCGCCGGTGGGGGATGAGACCGCCGCGGCCGAGGCGACCCCCGAAGCTGAGGTCGAGGCGACCCCCGACGCTGCGGCCGACGACGCCGCGGTCGAGGCGACCCCCGACGCCGCGGCCGACGATGCCGCGGTCGAGCCGACCCCCGACGATGCCGCGGTCGAGGCGACCCCCGAAGCTGAGGTCGAGGCGACCCCCGATGCTGCGGCCGATGATGCCGCGGCCGAGGCGACGCCCGACGCTGCCACGCCCGAGGCGACCCCCGCGCCCGCCCCGCCCGCCGTGACGCGCCGCGACCGGCTCGAGACGCGCCGCGCCCAGGCCCGCCCCGCCGCCCGCGGCCAGGTCTCGCCCGAGCAGCGCGAGCAGGAGCGCCAGGCGCGCCGCGCCGAGACGGCCAAGCAGCGCCGCGCCTACCGCGCCAAGCTCAAGCAGCGCCGCGCCGCGTCCGACCGGTCGCCCGGCACCGTCCAGTCGCCGGAGCGCGACCGCGGCCGCCCGCGCGTGCGCCAGGGCGTCGTGACCTCGGCCAAGGGCGACAAGACGATCACCGTCGCGATCGACGTGGTCGGGCGCCACCGCCGCTACCACAAGATCCTGCGCTCGACGCTCAAGCTGTACGCGCACGACGAGACCAACAACGCCGCCGAGGGCGACACCGTCCGCGTCGTCGAGTGCCGCCCGATGAGCCGCAGCAAGCGCTGGCGCCTGACCGAAGTGCTGGAGCGGGCGAAGTGATCCAGAACGAGACCCGCCTCAAGGTCGCCGACAACACGGGCGCCCGCGAGATCCTCTGCATCCGCGTGCAGGGCGGCTCGCGCCGCCGCTACGCCGGCGTCGGCGACATCATCACCGCGACAGTCAAGACGGCCACCCCGCAGGGGTCGGTCAAGAAGGGCGAGGTCGTCAAGGCGGTCGTCGTGCGCACGAAGAAGGAGTTCGGGCGCGACGACGGCACCTACATCGCCTTCGACGAGAACGCCGCGGTGATCATCGATGCCGCGAACAACCCGCGCGGGACGCGCATCTTCGGCCCGGTGGCGCGCGAGCTGCGCGACGGCGGCTTCATGAAGATCGTCTCGCTCGCCCCGGAGGTGCTCTGAGCCATGAAGCTGCGCACCGACGACGAGGTGATCGTGATCTCGGGCAAGGACAAGGGCAAGATCGGCAAGATCATCCGCGTCGACCGGGCCCGCGAGCGCGTCTTCGTCGAGGGCATCAACATCGTCAAGCGCCACCAGCGCCCGAACCCGGGACGCCCGAACGCGCCCGTCGGCGTGATCGAGCTCGAGGGTCCCGTGCACGTCTCGAACGTCGCGCTGCTGGACCCCAAGGACCGCAAGCCGACGCGCGTGGGGACAAGGCGCACCGAGGAGGGCAAGCGCATGCGCGTGACCAAGCGCTCGGGCACCGAGATCGACTAGGAACATGGCCAGACTCAAGGACGCATACAACGAGCGCATCCGCGCCCAGCTGATCGAGAAGTTCGGCTACTCCTCGCCGATGCAGGCGCCCAAGCTGACCAAGATCACCGTCAACATGGGCGTCGGCGAGGCCAAGCAGGACGCCAAGATGCTCGAGGCCGCCAAGGGCCAGCTCGCGCAGCTCGCCGGCCAGCAGCCGAGCGTGCGCCGCGCGCGCAAGTCCGTCGCCGCGTTCAAGCTGCGCGAGGGCATGCCCGTCGGGCTCTCCGTGACGCTGCGCGGCGAGCGCGCGTACGAGTTCCTGGACCGCCTGACGGCGATCGCGATCCCCCGGATCCGCGACTTCCGCGGGTTGAGCCCGCGCTCCTTCGACGGGCGCGGCAACTACTCGATGGGCGTCCGCGAGCAGGTCATCTTCCCCGAGATCGACTACGACAACATCGACCAGGTGCGCGGCATGGACGTGACGATCACGACCACCGCGCAAACCGATGCCGAGGCCTTCGCGCTGCTCGACGCGCTGGGCATGCCGTTCTCCCGCGACGGGCGCCCGGCCGGCTTCGAGTCCTTGAACGACCAGGCCGTCGCGGCCTGAGGAACCGAGAGAGAACTCACACATGGCAAAGACCTCCCAGATCGTCCGCCAGCAGCGGCCGGCCAAGTACAAGACCCGGGCGTACACGCGCTGTCGCAAGTGCGGCCGCCCGCGTGCCGTCTACAAGAAGTTCGGCCTCTGCCGCATCTGCCTGCGCGAGCTCGCGCACGAGGGCTTCATCCCCGGCATGACGAAGTCGAGCTGGTAGGGGTCGCATGTCGATGACAGACCCCATCGCCGACTTCCTGACGCGGATCCGCAACGGGATCATGGCGGCCCACGAGACCGTCGAGATGCCGTCGTCCGCGTTCAAGCGGGAGCTGGCGCGGATCCTGCGCGAGCAGGGCTACATCGAGTCCTTCGAGACGACCGAGGGCCGCCCCGGCGCGGCCGGCGAGCGGATCGTCGTGACGCTCAAGTACACCGAGAACCGCACCTCGGTGATCTCGGGCATCCGGCGCATCTCGCGCCCCGGCCAGCGCACCTACGTCGACGCCAAGCATGTCCCCAAGGTGCTGGGCGGCATGGGCACCGCGATCCTGTCCACGTCGCACGGCGTGATGACCGGCCACGACGCGCGCAAGGCGGGCGTCGGCGGCGAGGTCGTCGCCGAGGTCTGGTAGCGCCGCCGTGTCCCGCATCGGCAGGAAGCCCATCCCCGTCCCCGACTCCGTGACGATCACGGTCGACCCCGAGGTCGTGCGCGTGTCCGGACCGCGCGGCAACCTCGAGGAGCGCAAGGCACGCGCGATCGACGTCGTCCAGGAGGACGGCCAGCTGCTCGTCACGCGGCCGACCGATCGCGCCGAGCACCGTGCCCTGCACGGGCTCACGCGCACGCTGATCGCGAACATGGTCGAGGGCGTGACGACCGGCTTCTCCAAGACGCTCGAGATCCAGGGCGTCGGCTACCGCGCGCAGCTCAAGGGCCGCGACCTCGAGCTGGCGCTGGGCTACTCGCACCCGGTGCCGATCAAGGCGCCGGAGGGAATCGAGTTCGAGGTCCCGCAGCCGACGCGCGTGATCATCAAGGGCTCGAGCAAGCAGCAGGTCGGCCAGGTCGCCGCCGTGATCCGCAAGCAGCGGCCGCCGGAGCCCTACAAGGGCAAGGGCATCCGCTACGAGGGCGAGTACGTCGCCCGGAAGGTCGGTAAACGCGCATGAGCTCCGTCACCGCACCGCAGCGGCGCCTCAAGCGCCGGCGCCGCGTCCGCGCGAAGGTGCGCGGCTCGGCCGAGCGCCCGCGCATCGCCGTCTTCCGCTCCAACCGCGGCATCTTCGTGCAGCTGATCGACGACGACGCCGGCCGCACGCTGGCCGCCGTCAACTGGACCGAGGCGGACCTGCGCGGGCTCAAGCCGATGGAGCAGGCCACCCGTGCCGGCGCCCTGATCGCCGAGCGCGCGAAGGCCGCCGGCGTCGAGACCGTGGTCTTCGACCGCGGCGGCTACCGCTATCACGGCCGTGTCAAGGCCCTGGCCGAGGGCGCCCGCGAGGGCGGCCTGACCTTCTAGGCTAGGACTCGGCATGTCTGCTCCCGATCGCTCCGTCTCGTCCACCGGCCTGGATCTCCAGGAGCGCGTGGTCGAGATCAACCGCGTCGCCAAGGTCGTCAAGGGCGGCCGCCGCTTCTCGTTCACGGCGCTCGTCGTCGTCGGCGACGAGAGCGGCACCGTCGGCTACGGCTACGGCAAGGCCAACGAGGTCCCGCTGGCGATCCAGAAGGGCGTCGAGAACGCGAAGAAGCGGCTCTTCCGCGTGCCGCTGCACGGCGCCACGATCACGCACCAGACGATGGGCATCTTCGGCTCCGGCCGCGTCTTCCTCAAGCCCGCCTCGCCCGGTACGGGCGTGATCGCCGGCGGCGGCGTGCGCGCGGTGCTCGAGCTCGCCGGGATCCACGACATCCTCTCCAAGTCGCTCGGCTCGCAGAACCCGATCAACCTCGTCAAGGCGACGATCTCGGGTCTGATGGAGCTGCGCCGGCCGGAGGAGATCGCCGCGCTGCGCGGGCTCTCCGTCGATGCCGTGCTCGGGCTGTCGAAGGAGAACGGCCAGGCTGTTGCGACGCTGTCGGCCGAGCCGGAGCCCAGCCGAGCCGGAGCCGAGCGAGCCCGTGGCGATCGAGCCCGCGGAGCCCAGCGAAACCACCGAGACGCCCGCATGAGCATGTACGTGATCAAGCAGGTGCGCTCCGCCAACGGCTCGAACGCGCGCCAGCGCGACACGCTGCGGTCGCTCGGGCTGCGCAAGATCGGCAGCGTGGTCGAGCGGCCCGACTCGCCCCAGCTGCGCGGCATGATGCACTCGGTGCGCCATCTCGTGATCGTCGAGGAGAAGTCGTGAGCCGGCCCGAGGAAGACGCCGAGCCGATCGTCGGCCTGCACAACCTGCAGCCCGCGCCGGGCTCGCGCAAGAGCCGCAAGCGCATCGGCCGCGGTCACGGCTCCGGCCACGGCAAGACCTCCGGGCGCGGCCACAAGGGCTACGGCTCGCGCGCCGGCGCCAAGGACCGCGAGCGCTTCGAGGGCGGCCAGACGCCGCTCCACATGCGCATGCGCAAGCTGCGCGGGCCGAACAAGAAGATGTCGATGCCGTTCGAGATGTTCCGGACGCACACGCAGCCGGTCAACCTGGCCGACCTGGACGCCCGCTTCGAGTCCGGCGCGTCGGTCGACGTCGCGGCGCTCAAGTCGGCCGGCCTGGCGACCCGTCGCGACATCCCGGTCAAGGTGCTGGGCGGCGGCGCGATCACCAAGCCGATGACGGTTCACGCGCACGGCTTCTCCAAGTCCGCCCGCGCGGCCATCGAGGCTGCCGGCGGCACCTGTCAGGTCATCGAGTAGCCGCGGGGAGCACGAGCCGTGCTGGCGACGATCCTGAGCTCCTTCAAGGTCCCGGAGATCCGCAAGAAGCTGCTCTTCACCGCGGTGATCCTGGCGCTGTACCGGCTCGGGTCGTTCATCCCGGTTCCGGGTGTCTCGACCGAGGCGCTCAAGCAGCTCGAGGAGAACTACGCCGGCTCGAACATCCTCGGCTTCCTCAACCTGTTCACGGGCGGGGGCCTGTCGCGGATCGCCCTCTTCGCGCTCGGGATCATGCCGTACATCACGGCCTCGATCATCCTGCAGCTGCTGACGGTGGTCTCGCCGTCGCTGGAGAAGCTGTCCAAGGAGGGCGAGGTCGGCCAGGCGCGCATCACGCAGTACACGCGCTACCTGACGGTCGGGCTGTCCGCCGCGCAGGCCGTCGGCTACGTCTTCCTCTTCCGCTCGCAGGGCCAGAGCGCCGGCTCGCCGGTGTTCACGAGCTTCAACCTCGGCTCCGTGCTGCTCGTCGTGCTCTGCCTCACGGCCGGCTGCGTGCTGCTGATGTGGATGGGCGAGCTGATCACCCAGCGCGGCATCGGCAACGGCATCTCGCTGATGATCTTCGCCTCGATCGTCTCCGGCCTGCCGCAGGGCATCAGCGCCTGGTGGACGAACCCGGACCAGGTCTTCAAGGTGATCATGCCGTTCATGGCGCTCGGGGTGATCGCGGCGATCGTGTTCATCCAGGAGGGCCAGCGACGGATACCGGTGCAGTACGCCAAGCGCGTGATCGGGCGCCGCATGAGCTCCGGCGGCCAGACCTACCTGCCGCTGCGCGTGAACATGGCGGGCGTGATCCCGGTCATCTTCGCCGCCTCGATCATGGCCTTCCCGCCGACCGTCGGGCAGCTGATCCCGGGTCTGGAGGGCGTGGCGAACTTCTTCGCCCCCAACGAATGGGCCTACATCGCCGGCGAGACGATCTTCATCATCCTGTTCACGTACTTCTACACGGCGGTCACGTTCAACCCGGTCGACCAGGCCGACAACCTGAAGAAGTACGGCGGCTTCATCCCGGGCGTGCGGCCGGGCCGGCCGACGGCCGAGTTCCTCGATCGGATACTCGCGCGGCTCACGTTCCCCGGCGCGCTGTATCTTGCCGCGGTGGCCGCGCTGCCGACGATCCTGATCAACCAGACGTCGGCCAACTTCTACTTCGGCGGCACGTCGATCCTGATCGTGGTCGGCGTGGCGCTGGACACGATGAAGCAGCTCGAGGCGCAGCTGATGATGCGCAACTACGAGGGCTTCCTGAAGTGAGCGAGCTCAACCTGATCCTGCTGGGACCTCCCGGAGCGGGCAAGGGCACGCAGGGCGAACGCCTCAAGGACGACTTCGGGCTGCCCTACATCGGCACGGGCGAACTGCTGCGCAAGCACAAGCAGGACGGAACCGAGCTCGGCCGCGAGGCCGCCGGCTACATGGACAAGGGCGAGCTCGTGCCGGACGAGCTGGTGATCCGGATGATCCTCGAGGAGATCTCCGACCGCGGCGCCGACGGCTTCCTGCTCGACGGCTACCCGCGCTCGGTCGCGCAGGCGGACGCGCTCGCCGAGGCGCTCGAGTCCAACGGCCGGCGGTTGACGGCCGTGCTGCTGATCGACGCCGACGACGAGACCGTGATCCAGCGGCTGTCCGGCCGGCGCCAGTGCGTCAAGAGCGGCCATCTCTACCACGTCGAGTTCGATCCGCCCAAGAGCAAGGACGGCTACTGCGACATCGACGGCTCGCGGCTCGTCCAGCGCGACGACGACAAGGCCGAGACGATCCGCCAGCGCCTGGAGACCTACCACGAGAAGACCAAGCCGCTGATCGACTACTACGACCAGCGCGGCCTGCTGCGGCAGTTCGACGGCATGCGCGAGCCCAACGAGGTCCACGACCACGTGCGCGCGACGCTCGCGACACTACGGCTCGAAGAACGGCTGTGATCGTCCGCAAGACCCAGCCCGAGATCGAGGCGATGGCGAAGGCCGGCGAGATCCACGTCAGGACGATGAACCTGCTCGCCGGCAAGGTGCGGGCGGGGGTCACGACCGGCGAGCTCGACGCGGCGGCGGAGAAGTTCATCGTCTCGCAGGGCGCGACGCCCGCCTTCAAGGGCTATCGCGGCTTCCCCGGCTCGATCTGCGCCTCGCCCAACCACATGGTCGTGCACGGGATCCCGGGCAAGTTCAAGCTGCGCAAGGGCGACATCCTGTCCATCGACATCGGCGTCGTGAAGGACGGCTGGGTCGCCGACGGTGCGCGCACGTTCGCGGTCGGCGAGATCTCGCCGGTCGCGGCCAAGCTGCTGCGGGTGACCGAGGAGTCGCTGTTCGCCGCCGTGCGCCAGTGCGAGATCGGCAACCGGCTCGGCGACGTCTCGCATGCGGTCCAGGCGCACGTCGAGTCGCACGGGCTGTCGGTCGTGCGGTCGCTCGTCGGGCACGGGATCGGGCGCTCGATGCACGAGGAGCCGCAGATCCCCAACTACGGCCCGCCCGGCAAGGGCATCGTGCTGGCGGAAGGGATGGTGCTGGCGATCGAGCCGATGGTGACCGCCGGGCGCCACATGGTGCGGATGGGCGACGACGGCTGGGCGATCTTCTCCCAGGACGGCTCGCTCGCCGCCCACTTCGAGTTCACCGTCGCGATCACGGCCGCGGGGCCGCGGATCCTCACGCCCTGGCACGAGTCCGGGCAGCGCGCCGCGGCGTAGGTCGCGGCGCGCTGCCCGAGACAAGCGCTCAGGCCGGCGAGGTCTCGGTCGCCCCGGCGCGTGCCCCGACGTGCCCGTTGGCCCTGATCGCCGGCACCGCCGGGACTCCGTAGAGCTCGGCGTCGGGGATGAACTGCTCGGGGTAGCCGTACATGCCGTGCTCGGCGATGTCGAGCCCGGCCACCTCGGCCTCCTCGCTGACGCGCAGCCCGACCGTCTTGGCGATCGCGTACCAGGTGGCGAGGCTGAGCGCCGAGCACGAGCGCGAACACGACGACCACGCCGAGCGCCTGGTAGCCGAGCTGCGCGAACGAGCCCGAGTACAGGAGGCCGCCGTCCGGGTTGCCGATCGCGGCGTACTGGGCGAAGCGCGGCGCTGTGAAGAGGCCGCACGCGAGCGTGCCCCAGATGCCCGCGATGCCGTGCGCGGAGAGCACGCCGACCGGGTCGTCGAGCTTCTTGTCGATCAGCATGATGCTCGGGACGACGATCAGGCCGCCGACGAGCCCGATGATCGGCGCGGCCCAGTTCTCCACGTAGCCCGAGCCCGCCGTGATCGCGACGAGCCCCGCGATCAGGCCGTTGCAGACCATGCCGATGTCGACCGTGCGCTGCAGCAGCACGGTCGCGACGTAGGCGCCGAGGATGCCGCCGCAGGCGCCCAGCATCGTCACCATCGCGACCTCGGCGAAGCGGCCGTCGGTCACGCCCAGCGCGGAGCCGGCGTTGAAGCCGAACCAGCCGATCAGCAGGATGAACATGCCGAGCCCGAGGATCAGCATGTTGTGGCCCGGGATCGGCCGCGGCGCGCCGTCGGCGCCGTACTTGCCGCGGCGCGCGCCGAGCACGAGCAGTCCGGCGAGCGCGCCCGTGGCGCCGACGAGGTGCACGGCCGTCGAGCCGGCGAAGTCCTGCATGCCGATGTTGGTCTGCAGCCAGCCGCCGCCGAAGACCCAGTGCGACGCCAGCGGGTAGATGAACGCGGCGAAGACGAGCGCGAAGATCGCGTGCGCGTGGAACTTGATCCGCTCGAGCGTCGAGCCCCAGACGATCGCGAGGCAGACGGCGCAGAACGCGAACTGGAAGAGCCACTTGGACTCGATCAGCGCGTCCGACAGGCCCATGATCCCGAACGCCTCCTGCGGGTCGCCGTAGGCGCGCAGGAAGAAGCCGTCGGAGCCGATGATGTCGCCGTTGCCGAAGGCGAACGCGAAGCCGACCGCGTAGTAGGCGATGCCGGCGACGGCCATCGAGATCAGCGCCTTCGGCACGAGCGTGCCGACGTTCTTCATGCGCGACATGCCGGCCTCGAGACAGAGCAGGCCCGCGAGCATGAAGAGCACGAGTACCGCGCTCACCATCGACCCACAGCGTGTTGATTACGGCCGAGTCGCTCAGCACGCCGTTGCCGGCTGCGTCGAGGGAGTCGGCCATCGCCGTGGCCGGCAGGGTCAGGGCCGCTATGCCCGCGCCGGCGAGGGCAGGCAGGATCGTGCGCTTCGTCGGAGAAGTCATGGACGGAGCGTCGCGGAGGCCCGTCCGGGCTCCTATCGCCCTGTGTCGGAAGCGAGCGCGGCCGGCTTGTACATGCGGTCGATGCGGCCCCGGATCGAGCGCGGAATTCCCGCGCTATACTCGCTCGTCGCGTTCTGCGCCGCGAGGCGTCGACGTGCGTCACCCGCGTCCGGGGGATGGTAGCGGCGGCCGCCACGGTCGCCAGAGCCTCCCGTCCGGATCAGACACCGAAAGGGACCATGAAGGTACGACCGTCGGTCAAGCCGATGTGCGAGAAGTGCAAGATCATCCGCCGCCACGGGCGCGTGTTGGTGATCTGTCAGAACCCGCGGCACAAGCAGCGTCAGGGCTAGGGGGCAACGCTTTGGCTCGTATCTCAGGGGTCAACATCCCTCTCAACAAGCGCGTCGAGATCGGTCTCACGTACATCTACGGCGTCGGCCGGCCGACCGCCAACAAGCTGCTCTCCGAGCTGTCGATCAGCCCGGACACCTACGTCCGTGACCTGACCGAGGACGAGGTCTCCAAGCTGCGCGACCTGATCGACGCCGACTTCACGGTCGAGGGCGACCTGCGCCGCGAGCGCTCGCAGGCGCTCAAGCGCCTGATGGAGATCGGCTGCTACCGCGGCATCCGCCACCGTCGCGGCCTGCCGGTGCGCGGCCAGAACACCAAGACGAACGCGCGCACGCGCAAGGGTCCCAAGCGCATGTCGGTCGCGGGCAAGAAGAAGGCCGGAAAGAAGTGAGCCCCGCCCCCCGCCGCCCGCAGCGCGGCCGCCGCAAGGTCAAGAAGAACATCCCGATCGGCCAGGCGCACATCAAGACCTCGTTCAACAACACGATCGTCGCGCTGACCGACCGCGAGGGCAACGTGATCGCGTGGGAGTCCGCCGGCGGCGCCGGCTTCAAGGGCTCGCGCAAGTCGACTCCCTTCGCCGCGCAGGTCACCGCCGACGCGGCGGCGCGCAAGGGCATCGAGCAGGGCATGCAGAAGGTCGAGGTCTTCGTCAAGGGCCCGGGCTCGGGCCGCGAGACGGCGATCCGCTCGCTGCAGGCCGCCGGGCTCGAGGTGACGGGCGTGCGCGACGTCACCCCACAGGCACACAACGGATGCCGCCCCCGCAAGCGGCGCAGGGTCTAGCGAGACTTCATGGCACGCGACACCTCTCCCCAGTGCAAGCAATGCCGCCGCGAGGGACAGAAGCTGTTCCTCAAGGGCGAGCGCTGCCTGACCGACAAGTGCGGCGTCGAGCGTCGCTCCTATCCGCCGGGCGAGCACGGCCGCGGCCGCCAGAAGCAGTCCGAGTACCGCGTCCAGCTGCGCGAGAAGCAGAAGGCGCGGCGCTACTACGGCGTGCTCGAGAAGCAGTTCCGCAACTACTACGACAAGGCCTCGCGCCAATCGGGCATCACGGGCGAGAACCTGCTGCGGATCCTCGAGTGCCGCTTCGACAACGTGCTGGTGCGGCTCGGCTTCGCCGCCTCGCGGCGCCAGGCGCGCCAGCTGATCCTGCATGGCCACTGGACCGTCAACGGACGGCGCGTGAACATCCCCAGCTACCAGGTGCGCGAGAACGACGTGATCGCGATCAAGGCGGGCACCGGCGCCCAGACGGTGATCCGCGACGCGACCGAGCTGGTCGCGCAGGTCCCGGCCTGGCTGCAGGCCGACCACGACGCCCTGACGGCGAAGGTGCTCCGCAAGCCCGAGCGCGCGGAGATCGCCGCGCCCGTGCAGGAGCAGCTGATCGTCGAGCTGTACTCCAAGTAGACCTTGCGCACCCCCGCGCCGCTTCCCCTCTGCGCGGCGCGTGGGAGCTCCCCACCACTCAGACGACCACGTTAGGACCCTGATGCTCGACTTCCAGATCCCCCGCATCACCGCCGAATCGGTCGAGGAGAATCGCGGCTCCTTCACCGTCGAGCCGCTCGACCGCGGCTTCGGCTACACGTTCGGCAACTCGCTGCGGCGCGTGCTGCTCGCCTCGCTCTCCGGGGCGGCGGTGACGTCCGTGCGGATCGAGGGCGTCGCGCACGAGTTCTCGACGATCAAGGGCGTGTCCGAGGACGTGACCGACATCGTCCTGAACCTCAAGGGCATCGTCTGCCGCATGCACTCCGACGCGACCGAGGTCGAGGCGCCGCTGGTCGTCACCGGCCCCGGTGAGATCACCGCGCGCGACATCGACCTGCCGTCGGGCGTCGAGATCCTCAACCCCGAGGGTCACATCGCGACGCTCGAGAAGAAGACCAAGCTCGAGCTCTACCTGACGATCGGCCGCGGCCGCGGCTACCGCCCGGCGGAGGACAACAAGTCGCCCGACCAGCCGATCGGCGTGATCCCGATCGACTCGATCTTCTCGCCCGTCAAGCGCGTCGCGTACTCGGTCGAGCAGGCGCGCGTCGGCCAGCGCACCGACTTCG
Organism: uncultured Solirubrobacteraceae bacterium; assembly: GCA_963721315.1. Classification (GTDB taxonomy): domain Bacteria; phylum Actinomycetota; class Thermoleophilia; order Solirubrobacterales; family Solirubrobacteraceae; genus DASQMT01. Next base: position 35,139 of record CAVRIU010000011.1, read on the forward strand.
ACAAGCTCACGCTCGACATCGAGACGGACGGCTCGATCGACCCGACCGCCGCGCTGCGCGAGGCCGCGGAGATCCTGATCTCGTCGCTGGCGATCTTCACCGACGAGGACCGCATCGAGGAGCTGCGCGCGGGCCCCGGCGGCATGACCGCGCTCGACAACGGCGCGGGCGGCGGCGGCGCGGCGGCGCTGGCCGGCGTCGGCGGGCGCCAGAGCGGCGGGCCGATGGACGACATCCTGATCGAGGAGCTCGAGCTGGGCGTGCGCTCGTACAACTGCCTCAAGCGCGCCGGCATCCAGACCGTCGGCGACCTGATCGGCAAGTCCGAGGGCGAGCTGGCGGCGATCCCGAACTTCGGCAAGAAGTCGATCGACGAGGTCGTGGAGACGCTCTCGCAGCGCGGCCTGAACCTCCGGACCGACTAGGATCGACAGTCGCGATGCGCCACCAGAAGACCCGCCACAAGCTCTCGCGCGACGCCGCGCATCGCAAGGCGATGCTGGCGAACCTCTGCATCGAGGTGATCGACCACGAGCGGATCAAGACCACCCAGGCGAAGGCCAAGGCGGTCAAGCCGGAGCTCGAGAAGCTGATCACGCTGGCCAAGAAGGGCGACCTGCACGCGCGCCGGCAGGCGACATCGACGCTGCAGCACCCCGACAAGGGCGTGATCTACAAGCTGTTCGAGGAGATCGCGCCGCGCTACGTGGAGCGCCCCGGCGGCTACACGCGCATCCTCAAGCTCGGCCCGCGTCCGGGTGACGCGACCGAGCTCGTGTACCTCGAGCTGGTCTGACCGCCGGTCAGACCACCAAGCTGACGCTCGAGTACGACGGCACCCCGTTCGCGGGCTGGGCGGCGCAGCCCGGCCGGCGGACGGTCGCCGCCGAGCTCGAGCGCGCGCTCGTCACCGTGCTGCGCCGGCCCGTCGACGCTGACGGTGGCGGGCCGCACGGACCGCGGCGTGCACGCGCTCGGCCAGGTCGTCTCCTACGCCGGCCCGGCGCCGGCGCTGCGCTCCGTCAACGCGGTGCTGCCGCGACGCGATCGCGGTGCTGACGGCCGAGCCGGCGCCGGACGGCTTCTCCGCCCGCCACGACGCGCTCGCGCGCCGCTACCGCTACCGCGTGCTCGCCCGCGCCGCGCCGTCGCCGTTCGAGCGCGACCGCGCGCTGTGGTGGCCGCACGCGATCGACCTGCCCGCGCTCGAGGCCTGCGCACGGGCGCTCGTCGGCGTCGCACGACTTCACCGCGTTCACGCCGGCCGGCGGCTACCACCAGCACTTCCGCCGCGACGTGGTCGCCGCCGGCTGGCGGCGCGAGGGCGAGCTGCTGAGCTTCGAGATCGAGGCCGACACGTTCATGCGCCACATGAACCGCGTGCTCGTCGGGACGATGCTCGAGGTGGCCGGCGGGCGGCGCAGCGTGCGCGACTTCGAGCGGCTGCTGACCGGCCGGCCGCGCTCGGAGGCGGGCATCGACAGCGCCGCCGCACGGGCTCTATCTCGCCTCCGTGCGCTACTGAACGAAATATCCTGGCCGTCGTGCGGGTGCTGCTGACGAACGACGACGGGATCGAGGCCGAGGGACTGCAGGCGCTGCGCCGGGCGCTGCTCGCCGTCCCCGGGCTGGAGCTGGCCGTGATCGCGCCCGACTCCAATCGCTCGGCGATCGGGCGCGGGATCACGACGCGCCGGCCGCTGTGGGTGCAGGAGGTCGACTTCGGCGACGGCAGCGTCGGCTACGCGACCGACGGCACGCCGGTCGACTGCGTGCGCTTCGCCGCGCTCGGGCTGGTCGAGGGCTTCAAGGCCGAGCTGATCGTCTCGGGCATCAACCACGGCTCCAACCTCGGCGACGACATCACCTACTCGGGCACGGTGGCTGCCGCGCTGGAAGGCGTCATCCTGGGGTTGCCCGGGATCGCGGTCTCGCAGCAGTCGACGGCGCGCGAGATGGACTTCCGGCTCGGCAGGCACTTCGACTTCGAGGCCGCCGCCGCGTTCACCGCCCGGATGGTCGAGGAGATCGAGGACGTGCCGCTGCCGGGCGGCACGCTGCTGAACGTCAACTTCCCCGGCGGCGAGATCGAGCGGCGTCGAGGTCGCGCGGCTGGGCAAGCGGATCTACCGCGACGAGCTGGTGCTGCAGGAGGAGCAGTCGAAGCGCCGCCAGTACCGGATCTACGGCGACGCGCCCGATTACGAGCGCCAGGACGGAACCGATCTGGCGGCCGTCGCCGACGGGCGCGTCGCGGTCACGCCGATCCACTTCGACCTGACCGACGAGCCCGGCATCAAGACGCTGCAGGCATACGATCTCGCGCGGCTGCTGGAGCCCGCTGCGCGCGAGCTGGAATGAGCCTGGAAGAGCGCGTCGCCGAGCTGCGCTCCCAGCTCGAGCACCACGGCCACCGCTACTACGTCCTCGACGACCCGGAGATCGGCGACGACGCCTACGACGCGCTGCTCGACGAGCTGCGCGCGCTCGAGGCCGAGCATCCGGAGCTGTTGACGCCCGACTCGCCGACCCAGCGCGTCGGCGGGACGCCGATCGCGAAGCTCGAGAAGGTCGCTCACCTGCAGCCGATGTTCTCGCTCGCCAACGTCCGCTCCGCGGAGGAGCTGCGTGCCTGGATCGCGCGCATGCGCTCGCATCTCGCGCGCGAGGGGATCGAGGACGCGCGAGTTCGAGTACGTCGCGGAGCCCAAGATCGACGGCCTCGCGATCTCGCTCGTCTACCGCGACGGCGTGCTCGAGCGCGGCGCGACGCGCGGCAACGGCGAGATCGGCGAGGACGTCACGCACAACCTGCGCACGATCCCCTCGATCCCGCTGCGGATCGACGACGCCCCGCCGCTGCTCGAGGTGCGCGGCGAGGTCTACATGGCGCTGTCGGACTTCACCGCGCTCAACGAGCGCCGCGCCGCCGCCGGCCTCTCGACCTTCATGAACCCGCGCAACTCCGCCGCCGGGACGATCCGCCAGCTCGATCCGGCGCTTGCCGCGGAGCGGCCGCTCTCGATGTGGTGCTACGGCATCGGGGCGACGGAGGGACTGCGCTTCGCCGGGCACTGGGAGGCGCTCGAGTGGCTGCGCGCGCACGGCTTCCGCGTCAACGGCGACGTCGAGCTACTGGCGAGCGAGGACGCGGTCGTCGATCGCTGCGAGTCCTGGCAGGAGCGCCGCGGCAGCGCTGGACTTCGAGATCGACGGCGTCGTCGTCAAGGTCGACGACCTCGAGCTGCAGCGGCGGCTCGGCGTCGTCGGGCGCGACCCGCGCTGGGCGGTGGCGTGGAAGTTCCCGCCCACGACCGCGGTCACGCACCTGCACGAGGTGCTGTGGAACGTCGGCAAGTTCGGCGACCTGCACCCGTTCGCCTCGCTCGAGCCGGTGCATGTCGGCGGCGTCACCGTGAAGCTGGCGACGCTGCACAACGAGGAGGACCTCGCGCGCAAGGACATCCGCTCGGGCGACGACGTGATCGTGCTGCGGGCCGGCGACGTGATCCCGCAGGTCGTCTCGCCCGCTCCGCACGCCGTCGAGCGGCCCGACCGCTCGCCGCCCGAGCGGCCGCCCGCCACGTGCCCGGTCTGCGGCACGCCGACGGTCAAGCCCGAGGGCAGGGTCTTCACGCAGTGCCCGAATCGCGACTGCCCTGAGCGGCGCTGGCAGCTGCTCAAGCTCTTCGTCGGGGCGATGGAGGCCGACGGGCTCGGCGAGAAGCAGGTCAAGGCGCTCCAGGACGCAGGGCTCGTGCGCACCGCCGCCGACTACTACCGCCTCACCAAGGAGGCGCTGCTCGAGCTCGACGGCGTCGGCGAGATCTCCGCGGAGAACCTGCTGCGCTCGATCGAGGCGTCGCGCGAGCGGCCGTTCGGCCGCGTGCTGTTCGCGATCGGGATCGAGGGCGTCGGCTACATCACCGGTCGCACCCTCGCCCAGCACTTCCGCTCGATCGACGATCTGCTGGCCGCGACGGCCGAGCAGGTCGCGGCGACGCCGGGCATCGGCCCGGTGGTCGCGCAGCTGATCGTCGACCAGCTCGCCGACGGGCAGATGCGCGCGCTGATCGACGACCTGCGTCCTTACGTCCGCTTCGAGGCCGACGGCGCGCCGCCCGGCGAAGGAGCGCTGAGCGGCAAGACGCTGGTGCTCACCGGGACGCTGCCCGATCTCACGCGCGAGCAGGCGACCGAGCGCATCCTCGCCGCGGGCGGCCGCGTCACCTCGTCGGTGTCGAAGAAGACCGACTACCTGGTCGCCGGCGAGGCGGCCGGGTCCAAGCTCGAGAAGGCCGAGCGGCTCGGCGTGCCGGTGCTCGACGAGGCCGGCCTGCTCGAGCTGCTCGGGGATCTAAGGGCTGTAGCGTGCGAGGGCGCCCGCCATCCGGTCCTGCAGGATTCGCGCGCCGTACGGGCTGACGTAGTTCATCAGGAACGCGAATGCGACCCGCGCGCCGGCGGCCGAGGTGCAGTACCCGGCCAGCGCGGAGACGTCGTGCAGGGTGCCGGTCTTGGCGCTGCAGCGGTCCTGCGCGCTGCTGCCGCGCATCCGGTGCGACGAGCGTGCCGGTCCGGCCGGCGATCGCGAGCGAGCCGGTGAAGAAGGCGTCGCCCTGCATCGCCTGCAGCATCGTCACCACCTCACGCGGCGACGTGCGGTCCCTGCGCGACAGGCCCGAGCCGTCGATCACCTGCGGCGCGACTCCGAGCACGCCCAGCTCCTCGCGCACGACGCGCGCGCCCGCGCTCGTGCTGCCCGACGTGCCGAAGCGCGCGCCCAGCACCTTGACGAGCGTCTCCGCCATGAAGTTGTCCGACGGCGGGTTCATCAACCGGACGAGGTCGGCGACGGACACGGACTGCCACTCGGTCAGGAGCGCCGCACCCGGCGGCGCGATGCCCGTCGACGCGCCACGACGCACGCGCACGCCGAGCTTGCGCAGCTGCCTGGTGAACGCCCTGGCGGCGAAGCGGGCGGGACTGCGCTGCCAGTACGGCGAGAGCGCGCCGGTACGGCCGCGGTTGAAGGTCAGAGCCGACAGCGGCCCGACGTCCGACGTGAGGCGGAAGCGCGAGGACGGCACGCCGCGCCGCGGGTCGAACGCCGACTCGTCGCCGCGCACGCGTCCCGTGACCTGGGCGATCCCCGCGCCGGCGACCTGCCGCGCCAGGCGCCGCGCCGCGAGCGCGTCGAACGTCGGGATCGCCGCCGCCGCGCAGGTAGAGGTCACCGCGCACGACGCCCGCGCCGTCGGGCGGTGAGGAGGCGAGCACCGTCGTGCCGAGCCGCCCGTCCGGCCCCGAGCCGGCGCAGCGCCGCGACCGTGGTGTAGAGCTTCTGCACCGAGGCCGGCATCCGGGGCGTGTCGGCGCGCCGCGAGTAGATCGTCTGACCCGACTCCAGGTCGACGGCGAGCGCGCCTGACGCTAGCTCCCGCCAAGCGCATCTGCGCGGCGAGCGCGCGCGCCGTCCCTGCACGGCCGGCCGCGCCCGCGGCGGGGGCGAGCAGGGCCAGCAGCAGGCAGGCGAGCGCAGCGATCCGGACCGTCATGCGGGGCACCCAGGGTACGGAAACCCGCGGCGGGCCGCGGAAGTCGCTGTGGCGGCGACGGCCGACCCGTCTCGTACGCTTCGCTCGCATGGGCACCGTCGTCGACCTCGAGCGCAGCCGCGCGTCGAAGCCGCGCAGGCGGCGGCGACAGTCCAAGACGGCGCTTGTGCTGGGCGGCGGCGGGTTCACCGGCGCGGTCTATGAGATCGGCGCGCTGCGCGCGCTCGACCTGCTGTCGGTCAACCGCTCGGTGAACCAGTTCGACGTCTACGTGGGCACCAGCGCGGGTGCGCTCGTGGCGGCCCTGACGGCCAACGGCGTCACGCCGGAGCAGATGATGCGCGTCGTCAACCAGCAGGCGCCGACGCCGTTTCGCGACATCGACCTGGGCATGCTGCTGCGGCCCAACTACCGCGAGTTCGTCAGCAAGGGCGCCAGGCTGCCGCTGCACCTGGTCAACATCGCGCGCGGCCTCGGCCGCAGCCTCGGCTCGTTCAGCACCGTCGACGTCATGCTCGCCGTGGCCGAGGCGCTGCCCTCCGGCCTCTACTCCAGCGCAGGCCTGGAGCAGTACGTGCGCAGCGTGCTCGCCGACCCCGGCCGCACCGACGACTTCCGGCTGCTCGAGCCCGAGCTGTACCTGGCCGCGACCGACCTCGACACCTGCGAGCGCCTCGTGCTCGGCGCCGATGGCTGGGACGACGTCCCGATCTCACTCGCCGTCAGCGCCTCGGCCGCCCTGCCGATGGTCTACAAGCCGGTCGCGGTCAAGGGGCGCGACCTGATCGACGGTGGCGTCGTCTCGACCACCAACCTCGACATCGCGGTCGAGACCGGCGCGCAGTTCATCGTCGTCGTCAACCCGCTGGTGCCGTACGTCAACGACTTCGCCGGGGAGTCGCGCCAGGTATCGCAGATGGGCTTCCCGAAGATCGCGTACCAGGCGTTCAAGCTGCTCGCGTACCAGCGCCTGCACGAGATGGCGCGCCAGTGGGAGGAGCGCTACCCGGGCGTCGACATCGTCCTGATCGAGCCCGAGCCCGACGACGAGATGATGTTCCAGACGAACATCCTCGACTTCAACTCGCGGCTCGATGTCGCGCGCCACGGCTTCCAGTCGGTCACCGTCAAGCTCGCCTCCGACTACGAGCAGCTGCGCGAGGTCGCCCAGCGCCACGGGATCGAGATCTCCGCGACGCGCGTGCGCAAGGTCGTGCGCCACTTCGGGGCCGAGAAGGAGAAGTCGCGCGCCTGGCGCCGGATCCTCGAGCAGACCACCGGCGCCTTGCTGCGACAGTCGGCCGCGGACTAGTCGGTGTAAAGAGCCTCGAGCAGGTCCGCGTACTGCTCGTAGACGACGTTGCGCTTGACCTTGAGCGTCGGCGTGAGCTCGCCCGTCTCCTGCGAGAGGTCGTGGTCGAGGATCGCGAACTGCTTGATCTGCTCGGCCTGCGCATAGCGGGCGTTTACGGCATCGAGCTCTGACTGGACCAGCTCGACGATCTTCGGCTCGCGAGCCAGCGCCGCGGGCTCCTCGGGCAGGCCGTGCTCGCGCGCGAAGTGCACGATCTCCTCGGGGTCCAGCGTGATCAGCGCGACCGGGTAGGGCCGGCGGTCGCCGTGCATCACGGCCTGGGAGATCCAGCGCGACTGCTTGAGGTCGTTCTCGAGGTTGGCGGGCGTGATGTTCTTCCCGCCCGCCGTGATGATGATGTCCTTCTTGCGCCCGGTGATGAACAGGTACCCGTCCTCGTCGACGGAGCCGAGATCGCCCGTGTGCAGCCAGCCGTCGACGATCGCGTCGGACGACGCGTTGTCGTTCTTGTAGTAGCCCTGAAAGATGTTCGGGCCCTTGAGCAGGACCTCGCCGTCGTCGGCGATCCGGATCTCCAGGCCGGGCAGCGCGCGGCCGACCGAGCCGAAGCGGTAGCTGTCGAGGGTGGAGACGGTCGACGCGGTCGCCGTCTCGGTCATGCCGTAGCCCTCGAGCACCGGCACGCCGCAGGCGAAGAAGAACTCGAGGATCTCCTCGGCGATCGGCGCCGCTCCCGACGTGGCCTGGCGCAGCCTGCCGCCGAACGCGGCGCGGACGTTCTTGAACAGCTTCTCCTCGGCCGCGTCGAAGTGCGCCTGCAGCTCGGCCGGCACCGGCTGGCCGGCGGCCTGCAGCCCGCGCACCGCCAGGCCGACCTTGGTCGCGCCCTGTGATCTGCTCGGCGTCGCCGTGAGCCGTGACGAGCGTGTAGAGCTTCTCGAAGATGCGCGGCACCGACGGCAGGTAGGTCGGCTTGACCTCGGACAACTCCGGGACGATCTGCTTCGGGTCGCCGCTGAAGTAGGCGAGCGTCGCGCCGAGGTCGAGCGATCGTGAGCTGGATCAGCAGCGCGAACGAGTGCGCGAGCGGCAGGAACAGATAGGCGACATCGCCCGCTCGCACGATCCCGTCGTGCTCGCACATCGTCACGACGTCGCGGTAGTTGCCGTGGCTGAGCACGCAGCCCTTGGGCGGACCGGTGGTACCGGAGGTGTAGATGATCGTGTAGGGCTGGTCGCGCGTGACGGCGCGCGTGCGCTCGGCGAGCTCCTCGGGGTCGCGCCCGCGGCCGCGCTCACGCAGCTCGTCGAGCACGAGCGCGTCGTCGTGCCCACCGTCGGCGTCGATCACGACGATCGTCTCGAGCGCCGGCAGGTCGTCGCGGATGCTGCGCACCTTGGCCAGCTGCGCGGCGTTCTCGCAGACGATCGCGCGCGCCTCGGAATCGCCGGCGACCCAGAGGCACTCCTCGGGCGAGTTCGTGGCGTAGATCGGGACGGCGACCGCGCCCGCGGCGGTGATGCCGAAGTCGGCGTAGGTCCATTCGGGTCGCGTGGTGCAGAGGATCGCCACCCGGTCGCCGGGCTCGATGCCGACGTCGATCAGACCGCGGCCGATCTCCGAGACGATCGTGCCGAGCTCGCTGAAGCTGACGTCGTTCCAGGCGCCGTCGCGCTTGTAGCGGATCGCAGCGGCGTCGCCATGGCGCTCGGCCGCCAACCCGATCAGGTCGGCGATCGTCGACGAACCGGTCGCCTGCTCATGTGCGCTGACCGCGGTGCTGCTCGCCATGGCTCCCCCTCTTGCTTCCAGGAGGCGCCGATTCTACGGGCCGGTGACGCTGTCAGGCGGGTACTGCGCTGGGCGTCCGGCCGGAGCTCGAGGCGTGTTCGGTCAGGTTCGCCAGGAAGAGGGTCTTGTCGATTCGGCCCTGAAAGATGGGGACGCCCATCTCCATGCACTTCTCGATGACTTCGCGACGCTCGAGGCCCGCTTCCCGTGCGAGCTCCGTGGGCGTGAGATGTATTGCCATCGGACTGCGACCTCCCGTGCGATTTGTCACGTTCAAAGGAAGGTAGCGAGTCTTGCGGACGCCCTCAACCGGATCTCCTCAACGCGAGATTAAGAAATGCTCCGCCGGTCATCCGGACGGCGTTCTGACGGGAATGCCGGACATCCATGTCCAGACTTGACCGGGCTTCGCCCTCCTGGCTAGACCGGATTCGGGATGTCGATCCAGGTGTGCTCGACGCCGAAGCGGGCGGCCAGCCAGTCGCCGAGGCGGCGTACGCCGAACGTCTCGGTGGCGTAGTGGCCCGCCGCGATGAAGTGGATCCCGGCCTCGCGCGCATCGGCCATGACGTGCTCGCGCGGCTCGCCGGTGAGGAACGCGTCATAGCCCTCCGCGACGGCTTGGTCGAGCCGGCTCGCGCCGCCACCGGAGACGATCGCGAGCCGGCGCACGGCGGGCGGCCCGGCAGCGAATACGAGCGGCTCTCGCTCGGTCACCGCGGCCACGCGCGCGAACAGCTCGGTCGCGGGCAGCGGCTCGGCGAACGTGGCGCCGCGGCCGATCCCTGCGAAGGGGACGTGGCCGCCGGCTCCCAGCGCATCCGCGAGCAGCGCGTTGTTGCCGACCTCGGGATGCGCGTCCAGCGGCAGGTGGTAGGCCGCGAGCGCGATGTCGTGGCGGAACAGCACCCGCAGCCGCGCGGCGAGCAGCGGCGACAGCCCGACCGGCGCGAAGTTCCAGAACAGCCCGTGGTGGACGAGCACGAGCTGAGCGCGCTCCTGCACCGCGCGCTCGAACAGCGCGCGCTGGGCGGTCACGCCGGTAACCACGTGCTCGATCCGCTGCGGACCCGGCACCTGCAGCCCGTTCGGGCCGAGGTCGTCGAAGGCTGCGGGGTTCAGCAGCTCGTCGAGCGCGCGGATCAATTCAATCGGCGTCAGGCATCGTGTTTGGCAGCGCGGGCATCTGGTCAATACACCGCATACCGGATGACACGGGCCGGTAACGGGTAAGGCCCTGTGTAAGGGACTTTGTCAAGGTCGACGTTGGGTACGCACTGTGGAAGCGACAGGGATGGGCGGCGCGGCGCTCGTTGAGCGCCCCGGAAGAACCGCAGAGCGCAGTGATCACGAGCTCGTGAGCGCCGTCCGACGCGGTGACGAGCGTGCGTTCGAGCAGCTCTATGAGCGCTATCAGCGCCGCATCGCCGCCTACGTGCTCCGCATGGTCAAGGACCATGGCCGGGCAGAGGACGTCACGCAGGAGGTGTTCGTCTCGGCACTGCGCCGGATGCGCGCGACCGAGCGCCCGATCGCCTTCAAGCCCTGGATCTACGAGATCGCCAAGAACGCCTGCATCGACGCCTACCGGCGCCGGCGCCGGACCGAGGAGGTCTCGTTCGACGCCGACGACCGGCTGTCTCCCGCCGATCAGGTGCGGCTCGTCGCGACAAGCCCGGAGCCCGACGAGGCCGTCGGCGCGAAGCAGGACGTCGGTCATCTCTTCGGAGCGTTCAGCGAGGTCCCCGACAATCACTACGAGATCCTCGTCCTGCGCGAGTTCGACGGGCTCAGCTACGAGGCGATCGGCGAGCGCTTGGGCATGACCCGCCCCGCCGTCGAGAGCGCGCTGTTCCGCGCGCGCAGGCGCCTGGGGGAGGAGTACGGCGAGCTCGCGTCGGGCGCGCGCTGCGTGCGTGCCCAGTCGATCATCGCCGATGCCGACGAGCGCCTGGGCCGGGGCGACCGGCGCAGGCTCGCGCGCCATGTCGCGCATTGCGATCCCTGCCGGCGGCTGGCCGCGCGCGCGGGGCTCGACATTCCGGCGCCCATGCGCCGCCGCGTCGCCGAGAAGCTGGCGGGACTGCTGCCGCTGCCGGCCTTCCTGCGCTTCCGGCACGACGGCGAGGAGCCTGCGTCGGCGCCGCGTGGTGGCGGCGGCGGCGCCTGGCTGGCGCACCTTCCGACCGCCGTGGAATCGATGAACAGCGGCTGGAGCAAGGGTGCGGCGGCGCTCGCCGCGCTGTTGGTGGCGGGCGGTGTCGGTGTCAGCACCCTGCCCGACAGGACGGACGAGCGCGGGGACGCCGGGCGCGCGCCGCCAGCGCGGATCGCCGATCCCGCGGGCGCGGGCGGTGCGACGGTGTCACGGCGCGCGGCCCCGACGGCCGGCGAGCGGGACGCGCCGAGCGCCGCCAGGCGCGGCGGCGGCCCCGATCGCAAGGACGGCGCCCGCGGCAGCGGCGGCGGCAAGGGCACGGCGTCGCAGCCCGGCACGGGCGGCGGCAACGGAGCGGGCGCCGGGGACCAGGCCGGCACAGGCAATTCGCCGTCCGGTCAGGAGCTTCCGCGAGTCGCTGCGCCGAAGCTCCCCGCCGTCAACGCGCCCGGGGTCAAGCTGCCCGACGTGAACGAGACGGCCGACACGTGTGCGGGGCGCGCTGCCGGACGTGAACGAGACGGCCGACGATGTCCGGGGCGCGCTGCCGGACGTGAACGAGACGCTGCCGCAGCCCGGCGGGTCCTTGCCTCCCAGCGTGCCGAACGTCCCCAACGTGCCGGGCAGCCGCAGCCTGCCCGCCCCCCAGGTCCCGCCGGTGAACGTGCCGAATGCCCCGAGCGTCCCCAACGTGCAAGCGCCGCCGGTGGACGTGCCGGACGTCCCGGTGGACGTACCCGGCCTCCCCTGAACGAGCGGCTAAGCTTCGTCACTCCTTCGGGGCGTAGCGCAGCCTGGTAGCGCGCACCGTTCGGGTCGGTGAGGTCCCGAGTTCAAATCTCGGCGCCCCGATGTTCACGAGAGCCCTGCCTGCCGGCGGGGCTTTCGCGTCTTGGGGGCCGGACGCGGCGGTGCGCGAGTGCGGCGGCTACCTGCGCGCGCTGGTCGGCTGACCGACCCAGTCGTCCAGCCAGGCGCTGCGCTCGCCGTCCTCGCGCCAGAGCACCGGGAAGAACGCCTCGTCGAGCTCGCTCTCGCCCGGCCGCCGGTAGCGCGAGTAGATCGGGTGCGGCGCGCCCTCGCCCCAGGTCGTCGCGGTCGAGACCATGTGCGAGATGATCGAGCGGCGCTCGGCGTCGGCGCGCTCGTTCGGCGGGCTGCCGTGGAACGTCCAGCCGTCGTGGAACGCCGCGCCGCCGGCGGGCACCTCGATCGGGACGAGCTCGAGCTCCGCGCCGGCGGGCATCGAGTCGCGCGCGTGGCCGAGCCAGTCGTCGGGCGCGTGGAAGGTGCCGCCCTGGCCGGCGCGCGGCCAGTGGTTGGAGCCGCGCACGTAGTAGATCGTGCCGCTGTCGGCGCGCGTGTCGTCCAGCGCCATCCAGCAGGTCGTCATGTTCTTCGGCGCCAGGAACTCGAGGTAGGCCGCGTCCTGGTGGCAAAGCAGCGCCTTGCCCGACGGCGGCTTCCAGATCATGTTGTCCTGGATCAGCCGCAGGCCGGGGAGGCCGCCCAGGGCGGCACCGAACTCCGCGTTGCGCTCGGCCAGCATCGTGGCGGCCAGCGTCCGGTCGGCCTTCCACACGTTGCAGAGCTGGCGCGTGCGGTCGGGCGGCGTCGTCGCCGGGTCGTAGTTGACCTCGTCGGGCGCGAGCCCGGTCTCCCACTCGTGCTCGAAGCAGCGATGGAAGCGCTCGCGCACGCGCTCGACCTCGTCGTCGTCGAGCCAGTCCTCGACGACCAGGAAGCCGTCACGGCGGTACGCGTCGATCTGCTCGGGCGTCGGCAGCACGGCGCTGATCCTACAACCGGCCCGCGTCCAGCAGACGACGTAGGAAGCGCTGCGTCTCCGGCTGCGTCGGCTCCGTGAAGATTCGCTCCGGCTCGCCGCGCTCGAGGATCAGGCCGTCGTGCAGGAAGCAGACCTCGTCGGCGACCTCGCGCGCGAAGCCCATCTCGTGCGTCGCGATCAGCATCGTCATGCCCTCGGCCTTGAGCTCGCGGATCGCCGCCAGCACCTCGCCGACGAGCTCCGGATCAAGCGCGCTCGTGACCTCGTCGAGCAGCAGCGCCCGCGGCCGGGTCGCGAGCGCGCGGGCGATCGCGACGCGCTGCTGCTGGCCGCCCGAGAGCCGGTCGGGATGCTCGCCCTCGCGCCCCTCCAGCCCGAAGCGGGCCAGCAGCCCGCGTGCGTGCGCCTCTGCCTCGGCGCGGGACGTGCCATGCCCGCGCCGCGGCGCCAGCGCGACGTTCTCGAGCGCGGTCAGGTGCGGGAACAGGTTGAACGCCTGGAAGACCATGCCGAGCCGGCGCCGCACCGCGACCGGCTCGACCGACGGGTCGGTGATCACCTCGCCGTCGAGCAGCACGTCGCCGTCGTCGATCTCCTCCAGCAGGTCGATGCAGCGCAGCAGCGTCGACTTGCCCGATCCGGACGCACCGATCAGCGCGACGGCCGCGTGCTCGGCGACCTCTAGGTCGATCCCGCGCAGCACCGCGCGGTCGCCGTAGGCCTTCGTGACGCCGCGGATCTCGAGCACCGCGCTCATCGCCGGCGCGACCGCTCCCAGCGGTCGAGCAGCCGCGCCAGCGGCACCGTGACGCAGAGGAAGAGCAGCGCCGCGGCCACGAACGGCGTGTAGATGAAGTTCGACGACGCCTCGATCTGGGCGGCGCGGACCGCCTCCAGCGGGCCCAGGAGCGACACCAGCGCGACGTCCTTCTGCAGCGAGATGAAGTCGTTCAGCAGCGGCGGGGCGACGCGGCGCACCGCCTGCGGCAGCACGACGTGGCGCAGCGCCTGCCACTCGGTCAGCCCGACGGCGAGCGCCGCCGAGCGCTGGTCGGAGTGGACGGACTCGATGCCCGCCCGGTAGACCTCGCCGACGTAGGCCGAGTAGGCGAGCGTGAGCGCGATCGCGCCGAGCACGACCGGGTCCGTCGGCAGCCCGGAGATCTCCAGCGCGGGGATGCCGAAGCCGATCAGGTAGACGACGAGGATCGTCGGCACTCCGCGCAGCACGTCGACGAAGACGGCCGACAGCAGCCGCATCGGGAAACAGCGCCGGCGTGCGCGAGATCCGCGCCAGCGCGACCGCCAGGCCGAGCACGAGCACGGCGATCTCGACGACCACGAAGAGCTTGATGTCGAGCCAGAAGCCGTCGAGCACCGCCGGGAAGGCATCGGCGAAGTCCGTCGGCGAGAAGAACGTCTCGCGCACGCTCGTCCAGCCCTCGCTCGTCACCACCACGGTCACGAGCAGGCCGAGCACGATCACCGTCGAGACAACGGCAACCGCGGTCTGGCGCCGCGTGCGCGCGCGGCGCGCCGCCTCGCGGGCGAGGCGGCGCTCTGACGGAGGGGGAAGGGCGGCGGCTATTGCAGCTCGGGCGCGCCGGCCTGGCCGCCCATCCACTTGTCGGTGATCTCCTGCAGCTCACCCGAGCTCTCGAGCTCTTCGAGCGCCTGGTTCACGCACGGCGTCAGCTCGGAGTCCTTGGCCAGCACGACGCCCCAGTCGTCGCCGCCCGGTGCGTCGAACTGGCCGGCGATCTTCGCGCTCGGGCACCTCCACCGCGCTGAGGAAGAACGCGGTCGGCAGATCGATGACGATCGCGTCGACGCGCTCGGCCTTGAGCGCGCGCACGGTGTCGTTGGAGTCGTTGAACACCTGCGGCTGCTCGGACGGCTTGATCACCTCGCTGACGGCGTCCAGGCTCGTGGTGCCGACCTGGACGCCGAGCTTGGCGCCGGCGAGGTCGGCCAGCGACGTCGCGGAGGCGGCGTCCGAGGACTTGAGCGCCAGCACCGCCTGCGGGGCCGTGTAGTAGGGCTCGGAGAAGTCGACGCGCTCCGCCCGCTTGGGGGTGATCGAGATCTGGTTGATGTCGAAGTCGAACTTCTTCGGCCCAGGCGCATAGGAGGAGTTGAACGGCACGACCGTCCACTCGACGTTGTCCGCGAGACCGAGCTTGTCGGCGATCGCGTAGGCGACCGCGCTCTCGAAGCCCTTGCCGTTGGTCGGGTCGTCGTCCTCGAAGTACGGCGGGAAGGCGGGCTTGTCGGTGCCGACGGTCAGCGTGCCGGATGCGATCAGCGGCAGCTGGTCGGGGGCGCAGGCGTCGGCAGACGCGGCCGTGGCCGCGGGCGTTGCGGCGGAGCCGGCGTCTCGTCGTCGTCCGAGCCGCAGGCGGCGCCGGCGAGGGCGAGCAGGCCGATCAGGAGCGCGAGCGTCAAGCGGGTCAAGGAGATCCTTTCCGGACGAGGGTGCCGCACCGGATCCTAGCCCTGTCAGCGCACCAGCCGTGCGACCAGCCGCTCGAGCTCGCGCTCCGGGTCCTCGCTCAGGCCGGTGTGGACCGGTGAGCACTGGATGACGGTGCTGGAGGGAGCGACGAGCCAGTGGAAGCGCTCGGAGGCGGGCAGCGCGGCGATCGGGCCGGCCTCGGGCGCGCCGGCGGCGACCCGGGCGAGCGCCTCGAGGTGCTCGCGCACGGCGTCGAGGTCGGCGTCGGGCGCGAGCGCGCGCAGCGCGCGCTTCGTCGAGCTCAACGCTCGCTGCGAGGAAGTCGCGCGCGCGGCAGAACAGCACGACGCCGGCGTTCACGCTCTCGCCGCGCTCGACCTCCGGCACGACCCGGATGATCGCGTACTGGAACGGGCTAGGCGCCATTGCGCGCCTCCTCCGCCTCGGCGACGAAGCCGCGCGGCGACGCGAGCCGCAGGCGCAGATACTCGTCGTATTCTGCGCGCTCCCGCGGGGCGAACCAGTCGTCGGGAACGCGGGCGAGGATCTCCGCGAGCACGTCGGGCCCAGCCGCGGCGCGAGCCGCGCGTCGGCGTCGACGATGCTCCCGGCAAACGGCAGCAGCACGTGGTTGCGGATCGCGCCGAACGGCCGCCGCGCCTCGGCGGGCGGGTCGGTCCACGCGTGCTGCAGGTAGATCGCCGCGCCGTGGTCGATCAGCCACAGCCGGCCGTGCCAGAGCAGCAGGTTCGGGTTCTGCGGCGACCGGTCGACGTTCGTCACCAGCGCGTCGAGCCAGACGATGTCGGCGGCGAGGCTCGCGTCTGGCGCCGGACCGGCCGCCGGGTTGTAGGTGAGCGATCCGGGCAGGAAGTCGAGCCCGACGTTGAGCCCCGCGCTGGCGGCGATCAGCTCCTGGATCTCCGGATCGGGCTCGGCCCGGCCGAGCTCCGGGTCGAGCTGCGACGAACACGATCTCGGGCACCGGCAGCCCGGCCGCGCGCGCCAGCTCGCCGGCGACGAGCTCCGCCACGAGCGCCTTCGCGACCCTGCCCGGCGCCGCGGAACTTGAGCACGTAGAGCCCGTCGTCGTCGGCCTCCACCAGGCCCGGCAGCGAGCCGCCCTCGCGCAACGGCGTCACGTAGCGCGTCGCCTCGACGGTCCGCACCGCGGCGACTGTACCGGGGAGGCCCGAGCTGTGGCCTGTGGCATCCTGGGTCGATGGCATGGACGACGCGCGCCGCCGTGGCGCTTCTCGCGGTCACGGTCGTGGCGAGCTGCGGCGGCGGCGATGACGCGGACGGGAGCCCGGCTCGGTGCCGACGGTCGCGCCCGCGTCCACGGGTCAAGGAGGAGGCGAGCAGTCCGCCGCCGCTGCCGCCCGCGGCGTGAAGCTCCAGCGAATCGGGAGTTTCGACGCGCCCGTCTTCGTCACCTCGCCGCCCGGCGACCGCACGCGCCAGTTCGTCGTCGAGCAGGGCGGCCGGGTCATGGTGGTGCGCGACGGGCGCAAGCTCGGCACGCCGTTCCTCGACATCGCCGGACAGGTGACCTCGGGCAGCGAGCAGGGCCTGCTGTCGCTCGCGTTCGCGCCCGACTACGCCGCGAGCGGCCTGTTCTACGTCTACTTCACCGACGAGGCGGGCGACCAGCGCATCGTCGAGTACCGCCGGCGCGACGCCGATCGCGCCGATCCCGGCTCCGCGCGACTGGTGCTGCGGATGGACGACTCGGAGTCCAACCACAACGGCGGACTGCTGCTGTTCGGTCCCGACGACCTGCTCTACGTCGGCACCGGCGACGGCGGCGGCGGCGGCGACCAGCACGGCGCGCGCGGCAACGGGCAGGACCTGGGGTCGCTGCTCGGCAAGATCCTGCGCATCGATCCGCGTGCCTCCGGCGGGCGCGCATACTCGGTCCCGTCGCGCAACCCGTTCGTCGGTCGGGCGGGCGCGCGCGGCGAGATCTACGCCTACGGTCTGCGCAACCCGTGGCGCTTCTCGTTCGACCGCAAGCGCGGCGACCTGTCGATCGGCGACGTCGGCCAGAACGCGTACGAGGAGGTCAACTTCGTACGCCGTGGCGCCGGCCGCGGGGCGAACTTCGGCTGGCGGCCCTACGAGGGCCGGTCGCGCTACGCCGAGGGCGAGTCGGCGCCCGGCCACGTGCTGCCGGTGATCGTGCGCGCGCACTCCGACGGCTTCTGCTCGATCACGGGCGGCGTCGTCGTGCGCGACCCGCGCGTGCCCGGGCTGCGCGGGCGCTACGTCTGGGGCGACTTCTGCGACGGCCGGATCGAGTCGGCGCGCCTGTCGCGTCGCCGCGCGCGCTCAGTCCGCACCACTTCGCTGCGTGTCGACAGCCTGTCCTCGTTCGGCGAGGACGCCCAGGGCCGCGTGTACGCGACGTCGCTCGACGGGCCGGTGTACCGGATCGTCGCCCGCTGAGCACGATGGAGCTGCTGCTCGTACGGGCGGCCAATCCCTCGCCGTTCACGCTGAGCGGGACGAACACGTGGGTGGTCGGGCGCGACCCCGCCTGGGTCGTCGATCCCGGGCCCGCCTGGAGCAGCACGTGGAGGCGGTCGCGGCGGCGGTCGCCGGGCGGGGCGGCGCGGGCGGGATCGCGCTGACGCACGGCCATCTCGACCATGCCGAGGGATTGGACGCGCTGCGGTCACGACTGGACGGCGCGCCGGTCGGAGCGATGCCCGGCCTGGCCGACGGCGACAGCTTCGGGCCGTTCACGGCGCTACATGTGCCCGGCCATGCCGCCGACCACCTCGTCTTCGTCGCGGGTCGGGTCGCGTTCACGGGCGACGCGGTGCTCGGCGAGGGCAGCGTCTTCATCGCTCCGGACGGCGGCTCGCTGACGGCCTACCTGGACGGCCTGCGCCGGCTGCGGGCGCTCGGCCTCACGCGGCTCTGCCCCGGGCACGGTCCGATCGTCGAGGATCCCGCGGCGAAGCTCGACGAGTACATCGCGCACCGGCTCGAGCGCGAGCGCCGCATCGTCGCCGCGCTCGACGCCGGCGCGCGCACGCACGACGAGCTGCTCGCGGCGGCGTGGGACGAGATCCCCGAGGGCCTGCGGGTGCCGGCGGCCTGGACGCTGGAGGCGCACCTGGAGAAGCTGCGCGAGGAGGGGCGGCTGCCCGGGGGCGTGGCCGAGGGACGCGAACGTCGGTGAGTCCGGGCTATACCGGGTACGGACCGACGTTCGGTGAAGCGGCGGCCTCTTCGAGGCGCCGGCGGGCCAGCTCCTGCGCCGCCGCGAGCGGTGTCGTGCCGTCGCTCGCGGCCATGTCGAGCACCGTGCCGACGGTGTCGCCGATCGCCAGCACGCGTGCTCGCGCGCGGTCCGGCGAGTAGCCCTCCGGCTCCAGCTCGACCGCGATGTTGATGATCCCGCCCGCGTTCGCGACGAAGTCCGGCGTCCAGAGGATCCCGCGGGCGTGCAGCTCCGCGGCGACGGCGTCGCCGGCCAGCTGGTTGTTGGCCGCGCCGGCGATCGCGCGGCAGCGCAGCAGCGGCAGGGTCGAGTTGTCGAGCAGACCGCCCAGCGCGCACGGCGCGACCAGGTCCACCGTCGCGCTCAGCGCCTCGATCGGCTCGGCCCACGTGGCGCCGAGCTCCTCGGCGAGCGCGCGCTTGCCGGGCGCGACATCGGCGAGGACGAGCGCCGCGCCGCCCGCCGCCAGGCCACGCGCGAGCGCGCCGCCGACCTGGCCGAGCCCGACCACGGCGATGCTGCGATCCGCGAGGTCCGAGGTTCCCCAGATGCGCTCGCACGTGACGCGGATCGCGGTCTCGACGCCGAGCGCGGTCCACGGGCTGGGATCGCCGGAGCCGCCGCGCTCGAGCGCGAGCCCGGCGACGTGGTCGGTCCGCTCGGCGATCACGGTCATATCGGCCAGCGCGGTGCCGACGTCCTCGGCGGTCACATAGCGGCCGGCGAGCTGGTCGACGCTGTCGCCGAAGTCGAGCAGCGCGTCGCGCCGCAGTGCCGGCGCGGGCGCAGGCGCGCCGGCGGGCAGCATGATCACGCCCTTGCCGCCGCCCAGTGGAAGCCCGGCGACGGCGGACTTGGAGGTCATGGCGCGCGACAGGCGCAGAGCGTCGCGGACGGCGGCGCGCGCATCCTCATAGCTCAGCATCCGGCAGCCACCGAGCGACGGGCCGCGCGCGGTGGAGTGGATCGCGAGCACGCTGTAGAGGCCGGAGCGGCGGCCCCGGCGCACGAGGATCTCCTCGTGCTCGAGCGGCTCGGGATAGCTGTCGATGCGTGTCGAGACTACTGCGGCCCGGTCAGGGCGCGACCGGCGCCACCGGGTCCGGGACCGGATCCACGACTGCGGGCGGGGTCTGGTATGCCTGCTCCGCCGTGGTCTCGCCGCTCGGGGCCGGCGGCTCGACGACCGGCGCCGGTTCGCTCACCGGGGGGGAGACGGTCGCGGGCTCGTGCACCGTCCCCGTGTCGGTGGGCTGTTGCGGCTGTGGCTGCTGCTGCTCGTGCTGCTTGGGCTCGGTGGTCACACCGGACGAAACCTGAGGCGCATCGTCGACAACCGCCGGCGAGCCGTTCTCGCCGGTGAGCACGAAGGAGCCGGACTTCGGCGCTGCCTTCGACTCATCGACCGCAACCGGCGCCCCGCCGCGCGCGGCGCTCTCGCGTTGCGCCTGAGCGGGCGCGGACGGCGTGGGGAACCCGGCGGGGCTGGATTGTGGCCGCGCATGCGCACGCGCTGCGGCAGCGGGTGCCGCGGGCGTCGATTCCCGAGCGGACGGATTCGCTCGCGCCGAGCTCGAGCGCTCGGGCTTCGGCGCGGGCTCGCGCGTGAGGTTGCGGACCTCGACCGCGCCGCCGGCGGTGATCGCGGTCGCGCAGACCACGGCGGCGACCTTGCATGCGGTCGCGGTGGCCGCGCCACCCGCCAGCACCGCGCCGCCACCGCCGCCGCCCGCCGCGGCGGCCCCGCCGCCCGCGCCGCCGATCCCGATCAGCTTGGCGAGCAGCGCCGCCGGGCCGGCTGCCGCGGGCGTGAGCGCGGCGAACGAGCGCCGCACGCCGCGCAGCGCGAGCCGGTACTCGCTGCAGCCGTCGCAATCGCGGATGTGGCGGCGCGCCCGGCCCGAGGCCTTGACGCCGCGATCGTAGGAGGCCATCAGATCGCGCCTGATCTCGCCGCAGTCCGCGTCGCGCGACTCCTGCGCGGCCACCAGGCTGACCCGCGCGCGCACCAGCAGCGACTTGACCGCCGGCACCGTCACGTCCAGCGCGCCCGCGAGCTCGACGTAGCTCAGCCCGTCGATCTCGCGCATCAGCAGCGCCGAGCGCTGCTGCTCGGGGAGGCGGCCGACGTCGCCGACCAGGCGCCTCAGATCGTCGCGCCGCTGCGCCTCATCGACCGGGTCGAGCAGCGGCTTGCGCGACATCTCGAAGATCTCGGCGGCGGGCGGGTGCGGCCGGCGGAGATGGTCGATGCAGCGGTTGTGCGCCACGCGATACAGCCAGGCGCGCACGTTGACGGTGCGGCTGTCGCCGCGCAGCGCCGCGAACGCGCGCACGAACACGTCCTGCAGCACGTCCTCGGCATCCTGGCGCGAGTGGTTCGAGAGCATCTGGCGCACGTACGCGAACAGGCGCTGGCGGTAGCGGTCGTGCAGCACGCCGAACGCCTCGTCGGACCCGGCACGGAAGAGCGCGACCAGCTGCTCGTCGGAGCGCAGGCGCAAGAGCGGCGTGGCGAGCGGGAGTCGATTCAGCCGTACCGGTGCATGCAGCGCAGACGCTTCCACTTGCTCAAACCTTCCTTGACTATTCGACCATCCGGGCTCTCGGGCAACCCTAACCCCAATCGAGGCGTTAAGTCACGCTGTTTCGATGACTTCGATGTGATCTTGTTCGGGACATGCCGGATGAGCTGCGGGTAAGCGCGAGGCTGGCGATCCCGATGCGCGAGATCGAGCTGCGCACGAGCCGCTCGTCCGGGCCCGGCGGCCAGCACGCCAACGTGACCGCCTCGCGCGTCGAGGCGGTCTTCGAGGTCGCGGCGTCGGGCACGCTCGACGACGCCCAGAAGGCGCGCGTGACGGCCCGGCTGGGGCCGCGCGTGACCGCATCCGCGCAGGACACGCGCTCGCAGCTGCGCAACCGCGAGCTCGCGCTCGACCGTCTCGCCGCGCGGCTCGCCCACGCGCTCGAGGTCCGGCGCTCGCGCACGGCGACGCGCCCGACGAAGGCGAGCAGGCGCCGCCGGCTCGACGCGAAGAAGCGCCGCGGCGAGACCAAGCGCAACCGGGGCTGGAAGCCGGACTCGTAGGGGCCGCGGCCCGCGCGGGGTGCCCGGCGCGCCCGCGCCGCTGCTCCACGAGCCCCGCGGCGCGGCCGGCGCGCCCGCGCCGCTACTCCACGAGCCCCGCGGCGCGGCCGGCGGTCAGGGCCGCGCCGCGCGCGCCCATGTAGACGGCGCCGGAGAGCTCGAACGGGCCGAGTTGCGCCGCGATCACGGCCTGCGCCACCGGCCCCTCGGCCCAGCCGCCGGCCATCACGATCCGCCGGTGCGGACCCGCCAGGTCCGCCATTCGCTCGAGGATCGCCAGCGAAGCGTGGCCGGCCGACTCGATCGCCGCGCGCCAGACCAGCGCGGGCGAGACGCCGTCGCCGATCCCGGTCAGCTCGACGCGGTCTTCGTTGAGGCCGCGCAGCTCGATCCCGCCGGCCGTCCGCGGGCGCGTCCAGCGCCGCGCGCTCCAGCTCCTCGCGGCCATCGGGGCCGACTCCGAGCAGGTCGAGCACGCGCTCCAGCGCCGCCCCGGACCGCGTCGCCCCCAGCAGGCACTGGCGCTCCGGCACCGCGTGCCAGCCGACGTTGATCTGCGCTGCCACCGCCGCTCGGGCTCCGGCCCGGTCGAGCGGCGCGACCGCGCGGATGAACGCCTGGGCCGTGCCCCACGAGATCAGCACGTCGCCCTCGCCGGTGGCGCCGGCCCCGACGGCGGCGCTCAGGTGATCGTGACCGCCGACCGCCAGCACCGCGCCGCGGGCGCGCGGCAGCGCATCACCCGCGATGCCGGCCGGGGCGGTCGCGGGCGCCGGATCGGGGAGCAGGCCGGCGGGCGCGCCGGACCATGCGAGCGCCTCGTCCCACCAGTGCGCGCGCATGGATGTCGAGCCAACCGGTGCGCGAGGCGAGCGAGAGCTCGGCGACCTGCTCGCCGCCGAGCCGGTGCACGATCCAATCGCCGACGCTGAGCCAGCGGACGCCGCGCTCCGCAGGCTCGTGGCACTCGCGCAGCCAGCGGTACTTCGCCAGCGCGCACAGCGGCCGCGGCGCCAGGCCGGTGCGCTCGGCGAAGCGCGCGGAGCCGAGCTCGGCGGCCATCCGCTCGGCCTGCTCGCCGCCGCGCGAGTCGTGCCACGCGATCGCCGGCGCCACCGGCGTGCCGTGTGCGTCGAGCAGCACGCCGGTCTCGGCGATGCTCGCCACTCCCGAGCGCGCCGATCGGCCCGTCGGGCGCCGCGGCAAGCGCCTCGCGTGCGGCCGCCACCGCCGCTTCGACGAGCAGCTCCGGATCGATCTCGGCGCCGGTCTCGACGCGCTCGCCACGGCACCCGGGCCCGCCCGTGCGCCACCTCGTCGGCCGCCGTGGGTGATCACGGCGGCCTTGCACGAGGTGGTGCCCAGGTCGAGCCCGAGCAGCAGCGGCTCCACCCGGTCTGTCTAGCAGCTGGACTTGTAGAGCGAGTCCTGGCTGTCGGCGAGGTTGTCCTTGGTGATCGTGACCGACTCGGTGCCGATCTCCGGCTCGGTCGGCTCGCCGTTGAGCGCCTTGACGGCCTGCTCGACGCCCTGGGCGCCGATGTCGGCCGGCTTCTGGGCGACCAGCGCCTGGACCTCGCCCTTCTCGAGCTGCTCGACCTGCGCCGGCCCGGCGTCGAAGCCGACGATCTTCACGTCGCCGCTCTTGCCCGCCTCACGCACGCCGTTGGCCGTGCCCTCGGCTGAGAACAGGTTGGTCGCGAAGACGCCCTTCAGGTCGGGGTTCTTGGCGAGCTGCGCCTTGATGATCGAGGAGGCCTTCGCGGGCTCGTTGTTGGAGAAGTCCTGACCCAGGTAGTCGAGCCCGCGCCTCCTTGGCGCCCGCCTCGAAGCCAGCCGCGCGCGCGTCGGTGGTCGAGATGCCCGGCTTGACGTTGACGACGAAGACCTTGCCCGATCCGCCGATCAGCTCGCGCGAGCGCCGTCGCGGCCTCGCGTCCGCCGGCCTCGTTGTCGGAGGCGATCTGCGATTCCGCGAGATCGGCCTGCTCGAGCGTGGTGTCGACGAAGACGATCTTGATGCCCGCGTCGGCCGCCTGCTTGATCGGCGCGTACATCGCCTTGGTGTCGGTCGGCGCGATCAGGATCGCGTCGGGCTTCTTGGCCGTGACCGCGTTGACGATCGGCGTCTGCAGCGAGGGATCGAACTGATCGGGACCCTGGAAGTCGACGCTGACGCCGAGCTCCTTGGCCTTCGCCTGGGCCCCGCAGTTCATCGTGATGTAGAACTCGTCGCCCTTGACGCCGGCGATCAGCGTCAGCTTGTAGTCCTTCTTCTCGGCGCTCGCGCTGCCGCCGGCGGCAGGCTCCTCCTCGTCGTCACCGCACGCGGCCACGACCCCGGACAGGCCGATCGCGAGCGCGACGAACGCCGCCTTCCATCTGTGGTGCTGCATGTGCTGACCCTCCTCCTTGGTGGAACTCATCGCTGATAGCTCGAGCGGCGCCGTAACTGGTCCAGGTAGACGGCGATGATCAACACCGCCCCGACCGCGACCTGCTGCCAGAACGGCTGCAGGCCGACGATCACGAAGCCGTTCGCGAGGACGGCGGGGATGAACACGCCGAAGACGGTGCCGAGCATCGTCCCGACGCCGCCGAACAGGCTGGTGCCGCCGATCACGATCGCCGCGATCGCCTGCAGGTTGTCGGTCGAGTGGCCGCCGATCGTGGTCGTCGCGAAGCGCGCAAGCGACAGGAAGCCGGCCAGGCCTGAGAGCGTGCCGGCGAGCGCGTAGACCTTGATCAGGTGCCGGTCGACCGCGACGCCGGCACGGCGCGCGCCCTCCTCGTTGGAGCCGATCGCGTAGGTGTAGCGGCCGAAGCGGGTGGCGGCGAGCAGGATCCCGCCGGCCAGGGCCACGGCGAACGCGATCAGCACGAGGTAGGGGAGCTCGCCGAACAGGCGCCCGGAGCCGACCGTCTCGACGAGCTTGAACGGGACGTCGCGCTTGTCGACACCGCCGGTGATCAGCAGCGCGGCGCCGAGCGCCATCCCCAGCGAGCCGAGCGTGACGATCAGCGCGGGGATCTTCGCCTTCGCGATCAGGAAGCCGTTCAGCGCGCCCCAGGCGAAGCCGGACGCCAGCGCGGCGGCAAGCCCGGCGAGCAGCGTGCCGACGCTCTCGCCGCCGACCGCCTCCATCGCCTCCGCCGCCGCGACGCCCGCGAACACGAGCACCGAGCCGACCGACAGGTCGATGCCCGCGGTGATGATCACGAACGTCGAGCCGACCGCGAGCACGAGCAGGACGGCGGCGTCGGTCGCGACGTTGCGGCCGTTGGAGACCGAGACGAAGTTCTCGTACTCGAGCATGGAGAAGATCACGATCAGGCCGACGAGGATCAACCCGATCGGCGCGCTCGAGCCGGCGACGAGGCGCTGCCACCATGGCGCCCGCGCGGGCTGCTCCGGCTCGGCCGCTGCCGGCTCCGCGCTCATGTCCCGTCCTTGTGCTGCAGCGCGCCGGTCATCGCGCCGACTATGTCCTCCATCGTCACGTCGCCGCGCTCGAACTGCGCGACGCGCTCACCGAGCCGCAGGACCTCGACGCGGTCCGCCACCTCGAGCACCTCGGGCATGTTGTGGCTGATCAGCACGACGGACAGCCCGTGCTCCTTGACGCGCCCGATCAGGTCGAGCACGTTGCGCGTCTGCACGACTCCGAGCGCCGCGGTCGGCTCGTCCATGAACACGACCTTGCTCGCCCACATCACCGCGCGGCTGACGGCGATGCCCTGGCGCTGGCCGCCGGACATCGTCGCGACCGGCGCGCCGGCGTCCTGGATCGCGACGCTCAGCCGCTCGAACGCCTCGTCGCTCTGGCGCCGCATCGCGCGCTTGTCGAGGAACCCGAGCCGGCCGAGCGGTCCTGATCGCAGCAGCTCGCGGCCGAGGAACAGGTTTGAGGCCGGATCGAGCTCGGCCGCGAGCGCCAGGTCCTGGTAGACGGTCTCGATGCCGAGCGCGCGGGCGTCGAGCGGCGAGCCGATCGTGACCGGACGGCCCTCGAACAGGATCTCGCCGCCGTCGGCCTGGTGCACGCCGGCGAGCGTCTTCACGAGCGTGCTCTTGCCGGCGCCGTTGTCGCCCACGAGCGCGACGACCTCGTTCGAACGCACCGCGAAGTTGGCGCCGCGCAGCGCCTGCACCTTGCCGAAGCTCTTGACGATGCCGCGTGCCTCGAGCAGCAGCGTCCCGCTCGCGTCGCTCACCAGGCTCCCTCTCCGGCCGCGGGATCCGGCGGCAGGCAGCGGATCGCCTCGAGCTCGCCGGCCAGCACGGTCGTGCCGGCGGCGAACGGGACGAGCAGCGTCATCCCCGCGTGCAGCGCCAGCTCGTCGCCGTGCTCGGTGCGCAGCGCTCCCTCTCCCTCCAAACCGACCAGCACGGCGAACGACGGCTCGCACTCGGCCTCGCCGCCGTCCGGGCGCACACGTTCGGCGCGGAAGTAGGGGTCGGCGGTCGTCGGCAGCAGCCGCGCGACGGGGACGTCGGGCGGTGCGGGCGCCAAGGGCGACGCGCCGGCCGCCGACCGATCGACCGACGTGAGCGCCTCGTCCCAGCCGAGCTGCAGGTGCTCGGCGCCGGAGCTGACGCCGAAGCGGCGCCACTCGACGAGCACCGACAGGTCGGTCGGCTCCTGGCACTCGAGCAGCAGGATGCCGCCACCGATCGAGTGCAGCGTGCCGGCCGGCACCAGCACCGCATCACCCGCCTGCACCGGCAGCTCGTGCAGGGCGGCGAGCATCTCGTCGGCGTCCTGCTCCTCGACCCAGCGCCGCAGCGTGGCGGCGTCGAGTGGCTCGCGCAGCCCGACGTGGACGGTCGCGCCGAGCTCGGCATCGAGGATCAGCCAGGCCTCGGTCTTGCCCCACGCCGAGCCGAGCCGGGCGCGGGCGTACGCGCGACCGGGATGCACGTGCACGGGCAGCCGCTCACCGGCGTCGAGCAGCTTGACCAGCAGGCCCGGATCGGCGCCGAAGCGAGCGACGTGCGCGGGACCGAGCAGCGCCTCGGGATCCGCCTGCACCAGGTCACGCACGAGCCGGCCGTCGGCGACGTGACTGAGACCCTCCGACTGCTCGCCGAAGGCGGTCGTCGTCGAGCCGATCCAGTCCTCCGGGCGGCCGTCCTCGCCGGCGGCCACGCCGCGCAGCGCGTCGATCCGGGCGCCGCCCGCATAGAAGCGGTGGAACTGGTTCGGCGGCAGCACGTGCGGGGTCGTCGTCATCGGACACGCAGCTGTGCGGGCTGAAGCTGGTTCGGCGGCAGCACGTGCGGGGTCGTCGTCATCGGGCGTGCTCCCGCTCGCCGGAGCCGCGCGCCACGAGCGCGGTCGGGATCGTGACGCGCTTCGGCGGGCGCGCGTCACCGTCGAGGCGCGCGAACGCGAGCGCCGCGGCGCTCGCGCCGAGCAGCCCGGGGTCCGCGCGCACCACCGTGACGCCGAGCAGGTCGGCCAGCTCGAAGTCGTCGAAGCCGACCAGCGCGACGTCCTGCTCGCGCCCGGCGAGCGCCCGCAGCGCGCCGATCGTGTTGCGGTTGTTGGCCGTGAAGATCGCGGTCGGACGCCGATCGGGCGGCAGCGCGAGCAGCTCGGACACGATCGTCTCGGCGTGCGCCGCATCGGGGCTGCCCGGGCGGATCAGCTCCGCGTCGGGCACGACGCCGGCCGCGGCGAGCGCGGCCTCGTAGCCGGCGACGCGCTCGCGCGCCGTGTAGATCGCGGTGCGGTCCGCCACGCATGCGATCCGCCGGTGACCGTGCGCGAGCAGGTGCTCGACCGCACTGCGGGCGCCGCCGGCGTCGTCGAGCAGCACGCTGTCGGCCTCGCAGCCGCGCGCCGGCCGGTCGACGAAGACGAACGCGGTCCGGCCGCGCAGCGTCTCGACGTAGCGCTGGTCAGTGCCGGCCGGCACGATCAGCAGCGCGTCCACGCGCCGCCCGACCAGCGCGCTGACGAGCTCGCGCTCGCGCTCGGCATCCTCACGCGCCGACGCGGTGATCAGCAGGAAGCCGCGCTCGCGCGCAGCCGTCTCGACGGCCTGGGCGATCATCGCGTAGAACGGGTTCGCGACGTCCTCGATCACGAGCCCGAGCGTCGCGGAGGAGACGCCGTGACGCAGCGAGCGCGCGAGGTCGTTGCGCTGGAAGCCGAGTGCGGCGATCGCCTCGCTGACGCGCACGGCGGTCGCGCTCGCGACGCCGGCCTCGGCATTGATGACGCGCGAGACGGTCTTCAAGCTCACTCCGGCCGTTTCCGCCACATCGCGCATGGTGGGCCTCGTCGCCGACAGCGACGCCTCCTTCACTCGCCTCCGACAACGATGTCTGACAACGCTGTCACCCCTCGCCGGTGACACTATGAAGTCGCCGGCGGGCTGTCAAGCGGGTTGCACCGCGGGGCCAGAAGCTCGACCGCGCGCTCGCCGTCAAGCCGGAACGAGCGCGACCAGAAGTGCGGCCGCGGGCCCGCCGTCAAGCCGGAACGACCGCGGCGAGCAGCTCGGCCGCGCGCGCCGGGTCGAGCTCCCCCGCCGTGGGTGACTCGACGCTTGCGGCGGCGGCCGCGACACCGTGGCGCGCGGCGTCGAGCAGCGGCTCGCCGCGCTCCAGCGCCGCGGCGAGTGCGCTCGCGAGCACGTCGCCCGCGCCGACGGGGTTGCGCACCGTCGCGATCGGCGGCGCGGGCAGCCAGATCGCCGGCGCGTCTCCGCTGCGCCAGCGCGGCGCCTGCCGCATCGGCGGTGACGAATGCCGCCCGGGCGCCGCGGGCGACCAGCTGCGCAGCGGCGGCCTGCGCACGCGGGCGGGCGTCGGAGGCCGATTGCAGCGGCTGGGCGCCGTCCGCGCGCGCCGAGCACCGCCTCGGCTTCGGAGATGTTCGGGCAGACGACGTCCGGGTGGGCGTCGAGCGCGCCGGCGAGCGTCGCGCCCGTGGCGTCGACGACGCACGGCCGCCCGGCGCCCACGGCGATCGTCGCGAGCCGCGCGTAGGCGTCGTCCGGGCTGCCCGGCGGCACGCTGCCCGAGCAGACGAGCACTCCGTGCTCGGGCAGCGCGGCCGCGACCGCGTCCTCGAGCGCCCGCCAGTCCGCCGGCGTCACCTGCGGGCCGGGCTCGTTGAGCACCGTCGTGCGCCCGCCGTGCTCGATCACGATCGCGGTCGAGCGCAGCTCGCCGGCGCACGGGACCGCCCGCAGCGCTATGCCCTCGCGCTCGATCAGCGCCGCCCCGGCGCGCCCGGTCGCGCCCGGTACGAAGCCGACGAGCAGCGCGGGCACGCCGAGCGCGCGCGCGGCGCGGGCGACGTTGAGGCCCTTGCCCCCGGGGGTCACGACGACGCGCTCGCAGCGCAGCACCTCGCCGGGTCGCAGCTCGGCGATCGTGGCGGTGCGGTCGATGGTCAGGTTCGGGCCGGCGATCAGCATGCGCAGCGGCATACCATCTCCGGCCCGTCCAGAGGAGGACCTTGAAGCAATATCGGCTCAATCGCCTGTTCCACGCCCACTCGGGTCGCTGCTTCGACGTCGCGGTCGACCACGGCTTCCCCGGCGAGCCCGCCTTCCTCGCCGGGATCGAGGACATGGAGGCGGCGATCGACACGCTCGTCGACGCCGCGCCCGACGCGATCCAGCTCAGCGTCGGCCAGGCCGACCTGCTCCAGCGCCATCGCGGGCGCGACAAGCCGGCGCTCGTGCTGCGCACCGACACGCCGAACATCTACGGCCCCGAGCCGCCCGATGAGGCCTGGACCGTGATGATCGACGACCCCGTCGGCCATGCGGTGCGGCTCGACGCGGCTTGCGTCGTGATCAACCTGCTCGACGTGCCGGGCCGGCCGGGCTTGCGGCGCGACTGCGTCGAGGCGATCGGCCGGCTGCGCGCGGCCTGCGACCGCGCCGCGATGCCGCTGATGGTCGAGCCGCTCGCGTTCGACGCCGGGGCCAGCGGCTATGACTCGAGCGGCGACGTCGACCGCATCTGCGGGCTCGTGCGCCAGGCGGTCGAGCTGGGCGCCGACGTGATCAAGGCCGACCCGACGACCGACCTGTCCGACTACCACCGCGTCGTGACCGTCGCGCGGGTGCCGCTGCTCGTGCGCGGCGGCGGTCGCGTGAGCGACCGCGAGATCCTCGAGCGCACGCACGCGGTGCTCGAGCCAGGGCGCGGCGGGGATCGTCTACGGGCGCAACGTGATCCAGCACGACAGCCCGGCCGGGATGACGCGCGCGCTGATGGCGGTCGTGCACGAGGACGCCAGTCCCGAGCAGGCGCTGGAGTCGCTCGCCGCGCGATGACGACCGTCCGGATCGGGATCGTCGGCGGCGGCCTGATGGGCCGCGAGCTGGCGGCCGCGATCGGGCGCTGGGCGGCGCTGTCGGAACACCCGGTGCAGCCGCGACTGGAGGCGGTCTGCGACCCCAGCGCCGAGGCGCTCGCGTGGTTCGAGCGGATCGCGACGGTGCGGACGCTGACCGGCGACCGCCGGCGCCTGCTCGACGACCCGGACCTGGACGTGCTCTATCTCGCCGTGCCGCACCACCTGCACGAGCAGCTCTACCTCGACGCGATCGCGGCCGGCAAGGACTTCCTCGGCGAGAAGCCGTTCGGGATCGACCTCGCGGCGGCACGGCGGATCGTGGCGGCGCTGCGCGAGCAGCCCGGGCGTGTTCGCGCGCTGCTCGAGCGAGATGCCCTACTTCCCCGGCGCCCAGCTCGCCTACGAGGAGATCCGCTCGGGGGCGCTCGGCCAGATGATCGAGGCGCGGCACGCGTTCCTGCACTCGAGCGACCTCGATCGAGCCAAGCCGATCAACTGGAAGCGCCGGGCCGACCTGTGCGGTGAGATCGGCGTCATGGGGGATCTCGGGATGCACGTCGTGCACCTGCCGCTGCGGCTCGGCTGGCGCCCGCGTACCGTGTATGCGGTGCTGCAGGACATCGTCACCGAGCGGCCGGGGCCGGACGGCGAGCCGGTCGCGTGCGACACCTGGGACAACGCGACGCTGCACGTCGACGCGGGCGGCTTTCCGTTGACGCTCGAGACGAAGCGGATCGCGCCGGGAGAGACCAACACGTGGCGCTTGCGCGCGCTCGGCATGGACGGCGGCGTCGACTTCTCGACCGCGAGCCCGAAGGCGGTGCACCGCTTCGCGCTGCGCGACGGGCGCCAGCTGTGGGAGCGCCTCGAGACGGGCAGCCAGTCGGCGTTCGCGACGGTGACGGGGCCGATCTTCGAGTTCGGCTTCTCCGACGCGATCCTGCAGATGTGGGCGGCGTTCCTGGCCGAGCGCGCCGGCGCGCTCGGTGACCGGCTCGGCTGCGTCACGCCCGAGGAGGCGCTCGTCAGCCACGAGCTGTGGGCCGCCGCACAGCGCTCGGCGGCGTCGGGCGCCGCCGAGCCGGTGGGGGAGGCCGGCGGCGCAGGGCGGAACCTTTCGTCGTCGAACGTGTTCTGATGCGCATGCGCACGACCGTGATCCTCGCCGCCCTCTTCGTCGCGGCCGTCTGGGCGGCACCGGCGCAGGCCAAGCTCGTTTACGTCAAGAACGCCGGCGGGGCCGAGCCGGTCATCTACGTCGCCGACGATCGCGGCAAGGACCCGCGCCGGATCGGCATCGGCCGGGCGCCCACGATCTCGCCCGACGGGCGCTGGGTCGCCTTCGTGACTATTCGCGGCGCCCGCTCGCAGATGGACGGGGTCGTGCTGTTGCGGCTCGACGCCGGGTCGCAGCGGCTCGTGATGCGGTCGCGCTCGATCGGCTCGCTGCGCTTCTCGGCCGACTCGAGCAAGCTGGGCGCGATCGCGGCCGGCAAGCGCCTGCGCGTCTACGACATCGCGTCCGACAAGGTGCGCGTCGCCGCCAGCGGCGAGATCCGCGGCTACTCGTTCTCGCCCGACTCGGCGCGCATCGTCGTGGGCAAGGCGACCAAGGACCGCTTCCAGGCGCCCAGCGACCTCTACACCGGCCCGGCGCTGGGAGGCTCGAAGCTCGTCCGGATCACCGACATCGGGCGCGCGATGAACCCCGTCTGGGGTCCCTCGGAGATCGTCTTCGACCGCTTCCGCCCGCGCAGGGACGATGCGCCCGCATTCAACCTCTGGTCGCTTCCGCCCACCGCCGGCGGGGCGCTGCGCCAGCTCACCACGCTGACGATCCCGCCGCTGGTCAGCGGCCTCGTGCCGCTGGAGATCTCCGCCGACGGCCGGCGGCTGCTGGCCGTGTTCAGCGGCCAGGACACCCAGGTCGGCTTCACCGTGGTGACGCGCAACGGCAAGACGCGCGCGCTCTCGACGGACTTCGAGACGGGGATCGTCGGCTTCGACATCTCCGCCAACGGCAAGCGGATCCTCGCCCACAGCGGCGGCGCCGACCCGGGCGCCGCGCACGACGTGCTCAGCCTGCCCTACGGCGGCGAGGGCAAGTCGAAGCTGCTCGTCGAGGACGCGGCGTACCCCGACTGGACGCGCTAGCGCGCGCGGCGGGAGGCGTCGAGGCGGCGCCGGTCGCGCTTGGTCGGCCGGCCGCCCGCGCGGGCGCCGGAAGCGCGCTCTAGCCGGCGCTCGGCCGCCAGCCGCTCACGTGCCTCGATGCTCTCGGCGGTCTCGTCGTAGAGCAGCGCCGCGACGCTCGCCGGGCCGCGCTGGGTCGCCGTCGCGCGCACCACGAGCGAGAGCCGGAGCGGGCCGTTGCTGAAGTCGATCCGATCGCCCGCGCGGACCTCCCTGCTCGGCTTCGCGCGCTCGCCGTTGACGTCGACGCGGCCGCCCTTGAGCGCGTCGACGGCCAGCGCGCGGGTCTTGACGATGCGCGCCGCCCAGAGCCACTTGTCGACGCGGACGCGCTCCTCCATCGCCCTCATGGTCGCACCCTCGCCCCGGCTACGCTCCCGCTCAGTGGCAACGCCGACCGCGTCGCAGCCGGAGCTCGACCTCGAGGTCCTCGACGAGGTGCAACGCCGCGTGCTGTGGCTCGCGGCGTCGATCGTCCACCACGCCAACCGCGTGCGCGAGACGCCGTCGGGCATCAAGGTCGGCGGCCACCAGGCGTCGAGCGCGTCGATGGTCTCGCTGATGACCGCGCTCTGGTTCGGCGTGCTCGAGGCGCCCGACCGCGTCAGCGTGAAGCCGCACGCGTCGCCTGTCCTGCACGCGCTCAATTACGTCCTCGGGCGGCTCGACCGCTCCTACCTGACCACGCTGCGCCAGTTCGGCGGATTGCAGTCTTACCCGTCGCGCACCAAGGACCCGGACCCCGTCGACTACTCGACCGGGTCGGTCGGGCTCGGCGCGACGGCTCCCGTCTGGGGCGCGATCGCGCAGCGCTACGTCGCGGGTCACTTCGACGTGCCGCCCGGCGGACGCCAGATCGCGCTGATCGGCGACGCCGAGCTCGACGAGGGCGCGTGCTGGGAGGCGATCGCCGACCCGATGGTGAGCAAGCTCGGCGAGGTCATGTGGGTCGTCGACCTCAACCGCCAGTCGCTCGACCGCGTCGTGCCCGACATCGCGGCGGGCCGGCTGCAGGCGATGTTCGAGGCGGCCGGCTGGCACTGCGTGATGGTCAAGTACGGGCCGCTGCTCGCGGCGCGCCCGGAGCTGCGCAGGCGCATCGACCTGATGCCCAACGAGGAGTACCAGCGGCTGCTGCGCGCGCCCGCGGGCGAGCTGCGCGAGCGGCTCGAGCTCGACACCGGCGATCTCGACGACGCCGCGCTGCTGGCGACGTTCCGCGATCTCGGCGGCCACGACCTCGGCGCGCTGATCGACGGCTACCGCCAGGCCTTTGCCGTGCGCGACCGGCCGAGCGTCGTCTTCGCCTACACGATCAAGGGCTGGACGCTGCCGACCGAGGGCCATCCCGCCAACCACTCGGCGCTGCTGTCCGAGTCGCAGTACGCGGCGCTGGGCGAGCAGGTCGGCGCCGACCCGTCAGACCCGTGGGCGCCGTTCGCGCAGGGCAGCGCCGCCGCCGAGCTGTGCCGGGCGACCGCGCGCCGGCTCGAGCGCGAGGCGCCGCCGCACCTCGCGGTCGACCCACCCGCGGTGCCGGCCACGCTCGGCCGCGAGCATCGCGGCTCGGCCTCGACGCAGCAGGCGTTCGGGCGCTTCTTCGTCGACCTCGAGCGCGAGGCGCCCGCGGTTGCCGCGCGCGTGGTGACCGTCTCGCCCGACGTCGGCACCTCGACGAACCTCGGCGGCTGGATCAACAAGGCGGGCATCTGGTCATTGGGCGACCGGCCGGACTGGTTCGCCGACGACACCGACACGCTCGTGCGCTGGCGCGAGTCCGACCATGGCCGCCACATCGAGCTCGGGATCGCGGAGGTCAACCTGGTCGGGCTGCTGGGCGAGCTCGGCGCGACGTGGTCGCGCGCCGGCCAGCCGCTGCTGCCGGTCGGCACGATCTACGACCCGTTCGTCGCGCGCGCGCTCGAGCCGTGGTCGTTCGGGATCTACGCGGGCGGCCAGTCGATTCTTGTCGGCACGCCGAGCGGCGTGACGCTGGGGCCCGAGGGCGGCGCGCACCAGTCCGTCATCACGCCGTCGATCGGGATCGAGCAGCCCGGCTGCGTCGCCTACGAGCCGGCGTTCGCGCAGGACCTCGAGTGGATCATGCTGCACGCGTTGTCGCGGCTCGGGCGCCCGGGAGGAGAGGCGGCCTACCTGCGGCTCTCGACGCGGCCGCTCGACCAGGGGCTCCACAACGGCACGCGCGAGCAGGCGATCGCCGGCGGCTACGTGTTGCGCCCGGAGCAGTACGCGCAGGTGGCGATCGCGGTGATGGGAGCGCTGGTGCCCGAGGCGGTTCAGGCGGCAGACATGCTCGCGGACGAGGCCGGCATCGCGGCCGAGGTCGTGTGCATCACCAGCGCGGACCTGCTGTTCCGCTCCTTCCAGGCGCGCGCGGGGCTGGGCGAGGGCGATCCGGGCACGCTCGCACGCCTCTTCGCGCACGACGTCCCGATCGTGGCGCTGGTCGACGGGCACCCGCACACGCTCGCGTTCCTCGGTGGCCGGATCGCCTGCCTCGGCGTGCATCGCTTCGGCCAGTCGGGCGATCTCGAGGAGCTCTACGAGCACCACCAGATCGATGCCGAGTCGGTGGTCGGCGCGGCGCTCGACTTACTCGACGCGTAGCGGAGGAAGGACGATCCGCGCCGTCTCACCGGTGATCTGGAGCTGCGGCTCGACCGCGACGACCTCGCGGTCGCCGGCCCACTCGAGCAGCGCCGCGACCGAGTCGAAGCCGGACAGTTGCTCGAGCTGCTTGTAGGTGGGGAAGACGAGCTCGAGCTCGTGGCGCCGGTGCGCCGCGAGCGCACCTGCCGGCGTGTGCCAGGCCAGGTCGACCATCTCGTCGCCGTCGGCGCGCGCCTCCTGGCCGGGCGGCGCGACGGCGAGGAAGAAGTGGGTATCGAAGCGGATCGCGTACTGCGGCGGCGTGATCCAACGCGAGAACCTGACGAGCAAGGCGGGGTCGGGCAGGCGCAGCCCCGCCTCCTCCTCGACCTCGCGCACGGCGGCCAGCACGCTGCGAGTGCTCGCCGTCACCCTCGTGCGCGTCGATCGCACCGCCGGGGAAGACCCACGCCCCGCCGACGAACCGCGCGGCGGGATTGCGCCGCAGCAGCAGCACCTCCATGCCCGCACCGGACTCGCGCAGGACGATCACGCTCGCCGCTTGGCGCGGGACGGTCGGCGGGCCGGTGTTCAGCTCGTCGCCCGGCGCTAGACGATCGACCTCCATTCGGAGGCCGATACTAGGCTCTCTGGCATGACCACCGAATCCGTTCAACAGTGGATGTGCGAGTCGTGCGGGTTCATCTACGATCCCGCAGAGGGTGATCCCGACGGCGGGATCCCGCCGGGACCGCGTTCACCGACATCCCCGAGGACTGGTACTGCCCCGTCTGCGGGGCGCGCAAGGTGGACTTCAGCCCCTACGAGGGCTAGTGGCTAGGCGGCCAGGCGGTCGATCGCGCCCGCGCCGGTCGCCTCCGCGATCGCGGCCGCGGTGATCTCGACCAGTCGCGTCAGCTCGTCGGGCTCGATCGAGAGCGGCGGCATCAGGACGACGACGTCGCCGAGCGGGCGCACGATCGCGCCGCGACGGCGGGCCGCCAGCGTCACCTGGTGACCCATGCGCGCCTGCGCCGGGAACGCGGTCAGCTCGATCCCGGTCATGAAGCCGCGGCGGCGCACCTCCGCGACGGTCGCGAGTGGTGCGACGAGCTCGTCGAGCAGCGCGCCGAGCAGCTCGATCTTCGGAGCCAGCCGCTCGAGCGTGCGCTCGGATTCGAACACGTCGAGCGTCGCCAGCGCGGCCGCGCAGGCCAGCGGGTTGCCCGTGTAGGTGTGGCCGTGGAAGAACGTCCTGCGCTCGTGGTGCTCGCCCAGGAACGCCGCGTAGACCGCCTCGGTCGTGAGCGTCGCCGCGAGTGGCAGGTAGCCGCCCGTGGTGCCCTTGGCGACGCACATCAGGTCGGGCGCGACGTCCTCCTGCTCGCACGCGAACATCGTTCCCGTGCGGCCGAAGCCGACGGCTACCTCGTCGCACACGAGCAGCACGCCGAACTCGTCGCACAAGTCGCGCACCGCGCGCAGGTAGCCGCGCGGGTGCACGATCATCCCCGCCGCGCCCTGCACCAGCGGCTCGACGACGACCGCTGCGACGCGCTCGCCGTGTGCCTGCAGCAACCGGCGCATGTCGCCGGCGTCGCCGGGCTCGGCATGGTGCGTCTCGAACAGCAGCTTGCGGAAGGTCGCGTGGAACAAGTCGATCCCGCCGACGGAGACCGACCCGATCGTGTCGCCGTGATACGCATCGCGCAGGCAGACGAACTCGGTGCGCTCGGTCTCACCGCGCAGCTGCCAGTACTGGTAGGCCATCTTGACCGCCACCTCGGCGGCGGTGGAGCCATTGTCGGAGAAGAACACGCGCTCAAGCCCCGCCGGCGCGATCGCGGCCAGGCGCGCCGCCAGCTCGGCCGCTCCCGGATGCGAGAGGCCGAGCATCGTCGAGTGCGCGACGCGGTCGAGCTGGGCCCGGATCGCCGCGTCGATCACGGGGTGGCGGTGGCCGTGGACCGTGCACCAGAGCGACGAGACGCCGTCGATGTACGCGTTGCCGTCGGTGTCGTAGAGCGTGCAGCCCGCGGCATGCTCGACCATCACAGGCGGCTCCTGCTCCCAGCCGCGCTGCTGCGTGAACGGGTGCCAGAGGTGTCTGCGGTCGAGCGCGGCGAGTGCGGCGGTGTCCATGCCCGCAAGCTATTGCCGCGGCCGGTCGGAACCGCGGCGCTCGTCGGTGCGGTGAGGGACCTCTTCGCTTCCCGCCGCGCATGTCGTCGCACCGCGTCAGGCGGGCTACTCAGGCGTTGCGTGGCCTGCCCTCGCTATAGCG
Organism: uncultured Solirubrobacteraceae bacterium; assembly: GCA_963721315.1. Taxonomy (GTDB): domain Bacteria; phylum Actinomycetota; class Thermoleophilia; order Solirubrobacterales; family Solirubrobacteraceae; genus DASQMT01. The sequence continues at coordinate 71,943 of CAVRIU010000011.1, forward strand.
CGGTAGCCCGTCGTCCGGGATCGGCTCCCATTCGGCCGCGTAGGCGACGAACGCGCGCCAGCTCGGCCGCACGCCGGGATCGCCGTCGAACGCCGACATGCGCACGCCGGCCTGTGCGGGGTCGTCGGGGTTGCGGCTGAACAGGTGCGCGCCGCACTCGCGGCAGAAGCACTTCTCGAAGCCGCCGTCCGGATGGCGCCAGGCCTTGACGAGCTGTTCGCCCTGCACGATCCGGAGGCCGTTTCCGTCGATCGCCGCCGACGCCGCCGCTGCGGTCCCGGTGCGGCGCTGGCAGCGTGTGCAGTGGCAGTAGCCGGCGGCGCGTGCCGGCTCGGCCAGCTCGAAGCGCACCCCGCCGCAGAGGCAGCGCCCGGTCATCGAGGGTTCGGTCATGGGCGCCAGACTAAGGGCCGCCGTGTGGCGCCGGCGAACGGCGGCCTCGAGGGGTGAATCCGAGAGTGGCGGCGCGGCTCAGTCGCTAGCCCAGCCAAGCGGCCAGCGGCAGCGAAGCGCCGCCGGCCGCCAGCGACTGCGGCGAGCCGTCCGGCAGTGGCGGCAGCGTCGCGACGGCGACCGCGCCGAGCCGCGCGACAGTCGCGCGGTTGGAGCGCTCCATCACGCCAGGCCGCTCCGGCCACGGCGTCATCACGACACCGGCGACGGACAGGCCCGCGGCACGCGCCGCCGCGAGCGTGAGCAGCGTGTGATTGATCGTGCCGAGTCCGGGCCGGGCCGCCACGACCAGCGGGAAGCCGAGCGCGACGGCGAGGTCGCGCACGCTGTGTCGTGGCGTGAGCGGAACGAGCAGGCCGCCGACGCCCTCGACGATCAGCGTGCTCGCGCCGGCCTCGGCGGCGGCCGCGCTCGCCGCCACGACCAGCGCGTCGAGGTCGAGCTCGACACCGGCCAGCTCCGCCGCGAGATGCGGCGACACCGGCGGTCCGAACAGGTGCGGCGCGACCGCTTCCGCGGAAGCGCCGGCCGCCGCGGCGAGCAGCTCGTGATCGCGCGGCCAGCCCGGCTCGGTGGCCTCGTCCATCCCCGTCACGACCGGCTTGAATGCCGTGACCCGCTCACCACCCGCCCGCAGCGCGGCGACGATCGCGCCCGCGACCACGGTCTTGCCGACGCCCGTGTCGGTCCCGGTGACGAAGAGCCCGCGCATCAGCGCCTTGGCCCGCTCGGGCTGATCCCGCCGCCGGTCGGAGCCGCCGCGCCCGGAGTGGCCACGCCGCCGGTCTGGGCCGCCGCGCCCGGCGTGGTCACGCCGCCGGTCGGAGCCGTCACGCCCGGCGTGGTCACGCCGCCTTCGGCAGGCGCTCCTCCGCGTCGCCGTCGAACACGCTCGACGGTCCCGCCGGGGCGGCGGTCTGCGCGGCAGCCATCGGGAGCGTGGCAGACGGCCGCAGGCCATTCTGCAGCGCCGCCTGGGCGATCACCCGCGCCGCCTCGCGCAGCTCGGCGCGCGTGTGCGAGGCCATCACCGCCAACCGCAGCCGCGAGGTGCCGTGGGGTACGGTCGGCGGCCGGATCGCCTGCGCGAACACGCCACGCTCGAGCGCCGCCTCGCAGATCCGCATCGCCAGGCCGGCGTCGCCGACGATCAGCGGCACGATCTGCGTCTCCGATCCCGCGACGTCAAAGCCCTCGCGCGCCAGCGCCGCACGCAGCGTGTCGGCATTGTCCGCGAGCCGCTCGACGCGTCGCGGCTGGTCCGCGATCAGCTCGAGTGCGGCGATCGCGGCCGCAGCGGCCGCGGGCGGCAGCCCCGTGGAGAAGATCAGCGCGCGGGCGCTGTTGATGAGATAGCGCGCGAGCGCGCCGTCACATGCGACGAACGCGCCATACGAGCCGAGCGCCTTGCCGAGCGTCCCGACGATCACGTCGATCTCGCCCTCGAGCCCTGCATCGGCCACGGCGCCGCGGCCGCCCGGGCCCAGCGTGCCGGTCCCATGCGCGTCGTCGACCAGCACGCGCACGTCGTGCCGGCGCGCCAGCTCGACGATCTGCTCGAGCGGCGCGACGTCGCCGTCCATCGAGAAGACGCCGTCGGTCACGATCAGCGCGCCGCGGCCGTCGGCGTTGCGCAGTCCCCAGGCGAGGTGATCGACGTCGGCGTGGCGGTAGACGAACGTCTCGGCGCCCGACAGCCGGCAGCCGTCGATGATCGAGGCGTGATTGAGCTCATCGGAGAAGACGATCTCGCCACGGCGCGCCAGCGCCGGCACGACACCGATGTTGGCGAGGTAGCCCGAGCCGAAGAGCAGTGCGGTCTGCGTTCCCTTGAACGCCGCGAGCCGCTCCTCCAACCGCCGGTGCAGCGTCATGTTTCCCGACACGAGCCGCGAGGCGCCCGCGCCGGCGCCCCAGCGCAGCGCCGCGTCCGCGGCCGCCTCGCGCACGCGCGGGTGATCGGCGAGGCCGAGGTAGTTGTTCGAGCACAGCAGCAGCACCGGCTTGCCGTCGAGGACCACGTGCGGCCCCTGCGGACCGCTCACCATGCGCATGCGGCGATAGAGGCCGAGCCCTTTGAGCTCGTCCAATCGGTCCTGCAGATCCAGCATCTGGCTCCTTGTCTACGCGGCTCGAACCGGCCAGGCATTGCTCGCCTGATCGGGCCTGAGGGGAACGGCGGACTTCTTGCGGTAGCGCAACTGCGCGGACGGATCCCACAGCGTCACGCTCAGCGCGGGCTCAGCCGCGGCGATGTGCTCGGCCACCAGGTCGGGCGTCTCGCCGGCGAGCCAGCCGGCGCGGTTGTCGGGCCGCGGGTTGGCGCCGTTGTCGGGCTGGCGCGCGATGTTGAGCCCCTGCTCCTCGAACATCGCGTGGTCCTCCTCGGGCAGGTTGCCGAGCGTGGTGAGGAAGTTGCCGAGCATCACGCCATTGATCCCGGCGCGCACGGCCATCCGCTGCAGGTCGGCCAGGTTCTCGGTGCGACCGCCGCAGAGGCGGAACAGTGCCTCAGGCAGGATCAGGCGGAAGATCGCGATCCACTTGACCGCCTCCCACGGATCCATGTGGTCGCGGTCGCCGAACTTGGTCCCGGGACGCGGGTTGAGCAGGTTGATCGGCACCGAGGTCGGGTCGATCGCCGCCAGCTCGAACGCCATCTCGACGCGCTGCGCGCGCGTCTCGCCGAGGTTCAGGATGCCTCCGACGCAGGTCTCCAGCCCGGCCTCGCGTACCGCCTCGATCGTGCGCAGGCGGCCCTCGTACTGCACCGTCGATGAGACCTCCGGGTAGTACGAGCGCGCGGTCTCGACGTTGTGGTGCACGCGCTGGATGCCCGCATCCTTGAGCTGCTTGGCGCGCTTGACGCTCATGTGCCCGACAGAGGCGCAGCGCTTGAGGTTGGTCCGCTCGGCGACCAGCCGGGCGCCTGCCAGGATCGCCTCGAAGTCCCGCTTGGAGAGCCCTTGGCCCTGCGTGACCATGCAGAACCGGTGCGCCCCGGCGGCTTCCGCCGCCTGCGCGTGCTCGAGGATCTGCTCGGCCGACATCATCGCGTGCATCGGCGTCTCGGCCTCGGCGAAGCGCGACTGGGCGCAGAAACCGCAGTCCTCGGCGCAGCCGCCCGACTTGGCGTTGACCAGCGAGCACATGTCGGTCGAGTCCTCGAAGCGCTGCACGCGTGCGTGCCACGCGCGCTCGACCAGCGCCTCGATCTCGGCGCGGTCCTCGAGCTCGCCGAGCCGGAGCGCTTCCTCGCGGGTGATGAGCGGCGGCATGGCGGGCACCCTACGAAGGGCGCCGGACGGCTCAGCAGATGCGCACGTGCATGTGGTCGTCGTGGTGCCTGAGCCGGACGACCACCTTGCGCGGCCCACGCAACGCCAGCCGCGGGCCCGTGAAGACGTACTGCGCCCCGGCTGCGACGAAGCGGTCGACGAGATCCTGCGAGAGCGTGCGGTCCACCAGCCCCGGCCAGGTCGCGATCCACTGCAGCCCGTCCAGGCGCGGGTAGAGGATGTCCACGTCGAGCCCGTTCTGGTGCGACGCGTGGCCGAGCCCGCCGAAGTTCGCCCCGAAGCGGCCGCCGCGTGTGCGCGAGAGGTCGGCGATGCCGACGCGCGGCGCGTATGGGTTGGCGGCGCGGTACTCGCCGATCACGCGCAGCAGCGTGCTGACGAGACGATCGGTGCCCCAGCGCCGCCACGGCCGGTTCGGCGTCAGCTGCGTGCCCCAGTCGTAGGTCCAGAAGTCGCGCCCCTCGGCGGGCAGCTGCACGCCGCGGACGAGCCGTCCCGCGAACGGCTTGCCGACCGCGCGCGACGAGCGCCAGGCGATCGGTGGATCGACTGCGGGCGCCGTGACGAGGATGGGGCCGTCGGCCGGCATCGCGCCGGCCGGCGCCGGGGCGACGACGAGGATCAGGAGAGCGAGGACGAGCCTGCGCACCGCTCCATTGTTACGCGCCGGCCTACTCGAGCACGACCAGCGTCTCGCCCTCGGAGACCGCCTGGCCCTCCTCGCAGCGGATCTCTGCGACCGTGCCGCCGTCCTCTGCCTCGACGGGCATCTCCATCTTCATCGACTCGAGGATCAGCACCGTGTCGCCCTCCTCCACCGCGTCGCCGACCTTGACCTCGATCTTCCACACGGTGCCCGTGATGTGGGCCTCGACGTTCGGCACTTTGCGCTGCTCCTCGGCTCGGACTCTCCTCGGCCGGGACGATAACCGCGCGACCGGAGGGTAAATTCCCGCCATGGCCGCGACGCCGCCCGAGCTGGCGCCGATCCGGGCGCAGGTCTACAAGGACCCGCGCCCGAAGGAGTACTTCGACCGCTTTCACGAGCGCTCGCGCACGCGCGATCCTGACTGGGTCTACGAGGTCGTGCGCCTGATCACGTCGATGTACGCCTGGACGTTCTTCCGTGCGCGCGGCAGCGGGGCGGAGAAGGTGCCGCCGTCCGGCCCCGTGATCCTCGCGCCGAACCACTTCTCCTTCATGGACCACTTCTTCGCCGGCGCGTTCGTGCGCCGGCGCGTGCGCTTCATGGCCAAGTCGCAGTTGTTCGTGCCGCCACTGCAGTGGGTCTACACGCACGGCGGCGTCTTCCCCGTGCGGCGCGGCTACCAGGACGAGGACGCGTTCGTCACGGCGAACGGGATCCTCGCGCGCGGCGGCGCGATCGTCATGTACTGCGAGGGCGGCCGCTCGCGCACGGGCACGCTGTCCGATCTGCCCAAGCGCGGGATCGGGCGGCTCGCGCTGGAGTCCGGCGCGCCGGTCGTGCCGACGGCGATCCACGGCTCGGCGCAGGTGCGCAACTGGAAGCGGGCCCAGTTCCCGAAGGTGCGCGTGAGCTATGGCGACGCGATCCGCTGGCCGCAGGTGTCCGACCCGACGCGCGATCAGCAGCAGGCCGTGGCCAACGAGATCTTCGCTCGCATCAGGACGCTCTACTCAGCGCTGGACGGTTGAGGAACCCGGCGATGCGACTCGTCACGCTTGCCGGCTCGTCGCGCAGCCGGCGCCAGGTGAAGCGCACCACGGCGTAGCCGAGCAGTTGCAGCTCTGCGTCACGGACGCGGTCGCGCTCGAAGGCAAGCCGGTGGCCGTGGAACTGCCAGCCGTCGACTTCGGCGATGAGCCGCTGTGCGGGCCAGAGGAAGTCGATCTCGTGGCGCTTCATCTGCGTGTTGACCTCCGGGCGGGGGAGGCCGGCTTTCAGCACCGCCTTGAGGAAGCGGCGCTCGAGGTCCGAGCGGGTCGGGGCGACTCCGTCGGTGGCGATCCGGGCGAGTACGGCGGCGCCGCGGCCGTGCTGGCTTGCGAGTTGCTCTGCGGTGACGGGGCGCTGGACCAGCGCCTCGCTGCAGGCGCGCTCGACTTCGGGTCTCGGGCGGGTGGCGGCGAGGTCTTGCAGCGTGCGGATAGGGGTGGTGATGGGAGGGTGTGGAGGGTCGTGGTGTCGAGGGTCTCCGCTCGATGGAACATCAGGCCGTCGCGCGAGCGGCGACTGCGGTTCGTTGTCGTGACATCGACGGACGGCGGCATCGAGGGGATGATCTTCCAAAGTGCCGCTGCGCTTCCGTGGCTCAGCGCCGCCCCTGTGCCGGCGACGAGCAGCGCCGCGACGAGCCGCCCTCGCAGCTGGATCGCTTCATGCCCAACCGCGTAAACGCCGCGATGCAGCGCCCGCAGACGTCCTACGCGGATTCGGTGCTCGATCGCGCCGCGTTCCAGCCCCAGCGCTATGAGCTGCGCCTGGTCGAGCACTCCTCCCAGCCTCGATGCGACCTGCGCAATCGCCTCGTCCGCGGAGCGATTACGACGAAACCCATCTATGTCATGTACAACGTCGTACCAGCGGTTCGGATCCACCGCCCGAGTGTCCACCCGTGCGGGCGGAGACTGGCCACCCGCGACGGAGTTGGCACACTCAGCCGCCGCCGGCCCAGGGCACCTCGACGGAGTCCTCGGTCGGCGAATCGCGCGCGACCACGTACTCGGCCGGCTCGCTGTCTGAGCGGTTGCGCACGATGTGGGTCTGACGCGGCGGCACGTAGAGCATGTCGCCCGGCTCGACGGTCAGGCGCTCCTCGAGGTGGTCGCCGTACTGGATCTCGATGCTGCCGGAGAGCATGTACAGCGCGCTCTCGCAGTCGGCGTGGTAGTGCGGCCGCGACTGCGCGCCGGCGGGCACCCGGAAGCGACCCATGAACACGTTGGTCGCCCCGGTCGTGGCCTGTGAGATCTCCGAGCCGCCGACCACTCCACGCGGCGTGTCGCGCTCCTCGGTGGACGGCTTCACGAGTCGCATCCAGGCAACTCTAGGTCGTCATGCCGGTGAACTGCCCACCGGTGATGTTCAGCACCTGGCCGTGGACGAAGTTCGACCATGGCGAGCAGAGGAAGAAGACGCCGCCGGCGGCCTCCTGGGGCGTCCCGGTACGGCCGAGCGGGATCAGCATCGGTGCTATGCCGCGCATCTGCTCGGGGATCCCGAGCTGCACGCGCTCGCCGTCGATCTCGATCCGGTTCTCGTCGACCTTCGCGGCCGTCAGGCGCGTCTCGATGAAGCCGAACGCGACCGCGTTGACGTTGATCTTGAACTGGCCCCACTCCTTCGCCAGCGCCTTCGTCAAGCCGACGACGGCGGCCTTGCCGGCGGCATAATTCGCCTGGCCGGCATTGCCCATCGTGCCCGAGATCGAGGACACGTTGACGATCTTGCGGAACACCTCGCGGCCCTCGTCGCGCTCCAGCTTCGCCGGCTCCCGCAGGTGTGGCGCGGCGGCGCGGATGACGCGGAACGGGACGACGGTGTGGATGTCGAGCATGCGCTGGAACGCGTCGTCGGAGAGCTTGTGGATCGCCCCGTCGATCGTGTAGCCGGCGTTGTTGACGATGATGTCCAGCCGGCCCCAGGCATCGATCGCGGTCTGCACCAGCGCCTCCGGGCTGCCCCCCTTGGTCAGGTCGCCGGCATAGACGACCGTCTCGCCGGCGATCTCCGCAGCCGTCTGCTCAGCGACGTCGCCGTCGAGGTCGTTGATCACGACCCGCGCGCCGTGCTCGGAGAGCAACTCGGCGGTCGCGCGCCCGATCCCGCGCGCGGAGCCGCTGACGATCGCCACCTTGTCGTCCAGTACAGCCATGTCGTCCTCTCGTGCGGTGGGCCGCGAGGCATGCGTCCCGCGGTCGTGGCGGCCGATGCTAGGGGACGATCACTCGGCGCGGCGGGGGAGCCATTAGGCTCCCGCCCGCCATGCCCTACGAGACCCTGCGCTACGACTCCGGGGCCGGCGTCGCCACGGTCGCGCTCGACCAGCCGGAGACGCGCAACGCGCTGTCGGACCAGATGCTCGACGACCTGCTGGGCGCGTTCGCCGCGGCGCGCGACGACGACGAGGTTCGCTGCGTCGTGCTCACGTCCACGCACGAGAAGGTCTTCTCGTCCGGCGGCGACCTGGCCGGCTTCGCCGCCGACGTGCCGCTGATCCGCAAGCACTTCGAGACGACCGCGAAGTTCCCGCGCCTGTTCCGCGCGATCGGCGAGCTCGGCAAGCCGACGCTGTGCGCCGCCAACGGGCACGTGCTGGCCGGGGCGCTGGGGCTGGCGCTCGCGTGCGACCTGATCGTCGCGCGCGACGATGCGCGCTTCGGCACGCCCGAGCTCAACGTCGGCGTGTTCCCGTTCATGATCATGGCGCTGATCTACCGCAACGTCGGGCGCAAGAAGACGAACGAGCTGCTGCTGCTGGGCGATCAGATCAGCGCGCAGGAGGCCGAGCGGATCGGGCTCGTCAACCGGGTCGTGCCCGCAGCCGAGTTCGACGCGGTCGTGCAGGACTGGGCGCGGCGGCTGGCCGCGAAGTCGCCCGTGCTGATGCGGCTGGGAAAGGACGCGATGTATCGCCAGCAGGACATGGCGTTCGCCGACGCGCTCGAGTACCTCCAGTCGCAGCTGACGCTCGCGTTCTCGACCGAGGACGTGCAGGAGGGCGTGAAGGCGTTCTTCGAGCGGCGCGACCCGGTCTGGACGGGCCGGTGACGGTCACCGTCCTGCGCGGGCGCACCTCGGACCGCACGCCCCACGGCGTGCGCGGCGCAGGGCTGCTGGGCGCGGCGCTCGCGCGCCGGCTGGGCGTGCCGGTGGCGCACGTCGGCGAGCCCGGGCCACCGCGCGAGCAGCGCTTCGAGGACGACCTGCGCGACGGCGCGGAGAGCTTCGCGGCAGCGGCGACCGCGGCGGCGACAAGCGCGCCCGTCCTGCTCGCGTCGCAGTGCTCGATCGCGCTCGCGACGCTGCCCGTGGTCGCCGCGCGCGAGCCGGACGCATACGTGGTGTGGCTCGACGCGCATGGCGACTTCAACACGCCGGGGACGACGGGCTCGGGCTACCTCGGAGGCATGCCGCTGGCGGCGGCATGCGGGCGCTGGGAGAGCGGTCACGGCGCCGGCCTGGACCCGGAACGCGTCGTGCTCAGCGACGCGCGCGACCTCGATCGCGCCGAGCGCGAGGAGCTCGACCGTGCCGGCGTGCGCCGTGTCGCACCGGACGCTGTCGCCCCTGCGGTGCAGGGCGAGCGCGTCTTCGTGCACCTCGACCTCGACATCCTCGACCCGTCGATCCTGCCCGGCGCCGTGCCCGCGCCGGATGGGCTCGAGCTCGACGAGCTGCGCGCCCTGCTGGCGGGCCTCGCAGCGGCGGCGACGATCGTCGGGCTGGAGATCACCGCGTTCGACCCGCCCGAGCACGATCAGCTGGTCGAGCCGCTGGCGGATGCGATCGCGCCGCTGCTGCCCGCGCCTGTCAGTCGCGCACGAAGCGCAGCAGGTCGCTGACGCCGGCGGCGGGCAGCGGCTCGCGGTTGATCGTGATCTCGACGAGCGTCGTGGTGTAGGGGAAGAAGAACTTCACCTCGCTGTCGCGCAGCAGCGGGAGTGAGGTCGAAGCGCGCATCCCACCCGTTCGCGGGCGCGTCATCCGCCGGCGTGCCCGCGCGCGTGAAGACCTCCGACCCGGCCCCGTGGTAAGCGATCAGCTCCGTGCCCGAGCGCGCGCCGAGCCGCAGGTGCAGCGAGGCGCGACGCTCCGGCGCGAGCTTGGAGAGGTTGACGTGAAAGCTGCGCAGGCTCGGGTCGCGCGGTGAACGCGTGCACGTCGCTCGCGAAGTCCTCGAGGATCGCGTCCTCGTCGGCGAGCTCGACGTAGTAGTCGGGCACCGGGTCGCCGCGCTCGTCGATCACGCGGACGACGAACTGCTGCCAGCGGTCCTGCTCGACGCGCGCGAGGCCGTCCCGCGTCAGCGATGAGTGCCGCTCGCCCCAGGCCTCATAGCCCGGCATGTCGGTCACCGCGAGCGCCTCGAGCACCATCGCGACGAGCTCATCGCTCGGCTCGGACACGATCGTCCCGTGGTTGAGCTCCGGCAGCAGCACCAGCGGCGCGTCGATGTTGTGCCAGTCGCAGATCTCGAACCGGCCACCCTCCTTCGCGCCGGGCTCGCGCGTGAGGTCGACGCTGATCTTGCGCGTGTTCATGGCGGCGCCGGCCCAGCGCACGGTCCCGTCCGAGCCGGGGTCGCCGATCAGCAGCCGCTTGAGCCGGCCGTAGTCGCTCAGCCCGATGAACACGAACGGGAACGGGCTGTCGGGCGAGTCGTCGTAGATCGCGACGTCGCGCAGCAGGTCGCGGTGCGCCAGCTCCCACGTGTAACGGCTCGCCAGCTCGAGCCCCAAGAGCACCTGATGGCCGGTCTCGAGGAAGTCCGGGCCGAGCTGGCGCTCGCCCCGGAACACCGCGGCGAGCCAGCTCTGGCCGCGGTGCGCGAGCGGGCTGCCGAAGCTGGCCGGGGCGAGCGCGATCAGGCGCTTGAGCCGCCGGCGCCGCTGGTAGGTCGCCAGCCACTCGCGGATCACGAGGCCGCCGGTCGAGTGGACGATCGCGTCGAACGGCTCGTCGGCGCTCAGCCCCGCCTCCTCGCGCAGCGCCCGGTCGAGCCCCTCGGCGATGTCCTTGATCGTGATCTCGTTGCTGAGCGAGACGTAGTCGCCGAGCCGGATCGTGGTCGGGTCGTAGCCGTTTGCGATCAGCGCCTCGCGCCACGGCCGGAAGCTCTGCTGGCGGTTGCTGTAACCGTGCAGCAGGACGACCGGCAGGCGCTCGGTCACGAACGAGCCGGGAACTCGAGCGCGAAGCGCAGCACGCGCCGGCGCCCGCCGAACAGCCGTCCCACGCCCCAGACGACGCCGAGGTAGACGCCGGGCGAGACCTCTCGGATCTCGTCGCGGATCCAGCCCGCCACGCGCGAGGAGCGCGAGTAGTCGAGCACGACGCAGCGCGCGCCGTCGACCCAGCTCTCGCCCTCGTAGACCTCCGCCCGGATCGCCTCCCGGCCGAGCGGCGAGACGAGGTTGTTCAGGTCGCCGCTCTCGGGCCGGAAGACCTTGCCCTGCCAGAAGACCTTGCCGAGCGCGCGCGCGAGCGGCTTGGACAGCTCGGTGCCGGGGAACGCGACGACGGTCCCCGTGCCGCGGCCGACCGGGATCGCCCCGGCCTGGCTGTCGCGGAACAGCGCGTCGAGCCGCGCCGGCGACAGCTCGAGCAGCTGCTCGGCCGTGATCGGCTCGACCGTCCCGGCGGCCGGCGTGCGATCAACTTCAATTGCCATCTGCCTCACGCTCCGTTCTTGCTCATACGTCGCCGTCCACGAGCGCCGCTGCCCCGAGGCTCGCGCCGACCACTCCCGCATACGCCAGCAGGCCGTTCCACGTGCGCCGCCGCGGCGCCAGCTGCCCGTTGCGCGCCGACAGCACGCCCGCCGCCGCGTCGCCGAGATCGCACATGATCCCGAGCCGCCACCAGAGCCGCCGCGCGTCGCCGCGCGTGGCCACCAGCCCGATGCCGAGCGCCAGGTCGCGTACCCCGAACAGGCGCGAGAAGTACGCCGCCTGGGGGTTCGCGAAGGGATCCAGCCCCGTCGCGGCGATGAAGAACTTCGGCGTGAACCAGGAGGCGCCACCGAGCACGAACCTGACGGCTACCAGCGTGCGCCCGGGAACTGACCGCGGCATGGCCCGAAGATACCGGCGAGGCAGCCTCGCGGGGAGAAAGAATTTCCCCGGCGCGAGCATCGTTTGAGAGGTTGCGCAGGCGATGCTCGAGCGAGTGCGCAAGGGCGGGCGGGGAGCCCACCAGGTGGCGCTGACAGTGCGGGCGGCGGTCCTGCCGGGACGGGTCGAGGAGCTGCGCCGGGCACTCGAGGCGATGGGCGACGCACCGCCGATCCCGTTCGAGCGGCTCGACGGCGTGCACTTCGCACGGCTCGTGCTGCTCGAGGACGACGTCGACCTCGACGGGCGCACGATCCCCGCGAGCCTGCTCTACATGGCCGAGCTCGACGCGCCGCTCGCGCGCCACGTCGAGCAGCTCGCCGACCTGGGCGGCGCCGGCCTCGACGCCTGCTTCGGCCTGTGCGAGGGCTATCGACGCCGGTCGCAGCCGAGCGTCGTTCCTGCGCGCGCACGCGATCCCCTCGCAGGCCAACTACGTCAACACGGTCGGGCGCACGGTCGAGCAGATCCGCGCGCGAGGAGGAGCTGCGCAGCGCGATCGAGGCGTTCCTGGACCGCAACCGCGGCGAGCTGCCGGAGACGGCCGCGGGCGTGCGCGCGGCGATCCAGCGCTTCGTGCGCGGCGAGCCGGGGCTGGCTTGGGCGCGCCGGCGGGCGCCGCGGCCGAGCCTGCGCTGGCGCGCCGGCGAGGCGCTGCACTTCGCCGGGATGGCGATGCTGCTGGTGCTCGCGCTGCCGCTGGTGCTGGTCGCGCTGCCGTTCTACGTCGTCGTCCTGCGCATCCACGAGCGGCGCGAGCCGGCGCCGCACCTGCGGCCGGACTTCGAGCACGCGCAACGGCTGTCGGCGATCGAGGATCGCGCCACGCAGAACCAGTTCAGCGCGATCGGCCTCGTCAAGCCCGGTCGCTTCCGCGCGCTCACCGTCAAGCTCGTGCTGTTCCTGATCGAGCTCGCCGCCCGGCACGTCTTCACGCGCGCCGACCTCGCCGGCGTCAAGACGATCCACTTCGCCCACTGGACCGTGCTCGACGGCGGCCGCCGGGTGATCTTCACGAGCAACTACGACGGCAGCCTCGAGAGCTACATGGACGACTTCATCGACAAGGTCTCGTTCGGGCTCAACGCGTCGTTCAGCAACGGGGTCGGCTTCCCGCGGGCGCGCTTCCTGCTTCTTCGACGGCGCGCGCCGCGAGCAGGAGTTCAAGGACCACCTGCGGCGGCGCCAGATCCCGACGCAGGTCTACTACTCCGCCTATCCGCACCTGACCGCGCGCAACATCGACAACAACGCCTACATCCGCTCAGGGCTGTTCGGGACGCTCGGACCGGCCGACACGAAAGCCTGGCTGCGCCGGCTCTGATGCTCGCGCTCGACGACATCCAGGGCCTCGTCGTGCGCGGCTACGGGAAGCTGCCGGAGGCGCGCTTCCTGCTCGCGGCGATCGAACGTCCGGAGTCGGCGCGAGCGCTGGCTCGGCGCGCTCGCCGGCCGGCTCGACGACGCGCGCGAGCGCCCGGCGCAGACGGCGCTCAACGTCGCCTTCACGCGCGCCGGGCTGGCCGCGCTGGGCCTGCCGGCCGCGACGCTCGCCGCGCTTCCCGCTGCCGTTCGTCGCGGGCATGACCGACCGGCACCGCTCGCGGCTGCTCGGCGACGTCGGCGAGAACGCGCCCGAGCACTGGGACTGGGGCGGGCCTGGAGGAGCGGAGCTGCACGTGCTGCTGCTGGTCTACGCGAGCGACGGCGACGCGGCTCGAGGCGACGGTCAACGGGCTGACGGCCGAGCTGAGCGCCGGCGGCCTGCGCGTCGTCCGCGAGCTCGACACCGCGCCGCTGATCGCCGCGCGAGCACTTCGGCTTCCGCGACGGCATCTCGCAGCCGCGGATCGAGGGCCTCGGCGACGCGCCCGGCCCGGACACGATCAAGCCGGGCGAGTTCGTGCTCGGCTACCGCAACGAGTACGGCCTGCTGCCCGACGGCCCGCCCGCCGACCTGGGCCGCAACGGCAGCTTCCTCGTGCTGCGCCAGCTCAGCCAGGACGTGCACGGCTTCTGGAGCTTCTGCGAGCGTGCGAGCGCCCGCGGCGACGGCAGCGCCGACGCCGCGGCGCGCCTACGGCTCGCCGCCAAGCTCGTCGGCCGCTGGCCGAGCGGCGCGCCGCTCGCGCTCGCGCCCGACGGCGACGACCCCGCGCTCGCCGACGCCAACGACTTCGGCTACTTCGAGCACGACCGCGACGGGCTCCGCTGCCCGGTCGGCGCCCACGTGCGCCGTGCCCATCCGCGCGACTCGCTCGACCCGCAGCCGGGCTCGCAGCGCTCGATCGACGTCGGCAAGCGCCACCGGCTGCTGCGCCGCGGCCGCCAGTACGGGCGCTTCCTGGCTCAGGAGGAGCTGCTGACGGCGGGCGTCGAGGACGCCTGGCGCGACGAGCCGCGCGGGCTGCACTTCATCTGCCTCGGCACCAACCTCGCGCGCCAGTTCGAGTTCGTCCAGCACACCTGGATCGAGAACGCGCACTTCGGCGGCCTCTACGACAACCCGGACCCGCTGCTGAGCAGCGGGCGCGTTCACGGTGCCCGCGGAGCCGGTGCGCGAGCGCTACACGGACGTGCCGCGGTTCGTGTCGGTGCGCGGGGGCGCGTACTTCTTCCTGCCGGGGATCAGCGCGGTGCGGGCGATCGCGGCGGGCTGAACGTCAACTGCGGCAGTAAAGGGGGGTCGGTTCGGGGTGGGGTACCGGAGGGGTGCGGTCATTTCCCGACAATGGATGACCGCGAAGCTTCGAGAGTCGGGAAGCTTCCGCTGAGGGGAAGGTTCCCGACAATCGACTACGGCGGAGCGTCGAATGTCGGGAAACCGCCGCCCCGCGGACCCGCGGCGGCGGTTCGCACCCTCCTTTAATGCCGTAGTTGACGTTGAATCAAGGAAACCGCTCGCTCCCGTCCGGCTCGACCCGCGGATCGCCGTTGAGCTCCTGGCGCAGCTTCGACAACTCGTAGTAGATCGCCTTGCGCGCGCGGTTCTGGCTGCCGAGCGGGCGGTGCTCGGCGATCGAATGCCACGGCTGGAACGACAGCGAACGCGCGAACGCGAGCTGCTCGGGTGAGTCGAAGCGCTGCACCGGCAGGTGCAGCCGCGCGACCGTGATCGACGGCGACAGCCGCTCGGGCCAGATCACCGACGCGTTCTCGAGCGGCATCCTGTGCGCGTCGGTCTGCAGCTGGACGCGGAAGTCGAGCTCGACAGCCCGCTCGCCCAGCGTGCGCGCCATCGCGTGGCGCAGGTAGTTCGGCGCCGGCCGGCGGGCGAGCGGCGTGCGCTCGGAGAGGCGCGGGTGCAGCGAGAAGCGCATCGCCTGCCCCTCGCCGAGCAGGTACGGGACCGTGCTCCAGTAGGTCGCCTCGAGCGGGCTCGTCTGCGCGCGGGCGTAGAGCCCTTGCATGATCGCGTCGAGCAGGTGCGGGTCGCGCGGGTCGAGGAAGTAGAAGCCGGGCAGGCCCTGGCGCAGGCGGCGCTGGAGCTTGACGTTCTCGATCACGTCGGGCGTCGTGAAGGTCGGCGAGCTGAGCGCGGTGAAGTCCTGCGTGTGGCGCTCGTCGTCGAGCAGCTTCTCGCCCTCGACGCCCATCAGCTTGATGCCGACGCTGAGCAGCCCGTTGTCGCGCATGTCGGGCGGCGAGAGCGGTCCCGGACCGCCGAAGCGCACCCAGGCGTCGAAGCTGCGCGGCGTCGCGAACACGCCGTGGCGTACGCGCTCGGGCAGATCGGGGAGCACCTCGAAGCTGCCGCGCACGACGCCGTAGGTCTTCGTATTGCCGACCCGCTCCGCGGTCGAGTTGGCGTACGTCGCGCGCATGAACGCGCCCTGGTCGCGGATGATCGTGCGCGTCGCCTCGGGCTCGCCGGGCAGGATGCGCTCCTCGGCGAGGCCGACCGTCTCGCGCGGGCGGCGCAGGTTGATGAGCGCCTGGACCGCCGCGACGATCGGCGGCCGCGCCAGCCGGTCGAACGTGTCGCGGTAGTGGCGGTCGAGGTAGCGGCCGACCGTGTTCGCCGCCACGAGCGCATCGTGGAGGCGGTGCGCGAGCGTCATGCCGCGGCTTGGTTCCAGGCCTCGAAGGCGTTCTCGTGGCCGCGCAGCGCCGGCCCGAGCTCCGGGAAGTGGCGCAGGATCACGGTCGTCATGTCGGTCTCCTCGATCCAGCGCATCCCGAGCGGCGTGTAGACGTGCGGCGTGAAGTCGCGCGTGAAGAAGCGGTCGCTGTTGAGCCGGCGCGACGCCATCACGATGAAGATCCGGAACGCCGTGTCGCTGAACGCGAAGCCCTCCGGCAGCGGCTCGGCGAACATGCCGACGGTGAGGTCGACGCGCTCGATGTCGTCGCCGTAGACGCGGCGCATCTCCTCCGCCCACTGCGGGTTGTCGGTCAGGTCCTCGAAGCTCTCCGCGGGCTCCAGGTGCAGCAGCCGGCGGAACTCGTTGTAGCGCGGCACGCCGAGCTCGCGCGAGCGCAGGATGTCGGTCGCGGCGAGGTCGAGCGGCTTGCCGTTGGGCCGCACGAAGTGCTGCAGGTCGCGCGGGAAGTTGTGCAGCACGTTGACGCCGGGATGGACGTGCCCGAACGAGTAGAGGATGTCCGGCGATCGAGATGCGGTCGTGCAGCTCCTCGGTCTGCGGCCCGGTCAGGTCGCGGAACGCGAGCTCCTCGATCAGCCGGTGGTCGGCGGCCGAGCGGAAGGCCCAGTCGTCGGCGATCAGCGGGTGCATGCGGTAGACCGCGGTGAACTCCTCGGTCAGCGAGTAGGGGACGCCGTAGTGCTGGGTCTCCGAGCCGGGGATGCCGCTGATCACCTCGCTGCCGCTGATCCGCCCGAAGCGTCTCGGTCAGCTCGCTCGCCCGCGAGGCCCCACCAGTTGGCGCGCATCGCGATCTTCGTCGTCGGGTGGCCGATCACCGCCGGCGTCCACTCGACCGTGTGGATCTTCGCCAGCACCGCGACGTTGATCAGCCGGGCGCGCTGGAAGAGCTGCTCGTCGTCCCACGCCGGGTACTCCGCCTTCAAGCGGTCGCAGATCGCGTTGTGCTCGAGCGACGAAGAGGATCCCCATGATGCTCAGCCCGAGCCACCAGCCGGGCACCGCGATCGGGCTCGAGCGGCGGGATCGTCGGGCAGGTCGAGCCGGCCGTCGGGGCGGATCCGCAGCTTGCCGTCGACCTGCGTGCGGCGCCACATCTGGTCGCGCTTGCTGATTGCCGTAGAGCTGCGAGCCGTCCCACCAGTGCGTCTCCGTGTTGACGTAGGTCGGCGGGCCCGTCGCGTCCGGCGGCCGCGTCGGGTCCGCCGGCGTCTGCGGGATGATCATCGGGTGCTCCGGCCACGGGTCGTAGTCCACCAGCGGGACCTCCCAGACGTCGTCCTCCGGGCCCTTGCCGTGACCGAACCAGTCGCGGATCATGAACTGCAGCCAGGCCGTGACGAGCGAGTTGAGCGCGGTCGCCGCCTGGAACTCGTGGCGCGTCATCAGCTCGCGGCTGACCGTGCGCGGGTTCGGCGACATCAGCTCGTGCGCGGACTCGCGCTCGGTGTGCTCGAGCGGCACGTTGCGCCCGAAGCGCGATCCCGCCCGGCCCATCGCGGGCTGCTCGAGGTCGTTGTAGGTGCCGTCGGCCGAGCGCGCGGTCAGGAACGACGGCTCCCACGGCGCCAGCGGCGGCGGTGCCGGTCGAGGGCAGCTGCTCGGTGTCGAACAGGTTGCGCCGGCGCAGGATGTTGCGCACGCCGATCAGGCTGAGCAGGCCCAGCGGCGTCGGCAGCCGGTGCCACCCGATCCTGCGGTCGAGCGCCTGCGAGACGGCGTCGAACAGCCTCCAGAACAACCCGCTGCGGTACTCCGACTGCATCCGACTCTCCTGACCGTGCCGTGTGGCGGACGCTCTCTGACGGCCGGGCCGATGTCAACCCCGCGAGCCGGTTGCCCGCGGGCGGGCGTGAGGTTAGGGTCGGCTGCATGCGCGATCTCTGGCTAACGGCGCGTGGCAGGGCGCCGCAGCTGCTCGGCTGTGCTCGGCTCTTCTTCGGCGCCACGTCGCTGCTCGTGCCGTCGAAGGTCGCGCGCCGGCTGGGCGTCGACCCCGAGGCCAACCCGGCGCCGATCCACCCGCTGCGGATGTTCGGGATCCGCACGGTGCTGATCGGTGCGGAGCTGCTGTTCGGCAGCCCTGCGACACGCGCGCGCTCGGTCCGGCTGGCGCCGCTGATCCATGCCTCCGACACGCTGTCGGCGGCGCTCGCAGGGCTGCGCCACCAGCTGGCGCCGCGGGTCGCGGTGACGACGACGGTGATCTCGGCGGTCAACACCGTGCTCGCCCTGATGGCCCAGCCGACCGCCCGGCGCCGGCGTTAAAGAGCGGCGGCGGGCTCCCCAGCCCGCCGCCTTGTCCCCGTGCTCCCCGTGGGAGTGCTAAACGGCGGTGCGCCCGGGAGTGCCGCTGCGCGTGTCGCCGCGACCGGCCACCGCGCGGTAGATCGCGAGCACGATCATCGTGCCGATCACCGCGCCGATGATGCCGCCGAGGTCGAACTTGTCGTTGTCGCCGATGCCCAGGACCGACGTGAAGAGGAAGAACCCGAGCAACGACCCGACGATGCCGATTGCAACCGTGCCGACGAAGCCCATCGGATCCGGGCCGGGCAGCAGCAGCCGACCGAGGTAACCGGCGACGATGCCGATCACGATCGCCGCGATGATCATTCCGAGCATTTCAGGTGCCTTTCGATTGAATTACTGGCTGTCGGGATACCCGGACGGCTCGAGCCTGATGCTTGCCCGCCGGCAGCAATGTCCGAGTGAGTAGAGAGTAGAACGTCCTACTCTTGACGGATGAGTCGGGCGGCTGAGGGCGGCAGGAGCGATCGCATGAACGATCGCCCGGGACTGAAGATCTCCGAGCTCGCGGAAGCCTCGGGCGTATCGGCCGGGACGATCAAGCATTACCTGCGCGAGGGCCTGCTTGGAGAGGGCGACGGGATCGTGCGCACGGCGCGCAACATGGCCTGGTACCCGCCGGAGTACGTCGGGCGAATCCGCCAGGTCAAGCGCCTGCAGGAGGAGCGCTACCTGCCGCTACGGCGGATCAAGGAGCTGCTGGCCGACCGCCCGCCGCGCACTCCGCGCGCCGCGGTCGACCTGCCGGTGGACGTGCTCGACGCGCTCGCCGAGCTCGGTATCTTGACGCCTGACGAGGACGGCTATGACCCCGACGACGTCGCGCTGATCGCGGCGATCGGCCGCTTGCGCGAGGGCGGCTATGGCCAGGCGCTCGACCTCACGGTTCGCTACCGCGACGCGCTGCGCCCGCTGGTCGAGCGTGAGGCCGAGCGGCACGGCGATGTCGACCCCGACGCGGCGAGCGTGCGTGCCGGTCTCGCTCCACTGCACGAGCTGGTCGGCGCGCTGCACTCGAAGCTGCTGCTGGAGCAGCTGCGCCGCATCAACAGTGAGCCGTGACCGGACCGCCCACCCGCCACAACCAGGCGGGTGGGCGAGCCGCTTCCTGTTCAGCGCCTGCGGATACGCAGCAACTCGTTGACCGCAACGGTCGCGAGCGACTGGGCGTTGGCGCCTTCCGGCACGTAGCGCTCGAAGGGGACCTCCTGACGGCAGGTGGTGCCCTGCGCGGGCAGCTCCTTGGTCAGCAGATAGGCCTCGACGGCCGCGTCGATGCAGGGCGAGTTGCCCGAGTAGGCGGTGTGGTTGTCGCCGCGCATGGTCAGCATCCGCGCGTTGCCGAGGTCGCGTACGAGGCGCAGCCCGCCGCGGTACGGGGTCGCCGGGTCGTACGTGGTGTTGACGACGAGCGCGGTCTCTGCCGAGTCGCGGATCCGGAACGGACCTGCGTAGGCGTCGCGATCGCGCGGCGCCCTGATCAGCCCGTAGTGGATCTCGACGTAGCCCGAGTTGGAGAAGAAGTGCGGGAACTCCGCCCAGGATTCGTCGCCGCGCTCGAGATACGGCCGCAGCTTGCGCGGATAGCGCTGCTCGCTCGCCCCGATCGTGAAGTAGCGGTCGATGAACGGGTCATACGTGCCGTCCTCGCGGCGGGCATAGAACCCGTCGACGAGCGCCCGGATGAACGAGCCGTCCCCCCGCTCCGCGTCGGCGAGCGCGGCGGCGATCTCACCCCAGTATCGCTTGTTGTAGAGGTCGTAGAGGGTCGCCGTGATGATGTCGTCGCCGCTCACCGGCTCGGGATGATCCGGAACGCCGGCGGCCGGCAACGGGTTCGCGTTGGCCCGCTCGACCAACTCGTCGAAGGCGGCCCATGGATCCTCGCCGCCGAAGCCCGAGCAGGCATCCTGGTCGCGCGCGCAGGCCTGCATGAAGCGACTGAAGCCGAGCTCGAAGCCCGCCGTCTGCTCGGCCAGGCTCTGCAGCGGGCGGTTGATGTAGTACGTCGCGTCGACCGGCCCGTCGAGCACCATCGCCCGGTAGTGCTGCGGGAACAGCGAGGCGTAGGTGGCGCCGAGGAACGTGCCGTACGAGAAGCCCAGGAAGCTGATCTTGCGCTCACCGAGCGCCGCGCGGATGCGATCGAGGTCGCGCGCCACGTTCGCGGTCGAGACGTGCCTGAGGATCGCGCCGTTGAGGTCTACGCACCGGTCGACGTAGCTGCGCTGCTTGGCCAGCAACGACGGGACGTCGAGATTGAAGGGAGTCGTGAAGGGCGAGGAGTAGATGCCCTCCGTCTCCTGGTTGACGCGGCAGTCGATCGAGGGCGTGCTCTGGCCGACGCCGCGCGGGTCCATCGCGACGATGTCGAAGCGGTCGGTGAGCGCGGCGGGGAACAGATCGCGCCCGAACGCTTCGAGGTACTCGGCGGCGGGGGCGCCCGGTCCGCCGAAGTTGAAGAACAGCGACCCGATCCGGTTCTCCTCGTCGGCCGCGGGCACACGGGCGACCGCGATCCGGACCCGGCTGCTCCCCCCGTCGTAGTCGCGCGGCAGCACCGCGGTCGCGCACTCGACGTCGTCGGCCTCGCCGCAGTCAGCCCAGCTCAGCGTGGCTTTCGAGTGTGCCGGCGCGGATGCGCCGGCCAGCGCCCACAGGCAGAGCAACGCGAGCACGGCAAGCATCCGTCGCCATGCAGAAGTTCCTCGGGACATCCTTCCTCCCTCGCTTCTGGAAGCCCGGCAGCGTTTCTCCGGCTTCCGGTGTGTAGTTGGCGGCAGGACTATCACTCCGGGGCGTCGCGGTGCAAGCAGGAGTCACCAGCGGACGCGGTGGCGCTCCATGACGCCCCAGCCGGCGCGTAGCTCGCCGGCGCCCGGCAGCGCTCCCGAGAACTCGCCGAACGGCTGCTCGTAGTCCGAGGCGACGAGCAGCAGGTTCTCCCTGCGCGAGCGCGTCGCTACCGCGCGGAAGCGCAGGTCGCCGACGCCCTCGAGCCCGTGGAAGCGCTGCGGCGCGACGTGATGCGGGACGCCGTCGATCCACACCGCGCGTTCCGAGTTCACGGCGTCATCGTGCAGCCCTTCGACGAGGTTCCACGTGACGGAGCGGCCGTCCGCGAGCTCGCCCGCGCCGGCGCTCCACCACCACGACAGCGTGCGGGCGTGACGGCCCGCAGACTCGTCGATCAGGCCGGGCAGGTCGACGGTGCGCCCGAGCACTGTGCCGTGCACGCGCGCCGGTCGCTTGCGCGTCCAGGTCGCCCCGCTGCGCACGGCCCACGGGACGCCCGGCTCGACGACCAGGTCGAGCGCGCCCTCGACGTGGACGCGCCGCGGCGTCACCGCTACGCGACCGCTGCTGCGGAACGTGCGCTCGTACAGGCGCTTGCCGTCCCAGACCGCCCACCATCCGGTCCGCGCCGGACCGACGCGCGCGCTCGCCGCGCACAGCATCAGCTCCGGCCCGAAGGCGCCGATCCAAGTCCAGGCCTTGTACATCCGCACGGCAGGTATCCTCGCCACTGAGGGATTGACTGACGAGTCAATCCGGGATCGAGGAGAGGACATCATGCTCGCCGCAGCCGTGCAGCTCAGCTCGACGCCGGATCGCGACCGCAACCTCGAAGCGGCCGACCGGTTGACGCGCGCGGCCGCTGCGCGCGGCGCCGAGCTGGTCGTGCTGCCGGAGAAGTGGCCGGTGCTGGGAACGCCCGAGCAGACCGCCGCCGGTGCGGAGCCGCTCGACGGCGCCGCGCTCGGCTGGGCGCGCGGCGCGGCACGCGAGCTGGGCATCGACCTCGTCGCCGGCTCGATCGCCGAGCAGGTGGATGGTGCGGTCCGCGGCGCGAACACCTGCGTCCACATCGGCCCCGACGGCGAGGACCGGGCGGTCTATCGCAAGATCCACATGTTCGACGTCGAGGTCGGCGGGCGCACGTACCGCGAGTCCGAGCACGAGGCTCCGGGTGACGAGATCGTGCTGTCCGAGCTCGCCGACGGAAACGGCGTCGGCCTGACGATCTGTTACGACCTCCGCTTCCCCGAGCTGGCGCGCATCCTCGCGGTCCGCGGCGCGAAGCTGCTGACCGTCCCGGCCGCGTTCACCGAGACGACTACGCGTGACCACTGGGAGGTTCTGCTGCGGGCCCGGGCGATCGAGAACCAGTGCTTCGTGATCGCCGCCAACCAGGTCGGCGAGGCCGCTCCGGGCATGCGCGCGGGCGGCCGCTCGATGATCGTCGACCCCTGGGGGCTCGTGCTCGCGCAGGCGCCCGATCGCGAGACGCTGATCCTCGCCGAGCTCGACTTCGAGCGGCTCGACGCGATTCGCGCCAAGCTCCCCTCGCTGGCCAACCGGCAGGGCGCCGCCTACCGCTGGCCCGCCGAGGTCAGCGCGTGAGAGCGCCGGCGGTCGACAAGCGCCGCCTGATCCTCGACGGCGCGGTGCGCGTGTTCGCGCGCCAGGGCTTCCACACCTGCCGCGTCGCCGACATCGCGGACGAGGCGGGCGTCGCGTACGGCCTCGTCTACCACTACTTCGAGTCCAAGGACGAGGTGCTCGACACGCTCTTCCTCGAGCGCTGGGAGCTGATGCTCGCCACGATCGACGAGATCGACGGGCAGCCGATCGGCGCGCGCGACAAGCTGTACGAGATCGCCTCGTTCATCGTCGACTCCTACCGTCACGATCCCGACCTGATGAAGGTGATCATCGTCGAGGTGACGCGGGCGGCGAACACGTTCGGGCAGACGCACCTGGCCGAGATCCGCAAGGCCTACAACCGCATCGCGGAGATCGTCGCCGTCGCGCAGTCGGACGGCGCGTTCCGCGCCGGCGTGTCGCCGCAGTTCGCCGCGATGGCGTTCTACGGCGCGATCGAACAGGTGCTCACCGGCTGGATCTTCGGCCTGCTTGAGCAGGGCGAAGAGGACTACGAGCGGGCGAAGCACTTCGTCGTCGGGACGATCTGCGAGGGCCTCGAGGCGCATCCCGACCGCATCGGTGCCTAGACTTCTGAACCCATGACCGACAACGACATGGTCAAGCGGCTGATGTGGTCGGGCCTGCTCGCAGGCGTCGGCCTGCTCGCTTCGCTTGCGACGGCCAAGATCGCCCACCTGATCTGGGTGCGCGTGTTCGGGGAGGACCCCCCAGAGTGAGCGAAGATCCCGACAAGGCGGCCGCGGTGAAACCCGCGAAGAGCGATGCTTCCGACGCGGAGGCCGACGCGCAGGCGCAGCGCACCGAGTCGCACGCCCGCGGCGTCGAGTTGCGCGAGGAGATCGCGATCACCGCCGAGCGTCGCGCAGAGGAGGAGGAGGCCAAGGCGCAGGATGCCGTCGCCGCCGCCGAGAAGGAAGAGTCGAAGAAGGAGCGCAAGCGGCGCGAGGCCGAGGAGCGCAAGCAGGCCGCCGCCGCCGAGTCGGAGCGGGCGCGTGAGCAAGCGGCCAACGCCGCCACACAGGCGCGGGAGTCGCGCGGCTCGACCGTGTCCGGCGCCGCCGTCAGCTCGCCGGGCGCCGGCATCGGCACGGACCCCAAGGCGGCCGCGGCCGCCGCCGCGGGCTCGCGCGCCCAGCTCGACCCGCAGCAGACGAGTGCGGACGTCGAAGGACCCCCGAATCCCGAGCGCCACCTCGCCGCGGCGTTTGTCGGCGCATTCCTGTTCGCCCGCGTGCTCAAGAGGATCACCAGCTGATGACCGACCCGCAGACGAGCGAGCTCGCTCAGTCAATCCAGCAGATCACCGAAAAGGCGCAGCTCCTCGTGCGCGAGGAGATAGAGCTGGCCAAGGCCGAGATGACCGAGAAGGTGTCCAAGCTGGTCAAGGGCGCCGTGCTCGGGATCGTCGCCGGCGTGTTCGCCGTCTTCGCCCTGATCTACCTGCTGCATGCGCTCTCCTGGGGAATCTGGGAAGTGATCGGTAGCGAGACGAACTACTGGCTCGGCTTCCTCATCACCGGCGTGCTGATCCTCATCCTCGGTGCGATCGCGGCCTTCGTCGCGCAGCGCATGATCAAGAAGGGCACGCCGCCCAAGCCGGAGCTGGCGATCGAGGAGGCGCAGCTGATCAAGGCGACGCTGACGGCATCGCCGGCGTCGCAGACGATCGGGCCGGTCGGTGCCCGTGAGGCGCCTGCGGAGGTGAGGCGCTGATGGCTGCGCAGCGCAACGCCGAGGAGATCCGCCGCTCGATCGAGGCCAACCGGGCCGAGTTGGGGATCGCCGTCGACCGCCTGCGCGCCGAGGTGGCCGAGCTGGCGAACTGGCGCAAGCAGATCAACAAGCGGCGCCAGCAGTTTCTGATCGGCGCGGCCGTCGCGGGCTTCGTCATCGGCGGCGGTATCGCTGCGCTCGGTGCGCTGGTCACCGGGCGCGAGGAAGACCCCTACTGACCCGCCATCCGGTCCGGATCTGGCTTCCGTTCGTGGTCGCGGCGCTCTGCCTGGTTGCGACTCGCTGGTCGGGCGCGATCGTGACATGGGTGCTGCTGCTTGCCACGGTTGCCCTGCTGCTAGACGGCATCACGCTGCTGTGGTCGCGCGGCGGCAGCCTCACGCAGCACCGCCAGTAGGTCTCAGGCGGGGGCGGCCTCGGGCGGCTCCGTGTCCCCTGGCGGCGCCTGCACCGCGACGATGTTCTGCGGGTTGCGGAGGTTGTTGTACTCGATGATCGAGATCTGGATCGCAGCGGCGACGGGAATCGCGAGCAGCGCCCCGAGCACGCCGAACAGGGTCGAGCCGAACAGGACCGACACGAGCACCACGAACGGGTGCACCTGCACCGCACGCGCCTGGATCCGCGGTTGGATGATGTTGTTCTCGACCTGCTGGTAGATGATCGACCAGATCGCCCACACGATCGTCGCCGTCGGGAAGTTGGCGAAGAGCGTGATGATGCCGACGAGCAGCGCGCCCAGCGTCGCGCCGACCAGCGGCACGAGATCGAGCAGGAAGATCACGACGGCGAGCGAGCCGGCGTAGGGGACACCGAGGATCAGCAGCACGACATAGGCCAGCAGACCGGCGACGAGCGCCTGGCCGAGCGCTCCGGCGACGTAGTTGCCGACGGCGTTGCCGACCCGGTTGAACAGGCGATCGAACCAGTCCGCGCGATCCGGCCCCTGGCGCTTGGCGAGCCATTCCAGCCAGCCGCGGCCCGAGTTGATCAGGAACAGGCTCAAGACGATGATCGTGACGCCCGCGAAGATCGAGTTGACCAGTCCGAGGCCGATGTCGGAGAGGATGCCGGCGGCGTCGCCGACACGGCCGGGGAGCGAGCTCGCCTGCTTCTGCAGCTCGGCTGTGATGTTGTAGTTCTCCTCCAGGTCGCGCAGCTGGCCGTTCTCCTCGATCAGCTCCTGCAGGTCGGTGACGTACTGGGGCAGGTTCGTAATCAGCAGGTTGAGCTGCTCGACCACGGGTGGCACCATCAGCGCCGCGAGCAGCACGGGCACGAGCACCAGGCTGATGTAGACGATCGCGACGGCGAAGCTCCGGCGCATGCTGCGCGAGAGGAAGTTGACCGGCCCCGAGAGCGCGATCGCGAGGAAGCCGGCGATGAAGATCCACGTCAGCGGGCGCCGCAGCACGTACAGCAGCCACAGCGCGATCGCGACGCACACCACCGTCAGCACTACGCGCAGGATCACCCGGATCGACAGCGCGGAGATCTTGACTGGCGCGCTGGGGGTGGGTGCCGGGGGGACCGCCATGGCGACCTCTTCGCCCCGCCCGGCTCTGCTCCTGCCCCAGGGGCGCGTCAGACGGGGCCGAGCAGCGCGTCGCGCAGCGCCGTCACGCCGATCAGCCCTGGTCCTGCGTGGGTGCCGATCACGGGACCCATCTCGGACACGAACTCGGGCGGCCGGCCATAGATCGCGGCGCCGCGCTGGGCGAGCTTCTCGGCCTGGTCCGCAGCCTGGATGTGCTGGATGAAGAAGCGGTCGTTGCCGTCCTCGCGCAGCGTGCGCAGGTGGGTGACCATGCGCTCGAACGCGCGCCCCCAGGTGCGCACACGCTCGACCGGGACGATCTCCGACTCGATCGCGAGGATCGGCTTGATCTTCAGCGTTGAGCCGATCCATGCCTGGGCGCCACCGATCCGCCCACCGCGCCGCAGGAACTCGAGCGTGTCGACCGCGAAGAGGATCTTCAGCTCCGCGCGCAGAGCGCGCGCGCGGGCCGCAGCCGCCGGGGCGTCGGCGCCGTCCTCGATCGCGTTGGCGGCGGCGATGGCGAGCAGCCCGACGCCGGCGCAGACGCTCGCCGAGTCGACGATCACGATCCGTGCGGGCTCGACGCCGCGCTCGGCGAGCTGATCGCGCGCCTGCTCGGCGGCGCGGACGGTGCCCGAGATGCCGCCCGAGATGTGGATCGAGACGATGTCCGAGCCCTGCTCGAGCAACGGCTCGTAGACGGCGAGGAAGTCACCGACCGACGGCTGCGAGGTCGTCGGCAGCTCGCGCGCCGTGCGCAAGCGCGCGTAGAAGCCGTCGAAGTCCGGCAGGTCGGCCTCGCGCTCGTCCGCGGGCGGCTCGCCCCAGCGAACGTAGAGCGACACCGTGTGCAGCCCGTGGCGCTCGGCGATCGCGCGTGGCATGTAGTGGGTCGAGTCGGTGACCACGGCGACCTGGGCCATGGGGCAACCCTAGCCGCGCCGGCCCGCGCCCATCGCCTGCGATCCTAGGCCGGATGCCCAACGCCCTCACGGTCGCGGGCCTGCACAAGGCCTACGGATCTGTGCAGGCATTGCGCGGCGTCGATCTCGAGCTCGGAGACGGCGAGCTGTTCGGGCTGCTCGGCCCGAATGGCGCGGGCAAGTCAACGCTGGTCAAGATCGCTTGCGGCCTGGTGCGCCCGAGCGCGGGCACCGTCCAGGTCTGCGGCAACTCCGCCGGGTCGCCCGCCGCGCACGCGCAGCTCGGCTACCTGGCGGAGCTGTTCCGCTTCCCGGACTGGTGCACCGCCGACGAGCTGCTCGGCCTGCACCAGGAGCTGACCGGCTCAGCGGGCGGCGCGGCTGAGCGGCGCGAGCTGCTCGAGCTCGTCGAGCTGGGCCACGTCCCCGGGCGCCGCGTGGGAGCGATGTCGAAGGGGATGCAGCAGCGGCTCGGCCTGGCGCAGGCACTCGTCGGAAGCCCGCGGCTGCTGCTGCTCGACGAGCCGACCAGCGCGCTCGACCCCGCCGGGCGGCACGCCGTCCGCGCGTTGCTGGAACGGCTGCGCGAGCGCGGCGTGAGCGTGCTGCTCAACTCGCACCTGCTCTCGGAGGTCGAGCTCGTCTGTGACCGCGTCGCGATCATCAACGGCGGCGAGGTCGTCGCGGCCGGCACGCCGGCACAGCTCAGCCGGCCCGGCGGCGTCGAGGTCGAAACGGCCGCGGGCACGCGCAGCTTCGCCGCCGCGACGCGCGAGGACGCGCCGCGGATAGTGCGCGAGCTGGTCGAAGCGGGCGAGGACGTCTTCGCCGTGAACGTGCTCAGCTCGACGCTGGAGGACGCCTATCTCGAGGCGGTCGGTCGCGCCCCCGCGCCGCCGGTCGAGGAGCCGGCCACGATCGGCGAGGCCGCGCGATGAGCGCCGTCCCGACCTCCGGCGGCGATCCGTCTGCCTCCGCGACGGGCCCGGGCCCGAGCATCATCCCGCCCGGGCAGCTGCGCGGCGCCCTGATAATCGCGCGCTTCTCGCTGCGCGAGTCGCTGCGGCGACGGGTGTTCGTCGTCATCGGCCTGCTGACGGTCGTCTTCCTCGTGCTCTACGGACTCGCGACCTGGCAGGCGTTCGAGGCGGCGGACGAGTTCAGCGGCCCGACCGAGGCCGGCGTCGATGCGGACACCGTGGTCGGCGCGACGCTCGCGGGGCTGGCGATGTTCGCGATCCTCTTCCTCGGCACGGTGCTGGCCGTCTTCCTCACGCTCGGAGCGGTCCGCGGCGATGCCGAGCGCGGGCTGCTGCAGCCGCTGCTGGTGCGCCCGCTGCCGCGCCGCACGCTGCTGCTCGGGCGCTGGCTCGGGGCCACGGCGGTGTGCGCGCCGTACGTGATGCTGATCGCGCTGGGCGCGTTCGTGCTGACCTACGCGCTCGGCGGCTGGTGGCCCGATCACCTCGTCGCGCCACTGCTCGCGCTCGCCCTCGGGGTCGCGATCATCGCCGCGATGTCGCTCGCGGGCTCGATCGTGCTCGCGTCGACGGCCAACGGGATCGCCGTCTTCATGCTGTTCGGCGCCGGCCTCACGGCGGGCCTGCTGGGCCAGATCGCCGAGGCGATCGGGTCCGACAACCTGGACGACATCTCGCGTATCGCGACCTGGGCGCTGCCGTTCGAGGCGCTCTATCAGCTGGGGCTGGCAGAGCTGACCGCCGACACGGTCGGCTTCACCCGGCTGGCGATCGACCTCGGGCCGTTCGGCGGCGCGGAGGCGGGCGGCGCCGGGCTCTGGCTCTGGTCGCTGGCCTACCTCGCCGCAGTCGGCGGGCTGGCGGTCGCCGCGTTCAACCGGCGCGATCTGTAGAACGTGCGACGTGATGATCACGGACTCCAGCAAGCGCGTGATCCCGTTCCGCGAGCGCGATGCCAAGCGGATCGGGGAGGGTTGCTTCTACCTCGACTCGATCGTCTGGCTCAACGGCGACCGGATCGAGCTGGGCGACCGTGTCGGCTTCAACGTCGGCTGCTTCGTCAACGGCTACAGCGGGCTGATCGTCGGGGACGGCACCAACTTCGGCCCGTACTCGATGATCCACACGGCGAACCACAACATGGAGGATCCCGAGCGCCCGGTGACCGAGCAGGGCTGGCGCGACGAGCCACCGATCCGGATCGGTCGCAACTGCTGGATCGGCATGGCAGCACTTATCCTGCCCGGCGTGCAGATCGGCGACGGATGCGTGATCGGAGCGGGCAGCGTGGTCACGCGCGACGTCGACGCCTATTCCGTGGCCGTCGGCAACCCCGCCACGAGCATCCGCAGCAGGCGCTGACCCGCCGAGCCTGATGCGAGTCCTCTTCCTCCAGCAGCAGCCCTGCATGCGCGCGCTGAAGTACGCCGCCGGGCTGTCGCAGCGCGCGCCTGAGATCGAGCTCGGCTTCGCCTATCGCGGACTGACGCTGTCGCAGCTGTACGGGACCGGCGACGAGCTGTTCGCCGGCTGGTGGCCGCTCGGTCACGACCCGGCCGCCAGATTGCCCGAGATCCTCGAGGAGTTCGCGCCGGACGTGATCCACTCGCACAACCTGCCCGACGAGTTGACGGTCCTTGCGCTCGACGAGACGGCGGGCCGGATCCCGGTGATCCACGACGTCCACGACATGCAGAGCCTGCGTCGTACCGCCTACGAGGACGGCTATCCCGAGCCGCAGGACCCGCTCGCGCTGGAGCGCCGCGCGGCGCAGGAGTGCGCCGCGCTGGTGACGGTGTCCGACGAGCTGGCCGCGGAGCTGGCGGCGCGCTACCGGCTGCCGCGCCACGTCCTGATCTACGCCAACTACGCGCTGGGGGCGGATCTGCCGGCCGCCCGTCCGCTCCCCGCGGCGGATCCCGGCGACCGGCCGCGGATCGTCTACCAGGGGACGCTCTCGGTCAACGGCGGCCACTACGACCTGCGTGAGCTGTTCAGCGCGATCGCGGCACAGGGCATCTCGCTCGACGTCTATCCCGCCCGCGACGTGCCCGAGTACCGCGCGATCGCCGGCATCCGCGTGCACGAGACGCTGCCGTCACGCGAGCTGCTGGGCCGGCTCGGCGACTACGACTTCGGCTGGGCGGGATTCAACTCCACGCTCAACGGGCCGCATCTCGACACGGCGCTGCCGAACAAGCTCTACGAGTACCTCGCCTGCGGGCTGCCGGTGATCACGCTCGAGCACCGCGCGCTGCGGCGGATGCTGCGCGAGGAGCGCGTCGGCATCGCGCTCGACCGCGTCGAGGACCTTGGCGCCGCGCTCGCGGCCGCGGACTACGGCGCGCTGCGGGCGCGCGTCGCGGCGTCGCGGGAGCGCTTCACGGTCGAGCACGAGATCGACCGCATCGCCGCCCTCTATCGCGAGGTCGGCGACACGGTCGCGACCGGGGCGCTCGCGCGCAGCTGAGCGAGCCGTGTTAGCGCTCCTGGAGGTTGTTCTCGATCGTGAGCGGCGGGGCTCCCGGCTCCGCCGCCACGGGCGCCCGGTCGGGCGCGTCATCCGGCGCCTCGATGCCGATCACCTGGGCCAGCTCGCCGGTCTCGTACATCTCGCTCACGATGTCGCAGCCGCCGACCAGCTCGCCGCGCACGAACAGCTGCGGGATCGTCGGCCAGTTCGACAGCGCGGAGAGCTCCTGACGGATCCGCGGGTCGGGCAGCACGTCGACCGCCGCGAACGGGGCGCCCAGCGTCTCCAGCGCGGCGACCGTGCGCGCCGAGAAGCCGCAGCGCGGGGCCTCGGGTGTCCCCTTCATGAAGAGGAGGACGTCGTTCTCGGCGATCGCCTCCTTGATCGCGGTGCTGATCTGCTGCTCGGGAGTGCTCATCTCAGTTACCTGCTTCGGCTCGGGTGACCAGGGAAAGGGCGTGGATCGGGCCACCGATGTCGGACCCGAATACCGCGTAGACGAGGCGGTGCTGCTCGATCCGGCTGAGCCCCGCGAACGCCGGTGACGTGACGACCGCGCGGAAGTGATCGCCGCCGCCGTTGAGGTCGACGACCTCGGCGCTGGCGCCCGTGATGGACTCCTCGATACGCTGCTTGAGCTCGGCGGTCGTCGGCACCAGGAGTAGCCTAGCGAGGTACGCAGCCTCGCTACACTTCCTGAAGCATTGGACCTCCCGACGGAGACTGACACCGTGATCACCTTTACCGACAATGGCGCCGAGAAGGTCAAGGAGTTCCTCGCCTCGCAGGGCGCCGACATCAGCACCTCCGGACTTCGCGTCGGCGTTCGCGGCGGCGGCTGCTCGGGCTTCCAGTACGCGCTCGCGTTCGACACCGAGCGCGACGGCGACCAGATCTTCGAGGACCACGGCCTGCGGCTGCTCGTCGACGGACCCAGCCTGCCCTACGTCCACGGCGCGGTCGTCGACTACGTCGAGAGCCTCCAGGGCGCCGGATTCAAGGTCGAGAACCCGAACGTGATCGCGGCCTGCGGCTGCGGCTCCTCGTTCCGCGTAGCGGACGAGGAAGAAGTCTCCGCGGTCTAGCGGCGACTCCGGTGCGTCCCTCCGAGGCCGTCAAGCGGGCGGCCCACGCCGTCGGCGCCCACCGGATCACGACCCGCCCGTCCACGCGTCACGTGCGCGTGGAGCTGGCGGGCCAGGTGCTTGCCGAGTCCGACCGGGCCGTCGAGCTCGACGAGACCGGCTTGCCGACGCGCTACTACCTGCCGCGCGACGATGTCCGGATGGACCTGCTGACGTCGAGCGAGACCACCTCGCACTGCCCGTTCAAGGGCGACGCCACCTATTTCTCCGCGCCCGGCGCAGACGACGCCTTCTGGGTCTACGAGGAGCCGTCAGAGACAGACGCGCTCCCGATCGCGACGATGCTCGCTCCGTGGCCCGGTCGCGTGGAGGTCCGCGTGGACGACGTCCGCGAGTAGCACCCGGACGCGCCCGTACTGTCGTGCGATTCCTGAGCGTATGCTATGCTTGTCCTCCGCAGCCGATCGTATTCGCGCGCGCGTGGCTGTCAGCGTGACGTCACTGACGATTTCGACGGCTCGGACCTCGACACCGAGGTCTGGATCCCGCACTACCTGCCGATGTGGAGCTCGCGCGCGGAGAGCGCCGCGACGTACTCGCGTCGTGGACTCCGAGCTGCGGCTGACGATCCCGCCCGAGCAGGGGCTGTGGTGCGCGGGCGATCACGACCCGCCGCTGCGGGTCTCGGGCATCCAGTCCGGAGTCTTCTCGGGCGAGGTCGGCAGCACGGTCGGCCAGCAGCCGTTCCGCGACGGCGCCGTCGTGCGCGAGTTCCAGCCGGCGCAGTGGGGCTGGACGCCGCACTACGGGCTGCTCGAGGTGCGCGCGCGGATGGATCTCGGCCCCGGGTCGATGGCCGCGGTCTGGATGGTCGGGCTCGAGGACGAGCCGACGCGCTGCGCCGAGATCTGCATCTTCGAGGTCTTCGGCGAGGCGCTGCGATCGCACGACGGGAAGCCGAGCGCGGCGGTCGGGATGGGCGTGCACGCGTTCCGCGATCCCGCGATCACCGAGGAGTTCGCCGCGCCCGCGCGTGGCGATCGACGTCGCCGAGCTCCACGTCTACGCGGCCGACTGGCGGCCCGGGCGCGTCGACTTCCTGATCGACGGCGAGCACGTCAAGACCGTCGAGCAGGCGCCCGACTACCCGATGCAGATGATGGTCGCCGTGTTCGACTTCCCGGGCGAGGGTCGGGCCAGCCGGATCACGTGCCGCAGCTGGCCGTGGACAGCATTCCGATCACGGCGGCCCGACTGATCCCGAAGCGAGAGCAGTCGCTGCACGTAGCGTCGCAGGATCGCTTCCCGGCCAGCGGCACCGCGCCAGCGTTGTGCAACGTCACCGCCGGGCGGCCGTCCAGCGCGCTGCGGAGCCTGGCCTCGAGCTCAGCCGGCTCCGCCTCGGTGCGGAAGAAGCCCTTGAGCGTGACGTGCGGCATGAAGCGACCGGCCGCGCGCAGCCCGTGCTCACGTGCCAGCCGGCGGTGAACAGCTGCGACCGCCGCGGCGAGCGGTTCCGCGGGCAGCAGGTAGACGCCGAGGCGCTGGTCGCTCACGCGGTCGCCTGTGAGAGCAGCCACAGCGCCAGCAGCGTGAAGCCGACCATCACCGTCAGCATCCAGTACTGCGAGCGGACGGCCAGTCGCGGGTCGCGGTAGAGCGCGAGCGCGCGGTCGTGCGCCAGCGTCAACGCGGCGACGTGGCCGGCGACGACGAACGCGACCTGCACGTACCAGATCGCGTTCTGGCCGATGAACGTGTAGTCGATCGCGCGCGACGCGGTGCCGAACAGGTCCCAGCCGCGCCCGAGCGGGTCGGACGCGAGGTAGAAGGTCGCCTGTGCCTCGAACAGCAAGAGCGTCAGGTAGTGCGCGGCGACGTAGACCAGCGCGATCGGCACGAGCGTGTGGATGAACGCGCGCCGCAGCTCGGCGGCGTCGATCGTCGCCGCCGACGGACCGCGCGCCGTCGATCCCGAGCCGGTAGAACGCGCCGACCAGCGCGACTCCCAGCGCCAGGCCCAGCGTTCCCACGAGCTTGGGCGCCGCGTCGAGCCCGACGATCCCGTCCAGCGCGCCCGCGAGCTCGACCGCGAGGTCGTTCCAGAGCGAGCCCTGGCTGAGCCCGTCGAACGTGACCGTGCCGATCATCACGCAGACGAACAGCACGGTCCCGGGCGGCACGTCGAGCCGCGGCAACCCGCCGAGCGGCGGCCGCAAGCCGACGACGCGCTCGCGCGTCTCCCACACCGAGATGCGCGAGAACAGGTTGAAGTAGACGGCGAAGGCCTCGCCGTTGCGGCTCCACGCCTCGGTGCCGAAGAGCGCCTGCATCGCCAGCGTGTAGATCGTGTAGACGAGCGCCGCCGTGGTCAGGTCCGCGGGCGCATCGCCCCAGCCCGAGACGAGCTCGACCCAGGTGAAGCCGAGCAGCGCGAAGCGCGGCGGGGTAGCGGCCCCAGCGCTCGGGATAGGGCCGGATGCCCGGCAGCCGGATCGCGCGCCAGGGGCTGAACGACGCGGAACAGGTCGCCGAACAGCACGCTGGCGAACGCCAGCCCGACCCAGAAGTCGATCAGGATGAAGGTGGGGGCGAGGTTGTCGAGCGCCGAGCCGCCGCCCTCGTAGCCGGCGAGGATCACGATCGCGAGCAGCGCGACCCCGATCGCCGCGCACAGCACGTCGCACGGCGGTGCTGCCGAGCACGCGACCCAATCCCGCCGGCAGCGGCCGCCACGCCGGCTGCTGCAGCCGCGGGCTGGGCCAGAGCAGCGCCAGTCCGGCGAACGAGGCGACCAGCACGATCGCGGCCGCCCACGCGAAGACCACCTCGGGGATCGGCAGCGTCGTGCGCTGGACGATCCCGTGCGCCTGCGCCGCGTGCGGCGCCAGCGCGGCCGCTGCGAGCACGCCCGCGGTCACGACCGCGAGCCGCGACCGGAGCGTCACAGCGCGGTCTTGAGCGCCCGCTCGATCGCGTCGAGACCGAACGAGCCCTCGAGCCGCGCGGTCACCTTGCCGTCCTCGTCGACCGCGAACAGCCACGGCTCGGTCGGCAGGTTGAACTGCTGCAGCGGCTCGCGCAGGCCGCGCTTCGGGTCGTTGTCGACGTACACCTCCTGGTGGATGAACTCCACCTCGTCGCCGTAGCTGGCGCGCAGCTGCAGCGCGACGTCGACGACCGGGCCGCAGACGCGCGACTGGCAGAGCTGCGGGGTCGCGAACAGCAGCAGCGACAGGCTTGCTGCCGACGACCTTCGCGAAGTCGGCGTGCATGTCGCTGGTCGGGCGGCGCGTGTCGATCGCCTCGGCGTCGCCGCCCGCGGATGCGAGCGTGTCGGTGCGGACCTTCGGCGCCGGCTCGCCGACCGCCGGTACCTCGTCCTGCGCGCCCGTTACCACCTCGATCTCGGCCGGAGCCGCGACCGGCTCGCCGTCGACCAGCGTCACGGCCAGCACCGCGTAGCTGCCGGGCTTGCGGAACGGGACCTGGGCCGCGTACACGGCGGCGAACGGGTCGCCCTCCGTCGCGGCCTGCTGCGAGCGGTAGGGAGCGTCCGTCACGAGCACGTCGGCCGGCGCGACGTACGGGCCCTTGGCCGCTGCGCCGGGCGAGCGGGCGACGTACAGCGCCGTCTTGCCGTAGAGGAAGCCGGCCTCGCTGTCGATCACGCCGAACGCGACGCGGTTCTCCTGCCCGGCGAGGAAGACCGAGCTGGCGAGGCCCATCTCGGTGCCGCCGCCGATCTCGTCGGCGAGCGCCTGCAGCGTCTTGCCCGCAGCCGCCGGGAACTCGGACGGCTGCGGGTCGCGCGCGGCGCGCACCTTCTCCTGCAGTCCGCTCGGGACCTGCGCGACCGGGTCCTCTGGTGCGTCCGAGCTGTCGTCGCCGCCGCAGCCCGCGGCAGCCAGCAGCAGCGCGATCAAGGCCGCGAGCAGACCGCTGCGGAGCATTGCTACGGCTGCCCGGCCACGGCGCCGGGGACGCCCGTGTTGGTCGAGTAGGCCGGCTGGATCTTCATCTCCGGCCGGATGTGGTGGACCGCCTGGGAGACCGCGATCGCGGCCTCGGCGAAGCCGGTCGCGATCAGCTTGAGCTTGCCGTCGAACGTCGTGATGTCGCCGCACGCCCAGACGCGATCGAGGTTCGTGCGCATCAGCCCGTCGACCACCAGCGCGTTCTTCTCGATCGCGAAGCCCCACTCCTTGAGCGGCCCGAGCTTGGTCACGAAGCCGAGCTGCAGCAGCACGGCGTCGCACTCCAGCCGCTGCACGGACTCGTCGCCCGCGTGGTGCAGCTCGACGGCCTCGACGCGGCCGTTGCCCTCGACCTGGCGGATCACGTACGGGACCATCAGCTCGACGCGGCCGTCCTCGACGTGGCCCATGACCTCCGCGACCGTCGCCTCGTGCGCGCGGAAGCCGTCGCGGCGGTGCACCAGCGTCACCTGCGAGGCGGTCTCGAGCAGGTTCACGACCCAGTCGAAGGCGGAGTCGCCGCCGCCGACGATCACGACGCGCTTGCCCGCGAACTCGTTCTTGTCGCCCACCAGGTAGTGCGCGCCGCGGCCTTCCCAGGGCGTCATGTCGACGTCGGACAGCGGCAGCCGCTTGGGCTCGAACGCGCCGTGCCCGCCCGCGACGATCACGGTGCGCGAGCGCAGCTCGCCCTCGCTCGTGTGCAGCACGACCTCGTCGCCGTCGTACTCGAGCCGCTCGGCCGTGCAGTCGAGGTGCACCGGGACGTCGAACTGCTCGATCGCCTGCTCGCGCAGCTTGTCGACCAGCTCGCGCGCGAGCACGCGCGGGTGGCCGGGCACGTCGAAGATCCACTTCTCCGGGTAGAGCGTCGTGCACTGCCCGCCGATCTCCGGCAGCGAGTCGATGATGCGGCAGCTGGCCTGGCGCATCCCGGCCCAGAAGGCCGTGGCCAGCCCGACCGGGCCGGCGCCGATGACGGTGATGTCGACGGTCTCGGAGCTCATGTGGTCGATGAGGGCCTCGGCGAGGGGGACGCCGTCGAGCGCGCTGAGCGCACGCTCCACGGAGGTGGACACGCAGGTGAACGTCGGTGTGTCGCGCTTGGTGTACGCGGACGCCTCGGTCGTGCGCAGGCGCTGGACGAGGTCGAGGAAGCGCGACGGGTCGTCGGCCTCGAAGGCGACCACGAACTCCTGGTCGTCGAGCCCGAACGAGTAGGACGTGTTGAGGTCGATGTCGGGGTACTCGCGACCGACCTTGATGTGCTCCTGCATGATCTTCCAGCGCTCGTCCGCCGGCTTGCGCGTACCACTCGCGCGTCTTGACGAAGGGGTAGACGAACAGGTAGCGGCCGTGCGCCGGGCGGACCTCGAGGCGCGACTCGTCGGAGTACTCCGACGGCTTGGTCATCGCGAGGTAGGAGTAGGGCGTCGAGCACCACTTCATCAGCCCGCTCTGGGCGAGCACGACGTGGAACTCGTGGATCCGCTCGAGGTTCGTCGCCTGGCTGAGCAGCATCAGGTCGGTGTCGCCGCGCGTGCCGACGGTCGAGAACGCGCGCAGCAGCCGCTCGGCGGCGAAGTCCTCGCAGGCGGCCAGGAACTCGCGCTTGCCGGCGCCGCGCTCGTCGTCGGGAAGCCGCCGCCAGGCGGGGTCGACCTTGAGGAACGTGTACTTGACGAAGTGGCGCTCGGGCACGGGTTGAAGGATACGAGAGCGGTTGTTAAGGACTGAAAGGGTGGGGATGCCCGGACCGGAGCCGTCGCCTTGCTCCCTTACTATGTCCGCCCGATGCGGGTCGGCCTGGTCTCCCCATATTCGTGGACGTATCCCGGAGGGGTGCTGCGCCACATCGAGGCACTGGCGGGCGAGCTGCTCGCCGCCGGTCACGACGTGCGCGTGCTCGCGCCCTACGACGAGGACGACCGCGGCAGCAGTTGGCGCCACCGCGGCGCGCGGCCGCAGCGCCGCGACAGCGCCGGACTGGCTCGTGCCGCTGGGCGGGACGATCGGCTGGCCGCTGAACGGCGCCGTCTCGAACCTCGCGGGCACGCCGTCGGCCGTCACCAACGCTGCGGCGCGAGCTGCGCGCCGGCCAGTTCGACGTCGTGCACGTGCACGAGCCCGTCGCGCCGACGATCGGCTGGGACACCCTGACGTCGGCGGACGCGCCGCTGGTCGGCACCTTCCACTGCTACTCCGAGAGCGCGGCGCCGCACGCGGTCGCCAACCTGATGGGCGCGCGGCGCAAGCTCAACCGGCTCGCCGTGCGGATCGCCGTGTCCGACGCCGCCGGCCTGGACCGGCCGGCGCTTCTACGGCGGCGAGTACCGGATCGTGCCGAACGGCGTCGAGCTGCCCGCGGGCGGCGCGCCTGACGCGCGCCTGCGCGCACCGGGGGAGCCGCTCGAGATCGTCTTCGTCGGCCAGGCGCTCGAGCGCAAGGGCCTGCCGATCCTGCTGCGCGCGTTCGAGGCCTTGCGCGAGCACGTGCCGGCGCGGCTCACGATCGTCGGCGCCTCCGAGTCGGAGGTCGCCCCGCTGATGCTCGACCGCTCCGGCGTCACGGTGCTGGGCCGCGTCTCGGACGACGAGAAGCGCGCGGCGCTGGAGCGCGCCGACGTGCTGGCGGCTCCGTCGCTCGGCGGCGAGTCGTTCGGCATGGTCCTGACGGAGAGCTTCGCCGCGGGCACGCCGGTCGTGGCCTCGGACATCCCCGGCTACCGCGACGTGGTCCGCGACGGCGTCGACGGCATGCTCGTGCCGCGCGGCGACGCCACGGCGCTGGCGGAGACGCTGCGCGACCTGGCGCTCGCGCCGGAGCGCACGGCGGCGCTCGGCACCGCCGCGGGCGCCGGCGCCGAGCGCTACGCCTGGCCGAAGATCGCCGCGCAGGTCGTCACCGCATACGAGGACGCGCGCGCCGTCCCGCAACCGCCAGGGCGTCGCCGAGCGGGCCGCGGTGCGGGTCGGCCTGCGCTCGGCCGACCTCGGACCGCGCCGGCCCGCACGGCGGCTGCCGTCGCTGCAGCCTGTGCCGACGACCGCGCGCCGCGCCGGCGCGCTGCTGCGCCGCGGCGCGATCGGGCTGGCGGCGCTCGGAGCCGCCGGCGGCGCGTATCTCGCGCTGGAGCGGATCGGCGCTCGACCGCGTCGATGCACACGCTCGTCACCTCGAGCCCGACCTGGGTGGTCGTCGGCCTCGCGCTGATGTGCGCCTCGATGATCTTCCGGGCGGTCTCCTGGCACGCGATCCTCAGGGCGGCGCTGCCGGACTCGAGCCCGCGCTTCACCGACGCCTGGCAGGGCACCACCGATCGGGGTGCTGATGTCGGCGACGCTGCCCGCGCGGCTCGGCGAGCCGTCGCGCGCGCTGATCGTCGCGCGCCGGCTCGGGCGCCCGCGCGAGGCGCTGCCGGTGGTGATCGGCACGCTCGTCTCGCAGACGCTGCTCAACGTGGTCGCGCTGCTGATCCTGGGCGCGGTGATGTTCTCGACGATCGGCCTCTTCGCCGGCCGCCAGCAGGCGCTGGTCTGGTACGCGCTCGCGCCGCTCGCGGTGCTCGCGATCGTGCTGGCCGCGCCCGCGCTGGTGCGGTCGGGGCTGCCGCGGCGCTCGGCGCGCGTGGGCCGCTGGATGCGCGAGGCGCGTGCTTCGGCCGCGCGCGTGCGCCACGGCCTCGTCGTCTTCCGGCGCCCGCGCATGGGCGTCGCCGCGGTGACGATGCAGTTCAGCGCGTGGGCGCTGCAGCTGGTCAGCTGCTACGTGCTGATGGTCGCGCTCGGGCTCGACGACCAGGGCGCCGACCTCGGCGCGGCGGCGGCGGTGCTGTTCGCCGTCAACGTCAGCGCGGTGCTCCCGGTCACGCCGTCGAACGTCGGCGTGTTCCAGGCGGCATGCATGGCGGTGCTCGTCGGCGCCTACGGGATCGGCTCGGCCGACGCGCTCGGCTACGGGATCATCCTCCAGGCCGTCGAGGTCGCGACGGCGGTCGTGCTCGGCGCGCCCGCGCTCGTCAAGGAGGGCCTGTCCTGGCGCGAGGTGCGCCTGCGCGCGATGCACACCGCCCCGGTCGAGTTGTCGGCACAGCCGGCGCGCAGCTAGCCGCGCCGCGCCGCGGCGCGAGCCGCGGCATTGAGGAGAGGGACGGAGCGCCACGGCGCACCTCCGCAGCGCCGAACGTCGCGGAGTGCACCCTATGCGGCGTACTCAGCGACGTTCGCCGCTCCTGGCGCGGCGAACGTCGGGGAGTCGGGGCTATGCCCGGTAAGGATCGACGTTCACGGCCCGGGCTGGGCGCACTCCCCGATCCGGGCCCCTCCTCACTGCTGCCGTTGACGTTCACCCCACCAGGATCGCGCAGACCCGCTCGATCTCCGCCTCCGACGCCGCGATCAGCCGCTCCGCCTCCAGCGCTAGCGCGGCGAGGTTGCGCGCGCTCGCGTCGTCGAGGTCGTCGGACGCGATGTCCAGCTCCGTCTGCAGGCGCACGTAGCGGTCGCCCATCAGCGTCTCCGCCTCGAACTCGATCGTGTCCGCGACGCCGTCGAAGACCATGTCCAGCACCGGGCGAGCCCATTCGAGCTGGCCCCACGAGCGCGTCTGCTCGTACGTGTAGGCGCGCGTGTGCTCGCCCGTCCCGAGCGACAGCATCAGCTCGAGCTCGCCAAGGCGCCCGGCGGCGGCGACGTCGGCGAACGCGCACATCGACGGGTTGACCGCGTAGACGCCGCCGTCGATCAGGGGATAGGTGCGCGTGCCGGCGACGTCGGTCACCTCGGTCGGCTCGAAGTAGCTCGGCGCCGCCGCCGTCGCGCGCCCGACCTGGACCAGCGGGAAGTCGTAGGCCGGATCGTCCCGGGCGCGGGCCGAGCGGAAGAAGAACGCGAAGCGGCCGCTGATGTCGTAGGCGGTCACGAACACGTCGGTGACCGCGTCCGAGAGCTGCGCGTCACCGAGGTAGCGCGCGAGCGCGCTGTTGAGCCCGTCGTCCTCGTAGCGCTCGTCGATCCAGCCGCCGACGGAGAAGATCCGCTTGAGCAGGCTGCGATGGAAGATCCGCGGCCCCTCCTCGACGTAGATGCCGGCGAGCTCCTGGGCCGAGTACAGCGGGCGCCCGTCGGGCCCGGGCCGGGTCAGGCCGCAGGCGACGATGCCGCCGGTCGAGGTGCCCGCCACGAGGTCGACGAGCTCCGCGATCCTGCGCCCCGTGCGCTGCTCGATGTCGGCCAGCACGAGCGCCGGGATCAGGCCACGGATGCCACCGCCGTCGATGCAGAGGACCTTCACGGCCGCGGAACGCTATCGCGCCCGCGGGGCGGCTACGCGAAGGCGATCGCGATCTCGACCGCGGGCTCGATCTTGCGGCGGATCGAGCGGCGGAAGCGGCGCAGCACGCGGGTCATGACCCGGTCACCTGGGCGAGCTCGCCCGTGCTCTCGTTGCCGCGACGATCGCCGGCATACGCGAACGGGTGGTGGAAGACGTCGAGCGCGCGCTGGCCGGGGCCCACTGTGAGCGTGAAGGCCTCGCCGGTCTTGGCGTCGGAGACGGCGACGAGCACGCGGTCGTCGGACGGGCGCCAGAGCAGCCGCACGTCGATGCCGTCGCTGACACGGTGGTCGAGCTCGCGGAGAGCGGCTGTGGAGTTCTCGGGCATGCGACAACGGTCGCAGCGACACGCCGGCGGCGACACCGCGCCAACCCGCGAATCGACCGCGTGCTGTCCGCCGTCGCGGGGGTGGGGCAGTCCGTATGCTGCCCCGCGTGAACGACGGCTCCGCACGGGTGGTCCGGCCCACCGACGGCAAGCAGGGCCTGCTCGGCGCCATCGGCGTGCGCCTGATGGTCGAGGGCGCCGACAGCGGTGGCGGCTTCTCGCTCGTGGAGCACCCGATGCCACCGCGCTCGCTGGCCGCGCCGCTGCACCGGCACACGTACGAGGACGAGTACAGCTACGTGCTCGAGGGCCGGCTCGGGGCGCTGCTGGGCGACGAGGTGGTCTACGGCGAGCCCGGCGACCTCGTCTTCAAGCCGCGCGGGCAGTGGCACACGTTCTGGAACGCGGGCGACGAGCCGGCGCGGATCCTGGAGATCATCTCGCCGGCCGGCTTCGAGCAGTACTTCGCCGCCATGATCGACCTGCTCGCGGGGCCGCCGCCGGATCCCAGCGTCCGCGCCGAGATCTCGCAGCGCTACGGGCTCGAGGTCGATCCCACGAGCATCCCCGGGCTGGTCGAGCGCTTCGGCCTGGACCCGCCGGGCCGGCCGCGCTCAGGCTGAGGCGGGCTCGGCCTCGAGCTCGAGCGCGACGTCGTCGAGCTCCGCGAACAGCGACGGGTCGCGCGGCGAGCCCTTGATCACGTCGTCCGCGCGGCCCTTGTGGCCGTCCGGCAGCAGCCGGCCGCTGGTCGTGCCGAAGTAGATCGCCTCGGGGTGATGGGTCACGATCGCGAGCGTCGACTGCTCGGGCTCGACCGCGTAGCCGCCCGACAGCCGCAGGCCGATCCGGTTCGTCGCGTCGAGCAGGCGGTAGACCTTCTCGTGCTCGGACTGGTCCGGCACCGCCGGGTAGCCCCACGAGTAGCGCCGACCCTGGGTCGCGGGGATGCCGAGGTCCTGGCGGATGCGCCAGTGCAGCCACTCCGCCATGCCCTCGGCCGTCTGCACGCCCATGCCGTGGGTGAAGAGCTGCTCGGCGAACTCGCCCTCGGCCTCGAGGCGCGCCATCAGCTCGGTCACCGCGTCGCCCGCGGTCACGGCCTGGAGCGCGACGACGTCGAGCTCGCCGGAGTCCTTCGGGCGGTAGAAGTCGGCCAGGCAGATGCGGTCGCCGTTGGGCTGGCGCGGCGCGACGAGCCGCTCGAGCACGGTCTCGCGGTCGGCCGGGTCGAGCACGACGATCTCGTTGCCCTCGGAGTAGCAGGGGAAGTAGCCGAGCAGCGCGCGCGGCCGCAGGTAGTCCTGCTCGGCCCACATGCGCTCCAGCCGCGGGCGGAAGTCGTCCGCGATCAGCCGCTTCCAGGCCTCGCCCTTGACGCCGCGCCCGCCCCAGTGCAGCTTGAACAGCACGTGCGTGTCGAGGTGCGGGTAGACCTCGTCGAGGTCGACCGGGATCTCGCGCACGCCCCAGAACGGCGGCTCGGGCACCGGGTTGTCGGTCGCGACGGGCGAGCGCACGGAGGCGTCGGTGAAGTCGTGCACGACCTCCGTCTCGCCCTCCTCGCGCAGCTTGCGCGCGTCCTCGCGCACCTGCTCCACGAGCCGCGCGCGCGCCTCGCCGTCGACGAGCTGGTCCATCACCGCCAGGCCCTCGAACGCGTCCTTGCAATAGAACACGCCGGGCTCGTAGATGGCGTCGGACTCCTTGCCCTCGGGGTAGTTCGCGCGCAGGCCGAACTTGCGGTTGATCGCCGCGCCGCCGACGAGCAGCGGGAACTCCATCCCGTGCGAGTGCAGCTCGGAGACGCACAGCGGCATCTGCTTGGAGGTCGAGACGAGCAGCGCGCTCAGCCCGATCGCGGTCGCCTCGTGCTCGCGCGCGGCGTCGAGCACGCGGCCGATCGGGACCTGCTTGCCGAGGTCGACGACCGTGTAGCCGTTGTTGGTCAGGATCGTGTTGACGAGCGACTTGCCGATGTCGTGCACGTCGCCGAACACGGTCGCGAGCACGACGGTGCCCTTCGTGTAGCCCTCGAGCTTGTCGAGGTACTGCTCGAGCTGCGCGACGGCGCGCTTCATGACCTCGGCGCTCTGGAGCACGAAGGGGAGGATCAGCTCGCCGGCGCCGAACTTGTCGCCGACCTCCTTCATCGCCGGCAGCAGCACGTCGTTGAGCGTCGGCACGGCGCCGAGCTTCTCGACCGCGGCGTCGATCTGCGCCTCGACGCCGTCGCGCTTGCGGCGCAGGATGTGCCAGTGCAGCGCCTGCTCCGGCTCCATCCCCGCGGTCGGGTCCGCCACCTCGGCCTGCTCGCCGTCCGAGGTCTTGGCCTCGTAGTGGGCGATGAAGCGCTCCAGCGCGTCCTCGCGCCGGTTGAAGACGAGGTCGTCGGCGAGCGCGCGCTCCTCTTCGTCGATCTCCGCCGTACGGCGTGATGTGGTTCGGGTTGACCATCGCGAGGTCCAGCCCGGCCTCGACGCAGTGGTGCAGGAAGACCGAGTTGAGCACCGAGCGCGCGGCCATGCCGATGCCGAACGAGACGTTCGAGACGCCCAGCGAGGTGAGCACGCCGGGCAGCTCGGACTTGATCTGGCGGATGCCCTCGATCGTCTCGACCGCCGACGGCCGCCACTCCTCGTCGCCGGTCGTGAGCGTGAACGTGAGCGCGTCGAAGATCAGCAGCTGCGGGTCCATCCCGTGCTCGCGGCAGACGAGGTCGTGGATGCGCCTGGCGATCTCGAGCTTGCGCTCGCGCGTCTTGCCCATCCCGACCTCGTCGATCGTCAGCGCGATCAGCGCGGCGCCGTGCGCCATCGCGATCGGCGTGACGCGGTCGAGCTTGTCGCGCCCGGCCTCGAGGTTGACGGAGTTGACGATCGCGCGGCCCGGGATCTGCTCGAGCGCGAGCTCGATCACCTCGGGCTCGGTCGAGTCGACCTGGATCGGCGCCGGCTGCGTGAGCGAGACCTTCTTCGCCACGAGCCGCATCTGCTCGTCCTCGTCGGAGCGCTCGGTCAGCGCGACGCACAGGTCGAGCACGTGCGCGCCGCCCTCGACCTGGTCCTCGGCGATCTGGCCGAGCCCGTCGTAGTCGTCGGCCAGCAGCAGCTCCTTGGCCTTGCGCGAGCCCTGCGAGTTGACGCGCTCGCCGACGAGCGTCGGCGCCGGGTCCTGCTCGAGCGGCGTCGCGGTCATCATCGAGGAGACGTGCGGCGCGCGCGGCGCGGGCCGCTCGCCCGGCGTGCGACCGCCGACGCGGTCGACGATCGCGCGGATGTGCTCGGTCGTGGTGCCGCAGCAGCCGCCGACGATCGAGACGCCATAGCGCTCGACGAACTCGCCCAGCGTGTGGGCGAGCGTGTCGGGCTCCTCGGGGAAGATCGTCTCGCCGTTCGGGCCCTGGTGCGGGATGCCGGCGTTCGGGATGCACTGAGACCGGCACGGGCGAGAGCTCGCCGAGGAAGCGGATCGCGTCGCGCATGTCCTCGGGGCCGGTGGAGCAGTTGAGGCCGATCACGTCGACCGAGAGCGCCTCGAGCGTCGCGAGCACGGCGGAGATGTCGGTGCCGAGCAGCATCTTGCCGCCGTTGGGCAGCAGCGAGACCGACGCCTGGATCGGCACCGCGCGGCCCGCTTCGGCGAACGCCTGGCGCGCGCCGAAGATCGCCGCCTTGACCTCGAGGATGTCCTGCGCGGTCTCGATGATCAGCAGGTCGGAGCCGCCGTCGATCAGCCCGCGCGCCTGCTCGGCGAAGACGTCGCGCAGCTCGCGGAAGCCGATCTGCCCGAGCGTCGGGTCGTCGGACGCCGGCAGGTGGCCGGTCGGGCCGATCGAGCCGGCGACGAAGCGCTGCTCCCCGATCGCGGCGCGCGCGATCTCGGCGGCCTTGCGGTTGATCTCGTAGGTGTGGTCCTCGAGGCCCCA
This sequence comes from uncultured Solirubrobacteraceae bacterium, assembly GCA_963721315.1. Classification (GTDB taxonomy): domain Bacteria; phylum Actinomycetota; class Thermoleophilia; order Solirubrobacterales; family Solirubrobacteraceae; genus DASQMT01. The sequence goes on from CAVRIU010000011.1 coordinate 116,681, forward strand.
CTCGGCGAGCTTGATCCGCGAGGCCTGGAACGTGTCGGTCTCGACCACCTCGGCGCCCGCCTGGACCATCGACTCGTGCAGGTCGCCGATCACGTCGGGACGGTTGAGCACGAGCGCCTCGTGGGCGCGCCCGGGCAGCTTGTAGTCGTGCTCGAGCGAGAGGTCGAACTGCTCGAGCGTCGCGCCCATGCTGCCGTCGAATACGACGACGCGTTCGCGTGTGGCGGCCAGGTAGTCGCGCATCGCCCGGGATGGTAGCGAACCTTGACAATCTTGTGTCAAGGTTGTCGTCTGTCACGGTAAGAGGGCCTTGCAGCGCGCAGAGCTCCACTTCCACCTGCTCCCGGACGTCGACGACGGGCCGGCGGACATCGACGAGGCGATCGCGCTGGCGCGGCTCGCCGTCGCGGACGGGACGTCGCTGGCCACCGTCACCCCGCACGTGCACAACCTGCGCAGCCGCGGGCTCGTGCACGAGCTGCCCGAGCGCGTGCGTGAGGTCGCTGCCGCGCTGCGCCGCGCGGGCGTGCCGCTTGAGCTGCACAGCGGCGCGGAGCTGGCCCAGGGCGACGTTGCACTGCTCGACGACGCGGGGCTCGAGGCGATCGCCCAGGGCCCGCCCGGCGCGCGCTGGGTGCTGCTCGAGGCGCCGCTGTTCAGCGACGACCTCGACGGCTTCCTGGCGGCGACGGCGGAGGTCCGCGCGCGCGGGTTCGGGACGCTGATCGGGCACCCGGAGCGCTGCGCGATGCTGATGGAGCGACGACGGCGCGGTCGCGGCCGAGCGACGTGCAGGCGCGCGGCTGCAGGTCAACGGATCCTCGCTCACGGGCTTCCACGGCGCCGGGCCGCGGGCGCGCGGGCTGGAGCTGGTGCGCTCCGGCGCGGCCGACGTGATCGCATCGGACGCGCACGGCGCGTTGCGCCCGCCGGTCCTGTCGCCCGCCGTCGACGCGGTGGTCGCCGACGGCATGCCGCGCGCGGCGGCCGAGTCGCTGGTCAGCGTCATGCCGCGCGCGCTGCTGCGGCACGGGTTGCCGGCCGTGCGCGCCGCGCGCGCCGCCTGAGCGGTCCTCGCGACTTGCGGCTCGAAACGGCCGGCGTGACCGGCGACGCCTACTCGCGATCGAAGTCGCCCTAGCCGCTACGGGCTCGGGCGGGGCGCGTAGACGTCGGCCAGCCACTCGGCCACGGCCCGCGGGCCGCCGTGCTCGGCGACCTCGCGCTGGCGTGCGGCGCCGGGATCGGCGGCGAGCCGCTCGACCGTCGCCAGCTCCGCCGCGCAGCCGAGCTCCGCGGCGGCCGGCGCGAGCAGGGACACCAGCTCGGCGAGCTGCTCGCGCGCGGGCACGCGCGCGCCCGTCGACAGATCGGCGAGCTCTGCGTCCATGCCCGAGCGCGCGGCCGACCAGCGGTTCTCCTCGAGCCGCCAGGTGTCGGCGACGGTGAACGTCTCGCCGGCATCGTGGCGCGCGGCGAGCCAACCGGCCAGCGCGTGGAAGAGCGCCGTCACGGCGGCGGCGTCCGCGACGGTCGCCTGGGCGTCCGGGACGCGCAGCTCGAGGGTCCCGAAGGCCGGATGCGGCCGCAGCTCCCACCACCAGCGCCGCGCATCCGGCACCGCGCCGGAGGCGGCGCCCCACGCGAGCGCCTCGGCGAACGACTCCCACGAGGCGATCGCCGGCGGGATCCCCTGACGCGGCAGCTGCTCGGCGATCTTCGGCCGGATCGAGGCCAGCCCGGTGTCGCGGCCGTCGTGGAACGGCGCGTTGGCGGCGAGCGCCGCGATCAGCGGCAGCCACGGGCGCAGGCCGTTGTAGACCGCCAGCGAGCGGTCGGCGCCGCCGACCGCGACGTGCACCTGCAGCGCACAGACGAGCTGGCGCCGCGCGATCGACCCGTACTCGCGCTCGGTCAGCGCGTAGCGATCGCCCTCGTTGAGCAGCCCGATCGGCGCGGCGAACGGGTGCACGCCGGCGCAGGCCAGCCGCCCGACGGGAGCTGCGACGGCGGTGAGATCGCGCCGCGCGAGCGCGAGCGCCGCGATCGCCTCGCCGACCGTGCGCGCCGGCGGCAGGCTGAGCTCGAGCTGCGCCGCCGGCAGCTCGAGCTTGAAGCGGGCGTCTGCAGCCGCGTCGACGACTTCCGCGGCCCGCGGCAGCAGGTCGAGCGTCTCGCGGTCGAGCAGCATCAGCTCCTCCTCGAGCCCTAGCGTCAGTGGGTCGGGCGCGTCGAAGGCTGCGCGGAGGTCGGCTGCGGTGGGAGTCGGCTCGGCGGTCAAGGGGTAGCGATCAGACGATGCGCGTCGCGCGGCTTCCCGGAGTGTTCCGTCCCCACAGCGACACCTGGCTACTCGCGGCCGTGCTGCGGCGCCAGGATCGGCTGCGCGGCGGCACGGTGCTCGATCTGTGTACCGGATCGGGTGCGATCGCAGTCGCGGCGGCGCTCGCGGGCGCGCGTTCGGTGACCGCCGTCGACCTGTCGGCGCGGGCCGTGCTCACGACCCGGCTCAATGCCCGCCTCAACGCAGTCCGGGTGGAGGCGTTGCGCGGCGACCTCTTCGCGGCGGTGCCCGGCCGCCGCTTCGACGTGATCGTCTCCAATCCGCCCTACCTACCGAGTACGGGCCACCGGCTGCCGCAGCACGGTCCGGCGCGCCACACTGAGGCGGGCCCCGGCGGGCGCCTGCTGCTCGACCGGGTGATCGCCGCCGCTCCCGGGCACCTGACTGCCGGCGGGCTGCTGCTGGTCACGCACTCGAGCCTCAACGGCGAGCGCGAGACGCGCGAGCGGATGCGCGCCGCGGGGCTGCAGCCGGCGGTCGAGGAACGGCGCTCCGGCGCGCTCGGCCCGCTGCTCGCGGCGCGGGCGCCGGCGCTCGAGGCGACGGGCATGCTGGCCCCGGGCGAGCGGCGCGAGGACGTGCTCGTGCTGGCCGGGACGAACTAGCTGCCGCGGGCCTGGTGCCGCGGGCCCTGATGCTGGGGCACCGTCCGCGGGCCCGGCTTCGCCACGCGCTGGTCGGTCGCGGCGCGCCGCTGTTCGAGCGAGCGCTGGAGCTTCTCGGGCAGCACCGGACGGGTCCGCGGCTTCGCTGCGATGTTCTTCGCTCGCTTGGGCATGTGGATGATTCTACGCGGGGCCGCCGCCAGAAGGGCAGCCCCGCGCAGCCGGGCGTCACTTGATGAAGAGGATCTCCGAGTACTTCGGCAGCGGCCAGAGCGAGTCCGGCACGGCGCGCTCGAGCTTGTCGGCGACCTCGCGCACGGCGCTCATCGCCGGCACGACGTTGTTCTGCACGTAGCGTGCGCGGTCGAGCACGTCCTCGGCCTCCGGGTGACCCGTGTTGGCCAGCTCCAGCGCGCCGATCCGCTCGACGAACGCGTCGACCAGCCCGGCGATCTCCCGGCGGACCGCCTCGATGCCCTTCGACGAGCCGGCGATGCCCAGCTCGCCGAGATACCGGATCGCCGCCGGGAGCAGCATCGTCTTGGCCATCGAGAACGTCGTCTCCGCCTCGATGTTGAGCTTGGCGATGTACTGCTCGACGAAGACCTCGTAGCGCGACTCGAGCTCGCGCGCCGAGAGCACGTCGTAGGCGCTCATCACCTCGATCGCCTCCGCCGAGATCAGCGCGGGCAGCGCGTCGGGCGTCTGCGGCAGGTTCGACAGGCCGCGCTGCTCGGCCTCGGCATGCCACTCCTCGGTGTAGTTGTCGCCGTTGAAGACGATCCGCTTGTGCGCGTGGTAGCCCTCCTTGACGACGGCGAGCACCGCCTCGGCCAGCTCGGCGCCGCCCTCGAGCTGCGCCTCCAGCGCGTCGGACATGCGGTCGATCGCCTGCGCGGCGATCGTGTTGAGCACCGTGTTGGAGAGCCCGCAGGAGGCCGACGAGCCGAGCGCGCGGAACTCGAACTTGTTGCCCGTGAACGCGAACGGCGACGTGCGGTTGCGGTCGCCACCGTGCATCGGCAGGTGCGGCAGCACGCTCGCGCCGAGCTTGAGGTAGCTCGACGGCGTCGCCGCGTCGCCCGAGCCGCTCTCGATCGCGTCATAGACCTTCTGCAGCTCGGCGCCGAGGAAGATCGAGATGATCGCCGGCGGCGCCTCGTTGGCACCGAGGCGGTGGTCCTGCCCGGGCGACGCGATCGAGGCGCGCAGCAGCTCCTGGTGCGTGTCGACCGCGCTCAGGACGGCGGAGCAGAAGAACAGGAACTGGAGGTTCTCGTGCGGCGTGTCGCCCGGCTCGAGCAGGTTGACCCCGGTGTCGGTGCCGAACGACCAGTTGTTGTGCTTGCCCGAGCCGTTGACGCCGGCGAACGGCTTCTCGTGCAGCAGGCAGACCAGCCCGTAGCGGCGCGCGACGTTCTGCAGCAGCTGCATGCAGAGCTGCTGATGGTCGGAGCCGACGTTGGAGTTCTCGAACACGGGCGCGAACTCGTACTGGCCCGGCGCGACCTCGTTGTGGCGCGTCTTGATCGGGATCCCGAGCTTCGCCATCTCGCGCTCGGCGTCGAGCATGCAGGCCAGGATGCGCTCGGGGATCGAGCCGAAGTAATGGTCGTCGAGCTCGTGGCCCTTGGCCGGCTTGGCGCCGAACAGCGTGCGCCCGGTGGTGACGAGGTCCGGGCGCTCGAAGTAGAAGTTCTCGTCGATCAGGAAGTACTCCTGCTCGGGCCCGATCGTGGTGAAGACGCGCGTCGCGTCCTCGTTGCCGAGCAGGCGCAGCGTGCGCAGCGCCGAGCGCGAGAGCGCGTCCATCGAGCGCAGCAGCGGGATCTTGTGGTCGAGCGCCTCGCCCGTCCAAGAGGCGAACGCCGTCGGGATGCAGAGCAGCGCACCGTTCGGGTTCTCGAGGATGAACGCAGGCGACGACGGGTCCCAGGCGGTGTAGCCGCGCGCCTCGAACGTCGCCCGGATGCCGCCGGTCGGGAACGAGGATGCGTCCGGCTCGCCCTGGATCAGCTCCTTGCCCGAGAACTCGGCCAGCGCGTTGCCGTCGCCGGTCGGGCTGTAGAAGGAGTCGTGCTTCTCCGCCGTCGAGCCGGTGAGCGGCTGGAACCAGTGGGTGAAGTGCGTGCAACCGCGCTCCATCGCCCATTCCTTCATCGCGGTCGCGATGTCGTCCGCGAGCTCCGCGCCGAGTGGCCGGCCGCTGTCGAGGGTCTCCTGCAGGCGCTTGTACGCGGGGGGCGAGAGGCGCTGGCGCTGGACGTTGGGCGAGAACACGTTCACGCCGAACTCGTAGGCGCCGGCCTGGGTCAGGTCCGACCGCCCCATCGCGCCGCCGTTGGGGCTCCACTGCGCGGCAGAGACATTCGTCATGCGGGTACGGGGCATTGCGTGCGAGATCCTCCTCGAGATCGGGGCGAGCGCCGCTCAGAGTAGACGGGGCCGGGCGCGGGGTTGTTGTCCAGGTGTCGAAGATCAGACCGCGGGTTCTTGGCCGCTGGACAATGACTCTCGCGTGCCGCGCGCCCACGCTGTCATGCGATGGCGATCGGACATAGTTCGCTGCCGCACCGCCACCACTACGGAGGTCCCAATCATGAAGAAGGTCGAAGCGTTCGTACGGCATGAGGCGTTCGAGCCGATCCGCATGGATCTGCTCACGCTCGGCTTCCCCTCGCTGTCGATCATGGAGGTGAAGGGATCCGGGCGACAGAAGGGAATCACCGAGCGCTACCGCGGCGCGGAGCTGACCAACTACCTGCGCCCGAAGGTCAAGATCGAGTGCGTAGTCGCCAGCGGCGACGTGCAGACGGTCGTCGACACGATCCTCAAGCACGCCCGCACCGGCTCGATCGGCGACGGCAAGGTGTTCGTGTTGCCGGTCGACGAGGCCTACCGGATCCGCACCGGCGAGTCCGGCGAGGAGACGCTTCAGGCGCACCCCGGCGCAGTGGAGCCAGAGCAGGTCGCGTAGGAATCGCAATGGCCGGCGTCCAGCCTGTCGGATCTCCTGGGGCCACGCTCGTCGAGCGGTTGCGCGCCGTCCATCTCGAGATGGTCGACGCGGTGCTCGGCGGCGACGGCCTCGGGCGCGTGGCGACGCTGGCCGCGGACGCCGCCGGCGCGGCGGTCGCGATCGTCGTGCCGCGGCTCGGGGCCGCGGTGGCATCGCGCGGCGCGCCGGCCGACCTCGCAGCGCTGCGCCGCTACGTCGGCGAGCGCGCCCGCGGGCGACCGGCGACGGTCCCGGCCGGCGTCGTCGCCGAGGTCCCGATCGTCTCGGGCGACGAGACGATCGGCTCCGTCCTGATGCTCGGCGACCCGGTATCGCCGGAGGCGACCGAGTTCCTGCACCTCGCCGCCGTCGCCTCGCTCACCGAGGTCGCGGTCGAGGAGGCCAGGGACGAGGTCGAGCAGAACCTGCGCGGCTCGTTCCTCGAGGACCTGCGCGCGAAGGCCGGCGAGCTCGCCGCCGGCGACGTGCTGCGCCGCGCTGCGCGCCTGGGCTGCGACCTCTCGCGCGGCGCCGTCGCGCTCTGCGCCGAGCTGACGACGGACCGCCCGCGCCATGTCGTCGCGACGATCGCGGGTGAGCACGACGGGGCGCTGGCGCAGCACATGGAGCTGCCCGGCGAGTCGCCGCGCGTCTACGCGCTGCTGCCGGCCGGCGAAGGCGCGGCGCCCGAGGAGACGCTCGCCGCGGCGCGCCGGCTGGCGACGCGGCTGCAGCGCCACGGGACGGTCGGCGTGTCGAGCTTCTACTCAGACCCGGCCGAGCTGGGCCGCGCGATTCAGGAGGCCGAGCTGGTGCTCGACGTGCTGCGGCGCTCGCACGGGGTCAGCGGGCTGCCGATGCAGGACATCGGCACCGGCACCTACCGGCTGCTGTTCCGCGTGCTGGCCTCCCACCCCGAGGAGGTGCGCTCGTTCTTCGACGACACGGTCGCGCCGATCGTCGCCTATGACGACCAGTACGCCACCGACCTCGTCGGCACGCTCGAGTCCTATCTCGAGCAGAACTGCAACATGAACGCGACGGCGGCCGCGATCTACGCCCACCGCCACACGGTCGCCTACCGGCTCGAGCGGGTCAAGGAGCTGACCGGCCTGGACCCGATGCAGTCGGAGGACCGCGAGCGGCTCGGGCTCGGCCTGAAGGCGTATCGCATCATCGCGCCGCGGCTGCCGCACTGAGGCCGGCGAACGTCAACTGCCGCAGTTGACGTTCACCGGCGCACGACGTCGCCGTCCCCATTCACCCGCGCCTCCACCGGCCGGTCGACCACCGTCACCGCGAACTCCCCGCGCGTGCGCCCCTCGGCCAGCTCGACATCGCCCACCAGCGCGGGTGCGAGCCGCCAGGCGACCGTGAAGCGCCCGCGCTGCGTCGCGGTGAGCTTCCATGTGACGGTGCTCGTCCGGCCCGCGCCGAGCGGGCCCACGGCCCAGGTGTTGCTGTAGGCGGAATCGCCGCCCGCGGGCCCTTCGTCGAGGATCCACACCGGCCGACCGCTGTCGGCCAGCGCCGGGTCGTCGCGCGCCAGCGCGAACGCGCGCGGCGCCTGGCCGGCGCGCGCTGCCGTCTCGATCGTGACGGCGAGGTTCGGCACCGTGCGCCGCCGCGGTTCGCGACCTCGAGCCTGAGCGTCACCGGCTCGGCGATCCGCTGCTCGGCCGGGAACGAGGCGCTCGTGACCTCGAGGGCGAACTCCCCCGAGGGCGCGTTCGCGTCCTGACGCTGCTCGCCGCAACCCGCGGGCACGAGTGCCAGCGCAGTGGCGAGCAACGCGAGCGAGCGAGCCATTCCGGCGGCGACGATACACCCGCATCCGTAGCGGTCGGCCGGCGCGAAACGCTGAAGTAGTCTGTCGGCGCGAGAGCGCCGACCACCGGCGCGCACTCGGAGGGGAGCGCATGGTACGAGGCGTCGCCGACAGGGCATTCCTACCGGCAAAGGGCCTGCTCGAAGAAGTCGGCGACATGATGATCCTCACGGGGAAGACGATCGTGTCCGCCGTGCGGCCGCCGTACCCCTACGGCGGCGAGTTCGTCTCGCAGTTCCTCTTCGCGCTCAAGCTCTGCTGGTTCCCGCTCGTGATCTCGACGATCGCGTTCGGCTACGCCGCGCCGGGCCTGCAGGCGGCCAACTTCCTCGTGCTGTTCGGCGCGCTCGACCGCCTCGGCGGCTTCTTCGTGCTCGCCTCGATCCGCGAGTTCGCGCCGTTCGTGACCGCGATCGTGCTGGCCGGCGTCGCCGGCACGGCGATCACCGCGGACCTCGGCGCGCGCAAGATCCGCGAGGAGCTCGACGCGCTCCAGGTGCTCGGCGTCGACCCGGTGAAGAACCTGGTCGTGCCGCGCTTCCTGGCGCTGATGCTCGTGACCGGGCTGTTCGACGTCTACGCGATCCTGTTCGGCGTCCTCGGCGGCATCGTGACGACGCTCGTATACGACCAGCCGCTGGGCCCGTTCCGCGCGACGTTCCTGACCAACGCCTCCGTCGTCGACCTCTGGGGGTCGATCCTCAAGTGCACGATGTTCGGCGCGATCATCGCGATCGTCTGCTGCTACAAGGGCATGACGGCGACGGGCGGCGCCGCCGGCGTGGGGCGTGCGGTCAACCAGGCCGTGGTGATCGCGATCATGGGCGTCTTCTCGTTCAACTACGTCTTCACGCAGACGCTGCTGGCGACCCACCCGGAGATCATCAACCTCAGGTGAACGGCTGGCTCGCCATCCCGCGCGACTGGATCGCGTCGTTCGGCGAGATCGTCAAGTTCTGCGCGCGCGTCGTCGGCGAGGTGCTCGGGCTGCGCGTCTTCCGCTTCTTCGGCGAGGCGCTGCGCCAGGCCGGGCTGCTGATCCTCTCCTCGACGCTCGTGATCTGGGGCCTGATCTTCATCATCGGCCTGCAGTGCGGGATCGAGGGCGCGTACTTCAACCGCGCCGTCGGCTCGCCCGCCTACGCCGGCGTGTTCGCCGCCTGGTGCGACCTGCGCGAGCTGGTGCCGTACGCGTTCGGCTACATGATGGCCGCGAAGGTCGGCACCGGGATCGTCGCCGAGATCGGCTCGATGCGGATCTCCGACGAGGTCGACGCGCTCGAGGTGATGGGCATCTCCTCGATCACGTTCCTGTGCGCGACGCGCCTGCTCGCCGCCTGGCTGGTGCTGCCGTTCGTCTACCTGGCCGGGATCGGCGCCGGCTTCTTCGCCTCCTACCTGGCGGTGGTCGAGCAGATAGGCGAGGTGTCCTCGGGCGGGTTCTTCCTGATCTTCTGGATGTTCCAGAACCCACCCGACCTGCTGTTCAGCCTGACCAAGGCGATGGTGATGGCGACCGTGATCGTGCTGGTCGGCTGCTACTACGGCTACACGGCGCGTGGCGGCCCGGTCGGGGTCGGCACGGCGACGGCCAAGTCGATGGTGCTCAACATCGTGCTCGTGCACCTGATCGGCATGCTCGGCACCCAGATCTTCTGGGGCGCGAACCCGCGCGCCCCGATAGGGGGCTGAGCGTGGACGCGATCGAGTTCATCGACGTGCACAAGGCGTTCGGCCGCAACAAGATCCTGCGCGGCGTGAACCTCAGCATCCCCGAGGACAGGATCTCGATGATCCTCGGGCCGTCGGGCACGGGCAAGTCGGTCTGCATCAAGCACATGGTCGGCCTGCTCTATCCCGACGACGGCGACGTCCTCGTGCACGGCCAGTCGGTGCCCAACATGCCCGACGACGAGCTGTTCGAGATGCGCAAGAAGTTCGGCGTGCTGTTCCAGGACGGCGCGCTGTTCGGCTCGATGGACCTGTACGACAACGTCGCGTTCCCGCTGCGCCAGCACACCGACAAGGGCGAGGACGAGATCGAGGAGATCGTCATGCGGCGGCTGCGCGAGGTCGGCCTCGAGGACTCGCGCGAGAAGGCGCCGAACGAGCTCTCGGGCGGCATGCGCAAGCGCGCCGGCTTCGCCCGCGCGCTCGTGCTCGATCCCGACATCGTGCTGTTCGACGAGCCCGACTCCGGCCTCGACCCGGTCCGCACGGCGCTGCTGTGCGAGCTGATCCAGGAGGTCCACGCCGAGAACGGCGGCGCCTATGTCGTGATCACGCACGACATCATGTCGGCCAAGCGCGTCGCCGAGTACATCGCCGTGCTGTGGCAGGGCAAGATCGTCGAGTCGGGCCCGGCCGACGAGCTGTTCGACTCCGAGAACCACTTCGTGCGGCAGTTCCTGGCGGGGGCGGCGCAGGGACCCCTGGGGATGGAGTGACGATCGCCCGCGGGGCCGCCGTGCTCGCGCTCGCGCTCGTGGTCGGTCTCGCGGCGTGGCTGCTGCTGGGGCGCGGCGGCGGCACCGAGTACACGCTGCTGTTCGAGAACGCGGGCCAGCTCGTGCCCGACAACGACGTCCAGGTCGGCGGCCGGCGCGTCGGCTCGGTCAGGAGCATCGAGCTGACCGACGACAACCAGGCGGCGGTCAAGGTCCGCGTGCAGGAGCCGTACGCGCCGCTGCGCGAGGGCACGACGGCGACGATCCGCCTGACCTCGCTGTCGGGCATCGCCAACCGCTACATCGCGCTCACGCCGGCTCCCGGCGACGCCGAGCAGCTGGAGGACGGCGCGACGCTGACGACCGCCGCGACGAATCCCGTCGTCGACCTCGACCAGATCTTCAACACGCTCGACGCGAACACCCGCGGCGACCTGCAGGACGTCGTCAAGGGCTTCGCCACGCAGTTCCGCGGCAAGGGCGCCGAAGCCGGCGAGGCGACCAGGTACTTCAACCCGCTGCTGTCGAGCTCGCGCCGCCTGATCGGCGAGCTGACCGAGGACGAGGACGACCTGACGCGCTTCATCGTCGACTCCTCGCGGCTCGTCGGCACGCTGGCGGCGAAGCGCGACGAGCTGTCCGGCCTCGTCGGCAACACGAACGCCGCGGCGCGCGCGATCGGCGACGAGAACGTCGCGCTCGCGCGCGCGCTCGGGTTGCTGCCGACGACGCTGCGGCGCGCCAACACGACGTTCGTCAACCTGCGCGCGACGCTCGACGACCTCGACGTGCTGGTGGCGGAGTCCAAGCCCGCGACGAAGGACCTGGCGCCGTTCCTGCGCGAGCTGCGCCCGCTGCTGGAAAGCGCGCGGCCGACGATCCGCGACCTGCGCAAGCTCGTGCGCCGCGACGGCGAGGACAACGACCTCGTCGAGGCGACGCGGAAGCTGCCGGCGCTGCAGCGGGTCGCGACGCCGGCGTTCGACAACGGGCGCCAGGCGCTCGTGCAGCTGCAGCCGGTGCTCGAGTTCGTCCGGCCCTACACGCCGGAGATCGCCGGCTGGCTGCGCGACTTCGGCCAGGGCTCGTCGAACTACGACGCGAACGGCCACTACGCGCGCATCCAGCCGATCTTCAACGCCTTCAGCCTGAACGACAACCCGGCCGGCGGCGTGCTGGCGCCGATCCCGCCGTCGCAGCGGCTCGACGGGCTGCAGACGAACCAGCTGCGCCGCTGTCCGGGCGCGGCGTCGCAGCCCAACGCCGACGGCTCCGCGCCGTGGCGCGACGTCAGCGGCACCCTCGACTGCGATCCCACGCAGGTGCTCGGCGGGCCATGAGGACGGTCGCCGTCGCCGCCGTGCTGATCGTCGCCGCCGCGGCGGCGCTGCTGCTCGTCGTGAGCCGCGAGGACGACGCCTACCGCGTGCGCGCGATCTTCGACAACGCCGGCTTCGTGATCGCGGGCGAGGACGTCAAGGTCGCGGGCGTCAAGGTCGGCTCGATCGAGGAAGTCGAGGTGACGCCCGAGCTCAAGGCCGCGGTCGTGCTGCGGATCGACGACCCCGGCTACCAGGACTTCCGCGCCGACGCGCGCTGCTCGATCCGCCCGCAGTCGCTGATCGGCGAGCGCTACGTCGAGTGCGAGCCGACGCAGGTGCAAGGCGTCGGCGCCGAGGCGCCGGGCGAGCTGCGCGAGATCGAGGACGGGCCGGGCGAAGGCCAGCGGCTGCTGCCGGTCGAGCGGACCGAGCGCTCCGTCGACCTCGACCTGATCAACGGCATCATGCGCGAGCCCTACCGCGAGCGCCTCGCGATCATCATCAACGAGCTGGGCATCGGTCTCGCCGGCCGCGGCGAGGATCTCGACGCCGTGATCCGGCGCGCCAACCCGGCGCTGCGCGAGGTCGACGAGGTGCTCGCGCTGCTGGCCGAGCAGAACGACGAGCTCGAGACGCTGGCGGTCGCGGGCGACCGATCATGCGACCGCTCGCGCGCGAGCGCGCGCACATCTCCTCGGCGATCGGCAACATCAGCGAGGTCGCCGAGGCGACCGCCGAACGGCGCGTGCGACCTGGAGGCCGATATCGAGCGCCTGCCGCGCTTCCTGCGCGAGCTGCGGCCGACGATGACGCGGCTGGGCGCGCTCTCGGACGAGATGACGCCGGTGCTGTCCGACCTCGGCGACGTCGCGCCCGACGTCAACCGGTTCCTGCTCGAGCTGGGCCCGTTCTCGCAGGCAGCGACCCCGGCGCTCGACTCGCTCGGCGAGGCGGCGCAGATCGGCACGCCGGCGGTGCGCAACTCGCTGCCGGTGGTGCGCGACCTGCGCGAGCTCGCCGCGGCCGCGCGACCGGTCGGCGCGCGGCTCGCGGACGTGCTCGTCTCGTTCCGCAAGAACAACGGGATCCAGAGCCTCATGGACTACCTGTTCTTCCAGGCCGCCGCGCTCAACGGCTTCGACTCGTTCGGCCACTACCTGCGCGCCGGCCTGATCGTCAACCAGTGCTCGACCTACGCCGTGGACCCGGTCGGCGGCTGCTCGGCGAACTTCCGCAGCCAGGCCTCCGCGACCGTCGCGGGAGCCGGCTCGATGCCGCGCGACCCGGTGCTGGCCTGGACCGCCCGCGCGCTGCGCGGGATCGTGTCCGAGCCGCCCCCGTCCGCGCCGCGCCGCACCGCCGCGGCGCGATCACCCGCTCCGCGACACGGCACCTGTGGCCGCAGCGGACGCCGGCGACCCGCTGCTCGACTACCTGTTCGGAGGCGAGGGCTGATGCGCGGGCGCCGCAGCATCGCCGGGAATCCCGTGCTGGTCGGAGCGGCGACCGTGCTCGTCGTGATCGTGGCGGTCTTCCTCTCCTACAACGCGAACCAGGGGCTGCCGTTCGTCCCGTCCTACAGGCTCCAGGCGCAGACGCCGAGCGCCGCGAACCTCGTGAGCGGCAACGAGGTGCGGATCGGCGGCGTGCGCGTCGGGTCGGTCGAGTCGATCACGGTCGATCGGGCGCAGGACGGCACCAGCTTCGCCGTGCTCGGGCTCAAGCTCGAGCGATCGGTCGCGCCGCTGCCGCGGGACTCGACGGTGCTGATCCGGCCGCGGTCGGCGCTCGGCCTGAAGTACGTCGAGCTGACGCGCGGCACGTCGCGGGAGGGCTTCGAGGACGGCGACACGATCCCGCTCGCCTCCGCCACGCCCGCGCCGGTCGAGTTCGACGAGTTCACGAACATGTTCGACGACGAGACGCGCGCCGCGGCGCAGGAGAACCTGCGCGGCTTCGGCGATGCGTTCGCAGGTCGCGGCCAGAGCATCAATCAGGCGATCGGGGCGCTCGCGCCGCTGCTGCGCGACATCGTCCCGGTCGCGCGCAATCTCTCGGCGCCGGACACCGGCCTGCAGCGCTTCGTCGCCGAGCTGGCCGACGCGGCGCGCATCATCGCTCCCGCCGCCGAGGCGCAGGCGCAGCTGTTCGTCGCGCCTCGACGCGCACGTTCGCGGCGCTGCGCGAGGTCGCGCGGCCCTACATCCAGGAGTCGATCTCCGAAGGGCCCGAGACGCTCGACGCCGCGATCCGCGGGCTGCCGGTCCAGCGTCCGTTCCTGGCCAACGCCGAGGGCCTGTTCCGCGAGCTGCGCCCGGGCGCGCGCGCCCTGCGCGCCGGCGCGCCCGACCTCGCCGATGCGCTCGAGGTCGGCACGCCGACGCTGCGCCGCTATCCCGCGTTCAACCGCCGCCTGGCAGCGCTGCTCGACCGAGCTCGAGACGTTCTCGCAGGATCCGCTCGTGCCACGCGGGCTGCGCGCGCTGACCGACACGGTGCGCACGCTGAACCCGACGCTGCAGTACCTCGCGCCGACGCAGACGACCTGCAACTACATCGCGCTCTGGTTCCGCAACATCGCCTCGCTGCTCTCGGAGGGCGATGTCAACGGCACCTGGCAGCGCTTCATCATCGTCGCGACGCCGCAGGGACCGAACAGCGAGGGCGGGCCGGCGGCGGCGCCGGCCGACGGGCCGACGCTCGAGAACCACCTGCACTCGAACCCGTACCCGAACACGGCCGCGCCCGGGCAGCCGCGCGAGTGCGAGGCCGGCAACGAGCCGTTCCTGCGCGGGCCAGACCGTCACGGCGAACGCGCCGGGCACGCAGCAGGCGGCGACGGAGGCGACGAAGCCGTGACGGCCCGCCGCGCCCGCAGCCGCCGCCACGCCGGTCGCGACCCACTCGCTCGTCGGGCTCGTCGCCCTCATCGTGATCGGGATCCTCGTTCTCCTCGGCTTCACCAAGGACATCCCGTTCACGCGCCCGCACCAGGTCAAGGCCGTGTTCGCAGTCGTCGAACTCGCTGCGCGCTCGACTCGCCCGTGCGGATCGCCGGCGTCGAGGTCGGAAAGGTCAAGGCCGTCGATGCGCAGGAGGGCGGCGACGGCGCGGTGGTGACGATGTCGATCGACGAGTCCGGCCTGCCGCTGCACGCCGACGCGACGGCGAAGATCCGCCCGCGCATCTTCCTCGAGGGCAACTTCTTCGTCGACCTGCAACCGGGCACGCCGGGCGCGCCCGAGCTCGGCGACGGCGACACGATCAAGGTCACGCAGACGGCGACGCCGGTCCAGCTCGACCAGGTGCTGAGCGCGCTCCAGGCGGACTCGCGCCAGGACCTTCAGGACGTGCTCGAGGGACTGGGCACCGCGCTCAACTCCGAGCCGAGCGCAGCCGACGACCGCGACGCGGACCCGTCCGCTCGCGGCGAGACGGCAGCGGAGTCCTTCAACGACGCCTATGACGACATCGGCCCCGCGGAGCGCTCGCTCGCGCAGGTCAACGAGGCGCTGCTCGGCGTCGAGCCCGAGCAGGATCTCGCGCGCCTGATCGACGGCGCCGCGCGGGCCGCCGCCGGGCTCGTGCGCAACGAGGTGCAACTCGGCGAGCTGGTCGCGAACTTCAACACGACGATGGGCGCGCTCGCCGCCGAGGACACCAACCTGAGCGCCTCGATCCGCGAGCTCGCGCCGACGCTCGAGAACGCCAACGCGGCGCTGGCCTCGCTCAACGAGGCGTTCCCCCCGACGCGCGCGTTCGCGCGCGAGATCCTGCCCGGTGTACGCGAGACCCCGGCGACGATCGAGGCCGCGTTCCCGTGGATCGAGCAGGCGCGCGGACTGACGTCGGAGGCTGAGCTGCAGGGGCTCGTGCGCCAGCTCGCGCCGGCCACGCGCGACTTCGCCAAGCTGACCGACAAGGCGATCGAGCTGCTGCCGCAGACCGACCTCGCCTCCAAGTGCGCGAGCCGCGTCGTGCTGCCGACCGGCGACGTCGTCATCCGCGACGAGTTCCAGACCGGCCGCGAGAACTACAAGGACTTCCTCTATGCGATGGTCGGCCTCGCCGGCGAGGGCCAGAACTTCGACGGCAACGGCTCCTACGTGCGCTTTCAGGTGGGCGGCGGAGCCCAGCGGGTGACGATCGGTCAGGGCTCCGCCGGCTCCCCGCCGCAGTTCGGCGGCCTGCCGACGCCGGCGCTCGGCAACCGCCCGGCCTACCCGGGCAAGCTGCCGCCGTTCCGCACCGGGCAGCACTGCTTCAAGCAGCGGCCGCCCGACCTCAACGGTCCCGCCGCCGCGCGGGTCGCGCCCGGCGAGGGAGCGCCGGCGGCGCCATGAGGGCGATCCGCAAGCACATCGTCGACGTCGCCGCGATCCTCGGCCTGATCGTCGTCGCGCTCGCCGTCTCGTCGGTGATCCTCGCCAATCAGCGGTTGTCGCTGCCCGGCTGGATGCCGGTACTGGGGCAGGACTTCACGGAGATCGAGGCCGAGCTGGTCACCGCCCAGGCGGTGACGCCCGGGCAGGGCCAGACGGTCAACGTGGCCGGCGTCGAGGTCGGCGAGATCTCGCAAGTGCGCCTGGAGGACGGCAAGGCGATCGTGACGCTCAGGCTCGAGGCCGACAGCGTCCCGGTGTACGCCGACGCGAGCGTGCTGCTGCGACCCAAGTCCGGCCTGAAGGACATGGTCGCCGAGCTGACGCCGGGCACCGCGGCGGCCGGCGAGCTGGCGGACGGAGGCCGCATCCCGATCGGCCAGACGCTGCCCGACGTCAACCTCGACGAGATCCTCGCAGTGCTCGACGGCGATACGCGCGACTATCTCCAGCTGCTGCTCTCCGACGGTGCCCGCGGCCTGGACGGAAACGGGCGCGAGCTGGCCAACACGATCCGCCGCTTCGAGCCGCTGGCGCGCGACACGCGCGCGCTCACCGAGGGGCTTGCGCAGCGCCGCGCGAACATCAAGCGGGCGGTCCACAACTTCTCGCTCGTGGTCGACGAGCTCGGCGGCGCCGACGACCAGTTGGCCGACTTCGTCGAGAACTCCAACGCGGTCTTCGCGGCACTGGCGAATCAGGATGCGAACCTGCGCGCGACGCTGCGCGAGCTGCCCTCGGCGCTGACCGCGACGCGGACCGCGCTCGGCAAGACACAGGGCCTCGCCGACGAGCTCGGGCCGACGCTGCAGGCACTGCGCCCCGGCGGCTCGTGCGCTCGGGCCTTCGCTTGCCCAGACGCGGCCGTTCCTGCGCGCGACGACGCCCGTGATCCGCGACGAGATCCGGCCGTTCGTGCGCGCCGCGCGCCCGCTCGTCAAAGAGCTTCAACCCGCCATGCGCGACCTCGCGGCGCTCACGCCCGACCTGCTGCAGAGCTTCAAGGTGCTCAACGCGCTGCTCAACGCCTTGGCTTACAACCCGCCCGGCGACACGGAGGAGGGCTACCTCTTCTGGGCCGCCTGGGTCAACCACCTCGGGCCGGCGCTGTTCTCGAACCAGGACGCGCAGGGGCCGCTGCGCCGCGGGCTGGTCGTGATCGGCTGCCAGAGCCTGCAGGTGCTGGAGAACATCGTGCTGGGCAACCCGCAGCTCGGCGTGCTCACGCAGCTGCTCGAGGCGCCCGATCGCGCGGACGTGTGTGCCACGACCGCCCAGGCCACGACCGCGGGAGGGACCCCGTAGTGGTCAAGTCGGCTCCCAGCCTGGGCCGGATCGCCGTGATGGCCGGCTTCGCGCTGTCGTGCTTCGCCCTCGTGCTGTTCCTCTGGCTCGCCTTCGGCGGTCCGGTTCCGCTCAAGCCCAAGGGCTATCGCGTCAGCGTCTCCTTCATCGAGGCGTCGCAGCTTGCGACCGAGGCCGACGTGCGGATCTCGGGCGTACCCGTCGGCAAGGTCCGAGCGATCGAGCCCGATGCCGCCACCGGTCGCTCTGTGGTCACGATCGAGCTCGACGCCGAGTACAGCCCGCTGCCGTCGGACGCGCGGGCGCTGCTGCGCCAGAAGACGCTGCTGGGCGAGACTTACGTCGAGCTCACGCCGGGCACGGAAGGCGCGGAGAGGCTGCCCGAAGGCGGCCGCCTGCCGGAGGGCAGCGTGTCCGAGACGGTCGAGCTCGACGAGATCCTGCGCACGTTCGACCCGGCGACGCGGGCCGCGTTCCAGGAGTGGATGCAGGCGCAGGCGCAGGCGATCGGCGGCCACGGGCGCGACCTGAACGACGCGCTCGGCAACCTCGGCCCGTTCGCCGAGGACGCAGCTGAGCTGGTCGACGTGCTCAACCGCCAGGAGCCCGCGGTGCAGCGCCTGATCGCCGACACCGGCGTCGTGTTCGAGGCGCTCTCGGAGCGCAACGGCCAGCTGCGCGAGCTGATCGAGAACTCCAATCGCGTGTTCGCGACGACGGCGAGCCGCGACCGCGAGCTGCAGGAGGCGTTCGTCGCGCTGCCGACGTTCGAGCGCGAATCCCGCCGGACGATCGAGCGGCTCGCGCGGTTCGCGCGCGACACCGATCCGCTGGTCGACCAGCTGCGCCCAGCCGCGCGCGAGCTGTCGCCGGTGCTCACCGACCTGTCCGCGCTGGCGCCGGACCTGAAGGCCTTCTTCCGCGAGAGCAATCCACTGATCGACGCCTCCGAGGCCGGGTTCCCGGCGGCCGAGCGGGTGCTCGAAGACCTGCGGCCGCTGCTCGCCCAGGTCGACCCGGCGCTGCGCCAGCTCAACCCGGTGCTCGAGTACCTCGGCTTCTTCCGGCGCGACCTCACGGCCTTCTTCGCCAACACGGTCGCGGCGACGCAGGCGTCGACGGTCTCGCGCACGGGACCGCTGCACTACCTGCGCTCGACCAACCCGTTCAACCCGGAGAACCTGGCGGTGTATCCGCGGCGGCTGCCGACCAACCGGCCCAACCCTTACACGCTGCCCGGCCACTTCGACCAGCTCCGCAGCGGGCTGCCCGCCTACGAGACGCGCCACTGCGGCCGCGGCGGGTTCCCGACGATCGTCAACACGCCGCAGCCGATCGCCGCGGCGGATCCGCTGCCGACGCTCTCGCTGCCCGTTCCGGTCCCGCCGGCGGCGCCGGACGTCGAGAACGTGACCGGCGGCACCTACAAGCTGCCTGACAGCCTCTTCGCCGACATCCTGCGCTTCGCCTTCCCGCCGGTCCGTCGACCGCGCCCGCGGCGCCGCCGTGCACGCAGCAGGCGCCGTTCGACGTCTCCGGCGAGCGGACGCAGTATCCCCGCCTGAAGCCGCGCTGATGCTGCCTGCCGCGGGCCTGGAGCGGGTGGTGCGGAGCGCGGCGCGCCGGCCGCGGCGGGTGCTGCTGGCCCTCGTGTCGCTGTGTGCCGTCGGCGCGGCGCTGGCGTCCGGTCTGCAGCCGAGTGCTGCGACGAGCACCCTGGCCGGGCGCTCGTCGGACGCGTTCGCGGCGACCGAGCGCTTCCGCGAGCGCTTCGGCGACCACGCGATCATCGTGCTCGTGCGCGGGCCGCTGGAGCAGCTCGTGCTGACCGAGAACCTTGGCCGGCTGCTGCGGCTCGAGGGCTGCCTGTCGGGCAACCGACCCGCCGGCCAGCCCGCGCCGGGCGGTGAGCGCGGGCCATGCGCGCAGCTCGCGCGCACGAAGCCGGTGCAGGTGGTCTACGGCCCTGGAACGTTCGTCAACTCCGCCGTCGGAGAGATCCAGGATCAGCTCAGGCGCCGGCTCGAGCGTCAACCGCGCGGAGGCCGCGCGGGCGGCCGCGGCGGCGCGCTCGCTCGCGCGGCGCCAGGGCAAGCCCGAGGCCGAGCGCCGGCGCCTGGCGAGGTCCGCCGAGCAGCTCGTCTACGCGCAGTTCGTGCGCGACCTGCTCGCGCTCAATCTCAGGTACGGGCTCGGCGTCGACGAGACGCCGCGGCTGGACGACCCGGACTTCGTCGCCACGCTGTTGTTCGATCCCAGCCGCGGCGCGACGACGCCGAAGGCGCGCTTCGCGTACCTGTTCCCAACGTCTGAGTCCGCGGCGATCTCCGTCCGGCTCGCGCCGGACCTGAGCGAGCGCGAGCGCGAGCGCGCGACGGCGCTGGTGCGCGCGGCGGTGCGGATGCCGGAGTTCGAGCTGACGAACGCAGCGGGCTACACCGTCACCGGCGCGCCGCTGCTGGCGGAGGGGCTCGCCGATGCGCTCGCCGGCTCGCTCGTGCGCCTGTTGCTCGTCGCGCTCGTCGTGATGGCGGCGGTCCTGGCGCTTGCATTCCGCAGCCGGCTGCGGCTGATGCCGCTGGCGGTCGCGCTCGGCGCGGTCGCGCTCACGTTCGGGCTGATGGCGCTCGCCGGCGCACCGCTGACGATGGCCTCGATCGCGGCGCTGCCGGTGCTGCTCGGGCTCGGCGTCGACTACGCGATCCAGTACCAGGCGCGCGTCGGGGATCCGCCGACGGCGGCCGGGGCAGTGCGCGCCGCCCGCACGGCGGTGCCCACCATCGCCACCGCGGCGCTCGCGACGGCGGCCGGCTTCTGCGTGCTGCTGCTCTCGCCCGTGCCGATGGTGCGCGGCTTCGGCCTCCTGCTCGTGCTCGGCATCGGGATCGCATGCGCGCTCGCGCTGACCGGCGGCACCGCCGCGCTCGTGCTGCTCGGGGAGCGGCGCCGTTCGCACGGGCTGCTCGGCCGCTCGACGCGCGGGGCATCCGACCTGCTGGCCGCTCGTCGGGCGGCCGCTGGCGCGGCTGGGTCCGCTCGCACGGCGCCTGGCACGGCGGGTCCTGTTCCTGGTGATGGCGCGACCCGGCGGTGTGCTCGCGCTCGGGCTCGCCGTCGCGGCGATCGGCTGGCTCGTCGACACGCGCACGGAGGTGCGCTCGGACCTGCGCGAGCTCGTCCCCCGGGACCTGCCGGCAGTGCGCGACCTCGACGCGCTGCAGCGCACGACAGGTGTGGCGGGCGAGGTCGACGTCGTGGTGGAGGGACGCGACCTGACCGATCCGGGGGTGGTCGCATGGATGCGCTCCTACCAGCAGCGCGTGCTTGCGCGGGTGCGCTACTCGGCGGAGAACGGCTGCGGCAGGGCGGCCCTGTGCCCGGCGCTGTCGCTGCCGGATCTCTTCCAGGGCCGCGACGCGGCGGCCGATCGTGAACGCATCGAGACGCTGCTCGACAGCGTGCCGCCGTACTTCTCCAGAGCGTGATCACGCCCGACCGCCGCACCGCCAACCTCGCTTTCGGGATCCGCCTGATGCCGCTGGACGAGCAGCACGAGGTGCTCGAGCGGATGCGCGCGGAGCTCGACCCGCCCGCCGGCGTGACCGCGCGGCTCGCCGGGCTGCCGGTGCTTGCCGCGGACGCGAATGCCGCGCTGGCGTCATCGTGGCGGCGGCTGGGGACGTTGCTCGCCGGGTTGCTGGCGGTCGGCCTCGTGCTGCTCGTCGTGCACCGCCGCGCCGAGCGTGCATGGGTCCCGCTCGTCCCGATCGCGCTCGCCACCGGCTGGTCGGCACTCGTCCTGTTCGCCCTGCGCATCCCGCTCAATCCGATGTCGGCCACGCTCGGGGCGCTCGTGCTCGCGCTCTCGACCGAGTTCGCGGTGCTGCTCGACGGGCGCTACCGCGAGGAGCGCAGGGCCGGCGACGGCGTGGCCGCGGCGCTGCGGCGCACCTACCGCTCGACCGGCGTCGCGGTGCTGGCCTCGGGCGCGACGGCGATCGCGGGCTTCGCTGTGCTGGCCGCCTCGGACGTGCGGATGCTGCGGGAGTTCGGCATCGTGACGGTCGTGGACCTGTCGGTCTCGCTGCTCGGCGTGCTCGCTGGTCCTGCCGGCGGCGCTCGTGGTCGCCGAGCGCCGCGCGCGGCGGCGAACGCGCACGCACGCACCGCGAGAGCCGCGGGCTGTGACGGCGTGAGGGGCTGCCTGGCTCGTCGGCCTGGCGGGCGTCGCGCTGCTGGTCGTCGCCGGGTTCAAGACGCTGGCGACCGATGGGCAGGGCTCGCGCGGGCTCGCGGCGGGGACGCAGCTTGCCGCCGTTCGCGATGCCGACGGCGGCCAGCCGCTCCGATGCCGATGCCAACATCGCGACCCGCCCCGACAGCGGGCCGGAGGGCGTCGCGGCCGGCCTGCTCGGTGCGCGGCCCCGAGATCCTCAACGTCTGCGAGCTCGCCGAGCGCGGGCCGGTCGTGCTGGCCTTCCTGGCGACCCGCTCGGGCCGCTGCGCGCAGCAGGTCGACGTGCTCGACCGCATCGCTCCGCGCCACCCGGAGGTGCGCTTCGCCGCGGTCGGCGTGCGCGGCGATCACGAGCAGCTGCGGCGCACCGTGCGCGAGCGCGGCTGGCGGCTACCCGTCGGCTACGACCATGACGGCGCCGTCGCGAACCTCTACCGCGTCGCGGTCTGCCCATCGATCACGTTCGCCCGGCGCGGGGGAGAGGTCGCCGGGAACGCGCTCGAGTTCCTCGACGAGCGGGCGCTGGCCGCGCGCGTCGAGGCGCTCGAGGCGGGCCGCCCGTTGCCGGGCACCATGCGCTGACGCAGCCCGCTGGGGTTGCTGCGTCCGCTGGACGGGTGCCCACTTGCCGCCTAGTATCGACACGAGGTCATGACTCCGGCTCGTCTCTCCGCGCTGCTCGGCGTCGTCCTGCTCTACCTCTTGCTCGCCGCTCCCGCCGCGGCACAGGACGGCGTCCAGCGGCTCGAGTTCTCCTACGGCCCGGTGCAGATCGCCCCGGGCCAGAACACGATCGAGCTGGAGCGCAACGACCAGCGCCCGGCGGTCGACGGCTAGATCGTCGGCTTCCGTCCCAACCTCGTGCGCGCCGACGGCAGCGTGCCGCGCGTCGACGTGATCCACCTGCACCACGGCGTCTGGCTGTCCAACGGTCAGCCGCTCTTCGCCGCCGGCGAGGAGAAGACGGCGGTGCTCGCCCCGCCCGGCTTCGGCTGGCGCTACGAGACGCGCGACCGGTGGGACATGAACCACATGATCCACAACCTGACGCCGACGCCGGAGACGGTCTACATCACCTACGAGATCGACTTCATCCCGGACGGTGCGCCCGCGGCGGCGGGGATCCAGACGATCGAGACTGCCTGGCTCGACACGGTCGGCGGCGCCTACCCGGTCTTCGACGCCAAGCGCGGCAGTGGTGGGCGCGATCGGCGCTTCACGTATCCCGACGAGGCCCGCAAGGCGCCGCGTCCGTCGTGGACGGTGCCGCGCGACAGCGCACTGGTCGGAACGAGCGGCCACCTGCACCCGGGTGGGCTGTGGACGGATCTGACCCTGACGCGCGACGGCCGCTCGACGCGCCTGTTCCGGTCGAAGGCGATCTACTACGAGCCGGCCGGCGCCGTGTCGTGGGACGTCTCGATGACCGTCGCCCCGCCCGGCTGGCGCGTGCAGCTGCGCAAGGGCGACGTGCTCAGCGTGTCGGGCACGTACGACACCAGGCGGGCGTCGTGGTACGAGTCGATGGCGATCATGCCGACGATGTGGGTGCCCGGCGGGACCGGGCGCCGACCCGTTCACGACGGACGTCGACGTCGAGGGCGAGGTCACGCACGGCCATCTGCCGGAGAACGACGGCCATGGCGGCGGGCGCCTATCGGGCCTCTCCAACCCGCTCGACATGCTCTCGCGCCCGGTGCCCGGCAAGGGCAACGTGAAGATCCGCGACTTCGTCTATGGCCAGGGCGACCTGAGCGCGACGGGCAAGCGCGGGCGCCCCGCGCGGGTGCGCGAGGGGCGCGCGCTGAAGTTCGTCAATCGCGATCCCAAGCGCGAGATCTTCCACACGGTCACCGCCTGCAAGGCGCCCTGCAACCGCACGACCGGGATCGCCTACCCGCTGGCCGACGGCAAGGTCGACTTCGACTCCGGTGAGCTCGGCGTCGGCCCGCCCGGCTTCACCCCGGCCGCCAACCGGATCACGTGGAAGACCCCGAAGCGCCTGGATCCCGGCACGTACACGTACTTCTGCCGCGTGCACCCGTTCATGCGCGGCGCGTTCGAGGTCAAGCCGCGGAGCTGACCGGCTCTCCCGGCTCACGGCGCGGCGCCGGCCGGCGTTCGGGGACGGGGCGCAGCAGCGCGGGCGCGGTGCGCGCGGCGCGGACGGCGGCGCCGGCCAGGTTCGCGGCCAGCGAGCGGAGGTCGCCGCCGGCACGGCCCGGGAGACCGCCGCTCGTGCGCGCCGTTGCGGCCGGCTCCCACAGCGCGCCCGGTACGTCGGCCGCGATCGTGCCAGTTCGGAACCAGCGGTCGACGAACACGAGCAACAGCTCGCCCGCCGGGCGCGCATGCCGGTAGAGCCGCTCGGCGAGGTGCGATTCGGCGCCGACGATGCGCTCGTAACGCGGGGCGAGCACGGCCGCGACCAGCACGTCGGCGACCTCCCCCGGGTGATATGCGTCCGGCAGCACCGCCGGCCGCAGGCCCGTGGCGCTGGTCGCGCGGGCGTAGATCGGCGTGTCGACCGGGCCCGGGCTGACCATCGCCACACGCACGCCGCTGCGCTGCTCGCGCTCCTCGATCGCAAGCGTCCCCAGGAAGCCGCGCAGGGCATGCTTGGACGCCGCATAGCTCGAGAACGCCGGCAGCGGCATGCGAGCCATGATCGACGACGTTGCGACGACGACGCCGCGCGACGCGCGCAGCGCCGGGAGTGCGGCGCGGATCACGTTGACCGCCCCCGTGAACGTCACCGCGACGGCGCGGTCGAAGTCCTCCGGCGCCACCTCGAGGAAGTGGCCGAACGACACGGCGGCGGCGTTCGAGACGACGGCGTCGAGGCCCCCGAGCTCGGCGCAGGCGGCCTCGACCGCCGCGGTCGCGGCCTGGCGGTCGGCGACGTCGGCCGGGCAGGACGTGCGCCGGGACGCCGTGCTCGCGCGCCACTGCGGCGGCCTGCTGGAGCGCGACCTCGCCACGCGCGACCAGCGCCAGGTCGGCGCCGGCGCGCGCGAAGCGCTCGACCGCCGCCAGGCCGACGCCGGTGCTGGCGCCGGTGATCAGGATGCGCCGTCCGTGCAGCAGTCGTGTCATATGAGCCAGATACGGAGCACCCGCCGCAGCGGCCCACGCGGTCGCTGCTTACATCTCCCGTGCGATGAGCACCCGGCCGAGCTTCACCGTCGAGTACCTCGAGCCGGTCGCGATCGAGGCCGAGCCGCTGCCCGACGAGTTCTCGTCGTCACGGCTGCGGCGCTCGCTGCTGACGGTCGCCGCGATCGTCCTGCGTGGTCGTCGCGGCGATCGTGCTCGTCCCCGGCCTGGGCTCGCTGCGCGATCGGTTCGCGGGCGCCGAGCCCGGCTGGCTCGTGCTCGCGGGCGTCCTGCAGCTCGGGTCCTGCGCGTCCTACGTGCTCGCTGTTCCGCGCGGTGTTCTGCCGCCGCATGAGCTGGCGCACGAGCAGCGAGATCGGGCTCTCCGAGCTGGCCGCGAACTCCGTCTTCTCGGTCGGCGGCGCGGGCGGGCTCGCGCTCGGCGCCTGGATCCTGCGGCGCGGCGGCCTGACGGCGGCGTTCATCGCGCAGCGCACGGTGGCGTTCTTCCTGCTGACGAGCCTCGCCAACGTGAGCTTCCTCGGGCTCGGGCGGAATCGCGCTGGCGACGGGCGCTGCTGAACGGCTCGCCGGGCCTGCTGCTCGGGCTGATCCCCGCCGTGGCCGCCGTGCTGGCGATCGCGCTCGCGCTCGCCACGCGCCGGCTGGCGGGAGCGCTGGCGCGGCGCTCGATGCGCGCCCGGCTGGCGGCGGCCGCCGGCGCGGTCGCCGACGGCGTCGACGAGGCGCTGCGGCTGCTGCGGACCGGCGATCCGGCGATCCTCGCCGGCGCCGCCGGCTACATGCTCTTCGACGTCGCGATGCTCGGCGTCTGCTTCGCCGCCTTCGGCAACGACGTGCCGCCCGTCGGCGTGCTGCTCGTCGCCTACATCATCGGCCAGCTCGGCAGCCTGATCCCGATCCCCGGCGGGATCGGCGGCGTCGACGCCGGCCTGATCGGCACGCTCGTGCTCTACGGCGTCGACGCCGGCGATGCGGCCGTCGCCGTGATCGCCTATCGCGGGCTGCTGCTGGCGATCCCGGCGCTGCTCGGGCTGCCGGCGCTCGCGGTCCTGCGCCGGCGGCTGCGCGACGAGGCGCACGACATCGCCGCCTGCGCGCCCGGGGAGTCGGTCGAGGTGCTCGGCCGCGGTGTCGTGCAACGGCCCGAGCCGGTCGTCGCGCATCGGCCGGCTGACGCGCTCTCAGGCTGACGGGCGCAGCCGGAACATCAGCTCGTCCACGTAGCACCAGCTCCAGTCCTCGCCCGGCTCGGCCGAGCGGATGATCGGGTGCCCGCTCGCCCTCGTGGTGCGCCGTCGCGTGGCGCCCGGGCGAGTTGTCGCAGCAGCCGATGTGGCCGCAGGTCTGGCACATCCGCAGGTGCACCCACTGCATGCCGCCCGCGAGGCACTCCTCGCAGCCGGCGACGGGCTCGGGGAGGTCGAGCAGCTCGATCGAGTCGAGGTGAGTGCAGGCGGCCATGAGGGCATCGTCGCAGCCCGGCGGCGGCGGCCGGGCGACCAGATCGGCGTTGCCGCGCGCGGGCGCTGCCGTCCGGCAGCACCAGCGTGTCCTCGAGCCCGATGCGGATGTCTCGGCCGAGCACGAGCGCCTGACGTAACACCGGCCAGCAGGCCGGACCCTCGCCGTGATGCAGTCGTGGAGCGGTGAAACCGGCGCGATCGAGCGCCCCGTCGATCTCCAGTGCGGACGCGGCGGCGACCGCGTCCGCTCCCTCCATCACCTCGACCAGCACGCGCGTGAGCCGGTCGCCGAGCCCGCTGGCGCCCAGACGCTCGGCGTCGCTTGTGCTCCAGACGCCGGCCTCGACGCCCACGCCCGCCGCCAGCAGTGCTCGCATCACTGGCACCGCGCCCGGCTCTGAGAGGTTGACCGAGGCGAAGTCCGGCTCGGTCCAGGCGGCCACGAGCGCGGCGCGTCGCTCGGGCTCGGGCTCGACCCAGGCGCCGGTCGCGACGCCGACCGGCACCCCGCACGCCGCGCGCACGAGGCGCACGACGGGGTCGACGACGCCCGCCTCGAGCGATTCGCCGCCATCCGCGCCGCGCGGGTGCAGGTGGATCGCGCCCGCGCCGGCGCGCACGCACGCGAGCGCGTCGGCGGCGAGCTGCTCCGCGCTCAGCGGCAGCGCGCGATGCTCAGAGACGTCGCGCGGGCCGTTAAGGCAGGCCTTCAGCAGCACGTCGTCTCCCGGCCCAGAAGCCGTAGAGCGTCCCGGTCACGAGCAGCCCGACGATCCACGAGATGTCGGCGCCGGCGAACTCCTTGGCCAGCGGGCCGGTGTAGAGGCTCTGCGCGACGAACGGGATCTGGACCGCGATGCCGACCGCGTAGCTCACCAGCGCGATCATGTTCCAGCGGCCGTAACGCGCGTCCGGGTCATACAGCGCCGGCACGTCGTAGCGCTCCTTGGAGATCAGGTAGTAGTCGATCAGGTTGATCGCGCTCCAGGGCGTAAAGGCGGCCAGCAGCAGCAGCACGAAATCCCGGAACCTGCTCAGGAAGTCGTCTGAAGCCACCAACGCGATCAGGACCGAGACGAGGATGAAGCTGAAGATGAAGCCGGCGCGCACCGCCGCCGAGACGCGGTCGCCGCGGGTGAACGCGGTCACGGTCGTGACGAGCGTCATGAAGCCGCCGTAGGCGTTGAGCGTGTTGACGGCCAGCTTGCCGGTCACGATCACGAGGTAGATCAGCGTCGCGGCCGCACCACCGCCGGCGAGCTCGCCGACGAACACGACCTGCGAGTCGAGGAACGCCGCTCCCGCGGCGGCGGCGATCAGGACGCCGAGCGTCATCGACCACTGCGACCCGATCACGGTGCCGAGGAACGTGGCGATGAACGTGCTGCGTCGCGGCGTGTCGCGCGGCAGGTAACGCGAGTAGTCGGCCACATATGGCCCGAAGGTCAGCTGCCAGGCGGCGCTGAGCGAGATCGCGAGCAGGAACGTCGCGAGCTCGAAGCGCTGATCGCTCAGCAGCGCGGTCACGTCGTACTCCGTGAACACGCGCACGCCGAGATAGGTGAACCCGATCGCGCCGACCACGCTGGCGATCCGTCCGAGCGCGTGGATCCAGCGGTAGCCGACGAACGCGACGAGCATCGTCAGGGCGCCGAAGACGAGGATCCCGACGAACGCCTCGTCGGCCCCGACGATCTCGTTCACGGCCTGCCCGGAGAGCACGGTGCCGGTGGCCGCGAAGCCGAGGTACATCAGCACGACCAGCACCAGCGGCACGCACGCGCCGTAGACGCCGAACTGGGCGCGGCTGGAGATCATCTGCGGGATGCCGAGCCGCGGGCCCTGCGCCGAGTGCAGCGCCATCACGGCTCCGCCGGCGAGGTTGCCGATCAGCAGCCCGACGATCGCCCACAGCGGGTCGGCGCCGAAGACCACGGCAAGCGCGCCGTCGACGATGGCGGTGATCTGCAGGTTGGCGCCGAACCAGAGCGTGAACTGGTTGAACGGCGAGCCGTGCCGCTCGTCGTCGGGGATCACCTCGATCGTGCGGCGCTCGACCTGAACCGCCATTCGTCGGTCCCGCTACCCCGGGGGCTGTCGTGCGAATCCGTGCAGCAAGGCGTCCGCGAGCCGGTCGACCGCCGCCGGCCCGCGCAGCGCCGCGCGCACGTGGCGCTCGTCGCCCCATAGCCGTCCCGGGGCGACGAACACCTGCTGCGCCGCCAGCCGCGCGGCGATCGCGGGTCCGTCCTCGGTGGCGGAGGAGATCCAGGCGAACGGCACCGTCGCCTCCAGGGTCGAGAGCGGCGAGCCGGCGAGCGCGGTCGCGAGCTGCTCGTGCGCCGCCGCGGCCGCGGCACGCCGGCGCGCGGCGATCTCGAGGCCGCGATCGGACACCGCCCACAGCGCGGCGGCCTGCGCCGGCGCGCCGACGCCGCCGCTCGGCGCGAGCCTGCCGACCAGCGCGGCCGGGCCGAGCACGGCGCCCGCGCGCAGGCCGGCCAGGGCATGGGCCTTTGAGAACGACCGCACGACGAGCAGGTTGGGCAGCTCCGCGACGAGCCCGGCGGCATCCGCGTCCGCCGGCTCGAACTCACCCAGCGCCTCGTCGACCACGACGATCACCCGCTCCGGCAGGCGCGCGCACAGCTCGCGCAGAGCCGGTCGCGCGAGCACCGCGCCGGTCGGGTCGGCGGGGCTCGTGAGCAGCACCGCGCGCGTGGTCGCGCCCGTGTGCTCGAGGATCTCCGTCGCCGCTGCCGGCACCGGCACCGCGCGCCCGCCGGCCGCCTCGACCAGCTCGGGCAGCGGCTGCCAGCCCGGCCAGGCGACGAGCGCCTCGCCGCCCCCGCGCAACAGCGACGGCGCAGGCGGCACGCAGCAGCTCGCCCGCGCCGTGGCCGAGCGCGACCTGGTCGGGAGCGAGCCCGTGGTGCACGGCGAGCGCGTCGCGCACGCGCGTCGCCGACGCGTCGGGGTAGCTGTTCAGCGCGCGCCGGAGGGCGAACGTCGCGGCGTTCACCGCCTCCGGGTGCGCCGGCTCGTGCCAGGCGGTCCCCGACAGGTCGAGCGGCTCGACGCGGCTGAGCGCGCGCCGCCGCTCGTCCGCCCGGCGCGCCTGCAGCTCCTGCGAGCGCTCCTCCGGCGGGATCTCCTCGAACTGCCGGTAGTACTCGCGGAAGCGCTTCATCGCCCCCGCCGTCAGTGCGGCGCGATCGAGGGCGCCGGGCCCTCGATCAGCACCAGCCACACGGTGAACGCGATCGCGGCGACTATCGCGGCGGTCATGAAGATGCGCCCGAGCACGCCGTCGCGCTGGTCGTGCCCGGCGGCGCGGCGCAGCAGGCACCAGAAGTGGTCCAGCCGCGTGGCGACCACGAGCGTCACGATGACCGTGGCGAGCAGCCCGAGGAAGGCGACGGTGATGCCGAGGAAGACGCTGCCCGTGCGGAAGTCGACCTGCGACCCGATCCACAGCCAGCCGACCGGCTGCGGGCCGAACGCGCTCAACACGACGAGCAGCTCGACGACCAGCACGGCGGCGGCCAGCAGCGCGTCGATCCGGCGGCGGCGCTCGTCGCCGCGCTCGGGCGGCGTGCGGTAGCGGACCGGCCCGGTCCCCGGCCGCCGGCCGATGAACAGCCCGCCGGTGTCCGTGGGATCGTTGCGCGGCACGGTCACAGTATGTCCGCTAGATTCCGGCCCGGAAGGAAGTCGCAGCGACGGTCCAGCCCCCTGTGAGCACCTGATGGGCAAGCGCAGCCGCAGGCGCGGCCACACGCCGGCGCCTGCCGCGCCCGCGGTGGCGGCCGCCCCGCGGCGGGCGGCCGTGGAGCGCCCGCGCGCGCCTTGGCATCCCTTCCCGCTCGTCGAGCTGAGCGTGCTGGTCGGCCTCGTCCTGCTCGTCTGGGGCCTGTTCCGGCGCGACGATGACGGCGGCCGCGTGATGCTCGTCTGCGGCATGGTGCTGGCCTCGCTCGGAGGGCTCGACACCGCTCTGCGCGAGCACTTCTCGGGCTTCGCCTCGCACGCGCTGCTGCTGGCTGCGCTGCCCGCCGTCCTGACCGCAGGCGTGCTGTTCTTCGCCGGCGCGCCGTGGCCCGCGATCCCGCTGGCGGGCGCGCTCGTGCTCGCGGCCGCGTTCGTGGGCCTACGGCGCGGCTTCCGGAGCCGAGGCTAGGCTGAGGCGGCGATGGCAACCGAAGAGAAGCGCATGCAGCTGCGCGGGCTGCACCACATCACGGCGATCTGCCGCGACCCGGAGCGCACGATCGCCTTCTACCGCGACCTGATGGGGCTGGCCGTGGTCCACGACGGGCCGTCGGACGACGATCCCGAGTCGCGCCACGTCTGGTTCGGGGCGCAGGATGGGCGCGCGGGGATGCTCGTGTCCTTCATGACCTACCCGGAGCTGCCCAAGGGGGTCGTCGGCGTCGGCTCGACGCACCACTTCGCCTTCATGGTCGCGAGCGCCGAGGAGCAGGAGGCCTGGCGCGACTACCTGCGCGGCCAGGGCGTCGAGTGCACCGACGTGTTCGACCGTGGCGCCTTCCGCTCGATCTACCTGCGCGATCCGGACGGCCATATCGTCGAGCTCGCGACCAGCGGGCCCGGCTTCACCGCCGGCGGTCCGTCCGGGTAGCGGACGGACCGCCCGCAGTCGTCAGCCCTGCATCGCCCAGCTCACGCCGGACGAAGAGAACGTGTCGAGTGCCGCTGCCTCGGCGAGATCGCCGCGCAGCCGCGCCGACAGTGCGCGGCGCTGGCGCTCGGTCATCGAGGCCACGGTCTTCGTCTCTGACATGGGGATCGAGGCGAGGAACCGGCGGCAGCGCGTCCGTCCCCAGCGATGCTGGCTCAGCAGCAGATCGGCGATCGTCATGCTCTCGGCCTCCCACGGGCATTCGACCACGATCTCAGCGACCGTGGTCTCACCTTCGGCGACTTGGCGCTTGAGCTCTGCCCGAGCAAGCCGGACACGATTCGCCTGGGCGAGCGCGCGCAAGTGCTGCGGCGCGCGGGCCGTCGCTGTTGCGTCCAATGGAACCTCCCCGCGGCCCGTCCGGGTGACGGGCACGCCGTGTTGTTGTTGTCGATATGCCAGCCGGGCTAGTTACCGCCCGGAGAAACGCGCAGGCACACCAACACCGCCACTCGGTCCCTCCGTCCGAGCGTCCCGGCAGTGCTCCTGCTTCATCCCTTTACTTCTCAGAGCGCCGAAGCGCTCGACCGGTTGAGGAGGCTAGACACTCACGGCGCTCGGTTCCAACGCCCCGCGATCGGATCATTCGCAATAAGCGGGCGAAACGTGCGAGTCGCGGTCGCCCACGAGGTAACAAGGCGAACTATCGGCCCTCGTTGCACCGCGCGCGGGTGCGACGGACAGCCGGATAACGGCGCATCGGGCTCAAGCAGCAGGAAGCGGGCCGTGCTCGGCCTCGAAGGCGGCCTTCACGGACGCGAAGCGCTCGAGCGCGGCGTCGAGCGTGGGGCGATCGTGCGTCGCCATCACGCTGGTGCGCAGGAGCGCGCCGGCGGGTGGGACGGCGGGGTGCAGGGCGACGTTGACGAACACGCCCGCGTCGTAGAGCGCGCGCCACAGCAGCACCGCCTTCCAGTCGTCGCCGACGACGACCGGGACGATCGGGGTCACGACGGTCGCGCCGTCGGGCAGCGGCTGGGGCTCGACGACCTGGAACCCGAGCTCGTGCAGGCCGCGGTTGAGGTATTCGGCGTTCTCGAGCACCTGAGCGAACAGCGGCGGCCCGTCGTCGGAGCGGATCACCCGCAGCGCGGCCAGCGCCGCGCCGACCGCCGCGGGGACGGCCGCGGCGGTGAACAGGAAGGCGCGCGACGTGATCCGCAGGAAGTCGATCACCTCGTGCGAGCCGGCGATGAAGCCGCCGCAGGAGGCGAGCGACTTCGAGAACGTGCCCATCCGCAGGTCGACGCGATCCTCGACGCCGAACAGCTCGCACGCGCCGGCCCCGCGCGCCCCGAGCACCCCGGCGGCGTGCGCCTCGTCGACCATCAGCCGGGCGCCGTGCGCCTCGCACAGGTCGGCGACCTGGGGCAGCGGCGCGACGTCGCCCTCCATCGAGAAGACGCCGTCCACGACCACCAGCACGCCGCCGCCGTCGCTGTCGGAACGCTCGAGCATCTTCTCCAGCTTGTCGAGCTTGTTGTGGCGGAACGGGCGCAGCTTGGCGCGCGAGAGCAGGCAGCCGTCGAGGATCGAGGCGTGATCGCCCGAGTCGGCGATCACCGTGTCGCCGGGCGAGAGGATCGTTCCGAGCGTGCCGACGTTGGCCTGGTGGCCGGTCGTGAACACGAGCGCTTCCTCGGTTCCCATCCACTCGGCCAGCTCGCGCTCGAGCTCGACGTGCAGCTCGAGCGTGCCGTTGAGCAGGCGCGAGCCCGTCAGGCCGGTGCCGTAGCGCTCCAGCGCGTCGCGCGCGCCCTGCATCACGCGTGCGTCGGCGGTCAGGCCGAGGTAGTTGTTCGAGCCGAGCATGATGCGCTCGGCGCCCTCCATCTCGACCACCGGCGCGGCCGCCGACTCGAGCGTGCGGAAGTAGGGCAGCAGATCCGCCTCGCGCGCGGCACGCAGCTGCTCGGCCCGCTCGTGGCCGCGGACCTTGCTGAAAACGTCGGTCGCTGTCTGCATGTAGCGTGCCCACCTCCCATGGGGTCGCTCGAGATCCGGCCGGTGCATTCTACGGGCGACCTGCGTCGCTTCATCCGGCTCCCGTTCAGCCTCTACCGCGACGAGCCCAACTGGGTCGCGCCGCTGATCTTCGAGCGCAAGCAGTTCCTCGACCGGCGCAAGAACCCTTTCTTCGAGCACGGCCGCGCCGAGTACTTCCTCGCCCTGCGCGACGGGCGCCCCGTGGGACGGATCAGCGCCCAGGTCGACGACAACTTCCAGCGCTTCCAGGAGAACCACTGGGGCTGGTTCGGCTTCTTCGAGTGCGAGCAGGATGAGGAGGCGGCGGCGGCGCTGCTCGACCGCGCCGAGCAGTGGCTGCGCGGCCAGAACTGCGACCGCATGGTCGGCCCGGCCGACTTCACGACCAACGACGAGTGCGGCGTGCTGCTGGAGGGCCATGAGCGCACGCCGCTGATCCTGTCGCCCTGGACGCATCGCTACTACCCGCAGCTGCTCGAGGGCGCCGGCATGGCCAAGGCGATGGACCTGCTGATGTGGGAGCTGCACATCTCCGGGCGCGACCGCGTCAACCCGGTGATCTGGAAGCTGGCGGACCAGCTGCAGGAGCGTCACGGGATCGTCGTGCGGCAGTTCCGCAAGCGCGACCTCGAGGCCGAGGTCGCCCGCTTCATCGAGATCTACCACTCGGCCTGGGAGAAGAACTGGGGCTTCGTGCCGCTGACCGAATCAGAGGTCCGGCACTACGCCTCGCAGCTCAAGCCGTTCCTCGACGAGAACTGGGCCTACGTGGCCGAGAAGGACGGCGAGACGGTCGGCGCGGCGCTCACGCTGCCGGACTACAACCAGGTGCTGCTCCACCTGCGCGGGCGGATCCTTCCGTTCGGCTGGGCGAAGTTCCTCTGGTACCGGCGCAAGATCGACCGCGTGCGCGTGTTCGCGCTCGGCGTCAAGCCGGAGTGGCAGCACACGGGCATCGCCGCGCGCTTCTACCAGTGCCACTTCGACGCCGCCGAGGTCACGCCGCAGAAGTACGGCGAGATGGGCTGGATCCTCGAGACCAACAAGAACATGAACAGCGCGATGGAGGCGATGGGCGGCGAGATCGTGCGCCGCTTCCGGCTCTACGAGCGCGATTTGGGCGGGTAGCCCCACCGACCACTTGCTGACGATCGGTTAGCTTGGCGCTCATGCGGCGCACCGAGTTGCTCAAGGACTCCCCGCCCATGTTCCAGTCGCCGTGGCTGGATCGCTTCACGCGCGTGCATCCGCTCGTCCCTGTCGCGATCTACCTGCCCGCGATCGTGCTGCTGTTCGCGCTCGGGGCCGGCCGCGCGGGTCTCTGGAGCGCGATCGGCCTCGCGATGGGCGGCTATGCCGTCTGGACGCTGACGGAGTACTGGCTGCACCGGGTCGTCTTCCACTTCGAGCCCGAGCGCGGGCTCGGCGCGCGGCTGCACTGGATGATCCACGGCGTCCATCACGATCACCCGAACGACCCGCTGCGGCTGGTGATGCCGCCCTCCGCCTCGATCCCGCTCGCCACGTTGTTCGGCGCCCTGTTCTGGCTCGTGCTCGGCGGGCACTGGTTCATGCCGTTCCTGGCGGGCTTCCTCGCCGGGTACCTGGCCTACGACATGATCCACTACCACGTGCACCATCACCGCCCGCGCACGCGCGTCGGGCAGCGCTTGCGCGAGCTGCACATGCGCCATCACTTCCAGGACGACGAGCGCGGCTTCGGCGTCTCGGCCCCCTACTGGGATCACGTCTTCGGCACGCCGCCGCAGAAGCGCGCCCGTTGAAGCCTGCCGCGCTGCCCGTATGCTGGGCGGCTGAGTGAGCACTGATCCAGACATCGCAGACGCGGGCGAGGTCGTCGACGGCCTGCCGGTGCCCGCCGAAGCCGGCGCCGCTCCCGGTGCCGCTGCGCGCGAGCCAGGTGCCCGCGGTCCAGGCGGCGGCGCTGGCGGCGACCGGCTTCGTGGCGGGCGCCGCGACGGCGGCGGTGGTCGCGCGGCGGCGCGGGAAGCCGCGGCGCCTGCGGCGCAGGAAGAAGGGCGTGCTCGGGGAGATCGTCGGCTCGAACTCGTTCCTGGTCGACGTGCACCTGGTGCGGCGGGACTAGGTCTCCGCCGCCGAACGTCAACGGCGGCAGGTGAGGGGGAGGGTTCGCTGGGAGCGGCGCTCCTGTGCGTGAGCGGCCCCAGGGGCACCCTGACGGACGTTCGCGGTCCGAACGGCGGCGAAACGTCCGTGAGCCGGGGCTACGGCCGGTACTGACGGACGTTCGGCGGCTCGCGCCGCGGCGGGCGCGGCGAACGTCGGTGAGTCGGGGCCTATGGCCCGGTAATGACGACGTTCGGCGCGATCGGAGCCGCCGCGGCGCTCAAACTCGCTCCCCTTATTGCCGCAGTTTGCGCCGGCAGCGCAACGACCGCGTGCGGAGACAGCCGCCCCGACCGGTATCAACCGTCCCGATGCAGCACGAGCTCCGCGTCGAGGTGACACCGCCGTGGCCGTTCCGGCTCCGCGGCGGCTCGGCCGACGGCCTGCTGCGGCGTCGCGGCGCGATCGCTCCAGCGGCTCCTGCACCGTGACGGCGCGCCGGTCCACGTCGCCGTCGTCCAGCCCGCGCCCGGCCGCGTGATCTTCGGCGCGCGGGCGGACTCCGAGCCGGATGCGATGTGGGGGATCAGGCGGCTGCGCTTCGCCACGGCGGTCGACGACGACCTGCGCCCGTTCCACGACGAGTTCCGCGACGACCGCGTGATCGGCAAGGCCGTGCGGGCGCTGCCCGAGCTGCGCGTGCGGCGCGCGCCGCTGCCGTGGGAGGCGCTGTCGAACGCGGTGACCGAGCAGCTGATCGAGTTCGAGCGCGCGGTCGCGATCCAGCGCCGCTTGATCGCCGCACTCGGCGCCCGCTGCCGCCGCACCGGGCTGCGCGATGCGCCCGACGCCCGCCGCGGTCGCCGCGCTCGCTCCCGCGCGGCTCGCGGCGATGGACCTCGCGCCGGCGCGTGCGATCACGCTGCGCAGAGTGGCGGCCGAGGTGGCCTCGGGACGGGTCGACCTGCTCGCCGCCGACCCGCGGCCCGGCTGGCGGCGGCTGCGCGCGATCGCGGGCGTCGGGCCGTGGACGCTCGAGATGCTCGCGCTCCACGGCCAGGGTCACCACGACCGCGTGCCGGCGGGCGACCTCGGCTATCTCAAGCTGGTCGGCCGGATCACGACCGGCAATCCGCGCGCACGTGCGGACGAGACCGAGGTGCGTGCCTTCTTCGAGCGCTTCGGCGACTGGAAGGGGCTGGCGGGCGAGTACCTGCGCGCCGCAGCGGCGCGCGACCTCCTGCCGGTCAGTCCTGCGAGAGCGTTCCCGGGTCGAGCCCCTCGCCGGCCAGGAACTCGTTCGTCAGCGCCTGCTCGGCGACCTGCCGCTGCTTGATCAGCCCGTTCTCGAGCATCCAGTCGGCGTAGCGTTGCCACTCGGCAGCCTCCTGGTATCCGAACGGGCGCTCGGCGTCGGCGGGGAAGAAGACCGGCAACGTGGCCTCGACGACTGCGAGCTGCAGCCCGCGGTCGAGTCCCTTGTCGGCCTCGAGCAGACCCTCGACCCCGGCCTGCGGATCGGCCTTCAGCGATCACGTGACCGCGTGCGGTGGCCTGGATGAAGCGGCGCACGCGGGCGCCGAACTGCTCGTCGAGATCGCGCCGGCGCACGACGAAGACGAGCTCGGGATACGTCGGCACGCCGAGCCGCTCGACGCGCTGGATCACGGGATCGCGCCCCCGGCGCTCGAGGTCCGTGCCCTCGTAGTTCCAGAACGCGCCGAGCGTCGCGTCGACCTTGCCGGAGAGCATCGCCGGCACGAGGTTGAAGCCGACGTTCGTCTCCTTGACCGAGCCGGGATCGACGCCCGCGGTCTCGAGGATGGTCTGCAGGTAGGCGGACTGGTACGGGATCCCGGCCGTGCCGACGCGCTTGCCGCGCAGGTCCTGCGGCGTGCGCACGCCGGCCTTGCCGACCGCCATCAGCGACGTCAGCGGCTTCTGCACGAGCGCCCCGACGGCGACCAGCCCGGCGCCCTTGTCGCGCGCGAGCAGCAGCTCGGGCGCGTAGGAGATCGCGATGTCGGTCCGGCCCGCGAGCAGCAGCTTGAGCGGCGCGGACGGATCGGGCGGTGGCGTGATCGTGACGTCGAGGCCGGCCTGCTCGTACGCGCCCGCTGCCTGGGCCGCGTAGATCCCGGCGTGGTCGGCATTCGGGAAGTAGTCGAGCATCAGCCGCAGCGGCTCGGTCGGGCCGCTGCCGGTCGCCGCGCCGGGGTCGGGCTCGGCCTTCTCCCCGCAGCCGGCGAGCAGCGCTGCGCAGAGCAGCAGCGTCGCGAGCGCGAGGCGTCGCGTCATCGCGGCGCCCAGTCGACCACGCGCCGCTCGAGCAGCGCGCAGGCGCCGTAGAGAGCGATCGCGAGCAGGAACAGCAGCAGCGTGGCGGCGAACGCGCGGGCGCTCTCGAGCTGCCCGTTGGCGATCAGCAGCGCATGGCCGAGTCCCGCCTCGGCGCCGGCCCACTCGGCGAAGACCGCGCCGATCACGGCGACCGCGGCGGCGACCTTCAGGCCCGTGAACGCGGCCGGCAGTGCGGCCGGCGCCTCGACCAGGCGCAGCGCCTGCCAGCGGCTCGCCTGCAGCGAGCGCAGCAGCCGGCGGGCATCCGGGTCCGCCGCGCGCAGGCCGTCAAACAGGTTGATCGTGATCGGGAAGAAGCAGACGAGCGCGACGAGCAGCAGCTTGGGCGCGAGCCCGAAGCCGAGCACGAGCACGACGAGCGGCGCGATCACCGGCACCGGCACGGCCTGCGAGCCGATCACGAGCGGCCGCAGCGCCCTGCGCAGTCCGGTGGAGAGGTGCATCGCGACCGCGAGCGCCGCGCCCGCGACGACCGCCGCCGCGAGCCCGAGCACGACCTCGTAGGTGGTCGTCCAGAGGTCCGGAGCGAGCAACGAGCGGTCCTCCCAGAGCGCCTCGATGACTTGCGTCGGCGCGGGCAGAAGCAATGGGTCGACACCGCCGAGGCGCACGAGCGCCTCCCAGCCGCCGAGCAGCAGGAGCAAGCCGATCGCCGCCGTCATGAGCGGCGCTCCGATCTCGGCCACCGGCGCGGGTGTGACGTGTTGCCGCCCGCCATTACGGGCGCGGCTCCTTCAATGCGCCGCTCGGACCAGCGTCGCGCTCGGGGGCCGACGATGATCGGTCCGCCCCGAGCACACGGAGCGCGCGCTCGCGCAATTCGACCACCGCACGGTCGTCGCGGGCGCGCGGGCGGGACGGCTCCACGTCCAGGACCTCGACGACGCGACCCGGGCGTGGCGACAGCAGCACCACGCGGTCGGCAAGCAGGACGGCCTCCTCGACATCGTGCGTGACGAGCAGCACCGTGCGCGGCTCGCGCGCCAGCGCGTCCGCCAGCCAGTGCTGCATCTGCAGCCGCGTGAGCGCGTCGAGCGCGCCGAACGGCTCGTCGAGGCAGAGCACCGGCCGCCCCGCCAGCAGGGTGCGCAGGAACGCGACGCGCTGGCGCATGCCGCCGGAGAGCGCGGCCGGCCGCGCGCGCTCGAAGCCCTCGAGCCCGAACGCGGCGAAGTGCTCGTGCGCGGCGGCGCGGGCCGCGGCGCGCGATGCGCCCGCCACGCGCAGCGCGAGCCCGGCGTTGTCGATCGCGCTCAGCCACGGCAGCAGCGCGTCGCGCTGGGGCATCAGCGCCGCGGCGCCCGCACGGACACGCCCGGCGGCGGGCTCGACCAGCCCGCAGACCAGCTCGAGCAGCGTCGACTTGCCGCAGCCGCTCGGCCCGACGACCGCGACGATCTCGCCCGGCGCCACGCTGAGCGTCACGCCGCGCAGTGCGGCGACCGTCGCCGTAGGACACGTCGACGCCGTCGATCTCGACGCCTGCCGCCTGCTCGTCACGAGGTTCCGTCACCGGAGCCTCGGCCTCGATCTGCATCGCTCCCTCCGCGGGCATTACCCCACAGGTTCGAAGGGTCAGGTCCCAAGCGCGGACCTATCTCAGCCGGGCGTTCTCCCCAGCCCCCCTGGTTGTCTGCTGGCACAGCGTACTAGCCGCCACTTGCTCGCCGGCCTCAGACGTGCCGCGGGCGCGTGAGCGCGCGCACGAAGTCCTCGAGCTGGGGCGTCGTCCAGCACTCGTGCAGCTCGCAGAACGGGGCGTACGCGCGCACGACCGAGTCGCCGTAGTTCCAGTACAGCTGCGGCTCGGGGTTGAGCCAGAACGTGCGCCCCGCGCGGGCCGCGATGCGGGCGAAGACGTCCGCGCGCGGGTCGCGGCCGTTCGTGCGCGCGTCGCCCAGCACGATCACGGTCGCGCGCGGGTGCAGGTCGTCCTCGACCAGCGCGAGGAACTCGTTCCAGACGCGGCCGTAGTCGGTGTAGCCCGAGACGTCGGCGACGCCGGCGTCGCGGCCGATCGCCTCCGACACCGCGCGGAAGTTGCGCTCGCGCGCGAAGACGTCGGTCACCTCGGAGATCCGCTCGACGAAGACGAACGAGCGCATCTTGCGGAACGAGTCGTGCAGCGCGTGCAGGACGGAGAGGAAGAAGACCGAGGCGCTGGTGACGCTCGTCGAGACGTCGCAGAGCACGTAGAGCTCCGGCCGGCGCGGGCGCTGCGGGCGGTACTTGAGCACGACCGGGACGCCGCCGGTCTGCAGCGAGGCGCGCATCGTGCGGCGCACGTCGACGTGCGCGTGCGAGCGGCGCCCGCGCGTCTCGCGACCGTGCGTCGCGAGCCGGCGCTTGAGCTGGGCGACGACGCGGTGCACGGCGGCGAGGTCCTGCAGCGGCCCCGACGGCAGCGCGCGGTCGAGGTCGTTGAGCGGCCGCGCCGGCGGCAGCTGCTGCGTGCGCTCGATCTGCGCGCGCTCGAGCTCGCGCCGCAGCTGCTGCTCGAAGCGGCGGATCTGGTCGCGCGTCAGCGGCTCGGCGCCGTCCTCGCGCGGCTGCCCGTCGCTGCGCAGGTCGAGCGCGCGGCGGATCCGCTGGACGTCGACGCCGAGCACGCCCGAGCCCTCGCCGCGGCGGCCGAAGGCGGCGATCGCCAGCCGCGCGAGGTCGCGCATCGCGCTCTCGTCGCCGTCGCGGATCGCCTGCGCGACCTGCTCGCGCAGGTTGTCGAGGTCGATCTGCTGCTCGCCGCCCGCGGCCCCGGACGCGCCGTCGTCCTCGCGCACCCCGCGCGCGACCGCCTGCTCCTCCGCGGCACGGAAGAAGAAGCGCTCGAACACGAGCCCGAACACGCGCCGGTCGTCGGCGGACTTCGCGAGCGTGACCGCGAGCGCCTCGCGGAAGGCCGGCCGGTCGGTCCACTCGACCTCGTCGAGCGCGGCGAACGCGTCGAGCAGCTCCGACGTCCCGACGGCCAGTCCCTCGGCCCGCAGCGCCTCCGCGAAGTCGACGATCCGCGCCGGCAGGCTCACGCCGGCCGCGGCGCGAGCCCGAGGCGCACGCCGACGCGCTCGGACACGACGTCGAGGTCGGTGCGGTGCTTGACGATGATCGACATCGTCGAGCGGAAGACGTCCTCGTCGATCTCCTCGGCGCCGAGCAGCAGCAGCGCGCGCGCCCAGTCGATCGACTCCGCGATCGAGGGCGGCTTCTTGAGGTCGAGCTCGCGCACCTGGGCGATCACCTCGACGAGCTTCGCCGCCACCGCCTCGGGCAGCTCGGGCGCGTGCAGCCGCACGATCGCGAGCTCGTGCTCGGCGGACGGGTAGTCGAGCCACAGGTACAGGCAGCGGCGCTTGAGCGCCTCGGTCAGCTCGCGCGAGTTGTTCGAGGTCAGCAGCACGACGGGATGCGTGCGCGCCTCGATCCGGCCCAGCTCGGGGATCGAGATCTGGAAGTCGGACAGCAGCTCGAGCAGCATCGCCTCGAACTCCTGGTCGGTCTTGTCGATCTCGTCGATCAGCAGCACGACCGGCTCCTCGGACGCGATCGCCGTCATCAGCGGGCGCGCGAGCAGGAACTCCTCGCCGAAGATGTCGTCCTGCACGGCGTCCCAGCCGGTGCCTGCGGCCTCGGCCTGGATCCGCAGCAGCTGCTTGCGGTAGTTCCACTCGTACAGCGCCTTGGCCTCGTCGAGCCCCTCGTAGCACTGCAGCCGCACGAGCGTGCGGCCGAGGTAGGCGGCGAGCGCCTTCGCCAGCTCGGTCTTGCCGACGCCCGCGGGGCCCTCGACGAGCACCGGCTTGCCGAGCCGGACGGCGAGGAAGGCGACGAGCGCGGTCGCAGCGCCGGGCAGGTAGCCGACCGAGCGCAGGCCGGCGTCGACGTCGTCGATCGAGGTGGGGGAGGAGACTGCGCCCGGGACCATGTCCGGGACCATTCTGACGCTTGCCGCCTTCGCGCCCTCGCCGGCGCCGTTCATCGCGCTGATGGCGCTCGGCTTCCTCGTCGGCGTGACCGGCCACATCTACCGCTCGCGCGCGCTGATCGCGACGGGCATCGGGCTGATCTTCATCGCCACGCTGCTGCTGCCGCTGGCGCTCTACGCGACGGAGTGATCAGCGCCGCGGCTCGGGCGAGCTCCGGCGGCTCGCCCTCCCAGCCCGGCCGCTCGCGCAGCACCTCGGTGACCGCCGTCGGCCTCGCGCGGGCGCCGGTCGGGGCGCCGCTCGGCGCGCTCCGGGCGCTCCCAGCCGGTGTCGTCGGCGGCCGGGTTCGGCGGCTCGGGCCGGTGGGCGGCGCGCACCCGCGCGCCGGCGGCCGCCAGCACGCACGGCCGCCGCCAGCGCGACGAAGATGCCCCACTGCAGCCCGAACTCCGCGTCCTGCGACTCCGGCGTGTCGAACAGCCGCCAGACGATCAGCAGCGCAGCCCACACGCCCGCGCCCATGATCACCGTGCCGTCGCCGCCCGGCAGGTGGAAGCCCTTGCGCTGCGAGCGCGCCCAGACGAGGTAGAGCACGCCCGGCGGAGACGAGCAGCACGGCCGCCTCGACGAACGAGAACTCGCCGAAGGCCGAGCGGTTGAACGAGCCGCAGCTCGGTGCCGCGGAAGACCGCCGAGTACCAGGGCAGGAACAGCGTGGCCATCAGCGCTGCCGCGGCGGCGGCCGCATGCTGCAGCTCGCGCGGGAGCGCGCGAAAAGCGGGGATCGTCGCCGTCACGGCGTCAGTCTACGTCGGCTCGCGGTCAGTCCAGCGGGATGTCCTCGACCTCGACCTCGGAGCGCTCGCGCGGCGGTTCGCCGAGCCGCTCGAGGTACCAGTCGATCAGCGCGCGCAGGGCGAGCAGCAGGTCGCGCAGCGCCGCGGCGAGCTGGCGCGAGAGCTCGGCGGGCACCGCGTCGCGCACGCTGTCGAGCAGCGCGAGCAGGGTTCCGAGCTCGGAGGGAGCAGCGCGCTGCGCGCTGTCCCAGCCGCGCGGCGGCACCCGCGGCGGGCCCTCGGCGGCGGCCTCGTCGGCCTCGCGCTGGGCCTCCTGCACGAGCCGCTCGGCGGCGGCGTGCGCCTCGTCGAGCCGCGCGCGCACCTCGCGCAGGGCGTCGTCGGCGGGATCAGGCAAAGCGCACCACCAGCACGCCGTCGTCGAGCGCCGCCCCGGCCGGCTTGAGCGCGGCCAGCGCCGGCGGCAGGATGACCGTCCGCTTGCGCTCGTCGACGCGCACGACGAGCTCGTCGCCGACCTTCTTGAGCGATACGTCGCCCTTGCCCGCGAACGGCACCGCCAGTCGCACCTCGCCGTGCTCGCCCTCGAGGCTGAACTCCTGCGCCAGCCCGGTGTGGAGCAGCGCCTCCGGCTCGGCGCTCGCGAACAGCTCGGCGGCGAGCCGGTCGAGCATCGCCGCGCCCAGCACCTCGGACTCGAAGTACGGCGCGCACAGCACCGGCACGGGCGAGAAGTCCTCGCGCACGCGCGCGAGCTCGAGCTGCTGCAGATCGCGCCAGGCGCCGAAGTAGGTGCCCGCGAGCTGCTCGGGGAAGACGCGGTTCACGATCACGGCGTCGGTCAGGTACCCGTACAGGCTCAGGTAGGTGAACGTGCGCATCGCCTCCGCGACGACCATCCGGTCGGGCGTCAGCACCAGCCGCACGGAGACGCGGTCGCGGTCGCGCAGGATGTCGTGCATCGCGACGAGGTTCGCGACCAGCTCGTGGACCTCGCCGACGACGTCCTCGTCGGGCAGCCGCAGGTCGAGGAAGGCGCGCGCCAGCGGCCGCGCCGCCGCCAGCAGCTGCGTCTCGCGCCCGACCAGCTTGCCCAGCCACCAGCGTGCGGCCTCGGGGAAGGAGAGCAGTCGCAGCGTCTCGCCGGTCGGCGCGCAGTCGACCACGATCACGTCCCATCCGCCCTCCTCGACGTGGCGCTTGAGCCGCAGCAGGCTGAACAGCTCGTCGCCGCCCGGCGGCACGGTCAGCTCCTCGGCCGCGATCTGCTCGACGCCGCGCTCGATCAGCACCTGCCCGAGCCAGCGCTGCACGGCCGACCAGTGGCGCTCGAGCTCGTCCTGCGCCGACACCTGCTGGGCCCAGAGGTTGGGCCCGAGCTCCGTCGGCTCGCTGCCCGACGGGCAGCTCCAGCACGTCGGAGAGCGAATGCGCCGGGTCGGTCGAGAGCACGACCGTACGCAGCCCGGCGGCGGCGCAGCGGCGGGCCGTGGCGGCGGCGACGGACGTCTTGCCGACGCCGCCCTTGCCCGTGTAGAGGATCGTGCGCGGGGCCATCGACGGCCCCTGAGCCTACTTCGCGCCCCGCTTGCGCCGCTTCGGCTCGAGCACCTCGACGTATCCCTCGACGCTCGCGGCGTTGCCCGCGAGGTCGGTCGCGTCGACGCGCAGCGTGTACTCGCCGGCCTTGCGCGGGACGTTCCAGGCGATCGTGCGCGCGCCGTGGCCGACGACGCCGGCCGCCACCGACAGGCGCGTGCGACCGCTCGGCGCCGTCACCCGCACGGTCGCGCGCGCGATCTTCGAGAGCGAGAAGCGCAGCGTGCCCGGCTTGCCGCCGCGCAGGCGCCGCGTCTGCAGCTCGATCACCGGCGCCGTCGTCAGGTAGCCGGTGAAGTTCGACTCGGCCGTGCAGTAGACCGGCTCGGCGGTGCGAGTGCAGAGCGAGGCGAGGAAGTCGCGCAGCAGCGTGTGGTAGTGCAGGTCGGATTCGCGCGTGATCGCGTCGCGCGAGTAGAGCGACCACGCGCCGGTGTCGAACAGCGGCACCTCGGCGCGCGCGGTGCGGTCGCCGTCGGCGAACAGCGCGGCGGCGCGCGCGTCGCCGGTGATCTGCGCGACGTCGTAGAGGCCGACGAGCGACTGCACGAAGCCGTTGAGGATCCGCAGGTCGGGCCAGAACGAGTACTGCGCGTAGTACGCGCCCGCGCCGGACTCGATCCGCACCCCGACCGGCGGCGGCTGCTCGAACAGCTCCAGTCCCTCCTGGATGCGCGGCAGCAGCTCCGGCATGCGGCCGAGCTTCTCGGCCGAGCGCGCGATCGCCTGCAGCGCGGTGCCCTGCGCGAGGCTCGAGACCCACGGCGGCCGGCCGCCGTCGAACGTGAAGTAGTACTCCCACGCCAGCGCGCCGCCGCGCGTCACGGCCATCGTCATCAGCTCGTCGAGCAGCTGCGTGTTCTCGGACACCTTGCGCTTGGTCTTCGCGTACGCGTTGAGCACGCCGAAGTTGGCCAGCGGATGGAACTGCAGGCCCTGGCCGGGCACGTACTGCCAGATCAGCTCGGAGCCCTCG
The DNA here is from genome assembly GCA_963721315.1 of uncultured Solirubrobacteraceae bacterium. Classification (GTDB taxonomy): domain Bacteria; phylum Actinomycetota; class Thermoleophilia; order Solirubrobacterales; family Solirubrobacteraceae; genus DASQMT01. Next base: position 161,164 of record CAVRIU010000011.1, read on the forward strand.
AACGTGACGCGCTGGCCGGCCGGCGAGCAGCGGCTGCGACGACCACCACTCGCGGTTGCGCTGGAGCGTCACGAACAGCGGATACAGGCGGCCGGCGCGCAGCGAGCCGCGCGCCGCGATCGCCTGCGACCGTCGCCAGCACGCCGGCGAGCTCCGCCCTGCGCGTCCCCGTCCAGCGTCCTGATCGTGCGCCGGACGTCGGCCTGGATCGCGCGGTCGGCGGCGTACGTGGCGGCGTCGATCGCGCCGCTCGCGTAGAGCTTGTCGAGCTCGCGCGCGATCGTCCGGCGCGGCTTCGCGGCGTGTGCCACGACGTCGCCGGCGGCGAGCAGCAGCGCGCAGAGGAGCGCAACCCGCGCGCAACGTCGTGTTCGTTTGCCGGTCATAGTCCGATGCTAGGCTCGCCTCGCCGGCTCGCCACCTGCTGCAACCCAGCCTGCGGGCGTTCGTTTCGCCACCACAGGAGCCTGTTCTGCCATGACGCGCTTGCGACCCGCCGCTCTTCTTCCGCTCCTGCTGGCGCTCGTGATCGCGTCGCTGCGGCGGCTCCGACGACGAGCAGGCGCCGTCGAGCACGGACGTCAACGAGCTGCTGACGCAGACCTTCACGGGCTCGAAGGAGATCAAGTCGGGCGAGCTTGACCTGGCGATCGAAGCTCAACACCTCAGGTGGCGAGAGCGAGAAGGTCAGCCTCGCGCTCAGCGGCCCCTTCCAGGCCGGGGAGGACGGCAAGCTGCCGAAGTTCGACCTCGAGGCCAGCTTCGCCGGCGCGGGCCAGAGCATGCAAGGCGGCGCGACCTCGACGGGCGACAAGGGGTATCTCTCCTTCCAGGGCACCGACTACGTGCTCGAGCGATCAGGTCTTCCGGCAGTTCAAGGCCGGCTACGAGGAGGCCCAGAAGCAGGGCACCGACGAGAACCAGAGCTTCGCGTCGCTCGGCATGGACCCGCGCAAGTGGCTCACCGACCCGAAGATCGACGGCGACGCCAAGGTCGGCGACGACGACACGACCAAGATCAGCGGCGGCGTCGACGTCGGCAAGCTGCTCGACGACGTCAACAACGCGCTCGAGCAAGGCCTCGTCGCTCGGGTCTGGGCAACACCGGACAGGTGCCGGAGAAGCTGACCGAGGAGCAGAAGAACCAGGTGATCGCGGCCGTCAAGGACCCGCGCGTCGAGATCTACACCGGCAAGGACGACCAGATCCTGCGCCGGATGGTCGTCAACCTCGGCATCGACGACCAGCAGAGCGCGACCACCGGAACGGTCGCCTTCGACCTCTCGATCATCAATCTCAACGAGGACCAGGAGATCACCGCGCCTGACGACGCGAAGCCGTTCGACGAGCTGCTCGGGCAACTCGGCGGCCTCGGGCTCGGCGGCGCGGCCTGGGCGGCTCCTCCGGCAGCAGCGAGCCCGCGCCGTCGGGCGGCGGCTCGTCGGAGGACCTGGAGAAGTTCTCGCAGTGCATCACCGAGGCCGGGGAGGACGTCGAGAAGGCACGCAAGTGCTCTGACCTGTTAACTGGCTGAGTTCATGAGCGCAGGAGCGCCCGAGCAGGGCGGATTCAATCTGCGCCGATTCCTTCTGAGCGGCTCGGGCTGGCCGTACACGCTGGTCCCGTTCATCCCGATCGCGCTCGCGCTCGAGCTGTCGCACGCGGACGCGAGCGTGATCTTCATCACGTCGGCGCTCGGCGTGATCCCGACCGCGGCGCTGATGGGCCGCGCGACGGAGGAGCTCGCGGCGCGCTCGGGCCCCGGCATCGGCGGCTTCCTGAACGTCACGTTCGGCAACGCGCCGGAGATCATCATCGCGTTGTTCGCGCTCAACGAGGGCCTGCAGGAGGTCGTCAAGGCGTCGCTGATCGGCTCGATCCTGGGCAACATCCTGCTCGTGATGGGCATGGCGATGCTGATCGGCGGCCTGCCGCGCGAGCGCCAGCGCTTCAACGCGACCGCCGCGAACCTGACCGCGCTGATGCTGCTGCTGGCGATCGTCGCGCTGATCATGCCCGCGGTCTTCGAGCTCGTGCAGGGCACGGGCCTGCCGCGGCCCGACGCCGAGGCCGTCAACTACGACTCCGACGTCGAGAAGCTCTCGGTCGGCGTGTCGCTGATCCTGCTCGGCACCTACGTCGCGGGGCTGCATCTTCTCGCTGCAAGACGCACAAGGACCTCTTCAACCCCGAGCACGGCGAGGAGGACCACGTCGGGGAGCCCTGGACGGTGCGCAAGAGCGTGATCATGCTCGCGATCGCCGGCCTCGCCGTCGGCCTGATGTCCGAGATCCTCGTCGGCTCGATCACCGAGGCGTCCGAGTCGATCGGGCTGTCGCCGTTCTTCGTCGGCGTGATCGTGATCGCGATCGTCGGCAACGCGGCCGAGCACTGGGTCGCGATCTACTTCGCGGCCAAGGACAAGATGGACCTGGCGGTCAACATCGCGATCGGCTCGGCCGCGCAGATCGCGCTCTTCGCCGCGCCGCTGCTGGTCCTGGTGTCGCTGTTCCTCGGCGACTTCCCGATGGCGCTCGTGTTCAACGGCTTCGAGCTTGGAGCGGTCGTGCTCGCGGTGCTGATCGCCCTGGAGGTCACCCACGAGGGTGAGTCGACCTGGTTCGAGGGGCTGCAGCTGCTCGCGGTCTACGCGGTGCTCGGGATCACTTCTTCTTCGTCTGACCGCGTCGTTCAGCGCTCGTCGTCCGGGTCCGGGTCGGGCTCCAGCTCGTCCTCCTCCTCGACGACCTCGTCGTCCTCGACGTCGGTCTGCACCGCACGGACCGCGCTGACCTCCAGGCGCTCGAGCAGCTCGTCGCGCGCCGCGTCGTCGAGCGGCACCTCGTCGCCGACGAGGATCCACTCCCCGTCGTCGATGTCGTCGGCCAGCTGGGCGCCGGGGTGCGCCGAGTCGTCGACGACGATGAGGATCTCGGTCTCGGGGTTGAAGTAAGTCCCGGGTCGGGCGGAGAGCTCTTCGAGGTCGTAGCGGCGGAGGCGGGCCATGCGGCGAAATCTATAGCGCCCACACGAAGTCCGGTACGCTTCGCTCGATCAGTCGTTGACTGACCAGTCAATCTAGGAGCGGACACGGTGGTCGACTTCACGCTGACCGATGAGCAGAAGGCGTTGCGCGAGCTGGCGCACGACTTCGCCGTCAAGGAGATCCGGCCGGTCGCGTGGGAGTTCGACCGCGACTCGACCTGGCCCGCGGACATCCTGCGCAAGGCGTGGGAGGTCGGGCTGATGAACATCCATGTGCCCGAGGAGTACGGCGGCCCGGGAGCCTCCTACCTCGACGGCTGCATCATCGAGGAGGAGCTGTCCTGGGGCTGCTCGGGCATCACGACGTCGCTCAGCGCCAACGGACTGGCGGCGGCGCCGCTGGCCCTCGGCGGCTCGGAGGAGCTCAAGCGGCGCTACCTCGGGATGCTGACCGAGGACTTCAAGCTCGCCTCCTTCTGCCTGACCGAGCCCGACGCCGGCTCCGACGTCTCGGGCATGCGCACGACCGCCGTGCGCAGGGGCGACAAGTACGTCATCAACGGCTCCAAGTGCTTCATCACCAACGGCGGCTACGCCGACTGGTTCACGGTCTACGCCAAGACCGACAAGGACGCGGGCCACCGCGGCATCTCCTGCTTCCTGGTTCCCCGCGACGAGACCGTCACGGTGGACAAGAAGGAGGACAAGATGGGCCAGCGCGCCTCCAACACCGCGACGATCACGTTCAACGAGACCGAGATCCCGGCCGACCACCTGATCGGCGCCGAGAACAAGGGCTTCAAGCTGGCGATGATGACGCTCGACCGCACGCGCCCCGGCGTCGCGGCGATGGCGACCGGGATCGCCCGCGCGGCGTTCGAGTTCGCCACGAACTACTCCAAGGAGCGGGTGCAGTTCGGCGTGCCGATCGCGATGCACCAGGGGATCCAGTTCATGATCGCCGACATGGCGACGAAGGTGCACCTGTCGCGCCTGGCGACCTGGAACTCGGCCGTGCGTGCTCGACCAGGGGATGCGCAACACGCTCGAGTCCTCGCACGCCAAGCGCTTTGCGGCCGACGCCGCGATGGAGGTCACGACGGACGCCGTGCAGGTCTACGGCGGCTACGGCTTCATCAAGGACTACCCGGTCGAGAAGCTGATGCGCGACGCGAAGATCATGCAGCTCTACGAGGGCACGTCGCAGATCCAGCGGCTCGTCATCGCGCGCGAGACGCTGCTCCCGCGCCGCACCGAGGAGCTCGCTCCCGCCGCGGCGTGAGCCGGCGGTCAGAACGCGGGCGCCAGAGCGCAGCGCGGCCGCGAGCCGGCGCAGGTACTCCGGGCGCTCGATGTCGCGCGCCCCGAGCGTCGCCAGGTGCGGCGTCGTCCACTGGACGTCGAGCACGCGCCCGCCGCCGGCGTCGCGCAGTCGCTGCACGAGTGCCGCCAGCGCGACCTTCGACGCATCGGTGCGGACGTGGAACTTCGACTCGGCGGCGAACAGGCCGCCGATCTCGACGCCGTAGAGCCCGCCTGCGAGCGCTCCGTCCTCGTCCCAGACCTCGATCGAGTGCGCCCAGCCGAGCCGGTGCAGCCGCTCGTACGCGACGCGCACGTCAGGTGTGATCCAGCCACCAGGACGGCGCCGGTCCGCGCAGCCCGCGACGACCGCGGCGAAGCTGACGTCCGCGGTCACGGTGAAGCGGCGCGCGGAGCGGCGCAGCGAGCGCGAGGGCTGGAAGCCGTCCAGCGGCACGATCCCGCGCGGGTCAGGGCTGAACCAGCCGACCTGGCGCGACGCCCGTCAGCGGCATCGGGAAGATGCCGGCGCGGTAGCCGGCCAGCAGCGTGCCGGGCTCGAGGTCGGCGCCGAGCGCGAGCAGCCCCTGCTCGTCCGCGGCCGCGACCGGCGGGAACTCCCACGTGCACGGTGGCGGCTCGGTCGGCATGCGCCGGCAAACCTAGTGCCCCGTCGCGCGTCACGAGACGAAACGTCCTGGACTGCTGGCGGTTCTGGCAGCATGCCGCGCGTGACAGCCACCGCCCATCCCGTGTGGGGCGACCCCGCCGCGTGGGAGAACCCGACCGCGCTGGAGGGGGAGGCCACGGCCGACGTATGCGTGGTCGGGCTCGGCGGCTCCGGGCTCGCCGCCGTCGGCGCGGCGCTGGACGCCGGCGCGAGCGTGGTCGGCATCGACGCCGGGCCGGTCGCTGGCGGGGCCGCCGGCCGCAACGGCGGCTTCCTGCTCGCCGGCTGCGCGCTGTTCCACCATGCGGCGGTCGAAGCCTGGGGCGAGGAGCGCGCCGTCGGCATCTACCAGGAGTCGCTCGTCGAGCTCGACCGGTTGGAGGCCGAGCTGGGCGGCATCGTCCGGCGCGTCGGCTCGCTGCGGATCCCGGCCTCCGCGGAGGAGGAGGAGGACTGCGCGCTGCAGCTCGCCGCGCTCGAGCGCCACGAGCTGCCGGCGCGCCAAGCGGAAGGCCCGACGGGCGCGGGCGTGTTCATCCCCGGCGACGGCTCCGTCCAGCCGCTCGAGCGCTGCCGGCTGCTGGCCGGGCGCGCGCGCGCGCGCGGCGCGCGGCTGTACTGCGACAGCCCGGCGCTCGAGCTGGCGGGCGACCGCGTGCGCACGCCCGCGGGCGAGGTCGCCTGCAGCGCGGTGATCGTCTGCGTCGACGGCGGGATCGAGCTGCTCTTGCCGGAGCTGGAGGACCAGGCGCGCTCGTCGCGATTGCAGATGCTCGCCACCGAGCCTGTCGCGCCGGGCACGATCCCGTGCCCCGTATACGACAACTGGGGCTACGAGTACTGGCAGCAGACGGCCGACGGCAGCGTCGCGCTCGGCGGCGGTCGCGGGACGTACGGCGAGGCGGAATGGGGCAGGCCGGCCGAGACCGGGGCCGAGGTGCAGGCGCTGCTGGACCGGCTGCTGCGCGAGCGCGTCGGCATCGAGGCGGCCGTCACCCACCGCTGGGCCGGCGTGATCGCCTACACGCCCGATCGCCTGCCGGTCTTCGCCGAGGTGCGCCCGGGCGTGATCGCCGTCGGCGCGTACTCGGGCCACGGCAACGTGCTCGGCTCCGCCTGCGGGCGCGCCGCGACGGCGATCGCGCTCGGTGCTCCCACACCACGGCTCGCCCGGCTGTTGCGCCCTGAACACTGGGCGTGATGACGAACCCTGACGCTCGACTTGAAGTTCAGGGAGAGCCCGGAGGTGACCCACCGATCGCCGGCGACCCGCTGATCGGTGACCTGCGCCGCGCCGGGCTGCTTCCGCTGCTCGTGCTGCACTACATCGCGACCGAGCCGTGCTACGGCAACCAGCTGATCGAGCGCATCGCCGAGCTGACCCAGGGCGCGCTGGTCGTCAACCCGAACACGATGTACCCGCTGCTTCGCTCGCTCGAGGCTCAGGGGCTCGCGGCGGGCCGGTGGGAGCACCCGGAGCGGCGCTCGCGCCGCTTCTACGAGATCACCGATGCAGGACGCGCCGAGCGCGTGCGGCTGGCCGGCGAGCTCGGCCCACGGCTGGACCGGATCACGCGCTCGATCGCCGCGATCCGCGCCGAGGTGCTCAGGTAGTGGGCCGGGCGACGGCCTCTATCGAGGTCCCCGGACTCGCCTCCGAGGCGGAGGCGCTGTGGTACGACCCGGTTCGCTGGGCCGCCTGGGTCGACGGCTTCGGCCACGTCGTCGAGCTGCCCGGGCAATGGCCCGCCGGCGGCACGCTGCAGTGGAAGAGCACGCCAGAGGGCCGCGGCCGCGTGCGCGAGACGGTGACCGCCTACGAGCCGCGCGGCGGCCAGACGCTGACGGTCGAGGACAGCCGCCTGCGCGGCACCCAGCAAGTCCGGTTCACGCCCGGTCCGGAAGCGGTCAAGGTGACGCTGACGCTCGATTACGAGCTCAAGCAGAGCTACGCGCTGAGCCGGCTGTTCGATCGCCTCTTCGTCCGCCGCGCGCTCGTCGCGTCGCTGCGCCGGACGCTCGCCCATTTCGCCCGCGAGCGGCGCGGCGACGTCGAGTTGGGGCTGGAGACGAGCCGCTAGGGTCAAAGCGATGTTCGTCTTCAAGGCCGCGGTCGTGGGCGCCGGCGTGATGGGCGGCGAGATCGCGCAGGTGATTGCGGCCGCGGACGTCCCGGTGATCCTCAAGGACGTCGACCAGCGGTTCGTCGACACGGGACTCGAGCAGGCCCGCGAGGTGGCTTCCAAGCAGGCCGCCAAGCTCGTCGAGAAGGGCAAGCTGACGCGCGAGCAGAGCGCTGCCCAGGTCGAGCGCATCCTCGCCAACATCAGCGGGGCGACCGAGTACGACGGCTTCGGCGACGTCGACTTCGCGATCGAGGCGGTGCCGGAGAAGATCGCGCTCAAGCACCAGGTCTTCGCCGAGCTCGACGCCGCCACGCCCGGCCACGCGATCCTCGCCTCGAACACGTCGGGACTCTCGATCACGGAGATCGCCGACGCGACCCAGCGGCCCGACAAGGTCGTCGGCTTCCACTTCTTCTGGCCCGCCTCCGTGATGCGCCTGATCGAGGTGATCGAGGGCGACGAGACGTCGGCGGAGACGACCCAGGCGGCGAGCACATTCGCGCAGCAGGTCAAGAAGCTGCCGATCCGGGTCGCCGAGTGCGCGGGCTTCGTGGTCAACAGGATCCTCGTCTCGATGGCGTCTGAGGTCTGGCGCTACCAGGACGAGACCGGCGTGCCGGTGGACCAGCTCGACGAGCTGATCAATCAGCAGGCGCAGATGCCGATGGGCCCGTTCCGCGTCGCCGACATGTCGGGGCTCGACACCGTCGTGCAGGTCGCCCGCGACCTGCGCGAGCACTACGGCGACCGCTTCTACGTCCACCGGGGCATGGAGGAGCGGCTCGCGCGCGGCGAGCTCGGCGCGAAGTCCGGCAAGGGTTTCTATGAGCACGGCTGAGTCCGCACCGCCGCTCGACCCCCGGGTCGCCGAGCGCTTCACGCTCAAGGCGATCGTCGAGGCCTGCCTGGTGCTCGAGGAGGGCGTCGCCGGGGTGCGCGAGATCGACCTCGGGCTGATGCTCGGCACCGGCATGGTCCCCGGCCCGTTCGCGCGCGCCGACTTTCGCGGGCTCGATGACGTCCTGGCCGCGCTCAGGCAAGCCGAGCAGGAATGGGGCGAGCACTTCGCGCCGCCGCTCGTGCTGCGCAGGCTGGTCGCCCAGGGGCGGCTCGGCGCCAAGAGCGGCCAGGGCTTCTACCCCTACCCGCAGCCGGAGCCCGGCTATGAGACCGCGCCGGTCAAGCTCGACCGCCGCGGCGACGAGATCGCCGTGCTGTGGCTCGACAACCCGCCGGCCAACTCGCTCTCGCCGCAGGTGATCGAGGCGCTCGAGGCGGCTTGGCAGGAGGTGGACGGCAGCGCCAGGGCGGTGATCGTCGCCTCGCCCAACCCGACGCTGTTCTGCGCCGGCGCCGACATCAAGTCGTTCACGCAGATGGACGCAGCCGCCGGCGCGCAGATGACCGACCGCGCGAACGCGCTGCTGCGCTCGTTCGAGCGCTCGCGCACGATGACGATCGCGGCGGTCAACGGCATGGCGCTCGGCGGCGGCTGCGAGCTCGCGATGGGCTGCGACGTGCGCATCGCGAGCTTCTCGGCTTCGTTCGGCCAGCCCGAGATCGGGCTCGGGATCATCCCCGGCTTCGGCGGTACGCAGCGGCTGCCGCGGCTGGTCGGCCCGGCAAAGGCGCTGGAGATGAACACGATCGGCGACCCGATCGGGGCCGAGGAGGCGTTCGAGCACGGTCTCGTCAACCGCGTGGTCGCCGACCACGAGCTGTTCGACACCGCGCTGGCCTGGGCGCGCAAGTTCGCCCGGCAGCCGCCGCTGGCGCTCGAGCAGATCAAGCGCGTCTCGCACCGCGGCGACCTCGACGAGGGCCTCGCGGCCGAGCAGGAGGGCTTCGCCGCGGTCTTCGCCTCGGAGGACGCGCGCGAGGGGATCGCCGCGTTCCTGGAAAAGCGAACGCCGCGGTTCAAGGGCGCTTGAGCGCGGCCGCGCGGCTCGCGGACCTGCTGCGCGGCGCCGATCGCGCGCTCGTACTGACCGGCGCGGGCATCTCGGTCCCCTCCGGGATTCCCGACTTTCGCTCGCCCGGGACCGGGCTGTGGGCGAACGTGGACCCGATGGAGGTTGCCCACATCGACGTCTTCCGGCGCGATCCGGTGCGCTTCTGGCAGTTCTACGGCGGGCGCTTCGCGACGCTGCGCGACAAGCGGCCTAATGGAGCGCACCTCGCGCTGGTCGAGCTGGAGCGGAGCGGCGTGATCGAGGCGGTCGTGACGCAGAACATCGACGGCCTGCACCGCGCCGCCGGGACGCGCGACCTGGTCGAGGTGCACGGCACGATCGCCACCTCCTCGTGCCTGCGCTGCGGCGCGCGCCACGAGCTGGCCGAGGTCCGCTCACGGCTGAAGGCCGCGGCCGACGGCGTCCCGCGCTGCGACTGCGGCGCGCCGCTCAAGCCCGACGTCGTCCTGTTCGGCGAGCTGCTGCCCGAGGCGGCGCTGGCGCGCGCATCCGCGCTTGCGGCCCGCGCCGACGTGCTGCTCTGCGTCGGCTCCTCGCTGGAGGTCTTCCCGGTCGCCCAGCTGCCCGCGATCACGCTTGCCGCCGGCGGCGCGCTGGCGCTCGTGACGATCGGGCCGACGCCGTACGACGCGGACGCGGCGGTGAAGCTGGATGGGGACGTGGTCGAGGAGCTGGAGGCGGTGCTGGCGGCGCTCACGTCGCAAGCGACGTCATCGTCAGGCTCGCGACCGCGCTCAGCGGCCTGCCGCGCTACTCGCCCCGTGGGCCGGGCTCGCGCGCCGCTCGCGTCGACCGCGTACTTGGACGGCTTGCGCGCGACGATCGGGTTGTCGATCTGCTCGAGCCGGTCGATCAGCTTGATCCACTGCTCCGGCTTGAGGATCGCGTCGACCTGCCGCGCCGTCTTCTTGTTGAGGCCGTAGAGCGGCCGGAAGCCGATGTGGATGTGGTCGGCGTGGTCGCTCATGGCGAACGTGTTGCTCGCTGTCCGCGAACGTCATCAGCGAGATGATCTGGTGCGGCTCCATCGTGCCCTGCAGCGTGAGCAGGCGCTGGATCGTCAGCTCGGCGATCGAGCCCGCGCCCTGGTGGCCGAGGATCGGCACGCCGTTGATCGCGGCGACGTCGACCGCGGTGCCGGTCGAGTGCTCGGAGACGTTGCCCGACGCCGTCAGGTAGGAGTGCCCGCAGGTGAGCGACGTGACCGTCGGCTTGAGCCCGGAGGCGGCGAGGAACTCGAGCGTCGCCAGCACGCGCCGGTCGATCTGCCCGGCGCGCACGTCCTGGCGCCCGCAGTCGTAGATCTGGACGTTCGGATTCGCGAGCACGCGCCGGGCCAGCGTGTCCTTGCTCATCAGCAGGATCTGGCCGACCGACGGCGTCTGGGCGTCGTCGCCGACGAACGGGTTGCGCCCGGCCGCGCGATAGATCGCGGTCGACTCGAGCAGCTTCCAGCCGTCGAGGATCGGCTTCGGGTCGATCCGCGGCGCGCCGCGCCCGGCGGGCCGGATCTCGAACATCAGGTGCGCGGCGGTGCGCTTGGAGCCGAAGCGCCCGACGTGGCCCAGCACGGTCCCGGACGCGACCCGCGCGCCGCGCTTCAGCGGCTTCATGTCGACCTGGGAGCGGTTGAGGCCGAACAGGCGCTGGAGGTAGCCGGCGAAGCTCTCCGACAGCTCGTAGGACTGCCAGTCGCCGCCGGCGAGCGAGGCGTTGGGGCGCGCCGGGTTGGCGAACAGCCGCTCCTTGGTCGGAGCGGGCGCCGTCTCGGCGCGGCGCGGCGCGGCCTCGCCGCGGGCCTGCTTGCGCGCCTTGGCCTCGGTCGCGGTCGTGGCGGAGGCCGCCCGCGCGGGCGCCGCGTCGCGCTCCGGAGTGCGCGCGGCCAGGGGCACTTCCAGCGCGCGCGGCTTCGGCGTCGGGTAGCGCGCGACGACGTCCTCCAGGCGCGAGTACCGATAGGTGTTGCCGTAGACGTCCTGCAGCACGACGAACGTGCCCAGCCGGCGGCTCTCGCCGACCTCGACGATCTGACCGTCGTTGACCGCGACCACCGGCGCGCCGGCGCGCGCGAAGATCTTGATGCCCTTGCGCTGCGCGCTCGACTCCACGACGTAGGCGGGGTTCTCACCCTCCTGCGCCTGCTTGACGTCGCTGCGCCTGACCTCCTGGGCGTACTTCGAGCGAGCCTGTACCGGGAAGCGGCCCTGCGTCAGGCCGGAGAGCGAGCCGACGAGGTCTGCCGGCAGGCCGCCGATGTAGCGCGCACGCAGGATGACCGAGTCGACGTACCAGTCGGCGTGGTTGTAGGCGAAGATCGCCGCGCGCAGGTCCGTGTCGGCGCCGGCGGCGCGCAGGTAGCGCGCGGCGGCGAAGATCGCGTCGACCGGGTTGTAGGGATCCTTCAGCCCGTCCTGGTTGCCGTCGACGCCGTACGCCTCCCAGGTCGCCGGCATGAACTGCATCCAGCCCAGCGCGCCGGCGGAGGAGACGTTGAGGTTGCGCCCGTAGTCGGTCTCGATCTCGTTGATCGCCGCGAGCACCTCCCAGCGCACGCCGTACTCGATCCCGGCCGCCTGGTAGATCGGGAGCAGGAACGGCGGGATGCGGAACTTGTCGATGAAGAAGTTCGGCACGCCGATGCGGGCCGCGCCCGGCGTGGCGATGGAGACGGTCGGGTTGGCCAGCGTCGGCGAGCCGTCGGCGTTCTGCAGCGAGCTGTCGACCTGCTTTGCCGGCTCATCCTCGAGCTTGCCGTTCAGGGCTTCGGAGTTCGGGTCGAGCGCGCGGTCGTCGCCGACGCTGGGGTCGCGCTGCTTGCGGCGGGGCGGTTGCAGCGGCTGCCCGGGCGTGGCGGTCGCCGTCGGAGTAGCGGTCGATTGCTCCGGGGGCGCGGTCGGCTCGACGGTCGGGTCCGGCGTCCGGGTCGGGGTCTCCGTCTGCGCCGGGGTCTCACTGGGGGTGGCGGTCGGGGTCGGCGTCGGGGTGTCGACGGGGCCGAGGTCGGTGACCGACCGCACAGGCGCCGGCAGCGCCGGCAGCTCGATCGAATCGACCGAGGAACCGGGCGGCACGTCGATCGTCAGCGTGAGCTGTCTCGCCGGTGACCAGCGTCACGGAGACGTGATGGAGCTCGGCCGATGCGGGCACCGCGAGTCGCGCCGAACAGCGCGGCGGCGGTGAGACCGATGACGAGCTTCCGACGTCTCATAAGGTGATGCGAGTCCCCTCTTCCGCGGCCGCGGCGCGCTGTCGCACCGTACTGCTCGAATATGGGCGTTTCAATTCAGCAACGGTTAAACGGTCGCTTACCTGCGTTTCTCCCATATCCGCCCGAACACTGCGGTACGTTCCGGACGCACCGATCTCGACCCAAGCTTGACACAGGAGGCAGCGATGGCAGACGACGACGACGCGAGCGGGGAGACGCTGCGCGATCGCATCACGCGCCAGGGCGAGGACGCGCTCGGCAAGCTCGCGCAGGACCTGCTGGAGAACCCGCTGGTCACGGGAGCGATCACGCGCGCGTTCGACGCGCGCGAGAAGGCGGTCTCGGCGCAGGAGACGGCGATGAGCGCGCTCAACCTGCCCTCGGCCGCCGACCTCGAGCGGCTGACGCGGAGGCTGCGCTCGGTCTCGCAGCGGCTCGAGGGGATCGAGGACGGGGTCGACCGGCTCGACCGCAGGCTCGAGGAGACGGCGCGCGCCGCGATGCCGCCGGACGACCGGCTCGCGGCGATCGAGGCCCAGCTCTCGAAGCTCGCGGGCGAGGTCGCGCACCTGGCGAGCGGGCTGGGAGCAACGCCCGCGCCGATCCCGCGCGAGCAGGGCCGGCTCGAGGACGACGGGCCGGGCACCGCCAAGCCCCCGGCGAGCGGCCCCGCCCGCGGCGCGGCGAACCCCGCCGCCGCCAAGCCCGCGGCGGCCGGTGCCGTCACTCCTCCGCGAAAGCGGGCGCCGCGAGCCTGATCGAGCTGACGGCCCGCGCTGCGTCGAGGCACGTCGCGGGCGCAGCGAGCTGACCGCTCGCGCTGCGTCGAGGCGCGGCGCGGCGCGGCCGCGCGCGAGCGTAGTCGAGCTGACGGCCGGCCGTGACTCGCCGCTAGTTCGCGGCGAGCGCGGCAAAGCCGGCCGCGCCGAGCGCCGCCTCGAGCGGCTCGAGCGCGTCATCGGCGAGCCGCTCGCCCTGCGCGCGTGTGATCGCGAGCAGCGCGCCCGCGGCGGCGCCGTGGTGCTGCGCCGCAGCGAGCACCGCTGCCGTCGCCAGGTCGCAGGCGAGCACGCCGGCGTCCGACCAGGTGGTCGCGCGCGCCGGATCGTGGACGTCCACCGACGCGACGAGCCCGCGCTGCGAGCCACCGCGCGCGAGCGCGTCCGCCAGCCGCGCGTCGGCCTCGACGCGCTCGCCGGCGCCGAGCGCACGGCTCGCGCCGTCGCCCGCGAGCGCCGCGTCGGCGACGATCAACGCTCCCAGCGCGGTGGCGCCGATGCCGGCCGCGGTGCCGACGCGGACAAGCCGGCGGGCCCCGAGCAGCACCAGCTCGGCCACCACCGCGGCGGCGCTCGGCCCGCCGAGACCGGTGCTCTGGATCGTCAGCGGCGCGCCGTCTGACGCCGGCCCGCTGTATCCCCACAGCCCGCGGTGATGGTTGAGCATCCGCGGCCCGTCGATCAGCTGCGTCGCGAGCCGCAGCGCACGGCCGGGGTCGCCGGGCAGCAGCACGCGCTCGGCGACGGGCTCATGCGGCTTGAGGATCACCGGCGCGAGGGGCACGTTCGTGGCGCATTCAAGCTAGGATCGCCCGGCCATGCCGAAGAAAGACAAGAAGCGCAGCAAGAAGGACAAGGCCGCCGCCGGCGCAGCCGAAGCCGTCGACGCGGTCCGCCACGCCGTAGAACGCACCTTCTCGGCCTCGGCCGAAGGTGCCAAGTCCACGCGCGGGCGCGCGAAGGACGTGACCAACGCAGCCAACCGCATCCGCGAGGTGCTCGAGGAGCGCGTGCTCGGCGAGATCAAGGGGCTGCGCAGCGACATCGAGGGGCTGAGCAAGCGCGTCACCGCGCTGGAGGTCAACCCGCGCGGCACGGCGGGCGCGACTCGCCGCCCCGCCGCGAAGCCATTCGCCCGACGCGGCGCCGTCGCCGGCGGCGACCGGCACCGCCGCCACGTCGACAACGTCGCGCCCGTCCGCGGTGCGCGGGTCGAGGTCCTCGTCGAGGGCGACCACACCGGCGGCGGCTGCGCAGCCGTCGCCGTCGGCCGCGAAGCCGGCGGCGCGCAAGCCCGCTTCGGCCACGCGCTCGACCGCGAAGCCGGCGGCGCGCAAGCCCGCTTCGGCCACGCGCTCGACCGCGAAGCCGGCGGCGCGCAAGCCCGCTTCGGCCACGCGCTCGACCGCGAAGCCGGCGGCGCGCAAGCCCGCGAAGCCGGCGGCGACTGGGCGCACCGTGGCGTCCGCGAAGCCCGCTGCGGGGCGCCGGACCGTCGCGTCCGCGAAGCCGGCCACGGCGCGCAAGCCCACGTCCGCCGCCAAGCGGCCCAAGCCGGCCGCCGGCTCGGCGGCACCACGTCCGCCGGCGGCACGCCCTCCTCGGGAGCCGGCGGAACGACTTCGGGCGCCTAGCCCATGGCGCCCGCCTTCGACTCGCCGGCAGAGTTCAAGGCGGTGATCGACCGGGTCTTCTCGATGATGGACGAGGATCCGAAGATGGGGCCCGAGTTGCGCGACGCCGATGTGCCGATGCGCTACGAGTTCGAGGACCTCGATCTCGTGGCCAACATCCGCGCCGCGCGCGACGGCGAGGACGGGAACCTGCACTGGGAGTGGTCCGAGGACGTCGACTGGGAGCCGCGGGTGCAGATGGCGATGTCGTCCGAGACGGCCAACAAGTACTTCCAGGGCAAGGAGAACGTCGCGCTGGCGATCGCGCGCCGGCGGATCAAGTCGGGTGGCGACGTCAAGGCGGCGCTGGCGCTGATGCCGGTCACCAAGCCGGTCTTCGCGCAGTACCGCGCGATGATCGAGGCCGAGTATCCGCACCTCGTCGCCTGATCGGGCGCACCGGTTGACAGGACGGGTGCGCGGGAGTAGACCTTGTGGCACAACCAAGGCAATAGGCCGGGAAGTGGGGGGCGGTAGTCCTCCGCAAGGCGTCGCGACCATCACGAACGC
The DNA here is from genome assembly GCA_963721315.1 of uncultured Solirubrobacteraceae bacterium. Taxonomy (GTDB): domain Bacteria; phylum Actinomycetota; class Thermoleophilia; order Solirubrobacterales; family Solirubrobacteraceae; genus DASQMT01. The sequence goes on from CAVRIU010000011.1 coordinate 176,390, forward strand.
CGCCGGCCGAGGCAGCGGGCCGCATTGCCCGCCAGCGGCGGGGTCTTCTCCAGGAGTCCCGCCGCTTTCCTTTAAGTCTGGCCGCTAGTGGACCTGCTCGAGCGAGTGACGTCGACACGGGCTGCTGCGAGCCGGCCCGGCCGGTGCTCGTGCTCCTCTCGGGCGGCCGCGACTCGGTCTGCCTGCTCGACCTCGCCGTCCGGATCGCCGGTCGCGCGCACGTCGCCGCGCTGCACTGCAACTACGGCCTGCGTGAAGCGGCCGGCGCCGACGAGCGTCATTGCGCGGACCTGTGCGAGCGGCTCGGCGTCGAGCTCCACGTGCGCCGTCCGCAGCGGCCGGCTGGACCGGACGATCCGCGGACGGAGGCGGATTCGCCGCCCGGAACCGGCGGCGGCACCGAGCCGGCTTCGCCGGCGGGCACCCAACCGGCTTCGCCGGCGGGCACAGGCAGAGGCAGAGGCGGCGGCAACCTCCAGGCCTGGGCGCGCGACGCCCGCTACGGCGCCGCCGTCGAGCTCGTGCTGAGTCGCGGCGGCGACATCGCCGCCGGCCACACCGCGTCCGATCAGGTCGAGACCGTGCTGTACCGGCTCGCCGCCTCGCCCGGGCGCCGCGCGCTGCTGGGCATGGCCGCGCGCGACGGGCGGCTCGTCCGGCCGCTGCTCGGCAGCTCGCGCGAGGAGACCGCGGCGCACTGCACGGCGCGCGGCCTGGCCTGGCGCGAGGACGCCAGCAACGACACGCCCGATTTCGCCCGCAACCGCGTGCGGAACGAGCTGCTGCCGGCGCTGCGGTCGCTGCATCCGGCCGCCGAGGCGAACGTCCTGCGCACGCTGGCGCTGCTGCGCGACGAGGCGTCGGTCCTGGACGCGATCGTCGACGACGCGCTCGCCGGCGCCGGCGACCCGCCCGCGCTGGCGGCGCTGCGCGAGCTGCCGCCCGCGCTGCGCCGGCTCGCGCTTGCAGCGACTCGCGGACACCGCCGCCGCCGGGAGCGGCCCGGCGCCTGCGATCGGGCACCGCGCCGACGAGGTGATCGCGCTCGCCGAGGGCGGCGCGCTGGACGTCGGACGCGGGCTGCGCGCGCGAGGTCCGCGACGGTGGGCTGCTTTTCGGACACAGTCACGGGCCGGCGGCGCCGCGCCCCGACCGTGCGCGTCCATAGGATGCGGACACAAGTGCTGCGCGATCCCAGCATCGGCGAGATCCTCGTCCAGGCGGACGACCTGCGCCACCGCGTGCGCCAGCTCGGCGAGGAGATCTCGCGCGACTACGCCGACAAGGACCTGCTGCTGATCGGCGTGCTCAAGGGCGCCGTCTTCTTCCTCGCCGACCTGATGCGCGCGATCGACGCGCCCTGCGAGGTCGACTTCATGGCGGTCGCCTCCTACGGCTCGGCGACCGAGTCCTCCGGCGTCGTGCGGATCCTGAAGGACCTCGACACGCCGATCGAGGGCCGCGACGTGCTGATCGTGGAGGACATCGTCGACTCCGGCCTGACGCTGCAGTACCTGCTGCGCACGCTCGAGGCGCGCGGACCGGCCTCGCTGGAGGTCTGCGCACTGCTGACCAAGCCCGAGCGCCGGACGGTCGACCTGCCGACGCGCTACATCGGATTCGAGATCCCGGACAAGTTCGCGATCGGCTACGGGCTCGACCACGCCGAGCGCTACCGCAACCTCCCCTACGTGGCCGCGTTATCAGTCGCATAGGAAAGACACCCAGACTGGACCGTCCTGTCTCGCATGTTGCGGGCGCGGAGCTGACCCGCTGATACCTTTGGACCTCACATGAGCCGCTTCTTCAAGAGCGCCGCGTTCCCGATCCTGATCGTGATCGTGCTGGCGTTCTTCGCCTCCAAGCTGATCTCCCGCTCCGACGAGGCTCCGGCCACCTCCTTCTCGCGCTTCCTCACGCAACTCGAGAACGGCGACGTCAAGGCGGTCACGCTCAAGACCAAGGACAACTCGATCGAGGTCCGCCTCAACAAGGCGGAGAAGAACAAGTACACGGTCGGCTACCCCGCCGACTACGCCGAGGTGCTCGTCAACAAGCTGCGCCAGGAGCAGGCGACCGGCAACATCAGCGACTTCGACGTCAAGCCCGCGCGCACGAATGTGCTGCTGAGCATGATCGGGTGGATATTGCCCGTGATCATCTTCATCGGGTTCTGGCTGTTCCTGATGAACCAGGTCCAGGGCGGCGGGTCGAAGGTGATGTCGTTCGGCAAGTCGCGCGCCAAGCGAATGTCCGTGGACTCGCCGAAGATCACGTTCCGCGACGTCGCGGGCGTCGACGAGGCGGTCGAGGAGCTGCACGAGATCAAGGAGTTCCTCGAGAACCCGAAGAAGTTCCAGGCGCTCGGCGCGCGCATCCCTAAGGGCGTGCTGCTCTACGGGCCTCCAGGCACCGGCAAGACGCTGCTCGCGCGCGCCGTCGCCGGCGAGGCGGGCGTGCCGTTCTTCTCGATCTCCGGCTCGGACTTCGTCGAGATGTTCGTCGGCGTCGGCGCGTCACGCGTGCGCGACCTGTTCGAGCAGGCCAAGCAGAACTCGCCCTGCATCATCTTCATGGACGAGATCGACGCCGTCGGGCGCCATCGCGGCGCCGGCATGGGCGGCGGTCACGACGAGCGCGAGCAGACGCTCAACCAGCTGCTCGTCGAGATGGACGGCTTCGAGGCCAAGGACAACATCATCATGATCGCGGCCACCAACCGGCCCGACATCCTCGATCCCGCCCTGCTGCGCCCCGGCCGCTTCGACCGCCAGATCACCGTCGACCGCCCCGACCGCAAGGGCCGCGCCCGGATCCTCGAGGTGCACACGCGCGGCAAGCCGCTCGCGAAGGACATCGAGGTCGACGCGCTCGCCGGCCAGACGCCCGGCTTCACCGGCGCCGACCTCTCCAACCTCGTCAACGAGGCCGCCCTGCTCGCCGCCCGCACGGGCAAGAAGGAGATCACCCAGACCGAGCTGGAAGAGGGCATCATGCGGGTCGTCGCCGGCCCGGAGAAGAAGACCCGGGTGATGGGCGAGAAGGAGCGGCTGATCACGGCCTACCACGAGATGGGCCACGCGATCGTCGGCCACTACCTCGAGCACTCCGACCCGGTCCACAAGATCTCGATCATCTCCCGCGGCCAGGCGCTCGGGTACACGATCTCGATGCCGCAGGAGGACAAGTTCCTCACCACCCGCGCGGAGCTCAACGACACGATGGCGATGACGCTCGGCGGCCGCGCCGCGGAGGAGATCGTCTTCAACGAGATCACCACGGGCGCGTCGAACGACCTCGAGAAGGTGACCGCGACCGCCAAGCAGATGGTGATGCGCTTCGGCATGTCGGAGAAGCTCGGCCCGCGCGTCTTCGGCCACGACCACGGCCAGCCGTTCCTCGGCCGCGAGTTCTCCTCCGAGCCCGACTACTCGGACGAGATCGCGCGCGAGATCGACGACGAGATCCGGCGCATCGTCGAGGCCGCGCACCAGATCGCCAAGGACGTGCTGCTCGAGCACCGCGAGTCGCTGACGAGCATCTCCGAGCTGCTGCTCAAGCGCGAGACGATCGAGAGCCAGGAGTTCTTCGCGCTGCTCGCGGGCAAGTCCGCCGAGGAGGTCTTCGGCCCCGACGAGACGCCGACGGACATCGGCACGCCCGAGCGCCCGGAGCTGCCCAGCGCAGCCGACCGTGCGGCGGGCAAGCTCGGCCTGCCGCGGCCCGGGCTCGCCGGCGGGGCCGCCGAGGTGCGCGGGCTCGAGCTGCCTGAGAAGCCTGAGCTCGCGTAGCGCGGTGCCGCCGTGGACGGCGCGTACCGGATCATGGGCGTGGTCAACGTCACGCCCGATTCCTTCTCCGACGGCGGCGCCTTCCTCGATCGCGACGCCGCCGTCAAGCACGGCCTGAGGCTCGCCTTCGAGGGCGCCGACCTGCTCGACGTCGGCGGCGAGTCGACGCGACCCGGCGCGGATCCGGTGCCCGAGCGCGAGGAGCTCGAGCGCGTGATCGGGGTGATCGAGGGCATCCGCGCCGCCAACGCGGTCGTGCGCATCTCGATCGACACGTCCAAGGCCGCGGTCGCGGCCGCCGCGCTCGATGCGGGCGCCGACTTCGTCAATGACGTCACGGCGCTGCGCGGCGACCCGGAGATGGCGGCGCTGGTGGCCGAGCGCGGCGTCGACGTCTGCCTGATGCACATGGTCGGCAGCCCGCGCACGATGCAGGCCGAGGCCCGCTACGACGACGTCGTCGCCGACGTCAAGCAGTTCCTGGGCGAGCGGATCGAGGCTGCCGTCGCGGCCGGCATCGCGCTCGAGCGCATCCTCGTCGATCCGGGCATCGGGTTCGCCAAGACGCTCGAGCACAACCTCGAGCTGCTGTTCCGCCTGCGCGAGCTGACCGCGCTCGGACGGCCGCTCGTGCTGGGCACGTCGCGCAAGTCGTTCCTCGGCACGATCACGGGTCGCGAGACCGCCGAGCGGATGCCCGCGACGCTCGCCACGGTGGTGATGGGCTACGAGCGCGGGGCGACGGTGTTCCGCGTCCACGACGTCGCGCCCACGCGTGACGCGCTCGCCGTGGCGGCTGCTACGTTGGCGCGCCAATGGCCCCGGACGACGCCGAGGAGTACGACGACGACGAGCTGAGCGACGACGAGGAGACCGACGGTCCCGAGGTCGGGGCCACGATCGACATCGTCGGCTTGTCGCTCTACACGCACCACGGCGTCACCGCGGCCGAGCGCGAGGTCGGTCAGCGCCTGGTGCTCGACGTGCGCTTCGACGTCGGCGAGCCCGACGCGCTCGTCACGGACCGGGTCGAGGACACGGTCGACTACGGCGAGGTCTGCCAGGTGATCGCGCTGATCGCGCAGCAGCGCTCCTACAAGACGCTCGAGCGGCTGTGCGCGGTGATCGCCGACCGGCTCGCGTCGCAGTTCAACGCCGACATGGTCACGGTCAAGGCGTCAAAGCCCGAGCCGCCGATCCCGCTGCCGGTCGAAGAGGTCTCGGTCGAGGTCTGGCGCGACGAGCGTCCCTAGCGCTCGTGGTGAGCAGTCACTAACCTGTGTGCTCGCGATGAGTGCTCCCACGCCACACCCGTACGCGCAAGTCCGCCGAGCAGCGGCGCGCCGAGATCGTCGCGCTCGCGATCGAGCAGTTCGCGCTGAGCGGCTACAAGGGGACCTCGACCGACGCGATCGCGCGTGAGGCCGGCATCTCGCAGCCGTACCTGTTCCGCCTCTTCAAGACCAAGCGCGAGCTCTTCCTCGCCTGCAACGAGGTCTCCGAAGCGCGCATCCTCGAGACCTTCCGCGCCGCCGCGGAAGCGGCGCCGGAGGGGAAGGCTGCTCGCGGCGATGGGCCGCGCCTACGTCGAGCTGCTGGACGACAAGACCGGGCTGCTGTTCCAGATGCAGAGCTACGCCGCCTGCTCGGACCCCGTGATCCAGGCGCACGTCCGCGAGGGCTACGGCAAGCTCGTGGACGAGGTCACGCGGCTCTCGGGCGCGGCGCCCGAGCAGGTCTTCCAGTTCTTCTCCTACGGGATGCTGCTCAACGTGGTCGCTTCGCTCGACCTGCAGGCGATCGCCGATCACGACGCCTGGGCGAAGGCGTGGTGCGAGCCGGGCGCGTTGATCGCGCCGGCCTGAGCGTGCTGATCGACACGCTGCTGCCGAGCTGGGACGTGCACGAGGTGCACGGCGTCGACGTCGCGGCGCCGCCGGAGCGGACCTGGGCAGCGCTCGAGCAGGTGACCGTCCGCGAGCTGCCGCTGGCGCGGCTGCTGACGCTTCTGCGCGGCATCGGCAGGCCCTCCTCGGACGTCGACCGCCCGTTCCTCGACGCGGCCGGCTTCCTCACCCCGCTGGCGCATGCGGAGCGCGAGCGCGTCTCCGGCATGGTCGGGCGGCCCTGGCAGCTGCGTCCCGAGGTCGTGCCGATCGCCGGCGCCGCGGACTTCACCGCCTTCGACCGGCCGGGCTGGGTGCGCGTCGCGACCGACTTCCGCGTGCTCGCGACCGCCGGCGGGAGCCGGCTCGAGACCGAGACGCGGATCCAGGCGACCGATCAGGGCGCCCGCCGCCGCTTCGCGGTCTACTGGCGCATCGTCGGCTTCGGCAGCGGCCTGGTCCGGCGCGACCTGCTGCGTGCCACGCGGCAGCGCGCGGAGCGGTCTCAAGGTGCGTGAGGGCCACCTCGGGCTGGGCTCGAACGTCGGCGACCGGCGGGCGAACCTGCAGGCGGCAGTCGACGCGCTCCCGGCGCACGGCGTCGAGGTGCTCGCGTCGTCCTCGGTCTACGAGACCGAGCCGGTCGGCGAGCTGCTCGACCAGCCCGACTTCTACAACGCCTGCCTGCGCGTGCGCACGGCGCTGGGGCCGGAGGCGCTGCTCGACGCGTGCAAGGCGGTCGAGCGCGAGCTGGGCAGGATCGCCGGCGGGTCGCGCCACGGGCCGCGCCCGATCGACGTCGACCTGCTGCTGCTCGGCGGCGAGCGGTTCCGCTCGGAGCGCCTGTCGCTGCCGCACGAGCAGGTCGCGAGCCGCCGCTTCGTGCTCGCGCCGCTGGTCGAGCTGTCGCCGGGGCTGGTGATCCCGGGCGTCGGGACGGCCGCGGACGCTCTGGTCGCGCTGGCCGACGCGGCGGCGGTCCGTCGGGTGGGGGAGCCGCTGACGGTTGGTGAACGTCAACGGCAGCAGTAAGGGGAGCGGGTTCGAGGTGCCGCGGCGCTCCCCCGGGCGCCGAACGTCGCTCGGTACGCCCCATGGGCCGGCGCCGACGCGACGTTCGCCGCCGTGCGCACGCCGGATCGCCGAACGTCGCTGAGGCGTGCCGTAGGGTCGACTGAGCGGACGTTCGCGTGCGGCGACGCCGCACCCACGATCCGACCTGCCTCCCTCACTGCTGCCGTTGACGTTCGTCCGCGACCTCCAACCACGCCGCAGGCAAAGTCCCCGCCGGCACCTCCCCCGGATACACCGGGAACCACCGGCGCGCCAGCGCGCGCCGCCGGCCGCTCGTCCAGCAGCGGCCGCAGGTCCGCCAGCGTGAGCAGCAGGCGCACAGAAGCGCCGATCTGCAGGTCGGCCGCGTTCGCCGCAGCACCGCCCAGCGTGCCGTCCGCGATCCAGCGGTCGATCCGGCCGGCGTGGCCCGGCAGCGAGATCAGGTCGGCGCGGATGGTCAGGTCGTCGGCGCCGACCAGTCGCTGCGCGAGCCGCGCCACATACGGACCCGATGCCGTCCTCACCGGGCGCGGCAGCGGCAGCTTCGCCTCCGCGGTGTAGCCGGCGATCGCCTCCGGCGCGCGCCGCAGCCCGGCCCAGATCACGCGCCGTGCAAGTGGCTGCAGCACCTGATCGCCCCACTCCTCCGCGCGCTCGACCAGCGCACGGGCGTTCTCGTCCGCAGGCAGCAGCGGCGGCTCCGGCACGCGCTCGTCGAGCGCCCGCAGGATCGCGCGCGAGCCGCTCACGCGCGTGCCGTCGCCGAACTCCAGTGCGGGCACGGAGCTCGCATCGAAGCGCAGCCGAGTCAGGAGCCGGGCGGCGATCGGGATCCGGTCGACGCGCCGGTACCCGACCCGCTTGAGCTGCAGCGCGCGCTCGACCGCCGCGCACGGATGTGAGCCGGGGATCGCGTAGAGCACGGCGGTCATCGCGCGGCGAGCATAATCACGCCCCGTGCTCCTCGTCGTCGACGTCGGCAACACGCAGACGCACCTCGGCGCCTTCCGCGGCGACGAGCTGGTGCACGACTGGCGCTTCGCGACCGTGCGCGAGTCGACCGCCGACGAGCTCGGGTCGCGCCTGCGCAGCCTGCTCGCGCTGCGCGAGCTCGGCTTCGCCGACATCGACGCGTCGATCCTCTCCTCGACCGTGCCGCAACTGCGCCCGGAGTGGACCGCGATGGCGCAGCGCTACCTGGGCCACGAGCTGGCGGTGGTCGGGCCCGGGCTGCGCACCGGCATGCCGATCCGGATGGACAACCCGCGCGAGGTCGGCGCCGACCGGCTGGTCAACGCGGTCGCCGCGTACGAGCACCTCGGCGGCCCCTGCGTGATCGTCGACTTCGGCACCGCGATCACCTACGACATCGTCGGTGCCGGCGGCGAATACGTCGGCGGCATCATCGCCCCCGGGGTGGAGATCTCGATGGAGGCGCTGACGAGCCGTGCCGCGGCGATCCCGAAGATCGACCTCACGCCGCCGCGCGCGCTGATCGGCAAGTCGACCGTCGAGGCGATCCGCTCCGGCGTGATCTACGGCTTCGCGGCCCAGGTCGACGGGATGCTCGCGCGCCTGCGCGACGAGCTGGGCGAGGAGACCGCCGCGATCGCCACCGGGGGCCTGGCCGGCGCGATCGTGCCCTTCTGCGAGTTGATCGACGAGGTCGACCCGCTGCTGACGCTGACTGGCTTGCGGATCATCTTCGAGCGCAACCTAGGCTGAGGGCATGCGCTCGCTCCAGGACCCGTGGCAGCTGGGCGGGATCACGATCCCGAACCGCGTCGTGCTCGCGCCGCTCGCGGGGATCGGCAACTGGTTCGTGCGCCTGCAGGCCAAGCGCTACGGGGCCGGGCTGGCGGTCTCGGAGATGGTCTCCAGCCACGCGATCCACTACGGCAACCGCAAGACGCTCGACGAGCTGCTCGTCGTCCACCCGGACGAGCGCGCCGGCGGCCCGGTCGCGATCCAGCTGTTCGGGCAGGATCCCGCCGTGATGCGCTCCGCCGCCGCCGTCGCCGCTGCGCGCGGCGCCGACCTGATCGACCTCAACATGGGCTGCCCGGTCCCGAAGATCATGAAGACGGGCGCGGGCGCAGCGCTGATCTCCGATCCCGACACGGCGGTCGCGGTCGCGCTCGCCGCGCGCGAGGGCTCGGGCCTGCCCGTCACGGTCAAGCTGCGCGCGTCGCTCAAGCCCGGCGGCGTCGAGGGCTTCGAGGTCGCGCGCCGGCTCGTCGAGGATGCCGGTGTCGCGGGTCTCACGTTCCATCCGCGCTCGGCCGCCGTCCGCCACAAGGGCACGCCGGACTACGAGCTGGCCACGCGGCTGGTCGGGGAACTGCCGGTGCCGGTGATCGTGTCGGGCGGCATGGAGGGCGCGGAGCACGTCCGCGCCGTGTTCGAGAACACCGGCTGCGCCGCGGTGATGCTGGCACGCGGCGCGCTCGGCAACCCGTGGCTGTTCGCCCAGGTGCTCGGGCACGCGCACCGGCGAGCCGACTCGCGCGGAGGTGCTCGACGAGTGGCACTGGGTGCTCGACCGCGCCGTGGAGCACCTCGGGCCCGACCGCGCGGCGCGCTATCTGCGCAAGTTCCACCCCTGGTACATCGAGCGCCTGGGCGAGGGCAAGGCGGTCGCCGCAGCGCTGCAGCAGGCGGACTCGATTGCGCAGCAGCGCGCCGTAATCGCGGGGCTGCAACCGCTGATCGCCGCCTGAGAACGCTGCTACCATCCGGCGCCGTTCGGCCCGCCTTGGCGCGGGCTGTCGTATTCCTGGACCGACTTTCCTAAGGACGAGGCATGCAGAAGGACGTCATCCTCACCCCCGAGGGCCTCGAGAAGCTCAAGCAGGAGATCGAGCACCTCTCCGTGGCCCGCCGCCGCGAGGTCGCAGAGCGGATCAAGGAGGCGCGCGAGTTCGGCGACATCTCCGAGAACTCCGAGTACGACGACGCGAAGAACGAGCAGGCGATGCTCGAGTCGCGCATCGCCCAGCTCGAGGACAAGCTGCGCTCGGCCCAGGTGATCGACGCGTCCGAGCTCGACAACGCGCAGGTCCGCGTCGGCTCGCTGGTGGCCGTCAAGGACGAGAAGGGCAAGTCGTTCCAGTACACGATCGTCGGCTCGACCGAGGCCGACCCGCATGCCAACCGGCTCTCGAACGAGTCACCGGTCGGCAAGGCTCTGATCGGCCGCAAGAAGGGCGACGCGGTCTCCGTGCCGACGCCCAAGGGCGAGCGCAAGCTCACCATCTCGAAGATCAGCGTCGCCTAGCCCGTCGTGACGAGTCCGGGAGGCGACGAGCTCCCGCAGGTGCTGATCGACCGGCGGCGCAAGCTCGAGCAGCTGCGCGCCGACGGGATCGAGCCGTTCCCGTACGCGTACGCGGGCGTCGAGCCGATCGCAGCGCGTCAAGGCGCCGCACGCGGACCTGCCGGCGGGCGCGGAGACCGGCGCGCGTGCGCGCGTCGCCGGCCGGCTCGCGGCGCGGCGCGGGCAGGGCAAGGCCGCGTTCCTCGACCTGGTCGACCGCTCCGGCCGGCTGCAGCTGCACGCCCGCGCCGACGTGCTCGGCGAGGAGCGCATGGCGCAGCTGCTCGCGCTCGACCTCGGCGACCTGCTGGGTGTCGAGGGCACGGTGTTCCGCACCCGCCGCGGCGAGCTGTCGCTGGCGCTCGACGACTTCACGCTGCTGGCCAAGTCGCTGCGGCCGCCGCCCGACAAGCACCACGGGCTCGCGGACGTCGAGACGCGCCATCGCCACCGCGAGCTCGACCTGATGTCCAGCGAGGAGACGCGGGCCGTCTTCATCACGCGCGCGAAGGTGATCACGGCGGTCCGTCGCTTCCTCGACGACGCCGGCTTCGTCGAGGTCGAGACGCCGGTGCTCCAGCCGCTCTACGGCGGCGCCGCCGCGCGGCCGTTCGTGACACACCACGCTCAACTCGAGCGCGACCTCTACCTGCGCATCGCGACCGAGCTCTACCTCAAGCGGCTGATCGTCGGCGGGCTCGAGCGCGTCTACGAGATCGGCAAGGACTTCCGCAACGAGGGCGTCTCCTTCAAGCACAACCCCGAGTTCACGATGCTCGAGTGGTACGAGGCCTACGCGGACTACGCGGACATCGCCAACCGCTGCGAGGCGCTCGTCGCGCACGTCGCCGAGAGCGTCGGCTACGACGGCGAGATCGACTTCGCGCCGCCGTGGCGACGGGAGACGCTGGCCGGCGCGATCGGCGCTCGCAGCAAGGTCGACATCCTCGCCAACCGCGAGACGGAGTCGCTCCGCGCGGCGATGCGCGAGCAGGGCCTCGACGTGCCCGACGAGGAGGACAGCTGGGGTCAGCTCGTCGACCACCTGCTCACCAAGTACGTCGAGCCGGAGCTGGTCCAGCCGACCTTCCTGATGGACTATCCGATCGAGATCTCGCCGCTCGCCAAGCGTCATCGAAGCCGACGCCGGGCTGACCGAGCGCTTCGAGGCGTTCGCCGCCGGGATCGAGATCGCCAACGCGTTCACGCGAGCTCAACGACCCCGACGACCAGCGCGCCCGCTTCGAGCAGCAGCAGCGCTTCGCCGCCGGCGGCGACGAGGAGGCCCAGCCGCTCGACGAGTCCTATCTCTTCGCGCTGGAGCACGGAATGCCGCCGACGGGCGGCATCGGCATCGGCATCGACCGGCTCGTGATGCTGCTGACCGGGCAGCGAACGATCCGCGAGGTCGTGCTGTTTCCGGCGATGCGATGAGGCGTTCGAGACGCCGGACCCTTGGTAGACTGCCTCATGGCCGTCCGACGACCCCGACCTCACTCATCCGTATCGGCCTCTGTGCCGAACAGGTGTTGAGAGGCGGGGTATTTTCGTCTCTCGGCTCGTAATCGAATCTGTCCCTCCGACCGTAGAGAAACCGACACGACCGAGCGCTAGGGCAGACACTTAGCAGGAAGGAAGCACAGCGCCACCATGTTCGAGCGATTCACAGAGCGAGCCCGTCAGGTGGTCGTCCTCGCCCAGGAGGAAGCGCGGACGCTGAAGCACAACTACATCGGGACCGAGCACATCCTGCTCGGCCTGCTGCGCGAGGAGGAGGGTCTGGCGGCCCGCGTCCTCGAGAGCCTTGACATCACCGTCGAGCGTGTGCGCGCCCAGGTCGTGCGCATCGTCGGCTCCGGCGAAGAGGTCACCTCCGGTCAGATCCCGTTCACGCCGCGCGCCAAGAAGGTGCTCGAGCTGGCCCTGCGCGAGGCACTCTCGCTCGGTCACAACTACATCGGCACGGAGCACATCCTGCTCGGCCTCGTACGCGAGAACGAGGGCGTGGCCGCGCGCATCCTGCTCGACTTCGACGCCGACTCCGAGAAGATCCGCAACGAGGTCATCCGCATGCTCTCGGGTCCCGGCGGGCGCCGCCAGGGCTCCGGCCAGGGCGCGGGCGCCGCCGGCGCCGCGGGGGCGGCCGGCCAGGGCGAGGGCAAGAAGTCCTCCAAGCTGCTCGACCAGTTCGGGCGCAACCTGACCAAGCTCGCCGCCGAGGGCAAGCTCGACCCGGTGGTCGGGCGCGAGACCGAGATCGAGCGGATCATGCAGATCCTCTCGCGCCGCACCAAGAACAACCCGGTGCTGGTCGGCGAGCCCGGCGTCGGCAAGACCGCGGTGGTCGAGGGCCTGGCCCAGCGGATCACCAACGGCGACGTGCCGGAGCTGCTGAAGAACAAGCAGATCTACACGCTCGACCTGGCGGCGCTGGTCGCCGGCTCGAAGTACCGCGGCGAGTTCGAGGAGCGCCTGAAGAAGGTGATGAAGGAGATCACCCAGCGCGGCGACATCATCCTGTTCATCGACGAGCTCCACAACCTCGTCGGCGCGGGCGCCGCCGAGGGCGCGATCGACGCCGCCTCGATCCTCAAGCCCGCGCTCGCGCGCGGCGAGCTGCAGACGGTCGGCGCGACCACGCTCGACGAGTACCGCAAGTACCTCGAGCGCGACTCCGCGCTGGAGCGGCGCTTCCAGAAGATCATCGTCGACCAGCCGTCGCTCGAGGAGTGCGTGCAGATCCTCAAGGGCCTGCGCGACCGCTACGAGGCGCACCACAAGGTCACGATCACCGACGAGGCGCTGGTCGCGGCGGGCGAGCTGGCGGACCGCTACATCTCCGACCGCTTCCTGCCCGACAAGGCGATCGACCTGATCGACGAGGCCGCCTCGCGCATGCGCATCAAGTCGATGTCCTCCCCGCCCGTGTACCGGGAGCTCGAGGAGGAGATCGAGACGACGCGGCGCGAGAAGGAGGCCGCGATCGAGAACCAGGAGTTCGAGAAGGCGGCGCAGCTGCGCGACGCCGAGCGCCGCCTGACGAACAAGAAGCGCGAGCTCGAGGACGCCTGGGAGTCGGGCGAGAGCGGCGAGCGCCCGTCGATCGGCGAGGAGGAGATCGCCGACATCGTCTCGATGTGGACGGGCATCCCGGTCTTCAAGCTGACCGAGGCCGAGACGCAGAAGCTGATGCGCATGGAGGACGAGCTGCACAAGCGCGTGATCGGCCAGCACCAGGCGATCGAGGTCATCTCGAAGGCGATCCGGCGCTCGCGCGCGGGGCTCAAGGACCCGAAGCGGCCGACCGGCTCGTTCGTCTTCCTCGGCCCGTCGGGCGTCGGCAAGACGGAGCTGGCGCGGACGCTGGCCGAGTTCCTGTTCGGCGACGAGGACGCGATGGTGCGGATCGACATGTCGGAGTACATGGAGAAGCACGCCGTGTCGCGGCTCGTCGGCTCGCCCCCCGGCTACGTCGGCTACGACGAGGGCGGCCAGCTGACCGAGGCGGTGCGGCGCAAGCCGTACTCCGTGCTGCTGCTCGACGAGATCGAGAAGGCGCACCCGGACGTGTTCAACATCCTCCTGCAGATCCTGGAGGACGGCCGCCTGACCGACTCGCAGGGCCGCACGGTCGACTTCCGCCACGCGATCGTGATCATGACGTCGAACATCGGCGCCTCGGAGATCGCGCGCAACACGCCGCTCGGCTTCTCGGTCGGCGACTCCGAGCACGGCATGACGTACGACGACATGAAGAACCGGGTGATGGGCGAGCTCAAGAAGGTCTTCCGCCCCGAGTTCCTCAACCGCATCGACGACGTGATCGTGTTCCACAAGCTGCAGAAGTCGGAGATCAAGCAGATCGTCGACCTGCTGCTGCGGCGGATCCGCAAGTCGCTCGCGGAGCGCGACCTGCAGCTCGACCTGACCGACGCCGCCGAGGACTTCCTCGTCGACAAGGGCTGGGACCCGGCGATGGGCGCACGCCCGCTGCGCCGGGCGATCCAGCGCTACATCGAGGATCCGCTGGCCGACTTCGTGCTCAAGTCGGAGCTGATCGCGGGCGCGACCGTGATGGTCGAGCCGGCGCCGGAGGGCGACGAGCGCGAGATGCTGCTCTCGGTCGTCTCGCCGCCGGAGAAGCCGGTCCCGGCCGCCGTCGGCGCCCGCGAGGGCGAGGACGGGCGAGGAGGACAAGGAGATCGACGACGGCGGTGCGCTGGACCAGCCCGCTGTCGAGCCGGACCCCGAGTAGCTCGTCGAACTTGCCATGGCCGCCGGTTCGCGCCGGCGGCCATAGCGCCGCGGGAATTATCCCGCCGATCCCGACGTTCTCGGGTGTATGGATGAACAAGGAATCCCCCCGTTCGTGATGGCCTTCGCGGTCGTCGTCGCGCTGCTGCTGCTCTCGGCCCTGGTCGGCGGCTAGCGCCCTCGCGGCCGGCCCAGGCCGCGGCGCGCGTCGACGACCTTCCCCTCGACGGTTCCCGCGAGCCCGCGCAGCAGCCGCGCGGCCACTCCCCGCAGCGTCTCGGCGCCGTAGGCGTCGGACGGGTTGTCGGCGCTCAGCACCGCGATCGAGACGCGCAGGCGGGCGTTGGTCAGCAGCGCCGCCTGGTGGTCGACCTGGCGCGTCACGCCCTCTCCCCAGCCGCCCTTGAAGGCGATCCGCCAACCGGCGGGCAGCGCCGCCGGGATGCCCCAGCGCTGGCCCGCGACGACGCCGCGCAGCAGCCCGAGCGCGTACGCGCGGTGGCGTCGCGGCACGAGGCGGTCGATGCGCAGGAAGAAGCGCGCCTGGTCGGTCGCCGTCACGGTCGAGCCGCCCCAGACCGGGTGCGGGACGAAGTGCCGTCATCCGCGCGCGGCGCGCGAGCGCGTTCAGCGCCGCCAGGCCGACCTGCGCGTGGATCGCGTCGGCCGCGCGGTTGTCCGAGCGCCGCACCATCGGGTCCAGCAGCGCGCGCTCGCCGGCCCGCAGCGGGCGCCGGCGCACGTCGGAGCGCCGCAGGTAGGCGACGAGCAGCATCGCCTTGACGAGGCTCGCCGAGCGGTAGCGGGTCGATCCCGCGCCAGCTCCAGGCGCGGCGCTGCGTGCGGACGGCGAAGCTCACGTCGCCGGCGCGCTCGGCGGCCCATGCGCGAGCGGCGGCCACGTGCGGGCGCCAGCCGCGCGGAGGCTCGGCGCTCGCGGGCGCGGCGAGCGCCAGGAAGAGCAGCATGGCGGCGACGAGACGGCGCACCATCGGCCAGGCTAGCCTCTCGCGCGTGAGCGAATCCACCGCCGGTCGCGTTCGACCGCGGCCTGCTCGCGCGCCGGCCCGGGGCGCGCGAGCCCGCGACGTACGCGAGCGGGACGCGTAGTGCCGCATGGCCCCTCGACCCGCGCGGTGCACGCCGGCCTGCCGCCCGCGGAGCAGGGCGCGCCGCTGCAGCCCGGGCCCGCGCTGGCGGCGCCGTTCCACCTGCGCGGCGACCTGGAGGCTTCGCCGTACACCTACACGCGCGACGGCAACCCGACCTGGTCGGTCGTAGAGGCCTCGCTCGGCGGGCTCGAGGAGGCCGAGAGCGTGCTGTTCTCCTCCGGCATGGCGGCGCTCTGCGCTGTGCTCGAGCCGGCTGCTCGGACCGGGCGACGTGCTGGTGGTCGTGAACGACGGCTATCCCGGCGTGCGCACCGTCGCGGCCGACCGGCTCGTCCCGCGCGGCGTCGAGGTGCGGCTCGTGCCGACCGACACCGAGGCGATCGTCGCCGCCTGCGACGGCGCGAGGCTGGTGTGGATCGAGACGCCCTCCAATCCCGGGCTCGACGTGTGCGACATCGCCGCGGTCGCGGACGCCGCCCACGCCGCCGGCGGCCGGCTCGCCGTCGACAACACGCTCGCGACGCCGCTCGGCCAGCGCCCGCTCGACCACGGCGCGGACGCGGTCATGTACAGCGCGACGAAGGCGCTCTCCGGCCACTCCGACCTGATCCTCGGCGCCGTCGACCGTGCGCGATCCCGAATGGGCCACGGCGCTGCGCGAGCACCGCTACCAGGGCGGCGCCATCGCCGGGCCGTTCGAGGCCTGGCTGCTGCAGCGCTCGCTGCCGACGCTGGCGCTGCGGCTGGCCCGCCAGAGCGACAACGCGCTCGCGCTCGCGCGGATGCTGCAGGAGCACCCGCAGGTGACCGACGTCCGCCATCCCGGGCTCGAGGACCACCGCGACCATGCGCTGGCCGCGCGGCAGATGCTCCACGCGGGCCCGCTCGTCTGCTTCACGCTCGACGGCGCCGAGCGCGCGCAGCGCTTCCTCGCCGCGCTCGAGCTGGTCGCCGAGGCGACGAGCTTCGGCGGCGTGCACTCGACCGCGGAGCGGCGCGCCCGCTGGGGCACGGACGCCGTGGCCGAGGGCTTCATCCGCTTCTCCGCCGGCTGCGAGGACGCCGAGGACCTGCTCGCCGACGTCGCGCAGGCGCTCGCGCGCGTCTGACGGTCGCGGGGGCGAACCGTCCGCCCCGGCACCTACCTTCCAACGACCCATGGCCCGGACCGCGACGACCTTCACCTGCTCCGCCTGCGGCCACGAGGCGCCGAAGTGGCACGGCCGCTGCCTCGGCTGCGGGGAGTGGAACACGCTGGTCGAGGAGACCCGGACGCCGGCGCCCGCACGGCGGGGCGGTGTCGTCCGCCGCGCGCGCCGCCCGCCCGACGCGGCTCGCCGACGTCCAGGCGGTCAAGGTCGCGCGGCTCTCGACCGGGATCGCCGAGCTCGATCGCGTGCTGGGCGGCGGCCTCGTGCCCGGCTCGATCGTGCTGCTCGGCGGCTCGCCCGGGATCGGCAAGTCGACGCTGACGTCGATGGCGCTCGGCAACCTCGCCGGCGCCGGCCGGCGCACGCTCTACGTCTCCGGCGAGGAGTCGGCCGCGCAGATCAAGCTGCGCGCCGAGCGCCTGCCCGGCGCCGCGCTCGAGGTGCCCGGTGCTGGCGGAGACCGATCTCGACACGGTGATCGCCACGCTCGACGCCGAGCGCCCCGAGGTCTGCGTGATCGACTCGGTGCAGACGCTCCACGCCCCCGAGCTGACCGGCGCGGCGGGGTCGGTCGGTCAGGTGCGCGAGGTCGCCGACCGCATCACGCGCCTGGCCAAGGCGCGCGACATCGCGGTGCTGCTGGTCGGCCACGTCACCAAGGAGGGCGCGCTCGCGGGACCGCGCGTGCTCGAGCACCTCGTCGACTGCGTGCTCCAGTTCGAGGGCGAGCGCGAGCGGACCTACCGCACCCTGCGCGCGCTCAAGAACCGCTTCGGCTCGACCAGCGAGGCCGGCGTCTTCGAGATGCGCCAGGGCGGGCTGGTCGAGGTCCAGGACGCGAGCGCACGCTTCGTCGGCGAGGCGACGCGCGCGCCCGGCAGCGTCGTGCTGGCGGCGATGGAGGGTTCGCGGCCGTTGCTGGTCGAGGTCCAGGCGCTCGTGTCGCCGTCGGAGCTCGTGCCGCCGCGGCGCGTCGCGAACGGGATCGACCGCAACCGGCTGGCGCTCGTGCTGGCGGTGCTGGCGCGCCACGCCGGCGTCGGCGCCGGCAGCGCCGACGTGTTCGTCAACGTCGCCGGCGGCGTGCGCGTCGACGAGCCGGGCGCCGACCTCGCGGTCGCGCTCGCGGTCGCCGGCGCCGCACGCGGCGTCGTGGCCGGGAACGGCGAGCGCCCGATCGCGTGCTTCGGCGAGATCGGCCTGACCGGCGAGCTGCGCAGCGTCGCCCACCCGGAGCGCCGGCTGGCCGAGGCCGCGAAGTTCGGGCTCAGCCCGACGATCGCCCCCGTCGGCGCCGGACGCGGCGCCTCCGAGGCGCCCAGCCTGAGGGCTGCACTCAAGGCCGCGCTCGCGTCCGAACCGGCGCGCGCGAGGGCCGCGTGAGGACGCCGCGCAGGCTCGGCGCCCATACCCACTCCTAGCACGTTCAAATCGCTTTGACAACCCCGATTTTCCCTGGTCGTAGAGCCAAATCCGGGGGTAAACAGCAACTAAATCGAAATGCTAGAATTACTCCTGATGACGCCGCGATCAGGGGAAGAGCTCGCAGAGCTCGAAGGTCGTCAGGAACCCCGGCTCGTCAAGTCTCTCGAGATGGTGGCGCCGGGATCCGCGGTGCGCGAGGGCATCGACAACATCGTCCACGCGCGCACCGGCGGACTGATCGTGATCGGCGATCCCGACGAGCTCGCGTTCCTGTTCTCGGGCGGCATCAAGCTCGACATCGACTACTCGCCCGCGCTGCTCTACCAGCTGGCGAAGATGGACGGCGCGATCGCGCTCAACGCGAACGCGACGAAGATCCCGTGGTGCAACGTCCAGCTGATGCCGGACCCGACGATCCTCACGACCGAGACCGGCACCCGCCACCGCACGGCCGAGCGCGTGTCCAAGCAGACCGACGCGCTGGTGATCGCCGTCTCCCAGCGCCGCGACGTCGTCTCGCTCTACGTCGACGGCGCCAAGTACATCCTCGAGGAGATCCCCGCGGTGCTCGCCAAGGCCAACCAGGCGCTGGCGACGCTCGACAAGTACCGCAGCCGGCTCGACCAGGTCTCCACGCGCCTGACGGCGCTGGAGTTCGAGGGCGGCGTCACGCTGCACGACGTCCTCACGGTCCTGCAGCGCGCCGAGCTGGTGACGCGCATGGCGGTCGAGATCGAGCGCTACATCGTCGAGCTCGGCACCGAGGGCCGGCTGATCGAGATGCAGCTCGAGGAGACGATGGTCGGCGTCGCGTCCGACAAGGCCGCGCTGCTGCACGACTACCTCGCCGATCCCGAGGACGAAGCCTTCGCCGGCGCCGTCGACGGCATCGCCCGGCTGCCGCACCAGGACCTGCTCGACTTCGGCCGCCTGGCCGAGATCACGGGCTACGACCGCAAGGTCAACACGCTCGACTATCCCGTCTCGCCGCGGGGCTACCGCATCCTCGGCCGCATCCCGCGGCTGCCGAAGCTGGTGGTCCAGAACATCGTCCGCGAGTTCCGCGGGCTGGACGAGATCCTCGCCGCGACCGATCCCGAGCTGGAGTCGGTCGACGGCGTGGGGGAGATCCGTGCGAAGGACATCCGCGAGGGCCTTCGCCGGTTGCAGGAGATCAACCTCGTGGACCGTTACCTGCAGACGTGAACCGCCCGGCGGTCCGGCAAGCGGACGGCCCCGACGAAGGAGGACATCATTCCTGAGACCATCGATCACATCGCGGACCTGGAGCTCGAGCGCGAGGTCGAGTGCATCGATTTCGAGATCGGCGATCACGTCGTGTATCCCCATCATGGCGCCGGACAGGTCATGAAGAAGGAGGACAAGGAGATTCTCGGCGAGGTGCGTCGTTACCTCACCATCAAGATCCTGCACAACGACATGACCGTCATGGTTCCGTGTGAGAACGCCGGCAAGGCCGGATTGCGTCGCATCATCGACGCCGAGACCGTCGAGAAGGTGCTCGGCGTGCTCTCCGCCGACATCTCCGAGATGCCGAAGAACTGGAACCGTCGCTTCAAGCACAACCGCGACAAGATCAAGACGGGCGACATCTACGAGCTGGCCGAGGTCGTGCGCAACCTCGCCATCCGCGAGCAGGACAAGGGCCTCTCGACCGGCGAGAAGCAGATGTACACGCGCGCCAAGAAGATCCTCGCCTCCGAGCTGATGTACGCGCTCGAGAAGTCCGACGACGATGCCGAGGCCTACCTCGACCACGTGCTGACGCGCGAGAACCTGGCCGCCGCCGGCTAGCGGTCACGCTCCGGCTTCGACGCACGCTCCTCCGCTGTAATGCGGCCGTGGGACCGTGCGTCGGAGCAGATGGCGCTGCGCGGCGCTCGTCGTCGCGGCCGGAAGCGGCGATCGCCTTGGCGCGGGAGTGCCGAAGGCGTTCGTCGTCCTGGCCGGCAGGCCGCTCGTCACATGGTCGCTGGACGCGCTCGTGGCTGCCGGCGTCCCGCGCGCGGTCATCGCCGTGCCACCGGGCCACGGCGCCGCTGCCGAGGAGGCGCTCGCCGCCGTCGGCAGAGCAGTTTCCGCTCGGCCTCGCGCTGGTCGAGGGCGGCGACCACGCGCTCGGAGTCGGTGCGCAACGCGCTTGCCGCCGCCGGCGACGTCGAGGCGGTCGTCGTGCACGACGCCGCCCGGCCGCTGGCCGAGCCCGAGCTCTTCACGCGCACGCTCGCGGCGCTCGCCGAGGTCGATTGCGCGATCGCCGCGGCGCGCGTCACCGACACGATCAAGGAGGCCGGGCCCGACGGGCTCGTGGTGCGCACGCACGACCGCTCGCGCCTGTGGGCGATCCAGACTCCGCAGGCGTTCCGGGCCGCGACCCTGCGGCGGGCGCTCGACGTCCCCGCCGACGTGCTCGCCGCCGCCACCGACGACGCGTGGCTCGTCGAGCGCGCCGGCGGGAGCGTGCGCGTCATAGAGTCCACGACCGCCAACTTCAAGGTGACCACGCCGCACGACCTGGCGATCGCCGAGAGCCTCCTGTGCTGACCGACTATCACGTCCACCTGCGCCCCGACGACGACGACACGCCGCCGGAGCGCTACTTCACGGCGGCGAATGCGGAGCGCTATCGCGAGGTTGCGTCCGAGCGCGGGATCGATGAGCTGGGCGTGGCCGAGCACATCCACCGCTTCGTCCAGTCGCTCGACGTCTGGCAGCACGACTGGTGGCGCCGCTGGGCGCGCGACGACGTCGACGCCTACTGCGCGTTCGTGCGCGAGCAGACCGACCTGCGGCTCGGGATCGAGGCGGACTACGTGAGCGGGCGCGAGGACCGCATCGCGAGCTTCCTCGAGCGGCGCGAGTGGGACTACGTCGTCGGCTCGGTGCACTTCGTGCACGACGCCGCGGTCGATATCGGGCGGCGCCGAGTGGGAGAGCGTCTGGGGCCGTGGCGAGCCGCCCGACCGGGTCTGGGAGCGGTACTTCGACATGCTCGCGCAGGCCGCCCGCTCGGGTCTCTACGACATCATGGCCCACCCGGACCTCGTCAAGGTCTGGGGCAGCGCGCGGCCGTTGCCCGAGCGCGATCCGCGCCACTACTACGAGCCCGCCGTCGAGGCGATGCTCGAGGCGGACGTCGCGATGGAGCTCTCCACCGCCGGGCTGCGCAAGCCGGCGGCCGAGCTCTACCCTGCGCCGGCGCTGCTGGAGATGGCCGTCGACGCGGGCGTGCCGATCGCCCTGTCGAGCGATGCGCACGAGCCCGACCAGCTCGGCTTCCGCTACGACGACGCGCTGGCGGCGCTCGCCGACGCCGGCGTGACCGAGCTGTGCGTGTTCGAGCGCCGGCAACGGCGGCTGGAGCCGATCGGCTGATGGTGCGCACCGGCCTGGGCGTCGACACGCACGCGTTCGCGCCCGGCCGGCCGCTGATCCTCGGCGGCGTCGACATCCCGCACGAGCAGGGGCTGGCCGGCCACTCCGACGCGGACGTGCTCACGCATGCCGTGATCGACGCGCTGCTCGGCGCCGCCGGGCTCGGCGACATCGGCGAGCACTTCCCCGACACCGACCCGCGCTTCAAGGACGCCGACTCGGTGCTGCTGCTGCGCAGCGTCGTCGCCTATCTCGCCGAGCGCGGCTTCGCGATCGGCAACGTCGACGCAACCGTGGTGCTGGAGCGGCCGAAGCTGGCGCCCTATCGCGACGCGATCCGCGACGCGCTCGCCGCCGCCCTCGGGCTGCCGCGTGCTGCGGTCAGCGTCAAGGCGACGACCGGCGAGGGGATCGGCTTCGTCGGACGCGGCGAGGGTGCTGCGGCGCTGGCGGTCGCAACGGTCGAGCAGCGCGCCGGCTGACGCCCGGCGCCGGGTCTGCCGGTACGGTTCGGGCAGGTGCGGGCGATATTCGTGACATACCTATTGACGATCGTCGCCGGGCTGGCGTACTTCACGATCATCGGCCTAACGCACCATTGATGCGGCGATTCGCGCGCGAGCAGAGTCTCAGTCTCGTCTTCTTCGCGCTCTTCCTCGCTGCCTCGCGGGCCAGGCGCTGGCAGGCTGGAACGACTACAACAACCTCGAGACATGGCACGCCAAGCTGGCGGGCGAGGCGCCGGAGACGCTGAGCCTCGGTCGTTACCTCACCAGCTCGAGCTTCGCCCAGGCCGTGACGGAGAACTGGCAGTCGGAGTACCTGCAGTTCACGCTCTTCATCCTGCTCACCGTCTGGTTCGTCCAGAAGGGCTCGCCGGAGTCCAAGCGGCCCGGGGAGGAGGGCGGCGAGAGCGACGAGCAGCAGTGCGTCGGTCAGCACGCACGGCACGATTCGCCGAAGTGGGCGCGCGCCGGCGGGTGGCGCCTCGCGGTCTACTCGAACTCGCTCGTGCTGGTGATGGCGGCGATCTGGCTCTGGTGCTGGTTCGCCCAGTCCGTCTCGGGCTGGAGCGAGCACAACGCCGAGCGGATCGAGCACGAGCAAGGCGCGCTCTCCTGGACCGGATACCTCGGGTCGGCCGACTTCTGGCAGACGACGCTGCAGAACTGGCAGTCGGAGTTCCTCGCGGTCGGCTCGATGGCGGTGCTCGCGATCTACCTGCGCCAGCGCGGGTCGCCGGAGTCCAAGCCGGTCGGCGCGCCGCACGGCGCGACGTCGGTGGAGGGCTGATGCGCACCATCCGCCTGCATGACACCTACAGCGGCGAGCTCGAGCAGTTGCGCCCGCGCGACGGGCGCAAGGTCGGCATCTACGCCTGCGGGCCGACGGTGTACGGCCGGATCCACGTCGGCAACGCGCGGCCCTTCGTCGTCTTCAGCCTGCTGGCCCGGTTCCTCGCCCACGAGGGCTACGAGCCGACGCTCGTCGCCAACATCACCGACATCAACGACAAGATCTACGACGCCGCGCGGCCCGCCGGGCGGGCGTCGGACGAGCTGGCCGCCGAGATGACCGCGCACTACATCGCCGACACCGATCGGCTCGGGCTCGGCCGGCCCGACCACGAGCCGCAGGCGACGCTGATGGTGGATGAGATCGTCGCGCTGATCGAAGCGCTGATCGAGCGCGAGCACGCCTACGCCGTCGAGGGCGACGTCTACTTCCACGTGCGCACGCTGCCGCAGTACGGCGCGCTCTCGCATCGCGACATCGAGCAGATGGACCAGGGTGAAGGGGTCGAGGGCGCGGCGCTCAAGCAGGACCCGCTCGACTTCGCGCTCTGGAAGGCACAGAAGCCGAGCGAGGACACGGCGTGGGACGCGCCCTGGGGCCGCGGCCGGCCCGGCTGGCACATCGAGTGCTCGGCGATGGCGGAGGCGACCCTCGGCGTGCCGCTCGAGATCCACGGCGGCGGCAACGACCTGACCTTCCCGCACCACGAGAACGAGGCGGCGCAGACGCTGGCGGCGCGCGGACAGCCGCTCGCGCAGATCTGGATGCACAACGGGATGCTGCAGATGGACGCCGCGAAGATGTCGAAGTCGGTCGGCAACATCACGGGACTGGCCGAGGTGCTCGACGAGTTCGGGCGCGACGCGCTGCTGTGGTTCTTCTGCGAGGGGCACTATCGCCAGCCGATCGCCTTCTCGCCGGAGCGGCTCGAGGACGCTGCGCGGCGGGTCGAGCGGATCCGCGACGCGGGGCGTCGGCTCGCCGCGGGCGACTCGCCCACGGCGCTGGCGGTTCACCGCGACGCGTTCTTCGACGCGCTCGCCGACGACTACAACACGCCGCGCGCGCTGGCCGCGATGGCGGACTGGATCCGCGAGGCGAACAGCGCCGGCGGCCCGGTCGGAGCGTCGCACCTGCGCGAGATGCTCACGGTGCTCGGACTGGAGAACCTGCTCGACGACGACGAGGGCGCGCCGGACGAGGTCGTCGAGCTGGCCCGGCGTCGTGCGGCGGCGCGAGCGCAGCGCGACTTCGCCGCGGCCGATCGCCTGCGCGACGACCTGCGCGCACGGGGCTGGGAGGTCCGCGACGGCGCCGCCGGCCCCGAGCTGATCCCGATCGGGCCGTGACGCGCGTGGCTCTAGCGGTCCGCCACGCGGCTCCGTCGGCGCGCTGCGCGGCGTTGCCGGCCGGCTGCGCGGCACTACCGCCCCGCCGCGCGGCTGCGCGCGCCCCCAGCGCGTGATCGTCTACGGCCGCAACGCCGTGCGGGAGGCGATTCGCGGGCCCCGAGCCGTGCGGACGGTCTGGGCCACCAAGGGCGCCGCAGGCGAGTTCGCCGGCGCGTCGCCCGCGAGCACGGAGGAGATTGCCCGCAGGGCCGGCTCCGAGGGGCATCAGGGCGTCTGCGCCGATGTCGAGGACTATCGATATGCCGACGCGGCGACGCTCCTGAGTGCACCGGACCCGGTGCTCGTCGCGCTCGACGAGGTGACGGATCCACAGAACCTGGGCGCGATCTGCCGCAGCGCGGAATGCGCCGGCGCCACCGGCGTGATCCTGCCCGAGCGGCGCTCGGCCGCCGTCACGGCCGCGGTCTGCAAGGCCTCCGCCGGCGCGGTCGAGCACCTGGCTGTGGCGCAGGTGCGCAACCTGGCCGACTTCCTCGCCGACGCGAAGGCGGCGGGCTGCTGGAGCTACGGCGCGGCGGCCGGCGCAGCGACCCCGTACCGCTCCGTCGATTGGCGCGGCGGCGTCGTGCTGGTGCTCGGCGCCGAAGGCCGCGGCTTGCGGCCGCGCGTCGCCGCGGCCTGCGACGACCTGGTCGGGTTGCCGCTGCGCGGGCGGATCGGATCGCTCAATGTGAGCGCGACCGCGGCGGTGCTGCTGTACGAGATCTTGCACCAGCGGGCTTGACGCGTACACATAACCGTGCCACACTCTGCGATATCAGGTTGAACTTGAGGGTTAGAAGCATGCCATCGAGCTCATCAATAGGCGCCGGGGGAGGTGTGCGTCACGACCAATCACGGGCTTCTGGCCCGGGAGAGGCCTCGTTCGTGACCAAGATCTCCGCAAAGTCTCCATCTCTGGTTCAGCTGGATGATGGATACCTGCTCGCTCTGGCGAAGCAGGGAAGTCCAGACGCCTACGAGCGACTGGTCCGCCGCTACTACTCGTTCGTGCGCCTGAAGGCGTCCTCGTACTTCCTCATCGGAGGCGATTCCGACGACCTGATCCAGGAGGGACTCGTCGGTCTCTACAAGGCGATCCGCGATTACCGCACCGATCGCGAGTCCTCGTTCCGCAACTTCGCGGAGCTGTGCATCACGCGCCAGATCATCACCGCGGTCAAGACCGCCACGCGCAACAAGCACACGCCGCTCAACGGTTACGTGTCGTTCTCCTCGACGCCGGCGGGGGCGACCGACAACGAGCCGACGCTCGACGAGATGCTCCCGGGCTCGACGGTTCACGACCCGGTCAACCAGGTGATCTCGTCGGAAGAGCTGCGCTCGCTGGTCGCTTGCATCTCGACCGTGCTGTCAGAGCTGGAGTCGCACGTGCTCGGGCTCTACCTCGACGGGCACTCCTACACCGGCATCGGCGTCCAGCTGGGCTGCGACTGCAAGACCGTCGACAACGCGCTGCAGCGCGTCAAGCGCAAGGTCGGCGCGCACCTGCGCTCGCGCGACGTGCTGCTGTAATCCCTGCGCATGCCGACCTGGCTCGTCATCGTCCTGGGCGTGTTCCTCGCGCTCGTGGTCATTCTCGCCGTGGGCGGCGCCTACGCCCGCCGGCGCCAGCTCGAAGCGTCGCGTGGAAGCTTCGACGCGCACCTCGCGCAGATCAACGAGGATCTCGCGGCAGCCCACGCCCAGGATCGTGGCTGGGCACGCGACGGCCTCGAGGCGGCGGCCCGTGCTGCCTTCGTGTCCGAGCGCGCGGGCGCCGAACCGGAGGAGCTGACGCTCGTCCAGATCGTCGACCGTCCCGGCACGGATGACGACAAGGCTGTCTTCCGCGTCGCGTCGAGCGGCCGCGAGGAACGCCTCACGCTCGGTCGCCAGGCCGGCGACTGGGTGCTCGAGCAGCTGGCATAGTTCCTGCGCCGTGCAGGCGCTCACACCGCTCGAGGTCGGCCCGCTACGGCTGCGCAACCGGATCGTGTCGACGGCCCACCAGACCGGGTTGGTGCACGACCACCTGCCGACGGCGGACATGGTCGCCTATCACGCCGCACGCGCCCGCGGCGGGGTTGGGGCGATCTTCCTCGAGGCGACGGCTGTCGATCGCTCCGGTCTGCTGACGTCGCACACGCTCGGCGGCTTCCTGCCGGCGATCGTGCCCGGCTATCGCCGGCTCGCCACGGCTCTGCACGAGCATGACTGCCGGCTGCTCGTGCAGCTCTTCCACGGCGGCCGCGAGCAGATCTCGGCAGCGCCCCGTGCTCCCGCGGTCGCGCCCTCGGCGGTCCCCTCGCCGCGCTTCGCGAGCGAGCCGCGCGCGCTCAGCACCGCCGAGCTGCGCGGGCTGATCGACGGTTACGCGACCGCCGCGCGTCACTGCGCCGAGGGTGGGATCGACGGGATCGAGATCTCGATGGCGCACGGTTACCTGATCGCCCAGTTCTTCTCGCCGCGCTCCAATCGGCGCAGCGATGCGTACGGGGTGCACGCGCGCGGGCGGCTTGCCGACACCGCGGTGACCGCGGGAGGGCGGCCGCCCGAGGACGGGGTGGCCGCGCGTGGGCGGCTGCGGTTCGCGCAGGAGGTGCTCGAAGCAGTGCGCGCCGCGGCCGGGCCGGACCTGGCGGTCGGCGTGCGGCTCGCCGCGGACGAGCTGGCGCCGGACGGGCTGGACGCAGCGGCATGCGCGGCCATCGCGGGCGAGCTGTGCGCGAGCGGGCTGGCCGACTTCGCCTCGTTCGTGCTCGGGCATTCGGCGTACGTCGCGTCGTCGAGCTGGATCGCGCCACCGCCGCCGGCACCCGAGGCGGCGATCGCGGACTCGCTGGCAGCCGTCCGTGCCGTGGTCGGCGTGCCGGTCATCGCCACGACGCGCGTCGTCGACCTCGCGGCGGCCGAGCGGCTGATCGAGGCGGGGCGGCCGACGCGGTCGGCATGACGCGCGCGCTGATCGCCGATCCCGCGCTCGTCGAGAAGGCGGCGGATGGTCGCGGACGCGACGTGCTGGCCTGCATCGGCTGCAACCAGGCCTGCATCGGCCACTACCACGCCGGCGTGCCGATCGGCTGCGTCGTCAACCCGCGGACTGGACGCGAGCGCACGCTGCCGCGCCGCGCGGGCCCGAAGCGGTCGCTGGACGTGCTCGTCATCGGTGCCGGACCGGCGGGCGTGGCGGCCGCGGCCGAGGCGGCGGCGCACGGCGACGCCGTCACGCTCATCGAGCAGGCCGGCGACATCGGCGGCCAGCTGCGGCTGGCGGGGCGTGCACCGGCTCATCACGAGACATGGCGGCGCTGGCGGTCCAACGCGGCGCGCCAGCTCGAGCATCCCCGGATCGAGCTGCGGCTGGGAGTGGCGGCCGAGCCGCGCGACCTGGCGGCCGCCGACGTCGTCGTGCTGGCGACCGGCGCGCGGCCGTTCGTGCCCGCCTGGGCGGTCCCCGCCGATGGCGAGCGCGAGCCGTTCGTGCGCGACCGCGCGGGCGGTCCGGCATCGCTCGACGCCTGGGAGGCGATCGCGAACCCGGCGGCCGTCACGGGGCCGGTGCTCGTGGCCGACTGGGGCGGCGGCTGGGACGGCCTTGACGCCTGCGAGGTGCTGGCGCAGCATGGGCTCGACGTGACGCTCGCGTGCGCGGCCCCGTGTCCGGGCGCGACGCTGCACCAGTACCAGCGCAACCTCTACCTCGCGCGGCTCGACCAGCGCGGCATCGCGATCCTGCACCACACCGAGGTCACCGGCACGACCCTGCGCCATCTCTTCTCCGGCCGCACGAGCCCGCTCCCGCGCGTCGCGACGGTCGTCTACGCCCAGGGACGAGCGCCCGCGGACGATCTCTGGCACGGGCTGGAGGGAGAGCCGGGCAGAGTCCGCGCCGGCGACGTGCTGGGCCCGCGCTCCGCGGAGGAGGCGACGCTCGAGGGCGTCACCGCGCTGCACGCCGCGCGCGTCGCGGTCGGCTGACCAGTGGCGCCGCGGCGGCGGCGGCCTTCTCAATCCGCGCGCGTCGCGGTCGGCTGACCGGCGCGCTTCAGACGACCGCGTCGAGCCCCAGCCGGTGGGCGACTCCCGCCGCCTCGGTGCGCGAGCGGACGTCGAGCTTGGACAGGATCCGGGAGACGTGGACGCTGGCGGTCTTCTCCGCCATGTAGAGCTGGCGGCCGATCTCGCGGTTGGTGGCGCCCGCCGCGACGAGCGCGAGCACCTGGCGCTCGCGCGGCGTCAGGCCGAAGGGATCGTCGGACGAGTCGTCCTCGGCGGGCGGCTCGCCACTGCCGTTCGCGTCGGCTTCGCACACGCGCAGTCGTGCGCGGGCGGCGAGGCTCTCCAGCTCGCCCGCCAGCCAGGTCGCGCCGAGCCGCTCCGCGGCTGCCATCGCCGTGCTCGCCACCCCGGTGGCGCCCTCGCGATCGCCGGCCGCCACCATCGCCTCGGCTCCTCGCCAGCGCGCGACCGCGGCCGGGTACGGACGGCCGAGCGTGTCCCACAGAGCCGCTGCGGTGACCCAGCGAGCGGGCTGGTCGGAGCCGACTGCGCGGCCGTAGTCGGCCTCGGCGTGCGCAAGGTAGGCCTGCTCGAGCGGCCCGTCGCCCTCGGCGCTGGCGCGCACGCGGGCGATCAGCAGCTCCGCATGCCCGAGCGCGGCCTCGACGGCGGCGACGTCGCCCTGGTCACGGGCCGCGTGCGCGGCGGTCGCCTCAGCGGCCACGCCGGCGGCCGAGACCATCGCCATGCGCAGCGCGTCGTCGGAGCAGAACTCGATCCGGTCGAGCGCGTCGTCGACCGCGGCGCGGGCGCGCCCCGTGTCGCACTCGCGTGCGGCGAGCTCGGTCTGGAGCGCCCCGAGCACGCCGAGGTACTGAGGCTCGCGCGAGTCGACCGCCAGCTCGGCGGCGCGCGCGAGCAGCGAGCCGGCGCGCCGGCGCTCGTCGCGTCCGAGCGCCAGCTCGGCCTGTCGCAGCTGCGTCTCGAGCTCCGCGTTGCCGCCTGCCGGATGGCGGCGCTCGACCTCGGCGAGCGCGACGTCGGCGGCCTCCCAGTCGCCGGCGTCGAAGGACTGCTGCGCGATCGCCAGCGCGATCCAGCCCTGGCGCGTCGGCAGCGAGCCGAGCTGCGCGTGCGCCGCGCGCGCGACGTCCAGCGCCTCCTCGGTGCTGCCGGTCTGGTGCAAGCGCGTCCGAGAGATTGACCGCCGCGACCGCGACGTCCTGCAGGTTCTCGCGCTCGCGCGCGAGGCCGAGCGCGCGCCGCAGCGCCGCGGCGCCCTCCTCGCGCTCACCGGTCGCCATCAGCGAGACGCCGAGCGCGTTGAGCGCTCCGATCTCGTCGACGTGGTAACCGCCCGGCGTGTCGAGCTCGGCCTGCTCGAGCAGCGCCACCCGGGCGACGCGCACGGCACGGTGGTAGCGCGACTGCATCATCAGGGTCTTCGCCTGCCGCGCCAGCAGACCCGCGCGCTCCGGGCTCGGCTCGTCGTCGGCCAGCAGCGCCAGGCCGTGCTCGAGCGCCGCGACCGCCTCCTCCTGGCGCAGCAGCGCCCACAGGCCGCGCTGCATCAGCCCGTAGATCCAGGCCGCGCGGCGCGGCTCGATCGTCTCGTCGATCAATGCGAGCGCACGCTTGGCGAGCGTGACGGAGCGCTGCACGTCGTCGGCGTAGAAGTGGCACGCCGCCGCGCGCTCGAGCAGGTCGACCTGATCGGTCCCGGTCAGTGCTCGCGGCGTCGGGCACGCGGTCCCACAGCTCGAGCGCGCGCTCGAACAGCGCCGCCGCCTCGCGATACGCCTGCACGTCCATCGCCGCGACGCCGGCGCAGACCGATGCCGTCAGCGCCGCAGGCTGGTCGCCCGCCGCCAGGTAGTGGTGCGCGATCGCGGCCGTGCGCTGCACGCCGCGCCTCCGCGTCGCCGCGCCTCGAGCGCGCGCGCGAGCGCGCGATGCAGTTCGGCGCGCTCGCCCGGCAGCAGGTCGTCGTGCACGGCCTCGCGCAGCAGCGCGTGGCGCAGCGCGAACAGGTCGCCGTCGAGCACGACGATCTGGCTGGCGACCGCCTCGCGCAATCCCTCGCGCAGCGCCCGCGGTTCCAGCCCGGCGACAGCGCCGAGCACGGCGTCGTCGAGCCGGCCGCCGGCGGACAGCACGCGCACCACCTGCTGCGCCTCGTCGCCGAGCCGCTCGATCCGCAGCGCGAGCGCCGCGGCGAGGCTGGGCGGGACCGCGCCGCGCCCGTCCAGCCCGGCCGCCAGCAGCTCCTCCGTGAACAGCGGGTTGCCCTCGCTGCGCGCGTACAGGCGCTCGACCAGCGCCGCGTCGGGCGCCGCGCCGAGGATGTCCTCGAGCTGCTCGCGCAGCTCGTCGCGCGTCAGGCCGGAGAGATCGATCCGCAGCGCACGCACGCGCTCGAGCTCGGCCAGCAGCGGGCGCAGCGGGTGGCGCCGGTGCAGCTCGTCGGGCCGGTAGCTGGCGACCAGCAGGATCGGCTCGTCGCCCAGCGTGGAGGCGAAGAAGCGCAGGAACGCGCGCGTCGAGGCGTCGGCCCAGTGCAGGTCCTCGATCACCAGCAGCACCGGGCCGTCGCGCGAGAGCCCGTCGAGCACGGCCAGCAGCGCCTCGAAGACGCGCGCCTGGTCGCCCGGCCGCGCATCCGCTCCGGTCCCTCGCCGAGCCCGGGCAGCAGCGTCGCGAGCTCCGCGCGGATGCCGCCGGGCAGCGTCGGCGAGCACCGGATCGGAGTCGCGCACGAGCGGGCGCAGAGCGGTCACGAGCGGCGCGTACGCCAGCTCGCCCTCGCCCAGCTCGACGCACTCGCCGCTCAGCACGCGCACGCCGTCGGCCCGCGCGCGCTCCTCCAGCTCGGCCACCAGCCGGCTCTTGCCGACGCCCGACTCGCCCACGACGAAGGCCAGCGACGGACGTCCCGCGGCGGCTTCGGCGAGCGCCGCCTGCAGCTGGGCCAGCTCGAGCGAGCGCCCGACGAGACGGGCAGATGAGACGCCGGTGCTCATACCGCCAAGGATCGCAGGGCGCGGGGTCAGGCCGCCATGCGCGGGCGCCGGTGCTCCGCCGCCTCGACGATGCTCAGCACCTCGTCGACGCTGTCGGTGACGATCAGGCACTCGGCGTCGGCGGCGGCGATGTTGCCCTTCGTCGCGACCTCGGAGAGCAGCCAGTCGACCAGCCCGCGCCAGTAGGACGCGCCGAACAGCACGATCGGGAAGTGGCGGATCTTGCCCGTCTGGCGCAGCGTCGCGGCCTCGAACAGCTCGTCGAGCGTGCCGAAGCCGCCCGGGAAGACGACGAACGCGCTCGCGTAGCGCACGAACATCACCTTGCGCGCGAAGAAGTAGTGGAAGTCGAGGCTGATGTCGACGTAGTGGTTCTCGAACTGCTCGTGCGGCAGCTCGATGTCGAGCCCGATCGACGGCACGCCGGCGTCGCGCGCGCCGCGGTTGCCGGCCTCCATGATGCCGGGGCCGCCGCCGGTGATGATCGAGAAGCCCGCCCTGCCCAGCACCGCGGCCGTCTCGCGCGCCTTGGCGTACATCGGGTCCTCGCGCGACGTGCGCGCCGAGCCGAAGATGGAAACGGCCTTGCCGACGTGCGCCAGGCGGCTGAAGCCGGCGCGCAGCTCATCCTCGATCCGCTGCGTGCGCGCGCTGTCGTCGAGCTCGGAGACGATCGCGGGCGACTCGGCCTCGAGCAGCTCCTCGTCGGACGAGGTCGGCGCGCGCGGATGGGTGCGCCGGAACTCCTCCTCGTCGGCGTCGGTCCACCTGATGTCGGCGCCGGGAAGGTCGTCCTCGCCCATCGCGGCTAGCCGATCTTCTCGAGGTCGACGACGAAGATCAGCGTCTCATTGGCCGCGATCTCGGGGCTCGGGCTCTGGGTGCCGTAGGCGAGGTCCGGCGGGATCACGAGCAGGCGGCGGCCGCCGCGCTTCATGCCCACGATGCCCTGGTCCCAGCCGGGGATCACCTGGCCGGCGCCGAGCGGGAACTCGAACGGCTCGCCGCGGTCCCAGGAAGCGTCGAACTGGACGCCCGTCGACCACGAGTTGCCGACGTACTGGACCGACACCGTGTCGCCCGGCGCGGCGGCCCGGCCCTTGCCCTTGACGATGTCGGTCGATCTGCAGCTCCGCGGGCGGCTCGCCCTCGGGCTTGGCGACCTCGGGCTTCGTCGACAGGTCCTTGCTGATCGACGCGACGTCGACCTCACCGCGCGGCTGCCGGGGCCGGCGCCGGCGTGGCGGTCGCCTGCGCTGCCGGCGCCTCCTGCTCCTGATCGTCGCCGCAGGCGACGGCGAACAGGGCGAGGACAAGCCAGGCGAGGAGGATCGGGGCGCGCGTCATGCAGGGCCAGGATAGGAGCCACCACGTTCAAGCCTCCCCGCGCCGCGGACGATAGCCAGGTTGATGGTCGTGCGCACAGGCTCCCGTCCCGCTGACGCCTCCGCGCTCGAGGCGCTCGTCGACGCGGCCGCAGGCATTCTCGCGGCCGACTCGCTGTCCGACACGCTCGGGCGCATCGCCCACCATCTCGCGGCGCTGCTCGACTACGACGAGCTGTCCGTCTACGAGGTCGATCGCGCCAACGACATGCTCGTGCCCGTGTTCGCGCTGGGCGAGTACGCCAGCGAGGTGATGGCCGACGCCTTCCCCGTCACCGAGGGAGTCACCGGTTGGGTCGTCTCCAACCGCCGCACGCGCAACGTCGATCGCGCCGACGCCGACCCGCTGGCCGCGGTGGTCGTCGGCACGGTGATGGAGCCCGAGTCGCTCGTCTCCGTCCCGCTGCTGGTCGAGGACCGCGTCGTGGCGGTGCTCAACGTGTACCGGATCGGGATCGACAAGAGCTTCCAGCGAGGCGGAGGTGGAGCAGGTCGAGCGCTTCGCGACGATGGCGGCGCTCGCCTTCGACTCGGCGCGCCAGCGCGACACGCTGCGCGAGCAGGCGCGCACCGACGGCCTCACCGGGCTGCTCAACCACCGCGCCTGCCACGAGCGGCTCGGCGAGGAGATCGTGCGCGCCGCCGCGCTCGACCGGCCGCTGAGCGTGGTCGTGCTCGACCTCGACCACTTCAAGATCGTCAACGACGCCTACGGGCACGCCGAGGGCGACAAGGTGCTCGCGGCGGTGGCCGAGAAGCTGCGTTCGGTCGTGCGCGAGGGTGACCTCGTGGCACGGCTGGGCGGGGAGGAGTTCGCGCTGATCCTGCCCGGCGTGGACAGCGCCGGCGCAGCCGAGGCCGCGGAGCGCGCGCGCGCCGCGATCGCCGATGTCGCCGTCGGCGGCTCCTCGCTCTCGTGCTCGGGCGGGACGGCCGCCTACCCCGAGGACGCCCGCGACGCTGCGCGCCTGCTGGAGCTCGCGGACGGCGCGCTGTACTGGGCCAAGCGCTCGGGCCGCGACCAGAGCAAGCGCTACGACTCGCGGCTCGCCGGACAGCTCTCGGGCGACGGCCAGCGGGCCGAGATCGAGGCGCTGCTCGCGGGCGCAGGCTCGATCGTGCCGGTCTTCCAGCCCGTGCTCGAGCTCGCGACCGGCCGCGTGGCCGGCTATGAGGCGCTCGCAAGGATGCCCGGCGGTCCGTTCCGCCCGCCCGACCAGTGGTTCAACCAGGCGCATCGCGCCGGTCTCGGCCCCGCGCTCGAGGCCGCCGCGATCACGGCCGCGCTGACCGCCTCCGACCGGCCCGAGCGGACCTTCCTCGCGCTCAACGTGAGTCCCAGGGCGCTGCTCTCACCCGAGGTCCGCGCCGTGCTGCCCGACGACCTCTCGGGCATCGTCATCGAGCTGACCGAGCACGAGTTGTTCTCCGCCGAGGAGACGCTCGACCGCGAGCTCGTCGGGCTGCGCGCGCGCGGGGCGCGGATCGCGCTCGACGACGCGGGCAACGGGTATGCGGGGCTGCAGCAGATCATCCGCGTCGCGCCCGACATCCTCAAGCTCGACCGCTCGCTCGTCGACGGCGTGCACGCCGACCCCCACCGCTTCGCGCTGCTGGAGGCGCTGATCTCGTTCGCGTCGACGACGCAGGCGGCGGTCTGCGCCGAGGGCGTCGAGACGCTCGAGGATCTCGCGGTGCTGTCGCGCCTGGACGTGACGTACGCGCAGGGCTGGCTGCTCGCACGGCCCGGTCTGCCGTGGGCGGGAGCGGCGGCCCAGGCCGCGGCAGCGGGAGCGGCCGAGGTCCGGACCGGCATGCGCATCGCGCGCACTCCGCACGACGACGGCGTGCCGACCCTCGGCGACCTGATCGCGCGGTTGACGCGCGCCGGCTCGGTCGCGGACATCAGCGACGCCGCGGCGATGATCCCCGCCGTGTTGCGCGCGGATGAGGCCGCGGTCTCGCGGGTCGTGCCCGGGGAGGGCTGCGTCGAGGACCTCAGCCGGCACGGCTGGTCAGGACCGGGCGAGCGCTACCGCCTGAGCGACTTCCCCGCCACCGAGTACGTGCTGCGCACGCGCACGGCCGGCCAGGTGATCGTCGGCGACCCGGCGTCCGATCCGGCCGAGGTGGCGTTGCTCGAGCACGCCGGCTTCCAGGCGGTGCTGATGGTGCCGCTCGTGTTCGGCGGGCGCGATGTAGGGCTGCTCGAGCTCTACCGTCACAATCCGCTGCCGTGGAACAGCGGCGAGATCGAGCGGGCGCAGCTGCTGGCGCACCAGCTCGCGGCGGTGCTCGACCTGCTCGCGCGCGGGTTCGAGACGCGGAACTGAGGCGGTAGGTCGCCGGATGGCGATCGTGGTCGACGAGCTGCGCGAGTACCCGGACGTCGAGCTGCCGTTCACCGCCTGGTGTCACATGACGACGGACGGGTCGTTCGACGAGCTGCACGAGTTCGCGGCCCGGCTCGGGTTGCGCCGTGCGTGGTTCCAGCGCGATCACTACGACCTGCCGCCGCATGGCCGTGCCGCGGCGGTGGCGCTGGGGGCCGAGCAGGTGACGACCCGCGAGCTGCTGCTGCGGATGGCCGGCCCGCGCGGGGATCGCGTCCGCCGGCGCCTCCGTGCGCGCACCGGCTGAGAGCCGGAGAGGGGAATCGAACCCCTGCGCTCTCGATTACAAATCGAGTGCTCTACCAACTGAGCTACTCCGGCCGGCCGCCGCGAGTCTAGGCCGCGGCGGCCGGGCGCGTCAGCCTACTCGTGCACGCGATCGCCGGCGCGCCCGGCGCGGATCTCCTCGCGCCACCACGCGACGGTGTCGGCCAGCGTGGTCGCCAGCGCGATCTCCGGCTCCCAGCCGGTCGCGCGCGTGCAGGCGCGCGTTGCTGCCGCGGATCTCCATCACCTCGTGCGCGCGCACGAGCCCTTGGTCGATCTCGTGCTCGATCTCCACGCCCGCCGCGTCGGCCAGCGCCGCCAGCAGCTCGCGCGCGGAGGTCGAGCGCCCGGAGCAGACGTTGAACACGCCCGGCGCGCCGGCCGCCGCGAGCAGCCGGTAGGCGCGCACGACGTCGCGCACGTCGGTGAAGTCGCGCCGCGCGTCGGGGTTGCCGGTGACGATGCGGATCGGGACGTCGCCGGCCTCGAGCCCCGCCGCCACCTGGCGCGTGAACGAGGCGAGCGCGTAGATCGGCGGCTGCCCCGGCCCGGCGTGGTTGAAGGCGCGCGGGCGCACGACGCGCAGGCCGTGGGCGTCGGCGTAGAAGCCGGCCAGCAGGTCGCCGGCCGCCTTGCTGACCGCGTACGGGTTCTGCGGCCGCAGCGGCGCGGACTCGTCCACCGGCAGCGCCGCCGGAGGTCCGTAGACCTCGCCCGAGGAGACCGCGACGAGCACCGCCTCGGGCGCCTCGGCGCGCAGCGCCTCGAGCAGCGCCCAGGTCGATCGCCTGGTTGTCGGCGAGGGTGGTCGCCGGGTCGCGCCACGAGCGCCCGACGTGGGCCAGCGCGGCGAGGTGGTAGACGACCTCCGGCGCCGCCGCCGCGATCGCCGCGCGTGCGGCGGCCGCGTCGCGCAGGTCGACGGCCACGCCGCCGGGCCCGGAGCCGGTGCGCGACAGCGCCACGACGTCGTCGCCGGCCGCGACGCAGGCACGGGCGAGATGGCCGCCGGCGAAGCCCGACGCGCCCGTGATCAGGACGCGCCGGCTCAGGGCCGTGGCCGGACCGGGGGTGACCACGCGCGCGCCCGAGCCGTGGCCGTTGGTCGAGACGGTCGCCTCGTCGACCGGCAGCGTGATCGCCTCGGGCGGGTTGAGCCGCCGCTCCAGCTCGCCCAGCACGAAGCCGAACAGCACGTGGCGCCAGGCCGCCTGCGCGAACGCGCGGCCCGAGCCCCAGAGCTGCGGCAGCTCGGAGCTCGCGGGGTGCACGCGATCGATCATCGCGGTGCCCGGCCACGTCGCCAGGTGCTCGGCGAGCCCGGCCAGCGGACCGCGCAGCGCGGCCGGCACCGGCAGCGAGGGGGCGACGTTCGCGTAGGCAGCGCCGAACAACGCGCCGTTGGCGAGATGCAGCCCGATGCCGGCCGGCTGCCATCGGCCCGAGCGCACGACGAGCCGGCCGAGCAGCTCCGTGTCGTCATAGGGGACGCCGAAGACGCGCCGGTCGAGCGGCTGTTGCGCCGCCCAGACGGCGGCCGCCGCGGTGCCCGCGAGCGCTCCGCGCAGCGTCCGCTTGGCGGTCGGGGACATGGCGCGGACTGTAACGAGCAGCGGCCCTTCGGGTAATGAAAGGGACGTGAAGCGACGAAGCCCGACCCCGCGCACGGCCAGACGACGCTGCACGCCCGCTCGCGCAGCACGGGCGTCAACCCGATCTTCTACTGGCTGGTGCGCTCGGTCTTCCAGCCGTTCTTCCACGTCTACTTCCGGATGTCGCGCAGCGGCCGCGAGCATCTGCCTGCGAGCGGCGGCGTGATCTTCTGCTCCAACCACCGCTCGTTCCTGGACCCGTTCGTGATCGGCACGATCACGCGGCGCCCGATCTACTACATCGCCAAGCGGGAGCTGTTCGAGCACCGGCTCGTCGCCTGGCTGCTGAGCTCGCTCGGCGCGTTCCCCGTCAAGCGTGGCACGGGCGACCGCGACATGCTCGCGACCGCGCAGGCGATTCTCGCGCGCGGCGACTCGGTGCTGATCTTCGCCGAGGGCACGCGCGTGCGGCCGGGCGCGCTCGGGCGGCCCAGACGCGGTGTCGGCAGGCTGGTGCTGGAGACCGGCGCGCCGGTCGTGCCGGTCGCCGTGATCGGCACCGAGGCGGTGCGCAGGGGCTGGCGCTTCCGCCCCCACAAGGTCCGCATCCGCATCGGCCGCCCGCTCAGCTTCGACGTCGTGCACGACGCCCCGCCGCAGCTCGCGGCCGCCGTCACCGACCGCATCTGGTCCGAGGTGATGGCGCAGTGGGAGTGGCTCGGCGGCCCGCCGCCGCTGCGCCGCCCCGGCGACGCGCCGGAGCCGCAGCCCGCCGCTGCCGCGCGAGACGGTCCGGGCGGCGTGATGGAGATAGGGTCCGTGTCCGATGGCCGCCGGCGAGACGACGCGCGAGGAGCGCGAGCAGAAGGCTCGGCTCGACGAGACGTTCTCCCAGCTCTACAAGGCGCACCTGCGCGACGTCTACTCCTACTCCTACTACCGGGTCGGCAACCATCACGACGCCGAGGACCTGACCGAGCAGACGTTCCTGCAGGCCTACAGGCACTTCGAGCGCGCGCAGCGCGAGTCGGACGGACGGCCGCTGCGGCCGTGGCTGATCCGGATCGCGCACAACCTCGCGGCGAACTACTACCGCGACCGCGCGCGCAAGCCGCAGACCTCGATCGACGACGCGGGCGTGATCAGCGCGCCGCACACGACCGAGGCGCTGGTCGAGGACCGCGACGACCTCAAGCGCATCCTGGACGGCGTCGAGCAGCTGCCGGGGGATCGCCGCGAGGCGTTGATCATGCGCTTCGCGCTCGGCATGGACAATCGCGAGATCGCGCGCGCGCTCGGTCGCACGGACGGCGCCACGAAGGTGCTGCTGCACCGCTCGATCAAGCAGCTCGAGGAGATCGTCAAGCAGGCCGAGGGGCCGACTGAGCCGTGAGCGACGTCGCCGACATCGAGTCGCTGCTCAAGCTCGCGCTCTCGCCGGTCGAGCCGCCGAAGGAGCTCGAGGCGCGCCTGGAGCTGACGCTCGGCTCGCTCGTCGGCATGGCGGCGGAGGAGCTCGAGGCGTGGGAGCTCTCGGCGATGCGCGACCCGCGCAACTGGGTCCGCCCCGTCGCGGCCGCCGCAGTCGGGTCGGGCGCCGCGGTCGGCCTCGTGCTGGTGCGCACGCAACGCCGCCGCCACAAGCGGCGCAAGGAATCCCACGGCCCCGTCGACCTGCTCAGCCGCACGCTGCGCGATTTCGCGCGCGAAGCTCGGCGCGTTGCCGACGACGTGTTCTGATCCGCCCCGTCCGGCGCCGCGTAGCACTCCCCGACGCCATGGCAACCGACCTCCGATCCCTCGCCGACGAGGACCTCATGCAACTGATGCGCCGCGGCCAGGCGGCGGCGTTCGAGGTCATCTACGAGCGTCACTCCCAGGCGGCTTATTCGCTCGCCTACCGGATGGCCGGCTCGCGCGGCGTCGCCGAGGATGTCGTGCAGGAGGCCTTCCTGAACATCTGGCGCTCGGGCGCGCGCTACGAGCGCGCACGCGGCTCGGTCCGCACCTGGGTGCTCGGGATCGTCCACCACCGCGCGATCGACGCGCTGCGGCGCTCGTTCGTGCACGAGAAGCGCCGTGCGAGCGACGAGGGCCTCGAGGAGACGCTCGAGACCGGCGAGCGCACCGACATCGAGGCCGCACGGCACGAGGAGGCCGCGACCGTGCGCTCCGCGCTCGAGCACCTGCCGTCGGAGCAGAGCCAGGTGATCGAGCTCGCCTACTTCGGCGGCTTCACGCACTCCGAGATCGCCGAGATGCTCGAGACGCCGATCGGCACGATCAAGGGCCGCATGCGGCTCGGACTGGAAAAGATGCGCCACGCGCTGGGAGCGGGGCAGGTGAGCCTGGGATGAGCACCATGGGACCCGATCACGCGGACTGGGCCGACGCCGTCGGCGCCTACCTGCTCGGCGCGCTCGAGCCCGACGAGGGCGAGCGCTTCGAGGCGCACCTCGCCGAGTGCCCGCGCTGCCTGCGCGACGTCGCCGACCTGCGCGTCGCGTCCGATGCGCTGCCGATGTCGGTGCCGCTCGTCGCGACGCCGCCGGCGCTCAAGGGCCGGATCATGGCCGTCGTGAACTCCGAGGCTCAACTGCTCGCCGCCGCAGGGCAGCGTGCGGACGTGCCCGAGGCGATCGCCACGCCTGACGTCGCCACCGACCGCGGCCGCGCCGAACGGCGCCCGCGCCGGTCGGTCGGGCGCTTGCTGGGCGACTGGCTGCTGCGGCCGGGCGTCGCGCTCGCGTGCGCGCTGCTGCTGCTCGCCGGCGGCGCCGTCGCGGGCGTGCTGTTGAGCGGCGAGGAAGGAACGCGCACCGTCGTGGCGACGACGCAGGCGCCCGGCGCCGACGTGCGGCTCGAGATCGGCGAGGACAGCTCGAGGCTGGTGGCCAAGAACATGCCGGCGCCGCCGACCGACCGGATCTACCAGGTCTGGCTCAAGCGCCCGGGCCAGGATCCCGAGCCGACATCGGCGCTGTGGTCGACCCGCAGCGACGGATCGGCGGAGGTCGCGGTGCCCGGCTCGCTCGAGGGCGTCGAGGCTGTGCTCGTCACCGACGAGCCCGTCGGGGGCTCGGCGGCGCCGACCAAGCCGCCGGTGATCAGCGCCGAGCCGGCTTGATCTGACGCTCAAGCGCGACTGCTAGTTTCGGCCGCGATGGCCACCTGCTACCGCCACCCCTCGCGCGAGACCGGCGTGTCGTGCTCGAACTGCGGCAACCCGATCTGCCCGGACTGCATGACGACCACGGCGGTCGGGATGCGCTGCCCCGATTGCGCGGGCCAGAAGACACAGGTGCACACGCTGCGCTCGATGCACGTCGACCCGACGGTCACGTACGTGCTGATCGCGATCAACGTGCTGATGTTCCTGGGCTCCGGCGCATCGCTCGGCAGCGGCGGCAGCACACGGGTGTTCTTCGAGCTCTCGCTGACGGGACCGGACGTCGCCGCCGGCGACTACTGGCGGCTGATCACCGCCGGCTTCCTGCATTCGGGCCTGCTCCACATCGGCTTCAACATGTACATCCTGTACTGGCTCGGCACGATGCTCGAGCCGTCGCTGGGTCACGGGCGCTTCCTGGCGCTCTACCTGACGTCGCTGGTGGCGGGCTCGTTCGGGGCGCTGCTGATCAGCCCCGATGCGCGCACGGTGGGCGCCTCCGGCGCCGTGTTCGGGCTGATGGGCGCCGCGTTCGTGATGCAGCGCGCGCGCGGCATCGACCCGATGCAGTCGGGCATCGGGCCGGTGATCTTGCTCAACCTTGCGCTGAGCTTCGTGATCCCGGGCATCTCGATCGGCGGCCATCTCGGTGGCCTCATCGGAGGCGCGGCCGCGGGATTCGCGATGGAGCAGCTGGCCGGCCGGCGGCCGGGCATTGTGGCTCCGATAGCGGCCTGCGCGGTGATCGGCGCGGTGATCGCCGCGGCGGCGGTCGTAGTCGCCGGATAACGTCCGCCGCATGCCCGAGAACCTGGTCGCGGTCGTGGAGATCCCGAAGGGGTCCTCCAACAAGTACGAATGGGACGAGGAGCTCGGCGCGATCAAGCTCGACCGGCTGCTCTTCTCCTCGCTCGGCTACCCGACCGACTACGGCTTCTTCCGTCACACGCTGGCCGCCGACGGCGATCCGCTCGACGCGATGATCGCCGTCTCGGAGCCGACGTTCCCCGGTTGCCTGATCGAGGTCAACCCGGTCGCGCTGTTCCGGATGCGCGACGAGTCCTCAGAGGACAACAAGATCCTCTGCGTCCCGCACACCGACCCGAACTGGTCGCACATCGAGCGCCTCGAGGATCTGTCGATGACGCTGCGCGACGAGATCTCGCACTTCTTCTCGATCTACAAGACGCCCGAGTGGAAGGTCGTCAAGGTCGACGGCTGGTACTCGCGCGACGAGGCGCTGGAGTCGATCGAGCGCGCGCGCAAGCGCTGGCGCGAGAAGCAGGCGAGCTAGAGGTACAGCTCGCGCACCTCGCCGGGCGCGTCGGGCACCAGGTCGGGATGCAGGATGTGCGCCATCAGCTCGAGCCCGTCGACGAGCCGCGGCCCGGGGCGCGAGAAGTACGCCGCCGCGTCGACGGCGACGACGCGCCGGGCGCCGAGCGCGGCCAGCTCGTCGGCGAACGTCTCGGCCTCGGCGTGCGCGCGCTCGGCGTCGTAGCCGCACGGCATGCAGACGACGACCTCGGGCGCGGCGGCGGCGAGCTCCTCCCAGCTGCGCGTCTCCGAGCGCTCGCCCGGCAGCCCGAAGAGGTCGATGCCGCCCGCGTACTCGATCAGCTGGGGCGTCCAGTGGCCGCCGACGAAGATCGGGTCGAGCCACTCGAGCGCGGCGACCGAGACGCGTGGCGCGTCGCGCACCGCGACGCGCACGCGGTCGATCCGCCGGGCGGCGTCGGCGATCAGGTCGACGCCGGCGTCCTTGGCGCCGGCGGCACGCGCCAGCGTGCGCACGTCGCCCAGCACCTCGCCGAGCGTGTGCGGGTCCAGCGCGATCACCTGCGGCGCGGGCTCGATCCGCTGAGCGACCGCGCAGACGTCGTCGTAGGACACCGCGCAGACCGCGCACAGCGCCTGGGTCACGATCAGGTCCGGGGCGAGCGCGCGCAGCGCGTGCTCGTCGAGCTCGTAGATCGCGCGGCCCTGCTCGGTGAGGGCGCGGACCGCGCGGTCGATCTCGTCGGGCGCCAGCCCCGGGCCGATCAGGTCGCGCGTGATCCTGGGCAGCTCGAGCGCCTCCGGCGGGTGGTCGCACTCGTGCGTGACGGCTGTGATCTCGTCGCCCACACCGAGCGCGAACAGCATCTCGGTGGCCGACGGGACGAGTGAGACGATGCGCACTCAGGCAATTATGGCCGGGGCCGGGTGAGCGATTGCTCGCGCGCGCCACGACGCCATGATCGAGGGTTGAAGAACGTGGGTTCGGCCGCTGCGCGGCTTGCTACGCTCGCGACGTCGCCCTGATGCCCGACGACGACGCATCCCGAAGTAGCAGCGCGCCGGTCCGGCGCAGCCGCTCACGCGCATGATCACGGCGCTGCTGCTCCTCGCGGTGCTCGTGCTGGTGCTGCTCAACGGCTTCTTCGTGGCGGCGGAGTTCGCCTTCGTGCGCGTGCGTCGCACGCGCATCTGGAGGCGGAGGCGGAGCAGGGCAAGCGCGGCGCGGCACTGGCGGTGACGATCGCTCGACGATCTGTCGCGCTACCTGTCCGCGTGCCAGCTCGGGATCACGCTGACCTCGCTCGCGCATCGGCTTCCTCGGCGAGCCGGCGGTCGCCTCGATCATCGAGGACCTGATCGGGCGAGAGCGTGCTCGTCAC
The DNA here is from genome assembly GCA_963721315.1 of uncultured Solirubrobacteraceae bacterium. GTDB lineage: Bacteria > Actinomycetota > Thermoleophilia > Solirubrobacterales > Solirubrobacteraceae > DASQMT01. The sequence continues at coordinate 218,952 of CAVRIU010000011.1, forward strand.
GGCTGTGTCGCTCGCGATCTCGTTCGCGCTCGCGTACCTGATCACGACGACGCTGCACATCACGATCGGCGAGCAGGTGCCGAAGATCTACGCGATCAAGAAGGCCGAGCCGGTGGCGCGCCGGTCGCGCGGCCCGCTGGACCTCTTCACGCGCGATCTTCAACCCGTTCATCGTGTTGCTGAACAACGCGTCCAACGCGATCCTGCGGCTGCATCGGCATCCGCAACCAGGGCGAGTTCGAGGAGGCGAGCTCGCCCGACGAGCTCAAGGTGCTGATCGCGCAGTCGCTGATCGGCGGCAAGCTCGACCCGGGCGAGGCCGGCATGCTGACGCGGCGTCTTCCACCTGCACGAGCAGGAGGCGCGCCAGGTGATGACGCCGGCGCCGGCGGTCGTGACGGTCGACCTGTCGGAGGACGTCGAGACCGCGCTGCGCCGCTGCGTCTCCTCCGGCCACACGCGCCTGGTCGTGACCGAGGACGAGAACCACGACCGCGTCAAGGGCATCGTGCACGCCAACGCGCTCGCGCAGCTGCTGCTGTCCGAGGGCCCCGACGCGACGATCGAGGGGCTGGTGCGCGAGGCGCCGATCGTGCCCGAGACCAAGCCGCTCGACGACCTGCTCGCCGACCTGCAGCGCCAGCGCACGTCGCTGGCGATCGTGATCGACGAGTACGGCCGCACCGCCGGGATCGTGACCGTCGAGGACATCATCGAGGAGGTCGTGGGGGAGATCGACGACGAGACCGACCCGCTCGGCGGCGCCGTGCGGCGGCTCGCCAACGGCGACTGGTTCGTGCGCGGCCACGTCGCGATCTCCGACCTCGAGGACTACGGGCTGCGGCTCCCGGTCGACTCCGACGCCTACAACTCGGTCGGCGGCTTCGTCTTCGGCGAGCTCGGCCGGCTGCCGAAGCGCGGCGACTCGATCCAGCACAACGGCTACACGATCCGCGTCGAGTCGGTGCGCGAGAACCGGATCGAGGCGGTGCGCATCCGCCAGCGACGGCGAGCAGCCTCGCCTCCCCCTGAGGGCCGTAACCGTGTGGCAGATTGCACATGGACGCGAGACGCGCTACCTTGCCGCGCACCTACCCGACCGCTTCGGCGGTTGAGGAGGAGAGAAGGGAGATCCTGGGGAGGATCGACCGAGAGAAACACTTACGGCCGCCGGACTCAGGGGAGCGAGTCCGGCGGCCGTAGTGTTTCTGGAGGAGGGGTTGCGATGAGGGGTACGTTCGTCGCAGTCGGCATAGTCGCAACATCACCTCAATCTGCGGTAAACATTTGGACAACGCGCTCAACACTGCGGAGGTAGCGCTCAAGTGCAAGCCGGGCGGGAAGTGGTCATCGTCGATGCGGTCCGGACGCCGATCGGACGCGGTCATCCGGAGAAGGGCTACTACAAGGACACGCATCCCAACGAGCTGCTCGGCCGGTGCTTCGGTGAGGTGATCGAGCGCGCCGGCATCGAGCCGGGGCAGGTCGAGGACGTGATCGGCGGCTGCGTGCAGCAGTTCGGCGAGCAGATGTTCAACGTCACGCGCAACGCCTGGCTGCAGGCGGGACTTCCGATCGAGACGCCCGCCTCGACGGTCGACCGCCAGTGCGGCTCGGCCCAGCAGGCGGTCAACTTCGGCGCGGCGCTGATCGCCGCCGGCGTCCACGACGTCGTGATCGGCGGCGGCGTCGAGCACATGGGACACGTGCCGATGGGTGTCGGCTTCAAATGGGTCGACGACGTCGGCTCGCCCTGGCCGCCCGCGATGCTCGAGCGCTACAACCTCGTGCCGCAGGGGATCTCGGCGGAGCTGATCGCCGACAAGTGGGAGATCCCCCGCTCGGAGTTGGACGAGCTCGCGGTGCGCTCGCACCAGCGCGCCGCGCGCGCGACCGAGGAGGGGCGCTTCGAGCGCGAGACGATCGCATTCGCGGTCAACGGCGACACCTACGTGTCCGATCAGGGGATCCGGCCCGACTCCAACCTCGCGGCACTCGCGGCGCTCAAGCCGGCGTTCAAGCCGGACGGCAAGGTCACGGCCGGCAACGCATCGCAGATCTCCGACGGCGCCGCGGCGCTGCTGCTGATGGCGGCCGACAAGGCGAAAGAGCTCGGGCTGACCGCCCGGGCGCGGATCGTCGACCAGACGACCGTCGGCGTCGATCCGGTGATGATGCTCACCGGCCCGATCCCCGCGACGCGCAAGCTGCTCGAGCGCAACGGCATGCGGATCGGCGACATCGACCTGTTCGAGGTCAACGAGGCCTTCGCACCGGTCGTGCTGGCGTGGCAGCGCGAGCTGCAGCCCGACATGGACCGCGTCAACGTCAACGGCGGCGCGATCGCGCTCGGGCACCCGCTCGGCTCGACCGGCGCGCGCCTGCTCACGACGCTGCTGCACGAGCTCGAGCGCGCGGACGCCGAAACGGGCCTCGTGACGATGTGCTGCGGCGGCGGCTTGGGCACCGGCACGATCATCCAGCGCGTCTGAGTGGGTCGGCGGTCAGCCGCTGGACATGGCGAGCTGGAGGATGCCGATGAAGTCGTGGTCGCTGGCGCGTGCGCCCGCGTCGGCGAGTAGCGCGTAGACAGCGCGGCGGGGCGGGTCCCCGGTGACGTCGAGGATGTGGACGCCGTGCAATTGCGCGGCGAGCAGGCGCGGTGTGAGCGTCACGGCCAGCCCGGCGTGCACGACGGCGCGAATTGCCATCGGATCACCGGTGATGACGCTGATACGTGGTTCGAAGCCGGCGTCGCGGCAGGCGCGCGCGATCAGGCCGTCACGTGAAGGTGCGGTCCATGGATCGCCGGCCAGTTCTTCGAGCCGGGCGCGGCGGCGCCGCGCGAGCCGGTGATTGGGCGACACCGCCAGGACCATCGGCTCGGCGCCGACCTCGAGGCGGCGCGTGCCGGGGTGCTCGCGGCGTGGCCCGGCGGCGTCCTGAAACAGGACCGAGAGGTGCAGTGCGCCGGCACGTACTTCACGGGCGAGCTCGGCGGTGCGGCCTTCAGTGAGCTGGATCTCCAGGTCGGGCTGTTGAGCCAGCAACGCGGCCGCGGCTGCGGGCACGATGGTGGCGAGCGCGCTGGGAAAGGCGCCGATGCGCATGCTGCGGCGTTCGGCGTCGGCGAGCTCGGCGAGTTGGGTGGTGGCGAGTTGCAGCCGGTCGTCGAGGGCGTTGGCGTGGGCGAGCAAGGCGGCACCGGCCGCAGTGGGGCGCACGCCGCCGCGGCCGCGGTGCAACAGCCGCACGCCGAGCTGCGACTCGAGCGCCGCGACCTGCTGCGACACGGCAGATTGCGTGAGCGACATCGCTTCGGCGGCGCGCGAGAACGACTCGTGGCGGGCGACCTGCGAGTACGTCAGCACCCGTCGCGGATCCAGTTGCATCAGCACAGCTTATGCTTTCAGCAAAATACTGCTAGTAGCTACTGGAAGCGCGGGGATGTCAGGAGCATGTTCCCGAGACTCTCTGCTTCGACCGGCATGCCTGTTCTCGACGCGGGCGAGGACTTCGCCCGCGCACGTCGCGCCCAGCGCTGGGGGCGCGTCGCGAGCTGGCTGCGCGCCGAACCGGGCCGGCTTGCGTCGCTGCCGGATGCCGGGGTGCGGCGCGCCGGGGCTCCTAGTCTCCGGTGCCTGCCGATGGAGCGCATCGTCGGGACCGTAGAACCGAGCCCGCACTTCGACGCCGCGTTCCGGCCCGCCTCGCGACATCTGCGGTCGCGGTGGGAGCGCGTCGCGCTCGCCGCGCGCCGCGATGTGTCGCTGCCACCGATAACCGTTCGCGAGGGCCCGGACGGCTTCTACGTGCTTGATGGCCGCCACCGCGTGTCCGTCGCCCGCGCCCGTGGACGGCCGGACATCGACGCCTGGATCGTCTGATGCGCTCCTTTGGTGGCCCGGGTGTCTGATTTCGGTCACCGACTGGATGCCGCGGTTTGGGGGCGGGTAAGCGCCCGCGCATGCAGATTCCCAAGGAGCAGATTCTCGATCTATTGCGCAACCAGGGCAAGGACGATCAGGTCGGCAAGGCAGACGCGGAGCTGCCCGACCAGGTCGACACGGAAAAGCATTCCGGCCTGCTCGAGAAGTTCGGCCTCAGCCCGGCGGACGTCCTGAGCAAGCTGGGCGGCGGCGGGCTGGGAGGCAAGATCCCAGGGTTGTAGTTCCCGGCGCCGGTCTAGCCCTTCGAGCGATCGCGCGGCTCGCGGTGCTGGGTACCGCCCAGCAGCGCGAGGAAGCCGAGCGGCCGGCGTGGCTCGGGATCCATCGCGTCGGCCATGCGGTTCGCCAGCTCCACCGTGGGATAGGTCTTCTCGCCTCCCGAGGGACAGCCGCGGGCGCACCACCAGCTCAGCACCGGCCCGTCGGCGCCGAAGCGCCAGCGGCAGCCGAAGACGCGGCACGTGAGGGTCTGCGGCGCGAACGTGGTGCTGCTCGGGCCGCGCCGGGTCACGAGGCTTGAGCTGCCCTGCTGGGGCGGGGTCGAAAACGCTCGCCGCCGCAGGCCCTGCGCGGCACGTAGACTCCGCGGCCCATGATGGACACCCCCCTGGCGCTCGATCTCGCGTCGCCCGAAGACCTCGAGGCCCGGCGCGCGGCGGAGAAGAGCGGCGAACCGTTCCTGCTCCTGCGCGACGACCAGCGCACTCAGGTGATCGTGCCGCTGGGCGCGCGCGGGGAGTCGGTCACCGTCGGCCGGCGCAAGGAAGCCGACGTCGCGCTGCCGTGGGATCCCGAGGTCTCGCGCCTGCACGCCGAGCTCGAGTACAAGGCCGGCGACTGGACGCTGTGCGACGACGGCTTCTCGCAGAACGGCACCTACGTCAACGGCCTGCGAGTCCACGGCCGCCGGCGGCTCACCGACGGCGATCTCGTCCGCATCGGGCAGACCGCGATCGCGTTCTGCGACCCGGGCGTGACCGGCCTCGGCGTGACGCTCGCGCCGGGCGAGCTCGGGGTCGCGCCGAAGTTCTCCGAGCAGCAGCAGCGCATCCTGCGCGCGCTGTGCCGGCCGCTGATGGGCGACGGCGAGGGGCTCGATCCGGCCGGCGACGGCGACGATCGCGGCTGACACCGGGATCTCCGAGGAGGTCGTGACGACGGAGCTGGACCATCTCGGCAGGTCGTTCGGACTGCAGGACATGCCGCCGGCCGACATGCGCGCCGAGATCGCCCTGCTGGCGCTCCGCTCCGGCCTGGTCAAGGCCGACGAGAACGGTTGAGCAGGTCCGGCCGGCGCTCGCGTCGGTGCGGCGGCGAGAACCGTCAGGCCGGCGCGCGGCCGGCCTCGAGCCGGGCGACCAGCTCGTCCAGCCTGAGCTCTTCGAGCCCGCGGCCGACGGCCTCGAGCTCGCCGGCGCAGAACTCGACCAGGCGGCGGCCCTCCTGGCACAGCTCGAGCGTCTCACGCAGACCCGGCCTCGCCCGAATCGAGCCGGCGGATGATCGCCTCGATGCGCGCGCAGGCCGTCTCGTAGGTGAGCGTGTTCTCGGTCATCGCCATCAGGCTATGACTCCGGCCGGACGGGGAGCGCGCCGTCCGCCATCCTCAGCGTCAGCCGCTGTTGCCGGCGCGCGGCGGCCGCGTTGGTGACCGGCTCGCCGGAGCCGTCCTCGACGAGCGCGTAGCCGCGCTCGAGCGTCCGCTGCGGATCATGTGCCGCGAGTGCGAGGCGCAGGCGGTCGAGCTCGCGCGCGCGGCGCGCGACGACGGCCGCGGCCGATCCCTTGCGCTCGATCACGCCCGCCGCCGCGACGATGTGATGCTGTTCGCGCGGCGACTCCGCGGCGCGCACTGGCGCGCAGCTCGCGCACCTGCTGGTGCAGTCGCGCGCGGTGGCGCGCGACATGGTCGGCCGGCGCCCGCGACAGCCGCGCGAGCGTGCGCGCACGCTCGACGATCGCGCGCCGGCTCTGCCGTTCCAGCCGCGCGGCAAGCCCGTGCAGCTGCTCGCGCGCCGCGTCGCAGTCGACCGGCACCGCCGCTTCTGCCGCATGCGTCGGGGTCGAGCACGAGACGGCCGCGACGTCGTCGATCAGCGTGCGGTCGGCGTGGTGCCCGACCGAGGCGATCACGGGCACCCGCAGCAGCGCGACGGTGCGGCACAGCGTCTCGTCGCAGAACGCGAACAGGTCGGCCAGCGAGCCGCCGCCGCGCGCGACGATCACGACGTCGACCTGCTCCAGCGCGGCGAGGTCCTGCAGCGCGCGCGTGACCGCGGGGGCGGCGTGGCGGTCCTGGACGGGTGCGAACGCCCACACGAGCCGCCCGGCCCAGCCGCGCCGCCGCAGCCCGGCGAGGACGTCCTCGCGCGCCTTGCCGCCCTCGCCGCAGACGACGCCGATGCAGCGCGGCAATGCGGGCCGCGGCAGCAGTTTCTGTGGCTCGAACAGACCTTCGCGGTGCAGCGCGCGGCGCAATCGGTCGAGCTGCGCGAGCAGGTCGCCGTCGCCCGCGACCCGGACGTCGGCGACCGCGAAGGAGAACGACGGCGAGGCCGTGCGCGAGCCGGGGTAGAAGTCGCAACCGCCCGCGGCGACCACGCGCTGGCCGTCGGCGAGCGGCGCGGCCAGCGCATCGAAGTCGCCGCGCCACATCGAGCAGGGCAGCGCGCCGCGTGCGTCGCGCAGCTCGAACCACACGCGCGCCCGTCCACTGCGCAGGTTGAACACCTCGCCGAACACCTGCACGTGCTGGAACCCGCGCAGCCGGTCACGCAGCCGCGCCGCATACAGCCCGACCGGCCACGGCCCCGTGAGCTCGGAGCCGGGGATGCCGTCCGGGCGGCCGCGCGACGGTGCGACCGGGTCGGAGCCGGGGATCCGTCCGGGCGACCGGGCGGCGACGGGTCGGCGTGATCGGCCATTGGCCGCCGACGCTACAACCCGGAGCGGCCGGATCGGGCTGTTGCGCAATGTTGGTGCGGAGACGGCGCGGCTCAGCCGCGCGTCGGGCCGTCGACGTAGCGCGACGGCTCGTCCTCACCGAGGCTGGGCAGCGAGCGCTCGCCGTCCTGGCCCTGCGCGCCACGGATCTCACCGGCGAACGCGATCCGCTCCAGGCGCGCGATCTCCCGCTCGCCCTCGGTGCGGGCCGGATCGCCCGGTGGCAGCGGCGCGATCAGCTTGCGGATCCGGTTGCGCAGCTGCAAGCGCGAAATGCGGCGTCGAGGCGCCCATCAGCTGGCGCACGTCGTCGACGCTCACCCGATGCTGCGGGCGCAGGCGCTCCGGCTGTTCGGCTTCGGCCACGGCGCCGGAGTCTACGCGCCGTCGCCGTCGGCAACGGCCTGTATCTCCAGCAGCACGTCGATCCGCGCCTGCACGTCGACGGCGATCGCACGCTCGTCGCCGATCATCCAGCCGTGGTTGTAGACGCCACGCACCGGATCGGTGTCATAGCCGGGCTGGATGTCGAGCAGATAGTCCTGCAGCGGCGCCGGCAGCGAGTTGGCAGCGGTGACGAGCAGCTGCGGGCCGTAGGTCCCCGAGGCCGAGAGCGGAGCCGCAGCGGCTGCATCCAGCGGCCGCTGCGTGTTCAGGAATACGAGCCCGTGCCCGGGATCGACGACGTTCCACCCGAACGAGCCGTCGGAGAAGCGCGCCAGCGCGATCGCGTTGGCGACCGGGTCCGGGCCGCTGACGCGCTGCGCCTCACCGAGTCGCGAGAGCTGGTTGAGCACCTTGCTCGACACCGCCGCCTCCGGTCCGAGCACGTAGATCCGCGGCCGCTTGTGCGCCGTGATCGCCGCACGCGTGGCGGCCGGGATCGCGTCGCGCGTGACCCACAGCACCGGATCGCCGGACTTGGCCGCCCAGCCCGCAGCCGGCATCGAGAAGCCGGGCTGCTCGGACGACGCCACCAGCACCGACCGCGACGGCTTGCCCGCCGCCGCGCTGTGCAAACGGTCGATCGCCTGGGCGAGCGCGGCATGGTCGGCGCCCTCGACCTTCGTGGTCTTGTAGCCCTCCGCGACGGCGGCCGCGCCGACGCCGATCACCTGGGCGCCGCCCGCCTCCTTCGCCCCGGTCGGGATCATCCGGCCGAGCGCGCGCTCGGTCGCGAGCGGCAGCTCTCCGTCGCTCGGTGAACAGCAGCGGCGCACGCAGCGGCGCCGACATCAGCTGCGCAGCCGAGACGGCCACGCGCCAGTCGGCGGCGTCGACGAGCGTCAAGGCGCGCGGGCGCGTGTCGTTGCCGCGCGAGGGGAACACGGCCAGAGCGACGCTCGCGGCGTCCGCGATCGGGTCGGCGCCGGGCACCCGCGTGGTGTTGCGCGTGGCGATGACCGGGAAGCCGAGGTCGCCGGGCGCCTCCTCCTCGTCGCCTGCGCGGCCGAGCGCGGGCGACTGATCGGACGACCCATCGCCGCCGCGATCCCCGCCGTCACCACCGCCGCCGCAACCCGCGAACGACAGGATCAGGGCGCAGAGGGCCGCCGGCAGGAGCGCGAAGCGCACCCTCACAAAGCTAGCGCCAGTGCAGGATCGGGCGAAAACGCGCCGAAAAGTTCGCAAACTGGGCACTTAGTTCGAATCGTGTCCGCGTGACGACCTAGTACAGTGCCCGCCCAAGCCGAACCCCCGGGGCCAATCCCGGGGGGCGGGGGAACCAATAAGTTGGGGCGAACCGCGCGATTCAGCGTCGCGGGGCGCAGGCTCTTTCAGCGCCAGCCCGTCAGCTAACCCCGCAGGCCAACGAAAGAGGTTCATGTCGTTGTTCAAGCGGGCGCTCGCCCCATTCTTCATGTCGATGCTGTGCGTGATCGTGCCGAACGGCGCGCTCGCCACCACCCCCCAGACGGGAGGCACCGCCTTCGAGGAGCCGCCGGCTCCACCGCCGATGCTCGAGCCCGGGCTTTGGACGGGCCCTGAGGTTCCCGGCACGAAGGCCCAGCTGCTGCCGGACGGCACCGCCGCGGCTCCGGCGGACGCACCCGAGCAGGTCAAGCAGGCGATCTGGGCCGCCAACTCGATGCAGGCGCTGCCTTACAGCTACGGCGGCGGGCACAACCTGAAGTTCGACGTCACCGACGGGGCGGACTGCTCGGGAACGGTCTCGTTCGCGCTGCACGCCGGCGGTCTGCTCAAGGCGCCGCTCGACTCGGGCTCGTTCATGCGCTGGGGCTACAAGGGCAAGGGCGCCTGGATCACGGTGTTCACGAACCCCGGCCACGCGTACGCGAAGATCGCCGGCCTGCGGCTGGACACGAGCGTCGCCGGCATGAGCCGCACGCGCGGCTACGCCGCCTCGGTGTTCGAGAGCGGCCCGCGCTGGCGCCCGATGAGGCGCTCACCGCGCGGCTTCGTGAAGCGCCACCCCGGTTACTTCTAGTCCTGCGCTCCGCGCAGGATACGCTTGGGGTCGGTCCCAAACACGGAGGTAGCCGTGCCCGGAATGGGCGGACGCATGTCCACCGTCATCAAGGCGAAGATCAACAAGATGCTCGACAAGGCGGAGGATCCGTCTGAGACGCTCGAGTACTCCTACGCCAAGCAGATGGAGTTGCTGCAAAACGTCAAGAAAGGCGTGGCCGACGTCGTCACGGCGAAGAAACGGCTGCAGCTCCAGCAGCAGAAGCTCGAGCAGCAGGTGGTCAAGCTCGACACCCAGGCCCGCCAGGCGCTGGCGTCGGGCAGGGAGGATCTCGCGCGCACCGCGCTCGAGCGCAAGCAGTTCGCCCAGACCGAGCTGCAGACGCTCGATCAGCAGGTCGTCGAGCTCGAGGCGCAGCAGCAGGGACTGATCGACAAGGAGCAGAAGCTGCGCTCCAAGCTCGAGCAGTTCCGCACCAAGAAGGAGGTCATCAAGGCCCAGTACTCGGCGGCCGAGGCCCAGGTCAAGATCTCCGAGGCCGCCACGGGCGTGGGCGAGGAGATGGCCGACGTCGGGCTGGCGATGCAGCGTGTACAGGACAAGACCGAGAACATGCGCGCCCGCGCCGGCGCGATGGAGGAGCTCGAGGCGTCCGGTGCGTTCGACGACAACCTCACGCTCACAGCCGGTCAGGACGACATCGACCGCCAGCTGCACGAGCTGACCTCGGGCAGCCAGGTCGAAGACGATCTCGCCAAGCTCAAGGCGGAGCTGGGCCAGGGCAGCGGAGCCGCCGCGCCGGAGCTGGAAGAGGGCAAGCCCGCCGACCAGCCGGCCCAGGGCGGCCAGCAGTGATCGTCCGGATCGCGACGGAGGACCAGTACCGCCTGCCCGACGAGGACGCTGAGCGCCTCAACGAGCTCGACAATCAGGCGGTCGCGGCCGTGGAGGCCGACGACGAGGATCGCTTCCACGAGCTGTTCGAGGAGATGCTGCGGCTGGTCCGCAGCGACGGGCACAAGCTCGACGACGGGGAGCTGGAGGAGTCCGACGTCATCATCCCGCCGCCGGACACGTCCTTCGTCGAGGCCGCCGCGGAGTTCACCGGCGAGGGCCTGATTCCCGACTAAATCGGAATGCCCCAGAGGGGGAACCACCGCTCGAGCTCTGCCTCTATGGGGAGCTCGTGCCCGATCTGCGCCTTCAAGCGCAGCTCGCGCTCGCTGTCGCGGTTCTGGGGCCCGCCGGCCGGCACGAACGGGTAGTAGGCGCCGCGCTTGTAGTTGTAGATCCAGTAGACGGGCTTGTCCTCCGCGTCGCGGAACGAGAAGACGGCGCACAGGATCCGCTCCCCGTAGCCGCCGTCCTGCAGCGCCTGGGACACGACGTTGATGCCGACGACGAGGTCCTCGAAATCGCTGTCCGACAGCACCATCCAGCGGTAGCCGAAGCTGTCGTCGGTCCGGTCGACCTGGGTCCCCGCGTCATCGCCGGTGCCGCGCAGCACTTCCTCCATGTCGGTCACGATCGACGAGAAGTCGGCCGTGGCGAGCGGCTGGAAGACGATCGCGGCCTTGCCGGAGCTGCGCAGCTCGAGCGTCATCTCGAGCGTGACCGCGGCGGTCGACATCGCGAACAGCCGGCTCTCGGCCGGCTGCTTCATCTTGCGCTTGCCCGTCAGGACATCGAAGATGCCCATCAGGCGGTGCCTTGCAGCTGCATCTCCAGACGTGAGAGTGCGGCGATCCGCTTCTCCATCGGCGGGTGCGTCGCGAACAGGGCGCCGAGCTTCTTGCCGGCGCCGGGCGGGAAGATGTAGAAGGCCGCGAGCTCCTGCGTCGCACGCAGGTCCTGTTGCGGGATCCGCTGCATCCCGCTCGAGATCCGCGTCAGCGCCGACGCCAGCGCGCTCGGGCGGCCGGTGATCAGCGCGGCGCCGCGGTCGGCGGCGAACTCGCGGTAGCGCGACAGCGCCTGCATCAGGAAGAACGACACGACGTAGACGCCGATCGAGACGAGGAACAGCACCATCATGCTCGGGTTGTCGTCGTCGTCGCCATGGCCGCCGCCGAACAGGAACCCGAACTGCACGATGTAGGCGGCGATCGTGGCGAAGAACGACGCCAGCGTCATCACCAGGATGTCGCGGTTGGCGACGTGCGAGAGCTCGTGCGCCATCACGCCCTCGAGCTCGGCGGGCGACAGCAGCTCCATGATCCCGGTCGTCGCGCAGACGGTCGCGGACTTCGGCGAGCGGCCGAGCGCGAAGGCGTTCGGCATGCGCGTGTCGGCGACCGCCACCTTCGGCTTGGGCAGGTCGGCCTGCACGCACAGGCGGTCGATCATCGCGTGCAGCTCAGGCGCCTCGGCCGGGGTCACCTCGCGCGCGCCCATGGCGCGCAGGGCGAGCTTGTCGGATCCGAACAGCTGGAAGACGGCAAGGCCGCCGGCGATCAGCGCGACCATCGCCCCGTTGACGCCCGATCCGAGCAGCACGACGATCAGCACGACGTAGACGAGGCCGAGCAGGAACATGGTCAGGGTCATCCGCAGCTGCAGCCCGGTATCCCTGCCGAATGAAGTAGGTCGTGGCATGTGCTGGTCATTCTGGCAGCCAGACGGCGGGCTTGAGCGATGATTTAGGTACTCTTCGTCGCGGCCGAGTTCCAGCCCTGGCACGGGCTGAGAGCGGGGGACCCAGCAGGAATCGGTTCCGGGGCGAATCCGAGCCAGTGCGCCCGGTAGCGCGATGCGCGAGCCCGTCAGCTAACCCCGCAGGCCCGCGCGCCATGACACGGCTCGGAAAACCCCTGCATCCTGCACGGTTCGTTGCATGCTCCATAACGCGGCGCGGATTCCTGGTCGTGCTGCCCGGGGGCGCCTAGCATGGCCCGCCGGATGTCCCGACTCCGCCTCTTGATCGTGGTGGCGGCGCTGCCGCTCGCCCTCTGGCTCGCCCTGCCCGTGCTCTCCGACGGCGCTCCGCTGTCGAGTCAGATCGAGGCCAAGAAGCGTGCGATAGCCGAGAAGAAGGGCCGCGAACGCGTGCTCACGTCGACGATCACGGCCTACAGCGAGCGGATCGACGTGCTCGAGGGTGACATCACGGTGCTGCAGGCGCGCCAGACCCGGATCGAGACCGAGCTCGCGAACAAGCGCGCCGAGCTGGCGCGCATCCAGGACGAGCTGCGCCGCGAGCGGATCCGGCTCGTCCGGCTGCGCGCCCGCCTGGCCGAGGCGCGCGTCGCGCTCAGCGAGCGGCTGGTCGAGCTCTACAAGGCCGACGAGCCCGATGTCGTCACGGTGATCCTCGAGTCCGACGGGTTCGCCGACCTGCTCGAGCGGGCGGAGTTCATGCAGCGCGTCTCGGAGCAGGACGCGCGCATCATCGATCACGTCCGCACGGCGAAGGCGGAGGCCGTCGCGACCGAGCGGCGCCTGGACGCGCTCGAAGAGCGCCAGCGCGAGGTCACCGCGGCGGTGGCGCGACGCGCGGCCGAGGTCGATGCGATCAAGGACCGGCTGATCGGGCGCCAGCAGGAGTTCCAGGGCGTGCGCGACCAGAAGCAGCAGGCGCTCGTCGGCACGCGCGCAGACCGGCGCGAGCTCGAAGGCCATCTGGCCGCGCTCGAGAAGGAGCAGGCGGCGGTCCAGGCGCGGCTGGCCGGGTACGTCCCCGCCGGACCGGTCCGCCAGGGCACGGGCGCCATGATCTGGCCGATCAACGGCACCTTCACCTCGCCGTTCGGCATGCGCTGGGGACGCCTGCACGCCGGGATCGACCTCGCCGCGCCCGAGGGCACGCCGATCCGGGCGGCCGATTCCGGGCGCGTGATCCTGGCGGCCTGGACCGGCGGGTACGGCAACTACACGTGCATCTCCCACGGCGGTGCCCTGTCGACGTGCTACGGCGCATCAGTCGCGCTTCGGGACTTCGGCGGGCGCGAGCGTCTCACAGGGGCAGGTCATCGGGTACGTCGGCAACACGGGCCACTCGTTCGGCGCCCACCTGCACTTCGAGGTGCGCGTCAACGGGTCGCCGGTCGACCCGATGGGCTACCTCTAGCGCGCGCGTACCCTGTAGGGCGATGCAGCCGGAGATCGAGCTCGGCCCGCTGACCCTGCAGTCGTTCGGCCTGATGCTGGGGCTCGGCTTCGTGGTCGCGGGAATCTTCGCCCAGAAGTACCTGCGTGAGCTCGGCCGGCCCGCGGACTGGGCCTACGAGATGGTGTTCGCGGCGATCGTCGGCGGCCTCGTCGGCGCACGGCTGTGGTCGGTGATCGAGAACTGGGACGAGGCGAAGGACGATCTGCTCGGCTCGCTCTTCTCCGGCGCCGGGCTCGTCTTCTACGGCGGCCTGCTCGGCGGCGCGATCGCGGTGCTCGCGTGGGCGCGCTGGCGCGGCGTGCTCGACCTCAAGACGTTCGACGTCGCGGCCGTGCCGCTGGCCGCCGCCTACGCGATCGGGCGGATCGGCTGCCAGCTCGCGGGCGACGGCGACTACGGCAAGCCGTGGGACGGGCCGTGGGCGATGGCGTATCCCGACGGCACCGTGCCGACGACGGAGGAGGTGCATCCGACGCCGGTCTACGAGACGCTCACGATGGGGCTGGTCGCCTGGTTGCTCTGGAGCCGGCGTCACAGCATGCGCCCCGGCGGGCTGTTCGCGCTCTACCTGGTGCTGGCCGGCGCCGAGCGCTTCCTGGTCGAGTTCCTGCGCCGCAACGACCGCATCGTCGCGGGGCTGACGCTGCCGCAGCTGATCGCGCTCGCGATGGTCGCCGCCGGCACGATCTGGCTCGTGCGCATGCGCAGCACCGGCGGCGTGCCCGCGCCGGCTCGCACCTAGCGGGCCTACTTGCGGGCCACGACGAGCAGGTACTCATAGACGTACTCCGCCGGCCCACCGGGCGCGCCACGATTGGAGCGCTGGGCGAAGTCGAGGAAGTCCCGGTCCAGAGCGGCTGCGTGATCGGACTCGAGGCTCGCGTAAGTCGCGACCGCCGGACCGAATGTCTGCTTGAAGAAGTCGCGGTAGGCGCGCGGGCTCGCTGCCCGCTCGGCGTACTCGGCGCGGGTCAGGCGAAGCGATCCGACGCGGTCGCCGAACAGCTCGCGCACGTGCTCCTCGCTGCCCCACAGCACGGGCGGGAGGGCGCCCGGCGGAGGCGGCGGCATGTAAGGCCCGAACAGGCCGAAGAAGTCGCCCGCGAGACCCTCCGGCGTGAAGTTGGCCATGCCGATCGTGCCGCCGGGGCGGCAGACGCGCACCAGCTCGTCCGCCACCGCCTGGTGGTCCGGCGCGAAGATCGCGCCCAGCGCGGAGGTCACGGCATCGAACTCGCCATCTCCGAACGGGAGCGCCTGCGCGTCGGCGTGCACCCACTCCAGCTCGACCCCGCGCGCCGCGGCCTCGCGGCGTCCCGCGTCGAAGTGCTCGGGCGTGATGTCGCTCGCGACGACGCTCGCGCCGGCCTCGGCCGCCCGGATCGCGACGTTGCCGGTGCCCGCGGCGACGTCGAGCACGCGCTGGCCCGGACCGATCGCGCAGGCCTCCACGACGACCGGGCCGATCTCCCAGACCAGCTCCTTCGCGAACCGGTGATAGTCGCCCAGCTCCCACATGCGAGCGACGGTAACCGCTCGCACGCGGCACGACATCGCCAGGATCGGCCATCTTCGCCGGCGGGCGGATCGCCCGCCCTGGCTATGCCCGCGGCGGCTCGGCCAGCTCCGCGCGCACGGCGTACGCCGCCGCGGCCGTGCGCGACGGCAGACCCAGCTTGCGCAGGATGCTCGTCACGTGGCGGTGCACCGTGTGCTCGCTCACGACGAGGCGTTCCGCCAGCTGGCGGTTCGTCAGGCCCTCGGTCAGCAGCGCAAGCACCTCGCGCTCGCGCGGCGTCAGCTCGCCGGGCCGCGGTTCAGCCAGCAGCGTGCCCGCGCGCTCCGCCTCCACGTCAGCGCCGAGCTCGCGCAGCCGCTCGAGCGCAGCCCGCAGCTCCAGCTCTGCTGCGTCGCTGCGGCCGAGCGCGATCAGGCTCACGGCCAGTGCGATCCGGGCCTGCGCGGCCTCGAACGGCGCGCCGCAGCGCTCGAAGGCATCCGCCGCGTCCTCGAGCAGCGGGCGCGCGCGCTCGTGCTCGCCCCGCGCTGCCTCGAGCACACCCTCCGCCAGGTCTGCGCCGGCGCGCAGCGCAGGCGTCCCGGCGCGCAGCTCGATCGCGCGCAGCGCGTCGACCGCGACGGCCGCCGCGTCCAGCTCGCCACACGCGGCGCGGGCGTGGGCGAGCAGCTCGAGCGCTGCGAAGCCGTCGAGCCCGTGCTCGCCCTGCCGGCGCAGGCAACGCTCCGCCAGCTCGGCAGCCCGCGCGGCGTCGCCGCGGTCAAGCGCCAGCCGCGCCCGGCAGAGCCGCGCGCGCGACCCATCGCCGGCGGCCTCGAGCAGGCGCGCGGACTCGCTCGCTCGACCCTGGCGACGGCGCAGCTCGGCGAGCCACGCGAGCGCGTCCGGCACATACGCCGGACGCGAGCGCGAGAAGTCCTCGATCGCGGCGTCGAGCTCGGCCTCGCCGTCCTGCCAGCGGCCGCGCCAGATGTGCACCGCGCCGTAGTGCGCGCGGCAGAAGCCGCGCATGTAGCCGCTGCCGTAGCGATCCGCGAACGCCGCGATCCGGTCGCACCACTCGAACGCCCGGCCGAAGTCGCGCACCTCGACGCAGGCGGACACGAGCAGGCAGAAAGTCCAGGCGCTGGAGATCGGCACCGCCGCCTCGCCCTCCAGCGCCAGCGCGGTCGCCTCGTCCAGGCAGCGCATGCCCTCGCCGACGCGCGTGCCGCTGACCAGCTCGCGGCCCTCCAGGGCGAGCCCGAGCATCTCGAGGTCGATGACGCCGCAGCGTCGCCCCAGCTCGGCCGCGCGCCGGGCCAGCTCGCGCGCGCCGTCGCCGTCGCCGGTCGCGTGCGCGAGGAAGCCCGAGTGAAACGCCAGCCAGCCGTGGTCGGTACCGGGCTCGAGCGGCTCGAGCAGGCGCGCGGCGCGCCGCAGCCAGCCCGATGCCACCGCGGTCGCGCCGTTGAAGTCGAGCTCGTCGCAGGCCAGCCAGGTCGCCATCCGAGCCGCATCCGCCGGCCGGCGCGCGCGCTTGTACAGGCGGAAGGCCTGCTCGCGGGCGGCGAACACCGTCGCGGCGTCGTCGAGCCACCACGCCGCCCAGCTCAACCCCTCCAGCGCCACGGGCTGATCGCCGGCCTCGAGCACGCCGTCGAACGCCGCCCGCGCGGCGGTCCAGCGGCCGAGCGCAAGCTCGGCGTGGCCGCGCTCGACCTCCGTGCCCTCGTTCATCGCCTGCTCCGGCGGTTCGTGCTGCATGTCCGCCGGCAGGTCGAGCAGGTGGGCGAGGGGTACGGGGGATGCGTCATGCTTGCGCGCGATCATGGCCGCCGCCACCGTCTCCGTCTACCCCGAGGGCTCCTCCGTGCAGGACGGCCGGCTGCAGATCGGCGGCTGCGACGCGGTCGAGCTGGCACGCGAGTTCGGCACGCCCGCATACGTGATGGCCGAGGACGACCTGCGCGCACGCGCGCGCGCGTTCAGGACGGCGCTGGCGACACATCACGATGGCCCCGGCGAGGTGATCTTCGCCTCCAAGGCGTGCCCGGCGACCGCGGTGCTGCGGCTGTTCGCGGAGGAGGGGCTGGGCTGCGACGTCGCCTCCGGCGGCGAGCTGCACCTCGCGCTCAAGGCCGGCTTCGCGCCCGAGCGCATCTACCTGCACGGCAACGCCAAGTCCGAGCAGGAGCTGCGGCAGGCCGTCGGGGCCGGCGTCGGCTGGGTCGTGGTCGACAACGCCGAGGACGTCGACAAGCTCGGTCGCGTGCTGCCGGCCGGCCGGCGCCAGCGCGTGCTGCTGCGGATCCGCCCCGGCGTCGACGCCGATACGCACGCCGCGATCCTGACCGGTCACGCCGAGTCGAAGTTCGGCCTCGACCCGCGCGAGGCGCGCGCGCTGGCGCAGGATCCGCCGGCGCACCTCGACGTGCGCGGCTTCCACTTCCACCTCGGCTCGCAGCTCGTCGACCCAACGCCCTATCGCGCCGCCATCGGCGTGCTCGCGGGGCTCGGCGAGCAGCCCGTCTACAGCCTCGGCGGCGGCTACGCCGTCGCCTACACGGCCGACGACCGCCCACCCGGCATCGACGCATCCGTCGCGGCCGTGGTCGAGGCGGCGCACGACCTGCTCGGCCCGGGCAAGCGCCTGGTGATCGAGCCCGGCCGCGCGCTCGTCGCAAACGCCGGCGTGACCCTCTACACGGTCGAGTCGGTCAAGCGGCTGCCCGGCGGCGGTCGCATCGTCGCCGTCGACGGCGGCATGTCGGACAACCCGCGGCCGATGCTCTACGACGCCGCTTATGACGCCTGCATGGCCGACCGCTTCGGCGCCGAGGGCGAGCCGGCGACGGTCGTCGGCAAGCACTGCGAGTCAGGCGACGTGCTCGTGCGCCGCGCCCACCTGCCCGAGGCGCGCCAGGGCGACGTGCTCGTCACGCCGGTGACGGGCGCCTACGGGCACGCGATGGCCTCCAACTACAACGGCCTGCGCCGCCCGCCGGTCGTGTTCTGCGCCGGCGGCGAGGCGCGCGCGGTCGTCCGGCGCGAGACCTACGAGGAGCTGGGTGCCAGAGACGTTTAGCGTCGGGTTGCTGGGCCACGGCACCGTCGGCTCTGCGTTCGCGCCGCTGCTCGAGCAGCGCGCCGACCGGATCGCCGGAATCACTGGGTTGCGGCCGCAGCTCAGCGGCGTGCTGACGCGCTCGCGCGGCGACTTCGAGGAGATCCTCGCCGGCGCCGACCTGATCGTCGAGCTGATCGGCGGCGTCGACCCCGCGCGCGACTACGTGCTGCGCGCGATGCGGGCCGGCAAGCACGTCGTCTCGGCCAACAAGCTGCTGCTCTCCCAGCATGGCGAGGAGCTGTGGGCATGCGCGCGCGAGCACGGCGTGCAGCTCCGCTTCGAGGCCGCGGTCGCAGGCGTCGTCCCCGTGATCCGGGTGCTGCAGGAGTCGCTCGCGGCGGCCCACGTCGAGCGCATCCACGGGATCGTCAACGGCACGACGAACTACATCCTGACCGAGATGGCGCGCGGCGGCCTGTCGTACGAGGCCGCGCTCGCGCAGGCACAGCAGCTCGGCTACGCGGAGGCCGACCCGACCGACGACGTCACGGGCCGCGACGCCGCGGCGAAGATGGCGATCCTCGCGCGGCTCGCATTCGACACGCCGGTGCACCTCGACCAGGTCCGCTACGAGGGCATCGAGCAGCTGACCGCGGACGACATCGCGTACGCCGACCAGTTGGGCCTCGGTCTGAAGCTGATCGGGACCGCCGAGCGCGTCGACGGCGGCCTGTCGGTGCGCGTGCACCCGGCCTTCCTCTACAGCGGGCATCCGCTCGCGTCGGTGCACGGGCCCTTCAACGCCGTCACGGTCGAGTCGGACGCGATCACGGAGATCACGATGTCCGGGCCGGGCGCCGGCGGGCCGCAGACGGCCTCGGCGGTGCTGGGCGACGTGATCTCGGCGATGATCCCGCCCGCGACCACTCCCGAGACGAGCCAGCAGCTCACGATCGTCAACGACGTGGAGAGCGCGTTCTACCTGCACATGGAGGTCGCCGACCGCCCCGGCGTGCTGGCGCAGGTGGCCGAGCTGCTGGGGCTGCAGGGCGCCTCGATCAAATCGGTCGTTCAGCGCGGGCTGGGCGAGAACGCGTCGCTCGTGATGGTGCTGCACCCGCTGCTCGAGTCGCGCCTCTATGCCGCCGTCCACCTGATCGGCCAGCTCGACTTCATGCGCTCCGCGCCGCGCGCGATCCGCGTGATCGAGGAGGAGTTCACCTGAGCACCGGACTGATCGAGCGCTACCGCGACCGGCTGCCGTTCGCACCGGAGGACCCCGTCGTCTCGCTGCACGAGGGCTCCACCCCGCTCGTGCTGGCCGAGCGGGTGTCCGAGCGCGTCGGGGCCGAGGTCTGGCTCAAGCTCGAGGGCGCGAACCCGACCGGCTCGTTCAAGGACCGCGGCATGACCTGCGCGGTCTCGGCGGCGGTGCGCGAGGGCGCCGAGGCGGTGATCTGCGCGTCGACCGGCAACACGGCGGCGAGCGCGGCCGCCTATGCGGCACGCGCCGGCCTGACCGGGGCGGTGATCGTGCCGGAGGGCAAGATCGCCACCGGCAAGCTCGCGCAGGCGCTGATGCACGGCGCGCGCGTGATCGCGCTGCGCGGCAACTTCGACGAGGCGCTGGCGCTCGTGCGCCGGCTCGCCGAGCGCCATCCGATCGCGCTCGTCAACTCGGTCAACGAGTTTCGCCTGCAGGGCCAGAAGACGGCGGCGTTCGAGCTCGTCGAGGAGCTCGGCGCCGACCTCGACGCGCTCTGCATCCCGGTCGGCAACGCGGGCAACATCACCGCCTACTGGAAGGGCTTCGAGGAGGCGGGAGCGCGCCCGCGGATGCTCGGCTGGCAGGCCGAGGGGGCGGCGCCGCTGGTGCACGGCGCACCCGTCGCGAACCCCGAGACGGTCGCGAGCGCGATCCGGATCGGCAATCCCGCCCGCTGGGAGGAGGCGATGGGTGCGATGGCGGCCTCGCAGGGGGCGATCCGCGCGGTCTCGGACGCCGAGATCCTCGCCGCCTATCGCTTCCTCGCCGCTTGCGAGGGCGTGTTCTGCGAGCCGGCGTCGGCCGCCGGCGTCGCGGGGTTGCTCAAGCACGGCGCCGAGGACTCCCGGCGCGTCGCCTGCGTGCTCACCGGGCACGGCTTGAAGGACCCTCAGACCGCGCTGGCGCACGCCGGCTCGGTCGTGCCGTGCGAGCCGGACCTGGCGGCGGTCGAGCGCGCCGTGCTGGCGCCGGCGACGCGGTGACCGGCGCGGCGGAGCCAGACGCGCCGCGCCGGCTCGTGCGCGTCCCGGCCTCCTCGGCCAACCTCGGTCCCGGCTTCGACGTGCTGGCCTGCGCGCTCGGTCTCCACGTGGAGCTCGAGGTGGTGGAGACGGGCCGCTTTCGCGTCGTCACCGACCTGGCGATCGCGCGCGACGGCCGCAACCTCGCGGTGCGCGCCTTCGAGCTGCTGCACCCGGTGCGCGACGTCGAGTTCCGGATCCGCTCGGAGGTGCCGCTCGCGGGCGGGCTCGGGACAAGCGCCGCGGCGATCGTCGCCGGGCTGCTGGCGGCCGACTCGCTCTACGGCCACGACGCCGACCTACTCGCGCTCGCGACGCGCCTGGAGGGTCACCCCGACAACGTCGCGGCAGCGCTGCTGGGCGGCTTCGTGCTGTGCGCCGACGGACGCGCGGAGCGCTTCGACGCGCCCGCCGGGCTCGAAGCGCTGGTCGTCGTTCCGCACGCGCACGTCCGCACCGCCCGCGCCCGCGCGGCGCTGCCGGCGCAGGTGCCGATGGCGGACGCGGTGTTCAACGCGGCTCACGTCGGGCTGCTCGTGCTCGGCCTGGCCGCGGGCGACTGCGACCTGATCGCGCGCGGGCTGCAGGACCGGCTGCACCAGCCGCATCGCGAGCACCTCTATCCGCGCTCGCTGGCGCTCGCCCGGCGCACGCCGGAGCTGGGTGCGCTGGGAGCGACGATCTCGGGCGCCGGACCGGCGGTGCTGGTCTGGTGCGCGTCCGAGGCGACCGCCGCCGTGCTTGCGCGGTTGCAGGGGGAATGCGCCGGCTGGGCGGAGGCGCGGCGCGTCGCCTTCGAGCCGCGCGGCGGCTTCGTGGTAGCCTGAAACGAGGTCAGCGTTCTGACTAACGCGGCTCCCGGGAAGCGGGTATGCCACTCTGTCTTGAAAGTTCCAATGGGCTGGCTTCGTCTACTTGTAGAAGTCCGGTGTATCGGATAGGAACAACGGCTGAGCGCGCTTGGATGCGCGTCGGCGCTGACATGACTTGAAGGGAGGCGTGTCCATGGCAAACGAGACGTTTGAGCTCAAGCGATTCGTCTGGGCGACGCCCGACCGGTTGGAGATCGACGGCCGCTTCGTCGGCCTCGGCGACGCCCCTACGGGAAACCCGGTGCTCGTGCTCCGGGGCTCGGAGCGGACACACCGCCTGCCTGCCGTGAACGGCGCCCCGTCGGTCGGCGACGGCGAGGACTGGCATGCGGCGTTCGCCTGGCAGGAGGCCCCGACGGCCTTCGGCGCCGCCGAGCTCGAGCTCGGCGACGAGCTGCTCGTGCAGCTGCCCGAGCCGCGCCGCGACGAGGACGAGTCCGAGCCGGGAGTGCTCGATGTGCGCCGGCGGGGTGGCGGCGGCGGCAGTGGCGAGCGGCTACGGCTCCAGGCCGACTTCTTCGCGGTCCGCTCCGAGCTGGGCGAGGCCAACGCGCGGCTCGAGCGCGTCGAGAAGGAGCTGGCACGCGCGCGCGAAGACCTCGACGAGGAACGTGCGGGCCGCGCCACCGACGCGAGGAGCTTCCGCGAGGGTCTGGTGCAGGCGCAGGGCGCCGCCGAGGAGGCCGTCGCAGACGCGCTCGCCGAGATCGAATCGCTGCGCACGCGCGTCGGCGAGCTGACCCAGTCCAGCGCCGACGCTGAGCGCCTGCGCTCGCGGCTGACGTCTATCCGCGACCTCCTCGACGACGATGGGACGGAGGACGGCCGGGATGCGGGCGGTGGCGCGGCTTCGCCCTAGGACACGCCGCTCCGGGTCCTGCGGGAAGCTCGTCCCCGCACCGCTGCTGCGTCCGCTCGCTCGCACTGATCGCGTGCTGCCTGTTGTGGGTGGCACATCCGGTCGCGGCCCAGGAGAAGACCCCGACGCCGACGGCGCAGGAGCTCTGGGACGCCTATCCGCTGGAGGCCAGCCCGACCCCGGCTGTGACGGCCGCGGAGTCGCCGGCGGCAGCGGAACGTCAGGTCACGGCGCCTGCGGCGAGCACGGACGAGGGCGGCTCGTCGCGGCTGCCGCTGATCGCCGGGGTGGTGCTCGCGCTGG
Source organism: uncultured Solirubrobacteraceae bacterium (assembly GCA_963721315.1). GTDB lineage: Bacteria > Actinomycetota > Thermoleophilia > Solirubrobacterales > Solirubrobacteraceae > DASQMT01. The sequence continues at coordinate 241,275 of CAVRIU010000011.1, forward strand.
GTGCGCTGGCGCTGTTGTTCACGTTCCGGCCCGGCCGCGGCGGGCGCCACGAAGCCGGCCCGGCCCGGCCCGCCACCGCCGGCTCTCGACCGCGACGCCGGCCCCCAAGCCCGCCAACGGGACGACCCCGGCCGACATGAAGCCGGTCGTGCGGCAGCGGCCGGCTGCGCCCAAGCCTCGTTCGCAGAAGCCCGTGGCAAGACCGCGACGGGCGGAGACGCTGCTGCGGAGCTCCGCGGAGCGGCCTGCTGCTGCGCTGCCGCCCGATCCGCGTCGCGGCTGGCGCGCGGAGATCGAGTGGACCGGGGCCGGGGACGAATCACGCTTCGCCGTGGTCGCGCGGACCGGCAAGCAGGCCGACCGGTCGGTGGTCGCGCAGTCGGCTCCGCTCGAGTGGCCGCCGACCAGCGCGGCGGCAGTGCAGGCGCTGACCGACGCCGTCGCCGAGCTCGAGCGCGAGCTGCTCGCAGCGGGCTGGGTCGCGCTCGAGCCTGGCGCAGGGTGGTACGCCAAGCGCTTCGGGTGGAAGCCGGTGATCGTGGTCGAGCCGGCGCCGCCTGCCGTGGAGCGGGCCGCCGTACGCGCCGCCGCTCCGCCGGCGCCCGCCGTTGAGGAGCCCGCCGTACACGCCGCCGCCGCACCGGCCGCCGCGCGGGTCGTGGGGGAGCGCGAGGCGGCTCGAGCCGGGCGCTTCGTGCGCAGGCCGGACTGGCCGAGCGGAAGCGAGCAGCTGTGGCGCTGCGAGCTGCGCTGGGAGGCGGGCGTCGTGAACTCGCGCTTCGAGGCAGTGGCCTATGAGCCGGGGAGCACGCAGCACGCACGGCCGATCGGCAACAGCGTGACGTTCAAGTGGCTGATGATGGCCGATCCGAACCCGTCGGCGGATGAGTACCGCACGGAGCTGCGGCGGCTCGTGACGGCGCTCCAGGGCGCCGGCTGGGACTACGTGGGGCGCGGCTCGAAGTGGTACGCCGCACGCTTCGTCTGGCGCCGCGCGGGAGCACCGCCGGAGCGGCTCGACGCCGCCGCGCTCGAAGCGCCGCAGCGTAGTGCCGCCTACGCGCGGATGAACACCGGCGCGCCCGAGCGGCACGGTGCGCATCAGGCGACGCAGGTCGGGCTCGCTCGCGTGCATGCACCCGAGCGAGGCGGCGGCGCCGATCGTCGCCGGCGACTGCGTGCCGTGGACGGCGATCCGGTCGAGCCCGTTCCAGGTCGTCGGCAGGTCGGGCTGGTGGGCCGACAGCGCGATCGCGCAGCAGCCGTAAGTCGTTCCCGGGCCGCCCATCGCGAGCTTGTCGGTGACGGCGAAGCGGCCGGTCGGCGTCGGGTGATCGGGTGCTCCGACCCCGATCCGAACACGCTGGAGCGTACGATCGCCGGTCGCGCACCGTCAGCGTGCGCGCCGAGCGGTCGATCTGGAGCGCGATGTCGGTGGCGCCGACCCGCGCCCGCGCGGCGGAGATCCAGGCAGGACGGGCGTTCGGCCGCTCGGGCACGATCACCTGAAGCCACTGCCCGCGCCGCTGCAGCACGCTGACCACGCGCGGCCCGCCGAACTGCGTGCGCGGCCCGACCGCGCCGACGGCGCGGCCACCCGGCGCCGTGCGCAGCGCCGCGCGCCCGTGCACCCGCGCCGTGGTCCAGCGCCCGCGTGCGACCGGCGCGGCGGCCGGCGGCGACGCCGACCGCTCGGCCGAGGGCGTCGCGGTCGCCACCGGCGGCCGCTGCTCGGCGACGACCGGCGGCTCGGCCGCGCCACCGCAGCCGCCGAGCATGAGCGGCACGAGCAACAGGGCGCGGCGCATCGCGCCCAGTATGGCGCTCAGCGCACCGGGCTCTCGGACAGCAGCGGCTCGAGCCTGCGCCGCCAGCCGTTCAGCCCCGTGCGCGCCAGCACCTCGTCGGCCAGCTCGAGGTAGTCGCGCCCGAGGTCGGGCCGGTGGTCGAGTATCGAGCGGCCCGATTCCGCGGACTCGGCGTAGGCGATCGACTGCCGGATCACGGTCTCGAAGACGCTGCTCGCCGAAGTGCTCGCGCAGCGCCGTGTAGGTCTCGCGCGAGTGCACGGTGCGCATGTCGGCGATGTTCATCACGACGCCGAGGAACTCGAGGTCGTCGTTGTAGAACTCCTTCGCCTGCCCGACCACCTCGAGCGCGCCGTTGACGCCTTGCAGCGCGAAGTACTGCGCCTCGGAGGAGATCAGCGCCCAGTCCGAGGCGACCAGTCCGTTGATCGTCAGCAGCCCGAGCGCGGGCGGGCAGTCGATCAGGATCAGGTCGTACTGCTTGCGCGCATCCTTGAGCGCCTTGCGCAGCACCAGCTCGCGGCCCATCTTGCCGCTCAGGCCGCGCTCGACCTCGGCCAGGAACGGCGACGCGGGGATGATCCCGTCGTGCGTCGCGGCCTTCGCCTTGGCGGCGCCGGAGAGCATGTCGGCGACCGTCGGCGTCGCGTCGGCGGCGACGTCGAAGTAGTCCGACAGGTTGCCCTGGGGATCGAGGTCGACGCACAGCACGTCGAGCCCGATCCGCCGGAAGACGTCCGCCAGCGTGCGCACCGTGGTGGTCTTGCCCGTGCCGCCCTTGAGCGACAGGACCGCGATCGTCTCGGCCATCGACCGCAGCAGCCTAGCGGCCGCGTGCTCCTATTCCGCGACGGCGGCGGGAGCGGACTCGGGCACGACGGTCGCGCCCGCGGCGCTGTCCATGAAGTGGATCGTGTGGCGGCCGACGACGATCTCGTCGCCGTCGGCCAGCGGTGACCACTCGACGCGGCGCCCGTTGACGTAGACGCCGTTGAGCGAGCGGTCGTCGAGCACCCGCACGCCGTCGGCCTGCGCGACGATCAGCGCGTGCCGGCGCGAGACGGTCGAGTCGTCGAAGCGCACGTCGGCGGCCAGCGAGCGGCCGATCCGCGTCCATTCGCGCGCGACCGGCACCACGATGCGCCGGTCGGAGTCCTCGTAGGCGAGGTACTTGCCCGGCTCGGGCAGGTTGGCGCGGGCCTCGTCGATCCAGTCCGGGCCGGCCGGAAGCGGCCGGCTCGGCGGTGGCGAGCGGTAGCGTGCCCTCTCCCGCGACGGGCAGGGTGCCGGTGGCCTCGACTTCGCCTGGCGTGCGTGAATCCATGTCGCTCTCCTTTGTGGCGCGGGCCGCGCCGTCCCTGCAGACCCCACTCCTCGACGAATTGTAGGGAGATGGTCAATGGGGTCTACACACCAGGCGGGCAGGCTTTGCCCGGCGGGCGTCGAAGTGCACCGGTACGATGCCAGCGCTCAGCCTCCGCCGCACCGCCGCGCCAGCCGGTCCGCAGCTCGCAGAAGGCGCTCCTGCGCCGCAGCATGGGCGAGCACGAGACGCAGCGTCACCGCTGCGTCCACTGCGGCCGCACGCCGCTGACCGGCGAGGTCGTGCACGTCTACGCGACGGCGGCGGGCGAGCGGCTCGTCTGCGCGCTGTGCCGCCCGCTGCGGCGCGAGGAGCCGGTCCGCTCGGAGCTGATGCACGCGCCCGAGCACGAGCGCTCGGTGCGGCATCGCGCGCCGCGCCGCCTGACGCAGCCTGCTCCAATAGGCTTCCGGCCCGTGGACCCCGTCACGCTGCAGCGTCAACATCGACCGCCCGCGCGAGGAGGTGTTCGCGTACCTGGCGGACGTCGCCAACCACCCGGAGTTCACGGACCACTTCCTCAAGGGCTGGCGGCTCACGCGCGAGCAGTCCGAGGGTCGCGGCGCCGGCGCCCGCTACCGCCAGGACGGGCGCTTCGACCGCTTCGGCTACTACGACCTCAACCTCGCCGAGCTCGAGCCGCCGTTCCGGATCGTCGGCGTCGGCCGCGGCGGCAAGTACAACCGGATCAAGACCTTCCACCAGTGGACGCTCGAGCCGAACGCCGGCGGCACGCGCCTGGAGTACGTCTACGAGACCGAGCCGCCGCTCCCGACGGACCGCTTCATCGAGGCCGTCAGCGGCCGCCGCGGCTGGTTCCGGCGCAACGGCGGCAAGGCGCTGCGACGGCTCCAGGGCATCCTCGAGGAGAACCGCGATCGCGGCGCGCGCGCGACCATCGCCGGACTAGACTGACGCGCCCGATGACCCGGCTCGCCCGCATCGTCCTGCTCTCGCTCGCCGCGCTGGCGGCGCTCGCGGCAGCGGCTGCGGCAACAGGACGGAGATCGCGATCGTCGGCGAGACCGAGGGCATCTACGTCGTCGGTCGACGAGCTGACCTACCAGGTCCAGATCTCGCGCATCCTCGATCCCGCGAGCGTCGAGGACCAGGCCTACCTGCGCCGGGCTGCCGGAGGGCGAGGAGATCACCGCGGACGAGGTCTGGTTCGCGATCTTCATGCGCGTCGAGAACGAGACCGAGGAGGAGCTGCCCGCGACCGACGCAGTTCAGCATCGTCGACACGCAGGACAACCGAGTTCGAGCCGATCGAGCTCGACACCGAGCGCAACGTGTTCGACTACGAGGCGCGGCCGAGTCCCGTCCGGCGAGCTGCTGCCGGAGCTCGAACTCGCCGCCCTCCGACAACACGATCCAGGGCGCGCTGCTGCTCTTCAAGGTCGACGATCCAGTCGCTCTACAACCGCCCGCTCGAGCTCGAGATCGAGAGCCTGCGCGGCGGCGACAACGCCATCGTCAACCTCGACGTCTAACGCCGCAGCGCCGCCTCGAGCACGACCCGCGCCACCGGCGCGGCCGTCTCGCCGCCGGCGCCCTGGCCGACCAGCAGCACGCTGACCGCGACGCGCGGCCGGCGCGCCGGCGCGTAGGCCGCGAACCACGCGTCGGTGTCCGTCGGGTCGTCGACGGGCGGCGGCGTCCGGGTCGGCTGGGATCGGGGTCGTCGTTGGTCGTGTCGCGCAGCTCGGCGGTGCCGGTCTTGCCGGCGACCTTGACGCCCGGGATCGCCGCGGCGACGCCGGTGCCGGACGTGACCACGGCGCGCATGTAGCGCCCGATCGTCCGCGCCACGGCGGCCGGCGTGACGCGCGCGCGCTCGGGCGGCGCGCCCTTGCGCAGCGTCGGGCGCACGAGCATCCCGTCCTCGGCGATCGCGCCGGCGATGCCGGCGAACGCGAGCGGCGTGGCGAGCACCTGGCCCTGGCCGATCGCGGTCGAGCCGACCGCGAGGTCGTCGCCGATCTCGGCGGCGGCCGGGATCGTCGAGCGCAGCGCGCCGGCCAGGCCGGGGTCCTGGTTGAAGCCGAAGCGCTCGGCCGCCGCGACCAGCCGCTCGGCGCCCAGCTCGGCGCCCATCGGCGCGAAGACGGAGTTGCACGAGTGCGCGAACGCGTTCTCGATCGTGCCGCCGCAGGCCTCGCCGTGCGCGTTCTCGAGCTCGACGCCCTCGAGCGTCGCCGACGTCTGCACCGGATACTTGCTCGACCGGCTTCGCGACGCCGGCCTCGAGCGCCGCCGCCAGCGTGACGATCTTGAAGACCGAGCCGGGCGGCTGCGGCGCCGAGTAGGCGATGCCGGCGAGCGCGAGCACCTCGCCGTCCGACGGCCGGATCACGGCGACGCCGCCGAAGCGCCCGGCGAGCGCCGTCGACCGCGGCGCGCTGGACCTCGGGGTCGATCGTCGTGCGCACCGCGCGGCCGCGGCGCGGCGCGACCGATGCGAGCACGCGCTCGCCGGCGCGCAGCTCGCCGCCGGGGCGGCCGGCCAGCTCGGCGTCGAACTCGCGCTCCAGCCCGGTCAGCCCGACCGGCGCGTCGGGCGGCACGCCGCGGCGGGCGAGCTCGGCCGCGCGCTCGGGCGGCGCCGGCCCGACGCGGCCCGCGATCTCCGCGGCGAGCGCGCCGAGCTCCGACAGCCGCGCCTCGCCCTCGGCCAGCGGCGTGCCGTCGCGCGCCTGGATCGCCGCGCGCGGCGGCAGCGTCGTGCGTGCGCGTCAGCTTCTCGCCCGCGCCGCAGGCCGGGATGCACGAGGTACGGCCGCCAGTCGATCGCGGCGCCGTCCTCGAGCTCGACGACGGGCAGCGCGACGCGGCCCGAGAGCGTGCCGAAGATGCGCGTGCGCAGCACGACGGGAACGGAGACGGCGCCGTCCTGCGGGTCCGCCGGCCGGCCGGCGTCGACGCGCCGAGAGCGTCGCCACCTTGCGCGGCGCGGCGGTAGGTGGCGGCGAAGCGCTCGAGCGGGACGCGGCGCCGCGCCTCCGGCGTGAGCAGCGCGTGCATCGCGGCGTAGTCGCCGCGCTCCCACGCCTCGGCGAACGTCGCGCGCGGTCGTTGCGCCGCGGGTCATCGCCGCCGGCGCCGACCGCCGCGCCGGCGGCGAACGCGACGACCGCGGCGACCGCCAGCGGCGCGAGCCGCGTCCACAGGGCACGGCGGCGACCGCGCCGCGCGGGCGATCCGGAAGCGCGTCGGACGACCGGCGCGCGGGGCGAGGGGACGATCGACATCGCTGCGCCGCTCATCTTGACGCGCTGCGCGTCGCTGCACCAGGCTGCGTCAGCAATCGGCCCGGCTGCGGACGCCGCGCGCCCAGTACGCTCGCTCCGTGACCGGCGTCGACTGGATCATCGTGGGGCTGGTGCTGCTGCTCGCGCTGTTCGGCTGGGCGCAGGGCTTCATCAGCGGCGTGCTCGCGTTCGCGGGTCTGGCGCTCGGGCGCCTGGATCGGCACGCGGATCGGCCCGCTGGTGCTCTCGCGAGGGCTCGAGCTCGCCGTGGGCGCCGGCGTTCGGGCTGCTCGGCGCGCTGATCGTCGGCGCGCTGCTGGCCGGGCTGTTCGAGGCGTTCGGCGCGCCGGTCCGGCGCGCGCTCGCGCGGCTGCCCGGCTTCGCGCGCCGCCGACGGGCTGCTCGGCGCGGTGCTGGTCGCGGCCGTCGGGCTCGGCGTCGTCTGGATCCTCGGCGCGCTCGCGGTGCAGAGCCGGCAGCTACCGGATGCGCGAGGAGGTCCAGCGCTCGGCGATCCTGCAGCGGCTCAACACGATCCTGCCGCCGTCCGGGCCGCTGCTGAACTCGCTGCGGGCGCTCGACCCGTTCCCGCGCATCGACGGGCCGCAGGCGCGGGTCGCGCGCGCCGCGCGCCGGCATCGCGCGCGACCCGGAGGTGCAGGAGGCGGCGGCGAGCGTCGTCAAGGTGCTCGGCACGCGCGTGCGGCCTCGGCGTCGAGGGCTCGGGCTGGGTCGCGGGCGACGGGCTCGTGGTCACGAACGCGCACGTCGTCGCCGGCGCAGCGCGACACGCGCGTGCTGCTCGGCGGCCGCGAGCCGGGCCGGCGCGCGCAGGCGGTCCACTTCGACCCCCGCAACGACCTGGCGATCCTGCGCGTCGACGGGCTCGACGCGCGGCCGCTGCCGCTCGCGGACGATACCGACGCCGGCACCTCGGCGGCGATCCTCGGCTTCCCGCTCAACGGGCCGTTCGACGTGCGCCCCGGCCGGCTGGGCCAGACGCGGCGCGTGCGCTCCTCCGACGCCTACGGGCGCGGGCCCGGTCGAGCGCTCGATGACCGCGCTGCGCGGGCTCGTGCGCTCGGGCAACTCGGGCGGGCCGATGGTCGACGGCGAGGGCCGCGTCGTCACGACGATCTTCGCCGCCACGACCGAGCGGCGCGCGCGGCGGCTACGGCGTGCCCGAACGCGGTCGTCGCGCGGGCGCTCGGCGCAGGTCGGCGGGCCGGTGTCGACCGGCCCCTGCGCCGCGGCTGAGCGCTACCCTCGGGCGGCGATGGGCAAGACCCTCGTCATCGCAGAGAAGCCGTCGGTCGGCCGCGACCTCGCGCGCGTGCTCCCCGGCGCGTTCCAGAAGCACGAGGGCTACCTCGAGACCGACGAGCACGTCATGACGTGGGCGGTCGGCCACCTCGTCCAGCTCGCCGAGCCCGACGAGTACGACGCCAAGTTCAAGAAGTGGCGCATGGCGGACCTGCCGATCGTGCCGGACGCGTTCAAGCTGGTCGTCCGCGACGAGCGCTCGAAGAAGCAGATGGGCGTGATCACGAAGCTGCTCACGCGCGACGACGTCGATCGCGTCGTCAACGCCTGCGACGCCGGCCGCGAGGGCGAGCTGATCTTCGCCTGGACGTACGAGAAGGCGAACGCGCGCAAGCCGGTCGAGCGGCTCTGGCTCTCGTCGATGACGACCGCCGCGATCAAGAGCGCGCTGGCCGACCTGCGCCCGCGCGACGACTTCGCGCGCCTCGAGGAGGCGGCGCGCTCGCGCTCGGAGGCCGACTGGATCGTCGGCATGAACGCCACGCGCGCGGCGACGATCCGGCTGCGCTCCTCGTTCGACGGCGCCGTCTCGCTGGGCCGCGTGCAGACGCCGACGCTGGCGCTGATCGCGCGGCGCGAGGAGGAGATCCGCGCGTTCAAGCCGGAGGCCTACTGGCTCGTCGACGCGACCTTCGAGCCGGTCGGGCGGCGAGTCCGGCCGGCGCTACGCGGGCCGCTACCACGCCGGCGCCCAGCCGCGGCTGAAGACCGCCGCCGAGGCCGAGGCGATCGTCGCCGCGGTGCGCGGGCAGGCCGGCGAGATCACGAAGCTCGAGAAGTCGACCAAGAAGGAGCGCGCGCCGCTCCTGTACGACCTCACGACGCTCCAGCGCGAGGCCAACAACCGCTTCGGCTTCTCCGCCCGCCGCACGCTCGGCGCCGCGCAGCGGCTCTACGAGGAGCACAAGGCGCTCACCTACCCGCGCACGAGCTCGCGCTTCCTGACCGGCGACATGGCGGGCGAGATCAAGCCGACCGCCGAGCTCGTCGGCCGGCAGCGCGAGTACGCCCGCGCCGCGGCCTACGTGACCGGGCTCGACACGCTGCCGCTCGGCCGCGTCGTCAACGACGCCAAGGTCACCGACCACCACGCGATCATCCCGACGCAAGACCGAGCACGACGTCGGCCGGATGTCCGACGACGACAAGCGGGTCTACGACATGGTCGTGCGGCGCTTCCTCGCCGTCTTCCACCCCGAGGCCGTGTTCGAGAACACGCGCCTCGAGACGACGGTCGCGCGACGCACGTCTTCCGCACGCGCGGGCGGGTGCTCGTCGTGCCGGGCTGGCGCGGCGTCTACGGCGAGGGCTTCCGAGGAGCGGTCGGGGGCCGACGACGACGAGGGCGCCGACCAGAGCGCTGCCGAAGGTCGAGCAGGGCGAGGCGGTCGACACGCTCGAGGTCGGCGCGGAGGAGAAGGAGACCAAGCCGCCGCGGCGCTACTCCGACGCGTCGCTGCTCGCCGCGATGGAGACGGCCGGCAAGCTGGTCGACGACGACGAGCTGCGCGAGGCGATGAAGGACTCCGGCATCGGCACGCCGGCGACGCGCGCCGCGATCATCGAGCGGCTGATCGACGTCGGCTACATCGAGCGCGACGCGCGCTCGCTCGTCTGCACGGAGAAGGGCCTGAACGTGATCCGCCTGCTCGACGGGCACGCGCTGACGTCGCCCGGGATGACCGGCGACTGGGAGCACCGGCTCGGCCGGATCGAGCACGGCGAGGAGACGCGCGAGCGCTTCATGCACGACATCGCCGAGTTCGCCCGCGGCACGGTCGCCGAGCTCGACGCGAAGCTCAAGGAGGTCCGCATCCCGCGGGCCAACCTCGGCCCGTGCCCGGTCTGCGGCCGCAACATCGTGGAGAACCGCAAGGGCTTCTCGTGCTGGTCGCGCGAGGACCCGGGCTGCGGCTTCGTGATCTGGAAGAGCAAGGCGGGCAAGACGCTGCCGATGGCGGTGGCGCGGGAGCTGATCGCGACCGGCCGCACCGCCAAGCCGGTGACCGGCTTCAAGGGCCGCTCGGGCAAGTCCTTCCGCGCGCGGCTCGCGCTGCAGCAGTCCGAGGAGGGCAAGTGGCGCGTCGAGTTCGACGAGCCGTGGGCGCGCGAGGGCGCCAAGCCGCCCGAGGGCGAGGACCCGGCGGCCGGCGCGGCCGTGGCCGAGACGCCGGCGACCGACGCGCAGGCCGAGGCGGCCTGAGGCTCCGGCCGCGGGTTTCGGCCGGCGGTTCGAACTTCGTGGCCGTCTTCCTGCGTCGGTGAACGTCGACTGCGGCTTCGAGGGGTGGCGGTTCGAACGTCAACTGCGGCTTTGAGGGCGGCGGTTCGAACGTCTTCGCGTTCTCCCTGCGTCGGTCAACGTCAACTGCGGCATTGAGGAGGGCTGGGTTCGAAGTGCCGGGGCGGTCAGTTCGAGACGCCGGGCGCTTTGACCCCGCATGGGGAGGTCAAAGCGCCCGGTGGTTCGCTGTGGGCTCCGGGGCGCCTTGACGTCGCTATTCGACGTCAAGGCGCCCGCGTCTGCTCGCCCCCGATTCGGACCCTCCTTATTGGCGCAGTTGACGTTCGGCGCTGCGGCGCGGCGTCACGCGTCCGCGAAGCGCCCCGTGTCCGCTCGCCACCCCGGACCGGCCTCGTCAATGCCGCAGTTTGCGCACTGCGCAGTGTCAGGCCGTCCGCCGCGCGCGCGACCCTTATCGGTCCGATGCCACTGACGCTGATCACCGGTCCCGCGAACGCGGCCAAGGCGGGAGCCGTGCTCGATCGGCTGCGCGCGGCGAGCCGGCACGACCCGCTGCTGGTCGTCCCGACGGCGGCCGACGTGGAGCACTACCAGCGCGAGCTGGCCGCGTCCGGGATCGTCTTCGGCGCCGAGGTGCTGACGTTCTCGCGCCTCGTGCGCGAGATCGCCGCGCGGACGGGGCTCGAGCTGCGGCCGCTCGGCCGGGTCGCGCGCGAGCGCGTCGTGCGCGCGGCGATCGCCGACGTCCCGCTGCGCGCGCTCGCGCGCTCGGCGGCGACGCAGGGCTTCGCCGGCGCGGCGGGCGCGCTGTTCGCCGAGCTGCAGCGCTCGCTCGTCACGCCGGCGCGCTTCACCGTCGGCGCTGCGTGCGTGGGCGGCTGGAGCGAGAACGGGGCGCCGGGGACGCGGCCGGCGAGCGCCTGAACGGGACGGCCGCCGGCGGTGGCCGCGCGACGTACGCGGCCGAGCTCGGCGCGCTCTACTCGGCGTACCGGCGCCGGCTCGAGCGGCTCGGACGGCCCGACCAGGAGGGCTACGCGTGGGCGGCGCTCGACGCGCTGCGCGCCGCGCCCGGCAGCGTGGGGCGGCCGGCCGGTGTTCCTCTACGGCTTCGACGACCTCACCCCGATCCAGCGCGACGCGGTCGAGACGCTCGTCGGCCACGCCGGCGCCGACGTGCTGGTCGCGCTCCCGTACGAGCCCGGCCGCGTCGCGTTCGCCGGCCGCGCCGCGACGGTCGAGGAGCTGCGGCCGGTCGCGGAGGTCGTCGCGCTGCCCGAGCGCTCGGAGTACTACGCGGCGTCCGCGCGCCCGGCGCTGCACCACCTCGAGCGGTCGCTGTTCGAGCCGAGCCCGGTGCGGCTCCCGCCGAACGGCGCGGTGCGGCTGCTGGAGGCGGGCGGCGAGCGCGCCGAGGCCGAGCTGGTCGGCGCCGCCGTGCTGGAGCTGATGCGCCAGGGCATCGAGCCGCCCGACATCGCGGTGCTGCTGCGCGGCGACGCCGGCACGACCGCGCTCTTCGCGCAGGTGCTCGCCGGCTACGGGATCCCGGTCAGCCACGACCGGCGCGTCCCGCTCGCGCGCACGCGGCTGGGCGCCGGAGTGCTGGCGGGAGCGCGCGCCGCGCTGCCGGACGGCACGGCGGCCGATCTGCTCACGTGGCTGCGCACGCCGGGCCGGCTCGGCGATCCCGCGCGCGCCGACGCGCTCGAGCTGCGCGTGCGCCGCGGCGAGCTGCGCGACGCCCGCGCGGCGCGCGCGATCTGGGAGTCGCGCCTGGGCGGCCCGCCGCTCGTGGCGCTCGACGCGCTGGCGGCGGCCGCCGCCGAGGGCGCCGAGCCGCTGCTGCGCGCGCTGGAGGCGGAGGTCGGCCGCGATCTGGACGGCGCCGCACCTGCGCCGCGCCGACGTGCTCGCCGGCGAGGACCTGGCCGACGCGCGCGTCGCCGCCGATCTGCGCGCCGCTGTCGCCGAGCTGTGCGGCCTGGCGAGTGTCGACGCGGCACTGCTCGGCGGCCCGCACGACGTCCTCGATGCGCTCGGCGCCGTCACGGTCCGCGAGCCCTTCGCGGCGGCCCGCGTGGATCTGGCCGACGGCCCCGAACCGTCTGCGTCCGCGGGTATCGCGAGCGGCCCGTCCGACGGCCTCGAGCCGTCGCGTCCGCGGTATCGCGACGGCCCGCCGGCGGCCCCGAGCCGCCCGGCTCGAACGACCCGGCCCGTGGCGCGGCGCCGGCCGGGGTGCTGCTTGCCGATCCGCTCGCGATCCGTGCCCGCCGCTTCCGGGCCGTGTTCGTCTGCGGACTGCAGGACGGGGAGTTCCCCCGCCGGCCGGAGCCGGAGCCGTTCCTGTCTGACGAAGACCGGCGTGGGCTGGCGGTCGCGTCCGGACTGCGGCTGCCGCTGCACGAGGATGCGCTCGACCGCGAGCGCTCGCTGTTCTACGCCGCCGTCTCGCGGCCCGAGGACGTGCTCTTCCTCTCCTGGCGCTCGTCGGACGAGGAGGGCAACCCGCTCGCGCCGTCCGTCTTCGTGGACGAGGTGCGAGCGCTGTTCACGGATGAGCTCTGGCACGAGCGCGGGCTGCGATTGCTCGCGGACGTCACCTGGGCCCCGCGGGACGCGCCGACGCCGCACGAGTTGCGGCGCGCGATCGCGTCCACCGCGCCGTCCGCGCCCGAGCCGGCGCCGCTCGGCGCGCCCGCGAGCGCGGCGGTGCTCGGCCTGCTCGCCGCGCGCAAGACCGAGCCGGCGCGCGGGCTCGAGTCGTTCGCCGGCTGCGGCGTGCGCTGGCTGGTCGAGCACCTGCTCCGGCCCGCACGCAGTGCGCCGGACCCAGAGCCGATGCAGCGCGGCGCGCTCGCGCACTCGGTGCTCGAGCGGACGCTCGCGCTGCTGCGCGAGCGCACGGGCTCCGCGCGCTTGGAGCCAGAGCGCCTCGACGTCGCGCTGGAGGCCCTGGGCGATGCGCTCGCCGAGCTCCGGCGCGGCCCGCAGCCGGTCCGTCGCCGGGCGTTGCTGCGCGGCCTGGAAGCGGATCTCGAGCGCTACCTGCGCACGGAGGCGGAGTGCGGCGCCGGCTTCGAGCCGGCCGAGCTCGAGTGGTCGTTCGGCGGTCCTGACGACGCCACCGGGCCGCTGTCGCTCGGGGCGGAAGCCGGCCTGGTGACCGGTCGCGTCGACCGCGTCGACCGCGGACCCGGCGGCACCGCGATCGTGCGCGACTACAAGGGCCGCACCGTCGTCGGCGGCATGAAGTGGGCCGACGAGCTCCAGCTCCAGGTCGCGCTGTACCTGCTGGCGGTACGCGATCTGCTCGGCCTGGAACCCGTCGCCGGGCTCTACCAGCCGCTCGCGGGACGCAAGCTGGGCGCGCGCGGTCTCGTCCGCGACGACGTCCCGGGCAACTACACGCGGACCGACCTGGTCGACGCGGACGCGTTCACGGCGCAGCTCGACGCCGCGCGCGAGCTCGCCGCGCGCACCGCCGCCGACCTGCACGCCGGGCACGTCGCGCCTTGCCCCGAGCGCTGCTCGAGCCGCGGCTGCCGCTATCCCCGGGATCTGCCGAGCAGGCGAGCCGCGGGTGGAGTTGCCGGCATGACCGTCGCAGCCGCCAACGCGCTCGTCTGGCTTGGCCGCCGCTCAACACCGCTGCGCGCGCACGCCGTGGGGAATACCGGCAGCGAGACGCGGGCCGTGGGGCAGACGGCATGACCGTCGCGGCTCCCGAGGCCCAGCAGCCCGGCGCGATCCGCGCGACGTCCGAGCAGCGCGCGGCGATCGACGATCGCGGCCGGTCCACGCTGCTCGCCGCGGGCGCCGGCTCCGGCAAGACCGCGGTGCTGGTCGAGCGCTTCGTCGAGGCGGTGCTGCACGACGACGTCGCGGTCGGCTCGATTCTAACGCTCAGCTTCACGGATAAGGCTGCGGCGGAGCTGCGCGAACGGGTGCGCAGGCGCTTCGAGGAGCTGGGTGAGCCCGAGCACGCGCGTGCGGTCGACGCGGCCTGGATCGGCACGATCCACGGCTTCTGCGCGCGCGTGCTGCGCAGCCGGCCGCTCGCCGCCGGTCTGGACCCGCGCTTTCGTCGTGCTCGACGAGGCGGCCGCGCGGCGGCTCGCGTCCGCTGCGTTCGAGTCGGCGCTGGAGCAGTGGATCACGACCCGCGGCGCTCCCGCGCTCGATCTCGCTGCCGCGTACGGGCGCGAGCTCGAGCCGATGGTCACCGCGCGCGTATGCCACTCTGCGCAGCCGCGGGGCGACCAGGCCGCGGCTCAGCATCCCGCCCGCGGAACCGGCGCCCGACCCATCGGCGCTGGCCGCCGCGGCCGCCCGCGCGACCGCTTGCCTGGGAGCCGCCGGGCAGGGCACGGGCGTGCGTGTGACAGCCGCGCTCGAGGCGCTCACGGCATGCGGGCGTCTCACGTCTGCCGGCGAGGACCCGCCACTGCCGGGCGCGCTCGACGCCGCGCGGATGCCGTCGGGCGCGAAGGCGCTCGAGCACGACGACTGCGGCGCCTATCGCGAGCAGTGGGAGAAATACCGCGCCGCCTGTGCGGACCATCACGCTCGCCCGGCGCTGCTGCTGATCGACGAGCTGCTCGCCTGCTTCGGCGACGCCTACGCAGCAGCCAAGACGGCTCGCGCCGGCGTCGACTTCGAGGATCTCGAGCTGCTCGTGCGCGACCTCCTCGCCGGTGACGACGCGCTGCGCACGCGCTGGGCGGAGCGCTTCGAGCTGATCATGGTCGACGAGTTCCAGGACACGAATCGCCTGCAGCTCGACCTGCTTGAGGCGCTCGAACGCGACGTCGCAACGGGTAATGGAAGCGGCGCGATGGAGGGGAACCTGTTCGCGGTCGGCGACGAGTCGCAGTCGATCTACGGCTTCCGCCACGCCGACGTCGGCATCTTCCGCGCGCGGCGGGCGGCGCTCGGCGCCGGCCGGGTACGCGGCCTCACCGTCAACTTCCGCTCCCGGCCCGAGATCCTCGACGTCGTCAACGCCGCGTTCGCGCCGCTGCTCGGTCCGGGCTTCACGCCGCTGGTGGCCGGCCGCGGGCCGGACGAGCTGCGCCTCTTCGCGCCCGACCCGCCGGAGGAGCCGCGCGTCGAGCTGCTGGCCTGCGAGCGGTCCGGCTGGGAGCAGCGCGAGGAGGAGCTGGGTCTCGCGGGCCTCGCGGTCCAGCCCTGGCGCCGCGCGGAGGCGCGCGCCGTCGCGGCACGCCTGCGCGCGGAGGTCGACGACGCCGGGCGCGCGCTCGGCGACCTGGTCGTGCTCGTGCGCGCGACGAGCTCGCTGCGCCTGTACGAGCAGGCGCTGGAGGAGCAGGGCCTGCCCACGTACGTCGTCGGCGGTCGCGGCTACTGGGCGCAGGAGCAGGTCCGCGACGGCATCGCCTACCTCTCGCTGCTGGCCAACCCGCACGACGAGGCAGCGCTCTACGCGGCGCTCTCGTCGCCGTTCTGCGGCGCCGACACGGACGCGCTGGTGCTGCTCGCCGAAGCCGGCCGCGAGCGAGGGCGAGGGCGCCTGGGCGGCGCTCCGCCGCGCGGCCACCGCGCCCAGCGCTTGGCTCGCCGACCTGCGCCCGGACCAGGCCGCGCAGCTGGTCGCGTTCGCGCGCTTCGCCACCGGCGAGCGGCTGCGCGCGGAGCGGCTGCCCGTCGAGGTGCTGCTCGAGCGCGCGATCGCATCGACGGGCTACGACCTCGCGATCCTCGCGCGCGCCGGCGGCGACCGCCGGCTCGCGAACCTGCGCAAGCTGATGCGGCTCGCGCGCGAGTACGAGCGCTCGGAGGGCCGCGACCTGCGCGGCTTCCTCGCCTACGCCGTCGACCAGGACCTGGCCGAGGCGCGCGAGGGCGAGGCCGCGCTCGAGTCCGAGGGGCTCGACGCCGTGCGGCTGATGACGATCCACCGGGCGAAGGGCCTCGAGTTCCCGGTCGTCTGCGTCGCCGACCTCGGCCGGCCGGGCGATGAACGCGCGCGAGCGGCTGCTGATCGGGCCCGACGGGAGCGCCGGTCTGAAGCTCGCGACGCTCGCCGGCGGCGAGCCGGTGCCGGCGCTCGGCTACGACCGGATCGCGGATCAGCTCGCTGCTCGCCGAGGCCGCCGAGGAGCGCCGGCTGCTCTACGTCGCCGCGACGCGCGCGGAGGAGCGGCTGATCCTGTCGGGCGGCGTCGACACCGCGAAGTGGCCGGCGCCGCGCCCGGGCGGCCCGCCGATCGCCTGGCTCGCGCCGGCGCTGCTCGGCGACCCCGCGGCGGTGCTGGGCGAGCAGCCGGCGGTCGTCGCGTGCGGCGCGGGGGCGGTGTCGGCACGGCTCATCACCGCCGGAGAACCTGCCGCCGGAGGCCGCCGCTCCCGTCGCGCGCGAGCACAGCGCCGGCCCCGGGCACCGCGCTGCCCGCCGAGCCCAAGGTGGTCCCTGCCGCGGGCCGCCCGCAGCCCGCGCAGCGGCGGCTGTCGTACTCGTCGCTGCAGGACTACGCGCGCTGCGGCTACCGCTTCTACCTGTCGCGCGTGCTCGGCCTGCCACGCGTCGCACCGCCGCCCGAAGAGCAGCCGGAGACCGACGCAGCTCGAGGGGCGCATCCGTGGCACGCTCGTGCACCTGCTGCTCGAGCAGCTCGACTTCGGCCGGCCCGCGCCGCCCGGACGGCGAGCAGGTGCGCGCGCTCGCCGCGGTCGCACGAGATCGCGCTCGAGCCGCACCAGGTCGAGGACATCCGCGCCCAGGTCGCGCGCCTTCGCCGCCTCGCCGCTGTGCGCGCGGCTCGCTGCGCGCGGCGAGCGTCAGCGCGAGGCCGGCTTCGCCTTCGAGCTCGCGCCGGGTGGCGGCGGCCCGCTCGTCACCGGCTTCGTCGACGTGCTCGCGCGCGAGCTCGACGGCACGGTGCTGATCGTCGACTACAAGACCGACCGGCTCGGCGACGAGGCTCCGGCCGCGCTGATCGAGCGCGCCTACGCGACGCAGCGGATGGTCTACGCGCTCGCGGCGCTGCGCGGCGGCGCGCCGCGGGTCGAGGTCGCGTACTGCCTGCTCGAGCGTCCGGCCGAGCCGGTCGCGGCGAGCTTCGGCGCGGCGGACGTCGCCGGCGCTCGAGAGCGCGCTGCTCGGGCTCGCGGCGGGAGTGCTGGACGAGCAGTGGCCGGTGGCCGCGCGCCCGCACCGCGAGCTGTGCGGCGACTGCCCCGGCCGCGCCGCGCTCTGCTCCTGGCCCGAGGCGATGACGCTGCGGCCCGCCGCGGCCGCCTACGAGGACTCGGCCGGCTCCTTGGCCGGCAGCGACGGGCCCTCGTAGCCGCGCGGCAGCTCGGGCGAGCGGCGCACGTCGATCGCGGCGTTGAGCTCGGCGCCGAAGCAGCAGCACGACGTTGGTCAGCCAGAGCCACACGAGCAGGATCACGATCGCGGCGAACGCGCCGTAGGTGGCCGAGTAGGACGAGAAGTTCGACACGTAGACGAAGAACAGCGCCGAGGCGAGGATCGTCGCGAGCACGCCGAACACGGCGCCGGGGGTGATCCACTGGAAGCGCCGCACCTCCACGTTCGGCGCGGCGAAGTAGACGACCGCGTAGACGAGCATCGCCGACACCAGCGCCGCCGGCCAGCGGACGATCCGCCACACGTCCGCCGCGGTCTCGCCGAGCCCGATCCAGCCGAGCACGTCCGCGGCCAGCCCGCCGCCGAGGAACAGCAGCACGAACGTGATCATCACGAGCACGAGCACGACCAGCGTCCAGAGCAGGTCGTTGAGCTTGCGGCGCACGAAGCCGCGGCCCTCGTCGACCCGCCAGACCTGGTTGAGCGCGCGCCCGACCGCGCCGAACGCGCCGGAGGCGGCGTTGAGCGAGAGCGCGAGCCCGAGCACGAGCGCGGTGATCGCGGTGCTCTTCTGCGACTGCGCCGAGTCCAGCGCGGAGGTGACCGCGTCGACGGTGTCCGCCGGCGCGCCGGCTGTCTTGAGGTAGTCGGCGGTGTCGGGGATCAGCCCCTCCTGGCCGAACACGCCGAGCACGGCGACGGCGAACAGCAGCGCCGGGAACAGCGACAGCAGCCCGTAGTAGGTCAGCGCCGCCGCGTGGTCCGTCATCTGGTCGGACTGGAAGCGCTTGAACGCGTCCTTGAGGTCCGACAGCACGAAGCGCCTTGCCCGGGCGCCCGTCCTCGACGACAGCCTCCAGAGGCGTTCGTCGTCAGCGGGCGACGCGGCGCACTGTCCCGGTTCCTCGCCCTTGAGCAGCAGCGCGTGACCGTCGGCGACCGCCACCGCGACGTCGACCACGCGCCGGTTCTGGGCCCGGGCGTGGTCGCGCAGCAGCTCGAACGCCGCGCGCTCGTCGATGCCGTGGCGCTCCATCAGGATGCCCTTGGCGCGCTCGATCATCGCCCGGCGCGCGAGCGCGGACTCGAGCTGGTCGACCTTGACCTGCAGCCGCGCCGTCTCCTCGTAGCGCCGCAGCGCGACCTCGATCGCGCCCTGGACCGCCTCCGGGCGTGGTCGACTCGATCCAGGCGGAGATGCCGCGCTCGGCGGCGCGGGCGACGAACTCGACGTCGCCGTCGCGCGTCTGCGCGATCACCGGGCCCGACGCGTACTCGACGGTCTCGCTGATCAGCGCGAGCGCGTGCTCGTCGTCCTTGTGGACGACGACGATCGCGAGGTCCGGGTCCTCGGTGGAGATCAGCTCGATCGCCTCCGCGACCGACACGGCGTACGGCGTGACCTCGTGGCCGAGGCTCTCCAGCACCGAGCCGAGCTGCGCCAGCGCCGCGCTTGTCCTCGTCGGCGATCAGCACGCGCAGGTGCCGCTCGGAGCCGGACGCGCTCGCGGTCGGCATCATGACCTCGCGGTAGACTGGGTCGCGGTCAGGCCCAGCGACCCGCCCGACCGCGTCACGCGCCCCTGCGCCCCGGCGCGCACAACTTCGAGCAGGTGTTGTGAAGACGGGCGTGGAGAGCATCGACGATCGATCAGGCAAGGCAGCGCGCAAGCGGCGAGTCAGCATATCCGCCGTCCGACGGGCGCGCCGCGCGCGGCGAGGAGGATCGGCGGCTGCTGATCCGCTACCACCGCGGCGGCGATCCCGTCGCGCGCGAGCAGCTCGTGGCGCGCTTCCTGCCGCTGGCGCGCCAGCTCGCCCGCCGCTACCAGCGCGGCGGCGAGCAGCTCGACGACCTGATCCAGGTCGCGTCGCTCGGCCTGCTCAAGGCGATCGACCGCTTCGACCCCGCGCGCGAGACGGCGTTCTCGTCGTTCGCGGTGCCGACGATCCTGGGCGAGCTCAAGCGCCACTTCCGCGACAAGGGCTGGTCGGTGCGCGTGCCGCGCGACCTGCAGGAGATGGCGGTGCGCGTCGACCGCATCGCGGACGAGATGTCGCGCGAGCTCGGCCGCGCGCCGACGCCGGGCGAGATCGCCGAGCGCATCGGCGCGACGCTCGAGCAGGTGCTCGAGGCGCGCGAGGCGTCGGCCGCCTACCGCGCCGTCTCGCTCGACCGCCCGCGCACGGAGAACGACGACGAGGGCGACTCCGTACGCCGACGCGTTCGGCGTCGAGGACCCGGGCTTCGGGCTGGCCGAGGACTCCGCCACCGTGGAGCGGCTGATGCGCGTGCTGTCCGAGCGCGAGCGCGAGGTGCTGCGGCTGCGCTTCGAGGAGGACCTCACGCAGTCGGAGATCGGCCAGCGCGTCGGCGTCTCGCAGATGCACGTCTCGCGCCTGATCCGCCAGTCGATCGCCCGCCTGCGCGACGAGGCCGACGGCGCTCCGAACTCCTAGCTCGCGCGCTAGGTTCCCCGGCATGGAGCACTGGGACCTTCGCACGCTCGACGTGCAACCGCATCAACCGCAGATCCTGCACTCGTCGCGCGGCGAGTCGCGCACGATCGTCATCCACCTGCCCGCCGGCGAGGGCCTGCAGGACCACGAGGTGCACGAGCGCGCGCACCTCGTCGTGGTCGACGGCGAGGTCGAGGTCGACGCCGACGGCGGCAGCGTGCGCGGCGGCGCCGGGCTTCGCGGCGGTCTTCGACCCGCACGAGCGCCACGAGGTGCGCGCGACGAGCGACGCGCGCCTGCTGCTCGTGCTCGCGCCTTGGCCGGGCGAGGGGCACCCCGGCGCGCGCGACTGAACCGCTCCGCCGGTCATCCGGACGGCGGTCTGACGGGGATGCCGGAAATCCCCTCAGCTACGTCTCGATCGGCTCAGCCCACCCTTGCGGCGCTCGATGCCCTGCAGGCGATCGAGGATCTCGTCGCTCCACTCGTGCGTGCGCAGCAGCTCGTAGCGGGCGCTGACGACGCGCATGTAGGCGTCGGCCTCCGTCTCGGACGGGCGGATGAAGTCGCCCTCGCGCAGCGTCTTGACGACGGGCAGGAAGTCCTCCTCGTACCAGAGCCGGGCGACCTCCTCGCGATCCATGTACTCGCGCCGCTCCTGCATCACGCGGAAGCCCCAGGCCTCGACTCCCTCGGCGAGCCGGCCGTAGTCCCACGGGTCCGACGGGCGCACGCGGGCGAGCAGCTCCTCGGGCAGCGGCACGCGCTCGCTGAACAGCCGCTCGTGGCCCTTGAGCGGGAGGTCGGCGAGCCGCAGCGCCTCGCCGGTCGCCGATCCGCGTGCGCACCTGGGTCACGTAGGCGTCGATGTCCTCGCGCCCGAGCGACTTGGCGACCGACACGCGATGGTGCCCGTCGCGCACGAAGTGCAGGTCGCCGATCCGGTAGACCGAGATCGGCGGGAACGACTCGCCGCGGCGCTGGGCCGCCGCGATCCGCTGCCAGCGGCCGCGCACGCGCGGCGTCGTGGGCCGGAAGCCGCGGTCGAAGTCGTGCGTGCGATCGACGGTGCCGACGATCGAGTCGAGCGGGATCGTCTGCAGCCCGAGCTTGACCTCGCCGACCATGCCGAGCGCCTCGACGACCTCGTCGAACGGCAGGATCAGCGCGACGTCGTCGGGCTCGCGCCGCAGCCGCCGGCCGAGCTCGGCGAGCAGCTGCGAGCGCCGGGCGCGCGAGAAGTCGTCCTGCGCGTCCGCGCTGGGGAAGCCGGTGCCGCCGTCCACCGGGAGAAGGCTACGCTGCCTGCGGCGTTCTCGCCCAGCGCGGCCTCGACGGAGTCGACGAGCCGCGAAGACGCCGTCGAGCCCGGTGATGCGGAACGTCTTGACGATCGCCTCGTTGGCGCAGGCGACGACCAGCCGGCCGCCGCGCGCACTTCAGCCGCCGGTGGGCGCCGATCAGCACGCCGAGGCTGGAGGAGTCGATGAACGTCGTCTCCGTCAGGTCGACGACGACGTGCTCGACGCCGGCGGCGATCGGCGCCATCACGCGCTGCTTGAACTCGGGCGCCGTGAAGAGGTCGACCTCGCCGCTGACCGAGACGACGTGCGCGTCGCTGCCGACCGCACGGTCCTTGATCGCGAACTCGATCGCCATGCTCAGTCCGTCCCGCGGCGCTAATCCGCCGATGTCGCGACGCGCAGGAACTCGTGCTCGCCCTCGGTCTCGACCTCGAAGCGCGTCGGCGAGCCGCTCGATCACGTTGCCGACGCCCGGCACCGCGGCGTCGCCCACGAGTGCGCGGCCGCCGCCCGCGACGCAGCGGTCCGACGCAGAGGTCGAGCGAGCGCGTCGCCGACGCGAGCGTGACGTCGACCGTCTCGTCGGCGACGTGGGCGGGTGCGCGCGCGGCGACGATGTCGGCGACGAGCACCGCGTCGTCGAGCCGGTCGAGCGGCAGGTCGGCGCGCGCGGCGAACATCCCGACGACGCGGCGCAGCACCGGGCCGACGAGCGGGCCGGCGGCGATCGAGACGCGCGTCGGCGGCGTCCGTCGCGCTCATGCGACGCGCCCCATCGCAGGAGTGCGTGCGCGAGCGCGGAAGGACATCGTCAGCCGGCTGCCGGCGCCCTCGAGCGCTCGATCTCGGAAGCGAGTCGGTCAGCGCCGCGATCAGCGGCAGCCCGAGGCCCGGGCCCGGCGGTGTCCGGGCTCGGCTCCGATGCCGCGTCCCGCGTCGGCGACGGTGACCTCGAGCGCGCTCCCCCCGAGCGCACGACGCACGTCGATCGTGCCCTCGCCGTCGGCGTAGGCGTGCCGGACGACGTTCGTGCACGCCTCCGTCACCGCGAGCCGCATGTCCTCGATCAGCGCGACCGGGAGCTCGAGCGCATCGACGAGCGCGCCGAGGACGTGCCGCACGACCGCGACGTTCTCCGGGCGCGCCGGCAGGGTGAGGCGGATGTCCGAATCGGGCGTCTCGACCGCTGTCTGGAGAGGCCGATTTCTGGCCGGCCATCTGGAGCTTTGGCGTGTACCCGACGCGCTGGAGCGCTAACCGCGTCGGTCACGCCGCCGACGTTGAGTCGCACGCCCGACCGGGTAAGCGGCCCCGTATGGCACGCACGACGATCCACGTCGCCGCCCGCACCGAGCGGCCGTCTTCGCGGTGCTGTCGGACCCGTTCACCTACCCCCAGTGGGTCGTCGGCTGCAAGGAGGTCCGGCGCGTCGACGGCGACTGGCCGGCGCCCGGCGCGACGTTCCATCACTCCATCGGCCTCGGTCCGTTCACGGTGCGCGACACGACCTCGGTGGTCGAGTCGCGACGCGCAGCGGCGGCTCGTCCTGCACGCCCGCGCGCGCCCGACCGGCGTCGCGCGCGTCGAGCATCTCGCTCGCGGCCCACGACGGCGGCACCGAGGTCGTGATCGCGGAGCGCCCGATCAAAGGGCCCGCGGCACTGTCTGCACAACCCGGCTCCAGGACTGGCTGATCGACCGGCGCAACCGCGAGGGGCTGCGCCTGCTCAAGCAGCTCGCCGAGCGGCGCTGACGGCGCGGCTCGGCCGCTCTCCTTGGCGGCGTTGGCGCGGGCGCACAGCAGCGAGAACGCCGGTCTGCAGGACGTCGTTGCCGGCGGACGCGGCGAGCACCGTCGTCGCGGCGCGGCCGGCGGCGGGGGAGTGGATCCGCAGCGCGACGAGCCCGAGCGCGCTCCAGGCGCCGATGCAGCGCGTGCAGTTCAGCAGCTCGCCGACGGCGTAGCGCAGCCGCCGGCCGCGCGGCCGCCTGCCGTCCGCGCGCTCGTCGACGAACGGCTGCCGCAGCCAGCGTCTCGACCTTCTCGTGCACGATCAGCTTGGAGAGCGCGAACGTGGCCGCCGAGAGCGGCACCAGCTCGGCGAGCGGGATCGGCTCGCGCCCGCGCGCGGAGTAGGCGAGGCCGGCGAGCAGCGAGCCGTAGGCGGCGGAGAGCGCGGCGTAGTCGGCCGTCTCGGTCGGGTGTCTGGTCGACCGGCTTCAAGGCGTCAGATCGGCAGCGGGTTGGGGTCCGGCGGGCAGCGGGCCGCGGATCCGGCGTCGGCGTCGGCGGCGACGGGATCGGCCGGCCCGGCGGCGTCGGCGAAGGCGGCTGGGGTGTCGTCATCTCGAGCCGGGACTACCCACGCGGCGCCGGCCCGAAACGAGACCGAGGCGCCCGGGGGCGCCTCGGTCATGAGGAGGAGGGTGTTGCGCCATCCGGGTGATGTGGAGGGCATCCGGAACTGTGAGACGACGCGACACGGTCGTTAGTGCCCGCGGGCACGCGGGCTGCAAAACATCACAGCGCAAGCAGTTCTCAACACTGCCTGAACATACGGGACCGCGCTCAGACGTCGCGGTCGGCGAGCCGCTCGGAGCGCGGCCGCGGCTGCTCGCCCTCGAAGTCGAGCCGCTCGGCGCCCTCGCCCTCGCCCGGGCGCGCGCCGTGCGCGGCGGCGTCCGGGTCGTCGCGACGCCGGCCCGTGCCCGAGCGCCGGGTCCTCGGGGTCGGACTCGGCGTGCCCTCTGCCGTCTGCTCGCCCGCGTGCTCGGTGGTGTCGCCGAGCGGCGTGTCGTCGCCGCCGATGCCCGGGCGCGCCCTCGTCGCCGTCTGCGGCGGGGCCGCTCTTCTTGGTCGCGTTGAGGACCATGAACGTGACGAAGCCGCCGACCAGGAGGAGCACGAGCACCGCGGGGATGACGTACTCCATGCGCGGTCGGCTACCCCTGCCGCTGTCTGCGACCAAACGGAGCGCGGCCCAGGTTTGGCGCGGCACCGCGCCGTGGGAACAACGGGCACGAACCCGACTCGAAAGGAGCCGCATGGCCGGCAAGCTCGATGGCAAGACGATCGCGTTCCTCGCCACCGAGGGCGTGGAGCAGGTGGAGCTGACCGAGCCCTGGAAGGCCGGTCGCAGGAGGCCGGCGGCACGCCCGAGCTGATCTCGCTCGAGGCGGGCACGGTCCAGGCCTTCAACCACCTCGACAAGGGCGACACGTTCCCCGTCGACCACACCGCGGGCGAGGCCGACGCCGTCGCGCTACGACGGGCTGGTGCTGCCCGGCGGCGTCGCCAACCCCGACTTCCTGCGCGCCGACGAGGACGCGGTCGCGTTCGTGCGCGCGTTCTTCGACGCACGCCAAGCCGGTCGCGGCGATCTGCCACGGCCCTGGACGCTGATCGAGGCCGGCGTCGTCGCGCGGCCGCACGCTCACCTCGTGGCCGTCGCTCCGGACCGACCTGCGCAACGCGGGCGCGACCTGGGTCGACGAGGAGGTCCACGTCGACCAGGGCCTCGTCACGTCGCGCAAGCCCGACGACCTGCCCGCGTTCTGCGCCAAGCTCGTCGAGGAGTTCTGCGAGGGCAGGCACGAGGGCCAGCGCCAGAGCGCCGGCGCCGCCGCGTGACGCGCCCGCCCGCGCGATCCTCGACATCGACGGCACGCTGGTCGACACGAACTACCACCACGCCGTCGCCTGGTTCCGCGCCTTCCGGCGGCTCGACGTGACGCTGCCGCTGTACCGCATCCACCGCCACATCGGCATGGGCGGCGACCAGCTGGTCGGGGCGCTCGCGGGCGACGACTTCGAGCGCGCGCACGGCGACGAGGTGCGCGCGCTCGAGGGCGACCTCTACATGGAGCTGATCGACGAGGTGCGCCCGCTCGCGGGCGCGCGCGAGCTGCTGCTGCGAGCTGCAGCGAGCGCGGGCACGCGCTCGTGCTCGCCTCGTCGGCCAAGCAGCACGAGGTCGACCACTACCTCGACCTGCTCGACGCGCGCGAGCTCGCCGACGGCTGGACGACCTCCGCCGACGTCGAGCAGACCAAGCCCGCAGCCCGACCTCGTCGACCGCGGCGGTCGAGAAGGCCGGCGGCGGCAGCGCGGTGCTGGTCGGCGACTCGACCTGGGACTGCGAGGCCGCCGAGCGCGCCGGCGTCGCGACGATCGGCGTGCTCACCGGCGGCTTCTCGGAGCAGGAGCTGCGCGCGCCGGGCGCCGCGTGCGTGTTCGAGCGGCTCGAGGATCTGCGCCGCCGGCTGGACGAGACCGCGCTCGCGTGCCGTTTGAGTCAGCAAGGCTGACGGGCAGCCCCGAGTTCGTGGCCGCGAGGAGATCCCTGCTAGACATGTCCCCGGTGCCGGCGAGCCGACGCCGTGCGAGAGCGCCGCGGCCGGCGCGACCGACGGACGGTCGCTCGCGCGCCGAGGAGGACCGCAGGCTGCTCATCCGCTACCACCGCCACGGCGACCAGGCCGCGCGCGAGGCGCTCGTCGAGCGGCTGCTGCCGCTGGCGCGCCGGATGGCGCGCCGCTACCGCCGCTCGGACGAGCCGCTCGACGACCTGGTCCAGGTCGCGACGCTCGGCCTGATCAAGGCGATCGACCGCTTCGACCCCGCGCGCGAGACCGCGTTCTCGTCCTACGCCGTGCCGACGATGCTCGGCGAGCTCAAGCGCTACTTCCGCGACAACGGCTGGGCGGTGCACGTGCCGCGCGGGATGCAGGAGCGCGTCATGCAGGTCGACAACGCGGTCAAGGACCTGTCGCGGCGCAAGGGCCGCTCGCCGTCGGCGGCGGAGGTCGCCGACGGTGCTCGACGCTGAGCACGGAGCAGGTGCTCGAGGCGATGGAGGCCGCCGGCGCCTACGACGCCGTCTCGCTCGAGTCCTACCGCTTCGGCGACGAGGGCGACGGCGAGACCTACGCCGAGTCGATCGGCGTCGAGGACGGCCGCTTCGAGCTGGTCGAGTACGGCGCGACGATCGCGCCGACGCTCGCGGCGCTGCCGGCGCGCGACCGGATCGTGCTGCACCTGCGCTTCGTCGAGGACCTCACGCAGGCCGAGATCGCCGAGCGCGTCGGCGTCTCCCAGATGCACGTCTCGCGGCTCATCCGGCGCGCGCTCGAGCGGCTGCGCACGGTCGCCGAGCACACCGGCTGACCCGATGTCAACAGCGATCCGGTTGTCCGCGATCGGACACGCTACGGGTTTCGGCGAAGCGCTTCTCGGAGAAGCGCTTCGGGCATGAACGTCCTCGGAATCAACGCGGTCTTCCACGACCCGGCCGCGGCGCTCGTCGTCGACGGGGTCACGGTCGCGGCGGCCGAGGAGGAGCGCTTCTCGCGCCGCAAGCACGGCAAGCCGCCCGTCGCGTTCTCGACCTGGGAGCTGCCCGAGCAGTCGATGGCCTGGTGCCTCGAGGCGGCGGGCATCGAGCCGGCCGAGCTGGACGCCGTCGCCTACTCCTACGACCCCGAGCTCGCGTTCCAGCCGAACGGCGACATCACCGCGGCCGACTGGGAGGGACTGCGCACGCTCTACGCGCGCCGCGCGCCCGCTGTTCCTGCGCACGGCGCTGCCGGGGCTCGACCCCGACTGCGTGCGCTGGGTGCCCCACCACGTCGCGCACGCCGCGTCGGCGACGCTTCGCCTCGGGCTTCGATCCGTGCAGCGTGCTGGTGCTCGACGGCCGCGGCGAGCGCGCGTCGCACCTGGCGGGGCGCTCGGTCGGCGGCGAGCTGGAGATCGCTCGCCGCGCAGCGACTGCCGCACTCGCTCGGGCTGCTCTACGAGGAGCTGACCGCGCACCTCGGCTTCCGCCGCTCGTCCGACGAGTACAAGGTGATGGCGATGGCCTCCTACGGGGAGCCGGAGCACCTCGAGCGCGTTGCGCGAGCTGGTGCGAGCCGACGGCGCGGCGGCTTCACGCGTCGGCGAGCGTCGACCTCGCCGCGTTCGCGCCCGCGCTCGCGCCCGGCGCCGAGTTCGGCGCCGCGCCACGCCGCGCTCGCCTGCTCGGTCCAGCGGCGGCTCGAGGAGGTGCTGCTCGAGCTCGCCGGCTGGCTGCACGAGCGGACCGGCGACCGCGACCTCGTGATGGCCGGCGGCGTCGCGCTCAACTGCGTGGCCAACTCGCGACTCTGGCGCGACGGGCCGTTCGAGCGCGTCTGGGTGCAGCCGGCGGCGGGCGACTCGGGCACCGCGCTCGGCGCCGCGCTGCAGGTCGCGCACGAGCTGGGCGACGCGCCGGCGCCGATGCCGTCGGCGGCGCTCGGACGCGGCTGGGACGACGCCGCGCTCGCCGCGCAGCTCGAGACGGCCGAGGTCGCGTTCGAGCGTCCCGACGACGTCGCCGACGCCGTCGCCGAGGCGCTCGCCGGACAACCAGGTCGTGGCGTGGTTCCAGGGCCGCTCGGAGTTCGGCCCGCGCGCGCTCGGTCATCGCTCGCTGCTCGCCGACCCGCGCCACCACGCCAACCTGGAGAAGCTCAACGACATCAAGGGCCGCGAGCAGTTCCGGCCGGTCGCGCCGATGGTGCTCGCCGAGCGGGCGGCCGAGATCTTCGACGACGGCCCGATCCCGAGCCCGTTCATGCTCTTCACGCACCGCGTGCGCGACGGCTGGGCGGAGCGCATCCCCGCCGTCGTGCACGTCGACGGCACCGCCCGGATCCAGACCGTCGACCGCGAGCACGAGCCGCTGATGGCGCGCTGCCTCGAGCGCTTCGAGGCGCGCACCGGCGTACCGGTGGTGGTCAACACGAGCCTCAACACCGCCGGGCCGCCCGATGGTCGACGATCCGCGCGACGCGCTCGAGTGCTTCGGCTCCTCGCCGGTCGACCTGCTGGCGATCGGGCCGTACGTCGTCTGCACGCGCGGGCGTGGCGGCGTGAGCTTCGACGTCGTCGTCCCGAGCGCCGGCCGGCCGAGCCTGCGCGCGCTGCTCGCGGCGCTCGACGGCGTGCACGACCGCGTGCTGGTGGTCGACGACCGGCGCGGGCACGCCGATGCCGCTGGACGTGCCGGCGCCGGCGTCGCGTCGTGCGCGGGCCGGCGCGCGGGCCGGCGGCCGCGCGCAACGCCGGCTGGCGCGCCGGCACGCGCCGAGTGGGTCGTGTTCCTCGACGACGACGTCGAGCCGGAGGCCGGCTGGGCGGCGCGCCTCGCGCGCCGACCTCGCCGGCGGCGGCGCCGGACGTCGGCGGCGTGCAGGGGCGGATCGTCGTGCCGCTGCCGGCCGGGCGCCGCCCGACCGACTGGGAGCGCAACACGCGCGGTCTCGAGCGCGCGCGCTGGGCGACCGCCGACATCGCTTACCGGCGCGCCGCGCTCGAGGCGGTCGGCGGCTTCGACGAGCGCTTCCCGCGCGCCTACCGCGAGGACGCCGACCTCGGCCTGCGGGTCGTGGCCGCCGGCTGGCGGATCGTGCCCGGCGAGCGCACGGTGCGCCACCCGGTGCGCCCGGCGCCCGCCTGGGTGTCGCTCGCCAAGCAGGCGGGCAACGCCGACGACGTGCTGATGCGGCGGCTGCACGGCCGCGACTGGCGTGCGCGCGCCGGCGTCCCGGCAGGTCGCCGCCCGCGCCACCTCGCGGTGGTCGCGGCGGTCGCGGGCGCGCTGGCCGCGCGCCGCCCGGGGCTCGCGGCGGCTGCCTGGCTCGCCGGCACGGCCGAGCTGGCCTGGGCGCGGATCGCGCCCGGCCCGCGGACGCCGCGCGAGGTCGCGACGATGGCGTGGACGAGCGCGCTGATGCCGTTCGCCGCGACCGGCTGGTGGCTCTGGGGCCACGCGACGCTGCGCCGGCGACTGCGCGAGCCCGCCGACGTCGCGGAGTGCGCCGCATAGGGGGACTGAGCGACGTTCGCGCGCCGTGACGGCCATCGCGCCGCGGCCCGCCGCCGTGCTCTTCGACCGCGACGGCACGCTCGTCCTCGACGTGCCCTACAACGGCGATCCCGACCGCGTCGAGCCGGTGCCCGGCGCCGCGAGCGCGCTCGCGCGGCTGCGCGCGGCGGGCGTGCCGACCGCGGTCGTCTCCAACCAGAGCGGGATCGCGCGCGGGCTGCTGACCGAGGCGCAGGTGCGCGCCGTCAACGCGCGCGTCGAGGAGCTGCTCGGCCCGCTCGGCCCGTGGGCCTGGTGCCCGCACGGACCGGACGACGGCTGCGACTGCCGCAAGCCCGCGCCGGGGCTGATCCTGCGCGCGGCCGCGCGGCTCGGCGTCGACCCGGCCCGCTGCGTCGTGATCGGCGACATCGGCGCCGACGTGCGAGGCGGCGCGCGCCGCCGGCGCGCGCGGGATCCTCGTGCCGACGGCGGTGACGCTCCCGGAGGAGATCGCGGCCGCCGCCGAGGTCGCGCCCGATCTCGGCGCGGCGGTCGACCGCGTGCTGGCGGGGGGCAGACGCGGCCGACCACGACGCCGCTGCCGGCGGTGCACGCATGACCCACGTGCTGGCCGTCCGGCTCGACAACGACGGCGACGTCCTGCTCGCCGGACCGGCGATCCGCGCGCTCGCGCACGGCGCCGAGCGCGTGACGCTGCTGTGCGGGCCGCGCGGCCGCGGCGCCGCCGAGCTGCTGCCGGGAGTCGACGCGCTCGTCGTCTGGCGCGCGCCGTGGATCGACCCCGAGCCCGAGCCGGTCGACCGCGCGCAGGTCGACGCGCTCGTCGACGAGCTGGCAGCGCTGCGGCTCGACGCCGCGATCGTGTTCGGCTCGTTCCACCAGAGCCCGCTGCCGACGGCGCTCGTGCTGCGCATGGCCGGCGTGCCGTTCGTCGCCGCCACCTCCGTCGACTACCCGGGCTCGCTGCTCGACCTGCGCCACCGCATCGCCGACGACGTGCACGAGGTCGAGCGCGCGCTCGACCTCGCCGCGAGCGCCGGCTTCCCGCTGCCGCCGGGCGACGACGGGGCGCTCGCGATCCGGCGGCCGCAGTCGCCGGTCGCGCCGGCCGTCGCGCCGGCGAGTACGTGGTCGTCCATCCCGGCGCGTCGGTGCCGGCACGCGCCTGGGCGCCGGAGCGCAACGCCGCAGCTGGTGCAGGCACTCGTCGCCGCGGGGCGCCATGTCGTCGTCACCGGCGGCGCCGGGCGAGCGGCAGCTGACCGCGCTCGTCGCGGGCACGCCGAGCGACGCCGTGACCGATCTCGGCGGCCGCACGAGCCTGGCCGAGCTGGCCGAGCTGCTGGCCGGGGCGCGCTGCGTCGTCGTCGGCAACACCGGCCCGGCGCACCTCGCGGCGGCGGTCGGCACGCCGGTCGTCTCGCTCTTCGCCCCGACCGTGCCCGCGGTGCGCTGGCGTCCGTGGCGCGTGCCGCACGAGCTGCTCTACGCCCAGGTGCCCTGCGCGGGCTGCCGCGCGCGGGTCTGCCCGGTCGCGGGTCATCCGTGTCTCGGCGCCATCAGCGTCGAGGAGGTCGTTCACGCGGTCGATCGGCTGGCTCCGCTCGCGCTGGAGGCGGTCGCGTGAGGATCCTGCTGTGGCACGTGCACGGCGCCTGGACGACCGCCTTCGTGCACGGCGCACACGACTACGTCGTGCCGGTGCTCCCCGACCGCGGGCCCGACGGCGTCGGCATCGCCCGGACCTACGACTGGCCGCAGGGCAGCGTGACCGAGCTGGCGCCCGAGGCCCTGCGCGACGAGCACTTCGACGTCGTCGTGCTCCAGCGACCGCACGAGCTCGAATCGCTGGCGGAGGAATGGCTCGGCCGCCGCCCCGGACGCGACATCGCGGCGATCTACGTCGAGCACAACGCTCCCCAGGGCCGGATCGCGGAGATGCGCCATCCGGCCGCCGACCGCGACGACCTGGTGCTCGTCCACGTGACGCACTTCAACGCCCTCTTCTGGGACTCCGGCTCGACCCCGACGCGCGTGATCGAGCACGGCATCGTCGATCCGGGCGAGCGCTACACCGGCGAGCTGGCGCGCGCGGCGGTGGTCATCAACGAGGCGCGCCGGCGCGCGCGCGTGACCGGCACCGACCTGCTCGACCGCTTCTCGCAGGCGGCGCCGATCGACCTCTTCGGCATCGACGCCGGCTCGATCGGCGGGATCGAGGACCTGCCGCAGGACCGCGCTGCACTCGGAGATCGCGCGCCGGCGCGTCTACCTGCACCCGATCCGCTGGACCTCGCTCGGGCTGTCGCTGCTCGAGGCGATGCACCTCGGCATGCCGGTCGTCGCGCTCGGCACGACGGAGGTGCACGAGGCGGTCCCGCCCGCGGCGGGCTGCGTCTCCACGCAGGTCGACGTGCTGGTCGAGGCGATGCGCCGGCTGGTGGAAGACCGCGAAGAGGCCGCTGAGTGCGGCCGCGTGGCGCGCGCCGCGGCGCTGGAGCGCTACGGGCTCGCGCGCTTCCTCGCCGACTGGGACGAGCTGCTCGAGCCGGTGGCGACGCGATGAGGATCGCGATGGTCTCCGAGCACGCGAGCCCGCTCGCCGTGCTGGGCGGCGTCGACGCCGGCGGCCAGAACGTGCACGTCGCGGCGCTCGCCACGACGCTCGGGCGCCGCGGCGACGCGGTCGTCGTCCACACGCGCCGCGACGACCCGGGGCTGCCGCGGCGGGTCGCGCTCGCGCCCGGCGTGGCGGTCGACCACGTCGACGCCGGACCGGCGCGCGAGCTGCCCAAGGACGAGCTGCTGCCGTACATGGGCGACTTCGCCCGCAGGCTGCGCGAGCAGTGGTCCGAGGACCGGCCGGACGTCGTGCATTCGCACTTCTGGATGTCCGGGCTGGCCGCGCTCGAGGCGGCACGCGAGCTGGCGATCCCGGTCGTGCACACCTTCCACGCGCTCGGCGCGGTCAAGCGGCGCCACCAGGGCTCCAAGGACACCAGCCCGCCGGACCGGATCGCGCTCGAGCGGATGATCGCCGGCAGCGTCGATCGCGTGATCGCCACCTGCTCCGACGAGGTCTTCGAGCTGGTGCGCCAGGACGCCGAGCTGCGCAGCGTCTCGGTCGTGCCCTGCGGCGTCGACGTCGGTTGCTTCACACCGGTCGGCCCGCGCCGACGCCCGCCACCCGGGTCTCCACCGGCTGGTCGTCGCCTGCCGGCTCGTCGAGCGCAAGGGCGTCGGCAACGTGATCACGGCGCTTGCCGCGCTGCCGGACGCCGAGCTGCACGTGGCCGGCGGTCCCGACCTGCAGATGCTCGACTCCGATCCCGAGGTCCGCCGCCTGCGCGGCCTGGCGGCCGAGCTGGGCGTGGAGGACAGGCTCGTGCTGCGCGGCCGCGTCGGGCGCGAGGCGATGCCGGCGCTGCTGCGCTCGGCCGACGCGGTCGTCTGCGTGCCCTGGTACGAGCCGTTCGGGATCGTGCCGCTGGAGGCGATGGCGTGCGGCGTGCCGGTCGTGGCGTCCGCGGTCGGCGGGCAGATCGACTCTGTCCTGGACGGCGTCACCGGCGTGCACGTGCCGCCGCGCGACCCGGTCGCGCTCGTCCGCGCGCTGCGCGCCCTGCTCGACCAACCCGAGCGCCGCGCCGTGCTGGGAGCGGCCGGCGCGCGGCGTGCGCGCGAGCGCTTCGCGCACGAGCGCGTCGCCGCGGCGACGCGCGCGGTCTATTGCGACGTCCTGATGCGGCGCGCCGCACCGGTCGCACGTCGCGCGCGGGAGGTGCGGGCATGAAGCGCGGCGCGGAGCGGTGCGGACGTCGCGCTCGGCGCAGCCGCGACGCCGCGCTGCCATCCGGCGTGCGCCATCTCGACGAGCTCGAGCGCCCGCTGCGCGAGCTGCGGCGGCAGGCGCCGCGGCTCGAGCGCTGGGGCGCGCAGCTCGCCGACGTGCTCGTGGGCGGCGGCCGGCTGCTGACCGCGGGCAACGGCGGCTCCGCAGCGGAGGCCCAGCACCTCGCGGGCGAGCTCGTCGGCCGCTACCGCGACGATCGTGTGCCGCTGTCGGCGATCGCGCTGTGCGCGGAGTCGGCCTCGGTCACCGCGATCGGCAACGACTACGGGCCCGAGGAGGTGTTCGCGCGGCAGGTGCGCGCGCACGGCCGTCCGGGCGACGTGCTCCTTGCGCTCTCGACCTCGGGCCGCTCGCCCAACGTGCTCGCCGCGGCGGACGCGGCGAGCGCGACCGGCATGCTGACCTGGGCGCTGACCGGCGCGCCGGGCAACCCGCTTGCGCCGCTGTGCCGACGACTGCGTGACGGTCGACTCGCCGCACACGGCGACGGTGCAGGAGATCCACCTGATCGCGATCCACCTCCTGTGCGCGGCGGTCGACGAGTCGCTCGCGACGCGCGCGGCCGCGCGCTTCGGCCGGGCGGTGCTCGCATGAGCGCGCTCGTCGTGATCGGCGACGCGCTGCTCGACCGCGACCTCGACGGCCGCGCGGAGCGGCTCGCGCCCGATGCGCCGGTGCCGGTGGTCGACGCGCTCGAGCCGCGCGACCGCGCCGGCGGCGCCGGCCTGGCGGCGACGCTCGCCGCGGCCGCCGGCGACGACGTGACGCTGGTCTGCGCGCTCGGCCGCGATCCGGCCGGGGCGCGCGTGCGCGCGCTGCTGGTCGAGGCCGGGGTGGCGGTCTGCGACCTCGGCCTGCCCGGCACGACGCCCGAGAAGGTCCGCGTGCGGGCCGCCGGGCGGACGCTCGTGCGGCTCGACTCCGGCGGCGAGGCGCGCGACTGCGGGCCGCTCTCAGAGGATGCGCGCGCGGCGCTGGCGCGCGCCGACGCCGTGCTCGTCTCCGACTACGGCCGCGGCGTCGCGGCCGCGCCGAGCGTGCGCGCGGCGCTGGCCGGGCTCGGCGCGACGCCGATCGTCTGGGACCCGCACCCCGAGGGCCCCGAGCCGGTTCCCGGCTGCGTGCTGGTCACGCCGAACGCCGCGGAGGCCGAGCGCGCCGCGCCGGCGCGCCGAGCCGGCGCGGCGCGACGCGTGCCCGCTCGCGCTGCACGAGGCGCGTGCCCGCAGCCTGCGCGAGCGCTGGGGCGCCGTCATACGTCTGCGTCACGCTCGGCCCCGGCGGCGCCGTGCTCGTCGGCGCCGGCGGCCCGGCGCTCGCCGTGCCGGCGCGCCGGGTCGCCGCGACCGACCCATGTGGCGCGGGTGACTGCTTCGCCGCGACCGCCGCCGGGCGGCTCGCCGCGGGCGCGCTGCCGTCCGAGGCCGTGCGGGCGGCCGTCGCCGCCGCATCGGCGTTCGTCGCCGCGGGCGGCGCTGCTGGCCTGGCGCCGGCGCGCGACGAGCCGGCTGACGGCGACGCCATGGCGCTCGCCGCGCGCGTGCGCGAGCAGGGCGGCACCGTCGTCGCGACGGGCGGCTGCTTCGACCTGCTCCACGCCGGCCACGTCGGGACCTTGGCGGCCGCGCGCGCGCTCGGCGACTGCCTGATCGTGTGCCTGAACTCGGACGCCTCGGTCGCCCGGCTGAAGGGGCCCGACCGCCCGCTCGTCCCCGAGCGCGACCGCGCGGCGGTGCTCGCCGCGCTGCGCTGCGTCGACGCGGTCGTGGTGTTCGACGAGGACGATCCGCGCGCCGTGCTGCGCGAGCTGCGCCCCCACGTCTGGGCAAAGGGCGGCGACTACGCCGTGTCCGAGCTGCCCGAGGCTGAAACGCTGGCGGAATGGGGTGGGCGCGCGGTCCTGGTGCCCTACGTCCCCGGCCGCTCCACAACGCGACTGATCGAGGTGGCCCGTGCAGGATGAGTCAATCGGAACCGTGCTCGTCACGGGCGGGTCCTCGGGCCTGGGCGCCGCGATCGCGGCGGCCGTCGAGGCCGAGGGCGGGACGCCGGTCGTGCTCGACCTCCAGCCGCCCCCGAACGGCTTCGCGTTCCACGCCGTCGACCTGGCCAGCCCGCGCGCCGCGGAGGCGGCGGTGCGCGCGATCGCCGAGGAGCACGGCGGGCTCGACGCGGTGGTGACCGCCGCCGGGATCGACGCCTGCGGCGACATCCTCGACGTCGACGCCGGCGACTGGGATCGCGTGATCGCCGTCAACCTGCTCGGCACCGTCGCGGTCGTGCGTGCCGCGCTGCCGGCGCTCGAGCGCTCGCGCGGGCGCGTCGTCACGGTCGCCTCGACGCTCGGGCTGCGCGCGCTGCCCGCCGCGACCGCCTACTGCGCCAGCAAGTTCGGCGTCGTCGGCTTCACGCGCGCGCTCGCCGCGGAGCTCGGCGACCGCGTCGGCGTCACGCTGCTCGTGCCCGGCGGCATGCGGACGCCGTTCTTCGACGACCGCCCGGAGAACTTCAAGCCGGCGCCCGACCAGCACCTCAACGATCCCGCCGACGTCGCGCGGACCGTCGTCTTCGCGCTGCGCCAGCCGGCCGGATGCGAGCTGCGCGAGCTCGTCGTCGCGCCGGCGAGCGAGCCTTCCTGGCCGTGAGCCCGGCCGCTGCTGGTCGCCTACCGGGCGCTCGGCCTCGGCGACCTGCTGACCGCGTGCCGGCGCTGCGCGCGCTGCGCGACGCGTTCCCCGAGCACCGCCTCGTGCTCGCCGCTCCGGCCGCGCTCGCGCCGCTCGCGGCGCTGTCGGGCGCGGTCGACGACGTGCTCGACACTGCGCCGCTGGCCGTGCCGGCGCTGCACGGGGCCGGACGTCGCGGTCAACCTGCACGGCCGCGGCCCGCAGAGCCACCGCGCGGTCCTCGCCGCACGGCCGCGGCGGATGATCGCGTTCGCCGCGCCCGCGGTGCCGTGGCACGGGCCGGCGTGGCGGGCGCGCGAGCACGAGGTGGCGCGCTGGTGCCGGTTGCTCGAGGAGTCGGGCATCGCCGCCGACCCGAGTCGCCTCGACCTGCCGCCGCCTGCGGGCCCGGCACCCCTAGAAGTGGCGGACGCGACAACGGTGGGGCGGGCGCGGTCGCCGGCGCGGACGGCGCCGGCGCCGCAGCCGGCGCGACCGTGATCCATCCCGGCGCGGCGAGCCCCGCGCGGCGCTGGCCGGCGGATCGCTGGGCCGCGGTCGCGCGCGCCGAGCGCGCAGCCGGGCGCCGCGTCGTCGTGACCGGCTCGCCGGCCGAGCGCGCGCTCGCGCAGCAGGTGGCCCGCGACGCGGAGCTGGAGCCGGAGGCCGTGCTGGCCGGGCGCACGGATCTGCTGCAGCTGGCCGCCGTCGTCGCCGCCGCCGGCCGCGTTCTATGCGGCGACACCGGCGTCGCGCACCTCGCGACCGCGTTCGGCATCCCGTCGGTGCTGCTGTTCGGCCCCACGCCGCCGTCGGAGTGGGGGCCGCCATCCGGAGCGCACGCGCCACGTCGTGCTGCACCGCGGCGGACGCGGCGATCCGCACGCCGACTCCCCCGATCAGGGCCTGCTCGCGATCGCCGTCGCCGACGTGCTCGCGGTGACGCAGGACCGTTTCCGTGCCGGAAGCGTGGGTAGCAGATAGGGCATGGGACTCACCGACAAGATCACCGGCCGCCTCAAGAAGGCCGCGGGGGACGTCACCGACAACGCCTCGATTGCGCCAGCAGGGCCGCAAGGAGGAGCGCAAGGGCGAGGCCAAGGAGGAGCAGGCCCGCGCCGAGGAGCGCGCCGACGAGAAGGCGGCCGAGGTCTCAGATCTCGAGCGCCGGACCTAGTGGAGACCTTCGACCAGCCCGACTCGGGCTATCCCGAGGAGGGCCCGCCCGGCTCCGCGCCCGACGACGCGGGCGGGGGCGACGAATCCGCCGTGCGCGAGAAGTCGCAGCCCGACAAAGAGGACGCGCCGGACAACGACGACGGCACGGCGACCGGCAACCCGAACACCTGAGCCGGCGCGCCGTCTCCGCTCAGGCGAGCCCCTCGACCTCGTACTCGCGCAGGTAGCCCTCGAAGAGGCGCCGGTGGCCCTCCTCGTCGCGCAGGATCGCGATCACCATGTCCTGCGTCACGAAGTCGATCCCGTCGGTGAACTCGATGATCCGGTTGTAGTGCTCGATCGCGCCGGTCTCGGCCTCGATCACGCCCTTGATCACGTGCACGATGTCGGTCTGGTGCTCGGGCGGCTGCAGGTAGGACTGCTCCGGCGTGAAGGCGAGCGAGCCCGGGCACGACGCCGTAGAGCTCCTTGATCCGGGCGGCGAACTGCTGCGCGTGCGCCGAGCTCCTCCTGGACGTCCGCCTGGAGCGACTCGATGATCTCCTGCGCGCGCACGCCGTCGGGGTTGATCGAGTTCGCGATGTAGCTCATCACGGTCTCGATCTCCATCCAGTACGAGCGCTTGAGCAGCTCGATCAGCTCCTCGCGCTGGCTCGCCTTGTCGTCGGCGAGGATTCCTTCTGAAGCACTGCGGACGGGCATGAGGTCTCCTTTTCGGGTTCCCGGCCCCGAGTACCCCCGTTTGAGCGCCGGGACGCATGGGGAAGGCCGCACGACATGCGCATCGTCGTAACCGGCGCGACCGGCAACGTGGGAACGAGCGTGGTCGCGGCGCTGGCGTCCGACGCGCGCGTGATCGGAGATCGTCGGGCTGGCGCGGCGGCGGCCGCAGCTGCAGAGCCCGCGTACCACCTGGGTGCAGGCCGACGTCCTGACCGCGCCGCTCGAGGACCTCTTCCGCGGCGCGGATGCGGTCATCCACCTCGCCTGGCTGATCCAGCCCTCGCACGACGATGCGCTGCTCGAGGCGGTCAACGTGGACGGCACGCGACGCGTGTTCGAGGCGGCGGCGTCGGCGGGCGCGGGCGCGCTGGTGCACGCGTCGTCGGTCGGGGCCTACTCGGCCGGGCCCGTCGACCGCACGGTCGACGAGTCGTGGCCGACGCGTGGCACGCCGACCTCCTTCTACGCGCGCCACAAGGCCGCGGCCGAGCGAGATCCTCGACGGCATCGAGGCGTCTCATCCCGAGCTGCGCGTCGTGCGCCTGCGGCCCGCGCTGATCTTCAAGCGCGAGGCCGCGACCGGGATCCGGCGGCTGTTCGCCGGGCCGCTGCTGCCCTCGCCGCTCGTGCGGCCGAGCCTGCTGCCGCTGCTGCCGCTGCCGGCCGGGCTGCGCGTGCAGGGGGTGCACTCCGCCGACGTCGGCGAGGCGTACCGGCTGGCCGCGACCGACGAGCGGGCGCGCGGCGCATACAACGTCGCCGCCGAGCCCGTGCTCGACGCCCGCTCGCTGGCGCGCGCACTCGACGCACGTGCGGTCCGCGTGCCCGTCCCGGTCGTCCGCGTCGCCGCCGATCTCAGCTGGCGGCTGCGGCTGCAGCCCACCCCGGCCGGCTGGCTGGACATGGGCATGGCGGTGCCGCTGATGGACTCGAGCCGGATCCGCGACGAGCTCGGCTGGGCGCCGCGGCACGGCGCCGACGAGGCGCTGCTCGAGCTGCTCGCCGGGATCCGTGAGTCCGCGGGCGCGCCGACGCCACCGCTGGATCCGCGCGCCGGCGGGTTCCTGCGGTGGCGTGAGCTCGTCGACCAGGTGGCGTCGCCGGCGGCGAAACCCGTCGTCTAGCGCGCGCGGACGGTCGTCCCGCCGCGCGTGAAGCGGCGCGCCGGGCGCAGCAGGTCGCCGACGCGCGCGTGGCGCGCGCGCGCCGCGCTCGAGCGTCGACGCGTCCGGCGGGTCGCCGCGCAGCAGCCAGGAGCCGTCGGCGCGGCGCACCAGCTCGTCGCGCTCGGCGAGCTCCGAGAGCGCGGTCGAGACCGTCGGGCGGCGGGCGCCCGACGAGCTGGCCGAGGATCCGGTGCGTCAGCGCGAGCGGGATCACGACGCCCTCGCCGCCGACGCGGCCCCAGCGCTCGGCCAGGTGCCAGAACAGCGCCTTCAGGCGGCGGTCGACGCGCGTGAGCTGCGAGATCGCCTGCGTCGTCGCGAGCCGCAGCGAGCGCTCGGACAGCCGGTCGAACAGCGCGGCCGTGACCTCCGGGATACTGCGACACCTCCGCGGCGAAGCGGCGGTCGAGCACGGCGAGCGTCGAGGGCGAGAGGACGCTCCACTCCGCGTCGACCGGCAGCAGCTCGCTCTTGGACGCCGCCTGCCAGGGGCGGATCAGGTCGCCGGGGCCGAGCAGCTCGGCGCTGACGTGGTCGGCGACGATCAGCTCGCGGGCGATCACGCCGTCGAGCACGAGCAGGCCGATGTGGTCGGCGCTCGCGCCGGACAGGCGCGTCACGTCCCAGGGGCCGACGCCGAGCCGGTGGGTGCTGACGAGCAGGCGCCGCTCGGCCTCCGAGCGGCGCGGCTCGGCGAGCAGCGCCGCCGAGGTCGGGGTCGGCCTTGAGCAGAGAGATCTGTTCGGTTCTCATGCTGCGATCCGGTCTACTCGCTGGTGCTGAGGCTGATGCGACAACGCTGATCCTTCCCCCGGGGGTGGGATGAGGCTGGAATTGGCGGGTCCAGGCCGGGACCGGATCAGGGTTCCCGGCAGTCCTCACCGGACTCGAAGTGCGTCGGCTCCGATCCTCGACGGATGCCGTGCCCTTGACTTCTGCCTACCCGGCCGGGCGCAACGTGATGCGCCCCGACCGGGAAAGCGTTGCGCTCAGTCGACGAAGCCGGCGCGGTCGACGCGCTTGTGGTAGCGCTCGCCGACCTTGCCGCCGAACATCGCGGCGAGCAGCGTGCCGAGCACGATCGCCGCCAGCGCGATCAGCCCGCCGGTCGCGAGCGACTGGTCGCCGACCGGCAGCGACGGCAGGTTGAGCTGCTCGAGCACGTTGTACTCGTCGCCCAGCACGACGGCCGCGAGCGCGAGCACGATCGTGACGACCAGGCCGATCGCCCAGGTGCCGAGGCCCTGGCGGCCGCCGTCGAAGCGCGACATGCGCCCGGCCACGTAGCCGCCCGCGTAGTAGGCGAGCATCAGCACGACCACGCAGCGCGATGCCGCCGCCGAGGCCGATCTCCTCGGTGCTCGACACGTCGCCTCGGACTCCGTCGTGTCGGTCAGGCCGACCGCGGCGCCGGCGGCGGCGAGCAGCGCCGTGAGCAGCACGGCGACGCCGACGGCGACCAGCCAGCCGAAGAAGCTCGCGCCCCAGTTGATGCCGCCGAACTCGTCGCGCTGGCGGCGCGCGCGGTCTCGCGCGCGCGGATGTCGCTGCCACCGCGGGCGCGTCGTCGCGGCGACGCATCCGCTCGTCGCGATCGGACGTGCCCGGATCGTCGACCGGTGCGGTCGCCGACGGTGGCGGCCGCGCCGGTGCGCTGCGCAGGCTCGTCGTCGCTGCTGCTTGAATCGTTCGAGCATGGTTTCCCTCCAGTTGGTCAGTTCGGGCTTCCCGCCAGCCCTTGTCCGGCAAACGCCGCGACGGCGTACCAGGCGTTTAGCGGTCTGCCGATCCGGTGAGGACAATCCCGGTATGGCCCGGACCGGTAGCGACGACGCCACGGACGGTCCCGTCGCTGCGCTGATCGACCGCGGCGAGCAGCTCGGGCTGCATCCCGCTCTCCGAGGTCGACGAGCTCGCGCAGGCGCTCGAGCTCGACGATGCGGACCTCGAGCCAGGTCTACGAGCAGCTCGACAGCCGCGGGATCGAGCTGCGCGACGACTGCGGGCGCGACGACGAGC
Organism: uncultured Solirubrobacteraceae bacterium; assembly: GCA_963721315.1. Classification (GTDB taxonomy): domain Bacteria; phylum Actinomycetota; class Thermoleophilia; order Solirubrobacterales; family Solirubrobacteraceae; genus DASQMT01. The sequence goes on from CAVRIU010000011.1 coordinate 281,827, forward strand.
AGCCGCCGCATCGACGACGCCAGCTCGCGACGGCGACGACCGACGCGCTGCAGCTGTTCCTGAACGAGATCGGCCGCCACCGCGCTGCTGACGCCGGCCGAGGAGATCGACCTCGCGAAGCGGATCGAGCGCGGCGACCTCGCCGCCAAGGACCGCATGATCAACGCGAACCTGCGCCTCGTCGTCTCGATCGCGAAGAAGTACCAGGGGTCCGAGCTGACGCTGCTCGACCTGATCCAGGAGGGCATCCTCGGGCTGATCCGCGCGGTCGAGAAGTTCGACTGGCGCAAGGGCTACCGCTTCTCGACGTACGCGACCTGGTGGATCCGCCAGGCGGTCGAGCGCGGGATGGACGCCAAGGCGCGCACGATCAAGCTGCCGATCAACCTCGTGCGCAACCAGCGCAAGCTCGCGCGCGCCGAGAACGCGCTGGCGCTCAAGCTCGACCGCGCGCCGACCGACGCCGAGCTGGCCGCGGCCGCCGACCTGTCGCTCGAGGAGCTGCACGCGCTGCGCGACGCCGCGCGCGCGGTCACGTCGCTGGACCGGCCGCTCGGCGAGGAGGACGACGCCGCGTTCGGCGACCTGCTGCCGTCCGACGCGCCGGCGCCCGAGGACGAGGTGCACATCTCGCTGCGCACCGACGCGCTCCACTCGGCGCTGCAGCGAGCTGCCCGAGCGCGAGCGCCGGGTGGTCGAGCTGCGCTACGGGATCGCCGGGCAGCGAGCCGACGCCGCTGCGCGAGATCGGCCGCCAGCTCGGCATCACGCCCGAGCGCGTGCGCCAGATCGAGTCGCGCGCGCTCGGCCGGCTCGGCCGGATGCGCGAGCTCGCGGCGCTGCGCGAAGCGGCCTAGCGCTCAGCGGCGCGGAACACGGCCGCCGCCTGCTCCTGGCCGGCGCGCCGGCAGACCTCGGCGAGCAGCGGCCGCGCGGCCTCCGGCCGCTCGGGCAGCGCGACGAGCGCGGCCGCCGCGCGGCTGAGGTCGGCGAGGTCGACGCGCTTGCGCTCGAGGCACAGCCGCCCGAGCCAGCGCACCGCGGCGCGCTCGTACTGCTCGGGCTCGGCGCGCAGGATCACGAGCAGGATCGAGGCCGCCTCGGCGACGCCGATCCGCGGCAGCTCGGCCGCCGCGGCCCGGATCACGTTGAGGTTGCCGGTGGCGAGCGCGCGCTGGAAGCGGGCGTAGGGGCTGCCCGGAGCTGGTCATCGAACATATGTTCGCACATGATCGGCGGACGTTGACGTCAACCGCCCTCGAAGCCGCACACTGCAGGCTGTGCGAGCGGTGTGGCTGCGGGAGTTCGGCGGGCCGGCGGCGCTGGTCGCCGCGTCGAGGCGCCTCGAGCCGGCCGCCTGGGCGTGCCGATCCGAAGTCGGGTTGCCGAACGGGTCGCGCAGGCCGACAGTCACGTTCGTCGTAGACGCAGCTGCGCGTCGGCCTCCTCGGTCCGAACTCGACGCCCGAGCGCCGACGAGCTCCGGGCAGCGGCGTCGGCGGATGTCGTCGACGGAGACGATCGCCGCCATGCCCAGCGCGTCCTGCGGTCACGAGCTCGCGGATCTGACGCCGCCGTCGCCTCGTCGTGCGCCGGCGGGCCGGGTCGCTCGACGCAGCAGCTGGCGCGCTCGCGGCTGGCCGCGGCGAAGATGACGGTCAGCCAGCGCATGAAGCCGACGGTCGGCGTCGACGCTCACCTCGAAGCGAGCTGGCCGACGTAGCAGTCGACGCGCGCTCGTCCTGATCGAGCACGTAGACCTGTGGGTGACGGTCGATCTCGTTCGCCATGCGAGCGAGGCTAACGCTCGCGCCGCGACCTGCGCTTCTCCGAAACTGCTCGGTCTCGTCCAGGCCTTCATGAAGCAGGCCGGGACCGCGCTGAGGTCGGCCGCCCGCCAGCGGAGGTCGTCGGCGGCTCGCCCACGATCGTCCGTGAACGTCCGGCTGAACGTCCCGAGGCTCACGAAGCCGACGTCGAAGCAGATCGTCGGTCACGCTGCGATCCGTCTCCCGCAGCAGGAACATCGCCCGCTCGACGCGGCGGCGCTGCAGGTAGCGGTGCGGCGTCTCGCCGAAGGTGGCGCGGAAGACGCGGATGAAATGCGCCTCGGAGACGTAGCGCGATCCGCGCCAGGGTCGAGATGTCGAGCGGCTTCGCGTAGTCGCGATCCATCGCGTCGCGGGCGCGCAGCATGCGACGGTTGGACTCTTCGACGGCTCGGCTCATCGCCGCGGCTCACACGACTCGTGCCCGCGCTGCTCGTACGTGCGCCGCTGCTCGCGGTGGATCCGCTTGACCGTCTGCTTGCGCTCCGACGCGCGCGCGCGCGTCGCGCCGGCGTCGCGAGCCACGCCTCCTCGCGCGCCAGCTTCTCCATCCCCGCCAGCCGGTCGGCGGGCAGGCGGCCGTCGGCGATCGCCGGCGAGCACGGCGCAGCCCGGCTCGTCGCGGTGCGAGCAGTCGCGGAAGCGGCAGCCGCGCGCGCGAGCTCCTCGATGTCGGCGAACGACGCTGCGCAGGCCCGCGGCCTGCTCCCACACGCGCGGCAGCCGCAGCCCCGGCGTGTCGATCACGAGCGCGCCGCTCGCGAGCGGCACCAGCTCGCGGTGACTGGTCGAGTGGCGGCCGCGGTCGTCGCTCTCCCGCACCGGCAGCGTCGGGCGCTGCTGGCCGGTCAGGTGGTTGAGCAGCGTCGTCTTGCCGACGCCCGACGAGCCGAGCAGCACCGCCGTGCGACCGGGCTGCGAGCCAGGCCGCGAGCGCCTCCATGCCGGTGCCGTCGACGACGCTGATCGCGAGCACCGGCACCGTGTCGCCGAGCGCGGCGCGGACGTCGAGCACCTGGCCGGCGGCGTCCTCGCTCAGGTCGGCCTTGGACAGCACGACCAGCGGTCTCGGCCTCCGCGTCGGCGGCGAGCGTGAGGAAGCGCTCGAGCCGGCGCAGGTTGAGGTCGCGGTTGAGCGATCCGACGACGAGCGCGAGGTCGACGTTCGCGGCGAGCACCTGCGGCTCGGCGCGGCCGTCGCGTCGCCGCGCGGGCGATCCCGCCCTGGCGCGGCAGCAGCGCGTGCACGACGCCGGAGACCGGGTCGGCCGCGATCCAGTCGCCGACCGCCGGCAGGTCGGCGGCGGTCGACCGCGGCGTGCGTCCATCCGCCCGGACGTCGCGCCGGCGAGCGGGCCGCCGGCGCCGAGCAGGTCGAGCCGGCCGCGGTGCACGGCGGCGACGCGCGCGGGAATCAGGTCGGGGCGCCCGAGCGCCGCGAAGGCGGCGTCGAGGCGCGGGGTCCAGCCGAGGGCGGCGAGGCGCCGGTGATGCGATGACAATTCAGTTCTCCATCTGCGAAAGGGGTAGCGCGGCTGGCGCCGGAGCTCGGCGCGCGCGAGGTGGGCAGGGGCGCCGGCGGCGCTAGCGGCGGCCGGCGGGGCGAGCCGAGGGCTCGGCGGGGATGTGAGTCGGAGGAGAACAGAGGCTTCGTAGAGCAGGGTAACGCCGGCACGGCGTCGCGTCGAGTGCGGCTAACCGGCCGGTGCCTCGCGCGTCGCGTCCGAGTCCCAGCGCCCGTCCTCGCCGATCGTGCCGGTGACGGGGTTGACCGCGGCGGGATCGGAGTCGCGCGCGTAGGTGAACGTCATCCGCACCTCGGTGCCCTGGCCGGCGCTGCCGTGCAGCTCGAAGGCGTCCGACAGCGCGGCGATCAGCGGCAGGCCCGAGCCCGAGCGCGGGCACGTCGCGCGCGTTGTTGACCTGCGGGCGGATGCCGGTGCCGTGGTCGCGCACCTCGATCGTGAGACCGATCTCGTCGGGCGTCATGTCGACCTCGAGCACGCCGTCGGTGTCGTCGTAGGCGTGCACGACGACGTTCGTGCACGCCTCGGAGACGGCCATCTTCATGTCCGCCAGCACGGCGGCGTCGACGTCGAGCGCGTCGGCCATCCCCGCCAGCGCCTGACGCACGACCGCGACGCCCTCCGGACGCGCGGGCATCGTGATGCGCACGCCGGGCGCCGGGCTCATCCGCCGGTCGCCGTTCTGGTCGGCGCGCGCCGCCTCGATCGCCGCCGTCGCGTCCGTTGACGACCGGCAGCACCGGCACCAGGCCGGTGATGTCGAGGATCCGCTGCACGCCGGGCTCGATCGACTCGCCGACGCAGACGACGAAGCCCTGGCCGGCCTCGAGCGCGCGCCGGCGCAGCGTCCAGCAGCGCGCCCAGCACCGACGAGTCGACGAACGTCGCGCCGGTGAGGTCGACGACGATCCCGCCGCCGCGACCGATCGCCTCGTCGAGGCGCTCGCGCAGGGTCGGTGCGGTGTAGATGTCGTGCTCGCCCTCGACCACGACCACGACGACGTCCCCGGCGGCGTCGTCGAGCACGATCGGATTGGCGTCCATTTGGAGGCGACGGTACCCGGCAGCAAGGCCGCGCTAACCGCTGCGCGTCGGCGATCGGGCCGATCGGGTATGACTCGTCGATGGCCGATCGGCTGGAGCGCTACCGGGACAAGCGCGACCCCGGGGCGACGCCCGAGCCGGCCGGGGACGGCGCCGCGTCGCCCGCGCCGTCGCCCGCGCCGCGCTTCGTCGTCCAGGAGCACCACGCGCGCAGCCTGCACTGGGACCTGCGCCTCGAGCACGATGGCGTGCTCGCCTCCTGGGCCGTCCCGCGCGGGATCCCGCCAGGGCCGGAGCGCAACCACCTGGCCGTGCGCACGGAGGACCACCCGCTCGAGTACCTCGAGTTCCACGGCGACGATCCCCGCCGGACAGTACGGCGCGGGCACGATGGCGATCTGGGACCGCGGCACCTACGAGCAGCACAAGTTCCGCGACGACGAGGTGATGGTCACGTTCCACGGCGAGCGCGTGCGCGGCCGCTACGTGCTGTTCCGCACCAAGGGCGACGACTGGATGATCCATCGCATGGATCCGCCGGACGATCCCGAGCGCGAGCCGATGCCGACGGAGCTCGAGCCGATGCTCGCGCGCACCGGCCCGCTGCCGTCGGACGACGGGCGCTGGGCGTTCGAGATCAAGTGGGACGGCGTGCGCGCGATCGCGTTCGTGCAGGGTGGGCGCCTCGTCTTGCACGCCCGCAGCGGGCGCGACGTGACCGCGCGCTACCCGGAGCTGCGTCCGCTGGCGGAGGCGCTGGCGGGGCGCGAGGTGGTGCTCGACGGCGAGGTCGTGGCGTTCGACGGCGCGCGGCCGAGCTTCCAGAAGCTGCAGGGGCGCATGCACCTCACCTCCGAGCACGCCGTGCGGCGGCTGGCGCGCGACGACCCCGTGCACTACATCGCGTTCGACCTGCTCTACCTCGACGGCCGCTCGCTGATGGGGCTGCGCTACGACGAGCGCCGCGCGGCGCTGGCCGAGCTGGAGCTGAGCGGGCCGACGTGGCAGGCGCCGGCGCACCACGTCGGCGACGGCGGCGCGCTGCTCGAGCTGACGCGCGCGCAGCAGCTCGAGGGGGTGATCGCCAAGCGGCTGGACTGCCCGTACGTGCCGGGCCGCCGCTCGCAGGGCTGGGTCAAGGTCAAGAACGTCAGCTCGACCGACGCCGTCGTCGGCGGCTGGCTGCCGGGCGACGGCGGTCGCGCCGGGCGGCTGGGAGCGCTCGTGATCGGGATCCCGGATGAGCAGGGCGTGCTGCGCTATGCCGGGCGGGTCGGCACCGGGTTCACGCAGGCCGAGCTGGCGCGGCTCGGCGGGCTGCTCGACGTCGCTCGCGACGACGGACAGCCCGTTCACGGGGCGCCAGCCGCCGAAGCTCACCCGCTTCGTCGAGCCGCGGCTCGTCGCGCGCGTCGACTTCAACGAGCGCACCAATGCCGGCACGCTGCGCCAGCCGTCGTACAAGGGGCTGCGCGACGACGTCGCGCCCGAGGACGTGCGCTTCGGATGAGCTTCGAGGTCCGCTTCCCGCCGCAGTCCCCCGAGGGCGCCGCAGACGAGTACGTGGAGGTTCGCGTAACGTCGCCGAAGGCGAGCGGCGAGGAACGAGCCGGCTCGCCTGGCAGGCGAAACGAAGTCATCTTCCTGCATGACTACGAGCGCATCTTCGCGGTTCCCGGGCTGTACGAGGAGATCGTGCAGCGGCGGCTCGGCTGCCGCACTCCTGCCCGCATGGCGGGAATGCTGGCGCGCGCCGCCGCCCGGCTCGGCTGGGAGCTCGGAGACGTGCGGATCCTCGACGCTGGCGCGGGCAACGGCGTATCGGGCGAGGCGTTCGCGGAGCTGGGGATGCGCCCCGTGGTCGGGCTCGACATCCTGCCGGCGGCGCGCGACGCCGCGCTGCGCGACCGCCCCGGCGTCTACGGCGCCTATCTCGCCGCCGAGCTGGGCGCGCTGGCGCCAGACGAGGAGCGGCTGATCCGCGACGCCGCGCCCAACACGCTGGCCTGCGTCGGCTCCGTCGGCGGCGGGCACCTGCCCGCGGAGGCCGTCGCGGCGGCGCTGGAGCTGCTCGCCCCGGATGCCCTCGTCGCCTACGGATATCACCCCGAGCTCGGCCCGGATCCACTGCGCGAGCTGCTCCGTGACGCGGAGCCGCTGGCGCGCGAGCGCGCGCTGCACCGCCGCACGGTGACCGGTGGAACGCGCGATTGCGTGGCGGTGATAGTGCACTTGGCGCGCCGCTGATCGCGCAACTGGACGTGCGGACGTTGCCGAATCGGCGATCGGGGTAGGACAATGTGCCCATGGCAAGGTCAATGTGGAGTGGCGCAATCTCGTTCGGGCTCGTCAACGTGCCCGTCAAGCTGTATTCCGCGGTGAGCCGCAAGACGGTGCGATTCCACCAGCTCAACGGCAAGACCGGGCACCGGATATCGCAGAAGCGCGTCGACTCGGGGACGAACGACGAGGTCGCCTACGAGGACATCGTCAAGGGCTACGAGCTGACGAAGGAGCATTTCGTCGTGATCACGCCCGACGAGCTCGCGGCGCTCGACCCCGAGACGCAGCCGCACGATCGACATCGAGGACTTCGTCGACCTCGCCGACATCGACCCGATCTATTACGACCACCCGTACTACCTCGTCCCCGACAAGGGCGCGGCCAAGGCGTACGGCCTGCTGCTGCACGCGATGGAGGAGTCCGAGAAGGTCGCGGTCGCGCGCGTCGTGCTGCGCTCGAAGGAGCAGCTGGTCGCGATCCGGCCGGCGCCCGGCGGCGTCCTCATGATGGAGACGATGATCTTCGCCGACGAGGTCGTTTCGCCCGATCGAGATCGAGGACCTGCCGGCGGCGAAGGACCTCAAGGTGTCCGACCGCGAGGTCAAGATGGCGCAGCAGCTGATCGACTCGCTGACGTCCGACTTCGAGCCCGAGAAGTACCGCGACGAGTACCGCGAGAAGGTGCTCGAGCTGGTCGAGCGCAAGGCGTCGGGCGAGGAGATCGCGGTCCAGCCCGAGGCGCCCGCGCCCAAGAAGGTGCCCGATCTGATGGCCGCGCTGGAGGCGAGCCTCGCCGCGGTCAAGGGCGAGAGCAGCGGCAACGGCAAGGCCGAGAGCAAGAAGAAGCCGGCGTCGCGCAAGAAGGCCGCGGCGAAGAGCTAGCAGCGCGGACGGTCGCATGTCCCCCCGCCTGCGCCGCGCCGACTGCTCCGGTCCCGGGATCAAGCGCGTGCGCCGCGGCCGCGGCTTCTCCTACGTCGACGAGGACGGGCGCCGCGTCGACGAGCCCGAGGTGCTGGCGCGGATCGCCGAGCTGGCGATCCCGCCCGCCTGGGAGGACGTCTGGGTCTGCCCGTACCCGAACGGGCACCTGCAGGCGACCGGCACCGACGCCGCCGGGCGCAAGCAGTACCGCTACCACGACGCCTGGCGCGTGCGCCGCGACAACGAGAAGTTCGACGACATGGTGCGAGTTCGCGAAGGCGCTGCCGCAGCTGCGCCGCGCAGGTCGACAGCGACCTCGGCGACTGCACCGCGCTCGATCGCGACTGCGTGCTCGCGTGCGCGGTGCGGCTGCTCGAGCGCGGCTTCTTCCGCATCGGCTCGGAGCAGTACGCCGAGGAGAACGAGTCGTTCGGGCTGGCGACGCTGCTGCAAGGCAGCACGTCGACGATCGAGCCGGGCGGCGTGATGGTCTTCGACTTCCCCGCGAAGAGCGGCCAGCGCCGCCATCAGGGCGTGCTCGACGAGCGCGCGTGCGCGATCGTCGCCGCGCTGAAGCGCCGGCGCGGGGGCGGGCCGGAGCTGCTCGCCTACAAGGACGGCCGCCGCTGGCGCGACGTGCGCTCGCCCGACATCAACGAGTACCTCAAGGCGGCGACGGGCGGCGACCACTCCGCCAAGGACTTCCGCACCTGGAACGCGACCGTGCTGGCGGCGGTCGCGCTGGCGGTCTCGGGCGAATCGCTGGCGACGAAGACCGCGCGCAAGCGCGCGGTCAAGCGCGCCATCGACGAGGTCGCGATGTACCTCGGCAACACGCCGGCGGTCTGCCGCGCCTCCTACATCGACCCGCGCGTGTTCGACGCGTTCGACGCGCGGCTGACGATCCGCCCGGCGCTCGAGCGCGTCACCGCGAAGCTGCGTCCGGGCGAGCTGCCGATCCACCAGCCCGAGCTCGAGGAGGCGGTGCTCGACCTCATCGACGGGCGCTCGGGCGCGGCCGGGCTGGAGCGCGTGGCGGCCTGATCATCCGCCGCATCGCCGGTCCGGCGCTGATGCCGTGGACGACGATCGAGAGCAGGACGCACGCGATCACGGTCCAGACGAGCAGCTCGCGCTCGCCGTCCGCGAGCACGCCGGCGTCGATCGCGACCGTCACGTAGAACAGCGAGCCGACGCCGCGCACGCCGAACCAGGCCACGAACAGGCGGTCGGACGGGCGATCGAGCTGCGAGCCGGCGAGCGCGACGAGACACGCCAGCGGGCGCACGGCGACGAGCAGCAGCACGGCGAGCAGCCAGCCCTCCCAGCCGGGCATCCCGAGCCCGGTCAGCGTGAGCAGCGAGCCGAGCAGCAGGATCACGGAGAGCTCGAGCAGCTTCTCGGTCAGCTCGGCGCCCTGGTGCACGCTCACGTTGACCTCGTGGTCGATCTCGTAGCGGCGGAACGCGAGCCCGCCGGCGAAGGCGGCCAGGAAGCCGTAGGTCCCGGCCACCTCGGCGAGGCCGTAGATCACGAGCACGGTCGCGATCGCGTGGTAGCCGTCGAGCGCGGGCGCAAGCAGCTCGTGGTCGCGCAGGCGCTTGACGCTCCAGGCCGCCGCGAGCCCGACCGCTGCGCCGATCGCGGTGCCGCCGACGATCGCGTAGACGACGTCCGCAGCGAGCCATTCGCCGACCCAGCCCGTGCCGCTCTCGCCCGCCATGTAGAGCGCGGCGAGCACGAACGGGAACGCGAGGCCGTCGTTGAGCCCGGCCTCGGACGTGAGCGCGAAGTTCGGCTCGTGCTCGTCCTCGTCGCCCGGCGGGCCGACGCCGATGTCGCCCGCGAGCACCGGGTCGGTCGGCGCGAGGCAGGCGCCGAGCAGCAGCGCGGCCGCCGCGGAGAGGCCGAGCAGCTGCGAGCCGAGCAGCGCGACGAGCCCGATCGTCACCGGCATCGCGATCAGCAGCAGCCGCGCGGTCGATCCCCAGGCGCGCCACGTCAGCGGCCGGTCGAGCTTCAGGCCGGCCGAGAACAGGGCGATGATGACCGCGATCTCCGTCAGGTGGTCGATCAGCGAGACGTCGTCGATCGGGTCGATCCAGCCGACGTCGGAGACGCTGATCACGACCGCCGCGCCGCAGCCGAGCCCGAGGTAGATCAGGCTCGCCGAGAACGCCCGCTCGTGCTGGTGCGAGAGCGCGCCGACCGCGGCGAAGACGGCGACACCGATGAACAGCAGGCCGACCGCGAACGGGTCGGCGAACGAGAAGCCGGTGTCGGCGGCGAGCAGCCCCGGCAACTAGCCGGTCTCTGGCCCGCCCGGATCCGGCGCGGGCACGTCCGGGCCGTCGGGAGCGGGCGGCAGCGGATCGTTCGGCTCGGGCACGTCGGGGCCGCCCGGCGTGTCGGGCGCCACCGGGCCGGGCACCGGGTCGGCGGGCACGGTCGGCGTGTCGGGCACGACCGGGCCGACGGGATCGGACGGCGTCGGGACCTCGAGCGTCACGGGCATGCGGGCGGGCTACCCGGGCGCCAGCCTCGCGGAAACCGGCGCGCCGCTACGGTCTCCGCGGTGCCCGCGGCGAAGCGCATGGAGATCGAGGTCGAGGGGCGCCGGCTCTCGCTCTCCAACCTCGACAAGGTCTTCTATCCCGCGACGGGCTTCACCAAGGGCCAGGTGATCGACTACTACACGCGGATCGCGCCGGTGCTGCTGCCGCACCTGCGCGGCCGCCACCTGACGCTCAAGCGCTATCCCGACGGCGTCGACGGTCAGTTCTTCTACGAGAAGCAGTGCCCGCGCCACCGGCCCGACTGGGTCCGCACCGCGCGGCGTGCTGATCGCGCCACAACGGGCGCGAGCATCGACTACTGCCTGGTCGACGACCTCGCGACGGTCGTCTGGCTCGCCAACCTCGCCGACCTCGAGATGCACACGCCGCTGGCGCACGCCGACAGTCCCGCAGGCGCCGACGATGCTGGCGTTCGACCTCGACCCGGGGCCGCCGGCGACGATCGTCGAGTGCGCCGAGGTCGCCTGCCGGCTGCGCGAGGCGTTCGACCACTTCGGGCTCGTCGCGTTCCCGAAGACGTCCGGCTCGAAGGGGATGCAGCTCTACGTGCCGCTCAACACGCCGACGACGTACCGCGCGACGAAGCCGTTCGCCCAGGGCGTCGCGCAGGTGCTCGAGCGCCGCCACCCCGAGCTCGTCGTGTCCGAGATGCGCAAGGACCTGCGCGCGGGCAAGGTGTTCATCGACTGGAGCCAGAACGACGAGCACAAGACGACCGTGTGCGTCTACTCGCTGCGCGCGCGCGAGCGCCCGACCGTCTCGACGCCGGTGACCTGGGACGAGGTCGAGGCGGTGCTGCGCTCGCGCGATCCCGACGAGCTGGCGTTCACGAGCGACGAGGTGCTCGCGCGCGTCGCCGAGCACGGCGACGGCTTCGCGCCGGTGCTCGAGCTCGAGCAGGAGCTGCCCGGGTGAAGCGGCTGCTGCTGACCGGCGCGGCGGGCCGGATCGCCACCGCCGTGCGGCCGGTGCTGCGCGAGCTGGCCGAGGAGGTCGTGCTGACCGACCGCGTGGAGCTGGGCGAGCTGGGGCCGGGCGAGCGCTTCGTGCGCGCCGACCTGGCCGACCCGCGGCCGTGGGACGCGCTCGCGGCCGGCTGCGACGCGGTGCTCCACCTCGGCGCGGTGCCCGACGAGGCGGCGTTCGACGTGCTCGCCGGGCCCGAACCTGCACGGCGCGTTCCACGTCTACGAGGCCGCGCGCCGCGCCGGCGTGCGCCGCGTCGTCGTCGCCAGCTCCGGCCGCGCGACCGGCTTCTACCGCGTCGGCGAGCGGCTCGACGGCGAGCGCGACGCCGCGGCCCGACGGGCTCTACGGCGCGACGAAGGCGTTCTCGGAGGCGCTCGGCCGGATGTACGCCGACAAGTTCGGGCTCGAGGTGGTCGCGCTGCGGATCGGCACGTTCGCGCAGCGCCCGCGGACCGCGCGCGACCTCTCGACCTGGCTCAGCCCCGGCGACGCGCGGGCGGCTCGTCCGCGCCGCGCTGACCGCGCCGGTCGACGGCTTCCTCGCGGTCTACGGCGTCTCGGCCAACACGCGCGGCTGGTGGGACCTGCCGCCGGCGCTCGGCTACGTGCCGCGTCGACGACGCCGAGGCAGTACGCCGGCGACGTCGAGCCGGACGACGGGATCCCGTTCCAGGGCGGCCCGAGCACGGCGCGCGATCCGGCGGCTGGGCGGCTGTGCGGCGCTACGTCAACTGCGGCATCGAGGGGAGGGTTCGATCGCGGCCGGGGCGGCGAGGTCGGACGTCGCGTGCGAGTGATGCCCGCTATGCGCGACGACTACGTCGCGACGCATCGCGCGGTCGCGCGCAGCCGCGCGAAGCGCCGCCCGCGATCCGCGACCGCTCCCTCACTGCCGCACGTTGACGTTGCCGCGCGACGCGTCGCGCAGCGCCGCCGCGCCCCGCCCTCACCCCACCCGCTCGCGCGCCAGCGCCCGCGCCGCGTCGGCGATGCCGTCGGCGTCGATCCCGGCCCAGTGCAGCAGCTCGTCGGGCGTGCCGGAGGTCGGCATCTCGCGCACCGCGAGCTTGCGCACCGGCGGGCGGTCGTCGGCCTCGGCGAGCGCCTCGAGCACCGCGTCGCCGAGCCCGCCCTCGGGCCAGTGGTCCTCGACCGTGACGATCGCGCCGCACTCGCGCGCGGCCGCGCGCAGCGTCTCGGCGTCGATCGGCTTGATCGAGTAGGCGTCGATCACGCGCGCCTCGATGCCGTCGCCGGCCAGCTTCTCGGCCGCCGCGAACGCCTGGTCGACGGTGATCCCGCAGGCCACGATCGCGACGTCGTCGCCCTCGCGCACGATCCGCGAGCCGCCGATCGTCACGTCCTCGTCCGGCGGCGTGCGCACCTCGGTCTTGCCGCGCAGCGTGCGGATGAACGAGATGCCCTCGCGGTCGGCCATCGCCGCGACGAGCTTGCGCCGTCTGGTTCGCGTCGGACGGGTGCAGCACGGTCGAGCCGTGGATCGCGCGGAACGACGCGATGTCCTCGAGCGCCATCTGCGACGGGCCCGTCCTCGCCGATCGAGACGCCGGCGTGCGAGCCGGAGAGGCGGATGTCGGCCTGCGAGATCGCCGCCATGCGGATGAAGTCGTAGGCGCGCGAGAGGAAGGCCGCGAACGTCGAGGCGAACGGCACCCAGCCGCGCACCTGCATCCCGACCGCCGCGGCGACCATCTGCTGCTCGGCGATGAACATCTCGAAGTAGCGCTCCTCGTGCGCCTCGCGGAACAGCTCGGAGTGCGTCGAGTTCGACACCTCGCCGTCGAGCGCGACGACGTCGCCGCGCATCGCGCCGAGCGCGGTCAGCGCCTCGCCGTAGGCCTTGCGCGTCGCCTCCTGCGTCGCCGAGCTCCCACGTCGGCAGCTCGCCGCCGGAGGCGCTGAACACGTGCGGCTCGCCGGCGCTCGGGCGCGGCGATCCGCACCGTGCAGGTCGCGCTCGCCGCCGAGCTCCTCGATCGCCGCCTCGGCGTCGTCGAGCGGCTTGCCGTGCTTGCCGGGCTGGTCCTCGACGGCGCGCGACGCCCTTGCCCTTCTTCGTCTGCGCGACGATCACCGTCGGCCTGCCGGTCGTCGCGACCGCCTCGTCGTACGCCGCGGCGATCGCGTCGACGTCGTGGCCGTCGATCGCGATCGCGTGCCAGCCGAACGCCTCGGCGCGCCGCACGTAGCGGTCGAGGTCCCAGCCGACCATCGTCTCGCGCGTCTGGCCGAGCCGGTTGACGTCGATGATCGCCGTCAGGTTGTCGAGGCCGTTGAAGGCGGCGTGCTCGAACGCCTCCCAGATCGAGCCCTCGGCCATCTCGGAGTCGCCGCACAGGCACCAGACGCGGTACGGCAGGCGGTCGAGCTTGCGCGCCCGCGAGCGCGACGCCGACCGCGATCGGCAGACCCTGGCCGAGCGATCCGGTCGCGACGTCGGTCGGCGGGATGCGCGGCGTCGGGTGGCCCTCCAGGCGCGAGTCGAGCTTGCGGAACGTCAGCAGCTCGGCGTCGTCGATGATGCCCGCCGCCTTGAGCACCGCGTAGTAGAGCGGCGACGCGTGGCCCTTGGAGAAGATCAGGTGGTCGTTGGCCGGGTTGGCGAGGTCGCTCCGTGTCCATCCGCAGGTAGCCGCCGTCGAGCAGCACCGCCATCAGGTCGGCGGCCGACATCGACGAGGTCGGGTGGCCGGAGCCGGCCGCCGCGCTGCAGCGGACCGAGTCGACCCGCAGCTGCTGGCCGAGCTCGCTCATCGCTGCGGCGCGCTCATGCCGCCACCATCGCGTCGCGCTTGGCCTCGACGTCGGCGAACAGCTGCTGGAACGACTTGGCGAACTTCTCGACGCCCTCGCGCTCGAGCGTCTCGACGACGTCGTCGTAGTCGATCCCGGCCGTCCGCGAACGCCTCGAGCGTGCGGCGCGCGCCGTCGACGTCCTCCTCGAGCGAGTCGCGCACCTCGCCGTGGTCCTGGAACGCCTCGACGGTCTCGCGCGGCATCGTGTTGACGGTGTCGCGGGCCGATCAGCTCCTCGACGTAGATCACGTCGCGGTAGTCGGGGTTCTTCGTCGAGGTCGACGCCCACAGGCAGCGCTGCGCCGAGGCGCCCTTGGCGCGCAGCGCCTCCCACTGCTCGCCGGCGAAGATCTCCTTGTAGGTCTCGTAGGCGAGCTTGGCGTTGGCGATCGCGAGCGTGCCCTTGAGCTCGTCGTGGCCGCCGACCTCGTCGAGCCGCTTGTCGGCCTCGGTGTCGACGCGCGAGACGAAGAACGAGGCGACCGACGCCATCCGCTCGAGGTCGCCGCCGGCGTCGGCGAGCCGCTGCACGCCGCGCACGTAGGCCTCGGCGACCTCGCGGTGGCGCTCGAGCGAGAAGATCAGCGTGACGTTGATCGGGATGCCGGCGGCGATCGACTCCTCGATCGCCGGCAGGCCCGCCTTCGTGGCCGGGATCTTGACGAACAGGTTCGGCCGGTCGACGAGCGCGTGCAGCCGCTTGGCCTCCGTCGATCGTGCCCTGCGTGTCGTGCGCGAGGTTCGGGTCGACCTCGAGCGAGACCCAGCCGTCGCGCGCGTTCTCGCCCACCTCGTCCCAGGTCGGGCGCAGGATGTCGCAGGCGGCGCGGATGTCCTCGACGGCGAGCGCGAGGAAGACCTCCTTGGGCTCGGTCTCGGTCTTGAGCACCTCGCGCAGCTGCTCGTCGTAGGCGTCGCCGTCGGCGATCGCCGCCTGGAAGATCGTCGGGTTCGAGGTGACGCCGGCGACGCCGTCGCGCGACGAGCGCCTCGAGGTCACCGTCGCCGACGAACGTGCGCGAGAGGAAGTCGATCCAGACGCTCTGGCCGTGGGCGGCGAGCTGCTTGAGCGGCGTGTCGGGCATGAGGGCCTCCTACGAGGGGAGCCGAGGGATTTCGGGGTCGGACGAAGAGGCTGCCAGACGTGACGCCTCGGACAGTCGGCTACCCGCGCCGGCAGCGCGGAAAACGGCGCGGCGTCAGCGAGTGCGCCCGGCGAGCTCGCGCAGCCAGGCGGCGACTGCCAGCTCGTCGCGCCGGGCGGCGCGCCGGTGCGCCGCGCGCGCCTGGCTGGCCGAGATCGAGTTCGCCTGCGAGCCGGCGCCTGCGCGGCGTCGGGCTCGGGGCGCGGGGGTGCGGGCGCCGAAGCGCCCCGTCCGCGTGACGTCGTGGGCGGCGGCCATCGAGCGCGCGACCCTATCGTGCCCTGACAGAGAGGACAAGGACAAATTGGTTCTTTGTGCGACGTCGTGGCCGCGTCAGCGGCCGATCACGGCGTGCGTGACCGGGATGCCGAAGCGCGCCTCGGCGTCGGCGAGGCCCTCGTCCTCGCGGTAGTCGCGGTCGCCCTCGGGGTGCGAGAAGACGACGATGCGATCGGCCGCGAACGTCGCCAGCGCGTCCTGCAGCGCGACCGCCGGCTCGGACTCGCCGGTGTCGCCCGCCGCGTCGATGCCCTCCTCCTCGAGTCGCTCGACGGTCTCCTCCTGCGGCGGTCTCGGCCTCGGCGATCGCCTCGTCGGGGTCGGAGACCCAGAACGCGAGCTTGGACTGGTTGGTGGCCGGCGAGATGACCAGCACCTCGGCGCCCTCGACCTCGTCGCCGAGCGTCGGAGCGCAGCATGTCGGCGTCGACGGGCTCGGGCGTCAGGACGAGCAGCTTCATGCGTCCGGCGCTACCCGTGTCGGACGCGCAAACGTCAACACAGGTCGTCGTACGTGACCGGCGTGCGGCGCGACGCGCCCGCCAGCACCGACTCGAGCGCGAGCACGAGCCGCGGACGGTCGAAGTCGGCCGGGTGCAGGTCGAGCCGCAGCAGCCGGCCCGCGGCGAGCGCGCCCGCGCGGACGCCGAGCGCCGAGCGGCTGCAGCGAGAGCGCCGGCGCGACGCGATGCGCGCTCGCGGCCGACGAGCCGCAGCAGCGTCGCCCACCAGTCGAAGTCGTCGCGCGAGCTGGCGGCGCAGCACCGGCGTGTAGGCGTACGCGGGCGCGACGAAGCCGCGCGGCCGACGCCCGCGAGCATCAGCATCCTGCGGCCCGCCTCGATGCTCGCGTGCGTGGCGTCGGCGTCCATGTGCGCGAACTCGGCCTCCGGCCCATGGCGCCGCAGCCGCCCGGCCGGACCGGCGCGGCGGTGCTGGAAGCCGTGCTGCGCGATCGCGTCGCCGCGGTCGCGGCAGTCGAGCAGCCAGGCGGCGAGATCGGGGCGGCGCTGGAAGAACGGGTGCAGGTCGGGCGCGGGGATCACGAGCAGCGTCGCGCGGTCGATGCCGTGGTCGTCGAGCCAGTCGCGGATCAGCGCGCAGCGCTCGAACGTCGCCGGCTCGACGTCGTGGATCGCGACCGCGATGCGTCGTTCGCGCGCGGCGCGCGCGACTCCGTATGGAGCCGTCGTCACGCAGCCTCCCGCGCGGCCGCCGCCGTCGGCGCGAGCGCGCGGCTCCAGCCCGCGGCGAGGCCGGCCAGGGACGGCCTCCCAGGTGCGCTCGCGCACCGCCGCCAGCCCGCCGCGCGCGAGCCGCTCGCGCATCGCGCGCGAGCCCGCCAGCCCGGCGACGGCGCCGCCCAGCGCCTCGGCGCGCGGCGCGCACAGCAGCCCGCTGCGCCCGTCGGCGATCAGCTCGGCCGGGCCGCCCGCCGCGACCGCGACGACCGGCAGGCCGGACGCCTGCGCCTCGAGCACGACCTGGCCGAACGTGTCGGTCGCCGAGCAGAACAGGAAGACGTCGGCGGAGGCGTACGTCGCGGCCAGCGCGTCGCCCTCGAGCCAGCCGAGGAACGTCGCCGCGCGCCCGAGCCGTGCGCGCAGCCGCTCCTCCTCCGGCCCGCCGCCGGCGAGCACCAGGTGCAGCCGCGATCGCGCGCGCGGGCAGCGAGGAACGCGTCGGCGAGCAGGTCGGCGCCCTTCTCGCGCGTGAGCCGGCCGGCGTAGAGCACGTTGACGCGGTCGGCGCCGCAGCCGCCCGGCTCGCGCCGCGCGGGAGAGAAGCGCAGCGTGTCGACGCCGCGGTCCCAGCGCGCGATCCGCTCCGCCGGGATGCCCAGCTCGCGCAGGCTCGCGTCGGACGCGGCGGAGGGGGAGAGGACGATGCCGCACTGGCCGTAGAAGGCGCTCAGCGCGAGCTGCATCGCCGAGCGCGATGCGCGGGTCGTCGGAGCGCAGCTGCGCGTACGCGGTCAGCTCGGTGTGGTAGGAGCCGGCGAGCGGCAGCCCGAGCATGCGGCCCGTCAGGCCGGCCACCACGCCGGCGGGGCCGGGCGCGCAGACGTGCAGCAGCCCGTAGCGGCCCTCGGCCAGCGCGTCGACGACCGCGGGTACCCCGGGCACGCCGACGTGCAGGCCCGGGTAGAACGGGATCTCGACCTCCGCGACCGCCGGCAGCCGGCGGTCGACGTGCGGGTCGCTGCCGATCACCTCGACCTCGAAGCCCGGCACGCCGCGCTCGCGGATCTCGTCGAGCGTGCGCGTGACGCCGTGCATGCTGCCGACGCCGTCGGCGACCAGCGCGACGCGCACCGGCTCGCTGCCGCGCGCCGACAGCCGCCGCTTCTCGCGCCCGAGGAACGCCGCGGCGGGCGCGTAGGGGATCGCCGGCACGCAGGCCTCGAACAGCTCGAGCGCCGCGCCGCGCAGGTCGCCCGGCGCGGCCGCCTGCGGGGCCGCGAACGAGGCGGCGACCGCGATCAGCTTGCCGACCGCGACGCGCGAGCTTGCGCTCGTGGCTGCGCCGGGCGCGGCGCTGCAGGTCGGCGTGCGAGAAGCCGTCGGCCTGTAGGTAGGCGATCAGGTCGCCGTCGGGCAGATCGAGCTCGACCGCGGCGAGCCAGGCGCGCAGCAGCGCGCGCGCGTCGTCGGGGCCGAGGTCGGCGCGCCGGCAGCGGACGCGGTTCGCCGCGCGTCCTCGGACTCGCTCATCACGCGCTCGACGATCCGCAACACCGCGCCGGGTCGGGCGGCGGGCCGGCCGGGCCGTGGCCGAGCGCCCGCAGCGCCAGCGCCATCGCGTTGTGCGCCCAGCGGGCGGCGCTGCCGTGATCGCCGTGCGCCTGCACGCGACCGGCGCGCACGTGTGCGAGGAACTCCGTCCGGCGTCGCGGCGCGGCGGCGTCTCGGAGTACGTGCGACCGATGTCGATGCCGGCGTGGTCGTCGGTGCCGCCGATCCCGATCCCGCCGTGCGTCTCGACGTAGACCGCGGCAGGCAGGTTCAGCTCGGCGTCGCGCGCGCCGTTGCGCACCTCCCAGATGTCGAACAGCTCGGCGAGCCGGCGACGGTGGCGCGCGGTCAGCGGCGCCGCGACCGCGAAGAACGGGTGCGCCAGCGCGCACGCGATCTCGTGCTCGTGCAGGTAGGCGGCGACGACCTCGACGTCGTCGCTGTGCGCCTGCAGCCACTCGTGGTCGTCGGGCGTGATGCCGAGGCAGAGCACGTGCACCTGCTGGGGCTCGCCGCGGAAGCCGGCGGTCAGCTCCTCCGAGACGAACACGTCCGGCGCGGTCGGCGATCGCCAGCGCGCCGTCGATCGTGTCGTGGTCGGTGATCGTGACGAAGTCCATCCCGCGCCGCTTGGCGAGCGCGTGGACCTCCTCGGGCGGCGTCGCGCACTCGGGCAGCCCCAGCGCGTGCTGGACGCCGAGCTTGGCGACCGCTGACGCGGTCGAGTGGCAGTGCAGGTCGGCGCGGCTCGCCGCCGGGTCGTGCGGCTCTTTCATCGCAACCCACGATCCACGCGAAGTGCAGGCTGTTTGTGACCGTTCGGGTCACGTGTTGTTACGCTCGCGTGAACCCCGCCGCTAGGGGTCCGCGGACGCGAACACGGCGGCGGTCGCGACGTGGCTGTAGCCCGCTCCCAGGCAGGCCATCAGGGTGATCCGCGCGGCGGCGGGCGAGAGCGCGGGCGCCGGCATCAAGCCCGGCCCCGCGGACATCGCGCTCGGCGCCCTCGAAGCCGTATGTCGCGCGCAGGATGCGGCCCGACTGCGGCCGCACGCAGGCGACCACCGGCACGCGCTGCGCCGCGGACCGGCAGGCGGCCAGGAACAGCGGCGGGGCGTGGCCGGCGCCGAGCAGCACGGCGACGAGCCCGTCGACGCCGGCCGCGAGCGCCGCCTCCACCAGAGCGCCGTCGCTGCCGAGGCCGGCGGCGACGATCTCCACGCGCGCGTCGAGCTGCGCGACCGGCAGCGGCGGGCGGCGCGCGGGCACCGACCAGACCTCGACGCTCTGCTCGCTGACCCGGCCCAGCGGTCCGCTGCGCGGCGAGGAGAACGCGCGCGGCGAGACCGAGTCGGACTTGCGCACGGCGCTCGCGGCGTGCAGCTCGCCGGCGAACACGACCAGCGCGCCGGCCCCGGCGGTCGCGCTGTCGCCGGCCGCCCGCACGGCGTCGAGCAGGTTCGCCGGCCCGTCGGCGCCGGCGGCCGAGGCGGGACGGATCGCGCCGGTCAGCACGATCGGGGCGTCGCCGCCGTGCAGCAGGTGGCACAGCACGGCGGTCTCCTCGAGCGTGTCGGTGCCGTGCGTCACCACGACGCCGCGGCCGGCGGCCGCCTCGGCGGCTGCCGCGCGGGCGATCGCGAGCGCGTCGGCCGCGCTCACGTGCACGCCGGGCCAGCCGCCGAGCGAGCGCGCCTGCAGCCCGGGCACGTGCGCCAGCGCCGGCACGGCGGCGACGAGCGCGGCGGCGTCGAGCGCGGGAGCGGCGCCGCCCTCGCCGGCCATCGCGATCGTGCCGCCCGCCGCGAGCACCGTCACCTCGCGCACTGGTGCCATCGAGCGGACCCTAGCGCCGCCGATCGCGGCCCCGGGCGCTGCTACCTTTCGGGCTTCCAGTGCCCACGCCGCGCCCTTCGGGAGCACTCGCTTGCCGCCACGCCAACGGCCGACCGAGCCGGTCGGACTGTACGACCCGGGATACGAGCACGACGCCTGCGGCGTCGCGTTCGTCGCGCGGCTGAGCGGCGAGCCGAGCCACGAGACGGTCCAGCGGGCGATCACCGCCCTCGAGAACCTCGAGCACCGCGGCGCGGCCGGCGCCGACCCGAACACCGGCGACGGCGCCGGCATGCTGCTGCAGCTGCCCGACGAGCTGCTGCGCGGCGTGATCGGCGCCGAGCTGCCGCCCGCCGGCGCAGTACGGCGTCGCGGTCTGCTTCCTGCCGCAGGACGACGAGCGCCGCGCCGAGCTCGAGCGGCTGCTCGCCGACACCGTGCGAGGCGGAGGGCCAGCGCATCGTGACCTGGCGCGACATCCCGGTCGAGAAGGACTACGTCGGCATCACCGCCAACTGGTTCGCGCCCTACATCAAGCAGCTCGTCGTGGCCGCCTCGCCGGAGCTCGCCGCGCGACCGGGACGCGTTCGAGCGCAAGCTCTACGTGATCCGCCGCGTGGCCGAGCTGGCCGCCGGGCCCGACCTCGTGATCCCCTCGTTCTCCAGCCGCACGATCGTCTACAAGGGCATGCTCACGGCCCCGCAGCTGCTCGGCTACTACCCCGACCTGCAGGACCCGCGCACGAAGACCGCGCTCGCGCTCGTGCACTCGCGCTTCTCGACCAACACGTTCCCGAGCTGGGAGCTCGCGCACCCGTACCGCTACATCGCCCACAACGGCGAGATCAACACGCTGCGCGGCAACGTCAACTGGATGCGCGCGCGCGAGTCGCAGCTCGCCTCCGAGCTGTTCGGCGCCGACCTCGAGAAGGTGCTGCCGGTCGTGCGCCCGGGCGGCTCGGACTCGGCGACGTTCGACAACGTGCTCGAGCTGCTCGTGCTCGCGGGCCGCAGCCTGCCGCACGCGCTGATGATGATGGTGCCGGAGGCGTGGGAGGAGCGCGACGACCTGCCCGAGCACCTGCGCGCGTTCTACGCGTTCCACTCCTGCGTGATGGAGCCGTGGGACGGGCCGGCCGCGATCTCGCTTCACCGACGGCCGCGTGATCGGCGCGACGCTCGACCGCAACGGCCTGCGCCCGGGCCGCTGGATGGAGACGCGCGACGGCTGGGTCGTGCTCGCGTCGGAGTCGGGCGTGCTCGACGAGCCGGCCGCCAACGTCCTGCGCAAGGGCCGGCTGCAGCCGGGCAAGCTGTTCCTGGTCGACCTCGACGAGGGCCGGATCGTCGGCGACGAGGAGGTCAAGGCGCAGGTCGCGACGCGCCAAGCCGTACGGCGAGTGGTACGGCGCGGGCGTCGTGCGCCTGGAGGACCTGCCCGAGCGCCAGGGTCGCGAGCCGCGCGAGCCGCTGCGCACGCGCCAGCTCGCGTTCGGCTACACGCAGGAGGACCTGCGCGTGCTGCTGGCGCCGATGGCCGCCAAGGGCGAGGAGCCGATCGGGTCGATGGGCAACGACGTCGCGCTCGCCGTGCTGTCGGATCAGGCGCCGCCGCTGTTCTCCTACTTCAAGCAGCTGTTCGCGCAGGTCACGAACCCGCCGATCGACCCGATCCGCGAGTCGGTCGTGATGTCGATCCGCACGGGCGTCGGCTCGGAGGCCAACCTGCTCACCGAGGGCCCCGACCACGCGCACCAGCTCGTGATCCCGCACCCGATCCTGCGCAACGCCGAGCTCGAGGCGCTGCGCGGCGTCGACTCGTCCGTGTTCCGCACGCACACGATCCCGATCACGTGGCGCGGTCGACGACGGGCCCGAGGGCATGGCGCGGGCCGTGCAGCGGATCTGCGAGCAGGCGGCCGAGGCGATCGCCTACGGCGCCAACGTGCTCGTGCTGTCCGACCGCGGGGTCGGGCGCGAGCGCGCCGCGATCCCGTCGCTGCTGGCGGTCGCCGCCGTCGCACCACCACCTCGTGCGCGAGGGCACGCGGCTGCAGGCGGGCCTCGTGCTCGAGTCCGGCGAGCCGCGCGAGGTGCACCACTTCGCGACGCTGATCGGCTACGGCGCCTCGGCGATCAACCCGTACCTGATGCTCGAGTCGCTGACGGAGGTCGCCGAGCCGGGCGAGCTCGAGCACGGCCGAGCGCAACGTCGTCAAGGCGATCGGCAAGGGGCTGCTCAAGACGCTCTCGAAGATGGGCATCTCGACGATCCAGTCCTACAACGGCGCGCAGATCTTCGAGGCGGTCGGGCTCGCCCCCGACCTGATCGAGCGCCACTTCACCGGCACCGCGTCGCGGATCGGCGGGATCGGGCTCGACGTGCTCGCGCGCGAGACGCTCGACGCGCCACCTGCGCGCCTATCCCGAGGCGTCCGAGCTGCTGCCGGTCGGCGGGATCTACGCCTGGCGGCGCGACGGCGAGCAGCACCAGTGGAACCCGCAGGCGATCGCCAAGCTCCAGCAGGCGGTGCGCCACGGCGGTCGCCCGAGCTACGACGAGTGGGCGGCGGAGATGAACGAGGCGACCACGCGCCGCGCGTCGCTGCGCGGGCTGCTCGGGCTGCGCTTCGCCGACGGCCCGCGTCGCCGCTCGACGAGGTCGAGCCGGCGAGCGAGATCGTCAAGCGCTTCGCGACCGGCGCGATGTCGCTCGGGCTCGCTCTCGCGCGAGGCGCACGAGACGCTCGCGATCGCGATGAACCGGATCGGCGGCAGGTCCAACACCGGCGAGGGCGGGGAGGACGCCGCGCGCTACGTGCCCGATCCCAACGGCGACTCGCGCCGCTCGGCGATCAAGCAGGTCGCGTCCGGCCGCTTCGGCGTGACGGTGCACTACCTCACGAACGCCGACGAGATCCAGATCAAGATGGCCCAGGGCGCGAAGCCCGGCGAGGGCGGCCAGCTGCCCGGCCACAAGGTCGACGGCTACATCGGCAAGCATCCGCGCCTCGACGCCGGGCGTCGGCCTGATCTCGCCGCCGCCGCACCACGACATCTACTCGATCGAGGACCTCAAGCAGCTGATCTACGACCTGCGCTGCGCCAACCCGGTCGCGCGCATCTCGGTCAAGCTGGTCGCCGAGGTCGGGGTCGGCACCGTCGCCGCCGGCGTGGCGAAGGCCAACGCCGACCACATCCTGATCTCCGGCCACGACGGCGGCACGGGCGCGTCGCCGCTCTCCTCGCTCCAGTCGGCCGGCGTGCCGTGGGAGATCGGCCTGGCCGAGACGCAGCAGACGCTCGTGCTCAACGACCTGCGCTCGCGCGTCTGGGTGCAGGCCGACGGGCAGATGAAGACCGGGCGCGACGTCGTGATCGCGGCGCTGCTCGGCGCCGACGAGGTCGGCTTCGCCACCGCGCCGCTGATCGCCGCGGGCTGCATCATGATGCGCGCCTGCCACCTGAACACGTGCCCGGTCGGGATCGCGACGCAGGACCCCGAGCTGCGCAAGCGCTTCGAGGGCACGCCCGAGCACGTCGTCGACTACCTGTTCTTCGTCGCCGAGGAGGCGCGCGAGCTGATGGCGCGGCTCGGCGTCCGCCGCTACGAGGACCTCGTCGGCCGCACCGACCTGCTCGAGGCGGCGCCGGCGGTCGACCACTGGAAGGCGCGCGGCGATCGACCTCTCGCTCGTGCTCGGCCGCGCCCGACGGCGCCGCCCGACGCGCCGCGCCGGCGCGTGCGGCCGCAGGCCTCGCCGCTGCCGGGCGCGCTGGACTGGGAGCTGATCGAGGCCGCGCGCGACGCGATCGACCATCGCCGCCCGGTCACCGGGCAGTTCGCGGTGCGCAACGTCAACCGCACGGTCGGCGGGCTGCTCTCGCACTGGGTCGCCAAGGTCCACGGCGCCGCCGGGCTGCCGCCGGAGACGATCCGCTTCGACCTGCGCGGCTCCGCCGGGCAGTCGTTCGGCGCGTGGCTCGCGCCCGGCGTCGAGCTGTCGCTGATCGGCGACGCCAACGACTACTGCGGCAAGGGACTGTCGGGCGGCGTGATCTCCGTGCGGCCGCCCGACGACGCCGGCTTCGTCGCCGAGGAGAACGTGATCGTCGGCAACACGGTGCTCTACGGCGCGACGTCGGGCCGCGCGTTCTTCCGCGGCCTCGCGGGCGAGCGCTTCGCGGTCCGCAACTCGGGCGTCGGCGCGGTCGTCGAGGGCGTCGGCGACCACGGCTGCGAGTACATGACCGGCGGGCGCGTCGTGATCCTCGGGCCCACCGGGCGCAACTTCGCCGCGGGCATGAGCGGCGGGATCGCCTACGTGCTCGACGCCGAGCGGCGCGTTCGCGGCGCGCTGCAACATGGAGCTGGTCGGGTTCGACGAGATCGACGAGACCGACGCGATCGAGCTGCACGCGCTGATCGAGGAGCACCACCTGCGCACGCTCTCGCCGGTCGCCGCGCGGATCCTCGAGGACTGGGACGACGTGGCTGCCGCGCTTCGTCAAGGTGATGCCGCACGACTACAAGCGCGCGCTCGCGGACATGGCCGCGGCGGAGCAGGCGATGCGCGCCGACGACGAGCGCGACGCCGTCGCCGATCCCGTCGGCGTGCCGCAGACCGGGACGAGCCGGCAGTCGTGAGCCTGTCGCTGCTGATCCTGCTGCTCGCCGTCCAGGGCCTCTTCATCGGCGCGTTCGCGCGCTGGCGCTGCCCGGCAAGGACCCGCTGTCGCTGCTCCAGACGATGGCCGTCGGGCTCGCGGGCTCGCTGCTCGCCGGGGTCGTCTTCTACCTGCTCTTCGGCGACGAGCGCGGCGCCCGGCTTCCTCGCCGCGCTGGTCTTCTCGGTCGGGATCGTCTACCTGATCCGGCGCCGCGCGCGGCGGCGGGCTGATGCGCCCCAGCGCCGACGACCAGCCGACGCGCCGCTTCTAGAGCGCGCTTCGGTGGGAGCGCTGCTCTGCATCCTCTCGGCTGCCGGCTTCGGCACGATGGCGATCTTCGGCAAGCTCGCCTACGAGCAGGACGTCGGCGTCGGCGACCTGCTGCTCGTGCGCTTCGCGCTCGCCGCGGCGATGCTGCTTGCGATCGCCTGGGCGCGCGGCGCGTTGCGCGGGCTCTCGCGCCGGGCCGCGCTGACGGCGCTGGCGCTGGGGGCGATCGGCTACGCGACCCAGTCCGGGCTGTTCTTCTCCGCGCTCGACCGGATGGACGCGTCGCTGCTGGCGCTGATCCTCTACACGTACCCGGTGTTCGTCTGCGTCGGCGGCGATCGCGCTCGGTCGCGAGCGCGCGTCGGCGCGGCGGATCGTCGGGTTGGTGGCCGCTTCCGCCGGTGCGGCGCTGGTGCTCGCGGGCGCGGCGAGCGGGAGCTTCGACACGCTGGCCGCCGCGATGGGCTTCGGCGCGGCGCTCGCCTACACGACTTACATCCTCGTCGGCGACCGCATCGTGAGCCGGGATCCCGCTGCTCGCGCTCGCGGCGCTGGTCTGCACGGGCGCGACGGTGACCTTCGCGCTCGCGGCCGTCGTGCGCGGCGGGCCGGAGCTCGGCGTTCGGCGCGGCCGGCTGGGGCTGGATCGGCGCGATCGCGCTCGCCAGCACGGTCTTCGCGATCCTCACGTTCTTCGCCGGGCTGGAGCGCGTCGGCCCGTCGCGGCGGCGATCCTGTCCGTGTTCGAGCCGGTCGTGACGGTCGTCCTGGCCGCGCTCGTGTTCGGCGAGTCGCTGGCGGCGGTGCAGGTTGCCGGCGGCGCGCTGGTGCTGTTGGCCGTCGTCGTGGTGCAGTGGCCGGAGGCGCGGGGTGAGCCGGCGTTGGCGCCGGCGTAGGCGCTTGACGAACGTCAACGGCGGCAGTGAGGGGGAGGGTTCGGGTGCCGGCGGCGCTCCCGCGGCGAACGTCGATCAGTGCCCCGATACGGCGGCCCTGACGACGTTCGCGCCGCAGCGTGCCGATCGCCGAACGTCCGTCAGTACGGGTATGGGACGGACTCACGGACGTTCGCGGTGCCGCCGCGTCGCGTGCACTCGCTCGCGAAGGGCGCTTCCGCGGAAGCGCCACCACGCTCCGTCCTCCCCTTCAATGCGGCAGTTGACGTTCGCTCAGGCCGGCGCCTCCTGCGACGGCGGACGCCGCGGCCGTCCCGACCGCCCCCGAGCCACCTCTCGCACCGCCTCGACCAGCCGCCGCGCGTCCTCGGCGTCGTTGTACTGCACGAACCCGGCACGGACGGCGCCGTGCGGCTCCAGGCCGAGGAAGCGCTCGAGCTCGGAGGCGTAGTAGTTGCCGTGCCAGACGGCGATCTCGCGCTCGGCCAGCGCCGTCGCGACCTCGTCGGAGGTGTGGCCGGCGACGTTGAACATCAGCGTCGGCACGCGGTCGGGCGGGTCGCCGTAGAGCGTGACGCCGTCGATCTCGGCCAGACCCGGTGGCGGCGATCGCGAGCAGCCCCTCCTCGTGCGCCCTGATCGCGTCGAAGCCGACCTCGAGCATGTACTCCGCCGCCGCCGTCACGCCGGCGAGCGACTCGAACGGGAGCGTTCCCAGCTCGAACCGGTCGGGTGGCTCGTCGGGCGAGGGCTCGAGCTTGTCGGGCATCAGCTCGGCCAGCACCCCCGGCGCGCCGCAGAGGATGCCGATGTGCGGGCCGTACCACTTGTAGGACGAGCAGGCGAGCGTGTCGGCGCCGAGCGCTGCGAGGTCGAGCGGCCGGTGCGGCGCGGCCGCGACCGCGTCGAGCGAGATGCGCGCGCCGGCCGCGTGCGCGGCGGCGACGATCGCGTCGAGCTCGGGCACGGTGCCCATCGCGTTCGACGCCGCCGTCACCGCGACCCAGCGCGTGCGCTCGGACAGCACGGCCTCGACGGCGCGCGGCGGGCAGCGCGAGCGTGTCGCGATCCGGCTCCGCCCAGCGCACGGTCGCGCCGGCGCGCTCGGCCGCGATCACCCACGGGCGCACGTTGGCGTCGTGGTCGAGCCGCGTGACGACGACCTCGTCACCGGGCGCCAGCGTGCGCCCGACGGCGGCGGAGAGCCGCATCGTCATCGCGGTCATCGAGGGGCCGAAGGCGACGCTCTCCGGCTCGGCGCCGAGCAGCCGGCCGACCGCCGCGCGCGCCTGCTCGACGCACTCGTCGGTGGCATGCGCCGCGGCGAACGCGCCGCCGTGGTTGGCGCCGCGCCCGGAGCGCATCCACGCGTCCATCGCGTCGATCGCGCTGTCGACCATCTGGGTGCCGGCCGGGCCGTCCAGGCGCGCCCAGCTTCCGGCCGCGCCGGGAAAGCGCTCGCGGTTCATACGCGTCCTTCCGCCTCGCGCACGAGCTCCGCGTCGCGCGGGTAGCTGAGCAGTGCGGCGGCAGCCGCGACGTCGATCCAGCGCATCTCGTCCACCTCGTCGTTCGGCGAGAAGGGCGCGGCGTCGTCCTCCGGCTCCATCAGCCAGTAGCGGACGGCCTTGTCGCGCCCCTTGTTGTCGCGGTAGCGCGCGGGCGCAAGCTCGGCGCCGAGGCGGCAGCGCAGGCCGACCTCCTCCTCGACCTCGCGCAGGGCGGCCTGCTCCCAGCTCTCGCCCTTGTCGAGCTTGCCCTTGGGCAGCGACCAGTCGTCGTAGCGCGGCCGGTGTACGACGACGACTTCGATCCGATCTCGCGAGCGGCGCCACACGACGCCACCGGACGCCTTCACCTCCGCCGCATCGGGATCCATCGTCGCAATCCTGGCATCCCGCGGAAACCGGTGTCGTGCGGCGAGGAAGGCGGGCGGTTTTGCCGTCCGGGCCTGGGCGTACCTTGACGCGCATGCCCCTGTGCTTCATCGAACCGCAGGACGCCATCCGCGTCATCGCCGAGTCCGTCGGGCGTGAGGCCCGGCGGCAGCTGCTGGGTGAGCTGGTCCGCGCCTGGGTCGACGAGATCCCGGACGAGGAGCTCGCCTCGCACTACGCCAAGGCCGTGCATGACCTCGACGAGCACGACTTGTCGATGCTGGCGGCGTGGCACGCCTCGCTCGAGGTCGGGACCCCGATCGCCAACAAGGACTTCCTGCTCAATGCGTTTCCGGGGCTCGGCGAGAACCGGCGCGAGGCGCTGAAGATCGCGGCCGGCTTGCGCGGCGAGGACGCGTTCAACGCCGGCGTGGCCGAGGAGCAGGCGCTGGAGACGGTGCTTCCCTGGCTCTCGCGGAACCGCTGCGAGGAGCTGGTCGCCGAATGCGTCGAGCTGTACTGCTGGGACCGGCTCGGCTCGGACAACTGAGCCGCCGCGTGGCGCTGCCGATCGCAACTCTGGCCGGCTTCCGCCGCTGGCGCCGGTTGCGCTGGCGGCTGCCGGGCCTGCGCCGCCCGCTGCCGTTCTGATTCGGGCGGCGCCGTGGAAGCCGTACGGCGACCGGCGCTGCGGAAGCCGTACGGCGCCGACGCCGCCCGCCGCGGCCGCCGGGTCAGGCGGCGCGGCGGACGATGTCGTAGCGGCCGACGCCGGCCTGTCCGTCGAGGTGCCAGCCGAAGAACGAGCAGTCGAGCCGCAGCGCGCCGAGGTCGAGCGACGAGCCGCACAGCACCTCGCCCGCCGCGCGACGCGGCCATTCGGCGCCCGCCGCCCAGAGCTCGAGACCGGCGCGGCGCGTGTGACCATCGGAGTCGTAGGTCGTCGAGAGCCGCCCGTGCTCGACCGCGAGCACGGCCTCGGGCTCCCACAGCGCTGCCCAGGTCGCCTCCGCGGCGTGGTCCTGCGCCCCGGCGGGCCGGATCGCGGTCAGCGTCGCGCAGGCGCCGTGGGTCCACGCGGTCACCGTGCGGGCGAGCTCGATGCGCTCCCAGTCGGCGTCGCCCCACGCGTGCCCGCGCTGGCCGAGTCCGTCGAACGGCCGCGAGCGGCCGCCGGCCCGGACCGTCCCGCGCACGCCGCACGGCTGGTCGTAGCCCGCCATCCCGCCGAGCCGGCCGACGGCGTCGTCGGGGCCGAGCGCGGCGGGGGCGCCGAGTGCCGCGAACTCGAGCGCAAAGCCCTGGCCGTCCTCAGCGTCGAAGCTCACGCTCCAGCGGTCGAGCGGCGCTTCTACCGTCGCGCGCAGGCCGGCGAGCTCGAGCGCCTCCCAGCCGTCGCCGTCCGCCAGCGGCAGCGCGCCCTGCGCCAGCGCCGCGACGGGCTCACGACCGGCGAACAGGAGCGCCAGCGCGCTGCCCTGGCGCGGGCCCTCGGCCGAGCGCGAGAGCCCGAGCCGGACGAGGCCGTAGAGCTCTGCGGAGCGGTCGCCGAACGCGAACGTGACGCTGTCGGTGGGTGCGTCGCGCAGCGTCTCTTCGGCTGCGGCGGTCACGCGCCGAGGCCGGGCCTGGAGTCGGCGTCGGTCGCCGTGCCCTCCAGGTCGTCGTCGCGCCGCACGTCGCGGCGCGGCATCCGCGCGGCGCCGGTCAGTGAGACCGTGATGCGCCGCATCGCCTCGCGCAGGAACACGCGCCTGATCACCGCACGCGTCGGCGGCAGCAGCAACAGCAAGCCGAAGATGTCGGTGATGAAGCCGGGCGTCAGCAGCAGCGCGCCGCCGAAGATCACGAGCACGCCGTCCGCCACCTCGCGCGCCGGCGGCCGCCCGCTCTGGAGCGCGGTGTTGAAGCGCCGCCACACGGCTCGCCCCTGCGAGCGCATCAGCAGCGAGCCGAGCATCGAGTCCGCGACGAGGATCGCGATCGTCCACCAGACCCCGATCGCCTCACCGACCTGGATGATCACCGCGAGCTCGGCGATCGGGACCGCGATGAACAGTGCGACGAGCAGGAAGGGCATCGCCGACAGGCTACGCGCCGCAGGTCAAGCGGCAGTAACCGCCATGCCGCTACGCCAGGCCGGCCGCCGGCTGCGACGCGATCATGCGCACGGACGGCAGCCGGTGCAGCCCGACGAGCTCGATCAGCCTGCGCACGGGCGGCTTGGGATGGCGCAGGCGAGAGCGTGCGGCCGCGCGCGCGCAGCCGCTGGGCCAGGCACGCGAGGTCGATCATCAGCGAGGGATCGGCGAAGTCCAGCTCGGACAGGTCGACGATCACGTCGCGCGTCGCCTTGAGCGCCGCGGAGAGCGGACGCCGGCGATGCCCGATCGTCGTGCGGTCCTCCTCCCCGGTGACGCGCAGGACGCCTAGTTGTTCGTCGAACGAGACGATGGGCAGGAAGCTAGACAAATCCGCGGCTAGACTCAAGCCCATGGTCGACGAAGATGACGTGATCGACGCCCTCAGCAACGTGATCGACCCCGAGCTGGGCCTCGATTTCGTCGAGCTGGGACTGATCTACGGCGTCGAGATCGACGGCGGCACCGTCAGCGTGACGTTCACGCTGACCACTCCGGCCTGCCCGATCGGGCCGCAGGTCTCCGAGCAGATGCAGGAGTTCGTCGGCG
This sequence comes from uncultured Solirubrobacteraceae bacterium, assembly GCA_963721315.1. Taxonomy (GTDB): domain Bacteria; phylum Actinomycetota; class Thermoleophilia; order Solirubrobacterales; family Solirubrobacteraceae; genus DASQMT01. The sequence goes on from CAVRIU010000011.1 coordinate 312,195, forward strand.
AGCTGCCCGAGGTGACCGAGGTCGTCACCTCGATGGTCTTCACGCCTCCCTGGTCGCCCGAGAAGATGTCCGAGGACGCGAAGTTCGCGCTCGGCTACTGAGCTTCCCGTTCCGCTCCGGCTCGCCCGCCGCCACCAGCAGCTCCGCCAGGCTCGTCGTCGAGCATCTCGGCGAGCTGCTCGAGGTCGGGCATCGCGTCGTAGTCGCCGAGCAGGCCGAAGTCCATCCCGCCGTCGTAGGACATGATCGCGACGGCGAGCGCGTGGCGCTTGGGCAGGAACGCCACCGGGAAGAGGTCTTGCAGCCGGCGCCCGAGCACGTAGAGCGGGAACTGCGGACCGGGCACGTTGGTGACGATCAGGTTGAACAGCCGCGTCGAGAAGTTCAGCCGCGATGCCTGCGCGAGCAGCGTCGGGGGCGCGAGCGCCTGCATCCCGGCGAGCACCTCGGCGCCGATCGCCTGCTTTGAGTCCTTCAGGCCGTCCATCGCCTCGCGCACGACGCGCAGCCGGGCGGCGGGGTCCTCGATGTACACCGGCAACGGCGCGCGCATCGCCGCGAGCCGGTTGCCGAGCTGGTGATGCTCGTGGCGCGCGCGCGTCGAGACCGGCACGAGCGCGCGCAGCTCGAGCCCCTCGGTGCGCACGCCGCGCGACTGCAGCCATTGGCGCAGCGCGCCGGCGACGACGGCGAGCACGACGTCGTTGACGGTGCCGCCGAGCGCATACTTGACGCGCTTGAAGTCGGTCAGCTCGTGGCGCACCCACAGCAGCCGGCGGTGCGGGCCGATCTCGACGTTGAGCGGCGTGTCCGGCGCCGGGTTCAGACCCGCCCAGACGATCTCGCCGACGCCCTCGAGCGCCTCGCGCGTCCCCGCCAGCGTCTCGCCCGGCCGCGTCGTCGCGCGCGCCGCGCGCGCCGCCGCGTCGAACGGCAGGCCGACCAGGCCGCGGATGCCGCGCGCGGCCATGTCGAGCGCGCTCGGCGTCGTGCGCGGCACCCACGGCGAGTCGGGGTGCTCGACCTCTTGCGCGACCGGCTGCAGGTCGAACAGCACCGTCACGAGGTCGACGCCCGAGCTGCCGTCGACGAGCGCGTGATGGGTCTTCGACAGCAGCGCGAAGCGCCCGCCCTCGAGGCCCTGCACGAGCCACAGCTCCCACAGCGGCTTGGTCCGGTCGAGCGCCTGCGAGTGCACGCGCGCGGCGAGCGCGCGCAACTGCTCCTCCGAGCCGGGCGACGGCAGGGCGGTGTGGCGCACGTGGTACTCGAGGTTGAAGCTCGGGTCGTCGACCCACAGCGGCCGGCCGGTCTCGAGCGGCGGGAACGCGAGCTTCTGGCGGAAGCGCGGCACCAGATGCAGGCGCGCGCGCACGTGATCGGCGAGCTCGTCGAAGACCGGCGGCGGGCCCTGGAAGATCATCACGGCGCCGACGTGCATGTGCGCGTTGGGGCCCTCCTGCGCGAGGAAGGATGCGTCCACCGCGGTCAGCCGGTCTCCGTGCTGCTTGCGTCATCCGCGCTCACCCTATACCCGGTTTGGAGCCGTCACAGCAGCACGCCGAGCAGGCCCGCCGCGATCGTCGCGGAGCAGCACGATCGTGAGCACGCGCTCGTAGCTGTGACCCGCTGCGAGGCGCGCGAACACCGGGCGCCCGGCGACGTGCCCGAGCGCGGTCAGCGGGACGAGCGCCGCCAGCGCGGCGGCTTCGGGCACGGCGTCGCCGGTGCTGGTCAGCGCCAGCGCGGTGGCGCTCACCGGTGCGAAGCCGACGAACGCGACGGTCAGCGTGTCGCGCACCACGCCGGGCCGCAGGCCGCGCGACATCAGCAGCAGGACGACCGGCGGCCCACCGGTGCCGGTCGACGTGTTCAGCGCGCCGGCGAGCAGCCCGGCCGCGGGCCGTGCCCAGCGCGGCGGCTCGTGCGCAGAGCCGGGCGGCGGCGGCGCGCGCCGCGACGGCGCGCAGGTTCACGACGAGCGCGCACACGACGCCGGCGGTCACGAGCAGCTGCAGCGCGATCTCGTCGAGCGAGCGCAGCACCGCGACGCCGGCGAGCGCGCCGGGCAGCGACCAGGCGATCACGGACAGGGCGTCGCGCCAGACGGGCTCGGGACGGCGCCGCTCGGTCAGCAGCGTAAGCAGGCCGATCTCGAGCCCGAGCACGATCAGCAGCCCGACCGCCTCGGCCGGCGAGGCGGCAGCGAACAGCAGCGGCGCCGCGACGAGCGCGAAGCCGAAGCCGATCGACGACTGGAGCGCGGCGCCGACGACCACCGCGCAGGCGGCAGCCACCGCGAGCAGGCTCATCGCGTGTCACCCTACGAAACGGATGGCCTGGGACTTCTCGACCGAGCCGGAGTTCCAGCGCAAGCTGGACTGGATGGCCGACTTCGTCCGCGCCGAGGTCTGGCCGATCGAGACCGTCTTCGAGGAGCTCGGCCAGGACGGCTTCGAGCGCGCGATCGCGCCACTGCGCGACGAGGTCAAGGAGCGCGGGCTGTGGGCTGCGCACCTGCCGCCCGAGCTGGGCGGGCAGGGCTTCGGCCAGGTCAAGCTCGGCCTGATGCACGAGATCCTCGGCAGCTCGCCCTACGCGCCGTTCGTGTTCGGCAACAACGCGCCCGACTCGGGCAACGCCGAGATCCTCGCGCTCGCCGGGACGCCGGACCAGAAGCGCCGCTGGCTCGAGCCGCTGCTCGCGGGCGACCTGCGCTCGGCGTTCTCGATGACCGAGCCCGACACCGCCGGCTCGGACCCGACGCTGCTCGCGACGCGCGCGGTCGCAGGACGGCGACGGCTGGGTGATCGACGGCCACAAGTGGTTCTCCTCGAACGGCTCGGTCGCCGACTTCCTGATCGTGATGGCCGTCACCGACCCGGACGCGCGGCCGCACGGGCGCGCGTCGATGTTCGTCGTCCCCGCCGACACGCCGGGCGTGCGCGTGCTGCGCGACATCGCGACGATGGAGCAGCCGGCCGAGCACTTCGGCCGCGTCGGCGGGCACGCCGAGATCGTCTACGAGGACGTGCGCGTGCCGAAGGAGAGCCTGCTCGGCGCTCGCGGCGCGGGCTTCGCGATCGCGCAGCAGCGGCTCGGCCCGGGCCGGATCCATCACTGCATGCGCTGGCTCGGCGTCTCGCGGCGCGCGTTCGACATGCTCTGCGAGCGCGCGCTGAGCGCGCTACGCGCACGGCTCGGCGCTGGCCGAGAAGCAGACGGTCCAGAACTGGATCGCGGACTCGGCGGCGCAGATGCAGGCGGCGCGGCTGATGACGCTGCACGCGGCCTGGCGGATCGACCGCGAGGGCGCGTCGGCCGCGCGGCAGGAGATCGCGCTGATCAAGTTCTTCGGCGCCGGCGTGCTGCACGACGTCGTCGACCGCGCGCTGCAGGCGCACGGCGCGCTCGGCTACTCGACCGACCTGCCGCTCGAGGCGATGTACCGCCACGCGCGCGCCGCGCGCATCTACGACGGGCCCGACGAGGTCCATCGCCAATCGGTCGCGCGCCGGATCCTGCGCGGCTACGCGGCGCCCCCGGACGGCGTGCCGAGCGAGCACGTCCCGGCGCGCCGTGCCGCCGCGCGCGAGCGCTTCGCGGCGCTGCTCGAGGCGGTGACCTCGAACGATTGAGCCCCGGCGGGGAGCTGTCAGCGGGAATCGGCGCGGCGCTCGTCGCGGTCGTGGGCACCGCGCTCGCGCTGCGGCGGCGGCGGCGCGGACGACCGGGCGTCCCCGGCCGCCGCGGCCGCGCGGATCGACCGCTTCGACTCCGGGCGTGCCTGGGCGGAGCTCGAGCACCAGGTCGAGCTCGGGCCGCGCCCGGCCGGCTCGCGCACGCTGCGCCGGCTCGCCGTGCGGCTGCGGCGCGAGCTGCCGGACGGCAAGCTTCGAGCGCGTGCCCGGCCACCCGCGGACTGCGCAACGTCGTCGGCCGGCTGCCGGGCGCCAAGCCCGCGATCGTGATCGCCGCGCACTACGACACGAAGCGGCTGCCGGGATTCGTCGGCGCCAACGACGGGGCGGCCGGCACGGCGGCGGTCGTGGAGCTCGCACGCGCGCTGGCGCAGAGCCGAGCGGCCGCCCGGGGCGCCGCAGCTGCGCTTCGTGCTGTTCGACGGCGAGGAGGCGACCGACGACAGCCGCCCGTTCACCGAGACGGGCCTGCGCGGCTCGACCGCCTACGCGCGCCGTCACGCGAGCGACGTCGGCGCGCTGATCCTGCTCGACTTCATCGCCGCCGAGGACCTGAGCATCCAGCGCGAAGGCGAACTCCGACCGCCGGCTCTGGAGCAGGCTGCGCGCAGCCGCCCGCGCCGTCGGCGCCGGCGCCGCGTTCCCCGCCGGCAGCGGCGGCGCGATCACCGACGACCACCTGCCGTTCGTGGCACGCGGCATCCCGTCGATCGACCTGATCCAGTGGCCGTATCGAGTGCTTCCACCAGCGCTGCGACGACCTCGGGGCGGTCAGCGAGCGCTCGCTCGACCTGACCGGCGAATCGGTCCTGCAGCTCGTTCGTACACTGAGCCGGTAGTGCCCGCCGCTCCCGAGAAGCTCCTCCTGGCCGCTCCTCGCGGCTACTGCGCCGGCGTCGACCGCGCCGTCCAGACGGTCGAGCGCGCGCTCGAGCTGCACGGCGCTCCGGTCTACGTGCGCAAGGAGATCGTCCACAACAAGCATGTGGTCGAGCAGCTGGCCGAGCGCGGCGCGGTGTTCGTCGACGAGCTCGGCGACGCCGTGCCTGAAGGCGCCGTGACCGTCTTCTCCGCCCACGGCGTCTCGCCCGCGGTGCACGCGGAGGCCGCGCTGCGCGGCCTGCGCACGATCGACGCGACGTGCCCACTGGTCACGAAGGTCCATCGCGAGGCGGTCAAGTTCGCCGCCGAGGGATACACGATCGTGTTCGTCGGCCACGCCGGGCACGAGGAGGTCGAGGGCACGATGGGCGAGGTGCCCGGCTCGATCGTGCTCGTCGAGACCGAGGAGGACGTCGACGCGCTCGAGGTCGAGGATCCGGCGCGCGTGGCGTACCTGACCCAGACGACGCTCTCGGTCGACGAGACCGACGCGATCATCGTGCGGCTGCGCGAGCGCTTCCCGGCGATCACCGGTCCGCGCACCGACGACATCTGCTACGCCACGACGAACCGCCAGCTCGCCGTCAAGCAGATGTCAGAGCAGTGCGACCTCGTGCTGGTGATCGGCTCGCGCAACTCGTCGAACTCCAACCGCCTGGTCGACGTCGCGCGCGCGGCCGGGGCCGACTCGCACCTGATCGACAACGAGCTGGAGGTCCGCGAGGAGTGGCTCGAGGGCGCCCGCGTGGTCGGCATCACCTCGGGCGCGAGCGCGCCGGAGGAGCTGGTGCAGCGCCTGGTCGACTTCTTCCGCGCGCGCGGCACCGAGGACATCTCCGAGTTCGAGGTGCTGCGCGAGGACGTGCGCTTCATGCTGCCGAAGGTCATCCGGCAGGCCGTCGCTGCACGCGACGCCTAGCGCGTCGACTTGAGCACAACATGTGTGCTCAACTCGACGAGCGAGGTGTCTGCAACCACGCGCGCAGCTCGGCGCCGTGCTCGTCGAGCCGCGGCGGGGGCCGGCGGATCGGCGGGCGCTCGCCGTCGAGCCGCAGCGGCGGCGCCGGCAGCGGGTAGCCGCCGGCCTCTCCCAGCGGCTCCATCCCCAGCGCCTCGGCCAGCGCGAACCCCTCGTCGACGTCGTTGACGGTGCCGGCCGGCACGGACGCGGCGCGCAACGCCGTGACCCAGTCGGCCGCGGAGCGCGTGCGCAGCACCGCCTCCAGCCGCAGCGCCAGGTCGTCGGCGTTGGCGACGCGCGCGCTGTTCGTCGCGAAGCGCTCGTCGGCGGTCAGCTCGGACAGCCCGAGCGCCTCGCACAGGCGCGCCGAAGAGCCGGTCGTTGCCGACCGCGATCGCCAGCGGACGGTCCGCGCACTCGTACGTCTCGTAGGGCGCGATGCTCGGATGGCGGTTGCCGCGCCGGTGCGGGACGACACCGCCGAGCACCCACGCCGAGCCCTGATTGAGCAGCGACAGCAGCGCCGCGTCCATCAGCGACACCTCGACATGACGCCCGCGCCCGCTGCGCTCGCGCTCGGCCAGCGCCGCCTGGATGCCGATCACCGCGAGCAGCCCGCAGACCAGGTCGACGACCGCGGCGCCGGTCTTCAGCGGCCGGCCGTCCGGCTCCCCGGTGACGCTCATGAAGCCCGACATCGCCTGCGCCAGGAAGTCGTAGCCGGGCAGCGCGCGGGCCTCGTCGGAGCCCGTGCCGAACGCCGTCACCGAGCAGGTCACGAGGCCGGGATTGTGGGCTCGCAGCGTCTCTCCATCCAGCCCCCAGCGCGCCATCAGGCCGGGGCGGAAGGACTCGATCAGCACGTCGGCGCGCAGTGCGAGCCGGCGCGCCAGCTCGACGTCCTCGGGATCGGCCAGATCGAGCGCGAGCGAGCGCTTGTTGCGGTTCAGCCCGAGGTAGTAGGTCGCCTCGGCTCCGCGCCAGGGCGGGCCCCAGGCGCGCGTGTCGTCGCCGCCGTCGGGACGCTCGACCTTGATCACCTCGGCGCCGAGGTCGCCGAGCAGCATCGAGGCGACCGGACCGGCCAGCACGCGCGAGAAGTCGGCCACGAGGATGCCGTCGAGCGGGGTCATCGCCCGCGGCACACTATGTCCTGATTCAGGATCTCGACGGCAATGGTCGGTGCCGCGGTGCCGCCGAGCTTCCGGATCAGGACACTTACGGGGTGCGGACGCTCGTCATCTCCGACCTGCACCTCGGTGCCGCGGGCGGCAAGGACCTGCTGCGCCGCGCCGAGCTGCGCGCTCCGCTGATCGAAGCGCTGCAAGGCGTCGACCGCCTGGTCGTGCTGGGCGACGGGCTCGAGCTGCGCGAGGCGCCGCACCGCGCCGCCGCCGAGCTGGCGGCGCCGTTCTTCGCCGCGGTCGGCGCGGCGCTCGGGCCCGAGCGCGAGCTGCTGCTCGTCGCGGGCAACCACGACCACGGGCTCGTGGCCGGCTGGATCGACGCGCGTCTGCAGTCAGAGCCCTCCGGCTTCCTCGGCCTCTCCGAGCCGGTCGAGCCGGCTGCGGCCGGCCCGCTGGCGCAGCGCATCGAGCAACTGGTAGCGCCCGCGCGACTCAAGCTCGCCTATCCCGGCGCCTGGCTGCGCGAGGACGTCTTCGCGCTGCACGGCCACTACGTCGACCTGCATTCGACGGTGCCGACCTTCGAGCGGCTCGCCGCGGGAGCGATGGCGCGCTGGGTCGTGCGACTGCCGGAGCAACACGCGACCCCCGACGACTACGAGGCGGCGCTCGCGCCGATCTACGCGTTCCTGCACCAGTTGACGCAGCGCTCGGACCACGCGGCGGTCAGCGCCGGCGCGGGCGCCTCGGCGCGCGCTTGGGTGGCACTGGCTGGCAACGGGCGCGCGCTCCATCCCGTTCGCGCCGCGGCGCTCGGCAGCGGCTACGTCGCGGCGGTGGCAGCGCTCAACGCGCTCGGGCTCGGGCCGATCGAGCGCGAGTTGTCGGGCGCCGCCCTGCGCCGTGGTGGGCTGTACGGCATCCGCGAGGTGTTGCGCCGGCTCGGCATCGGCGCTCCACACGTGGTCTTCGGTCACACGCATCGCTCAGGCCCGTGGGCGCACGACGAGCCCGGTGAATGGGTGGGGGAGGCCGGCTCGCGGATCGTCAACGCCGGCTCGTGGGTCTACCAGCCGCACTTCCTCTCCGAGACGCCGAACGCCTCGCCCTACTGGCCGGGGACCGCGGTCGCGCTCGACGGCGACGGGCCGCCCCGGCTGATCAGGCTGCTGGGCGACCGCGGGCACCGGGAGCTACGACCCCCGGGGTGAAGCACGTCGCGTGGCAGGTCACGCCGGTCCCGACCTCGAATGCGAGCACGCCGGCCGTATGGCTCGCATGCTCAACGAGCGCGTAGCACCCGGGCGCCGTGACCGCGATCGCCCGGCCGTTCGCGCGCACCTCGCCCGCGCCCTCGAGCACCGCCCAGACGCCGCCCGCCTCGTAGGGACCGGAGTACGCCTCCGGGCTGGTCGGCGGTCTGCGCCGGCAGCAGCAGGTCCTCGGCGTCCTCCGCCCGCAGCGGCGCCAGCAGCTCGCGCTCGACCCCGAGCAGCGCCTGGATCTCGCGCTCGGTCTCTCCGTAGGCGCCCTCGCCGTAGTGCAGCGAGTGCAGTGCTCCCGCCTGGTCCCAGAGGTAGCGCGCGGGCCAGCCCTCGTTGCCGTACAGGTCCCAGATCTCCAGCTGCTCGTCGATCACGACCGGGTACGGGATCGCCGAGCCGCTCGACCGCGGCGACGACGTTCTCGGTCACGCGCGCGGGAGGGAAGCCGCCGGTGTGGACGCCGATCACGCGCAGCCCGGATTCCGCGTAGCGCTCGTGCCAGGCGGCCAGGTAGGGCAGCGTGCGCAGCGAGTTGACGCGGCAGAAGTCCCAGAACTCGACCAGCACCGGCCGCCCGCGCTGCTTGTCCATTCGCAGGGGGGCGACGCCGACCCACGGCAGCCCGCGCGGGAACGGCGGCGCCGGGATCGCGTGCTCGGGCGCGCGCATCCGGGCGAAGCTAGCAAGATCGGCGAAACTTCCCGCGCCGATGGTGTTTCATCTGCCAGAGCGGGCGCTGTACGCCCGCGTTCACCCTCTGGAGGAGAAGAACATTGCGCAAGCTGCTGATGGGCGCCGTGGTCGCGTCCGTATCACTCGCCGTCGCGACCGGTGCCGTCGCGCAGGATCCGGACGTGCAGTTCTCGGCCACGGTGACGCCGAAGAACGCCGGGAAGAAGAAGAAGCCCAAGAACACGTCGGTCAACTTCACGATGTCGGTGCAGAAGCCGGGTACGACCGTCGAGTTCATCGATCTCAAGCTGCCGAAGGGCCTCAAGCTGTCGGGCAAGGGTCTCGGCGACTGCACGGCCGAAGATCTCGAGTTCGAAGGGCCCGAGTCGTGCGCTGACGACAAGGCCGGTCCCGAGGGAACCGCGACCGCGGCGCTCCCCAATGGCAGCCCCCTGAACTTCCGGGTGCAGCCTTACGTCACCGACAGCAACTCGCTGGTGCTGCGCGTGTTCGGTGCGCTCGCGATCGACAGCCCGCTGCCCGGCGAGATCACCGCGAAGGGCCGCAGGTTGCGCATCGCAGATCCCCGCGGAGCTGCGCCGGCCGGCCAATTCGTTCGACGCGACCCTGACGAGCCTGAATCAGACGTTCACGAAGAAGAAGGGCAAGAAGTACCTCGTCTCGAGCGTCGGCTGCAAGAGCCGTACGCACAAGGTCACCGGGGTGCTGACCTTCAGCCCGCGCCTCGACGCCGCTGCCGTGCCGCCGCCGCTGACGACGACGGCAAGCGCTCCGTGCACGAAGTAACGCGCTGACCTGGCGCGCTCGTTGTCCTCGACGGCCCCGCCTCGGCGGGGCCGTCGTCGTTTCTAGACTCGACCGCCGTGCTGATCTTCGCCCACGGGATCGTCGGCCGCGCGGACCTGCCGATCCCCGAGGCGGTGTTCGCGGCCGCCGCGGCGGCGGTGCTCGTGGTGTCGTTCGTGGCGCTCGCGCTGCTGTGGTCGCAGCCGCGCCTGCAGCACTGGCCCGAGTGGCGGCTGTTTCGCGTGCCGGTCGCGGTGGAGCTCGCGCTCGGCCTGTTCGGCGTCGTGGTGATGGCCGCGACGGCTTACGCCGGCTTGGCCGGGACGGACGCCGAGCGCGACAACCTCGCGCCCTGGATGGTGTACGTCGCGTTCTGGGTCGGCGTGCCGTGCGCCTCGCTGCTGCTCGGCGACGTCTGGCGGCTGCTCAGCCCGTGGCGCGCGATCGGCCGCGGCACCGGCTGGCTCGCGGCGCGCATCGGCGGCGAGCGGCTGCCGGCGCCGCTGGACTATCCCGAGCGGCTGGGCCGCTGGCCCGCGGCCGCCGGCGTGGTCGGCTTCGGGATCTGCGAGCTGTGCTGGGCGACGGCGCGCGAGCCCGCCCCGCTCGCCGTGCTGATGCTGGGCTACGTCGTCGTGATGCTCGTGGGCATGAGCCTCTACGGGGTCGAGGCGTGGAGCCGCAACGCGGACCCGTTCGGCGTCTACTTCGGCTGCTTCGCGGCGCTCGCTCCGCTGGCGCGGCGCGACGGCGTGCTGGTCGTGCGCCCGCCCGTGGTCGGCGCGGGGCTGATCGACGGCCGCGTCGCCGGCACCGTCGCCGTGCTGCTCGCCGGCATCGGCGTGACCGCGTTCGACGGCGCGAGCGAAGGGCCGCTGTTCAACGACCTGCTGCCCGAGCTGCAGGAGCTCTTCACCGGTCTCGGGTTCGGGCCGGCGCGGGCGCTCGAGCTCGGCTTCGCGGTGGGGCTGGTCGCGACCATCGGTCTCGTGGCGCTGATCTGGCTGCTCGCACGACCGGCGCGCGAGCTGGCCCACTCGCTCGCGCCGATCCTCGCCGCCTACGTCGTCGCGCACTACTTCTCGCTGCTCGCCTACAACGGCCAGGATCTCGCGCGGCTGGCATCCGACCCGCTCGGCGACGGGTCGGACCTGTTCGGCGGCGCCGGGGCGGTGATCGACTACGGCGTCGTCTCGGCCACGGCGATCTGGTACGTCCAGGTCGCCGCGCTCGTGCTCGGGCACGTGGCGGCGCTGGTGCTCGCGCACGATCGCGCGCTGGTGATATACGGCAGCCACCGTGCCGCGACGCGCTCCCAGATCGTCATGCTGATGCTCATGGTCTGCTTCACCTGCCTGGGCCTGTGGCTGCTCTCGGCGGCGAACGGATGACCGCTCCGCCGATCGCGCACGCGGGCCACTGGCTCGTGCAGATCGCCTACCTCGCGCCGCTCGTCGGGCTCGTCGGGCTGCTCTTGCACGGCAAATGGCGCGACCGCCGCGAGCGCCGCCGCGAACCCGGCGCAACGGATTCCTGACAAACGGGATGTCCGAATATCCGTGGCAGCGAATGGCGGTGCAGGACGCCGGGCATCCGGATCTGCGTCTCGCACGTAGTAGATGCCACGATGAGCACCACCGAGCTGAAAGACCTCCTCGACCAAGTCGCGGACACGCGCGAGCTGGTGCTGCGCGGCGCGGCGTCGCTGGGGCCGTCGTTCAACGCCGTCTATGACGCCTGGAGCGACGCGCACGAGGAGGCGGAGCACGCCTACGTGAAATGGCGCGCGAACACCGGTGGCGACGAGTACACGGTCTACCGCGCCGCGCAGGACCGCGAGGACGCAGCGCAGGACGCGCTCGCCGCCTCCGGCCCGACCCGCTAGAGCTTCTCCAGCCGGCGGATGTCGTGCGCCAGCGCCTCCGGCGTGAGCTGGTCGTAGGGGAAGCCGACGCGCTGGCGCCCCTGCGCGTCGACCAGCACGACCGTGGCGGAGTGATCGAGCCGGCCGCGCTGTGGTTGCACGCCGTAGCCCTTCCACACCGGGGCCAGCGCGCGCTCGTCGCCGAGCAGGAAGCGCGCGCGGCCGGTCATGCGGCGCTCGTTGAGGAAGCGCCGCGCGCGCGCGGCCGTGTCGCGCCCCGGGTCGACGGACACCGCCAGCAGCGGCACGTCGGCCCCGCTGTCGTCGAGCGCGCCGCGGACCTGGTCGACCAGCGCGGGGCATGTGTCCTCACAGGTCGAGTAGACGAACGTCACCGCGACGGGGCGGCCACGGTACTGCGCCATCGACGCCGGCTTCCCGTCCTGGTCGCGCAGGCGGAAGTCCGGCGCGGTGGCGCCCGGCGGCCGCACGAAGCCGGCCCAGCCGGAGGAGCCGACGGCGACGCGCGCCTCGCCGTTCGCGCCGCGCGATGCGATGAACACGCCGGCGACCGCCGCGGCGGCGCACAGAGTCAGCGTCAGCAGGGCGTAGGCGAGCCGTGGCGACACGGCTCTGATCCTAGGCCTCGGTCAACCCCCGCCGGATCGCGTAGCGCACGAGCTCGACGCGGTCGCGCATGCCTAGCTTGCGCAGCAGGTTGGCGCGGTGCGATTCGACGGTCTTCTCCGCCAGGTGCAGTATCTCGGCGATCTGCTTGTTCGTGTGGGCCTCCGCGATCAGCTTGAGCACCTCCTGCTCGCGCGGCGAGAGCGGCTCGTCCGGCCCGTCGGCGTCGGAGGACATCCAGTCGCGGATCAAGGAGCGCTCGACGGCGTTGGTCAGGAACGCGTCGCCGCGGTGGACCGCCCGGATCGCGTTCAGGAGCGCCTGGTCGACCTCGCGCTTGAGCACGTAGCCCGAGACGCCGGCCTTGAGCGCGTCGAAGACGTAGCGCTCGTCGTCGTGCATCGACAGGGCGAGCACTTGCGTGGCGGGCAGGTGCGACCGGATCTGGCGTGCCGCCTGCAGCCCGGTCATGCGCGGCATCGAGACGTCCATGACGCACAGGTCGGGCTTCGTCTTGAGCGCCTGCTCGAAGGCGTCGACGCCGTCCTCGGCCTCGGCCACCACCTCCATGTCCGGCTGGCGGTCGATCAGCAGCTTCAGGCCGCCACGGACGATGCCGTGGTCGTCCGCGATCAGGATCCTCATGTCACTCCCATTGTCAGCTCGATGGTGGTCCCCACTCCGGGGGCGGAGAAGACGTCCAGGTTCCCGCCGACGTGCAGCGCGCGCTCGCGCATGCCGCTCAGGCCGAGGCCGCCGGGCCGCCCGCGCATGCGGCCGTTGACGCGCCGCGACGGCGCCTCGTCGAATCCCTCGCCGTCGTCGCGCACGCGCAACAGCGTGCGCCCGACGAACGACAGCTCGACCTCGACGCCGTCGCGCGCCGGCGTGCTTGGCGATGTTGGAGAGGCTCTCCTGGGTGACGCGGAAGATCACCAGCTGCTCCTCGTCGGACAGGATCGGCACCTCGCCGTGGTGGTGGAAGCGCGCCTGCATCCCCGTGCGCTGGCCGAAATCGCTGACCTGCGACGCGAGCGCCGCCAGCAGGCCATGGTCGTCGAGCGCCGTCGGACGCAGCTGCCGGGCGAGCGCGAGCAGCTCCTCCATCGCCCGGGTCACGAGCTCCTGCGTCTCGACCAGCTCCTTGCGCAGCTCCCAGGGTGCGTCGCCGATCGTTGCCGACAGCCGCAGCAGGATCGCGGTCAGCGCCTGGTTGACCTCGTCGTGCAGGTCCTGCGCGATCCGGGTGCGCTCCTGCTCCTGCGCGCGCAGCACGGCGCGGCCGGCGTCGCGGCGCTCGTCCTCGAGCCGGCTGAGCATGCGGTTGAAGGCCTCCGTCAGCTCGTGCACCTCGCGCGCCGAGCGGCCCGGGTCGCGGGCGCGCACGCCGGGTCGTGCGAGGTTGACGTGCGTCATCGCCTCGACGAGTTGCTCCATCGGCCGCGAAGCGCGCGCGCAGCAGCAGGGAGTTGAGCAGGATCGCGCTCGCCACGGTCAGCCCGAGCACCAGCAGCCCGTCGCCGGTCGCCACGTCGGCGATCCGATCGCGCGCGACGACCGCGGCGATCAGGGCCGTGACGCCGACTAGTACGGCGTTGACGGCGAGGACCTGGGTGAGGAGCGTGGTGCGGCGCATCGGAAAGGTGCTGTACTCATCGGCAGAAGCGGCGCCGAGGGTTATGAGGGGAGCGCCCCATGCGTCGCTATACTTCCTGAAGTATTGAAAGCCGACCGACTTCAAGAGGAATCGACATGAGCCCGTCCGGAGCCGAGGTCATCCGGCAGATCAAGCAACAGGTCGAGCAGGTCGACCCAGCCGAGGTGTCAGAGCATCTGGGCAACGGCATCGCTGCTCGTGGACGTGCGCGAGACCGAGGAGTGGGACCGCGGTCACATCCCCGGCGCGCTGCACGTGCCGCGCGGTTATCTCGAGTCGCGCATCGACGCCGCGGTCGGTGACCGCGACGCGCGCGTGGTCGTCTACTGCGCCTCGGGCCAGCGCTCGGCGCTCGCCGCACACACGCTCACCGACCTGCTCGGCTACACGAACGTGGCCTCGATGACCGGCGGCATCACGCTGTGGAAGGACCGCGGCTACAAGGTCGACGTCCCGAAGGTGCTCAGCGCCGAGCAGAAGGAGCGCTACGGCCGCCACCTGCTGCTGCCCGAGGTCGGAGCGGAGGGCCAGGCCAAGCTGCTCGACGCCAAGGTGCTGCTGCTGGGCGCCGGCGGCCTCGGCTCGCCCACCGCGCTCTACCTCGCGGCCGCGGGCGTGGGCACGCTCGGGATCGTCGACGACGACGAGGTCGATCTCTCGAACCTGCAGCGCCAGATCATCCACACCACGCGTACGGTCGGCACGCCCAAGGTCGACTCGGCCGAGGCCGCGATCGCCGCGCTCAACCCGGATGTGAACGTCGTCAAGTACCCCGTGCGGCTGGACTCGTCGAACATCATGGAGATCATCGACGGCTACGACGTGATCGTCGACGGCGTCGACAACTTCCCCACCCGCTACCTGCTCAACGACGCGACGGTGCGGTTGGGCATCCCCGTCGTCTCCGCATCCATCCTGGGCTTCGACGGCCAGCTCTCGATCTTCGCTCCGCACGACGGCCCGTGCTACCGCTGCCTCTATCCGGTGCCGCCGCCGGCCGAGCTGGCGCCCTCCTGCGGCGCCAACGGCGTGCTCGGCGTGCTGCCCGGCACGATGGGGCTGCTGCAGGCGACCGAGGTCGTCAAGCTCGTGACCGGCATCGGCGAGCCGCTGATCGGCCGGCTGCTGCTCTACGAGGCGCTCGGCGCGACGTTCACCGAGCTCAAGGTGCGGCGCGACCCCGACTGCCCGATCTGCTCGCGCGAGCCGTCCGAGATCGCGGACGAGGAGATGGGCGTCTTCCCGGACTACGAGGCGTTCTGCGCCGCAGCCGGGTAGCTTCACCGGGATGCCACTGATCAAGATCCCGGTCGTGCTGCGCTCCTCGGTGGGCGGCGAGAAGGAGGTGCGGGCCGACGGCGGCGATGTCGGCTCGGTCCTGCGCGCGCTCGCCGACAGCCATCCGGACCTGAGCTCGCAGCTGTTCGGCGCCGACGGCTCGCTCAACCGCTACGTCAACGTCTATCTCAACGACGAGGACGTGCGCGTGCTCGACGGGCTCGAGACGCCGGTCGGCGAGACCGACGTCCTGAACGTGCTGCCGGCGATGGCCGGCGGCGCGTAACCGCGCCGCCGGCCCGCCCTATCTGCCCGTTGCCGCCGCCCGCCGGCGCGAGATCGCGTCGACGCTCGCCGCCACGAGCAGCACTATGCCGTTGACGATGAACTGGGTGCCGGACTTCTGCGTCACGAGCGGCAGGCCGTTCGCGATCACCGCCACGACGAGGCCGCCCGTCACCGCGTCGTAGACGCGGCCGCGGCCGCCGAACAGGCTCGTGCCGCCGATCACCGCCGCGCCGACGGCGTACAGCAGCGTCTGCGCGCCGCCCGTGGTCGGCGAGACGGAGTTGTCGCGCGAGGCGAGCAGGATGCCCGCCACGACCGCGAGCGTCGAGCAGAGCACGAAGCACGATCGTCTTGATGTTCGCGACGTTGATGCCGGCCCGTCGCGCCGCCTCGGCGTTGCCGCCGACCGCGTAGATGTGGCGGCCGAACCCGGTCCGGCCGAGCATGAACGACAGCACCGACCACGAGCGCCGCCACCAGCGGGACGACCCACGGCACTCCCTGGATGACGATTCGCGCCGTCTCACGCTGGCGCTCCTGGTTGAGCAGGAACACCGCGATGAAGACGAGGATTCCCAGCGCGGCGGTCTTGGCGGCCCAGACCGACATCGCCTGCGTCGGCAGGCCCTCGCGCTTGCGCGCCCGGATCTGCAGCAACGACACCGCCGCCAGGCCGCCGACGACGATGATCGCGAACAACCAGCCGAGCACGACGGGCATGTTGTCGTTCATCACGCTGAGGATCGCCTCGTCGCGGATCGGGATCGTCCCGCCCTCGCCGATGATCAACAGCATCGCGCCCTGCAATGCGAGGAAGAACGCCAGCGTCACGACGAAGCTCGGGATCCCGAGCCGCGCCACGAGCAACGCGATCGCGAAGCCGATCGCCACGCCGGTCGCGAGCGCCGCGAGCAGCGCCAGCGGCCACGCCCAGCCGTGCGTCGTGAGCGTGTTGGCCAGGATCGCCGCGCCCATGCCGGCGGCGAAGCCGGCCGACAGGTCGATCTCGCCCAGCAGCAGGACGAAGACGAGCCCCATCGCGAGCACCATGATCGCCGCGCCCTGGTTGATCAGGTTCGCGAAGTTGCCCTTCGAGAGGAACGTCTCGCCCTCCATGAAGCCGAAGATCGCGACCAGGACGACGACGCCGACGATCGCCGGCAGCGAGCCGATGTCGCCGCCCTTGACGCGGACCCAGTACTCGCGCACTGCCTGTCCGATGCCGCCGCCCGCGTCCTCCTGGACGTCGAACTGGGAGACGGGTGCCGCCGGCGCGCTCATCCTTCGCCGCCCACGTTCGTCGCCGCGACCTCTGGCTTCAGGCCCATGTCACCGGAGCGCCCGGCGGTGATCAGCTCGACCACCTGACCATGGGTGACGTCCTTGGCGTAGACCTGCGCCGCCATCTGCCCGAGGTACAGGCACGCGATGTTGTCGGCGACCTCGAAGACGTCGTTCATGTTGTGCGTGATCAGGATCACGGCCAGCCCGTTGTCCGCGAGCCGCCGGACCAGCGCCAGCACCTGCTCGGTCTGCGCGACTCCAAGCGCCGCCGTCGGCTCGTCGAGGATCACGAGCTTGGAGTTCCACAGCACCGCGCGGGCGATCGCGACGCTCTGGCGCTGACCGCCCGACAGGCTGGAGACCTGCTGGCGCAGCGAGCGCAGCGTCCGCACCGACAAGCTGCGCAGCGTCTCGCCGGCGCGCTTCTCCATCTCGGTCTCGTTCAACCTGACGTCGCGCTTGAGCTCGCGGCCGAGGAACATGTTGTGCACGACGTCGAGGTTGTCGCACAGGGCGAGGTCCTGGTAGACGATCTCGATCCCGAGGTCGTTGGCCTGGCGCGGGCCGGTCACGTGGACCTTCTCGCCCTCCCACAGCATGTCGCCGTCGTCGAACGGGTGGATGCCCGCGACCGACTTGATCAGCGTGCTCTTGCCGGCGCCGTTGTCCCCGACGAGCGCCGTCACCTGGCCCGGCGAAGCAGTCGAGATCGACGCCGTGCAGCACGTGCACGGCGCCGAAGCTCTTGTTGACCCCGCGCAGGGACAGCACCGGCTGTCCCTGCGTCGCGGGGCTTCCGTCCTTCTCGCTCGAGGCGACGGCCATCGGGTCTGCCCTAGCTCCCGACGCCGTTCTCTTCGCAGGCCTTCTTCAGGGCCGCGTTGCGTGCAGACGTCCTCGGCGGCGACGTAGTCGTCGGCGATCACGTCGTTGACGTTGTCCTTGAAGATCGACTGCGGCTCGAGCAGCACGGACGGGACCATCTCGCCGGTCTCGGTGTCCTCGACCTCGCCGGTGGCAAGCGCGTCGGCCGCGGCGGTGTCGCCGCTGGCTCAGCGCGATCGCCAGCTCGGCGGCCGCGTCGGCCTCCTTCTTGACCGCCTTGTAGACCGTCATGCACTGCGAGCCGAGCAGCACCCGCTGCAGGCCTTCGGTCGTCGCGTCCTGCCCGGTCGTCGGCACCTTCTCGGTGTCGCCGTTGCGCTTGAGCACCGAGGCCACGGCGCCGCCGAGACCGTCGTTGGCCGACGCGACTCCGACGAGGTCGCCGCCGACCTTCGTGTACATCTGCTCGAAGATCGTGCCGGCCTTGGTGTTGTCCCAATCGGGCACCGACTGATCGGCCGCGATCTCGTAGCCGGCGTCCTTGATCGCCGCCTCGTAGCCCTGCTTGAACAGCGTCGCGTTGTTGTCGGTCGGGGAGCCGTTGAGCAGCGCCACCGGACCGGAGTCGTCGCCGTTCTCCTTCATGCACTTCACGAGGCCCTCGCCGATGTTCGTGCCGACCGCGACGTTGTCGAACGACACGTAGTAGTCGGCGTTGCCGCCCAGCGTCAGGCGGTCATAGTCGATCGACGGGATGCCCTGGTCGGCGGCCTTCTTGATCACGGTCGCGGCCGACGGTGAGTCGAGGTTGACCAGCAGCAGCACGGTCACGCCGCCGTTGATCATCTGATCGGCGATCGTCGCCCACTTCGCCTTGTCGCCCTGGGCGTTCTGGATGTCGTACTCGACGCCGGCCGCCTCGAACGCCTCGCCGAGGAACTTGCGGTCCGCCTCCTCCCAGCGCTTCGACGACGCCGTGTCGGGCAGGATCACACCGACCTTGCCCTCGACCTCCTCCGAGGCACCGCCTGACGACGTCGGTTCCTCGGGCTCGTCGTCACCGCCACACGCGACCAACGACGGTCATCGCGAGGATGGCCATAACGGCCAGGATGCGCTTCAACATGCTTTGACGTCCTTTCCTGCATAGATCCTGCCCCCGAGCCGCGCAGTGGCGGCTCGCGAGGCGGTTGTCCGGGCAGAGGCACGCCTGACATTCCGGCCGAATGGGTCGTTCGACTAGGTGCGTCTCCTCATGCTCCCTCTTCCTCCTCCTCGGTCCCGCGCCGACAGCGCGGCCCCTTGCGTCGCCAGCATAAAGCAGGCGCGCCACGCGGCACGCAATGATGCGTCCATGACGCTGCGCTTCGGCCTGCTCTCGACGGCGAACATCAACCTTGCCCTGCTCGGCGGCGCGCAAGCCGCCGAGGGGATCGAGGTCGTCGCGGTCGCGAGCCGCTCGTCCGACCGGGCGCAGGCCTACGCGGCCGAGCACGGGATCGCCCGCGCGCACGGCTCCTACGAGGCGCTGCTCGGCGACCCCGACGTCGAAGCGGTCTACGTGCCGCTGCCCAATTCGCTCCACGTCGAATGGTCGATCCGGGCGCTGGAGGCGGGCAAGCACGTGCTCTGCGAGAAGCCGCTGACGCGCCATCCGCGCGACGCGGAGGCGGCCTTCGACGCCGCCGATCGCGCGGGCCGCGTGCTCGCCGAGGCGTTCATGTGGCGCCACCATCCGCAGGCGCGGCGGCTGCAGGAGCTCGCGAGCGAGGGGGTCGTCGGGCGGCCGCGACTGGTGCGCGCGGCGTTCTCGTTCGACATCTTCGGCGCCGGCCGGCCCGACGACGTGCGGCTGCAGGCCGGCCTCGAGGGCGGCGGGCTGATGGACGTCGGCTGTTACTGCGTCAGCGCGATGCGGTTGCTCGCGGGCGAGCCGTCGACCGTCAGCGGCCGCCGGATCGACGGCGGCGACGGCGTCGACGTCCGCTTCACGGGGACGCTCGCGTTCGCGGACGGGATGCTCGGCAGCTTCGACTGCGGGCTCGACATGGTCGCGCGCTCCGAGCTCGAGCTGGTCGGCGACGCCGGCTCGCTGTTCGTTGCCGACCCGTGGCACTCGCGCACCGCCGGGATCGAGCTGCGCCGGCCCGACGGCGTCGAGCGGTTCGCGGTCGACGGCCGCCGACCCGTACGCCTGCGAGCTCGAGGACTTCGCCGCCGCCGTGCGCGGCGAGCGCCCGCATCCGTTCGGCCGCGCCGACGCCGTCGGCCAGGCACGCACGATCGCGGCGCTCTACCGCGCGGCCGAGTCCGGCGCCGACGAGACGCCTTGAGCGATCCCGAGCGCCCGGTCAGCTGCTGTTCCGCGCCGGAGGGCCGGTGGCGACGGTCGTCTGGGCGCACGACTTCGGCGAGCGTCGCCAGACCGGCTGGTTCCTCGTGCCGCTCGACGACGACGGGCGAGCCCGCGCACGAGCGGCGCCGGCGGCTGGCGGTCTCGCCCGACGTGGAGCGTCTCGTCGCTGACACCGAGCTGAGCCGCGCGGCATGGCTCGACCAGGCCGAGACGCTCGAGCTGGTGACCGCTGCGGCGGCGATCGCGGCGGCGAGCAGCTGCTCGGCGCGCGGGCGCTGAGCCGTCCGACCCGAATTCGAGTGGATCGTCGCGAGACGGGGCGTTAGGGTCGGGATCGTGGCGACGGACGACCCGCGCAGCGCCCCGGCGAACCAGCGCTCGGTGCGGCGCCACAACCTCGGCGTGGTGCTGCGCCACGTCGCCGATCGCGGTCCGCGCTCGCGCGCCGCGATCGCGCAGGAGACCGGCCTGAACAAGACGACGGTCTCGAGCCTGGTCGGCGAGCTGATCGAGTTCGGGCTGGTGCGCGAGACCGAGCTGGAGCTGCGCGGCACGGTCGGCCGCCCGGCGCTTCCGGTCGAGCTGAGCGGGCAGCCGCGTGGTCGGGCTCGGGCTGGAGATCGGCGTCGACTTCCTCGCCGCGCGCGCCGCCGACCTGACCGGCGCCGAGCGCCACCAGGCGCTGGTGCAGCTGCGACAACCGCGACCGCTCGGTCGAGCAGGTGCTCGACGAGCTCGCCGGCCTCGCGCTCGACGCGCTCGCGGCGCTGCGGAGCACGAGCGCGCTGCTGACCGCCGGCGCGGTGGTCGCGCTGCCCGGGCCTGGTCGGCAGCGACGGCCGCCTGCTCGTCGCGCCGAACCTCGGCTGGACCGACGTCTCGGTGCCCGGACCTGCTGCGCGAGCGGCTCGGCGCCCGCGCGTTCCCGCTGCGCGCCGAGAACGAGGCCAACCTCGGCGCGCTCGCGGAGCTCTGGGAGGGCGCCGGGCGCCGCTTGCGCGACTTCCTCTACATCTCGGGCGAGCTGGGCGTCGGCGCCGGCATCATCGTCGACGGCGCGCTGTTCCGCGGGGCGCACGGGTTCGGCGGCGAGCTCGGCCACGTGACCGTCGACCCGGGCGGCGAGCTGTGCGCCTGCGGCAGCCGCGGCTGCGTCGAGACGCGCGTGGCGCTCGGCGCGCTGCTGCGCAACGCCGGCCTCGCCGCCGACGCCGGCGTCGCGCGAGCTGGCCGAGCGCGCGCGAGGCCGGCGACGAGCGCGTGCTGGCCGCGCTCGAGCGAGGCCGGTCACTGGCTCGGGATCGGGGTCGCCTCGGCGGCGAACCTGCTCAACCTCAGCGGCATCGTGATCGGCGGCTACTTCGCCACGCTGGCGCCCTGGCTCGCGCCCGCGCTCGAGGAGGAGCTGGCCGACCGCGTGCTCTCGTCGCGAGTGGGACGCCCCGGTCGTGCTCAGCTCCGAGCTGGGCGGCGAGGCCGCCGTGCGCGGCGCCGCCGCGGCGGCGCTGCGACGCGTGTTCGAGGATCCCGCCCTGGTCGCCGAGCTCTAGCGCCTGACGCAGGCCGAGCAGCACCTCGACCAGCAGCTGGTCGAGCGCCTCGTTGGCGTAGCCGCGCCGCGCCAGCTCCTCCAGCCCGTCGGCCTCGGCCTTCAGCGTGTCGGCCTCGGCGGCGCCGGCCGTCGTCGAGGCCTCGCCGAGCTCCGGCGTCGACGCGGCCGCGAGCGCCTCCTGCACCGCGGGCAGCGCGTCGAACTCGCGCGCGCGCTCGGCGAGCGCGAGGTACGTGCGCATGCAGCCGCGGGCGAAGTCCCAGACGCCCGTCGGCGTCCTCGCTGCGGTACGACTTGGCGTCGAAGTGCCGCGGGCCCGCTGTAGCCGGCGCGCTCGAGCAGCCGGACGAGCAGGAACGCCTCCTTGAGGTCCTCGGCGCCGAAGCGGAAGTCCTGGTCGTAGCGGCCGATGCGCTGCCCGTTGAGGTCGACGTGGAACAGCTTGCCCGCCCACAGCGCCTGGCCGATCGCGTGCTGGAACGACAGCCCGGCCATCGTCTCGTGCGCGACCTCCGGGTTGACGCCGACCAGCTCGGGACGCGCGAGCGTGCGAGATGAAGTGCAGCGCGTGGCCGATCGTCGGCAGGAAGATGTCGCCGCGCGGCTCGTTCGGCTTGGGCTCGATCGCGAAGCGCAGGTCGTAGCCCTGCGCCGACGGAGTAGTCGCACAGCACGTCGACCGCCTCGCGGTAGCGCTCCAGCGCGTCGCGCGGGTCCTTCGCGACGCCCGCCTCGGTGCCCTCGCGCCCGCCCCAGAAGACGAACACCTCGGCGCCCAGCTCCGCGCCGAGGTCGATCGCCCGCATCGCCTTGCCGATCGCGGCGCGGCGCACGCGGCGGTCGTTCGAGGTGAACGCGCCGTCCTTGAACGCGGGCTGGCCGAACAGGTTGCTCGTCGCCATGCCGACGCCCAGCCCGTTCTGCTCGAGCGCCGCGGCGAAGCGGGCGACGATGCGGTCGCGCTCGGCCGCCGACGAGCCGTACGGGACGAGGTCCTCGTCGTGCAGGCTGATGCCCCAGGCGCCGAGCTCGGCCAGCCGGCCGACCGAGTCGACGGGATCGAGCGGCTCGCGGGTCGGGGCTGCCGAACGGGTCGCGGCCGGGGTTGCCGACGGTCCAGAGCCCGAAGGTGAAGCGGTGCTCGGGCTTTGGCGTGAGGGCTGTCAGCTGTCATGGCGAGACATATAGCCCAATTCGGGTGGGGAGCCGGAATAATCTTTCACGCGATGCGCGCGGCGATCGGCCTCGATGTCGGCACGACGGCGGTGAAGGCGCTCGCCGTCGACGAGAACGGCGCGGTGCTGGCGCGCGCCGAGGTCGGCTACCCGCTCTCGACCCCGCGCCCGGCTGGGCCGAGCAGGATCCCGGCGACTGGTGGCGCGCGACCGAGCAGGCGCTCGCCGCGCTCGGCGTCGACGACGTCGCGGGCATCGGCCTGAGCGGGCAGATGCACGGCCTGGTCGCGCTCGACGCGGCCGGCGCCGTGATCCGCCCCGCGATCCTCTGGAACGACGGGCGCACGGCGGCGGAGTGCGCGGAGATCGAGGAGCGGATCGGGCTCGACGAGCTGATCGCGCGCACCGGCAACCGCGCGCTGCCGGGCTTCACCGCGCCGAAGCTGCTGTGGCTGCGGCGCCACGAGCCCGACGCCTACCGCCGGATCGCGCGGATCGCGCTGCCGAAGGACTACGTGCGCCTGCGGCTCTGCGGCGAGCACGCGATCGACGTCGCCGACGCTTCCGGCACGCTGCTGCTCGACGTCGCGCGGCGGCGCTGGAGCGAGCACGTGCTCGAGGCGCTCGAGCTCGATCCCGCGTGGCTGCCGCCGGTGCTGGAGTCGCCCGCGGTCTCGGGCGTCACGGCGGACGGCGTCCCGGTCGCGGCCGGCGCCGGCGACCAGGCCGCCGGCGCGCTCGGCGTCGGCGTCGACCGGCCGGGGCCGCTGTCGATCGCGCTCGGCACGAGCGGCGTGGTGTTCGCGGCGCTGCCGGGCTTCGCGGCCGACGAGCGCGCGCGCGTGCACGCGTTCTGCCACGCGGTGCCGGGCGGCTGGCACGCGATGGGCGTGATGCTCTCCGCCGCCGGCTCGCTGCGCTGGCTGCGCGACGTCGCCGCGCCCGGGCACCGGCTTCGGCGAGCTGGTCGGCGAGGCGGAGCGCTGGGCGGCCGGCGCCGAGGGGCTGACGTTCCTGCCCTACCTCGCCGGCGAGCGCACGCCGCACGCCGATCCCGATGCGCGCGGCTCGTTCACCGGCCTCTCGCTGCGCCACGACCGCGGCGCGCTCGTGCGCGCGGTGCTGGAGGGCGTCGCGTACGGCCTGCGCGACTCGCTCGACCTGCTGCGCGAGCTCGGCGTGGCGCCCGAGCGCGCGCGCGTCTCGGGCGGCGGCGCGCGCTCGGAGCTCTGGCTGCGGATCATCGCGTCGGTGCTCGAGCTGCCGCTCGAGCGCCCGGTCGTCGAGGAGGGGGCGGCCTACGGCGCCGCACTGCTCGGCGGCGTGGCCGGCGGCGTCTGGCCGGACGTCGAGGCGGCCGTCGCGGCCTGCGTGCAGGTGCGCGGCGAGGTCGAGCCGGACCCCCTGGGCCCGCCTACGCGGAGGGGCGCGAGCGCTTCCGCGCGCTGTACCCGGCGCTGCGCCCGCTGCAGTAGGCGTCACGGCGGCGGGCAGCTGACCGGCCGCGCCTGCCGGGCACGACGCAGGCGTCGCGCCGGGCCGGCGGCTTGCCGGCGCGCACCTTCAGGCGCACGTACTTGCCGATGTGCGCCTGCCGGCGACCCGGATCGTGATCTGCGACCGGCCGCAGGAACCGCTCGAAGGCGCGGATGCGCCCGGCCGGCGGCCCGCCGCTTGATCGGGCAGTCGCGTGCCCGTGCAGCGGATCTTGACCATCGCCCGGTGCGGGGCCGTGACCCGCAGCAGCGAGACGCCGGGCGCCGCGCTCGGCGACCGTCCCGCGGATGCGCACGACGGGGAACGGGTTCAGGAAGCGCGGCGCCGAGCGCGAGCGCCGGCGGCGGGCCCTGCAGCGTGAAGGCCGGCGGGAGCGGCCGGCGGCGGCGGGCGCCGGTCGCGGCGACGGGCTGGGGTGGGCGTCGGGCGTCCGCTCACCGGTCCGACGGTTCGGACCAGACGGGATCCGGGCGGCGGCCGCGGCTGCCGACCGGCGCCAGCGGCGTCGATCAGGCGCCGGCTCGGATCGGGCGGTGGCGTCGGTTCCGGCGTGGGCTCGGCATCCGGCGTCGGGCGGTGACTCGCACCCGGATCCACCTGCCGCGTCCGCGTTCGTCAGCCTGTACGCTCCTGGAGCGGCCGACCTTCGTGCGCGCAGGCTGTCGCGGCGCCTGCGTCCTGCAGCGGTGCCACTCGTACTCGTAGATCGCCCGACGGCTGACCTCGGCGCGCAGGGTCTTGCCGACCTCCGGGCGGCCGCTGATCGAGACCTCGAGCGGCTCGGCCTCCTGCCCGTGCACCGACGCGTCGACGTCGAGCGCCAGGGCGCCGGCGACCATCCCGAGAGCCGCTGCCAGTCTGCCCCTGCTCACGTTCATCCCTCCCCAGATGCCGTGACGACGTTCGCCTGATGGCCGGTCTCAGTGCTAACAACGGCGCCGGGCGAAGGGTGCGCAGATCGCTGCGGCGCGCTGTCGCGACGGTGTCAATTCGGTGACGAGAGCGGGCTCGGGCGGGATGCTGCCGCGGCTCCAGACTCACTACACTTCCTGAAGCTATGGCTCAACAGCTGGGAAACCGCCCCTGCGGCGGTCGCTACGGCGACATCGTCCAGGCCATCGGCAACACGCCGCTGGTCGAGCTCAAGCGGCTCTCGCCCAAGCCGGGCGTCCGCATCTGGGCCAAGCTCGAGTCCCACAACCCGACCGGCTCGGTCAAGGACCGCGTCGCGCGCGCGATGATCGAGGACGCCGAGGAGCGCGGCGCGATCGCGCCCGGCCAGACGATCCTCGAGCCGACGTCCGGCAACACCGGCATCTCGCTGGCGATGATCTGCTCGCGCAAGGGCTACCGCCTGAAGGTCGTGATGCCCGACAACGTCACGCCGGAGCGCACGCAGCTGCTGCAGATGTACGGCGCCGAGATCGTCTACTCGCCCGGTCGCGAGGGCTCCAACGGGGCGGTGGCGATGGCGCTCGACATGGCGGGCGCCGATCCGTCGTACCACATGCTCTACCAGTACGGAAACCAGGCCAACCCGGACGCGCACTACAACGGCACCGCGGTCGAGATCCTCGAGGAGCTCGACGAGGTGACCGCGTTCGTCGCCGGGCTCGGCACCGGCGGCACGCTGATGGGCAACGGCCGGCGGCTGCGCGAGGAGCTCGGCGACGCGGTCAAGATCGTCGCCGCCGAGCCGATGCAGGGCGAGCCGGTGCAGGGCCTGCGCTCGCTCGACGACGGCTTCATCCCGCCGATCATCGATCTCTCGCTGCTCGACCGCAAGATCTTCGTCACCAACCACGACGCGATCGTCTGGACGCGCAGGCTGCTCGACGAGGAGGGCATCTTCGCCGGCGTGTCCTCGGGCGCGATCGCGTCGATCGCGGTCCGGATCGCGAACGAGATCGACGAGGGCAACATCGTCTTCATCGTCTGCGACGACGGCTGGAAGTACCTCTCGTCCGGCATCTACACGCGCCCGGTCGAGGAGATCGAGAACCTGGACTCCACCGTCTGGTGGTGAGCCTGAGCCGGCGCCGGTTCCTCGGCGCGGCCGGGGTGCTGGCGGGCGCGCTGCTGACGGCGTGCGGGCGCGACGCCGCGCGCGAGCGGCCGCCGACCGACGCCGACGGTGATCGGCGCGCTGCTGAAGCGCGAGCTGGCCGTCGGCGCCGCCGTCGCGGGCGTCGCCGGCGCCGCGACGATCGCGCGCCAGGACGAGCTGCACGCCGAGCGACTGGGCGAGCTGTCCGGGGTGGGCGCCGCCGCGCGGCTGCCGGCCGCCGGCGATGATCTGCCCGCCGCGCTCGCACGCAAGCAGGAGGGAGTGTTCGCCTACGTCGATGCCCTGCCTCGCCTCGCGGACGCGGACCTCCGCGTGCTCGTCATGCAGATCGCCGCCAGCGAGGCCGAGCACCTCGCGGCGCTGCGACTCGGGCCGGCGACGAGCCCGTCCCGGATGCGTTCGCCGGCTTCTCGGAGACGGCCGCGCATGACCGGGCGCGTGGAGCGAGCTGTTCGACGCGGCACGCACCGACGCGGACCTGCTGCAGACTGCGCTGCACGTCGAGCAGGTCGCGGCGCTTGCGTACGCGGCGGCCGCGGACGGCGCCCTGGAGGGTGACGAGCGCGCGCAGGCGCTGCGCTTCGCCGAGCACGAGCGCCGCCATGCCGCTGCGTTCGAGACGATGCTCTTCGCGCTCACCGTGCCGGTGCGCGAGCACGCCGGACCGGAGGATCTCGACGCACTGCTGCCGAGCCTGCGCGAATCCGGACGCCGCAGCGCGCTGCGGGAGCTCGCAGAGCTCGAGGGCGCCGCGATCGCGGGCCACCAGCTGATGGGCCGGCGCCTGCTCGCGCTCGACGCGCTGCGCACGGTCGCGGCCGTGATGGCCGGCGGCGCTCAGCATCTCGTCGTGCTGCGTCACGCGCTCGGCGAGACGCCGCTCACGAACGCCTACGAAACCGGCCACTGAGCCGGTACCCTGCCCTGGAACCCATTCGAAGGGAAGCGGAAGCTAATGCCATTCAATGTCGGCCCGCTAGAACTCGTGATCGTGCTCGTCATCGCCCTGGTCATCCTGGGGCCGAAGCGCTTGCCCGAGGTCGGCAAGTCGATCGGCAACGGAATGCGGGAGTTCAAGGACGCGATCAGCGGCCATGACAAGGACGACGACGAGGACGAGATCACCTCGCTGAAGACGTCCGAGCGCACCTGAGCGCTTGCGCATCGCCCGGTCGCTGCTCGACCAGATAGTCGCCCAGGCGCGGGCTGAGGCGCCGAACGAGTGCTGCGGCATCGTCGGCGGCCGCGACGGTCACGCTTTCGCGCTGAAGCCCGCCCGCAACGCGCGCGCGAGCCCGCTCGCGTATGACATCGACGGGCGCGACCTGGTCAGGATCTACGACGAGCTCGACGACGGCGGGGCTCCAGGTGGCGATCATCTACCACTCCCACACGCGCTCCGATCCCGTCCCCTCGCAGACGGACATCAACCTGGCCAGCCCGTTCCTGCCGGATGCCGTCTACCTGATCGTCGGCGTCAAGGATCCCGAGCACGACGACGTGCGCGCCTGGCACATCGCCGACGGCCAGTTCTCCGAGGCGCCGCTCGAGGTCGAGGAGGGCTGACGTGCCCGCTCCGCTCGTGTGCCCCGCGTGCGGTACCGGCGGCGCGGCGAGCGAGCGGTTCTGCCCCCGCTGCGGCTCGCCGTTCGTGCTCGTGCCGCTCGTCGCGCGGCTTCCGCGCGCGGACGAGGCCGCTGCGCGGGCGCGCAAGATCCACCCGCCCTACGCCGAGGGCGAGCCGGTGCGCGTCGCGACCGCGCAGAACCAGCCCGAAGCCGAGCTGGTCCAGGGCCTGCTGCTCGAGGCCGGCATCCCCTCGCTCGCGCGCCGCTCGGGCGGCTTCGACGTGCCCGACTTCCTCGCGGCCGGCCCGCGCGAGGTGCTGGTCCCGCGCGGGGGAGAGGCGGCGGCGCGCGAGCTGCTGGGGACGCGTCCGGCGGCGGCTGTTGTGCGGTCGCCCGCTCCGGTCTGGGTGCGCGCTCTCGCGCTGGTGCTCGCGCTGCTCATCGTGGCGCTGGTGGTGGCGGGAGTGGTCGCTGCGATCGTCGGCTGAGGGCGCGCGGCGAACGTCAACTGCGGCATTGAGGGAGGGTTCGAAGTGCCGCGGCGAACTCCGGGGCGCACGTCGAATAGCGACGTCAGGTCGCCCGCACCGCGCCGGCGAAGCTCCGGGCGCCTTGACCTCCCATGCGGGGTCAAGTCGCCCGACGCCGCGCGCCGAACGTCCGTCAACCGGGCTATACCGGTCCGCGGACGTTCGCCGATGGAGTTCGCCGCGGCATTTCGACCGCGCGTAAGCCGCCGTTGACGTTCGCGGGTGACCGCCGCGGCATTTCGAACCCACGCCCTCAAAGCCGCCGTTGACGTTCGCCGACGGTGACCGCCACGGCACCTCGAACCTACGCCCTCAAAGCCGCAGTTGACTTCCCCGCCGCCGACGGCCGCCTTCAAAGCCGCAGTTGACGTTGTCGCGCCGGCACCACGCGCCGCCCCGCAGCCAACCCACCCACCGCCGCCACCGCACCCGTCGCGAACACGAGCACCAGCGCCGTGACGGGATCCCAGCCGTTGTCGAGCCCGACCGCGATCAGCGCGCCGCCGATGCCCGCGAAGACGGCGACGCCGACCGTCTCGATCAGCTGGAGTGCGGCGGAGACGCTGCCCTCCTCTCCGGCCGGCGCCTGCGAGAGCACGATCGCGCCGATCGAGGGGTAGCCGATGCCGATGCCGAGCCCGGCGACGGACCAGCCGGCAATCGCGACCGCGACCGGGATCGCGTCGAACGTGGCACCGATCGTCGTCGCGGCGATCCCTCCCAGCAGCACCGCCAGCCCGGCGAGCAGCCGGCGCGGGCGTCCGGCGCCGCCGTCGCAGGCGGTCCAGGCGCGCCTGCAGGAACGAGCCGAGACTCCAGCTCAGGGACGCGGCGCTGATCACCAGGCCGGCCTGCGCCACGCTGAAGCCGCGCAGCTCGGTCAGCGCGAGCGGCAGGAACGCATCGCAGCCCAGGAACGCGACGGCCAGCAGCCCGCGCACGACGATCCCCGATGGCAGTCCGCGCGCGGCGCGCAACGTCCCGGCCGGCATCAGCTTGCCGAAGGCCGGCAGCGCGAGCGCCAGCCCGGCGGCCAGCGCCGCTGCGAGCAGGAGCGCCGGCTCGAGGTCCAGCGCAGCGAGGAACAGCCCGGTGCCGGCCGCGAGCGCGAGCGCGTGCGGCAAGCGCCGCGGCGCGGCCACGCGCTCGGCGCGCGAGAGCGCCCGCAGCCCCGGCAGCGTCAGGAAGACGGCGACGGGCAGGAACGGCAGCAGCAGCACGAACACCCAGCGCCAGGTCAGCTGGTCGGCGATCAGCCCGGCGAACGCCGGGCCCACCAGCGAGGGCAGCACCCAGGCCGAGGACATCAGCGCCAGCATGCGACCGTACATCTCCGGCGGATACGCGCGGCTCGCCGAGGCGTAGGTGACGACGCCGAGCGCTCCCGCGCCGAGCCCTTCGAGCGCGCGGCCGGCGAGCAGCAGCGTCCACGACCCGGCGGTCGCGGCCAGGACGCTGCCGACGCTGAAGGAGGCGATCGCGCCGAGATACGCCCGCACCGGGCCGGCGCGGTCGGCGTCCTGCCCGGCCGCGACCGAGCCGATCACGCTGGCGAGCATGAACGCGCTGAACGCCCAGCCGTAGCGATCGAGGCCGTCGAGCTCGCGCGCGACGGCCGGCATCACGGTGCCGACGCCGAGCGCCTGGAACGCCACGATCGTGACGCTCATCAGCACGCCCACGCTCATCGCGCGGTAGCGCGGCGCGAAGACCGAGTCCGTCACCGCGCGCGCCGGGTCTGCAGGCCGCCCGGCTCGCCGAGCCGCACGAGGTGCGAGCGCCAGGCGGCTTCGGTGTGGCGCACGCCGCGCCCGCCGAAGGCGCGCTTCCAGCGCCGCGCGCGGGCCGTCGCGGTGCGGTCCGCACGCGAGCGCGATGCACGCGCGCTCGCCCTCCTCGCGCGCGAGCAGGTCGAAGACGGTCCCGCCGAGCAGCGCCGCGTCGCGCCGCCCGGGCGGGAACGCGGGCGCGCCGCTCTCGCGCAGCCGCCGCGTCACGGCCGGGCGCACGTGGCGCGTCTGGCCGGAGAAGTACTGCGCCGCGCCCTCGAGCAGCCAGGCCCAGCGCAGCCAGCGCACGAAGCTGCGCGGGCCGAACGGCGGCGGCATGCCGGGGTGGTTGGCGGCGACGTAGCGGCGCGCGAGCAGCGCTGCCGGCGCCAGCATCAGCAGCTCGAGCGAGCCCTCGACGTTGGAGGCGCGCTGGGCGAGCAGGCGCGGCGCGAGCACGTGCAGCTCGCGCTCGGCGGCCCAGCCGACCAGGTAGCGCCGGCCGGCGGGCGCCGTCAGCCGCCGCTGCAGCGGCAGCCAGGGCTCGGCGGCGTCGAGCTGCGCGGCTGAGCCGTGCACCACCACCGACAGCTCGCCGAGCCGCTCGCGGAAGCGCTCGTCGAGCCGCGAGCGCGTGTACTCGAGCTGCGCGAGCACGCGCTCGACGTCGGGCGCGTCACGCTCGTCATGCCGAGCGACGAAGGTGGCGGAGGCGGTCTCGAGCCAGGCCAAGCAGGGCTACGTCAGGCGTACGCCGGCACGCCGTCGGAGCTGACGATCGCGACGATCTCCTCCGACGCGCGCTCGAACTCCTCGTCCGACAGCACGGGCGTGCCCTCGAACGGCAGCTCGCGGCTGATCTCGAGCCACGAGCGGCAGCCGCCGTGATCGTCGCGCACCTTGACGGTCACCGGGCGCGGGATCCTGTACGTGCGCAGCAGCAGCACGTGCAGCGGATGGCGGCGCTTCCACGCGAGCCGCTTCTCGGCGTAGTCGGGCGTCCAGACGTAGAACGGGGAGAGCGCGTCGACCGCGCGGCGGTCGGTCACGGTCCAGGCGCCCGACACCTCGGCCCAGGCGCGGATCCGCACGCGATCGGGCTGGGCGATCCCGCCGTCCATCGTCAGCGCGTGCGCGGGCGGCTCGCCGTCGGCCCAGACGCCCTCCTCGAGCGCGCGGCGCAGCTCCGGCTGGTGCGACTCGCGCACCAGGTCGCGGCGCTGATGGTCGAACGTCGGGTACAGGAAGAAGCGCTCGTGATCGAGCGAGAAGTGCTTGTCGGGCTCGCGGATCCCACCCTTGCGCAGGGTGACGAGCTGCTCGCCCTCGGCGAGCGCCCGCACGGTCACGGCCCATTCCTTGAAAGCGATCGGCATAGAGAGATGTGGGTCGAGGAGAGACGGCTTACGTACCTGCGATCCCCGGCGCGCAAACCTGTGCCTTCACCTGCGTCGCCTCGGCGCCTGCTGGATCTGCCGGAGGATCGTCACATACTATGCACAAACTCGCGAAATCCCATAATCCTCCTGCAAAACAAGCACTTTTGCTGGGATACAAGCCGGCGCTTACCGACGGACTGTCAGATCCTGATCGCCGGCGAGCCCCTCGGCCGCCTCCAGGACCGCGCAGAAGTCCTCGCTCCGCGAGCCCGCGGCCCATCGCCGCCGTGTAGAGCTCGCGCGCCAGCGCCGCCGCCGGGAACGGCGCGCCGGCAGCCTCGCTCTCGGCCATGCAGATCGCGAAGTCCTTGAGCATGTGCTCGAGCCGGAACAGCGGCGTGTAGTCGTGCTCGAGCATCGGCTCGGCCTTCAGCGCGACCATCGCCGAGGCGGCCGAGCTCGACCCGAGCACGCTCACCAGGCTCGGCAGGTCGACGCCCGCGGCCTTGCCGACGACCAGTGCCTGCGCGAGCGTCGCGAGGTTGGTCGCGCCGACCGCGTTGGCGATCACCTTGATCGTCTGGCCGTGGCCGAGCTCACCGACGTGCAGGATCATCTCGCCCATCGCGTCGAAGAACGGCTGCGCGCGCTCGACGTCGGCCTCGTTGCCGCCGGCCATGATCGTCAGCGTGCCGTCCTGCGCCTTGGGCGAGGAGCCCGACACGGGCGCGTCGATGAACGGCAGCTCGCGTTCGGCGAGCGCGGCGCCGATGCGGCGGGCGTCGGCCGGAGCGATCGTCGACATGTCGATCATCAGCGTGCCGGGAGCGGCCCCGTGCGCGGCGCCGTCGTCGCCCAGCAGCAGCTGCTCGACCTGCGGCCCGTCGACGACCATCGTGATCACCGCGCGCGGCGCCTTCGGCCGCGTCGCGCGGCGTCGCGGCCAGGCGGCCGCCGTGCTGCTCGACCCAGGCCTCCGCCTTGTCCGCGGTGCGGTTGTAGACCGCGACGTCATGGCCCGCGCGCGCGAGGTTCGCCGCCATCCGCGAGCCCATGATCCCCAATCCGACGAACCCGACGGGCTCACCCAAAACCGCCACCTCCCGGCGTCTCGATCCTCAGTGTCTGACCGCGGCCGCAGGCTACCGCTCGCCTTCGCGGGCAGCTCCTCGCCGTCGAGCAGGTTGCGGCCCGCGTGCGCCGGGCTCGCCTCCGGCGGCGCCCGGCGGCGCGTGCCGGCGGCGCTCCGTGAGCAGCGAGAACTGCCATCTCCGCCTGCGCCTCGAGCTCGCGCACGACGCCGTCACCGCCGCGCTGGCGCCCCGCTCCGCCCGATCCGCGCCGGATCGCATAGCGGCGCACGAGCAGCGGGAACTCCAGCTCGAGCGCCTCGACCGGGGTGTTGAGCGTGTTCGACATCGCCACGTGCACGCCGCTCGGGCCGTCGGCGTCCGCGCACGCCCCCTGGCCGCCGCCGAGCGTCTCGTAGTAGGTGAACGCCTCGCCGCCGAGCGTGAGGTTGTTCATCGTCCCCTGCCCGAGCGCGCGGCCGAAGGCTGCGAGCACGAGGTCGGCGACGCGCGAGGACGTCTCGACGTTGCCGGCGACGACGGCGGCCGGCGGGCGCGCGTTGAGCAGGCAGCCCTCGGGCGCGATCACGTCGACCGGCCGGTAGGCGCCGGCGGTCGGCGGGATGTCGGGGTCGGTGAGCACGCGCACCGCGAACCAGCAGGCCGAGCGGGTGACCGAGAGCGGGCAGTTGAGGTTGCCGCCGTGCTGCGCGGCCGAGCCGCTGAAGTCGAGCGTCAGCTCGTCGCCGCGCACGCGTCGCCTCGAGTCGCAGCTCGAGGTCGCCCTCGCGCGCCTCGAGCACGTCGCGCGCGTGACGCGTGCCGTCCGGCAGCGCGGCCAGGCACGCGCGCATGCGGCGCTCGGAGTAGTCGATCGTCTCGTCCATCGCGTCCTGCAGGCCGCCGCGTGCGTGCAGCTCGCGCAGCCGCTCGACGCCCGCTGCGGTTGGCGGCGAGCTGCGCGCGCAGGTCGGCGCGGCGCTGCGCCGGCTGGCGCATCTGGGCGACGAGCTCGTCGATCGCCGCGGCATCGAGCGGGCGCGGGCCGATCACGACGCCCTCGTCGGCGAGCGTCGTCGAGTCGGCGGGCATCGAGCCGGGCGTCGGGCCGCCGACGTCGGCGTGATGGGCGCGGTTGGCGGCGAAGCCGAGCTGGCTGCCGTCGGGCGCGAACGCCGGCGTGATGACGGTGATGTCGGGCAGGTGCGTGCCGCCGCGATAGGGATCGTTCAGGACCCAGGCGACGTCCGGCCGGTGCTCCTCGTCCAGCACCGCCTCGACCGCCGCCGGCATCGCGCCCAGGTGCACCGGGATGTGCTCGGCTTGCATCACCATCCGCCCGGCGGGATCGAACAGCGCGCACGAGGCGTCGCGGCGCTCCTTGATGTTCGCCGAGTGCGCGGCGCGGATCAGCACCGCGCCCATCTCCTCGCAGGCGGCGCGCAGGGCGCCGGAGACGACGCGCAGGGTGATCGGGTCGACGCTCACCCCGCTCCAGCCGGATCGTGCCGGACGGCTCGACGGCGCCGGCCCAGCCGGGCGGGACGGCGAGCGTCGCCTCGGGCAGCTCGCAGATCGCCGGGCCGCTGACCTCCGTGCCGGGCTCCGGCTCGCCCGTCAGCACCGCGGCGTCGTGCTCCTCCCCGTCGAACCAGGCGCGCCGGGTCGAACGCTGCGCGCCGCTTCCGCTGGCGCCCGCGGCGGCGGCGTCGATCTCCGGGCCGGGCTCGGTCGCGGTCACGCGCAGCGTCGCGAGCTCGACCTCGCCCTCGTCGTCGCGGTAGCCGTAGGCCCGCTCGTGCGCGGCGGCGAACGCCTCGCGCAGGGCGTCGGGCTCCGGCGTCTCGCCGCACTCGACCGCGAGCTCGAACGACTGCCCGCGGTAGCGCAGCTCCGCCGTGACGCGCCGCTCACCCGGCCCCGCCCGCTCTCCGAGCGCGTCGATCTCGTCGCGCAGCGCGGTCGCGGTCGAGCGACTCCTGCGACAGCAGCACGCTGCGCTGGACGTCGCGGCGCCGCTCCGAGACGACCAGCCCGAGCGCGGCGAGCACGCCCGAGGCGCGCGGGCAGAGGATCGTCGACATGTCCAGCTCCTGCGCGATCGCGGCGGCGTGCAGCGGCCCGGCGCCGCCGAACGCGAGCAGCGCCAGCTCGCGCGGATCGACGCCGCGCTCGACGGTCATCACGCGCAGCGCGCGCAGCATCTCGGCGTTGGCCACGCGCCGGATGCCCTCGGCGCACTCGAGCGGCGCGAGGCCCAGCTCTCCGGCCAGCCGCTCGACGGCAGCCAGCGCGGCATCGGCGTCGAGCGCGATCGCGCCGGCCAGCGGCGCGCCGGTGCCGAGCAGTCCGAGCACGACGTTCGCGTCCGTCACGGTCGGCTCGTTCCCGCCGTGTCCGTACGCGGCGGGCCCGGGCCGTGCGCCGGCCGACTGCGGGCCGACGCGCAGCGCGCCGCCGCCGTCGCGCCAGGCGATCGAGCCGCCGCCCGCGCCGACGGTGTGCAGGTCGAGCATCGGCAGCGCGACCGGGCGGCCGCCGACGAGCCGTCCCGCCGTCTCGCGCGCGGCGCCGTCCTCGATCACGCACACGTCACAGGACGTGCCGCCCATGTCGAAGCACAGCGCGCCCGGCTCGTCGCAGGCGAGTGCCGCCCAGGCGGCGCCGGCAGCTCCGCCGGCAGGCCCGGAGAGCACAGTGAGCGCAGCGTGCTCGCGCGCCTGCTCCAGCGTGGCCAGCCCGCCGGAGGATTGCATGACGCTGGGCTCCGGCAGCCCGGCGTCGCCCGCGCGGGATGCGACCGCCGCCAGGTAGTCCGCCAGCAGCGGGGAGAGCGCGGCGTCGAGCTCGGTGGTCGCGGCGCGCTCGAACTCGCGGAACGTCGCCCACCACCTCGTGCGAGAGCGACACGTGCACGTCCGGCAGGCGCTCGCGCAGCGCGGCGCCCAGCGCCTGCTCATGCGCCGGGTGGCGATATGAGTGCAGCAGGCAGACCGCAACCGCGGCGGGCTCGAGCGCGGCGACGGCGTCCGCCACGGCGGCCGGATCCTCGAGCTCCCGCAGCACGCCGTCCGGCCCCATCCGCTCGGGCGCGCCGATCCGCCGCTCCGGCGGGACCAGCGGCGCCGGATGCGCGGCGCACAGGCGATAGAGATCGGCGCGCGCCTGGCGCCCGAGCTCGACGAGGTCCTCGAAGCCCTCGGTGGTCGACGAGCGCGGTGCGTGCGCCGCGGCCCTCGAGCAGCGCGTTGGTCGCGACGGTCGTGCCGTGCGCGAACGCCGCGACATCCTGCGCCTTCGCTCCAGCGCGCTCGAGCGCTGCGCCGATCGCGGCGAGCACGCCCTCGGACTGGTCGTGCGGGGTCGTCGGCGCCTTCGCGCTGACCAGCCGGCCGTCGACGGCGACGACGGCGTCGGTGAACGTGCCGCCGACGTCGACTCCGAGCAGCATCAGGCCGCGAGCGTAACCTCTTCCGCGTCGCCCAGGTGCTGGTGCGAGGGGCAGTAGCCGTTGTGCGGCGACGGCATGCGCCGGCACGGCGTGCCCTTGCGCGTGGTGGCACGACAGTCGAGCTGCCGGCCGGTCAGCTCGAGCACCGCCTCCGGACGTGCGGCGAGATACGCGGCCGCGCAGCTCAGGTGGCGGTCGACGACGCGGTAGACGCGCAGCTGGGCCGAGATCGGGAAGTAGGCCCGGATGTCGTTGAACAGCGTGCGCGAGGGCCGCGCGAAGTAGTGCCGGTCGGTCGCGAGGCGGTGCACCGCCGCCTCGCACGAGCGCAGCACCCGTTCGTGGTTCGTGCGCCCCGGGCCGCACCGGTGATCCTCGATGATCTCAGCCTCGAGCTCCCGGTAGATCGAGCGGCTGATCTGGTACATGCGCGGGAGATTTGCGCAGTCGCGTTACGTCTCAGACGCGGAGCGCGTTGACGTGGCGTTAAGCCCGCGAAGATCACGTCCACTCGACGAGCGTGGGCGTCTCCGCGCCGGCCCCGACGAGGCTGTGGCGGTCGTCGAGATCGGGGTCGGTCGCGGGGAAATCCGACCGCTCATGGGCGCCCCGGGTCTCCTCGCGCGCGAGCGCCGAGGCGGCGACGAGCCGCGCCAGCGGATGCCCGTCGGCGAGCAGGCTTCGCAGTCCTCCGGCGCTGCGCTCGAGCCCCGCGTCGCGCCACATCGCCGCGCGCGTGGCGCGCGAGGGCGCTGGGGCGAGGTCGACGGCCGGCGGCTCGGCGAGCGTGCCCGCGGGCGGCGGGGCCGGCTCGCCGAGTCCGGCCAGCGCCGCCCGGTGGCCGAAGACGAAGCACTCCGACAGCGAGTTCGACGCCAGCCGGTTGGCTCCGTGCAGGCCCGTGCACGCACACTCCCCGACCGCGTACAGCCCCGCCACCGTCGTGCGGCCGTCGAGGTCCGTCGCGATGCCGCCCATGACGTAGTGGCTCGCCGGCGAGACCGGGATCCGCCGGGTCGCCGGATCGTGGCCCGCGTCGCGCAGCGCGGCGACGACGTTGGGGAAGCGCGCCGGGTCGATCGCGGTCATGTCGAGGTAGACGGCAGACTCGGCGGTCCGCGCCAGCAGGCGATGGATCGCGCGCGCGACGGCGTCGCGCGGCTCCAGCTCGTCGACGAAGCGCTCGCCCGCGGCATCGTGCAGCGTCGCTCCCTCCCCGCGCACGGCCTCGGAGATGAGGAAGCCCTCGCGCCCGGGGATGCCGACGACGGCGGTCGGATGGAACTGGACGAACTCGAGGTCCGCCAGGTCGGCGCCGGCGGCGCGTGCGAGCAGCAGCCCGGAGCCGTATGAACCGGGTGGATTGGTCGTGCGCGACCAGAGCGCCGCGGCGCCGCCGGTGGCGATGATCACGGCTCGGCCCGCGACGACCCGGCCGTCGTCGCACGCGACCGCGCCGACCCGCCCGTGGCCGTCCGCGAGCAGTGCGCGCACGCGCACCCCCTCCAGCACCTCGATGCGCTCCTGCTCGAGCACCGCGGCGGAGAGCTGGAGCAGGATCCGGCGACCGGTCGCACTGCCGCCGGCATGCGCGACCCGCCGGATCCCGTGGCCGCCCTCCAGCCCGAGCGCGAGCTCGCCCTCGCCGTCGAGCGTCGAAGCGAACGCCGAGCGCCTGGAGGTCCGCGAAGCGGGCGGGCGCCTCCTCGCACAGGACCTCGGCGGCCGAGCGCCGCACCAGCCCCCGGCCGGCCGTCACCGTGTCCTGCAGGTGCAGCGCCGGAGAGTCCGCGGGCGCGAGCGCCGCGGCCAGGCCGCCCTGGGCCCAGTATGAGGCGGTCTCGGCCAGCGGCCGCGCGGACACGAGCGTGACCCGGGCGCCTGCGCGGGCGGCGGTGAGCGATGCGAGCAGGCCCGCGGCGCCGGCGCCGACCACCACGACATCGCTCGGCTGCTGCACGGCAGGTACGGTAACGGCGTGCCCCAGTGGTTCCGCCATGACGCCGGGCTCGCGCACGACATCCCCGGCCACCCGGAGCGGCCGGCGCGGATCGTGGCGCTCGAGGCCGAGCTGGAGCGCAACGGCTGGTTCGGCTGGGAGCGCGTCGAGGCGCCGCGGGCGACGCGCGACCAGCTCGCGCGCGTCCATACCCTGGAGCACATCGAGCTGATCGCGGCGCTGTCCGAGCGCGGCGGCGGCGCGATCGACTTCGACACGGCGGCCGTCGCCGGCACTTACGAGGCCGTGGTGCGAGGGGCGGGAGGGGCGATCGCGCTCGTCGACTCGCTGCTGCGCGACGGTGAGCCGTGCGGCGTCTCCGCGCTGCGTCCACCCGGCCATCACGCGGAGGCGGGCCGCGCGATGGGCTTCTGCTTCTTCAACAACGTCGCCGTCGCGGCGGCGCACGCGCGCGCCGCCCATGCGGTCGAGCGGGTGCTGATCTTCGACTGGGACGTGCATCACGGCAACGGCACGAACGACATCTTCCACGCCGATCCGTCGGTGCTGTTCTGCTCGATCCACGAGTGGCCGCTGTATCCCGGCACCGGCCCGGCGCAGGACGCCGGCTCGGGCGCGGGCGAGGGCTTCACCGTGAACCTGCCGGTGCCCGGCGGGTCCGGCGACGCGGTGCACGGCTCGCTCGTCGAGCACGTGGTGGCGCGGTTGATCCGCGACTGGCAGCCGCAGCTCGTGCTCGTCTCGGCCGGCTTCGACGCCCACCGCGCCGACCCGCTCGCGACGCTACGGCTGACCGAGGCGGGGTTCGCTGGGATGACCGGCTCGCTGCGCCGCGCGTGCGCGGATGTGGATGCTCCGCTGGGGTTGGTGCTGGAGGGCGGCTACGCCGTCGACGCGCTGGCGGCCTCGATGGCCGCCGTCGTGCCGGTGCTTGGAGCGGAGGACGTCCCGCCCGCGGTCGACATCGAGGTTCACCCGCTGGCGCTCGCCGCCTCGGAGCGGCTCGAGCGCTGGTGGCCCTAGCCTGAGTTCAGGCTCAGTTCGGCTCGATGCGGCGGATGTAGGCGTCGCGCGCGTCGATCCCGTCGAGCGCGTCGCTCGCCTCGGATTGGCTGTCGTAGCGCCCGGCGAACACGACCCAGAAGCCGCCCTTGAGCGAGGCGAAGTCGTCCGAGTCGAGCACGCCGACGCGATCGATCCCCTGGGCCGCGAACTCGTCCGCCTTCTCGCGCGCGTCGGACTCGGAGGTGTCGGACGCGAGCACGACGGTCCAGCCCGTCTGGCCGGCGGGCCACTCCGCGTCGGCGCTGCCGTCGGTGCCGCCCGTCGGGGGCTCCGGTGTCGGCGTCTCCTGTCCGCTCGCCTCCGGCAGCGGCGCGGGCCGGTGTCAGCGCCGGATCGGGCGTCGGCGCGGCCGTGGGCGAACCGGGGTCCGGTGTCGGCGTCGCGGCCACAGGCTGGCTCCCGGCTACCTGATCGGTGTCGTCCGCAAGCTGCACGATCGCGACCAGGAGCGCGATCAGCGCGAGCGCGGCGATCAGCCCCGCGATCACGAACGGCGTGCGCCAGCCGGGAGCTGCGACGACGCGCGTCCCCACCGCGGCGCCACAGCTCAGGCACCACTCCTGGCGCTCGGTCATCGCCGCGCCGCAGCGCGGGCACTGCTGCCCCGCCGGCTGCTCGGGCGTGGCCGGACCGGCGGGTGGAGTCTCGACGCTCACGGGCTCGACCGCTTCGCCGCCAATGGGTCATCGGCCGAGAGCCCGGGCTCCGCGCGCCCGTTCGGCCGGCCGCCGTGCGACTCCTTGTCGTCGCCCGCGGCCGGCGTGGCGGCGCCGTCTTGATGCTCGTCGTCCGGAGTTGTAGGGCCTGAGACCTGACCCGCAGCCGGCGTAGGCGCCTTCGGCATCGCGGGCACCGGACGCGGCTCCGCGGACGGCGCCTGTGCCTTGGCCGTCGCGCCGGCCGGCGACCCGCAGCTGCGAGCAGAACCGTGCAGCGCTCCCGTAGAGCTCGCCGCAGATCTCGCACGTGCCGCCGATGCCGGGCTCGAACACGACCGCCGGGCCGCGCGATGCGCCCAATGCGGTCTCGATCGCGGCAGCTTCGCCATCGAGGGCGGCGAGCCGCTCGATCTTCCCGCCGATCGTGGCGGTGTGCGCGGTCACGTCGCCGCCGCCGGTGCGATGCACCTCGTAGAGCAGGCCGCCGAGGTCGCGCAACATCAGCTCACGAGCACGCCGCAGGTAGCGCAGCCGCCGGCGCAACCGACCGCGGCGGCCGGTCGCGACCTTCGCGCCGGCCTCTGCGGGGTCGAGCCCGGCGGGGGTGTCCCGGGCGGCCTCGACCACGGGTCCGGCGGCCTCCGCCGCAGCCGGCCCCGCGACGGCCTGTGGCCTCGCCGGACCCGCCCCGGCCGCCCGTGCGGCTCCCACAGCGTTTGCGCCGGTGAGGCCTGAAGAGGTACCCACCGTGTCGGACCCGGCAGCAGAGCTCGGGGTGGTTGGCATCACCGGTCCGGAGGCATCGGCCACCGCGACGCCGGCCGGCAGCTCTGTCGTCTTGGCGTTGCTCGCATCCACGGCCGGAGATTCGGCCGTGCGCGCGCCCTCCGGCCCGGCGCCCAGCTCCTTGGCTGAGGTTTCGCCGGTGTCGGCGGCGCGCGAGCGCTTGGTGCGTCGCAGGAATCCGCTCATGGTCAATCGTGAGCACGGTCGCGGGCGCGCTCGAACCGCCGAGTATAGGCCGGGCGCCCGACGCCTCTGCGCGGCCGCTCCCGAGCAGCGAGCTCGCGCCACGCCTCGACCAC
Source organism: uncultured Solirubrobacteraceae bacterium (assembly GCA_963721315.1). Classification (GTDB taxonomy): domain Bacteria; phylum Actinomycetota; class Thermoleophilia; order Solirubrobacterales; family Solirubrobacteraceae; genus DASQMT01. Next base: position 352,617 of record CAVRIU010000011.1, read on the forward strand.
GCGCTCGGCCATCCGGTCGGCGGAGAACAGCTCGGCCCGAGCGCGGCCCTCGACGCGCGGATCGGCGGCCGCGAGCACCGGCCGCAGGGCAGCGCGCCAGCGCGCGCGGTCCCACTTCTCGCAGAACGCGCCCTCGATCCCGTCCAGCGCGACCGGATGGATGCCCACCGGCGTCCCGAACGCGGGCACGCCGCAGGCGAGCGCCTCGATCACCGCCAGGCCGAAGCCCTCGTCCTGCGACGGCACGAGCACCGCGTTGGCGGCGTTGATCCAGTACGGCACCTCGTCGGGCGCGACCGACCCGAGCGTGAGCAGCGGCACGTCGCCGGCAGCCTCGCGCGCGCGATCGAAGCGCTTCAAGCGGGCGCGCGGGGTCGTGCGGGAAGAGCAGATACGGACCGGTCGGGTCGAGCCCGAGGTGCGCACGCGCCTCCGCGCGCGGGATCGGCCGGAAGCGCTCGAGCGCGATGCCCGACCGGCAGCACGGCGACGCGGCGCCTGTGCGCCCGCGCCCGGCAGGTTGCGGCTGAACGCCCGCGACACGGCGGCGGGGAGCGCGGTGAACGGCAGCGCCGCGCGCGTCACGAGCCGCGAGCGGCGCACGAAGAGGTCGTTGCCGTGCAGCGTCACTACGACCGGACCGCGCCGTGCGGCCAGCGCAGGCAGTGCCGCCAGCCCGAAATGGGCGTGCACGACGTCGAACGGCGCGCCGGCGCGCGTGCGCCGGCGGATCGTCGCGATCGCGCGCAGCAGCGCGCGCGGACCGGGCGGGAACGCGAACACCTGAACCTGGACGCCGGGCCGGCGCTCGAGCGCCGCGACCTGGTCGCGCACGAACGCGCCGCGCTGGGGCGCGGCGGCGGACGGCCACATGTTGGTGACGACGAGCGCGCGCATGAGCGCCGAGCGTACGAGGTGACCGCGCGGCCGCACCTGCACGGGCAGTTTCGGTGCAGATTCGTCGCACTTCCTGTCTCAACGCGTGTAGAGGCGTTCGGTCTCGCGCTCGAGCATCGCCCCAGGCTCCGCCCACGGGCTGCGGCGGAGGAGCGACGATCGACGGAGGTCTCGAGGTGAAGTGGATCTACGGGGTGCAGGGACGGTTGCACGCGGCGATGCGCGCGGGCGGCCGGCGAGGCGCGCGGACAGGGAACGGTCGAGTACGTCGGCCTGATCCTGCTCGTCGCGGTGATCCTCGCGGGGGTCGTCAAGGCGAGCGGCGGGCTGAAGGACTCGACGATCGCCGAGGCGGTGATCAAGAAGCTCAAGGGGGCGATCGACTCGGTCGGCGAAGGCAAGTAGATGTGCGGCGGTCGCGAGCATGCGTGCCAGACTCAGCGCGATGACCGTCGCCCCGGATGAGGTCCGCCGCCGGCCGGTCGGGGTCTTCGACTCCGGCGTCGGCGGGCTGACCGTGCTGCACGAGCTGCTCGTCCGGCTGCCGCACGAGGACTACCTGTACCTCGCCGACTCGGCGCGGCTGCCGTACGGCGCGCGCGCACCCGCTCAGCTGCAGGCGTTCGCGCTCGAGGTCGCCGAGGCGCTGATCGCGCGCCGGATCAAGCTGCTGGTCGTGGCGTGCAACTCGGCGACGGCCGCGGCGCTGCCCGTGCTGCGCGAGCGTCTGATGCAGACGACGCTCGGCGTCGAGGTGCTCGGAGTCGTGCAGCCGGCAGCGGTGCAGGCGGTCGCCGCCACGCGGCGCGGGAAGGTCGGCGTGCTCGGCACGCCGGCGACCGTGGCGACCGGCGCCTATGCCGCCGCGATCGCCGCGATCGACCCGTTCGTCGAGGTCGTCTCGGTGTCTTGCGGCGATCTCGCGATGCGGATCGAGGAGGCGACGATCGACGAGTCGCTGGTCGAGCAGGTGCGCGGCTACTGCGCGCCGCTGCGCGCGGCCGGCGTCGACACCGTGATCCTGGGCTGCACGCACTATCCGCTCGTGCGCCCGATCATCCAGCGCATGCTCGGCCCCGACGCGGCGATCGTCACCTCCGGCGCGCCGCTCGCCCGCCAGGTGGAGCACGTGCTGGGAACGCGCGGGCTCGACAGCCCGCGCACCGGCGAGGGCGCCTACGACTTCCTCTGCACGGGCGCGCCCGCAGCATTCCGCGCGCAGGGCACGCGCTTCCTGCAGCTGCCGCTCCGCGCGGTCGAGCAGGTGCGCCTGGTCGCGGCCGGGGGAGCGGTGGCGGCATGACCGTCGATCAGGTTCGGCCGGCAGCCGACCGAGGGGTGACGGCATGACGCCCGAGCGCGGCGACGGGCGCGCGGCCGACGAGTTGCGGCCGGTCACGATCCAGCCCGGCTTCGTCGCGACCGCGACGGGCTCCGTGCTGATCTCCTGCGGTGAGACGCGGGTCATCTGCACGGCGTCGATCCAGGAGTCCGTGCCGCGCTGGATGTCCGGCAAGGGTCGCGGCTGGGTCACCGCGGAGTACGGGATGCTGCCCGCGTCGACGGGCGAGCGCAAGGCGCGCGACGTCACGAAGGGGCGGCCCGACGGGCGCACGGTGGAGATCCAGCGGCTGATCGGCCGCTCGCTGCGCGGGGTCGTCGACCCGGCCGCGCTCGGCGAGCGCACGGTCTACGTCGACTGCGACGTGCTGACGGCCGACGGCGGCACGCGCTGCGCGTCGATCACCGGCGGCTTCGTCGCGCTCGACCTCGCGCTGCGGCGGCTGGTGGACGAGGGCAAGCTGGCGACCGTGCCGCTCACGGGCACGCTCGCGGCCGTCTCCTGCGGCGTCGTCTCAGGGCGCGCGCTGCTCGACCTCGACTACGGCGAGGACTCGACCGCCGAGGTCGACGCGAACGTGGTGATGACGGGCGACGGCGGGCTCGTCGAGGTGCAGGCGACAGCCGAGCGCACGCCGCTGTCGCGCACCCACCTGGACGAGCTGCTGGCGCTCGCGCAGCAGGGCATCGAAGGCCTGCGCGCCGCGCAGGCCGCAGCCGTCGCGTAGGTCTGACCGGTGCGGCTGGTGCTCGCCACCCGCAACGAGCACAAGCTGCACGAGTTCGAGCGCGTGCTGGACGGCGTCGCGCTCGAGCCGCTGCCGGCGCACGTGACGCTGCCGCCCGAGCGGGGCGAGACGTTCGCCGCGAACGCGCTCGTCAAGGCGCGCGCGGCGGCGGCGGCGCTCGGCCGCGCGGCGATCGGCGACGACTCGGGCATCGAGGCCGAGGCGCTGGGCGGCGCACCGGGGATCTTCTCCGCGCGCTTCGCCGGGCCCGGCGCGACCGACGCGAGCAACCTCGCCAAGCTGCGCGAGCAGGCGCCGGCGGGCTCGGGCCTGCGCTACGTCTGCGTGGTGGCCTACGCGGAGCCCGGCGGGCGATGAGCGCACGTTCGAGGGCAGTCTGCACCGGCACGCTCGCGGCGCGACCCGCGTGGCGCGGGCGGCTTCGGCTATGACCCGGCCTTCCTGCCCGACGACGTCGCGGACGGCCGCACCATGGCGGAGCTCAGCGGCGCCGAGAAGGACGCGATCTCGCACCGCGGCCGCGCGGCGCGCGCGCTGCTCGCGTGGCTGAATTCCGAGCGGGCGCGCATGACGGCCGCGGGCCAGGAGAGCGTCGTCGCGGTCGCGAGCGCGCGCAACCCGGCGGACATCGAGGACGCGCACGCGCGCCGTCGTTCGGCGCTCTTCAGCGTCGCGGCGGCCGTCTTCCTGGTCGCGCTCAAGCTCGGCACCGGCCTGGCGACCGGGTCGCTCGCCTTCCTCGCCGAGGCGGCCCACTCGGCCACGGACCTCGTCGCCGCGCTGCTGACGCTGTTCGCCGTGCGCGTCGCGGCACGGCCGCCCGACCAGGAGCACCACTACGGCCACGGCAAGGCCGAGCACCTCGGCGCGCTGGCCGAGAGCGCCGTGCTGCTCCTGATCGCGCTCGCGATCGGCTATCGAGTCCGCTGCGCCGGCTGATGAGCGGGCGGCAGCGAGGCGCGTGGAAGCCACTTGGTGGGCGTTCCTGGTGCTCGGCGATCGTGATCGCGACGGACATCGCGCGGATGGTGGCGAGCGACCGCAGCGCGCGCCGCTACGGGTCGCCCGCGCTCGCCGCCAACGCGATCCACTTCGCCTCCGACCTGGTCGGCTCGCTCGCGGTGCTGATCGGCATGATCCTCGTGGCAACCGGGCGTCCCGGAGGCCGATGCGCTCACCGGGCTGCTGGTCGCCGCGCTGGTGATCGGGCTCGCGCTGCGGCTGCTGTGGCAGTCGGTGCAGGTGCTGATGGATCGCACCTCGACCGACGCGGAGGGCCGGATCCGTGCCGCCCTCGACGGGTTGCGCGAGCCGCTCGAGCTGCGCCGGGTGCGCGTCCGCCACGCCGCCGGGCGCCATTTCGCCGATCTCGTCGTCGGCGTGGCGTCCGACAAGGGCGTCGTGCAGGCGCACGCGACCGCGGACGCGATCGAGGAGCTGGTGCGCACGGCGCTCGGCAACGCCGACGTCGTCGTGCACGTCGAGCCGGTCGCGCCGGAAGGCGGCCTGCGCGAGCGCGCGACCGCCGCCGCCGCCGCGCTGCCGGAGGTCCGCGAGGTCCACAACGTGCGCGTGATGCGCGTCGGCAGCGCCTATGAGGTGTCGCTGCACGTCAAGCTCCCGCGCGAGCTGAGCCTGGCCGAGGCGCATGACGTGATCGAGCGGCTGGAGAGCACCGTCCGCGCCGCCGTGCCGGAGCTGCGCAGCGTGCATACGCACATCGAGCCGCTGTCGCGCACCGACTGGGCCTCGGCGCCGGCCCCGGACGTCACGGCCTTCGAGCGCGCCGCCGTCGAGGAGACGGTGCGCGGCATCACCGGCACGCAGCCGGCGTCGGTGCGCTTCCGCGACGCCGAGCGCGGCCGCATCGCGCTCGTCACGATCATGCTGCCCGGCGAGCAGCCGCTGCCCTCGGCCCACCACCATGCGGGCCGGATCGAGGAGGCGGTGCGTGAGCGCTGCCCCAGCCTCGCCGACGTGATCGTCCACACCGAGCCCGAGGCGGCGCGCGCGCCGGACGGGCTCAGCGCAGGTTGATCGCGGCCGAGAGCGCGATCGCCAACAGGACGCCGGCGTAGCCGAGGTAGCCCGAGACCAGCAGGATCACGCTCACGAGCAGGCACGCGCCGACGGTCGTCAGCCAGACGATGCGGGAGAACGGCACGGCTCCCTATTGTGCTCCACGCCCATGGGTCCTGCTCTTACGCCCGCGCTCGCGCTCGACTACGTGCGCGAGCTGTCGGCGGACGTGCGCGCCACGATCGTGCTGGACGGCACCGGCGGGCTGCTCGCGGGGCCACCGCAGCTGGCCGCCGCCGCGCGCGCCCTGCTCGCCGCGGGAGGCGACGCCACCGAGCTCGAGGCGGTCAGCCGCGATGCGGTCGTCTGCGCCGTGCGCTCGCCCGAGCATGCCGCGGTCGCGGTCTGCGGCCGCTTCGCGATCGCGGGCGTGGTGCGGCAGGACCTGCGCGCGGCCGTCGCGGCGCTCGCGGGCCGCTCGCCCGGCAGCGGTGGCCCAGCGGGCCTGCCGCCCGAGCCCGCTGCCCCGGCCGGCGCGCCGGCGGACCCGCTGGCGCACGCCGCGGAGGCGCTGATCGTCGCGTACCAGCGCGCTTTCGAGGCGTAACGAGCGCTACGCGCAGTCCCGGAAAAGCGCGCAAATTGCGGGCTTTTCGGCCAATCGACGGCACAGAGCCAAAACGGCGTCCGGAGCCCTTGTTAACTTCGCGCCCCACCACGACCCCTACGAGGGACGAAGGAGGAGTCATGACGAAGTCGGATTTCGTTGACAAGGTCGCTGACAGCAGCGGCCTGACCAAGAAGGACGCGGGCTCGGCCGTCGACGCGGTGCTGAAATCGATCGAGGATGCGCTGCGCTCTGGTGAGGATGTCTCGTTCACGGGCTTCGGCAAGTTCCACGTCGCCCAGCGCGGTGCGCGCGAGGGTCGCAACCCGCGCACCGGCGAGACGATGCAGATCGCCGCGAGCAAGGTCCCGCGCTTCACGGCCGGCTCGGGCTTGAAGAAGGCGATCAAGTAGCGGCGACGGGCGACGCTTTGTCGGACGCCCCCAACGGACCAGGTCCGCGGGCGCAGCCCGGCGAAGCGTCGCCCGCCATCCCGTTCGGCGACCGCCTCTCGGCGGCCGTGGCCGAGCGCGAGTCCCAGGTCGTGCTCGGCATCGACCCCGATCCCGCGCTGCTGTGGCCCGCGGCGCTCGAAGGCCTGGCCGAGTCGCGCGCGCGGCTCGTGATGGCACTGGCCGACGTCGAGCGCTCGGTCGCGCTCGACTACGGACAGGGCGGCCGCACGGCGCGGCTCGAGGCGGCGGCGGGGGTGCTCGCGCACTGCCATGACCTGATCGACGCGGCCGGGCCCGCCTGCGTGGCGGTCAAACCCCAGTTCGCGTGCTTCGAGCGGCTCGGCTTCCCCGGCTGGCTCGCGCTCGAGGCGACGGTCGTCCATGCGCGCAACCAGGGCCTGCTGGTCATCGCCGACGCCAAGCGCGGCGATGTCCCCGGCAGCGCGTACGCCTATGCCCAGGCGGTCTTCGGCGGGATCGGGACGCCGCACGGCGACAGCCCGGGGCTCGGCGCCGATGCCGTGACGCTCAATCCGCTGCTCGGGCGCGACTCGCTCGCGCCCTTCGTCGAAGCGGCCGGCGCGCTCGGCACCGGCGTCTTCGTGCTCGTGCGCTCCTCGAATCAGGGTGCGGGAGACCTCTTCGACGCCGAGCTCGCGGCGGGCGGCGCGCTGTGGGAGCTGATCGCCCGCCTGGTCAGCGCTGCCGGCGCGCCAGGGCGCGACTCCGGCCTCGCGCATGTCGGCGCAGTCTGCGGCGCGACGGCCCCGCAGCACCTCGCGCGCATGCGCGAGCTGATGCCGAACGCACCGTTCCTGCTGCCCGGGATCGGCGCGCAGGGCGGCGCGGTCGCAGACCTCGCGCCCGCGTTCGCGCCCGGCCGCGCCGGCGGCCTGGTCAGCGCCTCGCGCTCGATCGCCGCTGCTCACGAGACGGGCACGGCTGGGCCGGCCGAGGCCGCGCGCGCCGCGGCGGAGCGGCTGCGCGAGGAGGCCTGGGCGCTGGCGTCCTGATTCGCAACGTCGACGGCAGTCGGCGGCGCGGACGCCGGCATGAGCGCCGCCGGGTCCGCCAGGGGCCCGGGTATCATCGACCGCGATGGCCGGACGCAGCCCCGCGCGCTTCCTCGCGCCGCTCGCGCTGGTGTGCTTCGCGCTGGCCCTGTTCCTCGTGGTCTCGAGCACGACGAAGGAGCAGGCCGGCGAGCCGGGAGCGCGAGGCGTCGCCGCACCCGCGCAGTCGACGCCGGCCCCGCAGGAGGAGCGCAAGCGCAAGCGCCGCAAGAGCTACACGATCAAGACCGGCGACACGCCCTCGGGCATCGCCGTCAAGGTCGACGTGCCGCTGGACCAGATCCTCGAGCTCAACCCCGACCTCGACCCGCAGACGCTGTCGCCCGGCACGAAGATCAAGCTGCGCTGATGCGGCCGCGCGCGCTTCGATCGCTGACCGCGCTGGTCGCGCTGCTGATCGCGACCGGCCTCGGCACGGGCCCCGCGCGCGCCGCAGGCAGCGGACCGCCGCCGCTGAGCGCGACCGTCGGCGATCCTGATCGAGGCGAGCAGCGGCGAGGTCGTCTTCCAGCGCGCGGCCGACAAGCGCCGCCCGATCGCCTCCACCACGAAGCTGATGACGGCGCTGCTCACCGTCGAGAACACGAAGCTCACCGACAAGGTCGCGGCCTCGGACTACATCGCCGCCCCGATCGAGTCCAAGCTGAGCCTGCGGCCCGGCGAGCGGCTGTCGGTCGCCGACCTGCTGCGCGGGCTGATGCTCGAGTCCGCCAACGACGCCGCCGTCACGCTCGCAGAGCGCGTCAGTGGCTCGCGCAAGGCCTTCGTGCGCCAGATGAACAAGCGCGCGCGCGAGCTCGCGCTGCGCGACACGCACTACTCCAACCCGATCGGGCTCGACGCGCCCGGAAACTACTCCTCCGCGCGCGACCTCGCGCGGCTGGCGGTGAAGCTGCGCCGTCACGCGTTCATCCGCAGGCTCGCCGACCGCACGTCGGCGACGCTCACCACCGGTGACCGGCCGCGCACGATCCGCAACCGCAACCTGCTGCTCGGGCGCGACCGCTACGTCAACGGCCTGAAGACCGGCCACACCGGGATGGCGGGCTACGTGCTCGTCGGCACGCGCACGCGCCGCGGCGTCACGCTCGTCGCGGTGGTGCTCGGCACCGCGTCGCCGGCGGCGCGCGACCGCGACGCGCTCGCGCTGTTGCAGTGGGGGGAGGGGCGCTACGAGCGGATCCGTCCCGTCGCGGCAGGCAGCGTCGTCGGGACGCCGCCGATCGATCACCGGCGCGGGGCGACGCTCACGCTGGTCACGCAGGGATCGGTCCGGCGCACGGTGCGCGCTGGCGCGAAGATCACGTTCACGGACGTGGGCGTCCCCGCGACGGTCGCCGGCCCCATCCGGCGCGGCCAGCGCTTCGGCTATCGCGAGGTGCGCGCGGACGGCAGGCGGATCGCAATGGTGCCGATCGTGTCCTCGGCGTCGATCCCGGTCGCCGATTTCTCGGAGCGCACCAAGGACTGGTTCACGAATCCGCTGGCGCTGCTGGCGGCCGCGGCGGTGCTGGGCGCTACCGTGCTGCTCGCGAGCCGGCTGCGCCGTGGACCTGCACGGCGCCGCGCCCGCCGCTCGGAGCCGGAGTCCGCATGATCCTCACAGTCACCCTCAACACCGCGATCGACAAGACGCTCGCAGTGCCCAACTTCCGCCTCGGCCGGCGTCATCGCACGGTCGAGCAGACGACGATGCCGGGCGGCAAGGGCGTCAACGTCGCGCGCGTGCTCAAGACGCTCGGCGCGCCCGTGATCGCGACCGGGCTGGCCGGCGGTGCGACCGGCACGCGGCTGGTCGAGCAGCTCACGCAGCTCTCGGTGTTGTCCGACTTCGTGCGCATCCGCGAGGAGTCGCGCACGAACACGGCGGTGATCGACCCGACGACCGGCGAGCAGACCGAGATCAACGAGCGCGGGCCGGCGGTCTCCGAGCAGGAGATCGCGCTGTTCGTCGACAAGCTGCTCTACCTCGCCAAGGGCGCCTCGATGTGCGTGTTCGCGGGCTCGCTGCCGCGCAACGTCGACGTCGATGTCTACACGGGGCTGATCCGCGAGCTCAAGCGCCTCGGCGTCCAGACGCTGGTCGACACCGACGGCGATCCGCTGCGCCGCGCGGTCCGTGCGGAGCCCGATGTGATCTCGCCCAACGTGCTCGAGGCCGAGGAGCTCGTCGGCCACGAGTTCAACGAGGAGGAGGACCACTGCATCGCGGTGCGCGAGATGGTCGAGCTGGGCGCGCGCGAGGCGATCATGACCGCTCCCGACGGCTGCTACGCCCAGACGCTGCCGCCCGAGCCGGGCGCGCCGCCGGCGCTGTACCGCCTGCGCGTGCGCCCCGGCGCGATCGAGCCGCGCGCGACCGTCGGCTCCGGCGACGCGTTCCTGGCCGGCTTTGCGGCCGCCCGTTACAACGGCCTCGGCGTCAAGGAATGCCTGATCCACGGCGTCGCCTGCGGCGCGCAGTCGACGCAGCAGCTCGGCGCGGGCCTGATCGACCCCGCTCAGGTGGCGCGCCTGATCGCCGAGGTCGACGTCGAGCGCCCGGCGCTGCCCGCCGAGGTCGGCTAGCGGGCGGACGCGCCGAGGACGAGATCGCTCGCTGGTAGCGTGATCGGACCCCCGTCCCGTCCGCCGCGAAATCTAGGATCCCGCCATGGAAGTTGAGATCGGCCGAGGCAAGAAGGCGCGCCGCGCCTACGGATTCGACGACATCGCGATCGTGCCCTCGCGACGAACGCGCGACCCCGACGACGTCGACGTGTCGTGGACGCTCGGGCCGTACCGGTTCGAGCTGCCGCTGCTGGCATCCGCGATGGATGGCGTGGTGTCGCCCGAGACGGCCGGCATCGTCGGCAAGCTGGGCGGGCTGGCGGTCCTGAACCTCGAGGGGATCTGGACCCGTTACGAGGATGCCGGCGCGCAGCTCGAGCGGATCGCGGCGCTCGACCCCGAAGAGGCGACGCGCGAGCTGCAGGAGATCTACAGCGAGCCGGTCAAGCAGGAGCTGATCGCGCAGCGGATCGAGGAGATCAAGGCGCAGGGCGTCGTCGCCGCCGCGTCGCTCACGCCGCAGAAGGTGGAGCGCTACTACGAGCTGGTGCTCGACGCGGGGCTCGACGTGCTGGTGATCCAGGGAACGGTGATCTCGGCCGAGCACGTGTCGACGCAGGGCCACGTGCTCAACCTCAAGGAGTTCGTCGGCGAGCTGCCGATCCCGGTCGTGGTCGGCGGCTGCGCCAGCTACCACACCGGCCTGCACCTGATGCGCACCGGCGCCGCCGGCGTGCTCGTCGGCGTCGGCCCCGGCGCGGCCTGCACCACGCGCGGCGTGCTCGGCATCGGCGTGCCGCAGGCGACCGCGATCGCCGACGTGGCCGCGGCGCGCTCCCAGCACATGCTCGAGACGGGCGACTACTGCAAGGTGATCGCGGACGGCGGCATGCGCAACGGCGGCGACGTCGCGAAGGCGATCGCCTGCGGCGCCGACGCCGTGATGATCGGCTCGCCGCTCGCGCGCGCCTACGAGGCGCCCGGCCACGGCTTCCACTGGGGCATGGCGACGTTCCACGCGACGCTCCCGCGCGGCGCGCGGGTGCGCACGACCCAGAACGGGACGCTGCAGGAGATCGTCACCGGCCCGGCGCGCGAGAACGACGGCACGTTCAACCTGATCGGCGCGCTGCGCACCTCGATGGCGACGTGCGGCTATCGCGACATCGCCGAGTTCAACCGGGCCGAGCTGATGGTCGCCCCGTCGCTGCAGAGCGAGGGCAAGCAGCTCCAGCGCGACCAGTCGGTCGGGATGGGCGCACGCGGCGGCGCGATGGCGCTCGCGGCGACGGAGTAGTGGCGCCGCTGCCGGTAAGGAGCCGTTAGTGGAGGTCCGCGGCACGACGGTCGCCGACCAGCCCGTCGAGGAGCTCGCGCTCGAGCGCGAGCTGGCCGCGGACGAGATCGTGGTGCTCGACTACGGCGGCCAGTACTCGCAGCTGATCGCCCGCCGGGTGCGCGAGCTCGGGGTGTTCTCGGAGCTGCTGCCGCACCACGCCGGCGCCAAGGAGGTGCGCCGGCGCAACCCCAAGGGGCTGATCCTCTCGGGCGGGCCGGCGTCGGTCTACGCCGACGGCGCGCCGCAGCTCGATCCGGAGCTGCTCGAGCTCGGCATCCCCGTGCTCGGTATCTGCTACGGCATGCAGGCGCTCGTGCTCACGGCCGGCGGCCGCGTCGAGGGCGCCGAGGTCGGCGAGTTCGGCCGCTCGCGCCTGACTGTGACCGAGCAGGGGCGGCTGCTGGCGGGCACGCCGGCCGAGCAGTCGTGCTGGATGTCGCACCGCGACACGGTGTTCGAGGCGCCGGACGGCTTCACGGCGCTGGCCTCGTCGACCGAGTCGCCGGTTGCCGCGTTCGAGCACGTGGCACGTGGGATCTACGGCATCCAGTTTCACCCGGAGGTCGTGCACACGCCTTACGGCCAGCAGATCCTGACCACCTTCCTGGCCGAGATCTGCGGCTGCGAGCGGACGTGGAGCGCCGCCTCGATCATCGAGGAGCAGATCGACGCGATCCGGGCCCAGGTGGGGGAGGGGCGGGTCATCTGCGGCCTCTCCGGCGGCGTCGACTCCTCCGTCGCCGCGCTGCTCGTCCACCGTGCGGTCGGCGAGCAGCTCACGTGCGTGTTCGTCGACCACGGGTTGATGCGCCGCAACGAGGGTGAGCAGGTGGTCGCGGCCTTCCGCGACCACTTCAAGGTCCCGCTCGTGGCGGTCGACGCCGAGGACCGCTTCCTCGCGCGGCTTGCCGGGCTGAGCGACCCCGAGGCGAAGCGCAAGGCGATCGGCGCCGAGTTCATCCGCGTGTTCGAGGAGGAGGCGACAAGGCTCGGCGATGCCGCATTCCTCGTCCAGGGCACGCTCTACTCGGACGTGATCGAGTCGGGCGGCGGCACCGGCGCGGCGACGATCAAGTCGCACCACAACGTCGGCGGGCTGCCGGATGACCTGCAGTTCGAGCTGGTCGAGCCGCTGCGCGCCCTGTTCAAGGACGAGGTGCGCGCCGTCGGCGCCGAGCTCGGGCTGCCCGAGCGGCTGGTCTGGCGCCAGCCGTTCCCCGGCCCGGGCCTGGCGATCCGGGTGGTGGGTGGCGAGGCGACGAAGGAGCGCCTCGACACGCTGCGCAACGCCGACTTCATCCTCCAGGACGAGATCCGCAAGGCGGGCCTCTACCGCGAGCTGTGGCAGTCGTTCTGCGTGCTCCCCGACGTGCGCACGGTCGGCGTGCAGGGGGACGAGCGCACGTACGGCTACTTGATCGCGATCCGCGCGGTCACCTCCGACGACGCGATGACCGCCGATTGGGCGCGCCTGCCCTACGACCTGCTCGAGCAGATCGCCTCGCGCATGATCGGTGAGATCCGCGAGGTCAACCGGGTGGTGCTGGACATCACGTCCAAGCCGCCCGGCACGATCGAGTGGGAATGAGCCGCCGCAGCAGGGCGATCGTGGCGGCGTTCTTCGGCGTCGCCTATGCCGTCAACAGCGCGTTCCGCGACCAGGTCCTGGCGGGCATCGTCACCGGCGTGCTCGGCGCCGTGCTCGTCTACCTCGTGCTCGCCCGCGTCGAGCAGCACAACGCGGCGGCCGCACGGCGCCGCCGCGAGCAGACGGGCAGCGTGCAGCGGGAAGCTGGGTGAGCGCGCCGACCACGGCGACGTTCGCGCTCTAGCGCCGCCGCACCGGCCGCGGGCGGCGCGACTGGTCGACGAGATCGGGCACGACTCGACGTCCAGGCTCGGCGGTGCTCGCGGTGCGGCGCGACGCGGCGCGCCGGCGGCTCCGGCGTGTCCGGAGGCGCGAGTCCCGGCGCACACCGCCGATCGGGTCGCGCGGCGCCCAGGGCTGCTACGCCGGGTCCTACGGCCTTTACACGGGAGCTGACGGCGGTATCGCGGTCTACGTGTTCGACGGCTCTCGCTACGTCGTGTCGGCGACCGCGCGTCCGTCGGACATCTGGGATGGCAGCTGGCATCACGTCGACGGCACGTTCGACGGCAGCATGTTGCGCCTGTACGTCGACGGCCGGCCGGTCGGGGCGCCCACGAGCGCCCCGCTGCGGATCGACTACGCCGGCACGTCCAGCGGCGCGTACCTCGGGCGCTTCGCCGGCGGTTGCGACCTCGCCTTCCGCGGCGACGTCGACCTCGTTCGGCTGTGGTCCGGAGCGTTCTCCGCCGGCCAGGTCGCCCAGCAGGCGGCGGACGAGCTGGGATCCGGCTCGGGCGCACCCGGCATGCCCCTGCCTGGGGCGGCGCCCGGAACGACGCTGCCCGGGCCGAGCGGCTCGAGCGCTCCGTCGCGCTCATGCGTGTTGCGGCTCTCGCGCACGCGCGTCGCGACAGCGCGACCGACCGTCGTGCGGGTTCGCGTCGGCTCCCAGGGAAGTCCCGTGCGCGCGGCACGCGTGACCGGCCCGGCGCAAGGGCGGGGCGAGGATTCTCGCGGCGGCACGCACCAACACCCGCGGACGGGTGCGTCTCGTGCTCGACGTGAAGCGTGCCGGGCGTCTGCGTATCAGCGCCGCGACACGGTCGCCGCGCTGCAAGGCCGCGTTCGTCGATGTGCGGCGGCCGGCTGAGCGCCTCAGCGAACGTCCACCGGCGTGCCGACCGGCATCAGGCGGGCGAGCCGCAGGATGTCGGAGTTGCGCAGGCGCACGCAGCCGTGCGAGACGCGGCCGGGCAGCAGATCGGGGCGATCGGTGCCGTGGATGCCGATGAACCCGCCCGCCGGCCAGTCCGTCAGGGTCGGCGAGCGCGCGCTGGTGCCGAACGCGACGGGCCCGTATTGCGGGCTCTCGTAGCGCTCCAGCCGGTTGCGGATCAGGAACGTCCCGCGCGGCGTCGGCCAGCGTCGCTGCCCGATGCCGATCGGCGCGCGCAGCACGACGCGGCCGCGATTGAGCAGCGTCAAGCGCTGACGGTCGAGCTCGACGATCAGGCGGTGGCGGCTGATCTCGAAGGCGCCGAGCGCCCGGCGCGGCACCCAGCCGCTCGTCCCGTTGGGAAGCACGGGCAGCGTGACGCGCATCCACAGCGAGCCGTCCGGGCCACTGCGGCGGCCTGTCACCGGCAGGGCGGTGACGGAGCCCTCCGGCGTCGTGCGCGACACGCGCGCGACGGAGCTGCGCCGCGCGGCCCGGCTGCGCCCGCGCGACGACCGTCCGCCGCACGTGCGCCCAGCGCGTGAGCTCGGGTCCGTCGGCGAGCCCGCGCGGCGCCGGGATCGCAAGTGCCGGCGCGGCGGGCCCGGCGAGCGCCGGACGCGCGGGCGGAGCGGCGGGCTCCTGCGACTCGGCGCCCGCGATCACGGCCGCGGCGCCGATCCCACCCGCCGCCAGCCCGAGCGCGATCAGGGCGCTGCGGTTCACCCCGTGTAACGCGGCTTGCGACTGCTGGTGCTGCGCGGCCGTTGCGTGATGAACTTCGTCGACGCGACGATCTTGTTGATCTCCTTGCGGTCCTGCGGAAGGTCGAACGCCGCCGCGGCGGGAGTGTCCCCGTTGAGGTAGCGCATCCAGGCCGCATGGCGTGCCTCGACGGTGTGGATCCCCAGCGCCGACGTCAGGACCGACTTCGACTGGATCCGGCGCGCCTGGCCCTTGTAGGCCGCAACCGCCAGGTCCTCGAATGCGACAGCTGTCTTGAGGAACGTCTTCTGCTTCTCCGTCACACCCTGGAAGTTGAAGTGCGGCCGTCCGACCGCGTTCTTGCCGAGCAGGTCACGGAACGCCTTGACGTGTGCGCGCTCCACCGCGCCGACGACCTTCGCCGCCTCGGCGGTCCGGCCCTCGAGCGCCTTCGAACGCTCGGACTCGGTGTAGAACGCGGCCTGCAGGTACTCGAGCACGAGCGCGTAGTTGAGCACCTCGCGATCCGAGGCCGGCACTGCCGCGCCGGTGGCGGGCGCCCATGCGGCGAGACCGGCGACGGCCGCCCCGCCCGCGACGATGAAGCCCGCGCGCGTGAGGCCGTGGTGCGCCTCTTCGAGCGCGCCGTCGACGTCGAGGCCGATCAGGTCCAGCGGTCGATCGCCACTCATGACTGCACCCCCAGCTCGCGCAGCCCTCGCTGGACGCGACGCTCGTCGTATGGGCTGTCGACCGCGTCCGGGGCGGGGTCGGCGTCGCTGATGCTGCGGATCCAGGCGGCGTGGCGGGCTTCGACGGAGACGATCCGCGCGGCGGCGAGGAACGCTCCCTTGGTCACGTTCGCGGCCTGGCCGTTGTAGGCGCCGACCGCGATGTCCTCCAGCTTCGCGGCCGCCTCGGCGAACGCGTCCGCATCGGCGGTGACGGCCGCGAAGTCGTATCCCGGCTCCGCCTCGGCAGCGTCCCCGAGCGCACCCTTCAGGAAGGTGACGTGCTCCTTCTCGTGCGCGAGCACAGCGCGCGCGTACTCCTCGAGCTCGCCGGTCAGGCCGGCGTCCTGCAGCGCGGCGGCGTAGAAGGCCGCCTCGGTGTACTCCACGCGCAGCAGCAGGTTGAGCACCCGCTTGTCCTGCTCGGGCGACGGGGCGGCGGCGTTCAGAAGGTCGGTGGCGCCGATCGTCGTGACGGTTGCGAGGGCGCCGCCGGCTGCGAGCGCCGCCGTCCTGAACGCGCGCCCGCGCGTCACGCCACCGGCTGCGTCGGGTTCCTCTTCCCGGCTGTTCTGATCTTCCAAGGTGACTCCCCGCGCGATAGACAGAGCATTAGAGTATCGGCTCGGTCGCGCGGGACTGCGCCCCCCATCGGGCTAGCACCAGAACGAACGGATGTCCTAGGACTGCGTGTCCCAGGCGCGCAGGTCGGGCAACGGATCGAACGCGCTGCCGCCGCTGTACCAGCCCGGCGCGCTCCATTCCTCGAAGTGGAGATGACAGCCGCTGGCGCGGCCGGTTGCGCCGACGAAGCCGATCGGCTGCCCCGTTCGCACGCGCTCTCCTACGCGCACGAGCGCGGCCTCGCGCAGGTGCATGTAGCCGAAGTCGACGTCGGTCCTTGCACCGTCGATCACCACGTAGTTGCCCGCCGCCGACTGGAACTCGCGGAACTTCACCACGCCGCCGCGCGCCGCGACGACGGGCGTGCCGCAGTCGGCGAACACATCCTGGCCCTGGTGCCCGCGGCCGCCGCCGAAGCGGGCGGCCGCCTCCGCGTAGTCGTGGGCGCCGATCAGCGGGAAGCGGTGGCGCAGGAAGGTGAACGCGCCCGGCGCGCCGGGTGCGACGGCCCCGACCTGGCCGGCGCCAGCACCGGGCGCCCCGGGCGCGCCGGACCCGGTGGCGCCGCTGGCGGCGCTCGAGCTGGCGCGGTTGCCCGACGGGTCGGTCGCCGTGACGCGGAACCCGTACAGCCCGTCGCGCGCGACGTCGCCGTCGACGGTGCCGTCCCAGCGCACGCTCTGCGCGACGCCGGCCGCGACCGGCGGCGGCGCCCACTGCTGCGACGACCGCGCCGTCGGCCGCGCGCACCAGCTCCACCTGGACGGTTGCGGGCTGCGAGCCGCCGACGACGAACGACAGCTCCGCGGACCGCCGGGCGCCGAAGAAGACCTTGCTGCCCTGCACCTCCGCGTCGACGATCCCCGCCGGCACCTGCGGCGGACTCGGTTCCACCGCCAGCGGCCGCCGTGAGGCGGGCGACCGGGTGCCGTCCGCACGCGCGACCACGATCGGTCCGCTCACAGCGGTTCGCGGCACGCGCGCGAGCACGGAGCGCGGGCGGGCCGCGCGCGGCACCACCGACGTGTCGTCGGCGTCGCCGGCGGCGCCGAGGAAGACGACCTCGGCGAGCGGCGCGAGCCGGCGCCCGTGGATGCGCACGAGCGAACCTGGGCGCGCCGCGCGGGCGGCGCCGCAAGAGCTGCGGCAGGCGAAGCGCCGCACGAGCGGCGCCGAGCGGCCGTACAGGTTGGCGGTCGGGGGCGGTGCGAGCGCCTGCAGCCGCGGCGACTCAGGCGCCGCGGGCGCAGCACCGCCCGTGGGCTCCTGGGCCGGCGCGCCCGACGGCGCGGCGGCCGCGACGAGGCCGAGCAGCGCCAGCGCGCGCGCCGCGCGGCCGCTCTTCGACGATTCAGTTGTGCGGCACGGTCGAGCCAACGCCGATCGCGATTTCCTCTCGTCGGCCTACGGGGTTAGCTGTCGGGCTCGCGCTGCGCGCGCTACCAGGCGGCGATGCCTGGATTCGCCCCGGGGCTGCGGTTGAGCAGCCCTTCGGTTCCCCCGTTCCGTCCTCCCCAGGACGGACTCGGCTGGCGCGGGAGTATAACCAGCGCCGGCGCGCCTCCCGCTATCATGCTGCGCCGCTGCCACGCCGTTGCGTGGCTCGTTTCGTGCCCAAACCGTGAAGACTTACGTAGCCACTCCACAGGACCGCGAGCGCAATTGGCTGGTGGTCGACGCCGAGGGCCAGACCCTCGGCCGGCTCGCCACCCAGCTCGCCGACGCGCTGCGCGGGAAGCGCAAGCCGGTCTACACGCCGCACGTCGATGTCGGTGACTTCGTCGTGGTCGTGAACGCCGAGAAGATCTCGGTCACCGGCGCGAAGCTGCAGGAGAAGCTCTACTACCGTCACTCGGGCTATCCGGGCGGGCTGAAGCAGCGCACGCTCGGCGACATGCTCGAGCGCCGCCCCGAAGAGGTCATCCGCCTCGCCGTCCGCGGGATGCTCCCGAAGAACCGCCTGGCCCGCAAGCAGCTGACCAAGCTCAAGGTCTACGCCGGCCCGGAGCATCCGCACGAGGCGCAGAAGCCACAGAAGCTGGAGATCATCACCCGATGAGCGAAGACAACCGAGGCGAGGTCAACCCGCCCGAGGAGATTGCCGCGGAGGACGCCGTCGGCGCCCAGGAGACGCCGGACGAGGCTCAGCTGGAGCGCGAGCAGGCGCTCGTCGACGAGCCCGCCACCGCTCCCGAGCCGGTCGCCGCCGCGCCCGCCGCCGAGCCGGAGGATGGCGAGGACTTCGTCGAGGAGACGCCGCGGGTCAAGCCGGAGATTCCGGGCATGGACCTCGAGGTCGACATCGTGCGCGACGGCGAGGAAGCGCTGCGCGGCGAGGACGACGACGAGTACGGTGACGGTGACGGCGACGCCACCGAAGAGGAGTTCACCCAGCCGATCGCCGACGCCGCGATCGACCTGGCCGCCGGCGCCCGCTACGCCGCGACCGGCAAGCGCAAGACCGCCGTCGCGCGCGTGATCCTCAGGCCGGGCACCGGCGCCTACCTGATCAACGGACGCACGCTCGACGTCTTCTTCCCGCGCCCGGCGCTGCAGCGCACGATTCGCACCGCGCTCGAGACCGTCGGGCTGGAGGACAAGATCGACGTCGTCGCGGCGATGCACGGCGGCGGCGTCTCGGCGCAGGCCGGCGCGCTGCGCCACGGGATCTCCAAGGCGCTCGTCGACGCCGATCCCAACCTGCGCTCCGAGCTCAAGCGACGCGGCTTCCTGACGCGCGACGCGCGCGTCAAGGAACGCAAGAAGGCCGGCCTCAAGAAGGCGCGCAAGCGGCCGCAGTTCTCGAAGCGCTGATCGCGCCGGGAACCACCGCAGTGACGCGTCAGCTCTTCGGCACCGACGGGGTGCGCGGGGTCGCCGGCGAGTTCCTGACCGCCGAGCTCGCGCTGGCGCTCGCGCGCGCGGCGACCGAGCGCGTCGGCGGCGACGCGGCCGCAGGTGCTCGTGATCCGCGACACGCGCGAGTCGGGCGAGATGCTCGAGGCCGCGGTCGCCGCGGGCATCGCCGCCGGTGGCGGCGAGGCGCTGCTGGCGGGCGTGCTGCCGACGCCCGGGGCGCCGCTGCTGATCGAGCGCTACGGGTTCGAGCTCGGCGTCGTGCTGAGCGCGTCGCACAACCCCTACCGCGACAACGGGATCAAGTTCTTCGGCGGCGACGGCTACAAGCTCTCGGACGCGGTCGAGCTGGAGATCGAGCAGGCGCTCGCGACGCCGCAGAGCGCAGGGCGGCACCGTCGGCCGCGTGCGCGCGCTCGAGGGCGCGCACGCGGACTACCTGAGCGCGCTGCACGCGCGCTTCGAGCGGCTCGACCTGAGCGGGCTGCGCATCGCATTGGACTGCGCCAACGGGGCCACGCACCGCGTCGCGCCGGAGATCTTCCGCCGGCTCGGCGCAGACGTCGACGTGCTCGCCGACGCGCCCGACGGGCGCAACATCAACGCCGGCTGCGGCTCGACGCACGTCGACAAGCTCGCCGCGCACGTGCGCGCGGGCGGGCACGACGCGGGCTTCGCGTTCGACGGCGACGGCGACCGCGTGCTCGCGGTCGACCGCGGCGGGCGCGGTGGTCGACGGCGACGAGCTGCTCGCGCTCGCCGCGCTGCACCTGCGCTCCGTCGGACGCCTGCCCGGGGGCGGCGTCGCGGTGACGGTGATGACGAACTACGGCTTCCACACCGCTATGCGCGCGGCCGGCGTCGAGGTCGCGACGACGCCGGTCGGCGACCGCTATGTGCTCGAGGAGCTGCGCGAGCGCGACTGGGCGCTCGGCGGCGAGCAGTCGGGCCACATCATCGACACCGGCTTCGTGCCCTCCGGCGACGGCATCGCCGCCGCGCTGCTGACGCTCGAGTCGCTCGCGGGCGGCGACCTCGCGGACCGGCACGCGATGGAGAAGCTGCCGCAGCGGCTCGTCAACGTCCGCTTCGCCGACCGCGCGGCGCTGACCGGCGCGGTCGAGGCGATCGCCGGCGACGTCGAGGCCGCGTCCGCCGCGCTGGCCGGCCGCGGCCGCGTGCTGGTGCGGCCCAGCGGCACCGAGCCGCTGGTGCGCGTGATGGTCGAGGCGCCGACGGTCGAGGAAGCCGAAGCCGTCAGCAGCCGCTCGTCGCGGCGGTCGGCGCCGCCCGTCCTAGCGCAGCAGCGCGCGCGCGGGCACGCCCGCGACCGTCGCGCCCTCGGGCACGTCGCGGCTGACGACCGCGCCCGCGCCGACGAGCGCGCCGGCGCCGATGCGCACGCCGCCGAGCACGATCGCGCCCGAGCCGATGCTCGCGCCGTCCTCGACGATCGTCCGCATCAGCTCCCAGTCCGCCTCGGTCTGCAGCCCGCCGCCCGCCGCGGTCGCCGCCGGGCGCTTGTCGTTGATGAACATCACGCCGTGGCCGACGAACACGCCGTCGCCGATCGTGACGCCGTCGCAGATGAACGTGTGGCTCTGGATCTTGCAGCGCGCACCGATCACCGCGCCGCGCTGGATCTCGACGAACGTGCCGATCCGCGTCTCGATCGCCGATGCGGCAGCCGTAGAGGTTCGTGAACGCGTAGACGACCACGCCCGCGCCGAACTCGACGTCGTCGATCAGGCGATGGGGAGCGTCGTTGACCGGTTGGCCGGGCATCTGTCCCAGCCTAGTCACCGCGGCTAGAATCAGGATCCGAGGCGGCCGTTCCCGGTGCAGCCTGAAGCTCTAGGTGAGGAGGCTGCCCATGTGCGGGATCGTCGGCTACGTCGGCAACCGTCCTGTCCAGGAGATCCTGCTGGCCGGGCTCGAGAAGCTCGAATATCGCGGCTACGACTCGGCCGGCATCTCGACGCAGGGCGTCGACGGGCTGGAGGCGATACGCGCGGTCGGCAATCTCGCCCACCTGCGCACCGCGGTGGAGGCGCGCGACGGGCGACGGCGCCGTCGCGGTGCTCGCGCCGCCGGCCACGACCGGCATCGGCCACACGCGCTGGGCGACACATGGCCGCGTGTGCGAGGCCAACGCGCACCCGCACTTCGACACCGCCGATCGCGTCCACGTCGTCGTCAACGGCATCGTCGAGAACTACATGGAGCTCAAGCACGAGCTCCAGGACTGGGGCGCCGAGTTCACCTCCGAGACCGACGCCGAGGTGATCGCGCACCTGATCTCGCGCCACCTCGACGGCAACGGGCTCGAGCAGGCCGTGCGCTTGGCCTACGCGCGCCTGCGCGGGCACTACGCGTTCGTGGCGGTGGCAGCGGACGAGCCCGGCGTGATCGTCGCGGCGCGCCTGGAGTGCCCGCTCGTCGTCGGCCGCGGCGAGGGCGAGCAGTTCCTCGGCTCGGCGATTCCCGCCTTCCTGGAGCACACGCGCCAGCGTGCAGCTGATCGAGAACGACGAGATCGTCGATCGTGACCGCCGACGACGTGCGCTTCACGCGCGCCGACGGCACGCCCGTCGAGCGCGCGATCGAGGAGGTCCACTGGAGCGCCGAGGTCGCCGAGAAGGGCGGCTACGAGACGTTCATGCTGAAGGAGATCCACGAGCAGGCGGAGGCGGTGGCCGAGACGATCGCCGACCGCACCGCCCGCGCCGACGGCGTCGACCTCGGTGACCTCGGGCTCGATCGACGACGAGTTCCTGCGCACCTGCAGGCGCATCGTCGTGGTCGCGTGCGGCACCTCCTACCACGCCGGCCTGATCGGGCGCTACGCGATCGAGGAGTGGGCCCGGCTGGGCGTCGAGATGGACGTCGCGAGCGAGTACCGCTACCGCAACCCGGTGATCGGCCCGGGCGACCTCGTGGTCGGCATCTCGCAGTCGGGCGAGACGGCCGACACGCTGGCCGCGATGCGCCTCGCGTCCGAGCGCGGCGCGAAGGTGCTGGCGCTGACCAATGCGATGGGATCGCAGGCCACACGCGACGCGGACGGCGTCCTGTTCGCCCGCTCCGGGCTGGAGATCGGCGTCGCCGCCACCAAGACCTTCGTCGCCCAGGTCGCCGCGATGTACCTGCTCGCGCTGCGCCTCGCCGAGCTGCGCGGCACGCTCGAGCCGGAGCGCCTGGCTGAGCTGATCCTGGCGCTCAAGCGGATCCCGCACTGCATCGAGCAGCTGCTCACGTCGGTCGAGGAAGCCGTCGAGCGCACGGCGCAGGCCCACTACAGCTCGCGACTTCTTCCTCTACCTCGGTCGCCACGTCGGGCTGCCGGTGGCGCTCGAGGGCGCGCTCAAGCTGAAGGAGATCTCGTACATCGCCACCGACGCGTATGCGGCGGGCGAGATGAAGCACGGCCCGATCGCGCTGCTCGACGAGCGGACGCCGGTCGTCTGCGTGGCGACCGACTCGCCGGTGCTGGAGAAGGTGGTCTCGAACATCCAGGAGGTGCGCGCCCGCGGCGCGCACGTGATCGCGGTCGCGACCGAGGGCAACCGCGACATCGGCGCGCACGCCGAGGAGGTCCTCTGGGTGCCGGAGACCGACTGGATCCTGCAGCCGCTGCTCGCGGTGATCCCGCTGCAGCTGCTGGCCTACCGGATCGCGCGCCTGCGCGGGCTCAATGTCGACCAGCCGCGAAACCTGGCCAAGACCGTCACGGTCGAGTAGCGTACGTTGAACTTCAGCGGCCCACTACGCCAGTCCAGTCCCGGTTGCCAAGCTGCCGACGGTGGCTTAGTCTCACCTGCGTGTACGGATGCACGAGCCGCGGGAACCACTTCCCGATGATCCGGTGAGCAGTCCGCGGCCGCGGCTGCGCGACCAGGAGACCGACTGGTTGTTCGACGACGACCCGGACGCGCGGCGCGAGGCGGACGTCGGCGAGCCGGGCGCACCGGAAAGTTGGAAACCCGAAGCGCGGCGATTCCCGGCGTGGCTGGTCATCGGGCTGCTGGCGCTCGGCATCGTCCTGCTGGCGGCCGGCTCGAGCGTCTTCTTCGGGTCACGCGGCGACAAGGTCTATGGCGCGCGCGTCGACATCCTCTACGCCGCCTCCGACAACACGTCCGACGATTCTCGCGAGCGGATCCTGGCCACGCAGCAGGAGCTGCTCCGCAGTCGCGTGGTGCTCGAGAACGTGGCGGGCAGCACGAACATCCCGCTCGATGAGCTGCAGAGCGGGCTAGCCATCGAGGTCGGGCGCGATGACCTGTTGCATCTCACGTTCGGAGATGAGAGTCCAGAACGGGCGCGCCTGGTGGCGCAGACCGTCGCGCAGACCTATATCGAGCTTGCGGGCCGGCTGTCGTCCGAGAGCGACAGCGGTCAGCGGCTCATCCAGAAGGAGATCGACCGGCTCGAAGCCGGCGCGAAGCCCCTCTCTTCGACGACGAGCAGCCGGATCGCGCGCCTGCAGGACCGGCTGCTGGATCTCGCGGTCCAGCGCGTCACCCAGCCGGAGGCCGAGCTGCTTTCGCCGGCGTACGTGCTCGACAAGCCGTTGTCACCCGACCCGATCCGCTCGCTAGCGCTCGGTCTCGTGATCGGCCTGCTGCTCGCCACGGCCGTCGTGGTGGCGCTGCTGCGCCGGCGCGCGACTGTGCGGCAGTGACCGCATCTGCCGCGGCGCCCGCAGGGGCTGAGCACGACGCCGATCACTTCCGCCTGGAGCGCTACCAGGGTGACCGGCGCCAGTCGACCCCGTTGCGGGCGTTCTACGCCGTCAAGCCGGCCATACCGCGGCGGCTGCAGCTGGGTCTGCGGCGCGTCTATGCCAAACGGCAAGCACGGCGGGCGTTTCCCGCTTGGCCGATCGAGCCGCTGCTGGTGGATCGGGAGCGCGACGAGCTACGCAGCCGCCTGCGCACCAGCGGCGAGGAGCAGATCCCGATCGTCAACTACTGGCCCGGTGGCAAGCGCTTCGCGGCGATCCTGACACACGACGTCGAGGGCCCCGCCGGGGTGGCGAACATAGCGACGGTGCAGGCGCTGGAGCAGCGCCATGGCTTCGTCTCCTCCTGGAACTTCGTCGCCGAGGACTACGCGATCCCGCGGGAAGTGTTCGCGCGGCTCCGGGCAGCGGGCTGCGAGATCGGTCTGCACGGCATCCATCACGACGGCAAGCTGTTTCGCGACCGCGCGAGCTTCAGCGCTCAGCTGCCGAAGATCCACTCGTATCTACGCGAGTGGGAGGCCGTCGGCTTTCGCTCTCCGGCGACGCACCGAAACGCCGACTGGATGCCCGAGCTCGGCTGCCTCTATGACTCCTCGTTCCCCGACACCGATCCGTTCGAGCCGCAGTCCGGCGGCTGCTGCTCGATCCTCCCGTTCTTCATCGGGTCGCTCGTGGAACTGCCGATCACGCTGACGCAGGACCACACGCTGTTCGAGATCCTGCGCGAGCCCTCGATCCGCCGCTGGACGGAGAAGAGCGACTGGATCATCCGCAAGCACGGGCTGATCAACGTGATCGTGCACCCTGACTACCTCCTGACCGCTGACCGGCTCGCGTTCTACGAGCGCTTTCTCGTGTACCTGCGCGCACGCGTGGACCGCGACGCGGGCTGGCACGCGCTGCCCCACGAGGTCGCGACCTGGTGGGGCAGGCGTGCCGCTGCGCTCGAGCACGGAGGCGCCGCCCAAGTTCCCGGCGAGCTGCCCGCCGAGGCCACGATCGCCCATGTCAGCGAGGCCGACGGCGACCTTGAGATCGCGCTGCGATGAGTGCCCTAGAACCCGGGCTGGGCCCACGTCCGCTGCGCGAGATGGCGCCAAACCCGGTCGACGTATTCGCTGCCCGCAGCGTCCCGCCAGCGTCCGGAGTAGTAGGCACCGATAGAGCCCTCGAGATCGCCCCGCCGATAGCCCTCGGGCCGGTACCACGTCGCGCGCCCGTTATAGGCCTGACAGACGATCGCGGCCGCCAGATCGACGTTGAAGGCAGTCGAGAGCCGGCTGAGCGGATAGCTGCCCGCGCCAGATCGTCCGCTTGATCTGCATCACGCCGAAGCTGCGCCCGCCGTCGCCCACCTTGTCCTGACGCCACGAGGACTCGGCGACGGCCTGCGCCTTGAGCAGCTCGGGATCGATGTCCCATTTGTGCGCTGCCCACTCGATGATCTCGCCCGTCGTGCCGCTGAAGCGCCCGGTGACACGTCCGGCCACGCCCTGGCCGCGGCTGGCCCGGCGGAAGCGCTTGAGCTCGGCGCGCGTGGGCATCCGCTGGTTCGCGCTCCGGTTGGCTCTGCGCGGCTCGACGGTCGAACGCACCACCCGCGTGGCCGCGACCTTCCCGCTGCGCTGCTCGCAGGCCGTCGGGCTCATGAGGCCTGTCACCGCGCTCGCGCCACGTCGCTGATCGGGCGAGACGAAGCCCACGGCCGCACATGTGATCGCCACGAACAGACACGTGAGCAGCGTGCGCACGATGAAACGGATCGTAGACCACGGTGACCGCGGTGGAGTTGATCGACCCTCGCAGCGGACCCGCGCTGGGCGCGCTTCGTCGACGCGGCCCAGGCGTTCGGTGTTCCATCGCAGCGAGTGGCTGCAGCTGTTGCACCGCACGTACGGCTACTCGCTCGCCGCCTGCTGCATCGTGTCCGCCGGCCGCGTCCGCGCGGGACTCCCGTTGGCACGCGTCGCGAGCCCGATCCTGGGCCGGCGCCTGGTCGCACTGCCCTTCTCCGACGTCTGCGAGCCGGTCGTCGAACCGGCGTCGAGTGCGGTGCACGACCGCCTTCTGGTCGCCGTCGCCGATCTCGGCACGCGGATGCGGCTGGACGTCGAGATCCGCGCCGCCCGTCGCCGGGCTGCCGGATGGGAGACCCGCAGGCCAGTTCTTGCAGCACCTGCTGCCGCTCGACGCCGACGCCGCCCATATCGAGCGCCGGGTCATCAGCTCGTCGACCCGCCGGGGCGTCGCCAAGGCGCGCAAGGGAGGACTGGTCGCCGAACGACACACGAGCGCGTGGGCGCTGGCCGAGTTCTATCGGCTGCACCTGCGAACCCGCCGGCGCCAGGGCGTTCCGACCCAGCCCAAGCGATTCATCATGGGCCTGGAGACACTGTTCCAGGCCGGCCTCGGCTTCACGCTGCTCGTGCGCGATTCCGAGCAGGTGATCGCCGCGGCGGTGTTCCTGTGCAGCAACGGCGTCCTGACCTACAAGTACGGCGCCTCCGACGAGCGCCAGCTCGCCGCACGGCCGAACAACCTGCTGTTCATGGAGGCGATCGCCTGGGGCTGCGCGAACGGCTTCCACACGCTCGACCTCGGGCGCACGAGCCTCGACAACAGCGGGTTGGCCGCATTCAAGCGCGGCTGGGGCGGGGAGGAGCGCGACGCTTGAGCTACACCTCCACGGCGGAGCAGTCGCCCGCCCTCGACAGCGGCTTGCGCGCACGGCTGCTGGGTGAGGCCATCCGCCGGGGCCCGGTATCGGTCACCCGCGTCACGGGCGAGCTGCTCTACAAGCACGTGGGCTGAGCCGGCCGCGTGACGTCAGTCCGCGGCGAGCCGCAGCGGGGGTGGGTCTCGCCCGCTCGACGACGCGGCGCCGCATCGCTTCGGACGAGGTCATCCAGGGTCAAGGTCTCCGGACGCGCGTCGAGCGCAAGCCCGCGTCGTGCCAGCTCGGCGGAGATGAGCGACTGGTGGTCGTCGACGTTCTCGCCGTACGCCGTGCTGCGCGGCACCAGGACCGGCGTCTTGCCGGCCTCCAGCGCGCTCAGCGCCGTGCCGGTGCCGGCGTGCGTGACGACGACGTCGGCCGCCGCGATCGCCTGGTCGAGCTCATCCGCCGGTACGAAGTCCCTGGCCGCGATCCCGAGGCCCGCGACGTCCGTGGTGCCCGTCTGCCACAGCACCTCGGCCGACGCGGGGAGTATCTGGACCATCCGCTCGAGCAGGCGCGGGAAGCCGTACTGCTCTGAGGTGCCGAGGCATACCACCACCCGGCGCGGCGGGCCGGCCGCAGGGTCGCCCGATTGCGCTTCGAAGGCGTCGAAGACCGAGCCCAGGTGTCGCCATGGCGGCGTCGCCCAGTTCGCGTACTGCGTGTAAAGCAAGGCGCCGGGCATCCTGCGCAGCAGTCGCCCCGTGCGGGACGGTCCGTTCGACCGTGCCGCGGACTCGATGTAGTGGGTGGGCACACCCCTGAGCCTCGCCACCGGAAGGAACGCCAGCGCGATCCCCGAGCCGGTGCTCAGCACGCGGCTGAACCGCTCTCCGCTGAGCAGTCGTGCCGCCAGCACGGCGTTGCGCGCGACGCCGGGGTAGTCGCGGGAATCGACCCGATGCCCGAAGATCACTCGCTGGCCTGCGAGCAGGGACTCGCTCTGGATCGTCCGGTAGGTGACCCATACGAGCGGCTGTTCGAGCTCCTCGATGCGCGGCACGAGGCGGTGCAGCTGCTTGAGGTGTCCACCCCCAGACGCCACGAGGAGCGTGCTCACGGACTGACGCCCCGCGAGGCCGGCCGCAGCGGTCGTGGCCTGGAGGCATGCAAGGAGACCATGGAGAGCGCGATCAACGAGAAGAGCAGGTCGGCCGAGCCGCGCAGCGTGATGTGAGGGTCGAGGATCATCAGCAGCGACATCACGCACAAAGAGGTGAACGCGGCGGCCGCTGCGACCCCGATGCCGTCAGTGCGATGGCGCGCGACAGTGCCCGTCGTGCGCATGGCGAACCACACGAAGACGAAGAACGCGATCAGGAACGGGACGCCGCCCGACCAGAGCAGCCAGGTGTGGCCGCTCTCGATCCAGATCCACTCGCGCCAGGACTCGGGCGCCGGGAGCCGTGCGGACGGTTGCACGCCGAGCACCCAGTTGAAGTTCGCCAGCTCGGGCCAGAAGAAGCCGGTCAGGTTGTCCCAGCGCCCGACCCAGCTCGACGGCACTCCGGCGTTCGAGTCGAACCCGCTGAGACGGGTGTTGATCACCGGCCACATGGCGGCGGCGGCGAGCGGTAGCCCGCAGACCGACCAGAGCGCGAACTGCCCGAGCCGGCCGGAGATCAGCCCGAGCGCCAGTACCGCTATGGGGATCGCGAGGAAGCCGGAATACTGTCCCGAGGCGACGGTGCCGAACAGGCACAGCGCGCCGATCGCGAGCAGCGGGCCTCTCGACCGCCCGCCGTGGACCGCCCATGCTGCCGCGATCGCGGTGGAGTAGATCATCACGTCGGCCACGGCAAGTGACGATGCGAGCGTCGACGATCCCCTGGCGATGTCGAAGCCCGACGCGTCCTGCCCGGGGGCGTAGAACGACGCGAGCAGTCCGGGAACGCCGAAGAGGCCCAGAGACTGCAGGATCGCCAGGCCGCCGACGATGCAGCCGGCGCCGAGCGAGATCCACAGGCAGAGTCGGACGTCGCTCTCGCGGCGAATGCTCGCGCGCACGATGAAGAAGATCGCGACGTACTTCCAGACCTGGAGCGCGTAGAGCACGTCGTCGCGCGTCAGCGCATCACCGCGCGCCAGCAGCCATAGCAGCGGCAGCACGGAGCCCGCGAGCGCGAAGGCGATCAGCGCGGCGTCGACCCTGGTCAGCCGGACCCGCAGCGGAGCCCCGCGGGCGACCTCGAACAGCCCGCGCGCCGCCAATCCGCCAAGCACCACGGCCACGACCGCCTCGCTCGGACGCAGCAACGGCATCAGGGTGTCGCGGTCGATGCCGGCGATCAGCGGTGTCGCGGCGAGCAGCAGGAAGGCGCCGACGGGCGGGTGCATCGCCACCAGTGCCACGACGGCAATCGCTGCCACGAGCACGATCGCGAGGTCCGGGACGAACACCGTCAGCGGCCCCGCCAGCGCCGCCATCCCGAGACCGGCAAGCACGACCACGAGCTGGCCGCGGTCGCGTGGGAACGCTTGGTCGCTCCAGCCGCCGAGGCTGGCCGTGCTCACGCGGCCCGCTCCGTCACCGCAGGTACGACATCGTAGACGCGCGTCGAGCTCGTTCTGGACCACTCCTTACCCGGCCTCAAGCCGGGTATCGTGCGCGTCAGCCGGAAGCGACCGGTGGCCATGAGGTGGTCGTGCTCTTCCGGCGTGCGGTAGAGCACGCGCAGATGACGCGGCCGCCGATCATGCGACTCCAACAGCTTGTCGATCACGGCCGCGAACGTCGCCCCGCGGAAAGGGTTGGACAGGAAGACGACGGTCACTTCGTCGGGGATGTCGTAGGCGAGCGCGTCCGAGCAGACCAGCTCGACGGCGGGGCATCGAAGCCGTGGGCGGGCCTCGTTGATGTTGGCGACGGCGATCTCGTGCAGCTCGTTCGAGAGCTCAACTCCGATGACACGGCGGAGGCGATACTGCGACGCGGCCTGATAGACGATCCTGCCCATGCCGGAGCCCAGGTCGAGGAAGACGTCGTCGTGGTCGACGGCAGCGCGCGGGAGCGCCAGCCGTAACGTCAGCCAGGAGGACGGCTCGCAGCCGTTGCGACCTTCCTGCTCGAGGCCGAGGTCGCCGGTGCGCACGACACGCGCGGTTTCGATCCCCAGCCGGCGCTCGATCACGGACTCGTTGACGACCCGACGCAGCCAGAAGTAGATGGGCTTGACCCGGGACCGCAGCGCGCGCATCTGGCGCTTCAGCGTCGTCTCCTGACGAGTCCGTCATCGAACTGCCTCCGCGGCTGGTCTGGGCTTGCGCAGCCCGTCGAGGAAGAACGCGAGCTCCGGTGAGCGCCAGCGGCGCTGGAGAGCGAGGTAGATCGCTGCGCCGACCAGGCCACGGCGATCGATACGCCGGCGAGGCCGGCTATGCGGTCCGCGAGCGTGTTGGCGATGAGGTATGCCGGGCCGGCCATCAGCACCGAGCCGCCGGATCGCGCGCCGGAGGCTCGGGAGCAGAGCGCCTGCGGTCCGCGCGGCAGCAGCGGTGTGAAGCGCCGGCCGAGGTACCAGGCGCTCACGATGTTGCCGAGGGTGACGGCGGCGCCGAGGACCAGGAGCACCATGGCGTCGCCCGAGACCAGCAACACGCCCAGCAAGGCGACCAGGGTGACCACCGTCTGCACCACGCTGGCGCGGAACGGCGCCCGTGCGTCCTTGCGGGCGTACGAGGCGTAGGTTCCCGCCACGAGGATCGCCTCGGCGATCGCGCCGAGTGCACCGGCGGCGAGCGAGACTGCGAGCAGCGTCACGCCGTTCGGCGTGTCCATCTCACCGAAGGAGATCGCTGCGGCCAGCGGTTCGCACAGCAGCAGGTAGAGCAGGGCCGCCGGGACCGTGACGAAGAAGGCCACCCCGAAGCCGCGCACGACCTCCTCACCAAAACGCTCGGGGGAGCGTGCCACGTGCAGCCGCGACATCCCGGGCAGCAGGGCGACCGCCACCGGCCGGGCACCGAGGGCGATCGGCAGCTTGGTGAAGTGAAGCGCTGCCATGTACGCGACGACGCCGCCGGCCACCGTGTTCGCCACGATGACGCTCGCGAACAGCCGCAGGCCGCCCAGGCCGGTGTATCCCAGGCTGGGGATGAGCATTCGCAGGATGCTCCGCACGTCGGGGTCGCGCCATCCCGCTCGCGGTCTCAGTGGGGTGCCGCAGCGCAACGCTCCGATCCACAGCAGGCCCGCGTGCAGCCCTACCGCCGCGGTGGTGCCGAGGCCGAGCAGCATGATCTCCGCGGTGCCGACGCTCGCGAGCGATCCGCCCGTCCCGAAGACGACGGCGAAGGTGAGCATCGTCGCGATGATCCCGATGTTCTCGAGCACCGGCGCCGCGGCGGGCCAGGCGAAGCGCCCGTGCGCGTTCATGACCGCTCCGGCCGTCCCGCCGACGCCGTACAGCACGACCTGCGGCATCAGCAGCGCCAGCAGCAGCCAGCCGACGCGCTGTTGCTCGTCGGCCACGCCCGGATCGGAGACTCCGGCGCTGACGAGCGACAGCAGCAGGCCACCCGCGAGCACCGCGAGGACCGAGATGGCAAGGCCGCCCGCGACGACCACGCCGAGGAAGCCGCCGGCGATCCGCGCGGTCGTGCGCCGGTCCCGTTCGTCGACGCTGCGGACGAGCCGCGGCACGAGCAGGGAGGCGAAGAGCGAGCCCGTCAACAGCTCGAATGCGAGATAGGGGATCAGGTTCACCGACTGGAACGTGTTGCCGAGGTAGGTCGGCCCGAGCACCGCCGAGATGGCGAGGATGCGAGCGAAGCCGGTACCGCGGCTGATCGTCGTCCACGACATGATCGCCAGCGAGTTGCGACCGGCCGCTCCCTCATCCGTGCCGACCACATCGCCGGGCGAGCCGAGTTCGACCTCATCCGGGGTCCTCGGTCGATGGTCGTCCGACAGCACGCCGCGACCCGCCTGATCGATCGCGGTCTCCGCCATCGCCGTCGATCCTAGACTGCGCGGCACGACGCGACCGACGGCATCACGCCGCGAGCCGCGGTCGTGCGAGCGACTGCATCAGCGCGGCGGCCACTCGCTCCAGCTCCGCCTCCGTGATCCCGGGGAACACGGGCAGCGACAGCGCCTGCTCTGAGAGCCTCACCGCAGCCGGGAAGTCGGACGCTGAGTAGCGCTCGCCGAAGGCCTCCTGCAACGGCACCGGCGTCGGGTAGTGAACGCCCGCTCCGATCCCGAGCCCGCGGAGGTCGGCCAGCACCTCGTCGCGCCGCGCGACCTCGACGACGAACAGGTGGTGAACCTGCCGGGAGCCCTCGTCGTCCTGCGGCGGCAGCTGCAGGTCGGCGCCGTCGAGCAGGTGGCGGTAGAAGTCGGCCGCGAGCCGGCGCTGCTCATTGCACTCGTCGAGCAGTGGCAGCTTGACCCGCAGCAGCGCCGCCTGCAGGTTGTCCAGGCGCGAGGTCCAGCCGAACCGGACGTGCCGGTTGGCGTCGCCGGGGGCGGAGCCGTGATGGCGCAGCGACTTGATCGTCGCGATCAGATCGGCGTCGTCGGAGACGACCGCCCCTCCGTCCCCGAGGGCGCCGAGGTTCTTGGTGGGATAGAAGGAGAACGCCGCGGCGGTGCCCAGCGAACCGACGCGGTCGCCGTCGAGCGACGCCCCATGCGCCTGCGCGGCATCTTCCAGGACGGGCACGCCGGCTCGATCACAGACGTCCCGGATCGCGCTCATCGGCGCAGGACGCCCGTACAGATGCACGGGAATCACCGCCGCGGTCCGCTCGGTCAGCGCGGCCGACACCGCCTCCGCGCTGAGGCAGCGCGTGCGCGGGTCGATGTCGACGAAGACCGGTTCGGCACCGGTGTCGACGATCGCCTCGGCGGTGGCGAAGAACGTCTGGGCGCTCGTGATGACCTCGCGGCCCGGTCCGGCACCGAGCGCGAGCAGCGCGAGCTTGAGCGCGTCGGTCCCGTTCGCCACCCCGGCACAGTGCCGAACCCCGCAGTACTCCGCGAACTCGGCCTCGAAGGCGTTCAGATCCTCGCCGAGCGTGAACGCTCCGGCGGCCAGGACACGCCGCAGCACCGGTTCGAGCGACGGCTGCAGATCTTCGTGCATACGACCGAGGTCGACCAGCGGAACGGACCGTATCGTCGATGCGGTGGCGGCCACGGAGCGCACTCAGGCCGGGATGTACGGTTGGTCGACGCGCCGGCCGAGCATCGTCTGCCGGCGGTCGGGCATGCGGCGTCGCTCCTCGGGGCTGGGATCGACGGGAACGGGGACGCCGTTGCACTCGAGCGACCGCTCACTCGCCTCCACCAGGTGCATGACGTCGAGTCCGATCTGCGCCGATGAGCGCGGCTCGCGGCCGTCGCGGATGCAGTCCGCGAAGTCCTGCAGCTCCACGCGCAGAGGCTCGGCGACCTCGAGGCGCGGCGTGAGGATGTCGCCCGAGCGGTACGAGAGGTGATGCTCGCCGAAGGAGAGCGGCTCGTTGATGTTCACGCCCATGTCGAACACGCGGACCTGCTCCGGGCTCGTGTCGTCGTACACGACCATCTTCTGGCGCCCGACGAGCACCGTGCGGCGCAACTTCGTGGGCGCGACCCAGGCCAGCTCGATCCGGACGAGGCATCCGTTTGGGTAGCCCACGTCGAGGAAGGCCACGTCGAGCAGGCCCTCGATGATCGCGCCGCGGCCGACGGCCCTGACCAGCTCGGGCTTGCCCAGCCAGAACAGCAGAATGGAGAAGTCGTGCGGCCCGAGGTCGCGCACGACGCTGTCATCGCTGCGGTGGATGCCGAGGTTGACGCGGGTGGATGTGGCGAACGAGATCTCCCCGAGCTCGCCTGCGTCGAGCATGCGCTTGATCGCGAGTACCGGCGGCGAGTAGAGGAACGTGTGTCCGGGCATCAGGACCATGCCCTGGCCCTCCGCCGTGGCGATCAGGTCGTGGCACTCCTGAGACGTCGCCGCCATCGGCTTCTCCACCAGCACGTGCTTGCCGGCGAGCAGGGCCTGCTTGGCGAGCCCGTAGTGCGTGGCGATCGGGGTGGCCAGGATGATGCCGTCGATGTCGTCGTTGGCCAGCAGTTCGTCGAAGCTCGGCGTGAACTCCATGTGCCGGTAGCGCCGGGCCTGGCGCGCGCGCGCTCCAGGCGACGGGTCGCAGGCGGCCACGACCTGCGCGCCCTCGAGGTCTGACCCGATGCGCAGGTAGTTCGGTCCCCAGTAGCCGAGGCCGACGACGGCGAGCGAGAGCTCGGGCCGGCTCATGCGTTGTTCCTCACTAATGCGCGCGGCGTGCGCAGCAGGATGCTGAAGTCGAGGCGTGCGCTCGCGCGACGAACGTAGTCCACGTCGAGCTCGAGCATCTCGAGGAAGCCGAGGCGGTTGCGCCCCGAGACCTGCCAGAGCCCGGTCAGCCCCGGGCGCACCGCGAAGCGCTCGAAGTGGTGTGCCTTGTAGAACGCGGTCTCGTAGTCCAGCGCCGGCCGCGGCCCGACCACGGACATGTGGCCCGCGAGCACGTTCACGAGCTGCGGCACCTCGTCGATGCTCAGCCGGCGCAGCCAGTGACCGACCCGTGTGACCCGAACGTCGTCGGTGAGCTTGTGAAGCCCCGATCCGGCGGATCCGGGCCCCGTCGCGAGCTGGGCGATAAAGCGCTCGTGCGCCTCGCTCGACGCCCGCGGGACCATCGTGCGGAGTTTGAGCATGGTGAAGGGACGTCGTCCCTGCCCGACACGCTCTTGGCGGAACAGCAGGGGCCCGCCATCCTCGAGCTTGATCGCGAGCGCCGCCGCGAGCATGAAGGGCGCAGCGACGGTCAGCGCCGTCGACGCAAGCACGATGTCGGCGATACGGCGCTCGAGACGCATCTCGTGCGGCGTCGCGACCACGTCGGAGGCTGCAAGCGCTGCGTGCTGCGGTGCCAATGAGAGATGGCGATGCGAGCCCGGCGCGCGGCGTTCGCTCACCGTCGCGATGCCCTCTAGACCTTCCGTAGCCACTGGCACCCCCCTTCTCCTTACAGCCTCCTGCGTTTCCGCCGGCGTCCGTTGCCGGCGCGTCAGCGCTCGTCGGCCGGTGAAGCTCTCCGGAGCATGGCCGACCATACGATTGCCCTCTGATGTTCTCAAGATGAAAGTGCCGATCTCGCGGGCTCTTGGACGAGTTGCCCACCCGCCGTCGCCGCGCCCGGGAACACGGAGGGGCTGTCAATACTGACTGACCGGCGGGCAGTTCGTGCCCGCCTTCCGTATAGGGCTTCGCGATTAGCTGGATTTTCGTGCAGTGGCTTGCGAGACTGCCGCTCCTTGACCGGGATGCGAGACACGCACGCGACGTCCAACGTGCTCCCGGGTGCGTTTCGGGAGGCGGCGGCCACGGCCGTGACGTTCGATGCGCGCGAGCGCGATCCGGCCTGGGACGCGTTCGTGAGCGCCGTTCCGGGCGGGCACCACGTGCAGACGAGCAGTTGGGGACGCGTGAAAGCCGTCCTCGGCTGGCGCGCCGCCCGTGTCGTGATGCGCCGCGAGGACCGCATCGTGGCGGGCTGCCAGATGCTGATTCGCGACGTGTCGCGCTTAGGCGCCATCGCCTACGCGCCGCGCGGACCGCTGTTGGGCGTCGAGGGGCCAGAGCAGGCCGACCAGGTCATCGCCGGCATGCACGAGCTCGCGGCTCGCGAGCGGATCTTCCTGCTCAAGGCGCAGACCCCCGCGGGTCAGTGGGCGTCGAGCTCGAAGCTGGAAGCGGCGGGCTTCCGTCCCTCGCCGCTCGAGGCGGGTCCGACGGCGACGGTGCTGGTCGATCTCCGCCGGTCGGAGGACGCGATCCTCGCGGGCATGCGGTCGGGCACGCGCAGCAACATCCGCAAGGCGCAGCGCAAGGGCGTCACCGTGCGCGTCGGGGGCAGCGCTGACCTCGACACCTTCGCCCGGCTGATCGAGCACACCAGCAACCGGCAGGGATTCAGCGCCTTTCCGCCGCGCTACTACCGGGCGATGTGGGAGCACTTCGCCGCGGACGGCAATGCACGGCTGCTGCTCGCCGAGCACGAGGGCCGCGTGCGGTCGGCCATGCTGGTGATCGCCTACGGAGACACCGCGACGTACAAGATGGGCGCATGGTCGGGCGAGCGCGGCACCGTCCATCCCAACGAGCTGCTGCATTGGCACGCGATGCAATGGGCTCGTGACCAGGGCTATCAGCAGTACGACTTCGAAGGGATCCCGGTAGAGATCGGCCGGGCGCTGGCTCGCGGCGAGGCGCCCGCAGAGGCGCGCCAAGGCACGACGCACTTCAAGCTCGGCTTCGGCGGGGATGTGTCGCTGTCACCGTGCGCGTCGGACTTCGCGTATCGCCCGCTGGTGGCGGGCATCGCGACGCGGCTCGGACCGTGGCTCTCGAACTCGCGCTTCGGTGCCGTCCAGCGACTGCTCGGCCGGGGAACCTAGCGATGGCCGCCGTCCTGAAGCGAACGATCGTGCCTGCGCTGTTCAGCGTGCTGAGGCCGGCGTACTTCTGGGTCCGCGGGACACTGGTCGGCTGGCTCGAACGCCGCAACGGCATCGAGACGGACGGAGAGATCGGGCTCGCGGAACTGGGGATCGACGGACCTGGTCGCAGCCGCTACAAGCCGGCGGGCTGGTTCATGTTGCGCCGGATTCTGCCCAGTCGCGAGGTGGGTCCCGGCGACGTGTTCCTGGATGTCGGCTCCGGCATGGGCCGGGCGGTGTTCCAGGCGGCCAAGGACTACCCGTTCCGGCGCGTGACCGGCGTCGAGCTGTCCGAGCAGCTCAACGATGTCGCGCGCGGCAACATCGAACGCAACCGGCACCGGCTGCGCTGCCAGGACGTCGTCCTCCTGGCCGTCGATGCCGTGGAGTACGAGGTGCCCGATGACGTGACCGTCGTGTTCCTCTACAACCCGTTCACGGGCGAGATCTTCGCCGGGTTCATCCGGCAGCTGCTCGCGTCGATCGACCGCAGCCCGCGGCGTGTACGGGTGATCTACGGCAATCCGATCGAGCACGATCTGCTGATGGGGACCGGTCGCTTCCGCGAGGTCAAGCAACTACGGGGGCTGCGGCCGGATCCGGAGTGGTCGCGGTCGAACTCGACGAAGCTGTACGAGGTTCTCCTATTCGCGCGTAGAACGCCAGCGCCGAGCGCAGCCCCGGACCCGCGTCGAGCGACGTCAGCTCCCAGCAGCGTGGCTCTGGCGCCGGCGGCGGGCAGAGCAGCCGGGCAGGCCCGTCCAGCGTCACCGTGAAGGCGTCGAGCGCCAGCGACAGCCCGCGTCCGTCCGCCTTGATCGACCGCTTCCTTGCGGACCCAGCCGTCGAAGAACGCATCTAACCGGGATTCGTCATCGCAGTCCGAACAGCTGCTCCTGCTCCGCGACGGACAGACAGGTCCGGGCGATTCGCAGGTCCAGCGCTCGCACGCGCTCGATGTCCACGCCGACCTTGCCCGCGACGGTGAACGCGAAGAGCGCGTCGCCGTCGCAGTGGGCGACATTGAAATCGAGCGCCCCATGGTCGCGCAGCCGCGGCTTCCCGTGGGCATCGTTGACGATGCGGATGCGGGCAGGGTCCTCGGCTAGGCGCTCGGCCAGCAGCATGACGCAGGAGCCCTCGCGCGGCCGTGTAGCGGTCGCGATGCAGGGGGTCGACGAAAGCCTTCGCCCTGAGCGCCTCCTCTGGCGAGAGCAGGGCGCGAGACCGCGGATGCGCGTCGAGTGTTGCGTGGATGACGTCGACCTCGCCGGCTATCGAGCGCCGATAGCGCTCTCATGGCCCGCCGTCTTCGCGCTGCTCGAAGGCGTCGTGGATGGCGCGTTCGATGATCGGCGCGACGTAGCGCGCCCGCGGCTCCGTCAGCAGGCCGATGCGATGGCCGGGCAACTCGTAGAGCATCATCGGACCAGTGACGAAGGGGCGCCCACCCGAGCGACGGATCGGGCCAGCCTGGCCCAGCGTCCGGCGCTGCGCCCGGAAGATCGCCACCGCCCCTGGGTACGGCCTCGGACGGTACTTCCAATAGGCCTTGATATGGCCGGCGGCGATCTGCTCCTGGCGGTAGGACCGCGAGTGCGGGAGCCCGAACGGCGCCACGCCGTCGTCGTTCGTCACGAGCCGCTCGAGCGCCGACCCTGCCTGACGCGCCAGCCGAGCCGTACGGGCCGCGGCGTATGACCCGCGCCCGCCACGGGGGACCTCGGCCAGGTTCGCCCACTCCATCGACAGCCTGCCCGACGCCCGCCTCAGCGCTCGCTCCAGTCCCACCGGCGCTTGCCGACTCGTCCGCGCGAGCGTTGTCGACCATCAGCACCAGCGCGACCTCGGAGCCGGCCTCGCGGAGCTGCTGCGCCATCTCGAACGCGACGTCGCCACCAAGGCACCAACCGCCCACGACGTAGGGGCCTGTCTGGCTGGACCGTGCGAATCTCCTCCAGGTACGTGCGTGCCATGTCCTCGATGCGCAGCGGACCGTGGTCGACGTCCATGTCGAGGCGCCTGCAGCCCGTAGAGCGGCTGCTCCGGCGACAGTCGCCGTCCCAGGTCGGAGAAGCCGATCACGTTGCCGCCGTGACCGTGCACGAAGAACAGCGGGGGTCGATCGCCCGACGGTTTGATCGGCACGAGCGACGCCCACGCGCCACGCCAGTCCGCCGTCTCCGAGAGAGCGCGCGCCAGCGCGCGACGGTCGGCGCGGCGAAGAGCGTCGCCAACGGGATGCGCTCGCCCGCCAGCTCGTCCTCGATCTCGGCGATCAGCTCGGCGGCGAGCAGCGAGTGGCCGCCGAGCTCGAAGAAGTCGTCGTGCGACGCCGACGGGCCGCGAGAAGACGCGCTGCCAGATCTGCCGCAGCCGCGACTCGAGCAGCGTGCTCGGACGGGCGGCGACGGCGTGCGATCGAGCGACGGCAGACGACGAGACGAACGATCGGGAAGGTCGGACAGCCTCGTCTCCGGTTCGGCCACCATCAGCGTCCGCGAACGCGACGAAGTCCGCGGCGAGGCGTTCGACGGTCTCGGCCGACGCTGACCGGTAGCTGGACCGTCGCTCGATAGCGGCCGCCTTCCGAGCGCATGAACCAACCGAGCTCGAAGTCCGAGATCGTCGACGGGCAACGGCGACCGGCTCGACGCTGAGTCCGCGGCAGCTCGAGCCCGGTCGCCGGCACGTTGTTGAGCGCGAACAGCCCTCGCGTCAGCGGCGTCGACCGGGTCTCGGCGAGCCCCGCGATCCACTGGAATGGGACGCGCATGCTCGAGTGCCTCCAGCACGGCCGGGCGGTAGCGCTCGAACGAGCGTCGAGTAGGTCGGGGTCGCCGGCGAGCACGCCGCGTACGGGCACGAGGTCGTTGAAGTATCCGACCACGTCCTCGAGCGCGGGGTCGGGGCGACCTGCCACCGGCGTGCAGACGACCAGGTCCTGTCTGCGCCGTGTGCCGGTTGAGGGTGGCGGCGAAGAGCGCCAGCAGCACGATGAACGGCGTGGCGCGGGTACGCGCGGCCAGGTCGTCGATCGCGGCCGAGACACGTCGGCACTGAGCGCCAAGGAGACCTCTCCGGCCTCGGTGCCGCGGTCGGCCGGCAGCCGCAGCGCCGGACACGCCGTCCAGGGTCGAGCTCCAGAACGGCGAGGCGCGCGCGCAGCGTCTCCTCCCTGGAGCGCTCCCACTCGACGAAGTCGGCGTAGTCGACCGGCGGTCGGTGCGAAACCGGCCGGCGTC
This sequence comes from uncultured Solirubrobacteraceae bacterium, assembly GCA_963721315.1. Classification (GTDB taxonomy): domain Bacteria; phylum Actinomycetota; class Thermoleophilia; order Solirubrobacterales; family Solirubrobacteraceae; genus DASQMT01. The sequence continues at coordinate 391,559 of CAVRIU010000011.1, forward strand.
GCCGCGGTAGGCCGTCGGACAGCTGTCGCTCGATGATGCTCATGGACCAGCCGTCGCAGACGAGGTGGTGCGCCAGCAACGAGAGGATGTGGTGATCGGGGCCGAGGCGCCACAGACGCGCGGCGAACAGCGGTCCGGTGGCGATGTCGAGCGGGCGCTCCGCCCACCGCGCGATGCGCGCCAGCGGAGCGCTCGGTCCGTGGAGACGTCCGTCGACCGTGAGCTCGAAGCTGCCCGGTGACGGCGATCACCGGTCGCCCGTCATCGCTCGAGAAGGTCGTGCGCAACGACGTCGTGACGTGCGCATGACCGCCTCCAGCGCCACTCGGAGCGCCTCGACGTCGAGCGCGCCCGCGCAGCCGGTACGCGCTGTGCAGGTTGTAGGCGCCGAGTCGTCCATGAGCCGGTCGAGTCGCCAGACACGCTCCTGACCGAACGAGAGCCGCGGCTCGGCGCCGGGGGCACGCGGTCCGATGCGCACCGCTCGGTCTGGCTGCGCCCACGAAGGCGCTCCGCGAGCCGCAGCCGCTGTTCCGGGGTGAGTTCGCGCGACGCTGCTTGCGGATCTTGCTCACGTTGTCGCATCGCGTTCGGCGCAGGCCTATGTCCGCCAGCGCCTCGGCAAGGAGCTGGTCGCTCGCCATCGGCTCCGATCAGCAGCGTCGGTGATCAGAACGGCTTGCTCGGCCACCGTGGCGGTCTCGAACAGCTGCGCCAGCGCCGGTCGCACGCCGAACGCCTCGTCGAATCTGGCTATGAGCTGTATCAGCTTGAGCGAATGACCGCCGAGATCGAAGAAGTCGGTCTCGACACCGACCCGGTTCGATGCCCAGGACCTCGGACCACAGCTGGGCGATGTCGCGCTCGAGGTCGGTTCGCGGTGCCACGTCATCGCCGCTTTCGCCGGCGTCGATCGGATCGAGCGGCGGGAGCGCGCCGCGGTCGAGTTTGCCGCTGGTCGTCTGCGGAGGGAGGAGCAGCACTGCGAAGCGAGCCGGGATCATGGACGCCGGCAAGCCGCTGACGGAGCCAGTCGCGGACGTCTTCGCATGATCGATTGACTTACCTGAGCGCGGCACCAGGTACGCGACGAGGACCGCGTCCCCTGCCGTGGTCTTGGCGCAGCACGACGGCGGCGTCGAGGATTGTGGGGTGTTCGCCGAGCGTGGCTTCGATCTCGCCGAGCTCGATGCGGTGTCCGCGGAGCTTGACCTGATTGTCGAAACGGCCGAGGAAGTCGATCTGCCCGCCGGGCAGCCAGCGTGCGATGTCGCCGGTCTTGTAGAGGCGGCCAGACGGGTCGAAGGGGTCGGCGACGAAGCGCTCTGCTGGTCAACTCGGGCTGGTTGACGTAGCCGACGGCGACCTGCACCCCTCCGATGTGCAGCTCTCCGGCGATCCCGATCGGGACCGGCTTCATCCGCTCGTCGAGGATGTGGATCGTGGTGTTGGCAATCGGCGCCCCGATGGGCACCACGGGAAGCACGTCGTCGGGTCGGCACTGCTCGCGCCGTCACGCTGATCGCCGCTTCGGTCGGCCCGTAGAGGTTGTGCAGCTCGGCGTCGGGCAGCACGGTGAAGAACCGGTCCTGCAGATCCCGCGTCAGCGCCTCCCCGGCACAGATCACCCTACGCAGCGACGTGCACGACGCTGCCGCCGGATCGTCGAGGAACAGCGCGCAACATCGATGGCACGAAGTGGACCGTCGTCACACCGATTGCGAACGATCGTCTCCACCAGATACGCCGGGTCGCGATGCCCGCCCGGCTCGGCCATGACCAGGCGCGCACCGGCTTGCAGCGGCCAAAAGAGCTCCCACATGGACACGTCGAAGCTGAACGGCGTCTTCTGCAAGACGCACTTCCCCTGGTCCGAGGCGGAACCGGTCTTGCATCCACGACAGCTGATTGGCGATCCCCGCGATGCGAGTTCGCGACCCCCTTCGGACGCCCCGTCGATCCCGACGTGTAGATCACGTACGCGACCTCGTCCGGCGCGACTCGAGCGAGACCAGCGGAGGCGAATCCTCTTCGTCCAAGAGCGTCTCGAGGTCCACCGTCCTCACGTCCAGGTTCGACGCGATCGTGACGAACCGACGCTGGCAGAGGAGGACGGGCATCTCCGTCTCGCTGACCATGTAGTCGAGTCGCTCCACGGGGTACTCGGGATCCAGCGGCACGTACGCCGCCCCAGCCATGCAGCACTCCGTGGAGCGCGGCGACCAGCTCCACCGACCGGTCGCACAGCACGCCCGACCATCGTCCCCGGGTCTTACGCCGGCGTCGACGAGATGGCGAGCGACCCGCGTCGCCAGCTGGCCGAGCTCGCCATAGGAGACCTCGCGCCCTCCGTGCTCGACCGCCACGGAGTCCGGGTGTCGCGCCACCGCAGACGCGAACGCCGACACGAGCGTCGCCGACTCGTCGCGGTCCTCCCGCGTCGCGTTCCAGTCCTTCAGCAACGCCAACTCGCGGAGCGGAACCATGTCGATCCCACCTGACCGTGCCGCCGCGCCTGACCGCATCAGGTTGGCCAGCAGCGTGGTCCATCCGTCGAGCCGGCGGTCGATGGTCTCCGTGTCGAAGAGGTCGAGGTTGTACGTGCACTCGATCAGGAGGTCGTCGCCGTGCGGGATGACATTGACGAAGACGTCGAAGTTCTCGAAATGGCGCGGATTCGACCCGGGCAGCGCAACCGCTCCGTCCATGTCGAGCGCATCGGCCGGCGAGTCCATGTTGAACGTGATGGAGACCAGCGGCGTGCGTGCGCGGGTCGCGCCGCGCGCCGGAGGCCCGCACGATGCTCGCCGTAGGAGAGGTTCTGATGCTCGAACGCGTCCAGAAAGGCGGTCCGTGTCGTTGCGAGGTGCTCCGAGAAGGACGCGTCGAGGTTCACCGCACGGCGCAGAGGGATCAGGTTGACGCAGTGGGCGACCAGGTCGCGGCCAGGGAACTGGGTGTGGCCGGCGATGGATACTGCCCAACCCGACCTCGGCACTTTCGGTCAGCCGGGCGAGCAGGCATTCGAACGAGCCCAGCAGCAGCACAGAAGAGCGTGGTCCCCTCTTCAGTTGCCAGCTCGCCGGAGCCCCGCGATCAGGTCGCGGCCCAACCGCACGGTCCGGCGGTCGGCGCGAAACGACCGTCGAGCCGGCCGAGGGCGATCCGCGGGGAGGTCCGTCGTCGGGAAGTCGAGGACGCGTTCGAGACCAGAAGCGCTCGTCGTCGACCCGGTCGTCACTCGTCCGGTAGCGGTCGAAACCACTCCACGTACTCCCCGAGTTGCATGGCCGGTGTCGGATCGACGGTGACGCCGCGTCGCTCCGCCGTGTACGCCTCGGCCAGGTCGCGCAGCAGCGTGCTGCTCGACCACCCGTCACATACCGCGTGATGGACGGTGAGGAAAAGGTGGTGCTCCAGAGGTGCCATCCGTAGGAGTCTGGCCCGGATCAGCGGGCCTGCGTGCAGGTCGAACGGGGTTTCCACCTCGGTGGCGCGGTGCTCTGCCAGTGCCGCCTCGCGCGCCTCCTCGCCGAGCTCCGACAGGTCCACGAGTGGCATTTCGATGGTCAGCGTCGGTGCGACCCGCTGGCGGGTCAACTCGGACGTGAAGGTGACACGCAGGGCCTCGTGACGGGCGACAAGCCGATCGAACGCCCGCCGAAGTGCGTCGACGTCGATGGAGCCGGTGATGTGGAGCGTGTTTGCAAGGTTGTACGCGCAGTTGGCCCCGGCGCTCTGGCCCGCGGCGAGCAGGATCTCCTGCTGGCCCTCGGTGACGGGCAGCTCTCGCTGCTCCTGCCTGCTCGCGGGCCTCTGGGCTGCTCGACAGGAAGCCTGGCGTCCTTCATCGCCGTCGCGGCTGCACGGTACGCGGCGTCCAGCCGCTCGAGGTCGGCGTCGGAGTGGGCGGTCGAAAGGAACGCGGCGCTTCCTTCGGTGACGTGCACGCCCTGATCGCGCAGGTGGAAGTAGAAGAGGCTCGCGAACTGCTGATCGCGCTCGAACCGGGTCAGGAACAGCGAGCTGAAGTGCTCGATCCGGATCGGCACCTCGAGCTCCGGCCAGGAACACGTTGAGCCCGCCGGCGAACGCCGTCGTGCGGGCGTTGAGGTCGGCCTGGAGCGCGGGACCGGCCTGCTCGCAGGCGGGTGCAGGACGGCCGCGCGAGCCGCGAGGGCGATCGGGTGACGGACGAACGTGCCCGCGAACCAGGTGACGTCGGCCTCCGGGACGGAGTCGTCGCCGTAGCGACCAGGCGCCCGCCGTCGAGGGCGTCCATGAACCGCGCAGCGCCGGCGACGACGCCGATCGGGAAGCCGCCGCCGATCACCTTGCCGTAGGTCGCCAGGTCGGCCTTGATGCCGAACAGCGCCTGGGCGCCGCCCGGATGGGAGCGGAAGCCGGTGATCATCTCGTCGAAGACGAGCGCCGACGCCGGTGCTCGCCGTGATCTGCCGCAGCTCGCGCAGGAACTCGACGGGCCGTAGTTCCGGGTGCCGGCTCTGCACCGGCTCCACGAGCACCGCCGCCAGCTCGGACGCGTGGTCGGCGACGTAGCGCAGCGCCTCGGGATCCCCGTAGTCGAAGATGATCAGGTCCTGCGACGCGTGGTCCGGGATGCCGGGGGCGATCGGGAGCGATCGGCGCTCGCCCGTCGCGCAGTCACCCCACGCGCGAGCACCTCGTCGAAGAGCCCGTGGTAGTCGTTGGCGAAGGTGACGATCTTGCTGCGACCGGTGACGGTCCGAGCCAGGCGCATCGCGGCCAGGACCGCCTCGGAGCCGGTGTTGCAGAAGGCCACGCGCTCGTGCCCGGTCATCTCGGCGATCAGGCCCGCCGTCTCGCCCGCCAGCGGCGTCTGCGGCCCGATCTCGATGCCGCGTGCGAGCTGCGCGGTGACGGCTTCGATCACGAAGTGGCGGCGAGTGCCCGAACAGGTTCACGCCGAAGCCCATCGCGACGTCGAGGTACTCGTTGCCGTCGACGTCCCACAGCTTCGACCCGGCCGAGCGCTCCGCCACGACCGGATAGACGATCTCCTTCCAGGTCCTGCGGAACCCCGCCACCGTGCGCGGGTCGGCCAGGTGGCCGCCGGTTCGGCGGCCGTCGCCGCCTTGGAGCCGGGCGAGCGCGAGGTCAGTCGCTGCGTCAGTGCCGCGAGGTGCCGCGCTGGCCCGGGTCGAGCTCGTCGCTGCGCCGCTCGGGCGGACGCCATGGGCCCGTCGGCTCGGCAGCCGGCGGCCCGCGTGCACGCTCGCCCCGGGGCGTCGACGGCTGCGACGAGCCGCCGGTCAGGGCGGCCACCTGCTGCTGGAGCGCGGCGAGCTGGGCGGCGATCTGATCGAGCCCGGTGACGGCGGCCGTGTCCGGCACGGCGTCCGCGACGACGGCGGAACGCGTCCTGCGGGCAGCCGGTCGTCGAGCCATCCCGCCAGCGCGTCGAGCGTCGGCGCCTCCTCGACCAGGTGCCGGAACGAGACCCTCGTCCCGAAGGCCGAGCCGATCGCCGCGGCGGCCTGCGTCATGAAGAGCGAGTCGAAGCCGAGCTCGAGGAACGATCGCGTGGGAATCGAGCTCCTCCGCGGCCAGGCCGCTGAGCACGGAGAACTCCTCGAGCAGCGCGCGCGTGGATCCGGGCCCGCCGCTCAGGCGGCTCAGACGTCGAGTGCTCGACCGCAGGGGCCGGCGCCGTCGCGCCGTCGGCGGCCGCCACGGGCGCGGGCATCTGCACGGCGTCACCGCGCTCGATCCAGTGACGCGCGCGCTCGAACGGATACGTCGGGAGCGGCACCCTGCGCCGTTGCTCGCCCGCAGTGCAGCGCGGCGAGCTCGACCGCCACGCCGGCCGCCCACAGCTTTCCGACGGCGGCGAGGAAGAAGGCATCGTCCGGGGTCGTCTCGGACGGGATGCGGGAGCGTCGCGACCACCGACCTGGCCGTCGAGCCGGGCCGGGTGCTGGCGAGCGAAGCCGCTGAGGATCTGCCCGGGGCCGACCTCGACGACGACCTTGGGCGCTCCGCCCAGCGCCGTCGCCAGCCCGTCCACGAACCGGACGGTGTTGCGCAGGTGCGCCACCCAGTAGTCAGGACGGCGGACCTCGTCGGCGTCGACCACCGCTCCTGTGAGGTTCGAGACGAACGGGATCAGCGGTGCGGAGAAAGCGATCGACGCGGCGAACTCGCCGAAGCGATCGAGGATCGGCTCGACGAGATGCGAGTGCGCCGCCACCGCGATCCGCAGGCGACGGGTCTCGACGCCCTCCTGTTCGAGCCGCCGGGCGAGCTCGGCCACCGCCTGCTCGCCCCCGGCGACGGTGCAGAGCTCGGGCTTGTTGATGGCCGCGATCGAGAGGTCGTCCCCCAGCTGGCTGCTCGCAGCTCATCAGCTGCCAGCGGGACGCTGAGCATCGCACCTGCGCGGCAGCGACTCGAACAACTCTGCCTCGAAGCGCGACGAGCGCGACCGCGTCTTCGAGGCGCATCACGCCGGCGAGGCATGCCGCGGTGTACTCGCCGAGGCTGTGCCCGATCATCAGGTCCGGCCGGACGCCCAGCGACTCGAGCAGCCGCGCGGTGGCGTACTCGACGGCGAACAAGGCCAGCAGGCCGGGAGTAGGACGCTCGAGCGCCTCCGGTTCGCCGGCGTCGAACACCAGCGCCCGCAGGTCCTGGCCCAGCGGTCGCTGCGCAAGCTCGGCGCAACGGTCGAACCACCGGCGGAACTCTGGTTCCGTGGCATACAGCCGTCTGCCCATCGCCGACGTGCTGCGCGCCGCCGCCGGGGAAGAGGAAGACGGATCGGCCGCTCCGCGGCGACCTCGCCGGCGGAGCGCCCGGCGGCGTCGCGCAGTGCGCGTGCCGCCTCAGCGGCGTCGCGCGCCACCACCGTGCGCCGGCGCGGATGCTGACGCCGACCCACGGCCAACGTGTGGGCGACGTCCGCCAGCTCGAGCTCCGGCTCGCGCTCGAGCCGGCCGACGAGGTTGTCCGTCGCCTCGTCGAGCGCCTGCTCCGTCCGGGCGGAGAGCACGAGGAGCTGATGGTCCCGCGCGGACGGCTCCGAGCGCGCCGGTGTCGGCGCCTGCTCCAGGATGATGTGCGCGTTGGTCCCGCCGAGGCCGAAGGAGCTGACGGCGGCTCGCCGCGGCAGCGAGCGCCGTCGGCCACGTCGGTCAGCCGGTCGATCACCCGGAACGGGCTCGCCGCGAAGTCGATCTGCGGGTTGGGCGTCGCTGAAGTTGAGGCTGGCGGGGATCTCGCCGGTCTCGAGCGCCAGCACCGCCTTGATGACTCCCGCGACGCCGGCGCCGGCGTCGAGGTGGCCGATGTTGGTCTTGACCGAACCGATCCCGCAGTAGCCGACGGCGTCGGTGTCCGCGCCGGTAGGCCTGCGTGAGCGCCTCGACCTCGATCGGGTCCCCGATGAAGGTTCCCGTGCCGTGCGCCTCGACGTAGCCGATGCGTCGAGGCGTCGACGTCCGCCATGTCGAGCGCCTGTCGGATGACCGCCTCCTGCCCGCGGACGCCCGGCGCGGTGAAGCCGATCTTGTCCGCGCCGTCGTTGTTGATCGCCGTGCCCTTCACGATCGCGCGGATCGTGTCTCCGTCGCGCACGGCGTCCGAGAGCCGCTTGACCACCACGATCGCGACGCCGCTGCCCACCACCGTGCCTCTTGCCGTCGGCATCGAACGCACGGCAGTGGCCGTCGGGCGAGAGGATGCCGTCCTCCTCGTAGACGTAGCCGGCGGCGAGCGGGACGGCGACCCTGGCGCCGCCGGCCAGGGCCATGTCGCATTCCCCGCTGAGCACGCTCTGGCAGGCGAGGTGAAGCGCGACGCCGGACGTCGAGCACGCGGTGTTGACGGCGATCGACGGGGCCGCGCAGGCCGAGCTTGAACGCGGCGCGCGTGATCGCGTACTCACGTTCGCTGCCGATCAGCAGCGGATAGCGCCCCGATGCGCGCAGGATGTCCGGGCGTGTCTCGAGGACCTGCTGGCGATAGGTGTTGGGCGCCACGCCGCCGAACAGCCCGATCGTCCCCGGGTAGGTCGCCGGGTCGTAGCCGGCGTCCTCCAGCGCCGCCCACGCGCATTCGAGGAACACCCGGTGCTGCGGATCCATGAGCTGCTGCGTCACGCGGCGTGTAGCCGAAGAACGCGGCGTCGAAGGCATCGGCATGCTCCAAGGGCGCGGCCGCCGCCACGTAGCTCGTCCGACGCAGCCTGTGCGGGGTCGACACCGGCGGCTGACAGCTCCTCGGCCGTCAGCGCGCCGGATCGACTCGACGCCGTTGCGCAGGTTCGCCCAGAACTCGTCGACGGAGGCGGCGCCCGGGAAGCGGCCGGCCATCCCGACGATGACCACTTCCTCGCGGAACCCGTCAGCCACCGGATCTCCTCGCCGCCCGTGCGCGCTCTCGCCGCAGTCGGCGAAATCCCGGCGGCCCGCAGACGCGGGGTCCGGCTTCGCGCGACCGCGCCAAGCTGCCGCGCGAGGCGCACCGTGGGCTCACCGAGCAGGGTCCGCCTCGGCCGGCGCCGCCCGACGCGCCACCGTCGGGATCGATGCGGTCGCGCTCGAGCAGCCGCGTGTCGCCCATCGGCGTCGACTCGGGGTGCAGCCCGTCGACCATCTTCGCCTCGAGGTTCTCGTACGGCCGAACGAGGCTCTCCTCGAACTCGAGGCCGAGGAACGACGCGATCGTCGGTCATGGTCGGCGCGCGGGTCGCTGACGAGATCCTCGAACCGCACCCGCAGCAGCCGCTCCGCCGGCACCTCCTCGGCGAACTCGAGGATGTTGCGATGGCTGAGCGTCCAGACCAGCTCGCCCAGCGTCCGGCCCGACCACGGGTGCTCGTCGCAGCAGCAGGATCTGATCCATGTGGTAGCTCTCGAACGAGCGAGCTCATCGCGAGCGGGTCGCGGACCAGATGGATGTAGCGCGCGCTCGTCGAAGCCGTGCTCGGCGTTGCGCAGCGCCTCGAGGTCGAGGCGCGTACGTCGGCGACTTGTCGACGACGACGCGGTCTCCGGCGCGATCCTGCAGCCAGCCATAGAACGCCTTGGCGGTGCAGCCGTCGCGCTCGAGCGACTCCATCAGCTCCGTGGCCTGACTCGGCGTCGCAAGCCTCGAGCTCCATCACCGCCCGGATGGTGCCCTCGCGCCAGGCGCTGAACCGGCCGTCGAGCGCCGCGCGTCGCCTGCGCGAGCGTGTCGAAGCCCAGCAGCTGCAGCTCAGGGGCGGCGAACAGCCGCGAGTGACCGGCGAGCATCACCCGCAGCAAGGTCGTGCCGGAGCGTGGCGGCGAGAGGATGAAGACGGCGGGCGGATTGCGGCTGTCCCTGCCGCCAGGACGGGATAGGGCCCGAACCGGGGTACTGCCGCGCTCAGCCGCTCGCACGCCGGCCTCGTCGATGCGCATCGGTGCCGAGGGTCGCCCGGCAGCCGGCGCCGCTGCCGAAGCGCCGCGCCACCGCCTGCGGGGTAGTCGCGCGTCGAGCAAGCGCCGCGTACTCGCGCACGGTCGGGGCGGTGAACACGGTGACCACGTAGATGAACTCGCCGAGCTCGCGCTGCACCCTGTTCACGAACGCCGCCGCCTGGAGCGAGGTCGCCCCCAGCTCGAACACGCGATCGTCGCGGCCGACGTCGGCCCGGTCGAGCACCGAGCGCCAGACGTCGAGGAGGAATCGCTCGAGCTCGTCGGCTCCGGCGGTCACCGCGCGCGGCTCGAGGGCGACCGTGAGCCCTTCAGCGAGCAGCCTTCCGGTCGACCTTGCCGCTGCCGGTCAGCGGCAGCTGCCTCGTGGGCGACGAAGCGAGCCGGGATCATGTGCGCGGGAAGGCGAGTCTCGAGAAAGGCGCGCAGGCGGGACTCGTCGATCGGCTGCGGACGCGCGGCGACATGGGCGACGAGGCTGCGGATCCTCGTCGGGACCGACGACGCTGACGGCGGCTTCGAGGACACCCGGGTGCTCACCGAGAACGGCTTCGATCTCGCCGAGCTCGACTCGTTGCCCGCGGATCTTGATCTGATGGTCGAGACCGGCCGAGGAAGTCGACCTGGCCGTCGGGCAGCCAGCGGGCGAGGTCGCCGGTCTTGTACAAGCGGCCCGCCGGGTCGAACGGATCGGGCACGAAGCGCTCCGCGGTCAGCTCCGGCCGGTTGACGTAGCCGACCGCCACCTGCACGCCGCCGATGTGCAGCTCGCCCGGAGATGCCGATCGGCACCGGCCGCATGCGTCGTCCAGGATGTGGATCGTGGTGTTGGCGATCGGGGCGCCGATCGGCACCACCCGGCGCGCGTCGTCGGGTCGGCACTGCCATGCCGTCACGTCGATCGCGGCCTCGGTCGGGCCGTAGAGGTTGTGCAGCTCGGCGTCGGGCAGCACGGCGAAGAAGCGGTCCTGCAGGTCGCGCGTCAGCGCCTCTCCGGAGCAGATCACCCGTGCGCAGCGAGGTGCACGACGCCGGCCGCCGGATGATCGAGGAACAAGCGCAGCATCGAGGGCACGAAGTGGATCGTGTCGACGGCGTTGCCGACGATCGTCTGCACCAGGTACGCCGGGTCGCGATGCCCGCCGGGCTCGGCGATCGACCAGCCGCGCGCCGACCTGCAACGGCCAGAAGAACTCCCACACCGACACGTCGAAGCTGTACGGCGTCTTCTGCAGGACGACATTGCCAGGACCTGATCGGATACCGATCCTGCATCCACAGCAACCGGTTCGCGACGCCGCGATGGGCGTTGGCGACTCCTTTCGGGCGTCCTGTCGAACCCTGACGTGTAGATGACATAGGCCAGATCGTCGGGTTGCACCTGCGGGAGCACCGGTCGCGTGGCGCCCTGCGGGTAGGCCCGGCCGACCAGTTCCTCGGCATCGAGCACGAGCACCGCGGGGTCGGTCACCAACGCGCGCAGATGACGATGGCTCACGACCACTCGCATCCGCGTCTCACCGACCATGAACCCGATCCGGTCGCTCGGGTCGTCGGGATCCAGCGGCACGTACGCCGCGCCGGCCATCACGATGCCATGCAACGCCGCCACCAACTCCACCGACCGGTCGCACAGCACACCGACGAGCGCGCCGCGACCCACGCCGGCATCGATCAGGCGGCCGGCGACGCGAGCAGCCAATTCCCCGAACTCGCGATACGAGACCCGGCGTCCCTCGTACTCGATCGCGACCGAGCTCGGGTGCCGTTCGATCGCGTCCTCCAGCAGCGACGCGAGCGTCGGCACCCCATCCCACTCGACCCGCGTCGCGTTCCATCCGCGCAACAGCGCGAGCTCTTCCGCTGGTAACACCGGCAGCGAGTCGACTTGTGCACCCACCCCCGAGGCCACCACGCCCGCGACGACCGTCGCCAGGTGATCGAGGATCCGGGCGGCGGTCGAGCGCTCCAGGCGCGCGGGATCGTAGGTGGCCGCGAGCGCTCCCGTCTCGCCCGCGAGCTCCAGGCGGACGCTGAAGGTGGCGGTGGACGCGTCGTGCCGATCCAGGACGAAGACGATCGAACCGTCAGCGGCGGAGACCTGCGCTGCCTGGAGCGACGCGGAGATGTCCTTCGACAGCGAGGTGAACGAGCGCTGCGGGCCGGCATCGACCTCGATCGCGACAATCGAGCGCTCTATGGCAACCTCCAGATGGACGAGGGGCGCTCTGGCGTACGCGGACAGCACGACGGTCCAGGCCGCCAGCACCACCTGCTCGGGCGGCACGCGCAGCTCATCGGCGAGGTTGCGCAGCTCGCCGGCGGCGACCGGCAGGTCGCGTGACAGGAGCAGGCGGGTCGACGACGTCCCAGCGGAGGCTGGTCGATCGAACGGCAGGACGGCCGGCTCGCCGCCGGATCGGTGGATCGTGGTGGTCACTGGGTCCGACTCGTCGCGGACCCCGAGCCAGCAGTTACATGGACGGTTGCGCCGAGCTGGATGTGGTGAACCGTCATGCCGGCACAACCGCTACTTGAGCCCGGCGGCCGGAGGCTGGTGCCGTGTTCATGGACACGGTTGACCATCCTTGGCCGCATGGTGCCTCCTTGTTCTCGAAGCGCCAATATACAGACAGAAAGGCGGCGCAGGACGCATCCTGGACGTTCGTCTAAGCGCCGTTCGCCTGCGGGTTACTCGATGGCCCCGCGACTCGGACTTCCGCTGCGTGGGGCACCGTTGACATCGACGCTCGGCGCGCCGGTCGGCGAGCCGGAATCGCTCAGCTGTGAGCCCGACGCGAGGCGGTAGTCGAACGCCGCCTGGCCCACGAAGCCGGGCGACCCGGTGAGCCGGCTCGTGCCCGCGGGCCCGCTCCCGTCGGCCACGAAGTTCGCCTCGTTGCGATCCATGCCGATCTCGGACGTGGACACGATGACCGAGTTGAACGCGTTGTTCCACCACGCGAGATTCGTGGCATTGCCCGCATCCGGGTCGGCGATCATCGCCTTCGACGAGCCACCGGCGCCGTTCTCGTAGATCGTGTTGTTGAAGATCTGGACGTTCACTCCGCCCGCGAGCGCGACGCCGGTGCCGAACCAGTCATGGATCAGGTTGTTCGAGATACGCACATTGCGCGTCTGGCGGCCGGTCGACGGCTCGGAGTTGAGCATCACCGCATGGTCGTTGCGATCGCGCGCGGCGTCACGCGCGGCTCGCGGAGTCCACATCTCGTTGCGATCGATGTAGACGCCGTCGCCGCCGACGGACTGGACGCCGTCGGAGTGCTCGGCCGTGTCGATCACGCCGTGGATCAGGTTCTGCTGCACGTAGACGTCGATGCCGCGGTTGATGATCACGTGATCCTGGCTGGCGTCGCCCATATCGTTGTTGCGGATGAACGTGCGCCGGCTCCTCGACGCGTCGTTGCCGGCCTGGATGCCGAAGTGGCTGTCGCCGCCGCTGATGCGCATGTCCTCGACATACGTGTCCTGGGAGTTGTCCCGGACGTCGAAGTTGTTGGCCGCCAGCGATACGCGTGACGTGCCGCCCTGGAAGCGGACGTTGGTGGTGCCGAGCAGGTAGACGTTGCCCGTCCAGTTGAAGCTGCTGAGGCTCACGTTGCTCGAGCTGCGGATGTCAGCGCCCGCGACGTTGACCGTCTCACCGGCAGCCGCGATCACCTTGATCTCGCCGCCGGCGCTCTTGCCGGACAACGCGAGCAGCGGATAGCTGCCCGCGTGGACGACGACGGAGTCGCCGGCGCTCGAGGCGTTGATCGCGCTCGTGATCGACTGGCCGCTGTACACGTGGCGGACCGAGCCGGTGGGCGTGATGGCCACCGGTCGCGGACCGAGCGGCCCAGCGGCAGGTGTCGGCGTCGGAGTGGGGGTCGGCGTCGTGGTGGGGGTCGGTGTGGGAGTCGTGGTGGGGGTCGGGCGTGGGGAGTCGTGGTGGGGGTCGGTGTGGGAGTCGTGGTGGGGGTCGGCGTCGGCGTCGTGGTGGGTGTCGGCGTGCGGCGGGGGTCGGTGTGGGAGTCGTGGTGGGCGTCGGCGTCGGCGTCGGCACAGGTGCCGCGGCGACTCCCGCGGCGTAGTGCTGGTCGATCGTCGTCGCGGAGACCGCGCTCGAGTACATCGCCACGTCGTCGAGCTGCCCGGCGAAGGGGGAGTAGCCGTGCGAGGAGGCGCCGAGGCGCAGCGTCGCCTTTGTGTTGGGCAGAGCGCGCGTCGAGCCCTCGGAGGCCTCGAGCCGGCCGTTCACGTACAGGCGCATGGTCGCGCGGTCGAACGTCACCGCCACGTGGTGCCACGTATCGGCCTTCAGCGCCGAAGTGCCGATCACCGAGTCGACGCCGCTACTCGTCCTGCGCTCGAACACGATGCGCTGGCGACGGTCCGCCGAGGCGCTGTCCGGCGCGATTATCAGCGCGTATCCGTAGTAGGTCGAGTTGGCCTCCTTGCTGACCACGCGGCGCCAGCTGGTGGCGGCGTCGGTGCTCGAGGGCCGGATCCATCCCTCGAGCGAGAAGGCCGCGGTGCCGGCGTGATCGTAGGCGTCACCGAGACTGACGGACGCCGTGTCACCGAAGCCGGCCGAGGCATCCGTCGTGTTCCGCGGCGCCGGCGCGAGGCCGAGCCTGACGCCGCCCGCATAGCTGCCGCTGCGCGCGCGCCGGGCATCGAGCGCGGTCGTCCCGGACGTCTCGCCCAGGCGCCAGTAAGAGCTGAGCCCGCTGGTCGAGGAGACCGTCGAGGCGTAGTCGGCGGAGGCCGGCGCGGCGAGCGCCAGTGCAGCGCCCGCTGTCACGAGCGGCAGTAGGTTCTTCGCTTGCATGGGTGTCCTTGCCCCTTCCATGGGGCCGGTCGCGGAGGAGCGGCAGCGGCGCGTCGAGGTCTGCGCGACCCGCCGGTGGGTGCCACAGTCGGAGTAGTCGGCACCGTGAGCCGCGACTTGAGACGTCTTGGTTCAGACCGGATTCCGGACCGCGCGTCGTTCGCGCGCCTCGATCGCTAGGGTGCGCGTCGGCCTGCCGGCCATTCGACCAAGGAACGGTCGTCGAAGCACCCGGCGTGCCGATGTCTGCGGCGGGAAGGGCCGCGACACCATGCTGCACCGCGCTTGTCTCGCCGGCGGTCGGTCCCTGCACCCGTCCGAACGGAGCCTTCGTGCCCCGCAACATCCGGATCGTCTTCACCATGCCTAGGCGCTTGCTCGTCTTGGGCTCTACGGCCTGCGCCGCGGCCACGCTCATGTCCGCAAGCTCCGAGGCCGCATACGACCCGCCGTCGACCAAGGCGGGAGATCAGCTCTCGGTCGAAGAGGTGATCGAGGTCGCTTACTCGGCCGGCTTCCGCAGCGAGACGCAGCTGCTGTCAGCCACGTCGCTCGCGATCACGGAGTCCTCCCTTTGGTCCAAGATCCGCAACTGGCAACCGCAGTACGGCTACAGGCCGGCCGGCGACAGGATCGGCGTTCAGGGCCCCTCGGCGGCTTGGAACGGCTCCCAGCAACTGCACTCAGATCGGGGGCTGTGGCAGATCTCGTCGCGCTGGTGGCCGCAGTACAGCGACGCACAGGTCGATGACCCCGACCAAGCGGCGAGGATCGTCTGGACGCTCTCGAACAGCGGCACCAACTTCAGTCGCTGGGACAGCTTCGAGTCCGGTCTGGCACAGCGCACCTGGGACAGGGCGTATGACGGCTGGCCCGCGGTCCGGCCGCTGGTCAGGCGCTTCCTCGCGGGTGGCAGCCCGTCCGCGCCCCCGGCCGGGAATCGGACGTACACCGTCAAGGCCGGCGACTCGCTGTTCGACCTCGCGCGGCGCTATTACGGCGATGGCGACGAGTGGAGACGCATCGCCGACCGCAACGGGATCTCCAACCCGTCCTCGATCGACGCCGGCGACGTGCTCATCATCCCCTGATGCCCGCGCGCCCAGCCCGGGCCGGCGGCGCCGAGCGTCACCGGCCCGGGCGGGCCAGCCCTTGGCTCAGGCCGCGACGCCTGTGGGGGGCATCTCGAGCAGCCCGTTGACATAGGCGAAGTGGCTCGCCTCGGTCCGGTTGGACACCCCGAGCTTCCGATACACGTTCGAGAGGTGGAACTTGACGGTCTGCTCGGTGATCCAGAGTTGCGCCGCGATCCGGCTGTTGGGCGCGCCGCCGGCGACCCGGCGGAGGATCTCGAACTCGCGGTCGGTCAGCTCCGACAGGAGCGATCCCATGCTCGGCCGGGGCGGCGCCTGCGTGGCCTGGAAGGCATGGAACACGTTGCCTGCGGCGACCTCGCGGACGAGCGCGCCGATGCCGTCCAGGCGGAAGGTCTTGGCGATCGCGGCGTCGGCTCCGGCTGCCGCGGCGGCTGTCAGCCACTCGGGCTCCATCTGGTTCTGGAGCAGGACGACCTTCGCCGCGGGCAGCACGCCGTGGATCTCGGCGATGCGCGCGATCGTGTCGTCGCGCGATCGCATCTGATCGACGACGACGACGTCGGGGCCGTGAGCGGCCATCGTCGCCGCACACGAGGCTGCGCCGTCGACGTAGCCGTCGAACACCTCGAAGGCCGAAGCGGCGCGCAGCGCACGCCGCAGGGCCGAGGCGGACAGCGGGTCATCGGCGACGAGCATCAGGCGCGAGCTCATGCCGCGGCCTCCGTTTGCGGCTCGACCGCGGCGGGGCCGGCGAGGCGCTGGAGTGGCATCACGACGGCCGGCGCGAGCACCTCACGCAGCACCAGCCCGAGCGTGTGCGGCTCGAGGTTGCCCGGCAGAACCGCGGCGGCCCGTGCGCGCAGGGCGTCCGCGAGCCAGCCGGCCTCGGTCGTCGAGCTCAGGACGACGATCTTCGCCAGCGGCGCGGCGCGCTGCACCTCGGCGATCCGCGCGAGCGCCGTGTCCGGGGAAAGCAGATCGCCGATCAGCACGAGGTCCGGCGCCAAGGGGGCGATGATCCGGTCGAGCGGGCCGGCGCTGCTGCCGTGGCGCACGATGTGCGCGCCCGGCACGGAGGCGACGGCCGCAGTCAGGTTCGCCAGCGAGGGACCGCTGTCGGCGACGATGATGACGCGCGTCATGCCGAGGTCCCCAGGGTCGCCGCGCGCTGCTCGAGGTGCGCCCGCAGCTGCTCGAGCACGTCTGAGCAGGACTGCCGTTCGGCGTCTGCCAGGTCGCGGAACGCGGCCGCTCGCTCCGTCCAGCCCTCGGAGCCGGCCTCCCACTCGAACACGGGCAAGGTGGCGCAGAGCTCGAGCTTCGCGTTCAGGATCCCGAGCAGGTTGCGCAGCGTCGCGTCGCCAGGCTGCGCACGGCGCAGGTCACTGAGGCTCCGTGTGGCTTCGCCAGGCTGCGCACGGCGCAGGTCACTGAGGCTCCGCGTGGCTTCGCCCGAATCCGTTCGGCTGATCACGCTTATGAGCTTCCCCTACCGCGGCGGCTGGGGGAAGGTGGTCTCTCGCCTGCACGTGGGGGATTTACCTACCCGTTCGTTGAGGTACTGGCGGGCGCTCAGCGGGAGATGGCGCTCGCCCAGCGGGTGAGAAATCTCACCCGCTGCTGCCGGCCTCCGGACGATGAGCTACTTTGGGCGTTCTTGACCGGTCAGGATTCGCCCCCCGACGCACCGGTGCGCGCGATCGTCGCGGATGACGATCCGTTCGCCCGGAAGATGATCAAGGAGGCGCTCCAGCGCGCCGGCATCGTCGTGATCGCCGAGGCGCAGAACGGCCGCCAGGCGGTCGACCTGACGCGCCACTACAAGCCGGACGTCGTGCTGATGGACATCGTCATGCCCGAGCTCGACGGGATCGCGGCGACGCGCCGGATCGTCAAGGAGAACCCCGAGCAGATCGTCGTCATCCTGACGACCGCCGATGACGACGAGATCGGCCTGCTCGGGCTGCGCGCGGGCGCTCGCGGGTTCCTCGCGAAGGACGTCGACGTCGACATCCTGCCGCAGGCGCTGCAGGGCACGCTCAAAGGCGAGGCGGCGATCTCGCGCCGGCTGAGCATGCGCCTCGTCGAGCACGTCCGCAGGGCGCCCGACGGCCAGGGCGGGATGCGACCCGTCAAGTCGCCGCTTGACGCCTCGCGAGTGGGAGGTGCTCGATCTGCTCGCGCAGACCAAGACGACCGATCAGATCGCCGAGCAGCTCGTGCTCGCGTCCGAGACCGTGCGCTCGCACGTCAAGAACATTCTGCGCAAGCTCGACGCACGCTCGCGCGAGGAGGCCGTCGCGGTGGCCCAGCGCATGCGCAGCGCGCCGCCGGGATAAGCGCTCGCTCAGGCGGGGAGCGTGAAGAAGAAGCGGTTGCTGGAGTCGCTCGGCGACGTCACGCCGACCTTGCCGCCGTGGCGCTCGATGATGTGGCGCACGATCGCGAGCCCGAGGCCCGCGCCCCTGGCACGGCGCTCGCCGGGACCGCGCTCCCACGCCTGGAAGATGCGCTCGCGCCCCTCCTCGGCGATCGCAGGGCCGAGGCTCTGGACGGCGAACGTCCAGCCGGCCTCGCTGCGCACCGCGGTGACGCGGATGTCGCCGCCGCTGCGCGGGCCGTACTTGAGCGCGTTCGAGAGCAGGTTGCTGAAGACGCCGCTCAGCAGCACCGGGATCGCCCTCGACGACCGGCATCGGGTCGATGTCGAGCCGGGCGTTGCGGCTCTGGATCTCGGTGTCGAGCATGCGCACGCAGTCCTGGATCACGTCGGTCAGGTCGACCTGCTCGCGGCGCAGCGGGCGGCCGCTCTCGCGCGCGCTGGCGAGCAGCCCGTCCACGAGCAGCCGAACGCGCGCGGAGATGCGCACGATCGCGTCGAGGTCGTGGCGCGAGTTGAGGTCGAGTCCGTGACCGGCCCGCT
The DNA here is from genome assembly GCA_963721315.1 of uncultured Solirubrobacteraceae bacterium. Taxonomy (GTDB): domain Bacteria; phylum Actinomycetota; class Thermoleophilia; order Solirubrobacterales; family Solirubrobacteraceae; genus DASQMT01. The sequence continues at coordinate 409,859 of CAVRIU010000011.1, forward strand.
CGCGCAACCTGCGTCGCGTAGGCCTCGGTCATCACGAGCGGCTGGAGCAGCTCGTGCGCGGCCATCGCGGCGAAGTTCTCGAACTCCGCGCGCTCTTGCTCGAGCTCCTCGACCCGCGTCGACAGCCGCAGCAGCTCGAGCTCGAGCTGCTCGGGGGAGCGCTGGTCTTGCGATCGCTCCTCGATGCCGCTGTCCGCCTGGGGCGTCTCGGCAATCTGTCCCGCTTCAATTCGCTTCATGCGTCCCTTTTCAGTGTCCAGGCCTGGCAGTCCGCCGATTTCCGTTCGGCAGTGAGACGGAGCATCCTGTCTGCGCCGTCAGTACGAGCAGTGTTCCCGATATGACACTCGCAGGTCAACCCTCAAGGGCACAGACCCGTCACTACTCAGTGCACAACCGGACGAATGTCGAAACACGCGGCGCCTCGGCGAAGGACCGGTAGGGTCGGCGCCTGCGTGACCGGCGTCGGCCTTGACCTGCTGGAGATCGACCGCCTCGCGCAGGCGCTGGAGCGGCGACCGCGACTGGCGCGAACGGCTCTTCACTCCGGCCGAGCGCGCGTTCGCGGGGCAGCGCGGCGAGCCGGCGCGACATCTCGCGGTGCGGTTCTGCGCCAAGGAAGCTGTCGCGAAGGCGCTCGCGCTGCGCGACGGTGACTGGCACGACGTCGAGGTGCTGGGCGGCGGCAACGAGCCGCCGGACGTGCGGTTGTCCGGCCGCGCGGCGGCTCGCGCCGCCGAGCTGGGCGTCGAGGTGACGATCTCGCTGACGCACTCCAAGGGCATGGCCGCAGCGGTGGCGCTGCTCAAGTGAGCCGGCCGCACTGGCTCGAGCCGCTGCCCGACGCGCGACTGATGCGCGCGACCGACGCGTGGGCGATCGAGACGAAGCGGATCGCGTCGCTCGAGCTGATGGAGCGCGCGGGCGAGGGCCTCGCGCGCGTCGTCGCCGAGCAGGTGCCGGCCGGGCGCATCGCGGTCGTCTGCGGCAAGGGCAACAACGGCGGCGACGGCTACGTCGCGGCGCGGCTGCTGCGCCAGGCCGGGCGCGAGGTCGACGTGCTGGCGCTGTGGGCGGCGCAGTGGCTCAGCGAAGACGCGCGGACGATGCTCGCACGGCTGCCCGGGCGCGCCGCCCGTGCGCGTACGACGCCGCACGGCTCGGCGAAGGCGCACGGCCTCGTCGACGCGCTGCTCGGCACGGGCTCGAGCGGCGCCCCGAAGCAGCCGGTCGCGGGCGCGATCGACGACCTCAACGGCGCGCCGGGCCGGGTCGTGGCCGCGGACGTCCCGAGCGGCGTCGACGCGAGCACCGGCGAGGTCGCCGGCGCGGCCGTGCGCGCGACGGCCACGGCGACGTTCCACCGCGCCAAGCCCGGGCTCTGGATCGCCCCGGGCAAGGCGCATGCCGGCGCGGTCTCGGTGATCGACATCGGCATCCCGAGCGGCGCCCCGGGCGAGGCCGACGTGGGGCTGATCGCGGCCGGCGTGCTGCGCGCGCTGCCGCGGCGCGGCGTCGACTCGACCAAGTTCAGCTCCGGCAACGTCGTGATCGTCGGCGGCTCGCGCGGACTGACGGGCGCGCCGTCGATGAGCGCGCTGGCGGCGATGCGCGCCGGCGCGGGCTACGTCACCGTGGCGGCGCCCGCGTCGCTGGAGGTCGCTTTCGCGGCGCGCCTGCTGGAGGCGATGTTCGTCGGGCTGCCCGAGGACGACGGCGCCGTCAGCGCCGAGGCGCTCGAGCCGGCGCTCGCCGCCGCCGCCCGCGCCGACGCCGTCGTGCTCGGTCCCGGCATCGGGCGCGGGCAGGGCGCGCGCGAGCTCGTCGGCGAGCTGGTGGCGCGGATCGACGTGCCGCTCGTGCTCGACGCCGACGGTCTCAACGCGCTCGCCGGCCGGCTCGGCGAGCTGCGCCACCGGCGTTGGCCGACCGTGCTGACGCCGCACGCGGGCGAGCTCGGCCGGCTGCTCGACGTCGAGTCCGATGAGGTCGGCCGCGCGCGCCTGCACCATGTCCGTGCGGCGGCCGCGCAGGCGCAGGCGCTCGTCGTGCTCAAGGGCGACGACACGCTGATCGCCGCTCCCTCGGGCCGCGTCGCGATCTCGCGCGGCGGAGCGCCCGCGCTGGCGACGGCCGGGCACTGGCGACGTGCTCGCCGGCGTCACCGGCGCGCTGCTCGCCAAGCGGCTCTCGCCCGCCCATGCCGCATGCGCCGCCGTCCACCTGCACGTGCGCGCCGGACAGCTCGCGGCGGCGCCGCACGGGCCCGACGGCGTGATCGCCTCCGACGTGATCGCCGCGCTGCCACAGGCGCTGTCCATCTAGAGTCTTCGACGCCGATGCCGCTGACCGTCGCCGAGATCATGGACACCAACACGCCGACCGTGAGCCCGGAGGACACGGTCGAGCACGTGCTGCGGGTCATGCGCGACACGGAGCTGACCGGCGTGCCGGTCGTCACCGCCGGCGGCCGCTGCGTCGGCATCATCACCGAGTCCGACCTGGTCATGACCGGCGAGGACGCCGACCTGCACCTGCCGCATTACTTCGAGCTGTTCGGTGGCTTCGTCTTCCTCGAGTCGCTCGGTCACTTCGAGGAGCGCCTGCGCAAGGCGACCGCCGCGCTGGCGAGCGACCTGATGACCGAGGATCCCGTCACGATCGAGCCGAGCGCGACCGTGCAGCAGGCCGCGCGGCTGATCTCGCGCTCCAAGCACAACCGGCTGCCGGTCATCGAGCACGGGCGCCTGGTCGGCGTGGTCACCCGTGTCGACGTGCTCGAGTCGCTGACCCGGGAGTAGCCGTGCGGGCGCTCGCCCGGGTGGACGTCGCCGCGATCGAGCGCAACTGCGCGGTGCTGGCGCGCGCCGCCGCGCCGGCGCAGCTGTGCGCGGTCGTCAAGGCGGACGGCTACGGCCACGGCGCGGTCGCCGCCGCACGGGCGGCCCAGGCCGGCGGCGCGACGCTGGCTGGCCGTCGCGACGGCGCAGGAGGCGCTCGACCTGCGCGCGGCCGCGATCGCGGGGCCGCTGCTGGTGATGGGCGCGCTGACGGCGAGCGGCTTGACGGATGCGCTGCGCGCGCGCGCCGACGTCGTCGCATGGCGCGAGGGCTTCGTCGCCGCGGTCGCCGGACATCCGCACGGCGAAGGCGCCGGAGTGCACGTGAAGCTCGACACCGGCATGGGCCGGCTCGGCACGCGCGACGTCGCGGAGGCGGCGCGCACGGCCGCCGCGGTCGCCGCGGCGCCGCGGCTGCGGCTGGTCGGCGCGATGACGCACTTCGCGACGGCCGACGACGATCCCGGCTTCGCGCGCGAGCAGCTGGCGCGCTTCATGCCCTGGGCGGACGGAGCTGCGCGCCGCGCACGGCGACCTGCTGCTGCACGCGGCCAACTCGGCGGCGGCGCTCGGCGATCCCGGAGTCGCGCCTGGACATGGTGCGCTGCGGCATCGCCGCCTACGGCATGGACCCGTTCGGCGAGGACCCCGCACGCCACGGACTCGCGCCCGCGCTGGAGCTGCGCTCCTACGTGGCGGAGGTCAAGCGGCTCGCGCCGGGGGAGAGCGTCGGCTACGGGCGGCGCTTCGTCGCCGCGGCGCCGACCTGGATCGGCACGTTGCCGCTCGGCTACGCCGACGGCGTGCGGCGCGCGCTCAGCAACGACTGCGACGTGCTCGTCGGCGGGCGGCGCGCACCGCTGGTCGGCAACGTCTCGATGGACAACATCACCGTCGACCTCGGGCCGGAGCCGCCGCCGCGCGATGCGGAGGCGGTCCTGATCGGCGCGCAGGGCGACGAGCGGGTGCTGGCCGAGGAGTGGGCGCGGCGGCTCGGCACGATCCCCTACGAGATCACGTGCGCGATCAGCGCGCGCGTGCCGCGCGAGCACCACCGCGACGGCGTGGTCGAGCCGCTCGCCGCGGCGGCGGCCGGTCGTCGCGACGGGCCGGACGAGGATGACGGCGTCGCTGGGGCCGCGCCATGACCGACCGCGCGCCGCTTGAGCCCGCCGTGCTCGGCGCGCGCTCCGGAGTCAGGTCATGACCGACCGCGCCCCGCTCGACGCCGCGCGTGCGATCCTCGCCGGCCGCGCCGCCTGGATCGTCGGCGGCGCGGTGCGCGACCAGCTGCTCGGGCGCGCGACGACCGACCTCGACCTCGCCGTCGCGGATGACCCGGGCGGATGCGGCTCGCGCGCTCGCGCGCGCGACCGGCGGCGCGCCGTTCCGCCTATCCGGGGCGTTCGGCGCCTGGCGCGTGGTCGCGCCCGACCGGCGCTGGCACGTCGACATGGTGGTCCTGCGCGACGGCGACATCGGCGCCGACCTGGGCGCGCGCGACTTCACGCTCAACGCGATGGCCGTGCCGCTCGCCGGCGGTGAGCTGCTGGACCCGCACGGCGGGCGCGCCGACCTCGAGGCGCGGCGCCTGCGCATGGTCACCCCCGGCGCGCTGGCCGACGATCCGCTGCGCGCGCTGCGCGCGGTGCGGATGGCGATCGAGCTCGACCTCACGATCGAGCCGGCGACTGCCGCGGCGATCAGCGCTTGCCGCGCCCGGGCTGGAGCGCGTCGCGGCGGAGCGCATCTTCGCCGAGTTCAAGCACATCATCCGCTCCGCGGCGGTGCGCACCGGGCTGCAGCTGATGGACGCCCACGGCATCACCGCGCAGGTGCTGCCCGAGTTGCTCGCACTGCACGGCGTCGAGCAGAACGTCTTTCACCACCTCGACGTGCACGACCACACGCTCGAGGTGCTCGACCAGGTCGCAGCGATCGAGCGCGACCCGCTCGCGGCCGGGTTCGGCGAGCATGCCGAGGCTGTCGCGGACCTGCTGCGCGAGCCGCTCGCCGACGAGCTCACGCGCGGCGACTCGATGCGGATCGCCGCCCTGCTGCACGATGCCGCCAAGCCGTGGACGCGCAGCGAGCGGCCGGGCGGCGGCTTCGGCTTCCCGGGTCACGACCGCGCGGGCGCCGAGCTGGCCCGCACCGTGCTGCGCAGGCTGCGGGCCTCGGGCACGCTCTGCGACCACGTCGCCGCACTCTGCCTGCACCACCTGCGGCTCGGCTTCCTCGTCCATGAGCGTCCGCTGGACCGGCGCGCGCTCTGGCGCTACCTGCGCGCGACCGAGCCGCACGCGGCCGACGTGACCGTGTTCACGGTCGCCGACCGGCTCGCCACGCGCGGCAGGAACGCCGAGGCCGCGATCAGCGCCCATGTCGCGCTCGCCCGCGAGGTGCTCGGACCGGCGCTCGCCCGGCGCGCGCAGGGTGCTCCGGAGCCGCTGGTGCGCGGCGACGAGCTGGCCCGTGAGCTCGGCCTACCGCCCGGGCGCGAGCTCGGCGAGCTGCTCGCCCAGCTCGAGGAGGACCGCTTCGCGGGTGCGATCGCCACGCCCGCGGACGCGCTGCGGCGGGCGCGCGAGCTGCGCGCGGGCTAGTACGGTGCGCCCGATGCCCAGCGATTGCCTGTTCTGCAAGATCGTCGCCGGTGAGATCCCCGCCACGCTGGTGCGCGAGGACGAGCGCACCGTCGCCTTCATGGACATCAATCCCGCCACGCGCGGCCACCTGCTGGTGGTCCCGCGGGCGCATTCGGCGGACCTGCTCGAGATCGCGCGCGAGGACCTGGCCGCGTGCAGCGCTGGCCGCGCAGGAGCTGGCCGCGCTCGTGACCGAGCGACTCGGAGCCGACGGGGTGAACCTGCTCAACTCATGCGGGCGCGACGCGTGGCAGACGGTGTTCCACTTCCACCTGCACGTGATCCCGCGCTACGCGAGCGACCCGCTGCGGCTGCCGTGGACGCCGCAGCCGGGCGACCGCGACGAGATCGCCGCCGCCGCGGCCGAGCTGACGCCGCTCCTGAATCCCTATACGAACAGCCCTTGCACGGCACGACGCACCGGCATTAGGTTGTCAGTATCGGGACCGCTCGAAGTCGGAGCGGTCGTCATTGGCGGGCTCGCAGAGCCCGCCGAGAGTAGTGGGGAAGAGCTGGCATGCCATCAGGGACGGTCAAATGGTTCTCCGACGACAAGGGATTCGGCTTCATCACGCCTGATGAGGGCGGCCGGGACCTGTTCGTCCACTTCTCCGGGATCATCGGCGACGGCTATCGCTCGCTGCCCGAGGGGTCGAAGGTCAACTACGAGGAGGAGAACGGGGAGAAGGGCCCCAAGGCAGTCAACGTGCAGAAGCTCTGACAGCAACCTTGACCGGTCGGTCGTGTTCAATGCGCGTATGACCGGCACCTGCACACGGCTCTTCGTTGCGGCGCTGGCGGCGGTGCTGCTGCTGCCCGCGGCCGCGTCCGCGAAGATCATCGAGATGGGAGCGCTCGAGACCGCGCCCGTCGCCAGCTGCCCGACGAGCCCGTGCGAGGTGATCTCGCGCACGACCGCCTTCCAGTCGCGCGTCGCCGGCAAGCGCCAGATGTTCGTCGCGCCGGCCGACGGGCGGATCGTCGCCTGGTCGATCACGCTGGGCACGCCCAAGCCCAAGCAGCGCAAGTTCTTCGAGGAGAACCTCGGCGGTCCGGCGCAGGCCGGCGTCACCGTGCTCAAGCAGGGCGATCGCCGCTACGGCCGCGTCACGGCAGCGAGCCCGGTGGTCGGGCTGACGCCGTTCCTCGGCCAGACCGTGCAGTTCCCGCTCGCGCAGTCGCTGGCGATCGCCAAGGGCGACGTGCTGGCGCTGACCGTGCCGACCTGGGCGCCGGCGCTCGGCCTCGGCCTCGGGCGCGGCAGCGTCTGGCGCGCCAGCAGGGACGAAGACGCCTGCGACGACACGCAGACCCAGAGCGCGCAGGCCGACCTGCGCGACCTGACGCGCTACACGTGCGCCTACCGCACCGCGCGCCTGGCCTACAGCGCGACGCTGATCACGACGCCGGTCGCGCCGCCCAAGCCCGTCAAGCCCTGACGGGACCGGGGCCCAGCAGGTCGAGCAGCGCGTCGACGACGGCGGGGTCGAACTGCGTGCCGGCGCGGGCGCGCAGCTCTGCCACGGCGTCGGCCCGCTCGAGCGCGAGCCGGTAGGGCCGCGCCGCGGTCATCGCGGCGTAGGCGTCGCAGGCGAGGATGATGCGCGAGCCGATCGGGATCTGCGCGGCGGCCAGGCCGTCCGGGTAGCCGGTCCCGTCCCAGTGCTCGTGCTCGTGACGCACGATCGACGCCAGCGACGCCAGCTGCGGCAGCCGGCGCAGGATCCCCTCGCCGAGCACCGGGTGCTCGGCCATCACGCGCCACTCGTCATCGTCGAGCGCGCCGTCCTTGCGCAGGATCGCCTGCGGAATGGCGAGCTTGCCGACGTCATGCAGCAGCGCGCCGTGGCCGACACGCTCGACGGCATCGGCGGGCAGGCCGAGCAACAGCGCCACCCCGGTCGCCAGCCGGACGACCTGCTCGGAGTGGTCGTGCGTGTAGTTGTCGCGCGCCTCGATCGCCGCCGCGAGCGCTTGCACCGCCGCCGGCGACGCCTCCTCCTGCTGCAGGCGCGCCAGCTCTTCCTCGGCGTCCGGGGTGGCGACGGCGACGCGGCCCTTGCCGGTGCGCTTGGCGAGCAGCAGCGCCCGGTCGGCGGCGGCCAGCAGGTCGTCGGCGCTCATCGGCGCCTCCCAGCATGAGACGCCGAGCGAGCAGTTGCCGATCGAGCTGTCGGCATCGCGCGGGGCGCCGTTCAGCACGCGCTCGCGCACGCGCTCGGCGACCGCGCGCGCGACGCTCTCCTCCGTGCCGGGCAGCACGAGCACGAACTCGTCGCCGCCGTAGCGGGCGACCTGGTCGTAGGGCCGCACCTCCTCGCGCAGCGCGTCGGCGACGCGGCGCAGCAGCGCATCGCCGGCGGGGTGGCCGAGCTCGTCGTTGACGCGCTTGAAGTCGTCGAGGTCGATCAGCACGCAGCACAGCGGCTGGCCATCGCGCGCGGCGCGCGCGATCTCCTCGCGCACGCGGACCTGCATCGCGCCGTGGTTGAGCAGCCCGGTCAGCGCGTCGGTGCTCGCTTCGGTGCGCACGTCGTCGTAGGCCTCGGCGTTGCGGCAGGCGACGACGGCAAGGTCGGCGATCGCCTCGAGCACGCTGAGGTCGTCGCGGCGTGACCGCGCGGCGATCCAGGAACCCGATCGAGAGCGCCCCGCGCAGCTCGCCGTTCCAGCGCATCGGCACGCCGACGCCGGAGCGCACGCCGGGCAGCGTGATCGTGGCGGGGAGCGCCATGTCCTCGTCATACGCGGAGGTCATGACGGGCCGACCCGTCGTGAGCACGTGACCGCCGATGCCCTCGCCGAGCGACAGCCGGTAGCCGAACCACTCCGGCGGGCAGTTGTGCCCGGCCGTGGCCGTGGCGGTGCCGTTCGCGTCGAGCAGGTAGACGCCGGCAACGTCGCCGCCCACGGCGAGAGCGGCCTCGCGCACCAGCGTCTCGAGCACGGCCTGCAGCTCGAGCGACACGTTCAGCGCGTGGGCGGCGCGTGCCAGCGCGCGGTCGCGCTCGGTCTGCACGACGCGGCGCTGCTCGGACTCCAGCCGCGCCAGGCCGAGCGCCGCCTGGTTGGCGAGCGTCTCGGCGATCACGATCTCGTCCGCGTCCCAGACGTGCGCGCGCCTGCGGGCGAGCACCGCGACGTGACGCACCTCGCCGCCCCAGGCGATCGGGACGAGCAGCGCGCTGCGCGCTTCCAGTCGGGTCGCGCACTCGGTGCCCAGCTCGGCCACCGTCTGCGTCTCGTCGAGCGTCAGCGAGCGCGATGTCGTCGCCACGCGCGCGGTCCCGGGCGCCGGCGCGGACGCCGGCTCGAGCACCTCGACGCCGTCAACCCGTAGGGCGCCCCGGGTCTCGGCCGCGAAGGCTGCCAGCAGCTCGTCCTGCGAGCGCGCGGACAGGGCCGCCTCGGAGAGGCGGCGCAGCTGGGCATGCGCCGGGGTGGTGGGTGCGGTCGCTGTTGAGATGACAGCCTTCGGCCGAAGGGCTGCATCTCATATCGGCCCGCGCCGGATCTCCCTTGATGATCTGCACGCGACGATCGCGCGCAATGAGCGGCAGTTCACACTGGGTCGGGAAACGCGTCACTGGACGCGCGGATCCCTGTCAGCAGGCGCCGGCGTTCTGCTCGCAGAAACTCTCGAACTGATCCGGAGCGGTCTCCGCCGCGGGCTGCTCCGGCTCTGCGGCGGCAGCGTCCTCCGGCGCCGCGGCCTCGTCAGGCACCGTCGTTCCACTGCCGGGATCCACCGTCGCCGTCGGCTCGGGGGTCGCGGATCCGGCTGCGTCGTCGCTCTCCGCATCCGCACCGTCTGCCGCATCGGCCGCCGTGCCGCCGGCCGCGAGCTCCGTGTCGCTGCGCATCGTCAGGGCCGGCGGGCCGCCCGGCACTTCTCCCGCGTCGACCTCGCCGCCGCCACAGCCGGCGACCAGGAGCACGAGGGCGGAGAGCGTCAGTGCGAGTAGCGAACGGCGCATCGAGCCTCCTCAGCGCGGCAGCGCGGCCATGCGGCGGCCGCAGTGCGGGCAGTCGTTGAGGTCCTTCTGGGCGAGCTGATCGCACCAGTTGCAGAAACGCAGGTTCTCCACCGCCCACGGCAGCGAGGACAGCGACGGCGCGGCGGGCAGCACCTGGCCGACGATCTCCATCGCCTCACCGGTGTCGCGGTCGCGATAAACCTGGCCCTCCTCGGCGGGCAGCAGCACCTCACGGCCCGTGGACGGGGTGCGCAAGCGGTACAGCTGGCGCGAGCTCATCGGCGAGCAGACTACCAACGGGCCCGGATATGCTCGGCCGCCGTGCGCGTGCTGATCTTCCACGGCTACCTGCTGCACGGCACCGGGTCGAACATCTACAACGCCGAGCTGGGGCAGGCGTTGGTGCGACGCGGGCCACGAGCTGCACCTGCTCTGCCAGGAGCGCTGCGCCGCTCGAGCTGGCGTGGGTCGACGCGGCGGGCGACTGGGACGCCGGCGCGCTCGAGCTCGCGACCCGCCGCGATCCGCCGCGCGCGACGGTCTACCGGCCCGACCTCGGCGGCCTGCTGCCCGTCTACGTCGCCGACCGCTACGAGGGCATCGAGGCGCGTCCCTACGAGGACCTCGACGATGCGGAGGTCGCTGCCTACGTCGAGCGCAACGTCGCGGCCGTCGCCGAGGTCGTCGCTCGCGCGCGCCCCGACGTCGCGCTCGCCAACCACCTCGTGATGGGCCCCTTGATCCTCGCGCGCGCGCTCGCGGGAACCGGCGTGCCGTACGCGGTCAAGATCCACGGCAGCGCGCTCGAGTACACGGTCAAGCGTCATCCGCGCTTCCTCCCGGCCGCTCGCGCCGGGCTCGCGGGCGCGCGCGGCGTGCTCGTCGGCTCGCGCCACACGGGCGAGAGCCTCTGGGCCGCCGTGCCGGAGCCCGGGCTGCGCGAGCGGACCCGGCTCGGCCCGCCCGGCGTCGACGTGCGCCGCTTCGCGCCGCGCGAGCCGGAAGCGGCCGCGGCGGGATTGCGGGAGCTCGCGCGAACGACTCGAGCGGGCGACCGATGCGGACCCGGCGGAATCCTCGTTCGCGCGCTCGAGCGCCGAGGCCGCCGCGGCGCTCGCGGCGATCGATCCGCGGCGCGACCGGATCGTCCTGTACGTCGGCAAGCTGATCGCCTCGAAGGGCGTCGAGCTGCTGCTCGCCGCCTGGCCGCTGGTGCTCGCGCGCGTGCCGGAGGCGCGGCTGCTCGTGGTCGGGTTCGGCGCGTTCAGGAGCGGGCTCGAGCAGCTCGCCGGCGCGCTCGCGCGCGGGGACCTCGAGGCTGCGCGGGCGGTGCGCGGCGAGGACGGGCACGAGCTGCCTGAGCTGGCCGCGTTCCTCGCCGCGCTCGGCCGCGGCGCCGGCGACTACCGCAGCGCGTCCGCGGCGACTGCCGGCACGCGTGCACTGGGCCGGCCGGCTCGAGCACTCCGAGCTCGCCGATGTGCTGCCGGCAGCGGACGCGATGGCGATGCCGAGCACGTTCCCGGAGGCGTTCGGGATGGTCGCGGCGGAGGCGGCCGCGTGCGGTGCGCTGCCCGTCGTCGCCGGCCACTCCGGCATGGCCGAGGTCGCCCGCACGCTGGCCGCGGCGGCGCCCGCCGCGGTGCGTCCGTGGCTGACCTTCGAGGTCGGCCCGCACGCGGTGACCCAACTCGCCGACGGCCTCTCCGCGTGGCTGACGGCGCCGCCCGAGCTGCGCGCGCAGACGCGCGAGGCGATCGTGGAAGTGGCGCGCGAGCGCTACTCCTGGGAGGGCGTCGCGCGCACGGTGATCGCCGCCGCGCAGGGCCAGCTGGACGACCTCCCACGCCCCTGACGGCGCCGCACGCCGCCGGCGGTCGTGGCGCGACGCTCCAAGCACTGCGTTCGAGCAGTGATCCGGCGCCGCCGGCGCGAGCGGGCAAGTAGGATGCCGCGCCATGACTGCAGGACGGGTCCGTATCTGGCTCCTCGCGGGCGTCGTCGTGCTCCTCGTCTCGGGCTGCGAGCTCAAGGACGACGGCGACAACCTCGTCAACGGCAAGGCGCTGTTCGTGCAGGAGTGCTCCCAGTGCCACACACTCGCGCGCGCTGCGCGCACAGGGCGTCGTCGGGCCCAACCTCGACGAGGCGTGGCAGCAGTCGGAGACCGACGGTCTCGGTCGCTCGACGTACGCAGGGACTGGTGCACCAGCAGATCCTCGCGCCCAACCGCAACGCCCAGAACGATCCGATCACGGGCAAGCCGCTGCCGCTGATGCCGGCGAATCTCGTGACCGGCGAGGATGCGCAGGACGTCGCCGCCTACGTCGCCGCCGTCGCCGCCGCACCGGGCGAGGACAGCGGGCGCCTCGCCGACGCGGGCGGCGCGAAGCCCGAGGGCACCGCGAAGGTCGAGGGCGGCACGCTCTCGATCCCGGTCGGAGTCGGGCTGACGTACAAGTTCGCCGACGCCGAGGCCCCCGCCGGCCCGGTCACGATCGAGTCCGTCAACGACCAGCCCGCCGATCACAACATCGCCGTCGACGGCGGCGGGGTCGACGAGAAGGGCGACGTCGTCAAGGACGGCGGCACGTCGACGGTCGAGGTCGACCTCGAGCCGGGCGATTATGCGTTCTACTGCTCGGTCCCGGGTCACCGCGAGGGTGGCATGGAAGGCAAGCTGACCGTCAAGTAGCGCGCGCAGCGGCGAGTCAACTGCAGCAGTAAAGGGAGGCAGGTTCGGGGGTCGCGGCGGCGGGCTCAGGGTGGCGTGAAGCGCGCTCCTCACCGGCATACCTCGACCGCCGACGTTCGCGGCGCGTCAAGTCGCCCGGACCGCGCTGCCGCCACCCCGTCCGGACCCTCCCCTTAATGCCGCAGTTGACGTTCGCGACGCGCCGCCTCACCGCGCCGCCGTCGAGCGCGCCACCTCCGCCGCCTCGTCGCGGTCGTGCTGCTGCGCGGCGTGCCAGAAGAAGAACGCCAGCGCGAAGACCATGATCAGGATGTCGAGCGCGACCATCATCGCGCCCGCCGTCTGCTGGTCGGCGAGCGCGCTGAACCCGCGCCGATCGCCGCTCGCCGTACACGCCGGTGTAGATCGGCTCGCGGATCAGCACGAAGCCCATCCCGAGGAACATCCCGATCATGCGCGCGGCGATGATGTGGCCGATCTTCCACAGCTCGCCCGTGCAGGCGCCGGCGCTTTGGCTCGAGCGCCGGCCACCAGACGATGATCCCGGCGAAGATGAAGCTCGCGTGCTGCAAGCCGTGGACGAGCTCGTTGCGCACCGCGCCCTCGAACGCGAACGTCAGGTGCCAGCCGTAGAGCACGAGCGCGTAGACCGGGATCGCGACGAGCGGCAGGCGCAGCGTGCGGAACGCACCACGCAGCCGCCGCCGGCGGGCCAGCCCGACGAGCACGGGGCGCGGCAGGAAGAAGCCCAGCACCGGGTTGCGCAGCCCGGCCAGCAGCAGCGGCGCGCCGAGGTCGGCGAGCAGCAGGTGCTCGGCCATGTGCGCGCTCAGCAGCTCGTCGGCGAGCGAGCCGAGCGGGCTGAGCAGCGCGATCGCCTGGCAGCGCGATCCCGGCGTGCCAGCACGCGACCTGCGCGCGCGGGACCCGCACGCCGCGGCCGCCGAGCACGCGCAGCGCGCGCACGTAGAGCGCCTCGGCGACGATGAGCCAGATCAGGATCGCCATCGCCCGTCAGTGTGGCGCGGCGCGGCTCAGAGCGCGCGGATCACGAGCACGAGCGCGACCACGACGACCGCGACGGCGATCACGTAGAGCAGCAGGCGGAACGCCCCCGCCTCGGAGCGCAGCGGGTTCTCCACCGCGCTCAGATGATGTAGACCGTCGTGTAGACGACGATCCACATCACGTCGACGAAGTGCCAGTAGATCCCCGGCACCTCGATGCCGCGGTGGTCCTCGGCGGTGAAGTGGCCGCGGAACGCCCGGATCGTGACGAACAGCAGCAGCGTCAGGCCGATGAACACGTGCGCGCCGTGCAGGCCGGTGAGGCCGTAGAAGATCGTGCCCTGCGCGTGGTCCTGCGGCGAGAAGCCCGAGGTGCACGTACTCGTTGATCTGGATGAACAGGAACGTGCAGCCGAGCAGGAAGGTCGTGAGGATGCCCGCCTGCAGGCCGCGCCGGTTGCCCTCTTGTGCGCGTGCTCGGCCCAGTGCAGCGTGAACGACGACGAGATCAGGATCGCCGTGTTGACGCCCGCGATCAGCTTCGGCAGCTCGGTGCCCTCGGCCGGCCAGTCGGCGCCCTGCACGACCCGGATGAAGAAGTAGGCCGTGAAGAAGGCCCCGAAGACCATCACCTCGCTGATGATGAAGAGCAGCATCCCGAGCAGCGACGGGTCGACCCGCGAGGAGCGGTTGGCCGGCGGCGGGCCGTGGTGCTCGTGCTCGGCGTGGCCGGCCGCGAGGGCGCCGGCCTCCATCAGGCCTCCACGGGCTCGTCGTGCGACTCGACGTGCTCGACCGGCTTGTTCGTCGCGCTCATGCACGCGGTCGACGAGCTTGTCGGCCATCCAGTGCGAGCGGTTCGAGGGCAGCGTCGAGATCACGATGTCGGAGATGTGGAAGAACTGGACGCGCGTTCATCGTCGCGTCGTAGGGATCGGGGTCGCCGATCATGCCCGCGGCGACGACGCCCTCCTCCTTGAGCGAGGCGAGCAGCTGCCCCAGCCGCTCGCGCGCCGCCTTGACCGCGCGCCCGTCGCCGTCGGTCCTGCGGCACGACGACGATGAAGCGGCGCGGGCCGCTCGCCGGCGAGCTGCCTCGAGCCGGCTCACGAGCTCGCCGCCCGCGATCGTCTGGTTCGCGACCACGAGCGTCACGTCGAACGGCAGGCCGTCGCGCGCGAGGTCGACCACGACGTGGTTGACGGGCAGCCCGGTCTCGTCCTCCAGCGCCTCGATCAGGTCGCGCTTCATCCAGCCCGACGACTTGCGCGGGCAGCGTCGAGACGATGATCTCGTCGATCCCGTAGCTCGGCGATCGCGTCGGTGGCGGCGTTGAGCGGGTCGCCGTCGCCGACCTCGCCGTCGCCCGTCGATGCCCTCGTCGCGCATGAACGCGAGCGCCAGGTCGACGCGCACCTGCGCCGAGTCGCGCACGGCCTCGTCGTAGATCACGTTGCCGTGCCGCGGCCGCGTCAGCGGGACGACGACGTGGAAGCGCGCGTCGCCCTGCGCGTGCCGCTCGCGGATCGCGTCGAGCAGCGCCGCGCCGCCGATCGTCTCGTTCGCCAGGACGAGGATGTCAGCCATCTGCAGCGCTCACTCCCGACTCGAGTCCCCGGCCGCGACGACCGGCTTGGGTGTCCTGGCCTCCTCGCCGGCCGGCCGGAAGACGCCGTGGACCGCACCGGGCACGCCGTACTCGTACGGCCCGCCGACGACGGTCGGCACGTGGTCGAAGTTGAAGATCGGCGGCGGCGAGGAGACCTGCCACTCGAGCGTGAGCGCGCGCCACGGGTTGGCCTCGGCGCGCGCGCCGGTGCGCCACGAGCTGACCATGTTGTAGACGAAGATCAGCGTCGACAGCCCGAGCACGAACGACGCGAGCGAGATGAACAGGTTCCAGGTCGCGAACTGCTCGGGGTAGTCGGCGACGCGGCGCGGCATGCCCTGGATGCCGATCACGTGCATCGGCCCGAACGTCAGGTTGAACGAGACGAACGTGAGCCAGAAGTGCAGCCGGCCGAGCCGGTCGTCGAACATCCGGCCCGTCATCTTCGGGAACCAGTAGTAGACGCCCGGCGAAGATCGTGAACAGCGAGCCGCCGTAGAGCACGTAGTGGATGTGGGCGACGATGAAGTAGGTGTCGCTGACGTGGATCGTGATCGGCAGCATCGCGAGCATCACGCCGGAGATCCCGCCGAGCGTGAACATCGTCAGGAAGCCGAGCGCGAACAGCATCGGCGTGTCGAGGTGCAGCACGCCGCGCCACAGCGTCGCCAGCCAGGAGAAGATCTTGATCCCGGTCGGCACCGCGATGATCGCGGTCGTGACCATCATCGGTATCCGGATCCAGCTCTGCATGCCCGAGACGAACATGTGGTGCGCCCAGACGGTGAACCCGAGCAGCACGATCGCCAGCAGCGAGAAGGCCATCATCCGGTAGCCGAAGATCGGTTTTCGCGACTTCACCGACAGGACCTCGGAGATGATCCCGAAGCCCGGCAGCATCATGATGTAGACCGCCGGGTGCGAGTAGAACCAGAAGACGTGCTGGTACATCAGCACGTCGCCGGCTCGCTCCGGCACGAAGAAGTTGAAGCCGAGCGCGTAGTCGAGCAGCACGAAGAACTGCGACGCGGCCACGAACGGCGTGGCGATCACGACCAGCAGCGAGGTCGAGAAGTTCGCCCACACCAGCAGCGGCATGCGCCAGAAGCTCATGCCCGGCGCGCGCATCGTGATGATCGTGACGAGGAAGTTCAGCGCGGTCGCGATCGACGACGCGCCGGCGAACTGGACGCCGATCGTGAAGAACAGCTGCCCGATCGGCACCGAGGTCGAGAGCGGCGCGTAGGCCGTCCAGCCGGTCGCGAACGAGCCGCCGGGCGCGAAGAACGACGCGGTCATCATCGCGCCGGCGACCGGCAGCATCCAGAACGACAGCGCGTTCAGGCGCGGGAACGCCATGTCCGGCGCGCCGATCATCAGCGGCAGGACGTAGTTCGCCAGCCCGGCGAAGACCGGGATGATGAACAGGAAGATCATCAGCGACGCGTGGACGCTGAAGAGCCCGTTGTAGGCGTTCGGGTCGACGAACTGCGAGCCCGGCGCGGCCAGCTCGGCGCGCACGAGCATCGCCAGCAGGCCGCCGACGAGCATGAAGAAGAACGAGGTGACGACGTACTGGATGCCGATCACCTTGTGATCGGTGTTGACGCGGAAGTAGTCGCGCCAGCTGTGTCGCGCCGTGGCTCGAGTGGTCCTCCGGCCGCGTCGGGCGCCCCGACGGCCCAGTAGAACCAGTAGTCGAACGCGCCGAGGCCGACGAGGAAGAACAGCGGCGCGGCGAGCAGCGCGACGATCAGGACGGCGTTCTGCCACTGCGCGTCCCAGCCGTCGGCGCCGTCGAACGGCGTCGAGAAGCCCGTAGGCCAGCCGGACGGCGGTCACCAGCGCGGCGGCGAACAGCACGCCGCCGAGCAGGAAGGCGCCCGCCCGGTACCAGCCCGGGGCGCGCAGGTTGGCGGTCATCGACGTCCTTCCATCACTTCGTCACCTCGGCAAGGTACTTCACGAGCGCGTCGAGCTCGGCCGGCTGCAGCGTGTCGCCGTAGTTCGGCGGCATGATGCCCGTCCGAGAAGCCCTCGCGCGATCTCGGCCGCCGGGTCGACGATGCTCTCCTCGATGAACGCCGTCGTCCTGGCCGGCGAGCGCCTCGTCGAGGTCGGGGCCGGTGCCGCCGCTCGTGCCGGCGTCGGCCAGCGCGTGGCAGCCGCCGCAGCCCGCGTCGGTGAAGACCGCCTTGCCGTCGGGCGCGCCGGCCGCCGCCGCCGGTCTCCTCGTCGCGGCGCGCCGCCGCCCTCGCGCGCTCGCCGCGGCGCGCTCCTGAGCCAGCTGTCGAACTCGGCCGGGTCGACGCACGTGCGCGGTCTGGCGCATGACGGAGTGCCCGAGCCCGCACAGCTCCGCGCAGACGACCGGGATAGTCGCCGTTCGTCTTCGGCGTGACCCGCAGCTCGCGTGTTGACCCCGGGCACGGCGTCGATCTTCATCCGGAAGGCCGGCACCCAGAAGTCGTGGATCACGTCGAGCGACTGGACGGTGAAGAAGACCGGCTTGTCGCGCGGCACGTAGAGCTGCGGCGAGGCGAACTCCTCGCCCGCCGCGTCCTTGTAGTAGAAGGTCCAGGTGAACTGCTCGCCGACGACGCGCACGTTCAGCGCGTCGGCCTCGGCCTCCTCGATGTCGGTCAGCACGACGTAGGAGTAGGAGCAGAGCGCGACCAGGATGATCGCCGGGATCGCGGTCCAGATGATCTCGAGCCGCGTGTTGCCGTGGATCGGCGGGCCGTCCTTGAGCTCCTCGCCCGGCTTCATGCGGAAGCGCCAGACGCAGTAGAGGACGACCACCATGACCAGCACGAAGACCGGGACCGAGAAGATGATCAGGACGTCCCAGAGCGTGTCGACGGTCTCGGCCTGCGTCGAGGCCTGCGTCGGGAACCAGTCGATCAGCCAGGCCCGAGCGCGATGCCGATCAGCGACGCGATCACGCCGATCGCCACCAGCTCCTTGAGGTGGCTGCGGCTCTCCTCGCTCGTGTTGATCTCCTCGCTGCCCATCAACGCTCCGGACCCATGGACGCGGCAAGTTACCGAAGTGCCGGGACGGAGGGAACCGATGCGGCGCCGGCGGCCGGGCGTGCCAGCGGCGCGTCAGGCGGCGAGGCGCTGCGCGGCCGCGCCGGCGGCGCGGAAGTCCGACGGCGCGACGCCCTTGGTCGCGCCGGAACGCCTTGGCGAACTGGGCCGGCTGGCGGTAGCCGACGCGGTGCGCGACCTCGCGCACCGTCACGCTGCGGCGCGCGAGCAGCTCGGCGGCGCGGTCCATCCGCACGCGCGTGAGGTGGTCGCGGAACGTCGTGTTGCCGATCTCGGCGTAGGCGCGCTGCAGCTGGCGCCGCGAGGAGGCGACGCGGCGGGCGATGTCGTCGAGCGAGAGGTCGGCCGCGTACTCGCGCTCGACGATCGCGTCGGCGTCGTCGTAGAGGCTCGAGCGCAGCTCGACGGTGGCGGGGCGTTGCATGGGCACGGTCTGGATACGCGCGCGGGCGCCGAACAGGATGATCGCGCGCCGCGTTGCTGGCGCGTTGCCGCTCGTCCGCGTGCCGCCGCCGGCATCGGTAGGCTTGTGCCGATCGTCACAGTTCAACGAGCACGGAAGGTGAATGCGATGCAGGTGCGGGACGGGATGAGCACGACGGGTCCTGACGGTGGGGCCGGGGCACACGCTGCGCCAGGCGGCGACCCAGATGGCCGAGCGCGGCGTCGGCGCGGCGGTCGTCATCGACCCCGACGGCGATGGGCCCGGGCATCGTCACCGAGCGCGACGTCCTGATCTCGCTCGGGCGCGGCGAGGATCCCGACACCGAGAAGGTCGCCGACCACCTGACCGTCGGACTCGTCTTCGCCGGCCCCGACTGGTCGCTCGAGCAGGCCGCGGTCGCGATGGTCCGCGGCGGCTTCCGCCACCTGATCGTGATCGAGGACGGCGAGACCGCCGGCATCCTCTCCGTGCGCGACATCGTGCGCTGCTGGACCGACGACGGCGCCAGCTGCGAGCTGCCCGCAGCCGCCCGGGCCTGCGCACGCGCCGGCTGAGCGCCGTCGCTAGTGGTGGTGCTCGAGCGGGAGCTCCTCCATCTCGCGCCGGGCGTCGCGGATCCAGACGATCGCGGTGCCGACGAAGAGCAGCAGCCCGGCGATCACGAGGATCATCGAGATCGTGATCCCGACGATCGCGATCGCGAGGCCGGCCGCGTTGAGCACCGGGATGATGCTCGGCGCGGGCATGTGGATCTGCTCGCCCGCGGGCGGCGCGTCCACGCTGTCGTCGCGCCCGTCCATCACTGCGTGTAGATCAGCGCCGCGACCCACGTCATCGCGAACATGAAGAGCATGATCGCGCAGACGACGAAGGCGGTCCGGAGGTTCTTGCGGGCGAGCCGGCGGTCCATCGTCGGCGGCAGTCTACAAGCGGGCGTCGAGCACCATCGCGCAGAACAGCAGCGCGAGATAGGCGAGCGAGAACAGGTACGTGCGCAGCGCGCTGCGGCGCTCGGCCTCGCGCCACAGCCGCAGCGCGAGCGAGATGAACGACAGCCGCCGAGCAGCGACCGCGACGGCGCCGTAGATCAGGCCGAAGTAGCCGAACACGACCGGCATCAGCGTCAGCGCGACGAGCAGCACCGTGTAGAGCACGATCAGCTGGCGCGTCTCGTCCTCGCCGCGCACGACCGGCATCATCGGCACGCCGACGCGCGCGTACTCGTCCTTCATCAGCAGCGAGAGCGCCCAGAAGTGCGGCGGCGTCCAGTAGAAGACGATCGCGAACAGGTACAGCGCGGTCAGCTCGACGCGGCCGGTCACGGCGCTCCAGGCGACCAGCGGCGGCACGGCGCCCGCGGCGCCGCCGATCACGATGTTCTGCGGCGTCGTGCGCTTGAGCCAGATCGTGTAGACGAACACGTAGCCGAGGAAGCCGCACAGCGCGAGCACGGCGCTGAGCACGTTGACGGTGAGCGAGAGCTGCACGAACGAGAGCGCCGCGAGCGCGATCCCGAACGCTCAGCGCCGCGCGCGGCGCTGATCCGCCCGGCCGGCACCGGCCGCGTGGCGGTGCGCGCCATCTGCGCGTCGATGTCGCGGTCGTACCAGTGGTTGACGGCGCCGGCGCCGCCCGCGGCGAGCGAGCCGCCGAGCACGGTCCAGAACACGAGCGCCAGCGACGGGTCGCCCGCCACGTACATCGTCGTCACCGTGGTCAGCAGCAGCAGCGACTGGACCTTCGGCTTGGTCAGCGTCACGTAGTCGGCGACGAGCTGCCGGACGCCGCCGGCCGCGAGGGCGGCCGGAGCGGCGGTGGCGGCGATGCGCGAGGCCTCCACCGCGCTCACACGTGCGCCATCGGGCGGCCGGTCTCGAAGCGCTGCGGCGCGCCCGACTGCTCCTCGACCTGGCGCCGGTAGTCCTTCATCGGCTCGACCGAGCGCACGCGCGGCACGATGTCGAAGTTGTGCTCGGGCGGCGGCGAGGTCGTGAACCACTCGAGCGTGTTGGCCTTCCACGGGTCGGGCCCGGCGAGCGCGCCGACCTTGAGCGAGCGCACGACGTTGATGAGCGTCAGCAGCACGCGCGAGCGCGATGATGAACGCGCCGACGGTGGAGATCAGGTTGTAGACCTGCCAGCCGGAGTCCGACTGGTACTCGAAGATGCGCCGCGGCATGCCGCTCAGGCCGGCCGAGTGCTGGACGAGGAAGGTCGTGTGGAAGCCGACCAGCGTGAGCCAGAACGAGACCTTGCCCATGCTCTCGGAGAGCATCCGGCCGGTCAGCTTCGGGAACCAGAAGTAGAGCGCCGAGAACATCGCGAAGGCGCTGCCGCCGAACGCGACGTAGTGCATGTGCGCGACGACGAAGTACGTGTCGGTCAGCTGCCAGTCGACCGGGAAGACGGCGAGGAAGATGCCGGTGATGCCGCCGATCAGGAACGTGCCGATGCCGCCGACGGCGTAGAGCAGCGCGACGCGGAACTCGATCGTGCCGCGCCACAGCGTCGCGATCCAGTTGAAGATCTTCACGCCCGTCGGCACCGCGATGACGAAGCTCGACAGCATGAAGAACGCGAGCACGACGGTCGCGCTCGGGCGTCGCGAACATGTGGTGCGCCCAGACGAGCATGCCGAGGAACGCGATCGCGGCGGTCGCGGCGGCGATCGCCTTGTAGCCGAAGATCGGCTTGCGCGCGAACACCGGTATCACCTCGGAGAAGACCCCGAACGCGGGCAGCACGAAGATGTAGACCTCGGGATGGCCGAAGAACCAGAACAGGTGCTGCCAGAGCAGCGCCGAGCCGCCCTCGGACGGGTCGAAGAAGTGCGTCCCGAAGTGCCGGTCGGTCAGCAGCATCGTGACCGTGGCGGCGAGCGAGGAGATCGCCAGCACGATCAGGTACGAGTAGATCAGGATCGTCCAGACGAACAGCGGCAGCCGGCCCCAGCCCATGCCGGGCGCGCGCATGTTGTGGATCGTCGCGATGAAGTTGACCGCGCCGAGCATCGACGACAGGCCGGTCAGGTGGGCCATGAAGATCCACGCGTCCTGGCCGCCGCTGGGCGAGTACTCCTTGGTCGAGAGCGGCACGTAGGAGAACCAGCCGGCCTCCGGCGGCGTCCAGAAGAACGACGCGTAGAGCGCGATGCCGCCGAACAGGAACATCCAGTAGGACCACGCGTTCAGGCGCGGGAAGGCGACGTCGCGCGCGCCGATCATCAGCGGCAGCAGGTAGTTCGCCAGCCCGGCCCACACCGGCACGACGACGAGGAAGACCATCGTCGTGCCGTGCATCGTGAACAGCTGGTTGTAGCGCTCGGGCGTCAGCAGCGTGTTCTCGGGCGCGCCGAGCTGGACGCGGATCAGCAGCGCCTCGACGCCGCCGAGCACGAAGAAGGCGGCGACCGTCCAGAGGTAGAGGATCCCGATCCGCTTGTGGTCGGTCGTCGTGAACCAGGACGTGAAGCCCGTCGGCTCGGGCCGCACCTTCGCCGTGATGATCTGCGGCCTGGTGCGCGGCGCGCTGCCTGGTCGACCGGGGTCATCTACTCGGTCTCGCTCTCGCTGTTGGTGCTGGTGCCGCCGCCCGATCCCGAGACGGCCGCCTCGCCCTCCTGCTGCTCGAGCTGCTCGCGGCCCTCGGCGGCGGCCTGCTCGGCCGCCTCGATGTCCGTCGCCTGCTTGTCGTACCACGCGCGCCACTCCTCGAAGGGCAGCGCGATCACGCGCGCGTACATGTTCGCGTGGTTGCGCCCGCACAGCTCGGCGCACTGGCCCTTCCACTCGCCCGGCTCGGTGACCTTGAACCAGGTCTTGTTCGTGTAGCCCGGGCAGCGCGTCCATCTTGCCGCCCAGCGCCGGGATCCACCACGAGTGCTGCACGTCGTTCGAGCGGATGTCGAGCGTCACGGTCATGCCGACCGGCACGTACATGTCGGTGAACGAGTAGACCTTCTTGTCGTCGATCGACGGGTAGGCGAAGCGCCACACGTACTGCATCCCGTCGACGGCGATGTTCAGCACGTCGCCACCCGGCGGCGCCTCCTGGTCGGTCGAGGCGAAGGCGGCGTTGCGCGGCCACCGGGTTGCCGTTCATGTCGATGTCCGACGCGGCGGGGTTCTTGATCCCGGGCAGCATCACGAACGTCGCGACCGTGAGGAACACGAGGATCACCGCGGCGCCCACGGTCCAGCCGATCTCCAGGCGCGTGTTGCCGTGGATCTGCGCCGCGACGCGGCCCTTGCGCGCGCGGTACTTGAACATGCAGTAGATCAGCACGCCCTCGACGCCGACGAACACGACGACGGCGATCACGAAGATGATGATGTAGAGCGTGCGGGTGTCCTCGGCCTGCCTGGAGCCGCCGCCCGCCTCGGGCAGGATCAGCCCCGCGGCGGCCGGTGATGCGGTCACCAGCAGCGCCAGCAGCGCAGGTGCGATCGCGCGCCGCAGGAGGGTCTGGAGGCAGCACCGGTCCATCGGGACGCCGCAGTGTATTGACTGGCGAAGCGGGAGCACTACCCGCCCGTGAAGCCTGGCGCGCGCTTCTCCAGGAAGGCCAGGACGCCCTCGCCGAAGTCGGCCGATCCGGCCAGTTCCTGCTGCAGCGAGGCCTCCAGCTCGAGCTGCTCGTCGAGCCCCGCGTAGACGCGCGCGTTGAGCTGCTGCTTGGCGCCGGCGTAGGCGCGCGTCGGACCTGTGGCGAGCCGCTCGGCGAGCGCGTCGACCTCGTCCGGGAAGGCGTCGTCTGCGGCCAGCCGGTCGACCAGCCCCCAGTCGCGTCCGAGCGCGGCGGGCACGCGCTCGCCCAGCATCGCCATCTCGGCCGCCCGCCCGGCGCCCGGCGCGCGCGGGGACGAAGACCGAGGCAGCCGCCGTCGGGGACCAGCCCGATGTTCACGAACGCGAGCAGGAAGTAGGCCGACTCGGCCGCGAGCACGAGGTCGCAGGCGAGCGCGAGCGAGCAGCCGATCCCGACCGCCGGCCCGTTCACGGCGGCGAGCACGGGCTTGGGCATCCGCCTGATGCCGGTGATGATCGGGTGGTAGCGCTCGCGCAGCGTGGCGCCCACGTCGGGCGCTCCGTCGGGCGTCGGGTCGAAGCCGTCGCGCAGGTCGGCGCCCGAGGAGAACGCCCGCCCGGCGCCGGTGATCGTGACCGCGCGCACAGCGTCGTCGCCGGCGGCCAGCTCGACCGCCGCCAGCAGGTCGAGTCCCAGCCGGCGATCCCAGGCGTTCATGCGCTCGGGCCGGTTGAGCTCGATCCGCAGCTCGGCGCCGTTGCGACGCGCCGCGGCGCAGGTTGATCGTCGCGAGCTCGGGCAGCGAACGTGGCATCGCGGCAGCGTAACGTCGCCGAAGGCGCGGGCGAGGGACGAGCTCCGCGCCTGGCAGGCGAAACCGGTGTTCACTCCGAGGCGCGGCCTGCCCCCGCGTGGTTACGCTGCCCGCGTGCGCAGCTCGACCGTGATCCGTGCCGCGACGGTCGCGGTGCTCGCGGCCGGCGTTGCGGCGCCGCTCGTCCGCCGTCGGCTCAAGCTGCCCCCGCCGGTCGTGACCGCAACCGCCGCCGCGGCCCCGTTCGCGCTCTGCGTCTTGTACCCGCGCACACGCGCGCGCGACGCAGCCACCTGCGTGCTCCAGATGTGGGCCTACGTCGCGACCTACGAGATGCCGAACGACGATCCGGAGGCACTCGAGCGGCGGGTGCGGGTCGCATATCCGGTGCGCGTCGACCGCTTCCTGGGCGGCGGCACGACGCCGACGCTGCGGCTCCAGCGGGCGCTCGCCCACGCCGGCGGCTTCCGCCGCTGGGAGAAGGCGCTCGTCTGGTCGCACTGGCTCTGGTTCCTGTTCCCGCACGGCACCGTGCTCTATCTGCTGACGCGCCACCCGGAACGCTTTCCGCGCGGGGCCGCGCACGTGTACGCGACGTTCGACATCGGCGTGATCGGCTACTGGGTGATTCCGACCGCGCCGCCCTGGTACGCGGCGCGCGCGGGCCTGATGGACGACGGGCTGACGCCGGAGCTGCGGCGGATGATGGTCGAGTACGGCGAGCAGTTCTGGGGTTCCCGCTGGGGCTCTCTGTACGGTCTGCTGGGAGGAAACCCGCTCGCCGCCATGCCGTCCCTGCACTTCGCCACCTCTGTGACCGCCGCCCGCCTGCTGGCCGAGACCGGCCCTGTGGCGGGCGCGCTCGCATGGGGTTACGCCGGCACGCTGGGCATCGCGCTCGTGTACCTCGGGCGAGCACTACGTGGTCGATCTCGCGGCCGGGCTCGCGCTCGCCGAGGCGATCCGGCGCGCGGCGCCGGCGGTCGAGCCGCTCGTGGCGCACGTGTCGCGCGGCATCCAGGGGCTGGAGGCGCGGGCGCGCTTATGACGGCGGCCGGGCGAGCCCGATCCGCTTCGCAGGATCCCCGGGTGAACCCGCAGCCGCCGGAGGACGAGGATGAGGACCGTCCGTCGCTCCAGGTCACCCGGCGCAACCTGCTCGTGCTCGGCGGCTTCCTGCTCGCCTCGATCGCCGCGCTCTACTTCCTGCTGCCGCAGCTCGCCGGGCTCGACGACACCTGGAACCGGATCGGCGACGGGCGGCCCGCGTGGACCGCCGCCGCGCTGCTGTTCACGGTCGGCATGTTCGCCGGCTACGTCGCGATGTTCCGCGGCGTGTTCGTCGCGGCGGCGGCTCGCGCATCGGCTGGGCCGCGAGCTACGAGATCACGATGGCGGGGCTCGCCGCCTCGCGCCTGTTCGCGGCCGGCGGCGCCGGCGGGCTCGTCCTGACCGCGTGGGCGCTGCGTCGCTCCGGGATGCCCAAGCGCACCGTCGCCGACAAGACGATCTCCTTCCTCGTGCTCACCTACCTGCCCTATGCGGTCGCGATCGTCGTCTGCGGCTTCGGCCTGCACTGGGGGCTGTTCAGCGGCAGCGACCCGTTCTCGCTGACGTTCGTGCCCGCGGTCGTCGCGCTGCTGCTGCTGGGGCTCGCGCTGTCGATCGCGCTGATCCCGACCGACCTGCAGCGACGGCTGCGCCCGTTCGCGCTCACGCAAGGGCCGTCTCGCGCGGCTCGTCCAGCAGCTCGCCGCGGGCCCGGCCGCCACCTCGGCGGGCGTGCGCGACGCGCTCGAGCACCTGCGCTCGCGCGATCCGGCGCTGCTCGGCGCGGTGCTCTTCTGGGCCTTCCAGATCGCCGTGCTGTGGGCCGCCTTCCACGCCTTCGGCGACGCTCCTCCGATCGCCGTGCTGGTGCAGGCGTTCTTCGTCGGGCATGCTCGGCAACCTGCTGCCGATGCCGGGTGGCGTCGGCGGCGTGGAGGGTGGCATGATCGGTGCGTTCGCCGCCTTCGGCGTCGCCGGCGGCCTCGCGGTCGTGGCGGTGCTCGTCTACCGCGCGTTCACGTTCTGGCTGCCACTGCTGCCGGGCGTGCTCGCCTACTTCCGGCTGCGCCGCACGGTGGATGCGCTGGCAGCGCGAGCGAACCGCGTCGGCGAGCGCTTGAGGGCTACACTATACAAAGTGAAGTAACGGACAAGGGCTGGGAGAGACCAACGGAATGGCAGACGACACGAGCAGGTCATCATCGTCGGAAGCGGACCCGCCGGCTACACCGCCGCGCTCTACGCGGCGCGCGCCGACCTGTGCCCGCTGGTGATCGAGGGCTTCCTCTGGGGCGGCCTGCTGCAGCAGACGACCGAGGTCGAGAACTACCCCGGCTTCACGCGCCGGGATCATGGGCCCGGAGCTGATGCAGACGATGCGCGATCAGGCCGAGCGCTTCGGCGCGCGCTTCCTCACCGACAACGCGACGCGGATCGAGCCCGCGCGCCGAGGAGGGCGGCCTGCACACGCGTCTGGGTCGACGACGAGGAGCTCCGCGCGCGCACCGTGATCCTCGCGATGGGCGCCGAGCACAAGAAGCTCGGCGTGCCGGGCGAGGAGGAGCTGGCCAACGGGCGCGGCGTGTCCTACTGCGCGACCTGCGACGCAGCGTTCTTCAAGGACCGCGAGACGATCATCGTCGGCGGCGGCGACTCCGCGATGGAGGAGGCGATCTTCCTCGCGAAGTTCTCGTCGAAGGTCACGATCGTGCACCGGCGCGCCGAGTTCCGCGCGTCGCAGATCATGTTCGACCGCGCCCGGCAGATCGAGAACATCGAGCTGCTGACGCCCTACGTGGTCGAGGAGTTCCTGCCCGGCGAGAACGGCGCGCTCGGCTCGGCGCGGCTGCGCAACACCGAGACCGGCGAGACGCGCGAGCTGCCGATGGCGGGCGCGTTCGTCGCGGTCGGCCACGAGCCGCAGTCGGAGATCGTCGAAGGCATCGTCGACACCGACGCGGACGGCTACGTCGCCGTCGACGGACGCTCGACGCGGACCAACCTGCCGGGCATCTTCGCGGCCGGCGACCTGGTCGACCACACCTACCGCCAGGCGGTCACCGCGGCCGGCTCAGGCTGCCAGGCGGCGCTCGACGCCGAGTGGTACCTGCGCGACAACCCGCGCGTGCCGACGCCCGCCGTGCTCGAGGGCACCGGCGATCTCGCCGAGGGGCAGTGGTTCCAGCACGAGCCCGCCGCCGACGCCCGTAAGCGGCGCGAGCGCTCAGCGCGCGCGCAGAGGCGGTAGCCCACGTTGTAGAGCTCGACGTCCTTGTCGGCGTCGAAGCCGGCGGCGACGTAGAACGTGCGCGTCCTGCGGGCGCGGTTGCGGATGCTGAGGCGCTCGACCGCGCCGCCGCGCCGCGACGAGCTGCGCAGCGAGCGGCTCGTGCGCACGCTGCGCGCCTCGGGACCGAAGACGAACAGGTCGGGATCGCCGGCGGTCGGGGCGAGCTTGACAGCCGCACCCGCTGCGCGGGCGCGAGCTTGACGCGGTAGACGTCCACCGGGTCCTCGGCGAAGTCGGCCGACGGCGGCGATCGACCTGGGCCTGCCGCGCTTGTACAGCGGCGGCGACGGCTTGCCGAACGCGCGCCCGTCGACGTAGCGGATGTCGTCGTTGGGCTCGAGCGGATCCTCCGCGGGCGGCACGCGCGTCAGCGCGCCGGGCATGTGCAGCACGCCGAAGCCGGTCGCGTCCTCGTAGCCCGGCCGGCCGACGTCGCGCGCGCCGAGGCGGACGACCTGCGCGGCCTGGAACGGCGTCAGCTCAGGGCGCGCGGCGCGCACCCAGGCGATCGCGGCGGCGACCATCGGCGCGGCGAACGACGTGCCCGTCGAGCTGCGCGAACCCGTCCTTGGTCGCGTCGGGGTCGAAGCTGCCCGGCACCGCGGTGAGGATCCCGATGCCGGGCGCGCTGAGGTCGAGCGCGCCGCTCTCGTTCGAGAAGCCGGTCGGCAGGTCGTCGGGCCCGACCGCGCCGACGGTGATCACGTGCGCGAGGCTGGCCGGGATACTCGAGCGGGTTGCCGCTGCTGGAACTCGTTGCCCGCCGCGGCGACCGGCACGGCGCCGGCCTGGACCGCGCGCAGGATCTGCTGCTCCTCGGCGATGCACTTCGCGGGCGAGCCGTAGCTCATGTTGATCACGGCGACACCTGCGCGGATCGCCTGACCGATCGCGCGGGTCGAGTCCGCGCAGGTGATGAACGTGCCGTCGGGCAGCGTCGCGTCGAGCGCGCGCGCGCCGGGCCAGATGCCGAGCATGCCGACGCCGTTGGCCGGCGCCGCCGCCACGGTGCTCGTGGCGGTGCCGTGGAAGTCGACCGCACGCGGCGCCGCTCGTCGTGGTGATGTTCGAGCCGGCGATCTCGGGATGGCTGACGTCGATCTGCGTGTCGACGAAGCCGATCAGCGGGCTGGCGGGCGTGACCGGCGGCGGCACCTGGTCGAGCACCACGAAGTCGCGCCAGGTCGCGAACTGCGGAGAGCGGATCCGGCGCGGGCGCCTGCGCGCGCCGGCCGAGCCGGTTCGGCTCGGCGTAGTCGAGCAGGCCGCGGGCCGCAGCGCGCCGGCCAGCGCACGCGCGCGTGCGCGCGGCACGAGCCAGGCGCGTCCCGCGATCCGCTGCGCGCCGTGCGCGCGGGCGAGCGCGCCGGCGCCGGCGCGCGCGCCGACGATCCAGGTCGCCGGGTCGGCGTCCACCGCCGCCGCGCCGGCGTCGCCGGGCAGCGCGACCGTGGGCGGCGGCGGGAGCGTTGCCCAGGCCCGGCGCCGGGCGCCGCCGCGGGGCTCGCGGCGAGCGCGGCGGCCACGGCGAGCAGCGGCAGTGCGGTGCGAGCCTTCACGCCGCCAGCGTAGAGCGTCCTGGCGGCCGGTGCGCTCGCGGCGCGGCTACCCTCGTCGCGTGCGCCCGCCACGACAGCCGCCGCGCCGATCGCGCCCGCTAGTGGCGCGCGTGCTGATCGTCGGCTGCGGCTGTCGCGGCCAGGCGCTCGCGCGCGACCTGTCGCGACGCGGGCCATGCCGTGCGCGGCACCACGCGCGACCGCGCGCGCTGCGCCGCGATCGCCGCCGCCGGGGCCGAGCCCTACGTGGGCGATCCCGACCGCATCGCGACGCTGATGGAGGCGCTGTCGGGCGTGACGATCCTCTGCTGGCTGATGGGGACCGCACCGGCGACCCCGAGCGCGTCGCCGCGCTGCACGACGGCCGCCTGCGGATGCTCTGCGAGAAGCTCGTCGACACGCCGGTGCGCGGCCTCGTGCACGAGGCCGCCGGGCCGCTCGCGGCCGGCGTGCTGGCGCGCGGCCGCGAGGTCGCGCTCGCGGCCCACGCGACCTGGCGGATACCGCTCGAGCTGATCGAGACCGACCCGGCCGACCACGAGCGCTGGCGCCGCGATGCCGGCGCCGCAGTCGCGAGGCTGCTCGGCGGCTGATAGGACTTCCCGATGGATCCGGACGAGATCGAGTTCACGCGTCGACGTCGGCGGCGGGCGGACGGCAGCGTCGTCACACCGCACGGCGAGCTCGACATGGCCACCCAGGGCGAGCTGCGCGCCGCGCTCGAGCAGCAGGCCGCGCGCGGCGCGGTGACGCTCGACCTCTCCGGCCTGCGCTTCCTCGACACCTCCGGCCTGCGGCTGATCCTCGAGACTGGCGGAGGCCGCGACGCCGCGACGGCTTCGCCTTCAGCGTGCTGCCCGGCACCCCGGCCGTGCAGCGCCTGTTCGACATCGCCGGCGTGCGCGAGCTGGTGCCGTTCGCCGAGCCCGAGGAGGGAGACACGTCCTGACCGCCGAGGCCGAGGCCGAGCGCCGCCGGTTGGAGCTGCTCACGTCCGCCGGCGAGATCGCCGACGGGCGCACGCCGCTCGACGAGGTGGTCCCGCGGCTGCTCGACCTCGTGGTCCCGGCGCTCGCCGACTGCTGCGTCGTCTACGGCAACGGCCGCGACCCGCGCGTCGTCGGCGCGCGCGTCGCCGGCGACGGACCGCGGCCGCGAGGCGGCGATCCGCAGGCAGCCGCCGCCCGCGCCGCCGGCCGAGGCGCTGCTGCTCGGCGAGCCGAGCTCGTCCCGTTCGCAGGCGCGCTCGGGCGTGCTGCTGCCGCTGCGCGCGCGCGGGCAGGCGACCGGCGCGCTGCTGCTGGCGGCGGCGTAGCCGGAGAGCTACACGACCGCGGACCTGCGCTTCCTGCAGGTGTTCGCCGGGCGCCTGGCGGTCGGGCTCGACAACGCGCGGCTGCTGACCGCCGAGCGCCAGCTCGAGGCGCTCGTCGGAGCGCTCGAGGACGCCGTCACGCGTGGTCGACGGCGGCGGCCGGATCGTGATGGCCAACGCGGCCGCGGCGCGGCTGATGCAGGCCGGCTCGGTCGAGCAGCTGATCGCGACGCCGATGACGCAGCTGTGGGAGCGCTTCGCGCTCTACGACGCCGACGGGCGGCCGCTCGCCGCGGACGACCTGGCCTGGGCGCGCGCGCGCGAGGACGAGCGCAAGCCGCCGCCGCGGCTCGTGCGCCGGATCGATCGCGAGACGGGCGACCAGCGGTGGCTGCTGATCAAGTCCTCGATGCTGCACGACGACCGCGACCGTCCGGTGATGGCGATGTACGTCACCGAGGACGTCACCGCCGTCAAGCGCGCGGAGCTCGGCCAGCGGCTGCTGGCCGAGGCCGGCCGGCTGCTCAGCTCGTCGCTCGACCTCGACGCCGCGCTGCAGGAGGTCGCCGAGCTGACGATCCCCGCGCTCGCCGACTGGTGCGCGATCGACCTGCCCGGGCCGGACGGGACGCTCCAGCTGGCGGCGCTCGCCCACCTCGAGCCGGACAAGGTCGCGCTCGCGCGGCGCCTGCGCGCTCGCCACCCGGTCGCACCTCGACGACGACGGCGCCGTGGCCGGCGTGATCCGCACCGGCGAGCCGGTCCGGATGGACAACATCAGCCGCGCGGCGGTGCGCGCGGCCGCCGTCGACGACGAGCACTTCGAGCTGCTCGAGGCACTCGGCCTCTCGGCGCTGCTGGTCGTGCCGCTGCGCTCGGGCGACAACGTGCTCGGGGCGCTCACGCTCGTCTCCTCGCAGGCGCACCGGCGCTTCGACGACGCCGACGAGGCGGTCGCCGACGGCGCTCGCGCAGCGGATCGCCGACGCGCTGCGCAACGCACGCCTGCTGCGCGACCGCGCGGAGATCGCGAACGTGCTCTCGGCCGGGCTGCGACCCGAGTCCTCGCCCGTGCTGCCGGGCTGCAAGATGGCGACCGTCTACCGGCCCGCCGGCGAGGACGTGCAGGCCGGCGGCGACTTCTACGACGTGATCGACACGCCCGCGGGGTCGATCGTCGTGATGGGCGACGTGGTCGGCAAGGGCGCGCCCGCGGCGGCGCTCAGCGCGCTGTCGCGCGTGACGCTGCGGACGGCGGGGCGCCTCACGGGCCAGCCCGCGGCGGCCCTGGACGAGCTCAACCACGCGCTGCGCAGGCGCGGCGCGATGAGCCTCTGCACGGTCGTCGCGATCGCGCTGCCGACCGAGCTGCCCGGCACCGCGGAGGTGCTGCTCGCCGGGCATCCGCCGCCGTTGCTGGTGCGCGACGGCGTCGTCACGCTGCTCGGCGAGTCGGGGCCGATGCTCGGCGCCGTGGAGGTCGCCGAATGGCCGGTGGCCAGCGTCGAGTTTGCCGGTGGGTCCAATGAGGCGGTCCGGGTACGGGCAAGGAACTGGCGGCCGAGCACCCCGACTGGGTGATGCTCTACCAGTACGGCAACCCGGCCAATGCCGAGGCGCACTACCTCACCACCGCGCCCGAGATCCTGGAGGACCTGCCGGAGGTGACCCACGTGGTCGCCGGCCTGGGCACGGACCGGGACGCTGATGGGCATCGGCCGCTTCTTCGCCGACAAGAAGCCCGAGGTCAAGATCATCGCCGCCGAGCCCCGCTACGGCGAGTCGGTCTACGCGCTGCGCAATATCGACGAGGGCTTCGTGCCCGAGCTCTACGAGGAGCGGGGGCAGACGTCACCTCGCGGTTTTCCGTCGGCGCCCGGGATGCCGTGCGTCGCGTCCGCGAGCTGCTGGAGCGGGAGGGCATCTTTGCCGGGCTGTCCAGCGGCGCGATCCTGCACGCCGCGCTGGCCCAGGCGGCCAAGGCGGTGAAGGCGGGGGAGAGCGCGACATTGCGCTGATCATCTGCGACGCCGGCTGGAAGTACCTGTCCACCGGCGCCTACGACGCCGACCTCGACACCAGCGAGGAGTACCTGGACACGCAGGTTTGGGCGTGAGTTAGCCGGGGCAACCGAGTTCCGTCAGTTCGCGAGCGTCGGTACGGCCGGGAGCGGTGCTGACTGGACGACCCGCGAGGACGCACGCGTGTAGTCGCCGAGCGCGGGAGGAAGGCAGCAGCTGGCGGACGGCCGGGCGCGGCGTCACGCCCTCCATGCGGGTCGCGGCCCGCGTACGCGAGGGTGCGGTCGAGCAGGGGAGCGTCGTCGGCGATGGGCACCCGCGGGCCGAACAGGCCGGCGCGGGCCTCCGGGTCCTCGGGGATGCCGGTCACCAGCTCCCACGACGCGTCGAGGTTCGCGGGGGCCACGTCGTACGGCTGTCCGGTCGCGACCGCGAGGTCCCAGCCGTGGATGACCAGCTCGTTGTTGGCGAACCCACCCTGGGTCGCCGGCCGGCATGGTCACCCCGCCGACCGTGGTCTCGCCCTCCCACGCGGCCGGCTCGCGCCATGCCGCCGCCAGCTCGCGACCCGTTCCGGCAGTTGCTCGCGCCAGTCGTCCGGCAGCGTCACGGGTCCGGGCGGGGTCGACGTGGTCGGTCCGGCCACCTTCCTGGCGCCGTCGCGAAAGGCGGTGCTGAACCCGATGATGTGCGCCAGCACCGTGGCGACGTCCTGGTCGCCGCACGGCGTCGGAAGGCTCAGCTGGTCGTCGCTGACCGCGCCGGCCAGAGTGATGATGCGGTCGGCCGGAGCGCCGAGGTCCAAGGGCATGCGGTTCAGCGTAGGGTCACGGTGTCCAGAACGGGTCGCGGCCCGCGTACGCGAGGGTGCGGTCGAGCAGGGGTGCGTCGTCGGCGATCGGCAGGCGCGGGCCGAACAGGCCCTCCCGGGCGTCGGAGTTGTCCGGGGTGTTGACCACGAACTCCCAGGACGCCTCGAGGTTCTCGGCCGCCACGGCGAACGGCTGGTCGGTGGCGACGGCCAGGTCCCAGCCGTGGATGACCAGCTCGTTGTTGACGACCGCTCCCGCCTGCTCGGCGGGCATCGAGATACCGCCCGCCACCGTGTCGCCCTGCCAGGCCTCCGGCGCCCGCCAGGCCTCAGCCAGCTCGCCCAGCCGCTGGAGGGTGCTGTACCGCCAGTCCGTCGGCAGGTCCGCCCCGTCGGCCGGCGCCGGAGCTGCGGTGGTCGGACCGGAGATCTTGGCGGCCGCGTCGCGGAACGCGATCGTCGACCCGAGCACGTGGGCCAGCAGGTCCGCGACGTTCGTCCGCTCCAGCGGTGTGGGTCCGGACAGCTGTTCCTCTCCGATGTTGCCGACGATGGCCGCCATCTGCTCGGTCACCGGTTCCAGATCGATCATCGAGCTCCTTTCCCCGAAGTAGGACCACCTTCCCACCCTGCGTTAGTAGGCTGAGCGCCCGTGGACAGCGAGGCGCCGATCGGGATCTTCGACTCCGGTTTCGGCGGCCTGACCGTGGCCCGGGCGGTGATCGACCAGCTGCCGCACGAGGACATCGTCTACCTCGGCGACACCGCGCGGTCCCCCTACGGCGAGCAGCCGATCTCCCAGGTCCGCGAGTACGCGCTGGAGTGCCTGGACCATCTGCTCGACCAGGGCGTCAAGGCGCTGGTCATCGCCTGCAACTCCGCGAGCGCCGCCGTGCTCCGGGACGCCCGGGAGCGCTACCCGGTGCCGGTGGTCGAGGTGATCCTGCCCGCCGCCCGCCGGGCCGTCGCCGCGACCAGGTCCGGCCGGGTCGGCGTGATCTGCACCGAGGCCACCGCCACCTCGCAGGCCTACGACGACGCCTTCGCCGCGGCGCCCCAGGTGCAGCTGCACACCGCCGCCTGCCCCCGCTTCGTCGTCGTTCGTCGAGGCGGGGATCACGGGCGGACCCGAGCTGCTGGCCGTGGCCGAGACCTATCTCGCGCCGCTGCAGGCGGCCGACATCGACACGCTGATCCTGGGCTGCACCCACTATCCGCTGCTCACCGGGGTCATCTCCTACGTGCTCGGCGACCAGGTCAGCCTGGTGTCCAGTGCCGACGAGTGCGCCAAGCAGGTGTTCGCCGTACTGACCCGGCAAGGGCTCACCCACGACCAGCCGCGGTTCGCGAGCCACCGGTTCCTGACCACCGGCAGCCCGGTGGACTTCGAGGGGATCGGCGCCCGGCTGATGGGCGGGCTGGTGGTCGGCGTGGAGCAGTTCCTGCGGGGCGGGGAGTCTCAGGGGGGTCGTCCCCCCTGGCGGTGACGCGGCGTGAAGCTGACGGTCGTGGGCTGCAGCGGCTCGGTCTCCGGCCCCGAGTCGCCGGCGTCGTCCTACCTGGTCCAGGCCCCGTACGCCGGCGGCACGTTCTCCCTGGTCCTCGACCTCGGCCCCGGCGCCTTCGGCGCCTTGTACCGCTATCTCAACCCGGCCGAGGTCGACGCGTTCGCCCTGAGCCATCTGCATCCCGACCACTGCCTCGACCTCTGCGGCTACTACGTCGCCGCGGCCTACTCACCGACGGCACCATGGCCGCGGCGGTCGCTCTTCGGCCCGGCCGGCACGCCGGAGCGCCTGGCCCGGGCGTACGACGTGCCGCGGACCAACGGGTCACCCGCCGAGCCCGGCCCCGGCATCGCCAACGCACTTCGACTTCCGGACCTGGCAGCCGCGACAGCAGATCGGGCCGTTCACCCTGGAGACCGCGCTGGTCGACCACCCGGTCGAGGCGTACGCGATGCGCATCACCGAGGACGTCCCGGCCGGCGGCACGCTGGTCTACTCCGGCGACACCGGGCCCGTGCGACGCCCTGGTCGAGCTGGCCCGCGGGGCGGACCTGCTGCTGGTGGAGGCCGCGTCGCTGGAGCGGCCGGACAACCCGCCCGGGCTCCATCTGACCGGCCGGCAGGCCGCCGAGGCCGGGCAGCGGCCGGCGTCAGCGCCGTGGTGCTGACCCACATCCCGCCGTGGTCCGACCCCGACCAGGTGCTGGCGGAGGCGATGCCGCACTTCGGCGGCTCGCTGTCCCGGGCGGTTCCCGGGGCGACCTGGGAAATAGGGTGAGCGGCGTGACGGAACGGGCGGATGGGCGCAACCACGACGAGCTTCGCCCGGTGCGGTTCAGCCGCGGCTGGCTGGGCCAGGCCGAGGGGTCGGTGCTGGTCGAGTTCGGGCACACCCGGGTGCTGGTCGCGGCGAGCGTGACCGAGGGGGTGCCGCGCTGGCGCAAGGGCTCGGGTCTCGGCTGGGTGACCAGCGAGTACGCGATGCTGCCCCGGGCCACCAACACCCGCAACGACCGGGAGTCGGTCAAGGGCCGGATCGGCGGCCGGACCCACGAGATCAGCCGGCTGATCGGCCGCAGCCTGCGCGTCGGTCATCGACTACCGGGCCCTCGGCGAGAACACGATCGTGATCGACTGCGACGTGCTGGAGGCCGACGGCGGCACCCGGACCGCCTCGATCACCGGCGCGTACGTCGCCCTGGCCGACGCCGTGACCTGGCTGCGCGACCGCAACCTGCTGGCCGGTGAGCCGCTGCGCGACTCGGTCGCCGCGGTCTCCGTCGGCGTCGTCGACGGCACGCCCGATGCTGGACCTGGCGTACGTCGAGGACTCCGCCGCCGGCACGGACATGAACATCGTGATGAGCGGCGACGGCCGGTTCGTCGAGGTCCAGGGCACGGCCGAGGGCCAGCCGTTCGACCGGAGCGAGCTGGACCAGCTGCTGGATCTGGGCGCTGCGGGCTGCGCCCGGCTGGCCGAGCTCCAGCAGGAGGCCCTCGCCTCGTGACCCTCCACAGGGGCGACCCGAGCCGCGTGGTGCTGGCCACCAGACAACGCGCACAAGCTGGCCGAGCTGCGCCGGATCGTCCACGAGACCGCTCCCGACGTCGAGGTGCTCGGACTCGCCGACCTGCCCCGCTACCCGGAGCCGGCCGAGACCGGCCGCACCTTCGCCGAGAACGCGCTGCTCAAGGCCCGGGCCTGCCTGGCCGCGACCGGGCTGCCGGCCCTGGCCGACGACTCCGGACTCGAGGTCGAGGTGCTGAACGGCATGCCCGGCGTACGCTCCGCCCGCTGGGCCGGGCCGCAGGCGAGCGACGCCGACAACAACACGCTGCTGCTGCGCCAGCTGCACGACGTGCCGGCGGACCAGCGGGCGGCCCGGTTCGTCTGCGCCATGGCCGCGGTGCTGCCCAACGGGGCCGAACACGTACGCCTCGGGATCATGTCGGGACGCCTGACGGAGGCGCCGGTGGGCGACAATGGGTTCGGCTACGACCCGCTGTTCGTGGCCGACGGGCAGACCGTCACCAACGCCGAGCTGGCCCCGGCCGCCAAGGACGCGATCAGCCACCGCGGGCAGGCGATCCGGGCGATGGCTCCGGTCCTGGTGGCCGAGCTGCGTCAGCTGGTGCCGGCCGGGAAGGAGAGCTGAGCAGCGGATGCGGACCTATCTCGACCTGCTCGACCACGTGCTGACCACCGGGGTGCGCAAGACCGACCGGACCGGCACGGGGACGCTCAGCGTCTTCGGGTACCAGATGCGCTTCGACCTCGCCGACGGCTTCCCGTTGCTCACCACCAAGCGCGTGCACACCCGGTCGGTGGTCGCGGAGCTGCTCTGGTTCCTCTCCGGGGCGACCAACGTCAAGTGGCTGCACGAGCAGGGCGTGACGATCTGGGACGAGTGGGCCGACGCCGACGGCGAGCTCGGCCCGATCTACGGCTACCAGTGGCGGTCCTGGCCCACCCCGGACGGCGGTCACGTCGACCAGCTGGCCGGGGTGATCGCGGCGATCCGCACCAACCCGGACTCCCGGCGGCACCTGGTCAGCGCCTGGAACGTGGCCGACCTGGCCGAGATGGCGCTGCCGCCGTGCCACACGATGTTCCAGTTCTACGTCGCCGGACGGGCCGAGCTGTCCTGCCAGCTCTACCAGCGGTCGGCCGACATCTTTCTCGGCGTGCCGTTCAACATCGCCTCGTACGCCCTGCTCACCCACCTGGTGGCGCAGGTCTGCGGGCTGCGAGCCCGGCGACTTCGTGCACACCCTCGGTGACGCCCATCTCTACCTGAACCACCTCGACCAGGCCCGGCTGCAGCTGACCCGCGAGCCGCGGCCGCTGCCGACGCTGGTGCTCGACCCGACGGTGACGGCGATCGACGACTTCACGCTCGAGAGCATCCGGATCGAGGGCTACGACCCGCACCCGGGCATCAAGGCCCCGATCGCGGTCTGACATGGAGATCATCGGCATCGCGGCCGTCGCCCGCAACGGCGTGATCGGCGCCGACGGCGACATCCCCTGGCGGATCCCGGAGGACTGGCAGCGGTTCAAGCGGCTGACCATGGGCCAGGTGCTGATCATGGGCCGCAAGACCTGGGACTCGATCGGGCGCGCCGCTGCCCGGCCGGACCACCTTCGTGGTGACCCGGGACAAGACGTCGCAAGGGGGACGACCCCCTTGGACCCCCGCCGCGACCGCAACAACACACGGGAGGTCGCGCAATGTGGCGCGGCGAGGACGTGTACGCGGTGCCGTTCCTGGACGAGGCGTTCGCCCAGGCGGCAGCGCGGGACCCGGAGACGATCTTCGTCGCCGGCGGCGGGGAGATCTACCGGGCCGCCTGGGACCGGCTGACCGGCGCTGGAGATCACCGAGGTCGATGCCGAGCCCGAGGGCGACGTGACCTTCCCCGAGATCCGTTCCGACGAGTGGTGCGAAATCTCCCGCGAGCCACACGCGGGATACGCCTTCGTCGGCTATCGACGCCTTTAGACTGCTGCGCGGTCGGTCTGCAGCCCCGCGGACCCCAGCATCAGGAGGCATCATGCGGGAGCCATCGCTCGGCGCGCGGCTGGGCGCGGAGTTCCTCGGCACGTTCTGGTTGGTGTTCGGCGGCTGTGGCAGCGCGGTGCTGGCCGCCGAGTTCCTGACCGACGACCAGGTGCAGCTGGGCATCGGCTTCCTCGGCGTCTCGCTGGCCTTCGGGCTCACCGTGCTGACCGGCGTGTACGCCTTCGGCCACGTCTCCGGCGGGCACTTCAACCCGGCGGTGACCATCGGGCTGGCCGTGGCCAAGCGGTTCGAGTGGCGAGTGGTCGGGCCCTACATCGGGACCCAGATCGTCGCCGCCTCGGTGGCGGGGGCGGTGCTCCTCGCGATCGCCTCGGGCCGGCCGGGCTTCGACGCGGTGGAGAGCGGCTTCGCCTCCAACGGCTACGGCGACCGCTCGCCCGGTGGGTACGGACTGGTGGCGGCGCTGATCACCGAGATCGTGCTGACCGCGATCTTCCTCTACATCATCCTGGGTGCGACCGACGACCGGGCGCCCAAGGGCTTCGCCCCGATCGCGATCGGGCTGGGGCTGACGCTGATCCACCTGGTGAGCATCCCGGTGACCAACCTCTCGGTGAACCCGGCCCGTTCGCTGGGGTGGCCTGGTTCGCCGGCGGCGCGGCCCTCGCCCAGGTCTGGCTGTTCATCGTGGCCCCGATCATCGGCGCCGCCATCGCCGGCATCAGCTACGCGGCGATCACCGGGGCCAACCGGAGCGAGGTCGACGAGGGCGTCGCCAACAACCCGTAGACCGACAGGTGGTCATCGGTGCCGGGTACTCCCGGCTGGATGACCACCTTGTCGCTCACCTCGGGGAGCTCAGCCCGCCTAGACTGGCGGACCTTGCCGGGATGGTGGAACTGGTAGACACGCAGGATTTAGGTTCCTGTGCCTTCGGGTGTGAGGGTTCGAGTCCCTCTCTCGGCACGCGGCGAGCACGCAGCAACGACCGCCCGCATCCGAGGGGCATCCAGCAGACCTGGTCGATGGACCCCCGACCCCACCCGCGGCGGGCGCGAGTGTCAGACCTTCAGGTCGCGCTTGAGCTTGTCCACGTGCCCGGTCGCCTTCACGTTGTACTGCGCGACCGCCACGGTGCCGCGGCCCTTGGCGTCCACGTCGATCACGAAGGTCGACCGGATGACGCCCTCGATCAGCTTGCCGTAGAGCAGCTTCTCGCCGTAGGCCCCGTACGCCGACAAAGTCGTCTTGTCGACGTCGGACAGCAACGGAAATGACACCGACTGCTGGTCGCGGAACTGGATGAGTTTTTCCTGAGTGTCCGGTGACACTCCGATCACGTGGAGGCCCGCAGCCGTCAGATCGGCCATGGCCGCGGTGAAGTCGACGGCCTGCGTCGTGCACCCCGGGGTCATCGCCGCCGGGTAGAAGTAGACGATCACCCGCTGCCCGGCGAAGTCGGCCAGCGAGACCTCCTGGCCGTCGGCGTCCGGCAGGGTGAAGGCGGGCGCGGCGTCGCCGTCGGCGAGTCGGGTCGTCATGCGCCACACCCTAGCCGGCCGTCCCGACACTCGGCCCGAGCCCGACGCCCCAGGGACGGCCCGGATCTGCAATACGCTGAGGGTCACCACGCCCGGCGGCCGCCGGTGCCGACGACGCCAGCAAGGGGTGCCTCGTGGCCGACAACCTGAGCCCGACCGACGACCGCACGACGTCCCAGATCGAGGCGGATCTGAGCGCCACGCGGGCCCGGCTCACCGCGTCGGTCTCGGCGCTGATCGACCAGGTGCACCCCAACCGGATCAAGCAGCGTCAGATCGCCGAGTTCAAGCAGTTCGGCAACAACGCCAAGGAGAACGCGAAGTCGCTGCTGTTCAACGCGCGCGGGGATCTTCGCACCGAGCGCCTCGGCGTCCTGGCCGGCGCCGTCGGCGGGCCTGGTCAGCTTCGTGTTGATCATCCGGGCCATCGGTCGGCGGAGCCCGGAGGTCCTAGGTGACCGGGTCCGACGCCCGTCGCTGGGCCGGGCCGGGTCCCGACGACGGCGCGTTGCCGATCCGGATGCTGCACGACCGGGTGCTGGTCTCGACCGAGTCCGAAGCCGGCGAGCGGCGGAGCAGCGGCGGGATCCTGATCCCGGCGACCGTCGCCATCGGCCGTCGGCTGGCCTGGGGCGAGGTGGTCGCGGTCGGCACCAACGTCCGAACGGTGCAAGCTCGGCGACCGGGTGCTGTTCGACCCCGAGGACCGGGCCGAGGTCGAGGTCCGCGGCCAGCGCGTACGTGCTGCTCCGGGAGCGCGACCTGCACGCGGTGGCGGCGGAGCGTCTGCAGGACGGACAGACCGGACTGTACCTGTGAGTTGCTCTTCTCAAACCGGGTTGCGATGTGCTAGAGCGTCTATAACGAATCTAAACGTTTCGTGAGAGATGTTGCGCTTTTGTGACGGGTTACCTCTAGATTGGCCAAGTGGCACCAACGGATGGGTGTCTACTACAACGAAGTGAGGCTTTATGACTTTCGTTCGTCCCGCGCGCCGCGTGCTCATCGCGGCCGTATCTCTGAGCGCAATGCTCGTGGTCGCCGCCTGTGGCGGTGGCGACGAGCCAGGGAGGTGGCCCCAGCGCCAGCGCGCGCCGCCGTCGACCTGACCAAGCACGGCCCGATCGAGGTCTGGCAGGGCAAGGACACCTCCGGGCAACTTCCCGAAGCTGGTCAAGCAGTTCAACGAGCAGCACCCGGACGGCAAGGTCACCTTCCACGAGCTGCCGGACAGGCCGACCAGCAGCGTCAGCAGATGATCCAGAACACCCAGATCAAGAACCCGGCGATGGCTGTGATCGAGCGTCGACGTGGTGTGGACCGCGGAGTTCGCGGCCAAGGGCTACGTCGATCGAGCTGCCCGCCGACCAGTTCCCGACCGACAAGTTCCTGCCCGCGACGGTGAAGACCGCGACCTACTTCGACAAGCTGTACGCGTACCCGAGCACCTCCGACGGCGGCCTGCTGTACTACCGCAAGGACCTGCTGGACAAGTACAACCTGCAGCCGCCGACCACCTTCGACGAGATGAAGGCGGCCTGCGACAAGATCCGCGGGGCGAGAGCGACGCCAAGCTGGAGTGCTTCGCCGGCCAGTACAACAAGTACGAGGGCCTGACGGTGAACTTCGACGAGGCCGTGCACGGCGCCGGCGGCGTCATCGTCGGCGACGACGGCAAGCCGAACGTGGCCACGCCGGAGGCGACCAAGGGCCTGCAGACGCTGGTCGACTGGTTCAAGAACGGCGACATCCCCAAGGGTGCGATCACCTGGACAGGAGGAGGAGGGCCGGCAGGCGTTCCAGAACGGCACGCTGATCTTCCACCGCAACTGGGGCTACGTCTACAACCTGGCCGACAAGACCGACGGCTCGTCCAAGATCGCCGGCAAGTTCGAGGTGGCGCCGCTGCCGGGCATCACCGGTCCGGGCGTCTCCAGCCTGGGCGGCCACAACTACGCGATCGCGACGAACGCCGAGAACAAGGGCACCGCGGTGGACTTCCTGAAGTTCATGTCCTCCCCGGAGATCCAGAAGTCCAACACGCTGGCCACGCTCGGCGACCCCGACGCTGGCCTAGCTGTACGCCGACCCGGACATCATCAAGAAGTTCCCGTACATGCCGATCGCTGCTCAAGTCGGTCGAGACCGCCGATCCTCGCCCGATCGCCGTCGAGTACGGTGATGTCACGCTGGCCATCCAGGACGCGGCCTATCGGCGCTCTCCAGGGTGGCACCACGCTCCTGATGCCGCCCTGCAGCAGTCTGCAGAGCAAGCTTCAGACGCTGATCAAGTAGGTGTCGCCGTCTGAGTTCCCGGCCCAGCCACCTGCTGGGCCGGGAACTCAGCGCATCTCACGAAGGAGGTAGCCCGCATGGCAACTGCCACCGCGGAAAACCAGGGCTTGCCGGCCGCCGGTGACGGTCACAAGCACAAGAAGAACGCGCTCAGCGACGGCCAGGGCCGGCTGGCCTGGATCCTGCTGGCGCCGACCCTCCTCGTCATCATCGTGGTCGCCGGGATCCCGGTCGTCATGTCCACTACGGGAGTCGTTCTACCAGACCAACTCCGGGGTCGACCCGACCACCGGCCTGGTGGCCGGTGGCGAGAGTTCGTCGGACTGCAGAACTACACCGACATCTTCGCCGGGCCGAACGACGGTCACCGGCGACCTACGGCACCATGGACCGGTTCTGGAACGCGTTCCTGAACACTACGTTCCTCACCATCGTCTGCGTCCTCCTGGAGACCGTCCTCGGGCGTCGTCATGGCGCTCATCATGGCCAAGGCCTTCCGGGGCCGCGGCATCGTCCGGGCGGGCATCCTGGTCCCCTGGGCCATCCCGACGATCGTCTCGGCGCTGATGTGGAAGCTGATCTTCGACGAGGCCGGCGTGATGAACCGGATCCTCGGCACGGAGATCCTCTGGCTGGCCGACACCGGCGGCCTCCTTCTGGGCGATCGTCATCGCCGACGTCTGGAAGACCGCACCGTTTATCGCGCTGCTGACCCTGGCCGGTCTGCAGACCATTCCGGCTGAGGTCTACGAGGCGGCCAAGGTGGATGGGGCGACCGCGTGGCAGCAGTTCGTCCGGATCACCCTGCCGATGGTCAAGCCCACGCTGGTGGTCGCGGTGCTGTTCCGCACCCTCGACACCCTGCGCATGTTCGACCTGCCCTACGGCATGATCGGACCCGGCAAGTACCGGGTGGAGACACTGTCGATCTTCTCCTACCAGGAGGCGACGCAGACCCGGTACGGTCCGGCCGCGGCGTATGCCGTCGTGCTGTTCATCTACGTGCTGTTGGTCGCCTTCCTCTTCGTGAAGGTCCTGGGCGCCGACGTCATCGGTGACAGTGCGCCGAAGAAGAAAAAGAAGAAGAGGGTGCGACGGCAGCCAGACCGGCGCCGACACCGGCTCTCGAGATGACGGGAGGGTCACACTGATGTCCACCACGGCAAGTCCCCAAGCGGATCCCCAGGCTGCCGAGTCTCATCTGACCGACGCCGAGATTGCGGAGCTTCGCCCACCCGAAGGAGAGTCCCAAGGCTCGGATCGGTAAGATCGCGTCCTACGTTGGCATGGGGCTCATCGTCCTCTACTGCATCATCCCCTTCTACTGGATGGTCGTCTCCTCCCTGCGGCTGCCCACGGAGGGCCGGAGCACGGAGTTCATCCCCAACCCCGCGTCGCTTCAGAACTACGTCGGCGTCTTCGCCGGGACGAACAACTTCGGCCGGTCCCT